>CAVPXW010000021.1:0-213247 GCA_963709865.1 uncultured Acidobacteriota bacterium
CAGTGGGTACGCTCCTGCACGCGAAAAGGTTTACAAGTTGTTGACAAGAAATTGACAAGTGCTCCCCCCACTTTTGGAGAATATTGTAGCTGCGGAGAGGGAGGGTTTGTTCCCCCTGCGGACTTGGAATCGTGCGTGTCGATGTGAGCCCCCGAGATTTTCTGCACAAGGACGCCGAGACCCAGCGGTGTGAAACCTACACGGCGGCTGGTGCCATTTTCAGCCTCTCGACGAATTGGGAGCAACTCCTCGAAGCCGCGCGCCATAGCTTTCTGCCGGTCGTGTCGCCGGTGTCCGTCGCCTTCTCCATCCGATTTTGGGTGAATCGAGCTGACCGTGCGCAACCGCCCTGGCCAAGGCCCTATGTGCGAGGACTCGACCATCTAGTCTTTGCTGGATTCGATGCGGGAAGCTCGATGATCGCCGACCTTCGGACACGCCGTGTAATTGGACGGTTTTCAGCGGGCATGGCCGCCGACGCCAGGTATTGGAGAACAGTGGTTTTCCCGATACTCCTCACCATCGTGGGCGCTTCCGTTGGTATTGCAGAGTTGCACTGCGCCTGTGTCGCGAAGAATCACGATGGCATTCTCCTGGCCGGTCCGTCCCAGTCCGGAAAGTCGACTCTGGCATTGGCGCTCTCTCAGATAGGCTGTGGCTTCCTCTCTGACGACCGCGCGTTTTGCTCCCTGGACAACGGTGAAATGTTCGTCTGGGGATTGCCGACTCGGATCAAGTTGCGCCGCGAGGCCGCGGTATGGTTTCAAGAATTGCAGAACGAGCAACCAGCCGAGACTCAGGCTGGGGAGCCCGCTTTCTGGTTTGACCCGGAAGCTCGTTTCGGGGTGGAGCAAGTTCAACGTTGCCGGCCGCGTTCACTGATCTTTTTGGAACGGCAGCAGGCTACGGCATTCCGCATGAGTCGAATGTCGTCCACCGAGGCTCTGAACCGGCTGAACCAAGACCTGATGGCAGAAGTGCCGGACGCGGTCGCAAAGCGGTCGGAGACGATGGAGAAATTGGTGGACATTCCGTGCTGGCTCCTACAATATGGCGGCGATCCGCACACCGTCGCGCGGAACATCTTGCAGCACTTTGCGTGAGCTTGATTGATCAGCCATTCCTGGAAAATGAAAGAACATCGCCCACCCAGGGCACTCTAATATGAAACACGCAATGGGCGACAGGCGGTTCAGGGAAATGGCACCTGCGGCTGATCCCGTACCCACCTGCTCGAGACTCTCAGACCGGAAGCGCCAAGAGGATCCCCTCCGCCGTTTCACGCCAACTCCATACACGGCTACCTTGCCTGTTATGGGTCGCTCCGTGCGGCTGGAAACCAACAGTCCGAGAATTCTGCAGCACTTAGTGGAATTATTCGCGCGTTATCCGGGGTCACCGAAGGGGCCGCCGGCGTTCACATGGAGGCTCGTGAGCCAATCGGATGTTCCCATGAGTCCTCCCTGGCCCAAAAGATCTGCCTTCTCGGATCACGGGCTTCGTTTTGCCGAATTTGGGCAAAGGAATTTCCTGGCAGTTGACATCGACGCCCGCGAAGCGATTGCTTTTGTTTCCGAAGGTCTAGTCGAAGACGCGCCGGGATTTACCAGTCCGTTTATCGACACTTTGTTTTACATGACGGCGGGCAGCCTGGGATTGGTTCCCTTTGCAGCCGCATGTGTTGCCCTGGGAACGAAGGGGCTTCTCGTGTTGGGTTCCCCCAATCAGGGCAAAACCACTGCAAGCTATCTGTCTGCCCAAGGAGGACTGACGTACTACGCGGATCAGGCGGTGTTTCTGGAGATTGGGAACAGCGGACTGCAGGCCTGGGATGACTTCGTTCCGGTTGCATTTCGTCCTGAGGCACTGCAGTTCCTGCCCGAACTTGAGCCGGTGACACAACAGTTTTCCTATTGTGACTTCAATTTCTACTATTTGGCGAAACCCAAGCTTGATGCGGGACAAGCCAATGTGGTGACTCCAGTTTGTACCGTTGTTCTCGAACGGGAGGCCGCCTCTGACCCACAGTTGGTTCTGTTGACAGGGGCCGATCGTTCCAGATGGCTATCCGCAAGCGTCGCCTTCAAAGACGACGATCGATTCGAGGAAAACCGCTTGCAGATTCTCGAAGCTCTGGGACGGTTACCGGCGTACCATCTGGCGTACGGCAGCGATCCCGCGATGGCCGCGCCTTTCTTTCGCGATTTGTTGACGACTCACGGCGTGCACAGACCTGTGAGCCACAAGGAGGCTAGAGGATCCCGGTCATGCAAGCCCCTGGCACCCTGATTTGCCCCGCCGCGACTCCCGACTTGATTCGCCCCTTCCCGTGGACCGTTTGGGCCGAGAGGCTGCTCATGGCCTTCTTACTCGTCTTGTTTGTAGCCAGAGGATTCATTCCCGCGTGGAGTCACCTGGATTCGGACTTTACCAACTACTATCTTGCCGCGCGTGTCTATCGCGAGGGCTATCCGGTCGAGCGAGTATATGAGTGGACGTGGTTTCAGCGCCAAAAAGACTACGCGGGAATAGACCGGCCCCTGGTTGGCTTTCTACCTTCGACTCTGCCTTCGGCGCTGATGGTCCTGCCTTTGTCTGCGCTTCCCCCCTTACAGGCAAATCGCGGCTGGCTGGTCATGAGTCTGGGGTTCTTGTGGTTGGTGGCTGCGATTCTCAAGCGGATTACGACTCTGACTTGGCGACGAATTGGCGTGCTTACCTTCCTGGCAGTTGCTCCCCTCCGCCAGAACTTCCTTTTGGGTCAAGTGCACGTGATCCCACTGTTCTTGCTGGCTCTGGCGGCTTGGCTGTATTTCGAGAATTGGCGTTTTTTATCCGGCATATTCCTGGCGTGCGCGGCCACCCTGAAGATATATCCCGCGCTGTTCCTGTGGTTTTTCCTGATCCGGAAACAGTGGCGGGCCGCTTCCGGCCTGGCCGTTGGAATCGCCGGTGCCGCGGTACTCTCCATCCGCGTTTTCGGAGCGGATGCGTGCCGCACCTACTTGCGCGAAGTGCTCCCCTGGGGCTTGAGAGGAGAGAGCATTGATCCGTATTCCACTTGGTGGGATTCGCTGAATGCCTTGCTCCGCCGGCTATTCATTTTGGAACCGGAGCTAAATCCGGCGCCGGTAGCCCACCTCCCGTCTCTTTACGCCCTGCTGCACTCGCTGACCCATGCCTTTATCTTTGTCGTTTTCTTATGGGCAATCGTTTTCAGGAGCACAAAGCCGTCACGCGAGAAGTTGGAATGGGCAACTTACTGTTTTCTCCTATTACTGCTGTCCTCGGAATTGCTGCCTTCTGATTTCCTGGTCCTGATTTTGACCGCGACTCTGGTGGTCGATTACCTGATGGCGCGCCGGCAGGTGGCCACAGCAGGCGTGTTCGTCACGCTTTATGCGCTCGCCTGTCTGCCCTACGATCGCCTATACCGCGCAAATCCGCGCGGCTGGGAGAGCCTGCTTTTTTTCCCCCGCCTATATTTTATGATTCTGCTTGCGGGAGTACTGCTATGGATTCTGGGGGCGGACCCCGCCGAATCTTTCAGAAGTCGCCTGAGGACGCGCCCTTCGGCCTTAGCCGCAGTGGCGTTCGTCGCCATGAGCGCAGGCGGCTTTGTGCTAGACATTCACCACCTGGCCGGACAGTTCGATAACTACAGAACGCGTGTGACCACTTCTGTCGGCTCTGCCATTGCACTGGATCCCGCAGTGGCCTCCAACAGCTTGTTCTTTGGCGCCTTGGTCCCCGGGTTTAGTCCTTCAGCGCGAGATGCCTACGTCGTTCACGAACTACGTGCCGGTTCGATCACGCCGTATGGGGGCGGTGGCGACTGGTTTCACCCGACGACGATGAACGACGGTCACACGAGTTGGGCCGAAGTGGCAACAAACCACGGTTCTCAGATCGTGCGCTTTAAAACTGGCGGGTCTACAAAGCGGTAACCAGCTTCGCACCATCGAAGCTAGTGATGCTGAGCAGCCAGTCGTGTCACCGCGGGGTGAGCTATTGGCGTACATCCGCGAGGTGCGAGGTCGCGGCAGTTTGTGGATTCGTCGGATTGAGGTTGGGGAAGAAGCAACTCAACCTAGTGCAGAGCGCGAACTCGCTCGGCCGGGTTATGACGTGCGCGAAGCTGCCTTTTCTCCCGATAATCAAGTCGTTTTCAGTTCCTGGCAGCAGGGAAGATATAAGCTCTATTTCGCCGACCCTCAAGCCGGAACCGTCGCCGAGCTAGCCGCAGTGAGCTGTTCCGCGCGTTACCCGGCAGTTTCGCCGGACGGCCAATGGATGGCGTTTAGTTGTGAGCGGGGTGGAGTCTGGCAGTTGGTCGCCATGAACCGACGGACGGCTGAACAGCACCAGCTCACGACCAGCGATTGTAATTCCATCACCCCTGCGTGGTTGCCTGACTCCAGAGGCCTGATCTACGCAACAGATTGTGGACGGGCACTTGGAATCACCGCATTGTCGAAGCTGAGCGTTGTTCGGTAGGCACGGCATCATCATGAATGAATTGCTCCAAGATCGACTGGCCAAACGGAGTGAGCCTGATATTGATCGAGTGGGCCGTTGGCCGGTTCTGACCGGCCAGCAGTGGCGGACTGCGATCGTTTTGTTGTCCTCCCTTTTCCTGTATCTGCAGGTGTTTGTTTTTCCAGGCACGCCTCGTTTGGCATCGGGCGATCAGGCAATATACCTGCACCACGCGACTCGGATGCTGGAGGGGGAAATGATCTATCGCGACTACGATCATTTCACGCTACCGGGCACAGACGTGCTTTACCTGACGCTCTTCAAGTTGTTTGGCGTGCGCGCGTGGATACCGCAAGCCATGCTGATCGTTCTGGGAACGTCTATGATCTGGCTCATCCTCTTCATCTCGAGAAAACTGATCAGCGGCCCGGCGGCCTATTTACCAGGGCTGCTGTTTGTGGTTCTGCCCTTCAGCAGTTACCTCGACGCCACGCATCATTGGTACAGCACGGTCGCGACCACCGCAGCGCTCGCAGTTCTGCTTCAGCAACGCAGCTTTGCTCGACTTATCTGGGCTGGGGTTTTTCTAGGGATCGCTACCTTTTTCACCCAATCGATGGCGTTATTGACCGTCGGTCTTGCGCTCTTCCTGCTGTGGGAACGTGGCCGACAAGGTCAGACCTGGGGCTGGCTGCTGAAGAAAGAGGTTGCTCTTCTGGCTAGCTTTTTGGCCACCACCACGGCGTGCCTGGCATACTTCGTCTGGACAGTCGGACTGAAACAGCTCCTCTACTACACGGTGGTGTTCGTGGCGAAATATTATCCGGCCGATTGGTTTAACAACTGGCGAGTGTACCTGACCGGAAGGCCTCGCCTTCATGTCTGGACCTCCTGGTTCGATCTGCCTGCATTTGCCCTGGTCCATTTGATTGTCCCATTGGTCTACGTACTTTTCTTCGCAACCTACGCGATTAAAACGAGGCCACGGTCTGACGAGTTATGGAATCGGCTGATGCTGGTCAATTTCACGGGACTGTTTCTGTTCTTTACGGTCGCATCCGCCCCGGCATACAGCCGTTTGTATGCCGTATCGGCGCCGGCACTGGTTTTGCTGGTGTGGTTTCTGGATTCGTCCCGCAAGGTCGAGCGGGCCGGGTTACGGCTTCTTTGGGTGACGGTATTCGTACTGGTCATTGCTCGACCGCTGGTTACGCAGATTCGCTGGAAGGCATACCTGGACCTCCCCACCGGACGTACGGCGTTCTTCGAACCGGTGCTGTACGAGAAATGCAAATGGATGTCAGAGCGAACTCGGCCTTTCGACTATTTCTTCGGCGATCATCTCATCTCTTTCACTCTTCGCCTGCGGAATGCGGGCCGAGTTCCTTTTCTTCGGCCGACGGACTATACGAGACCTGAGGAGGTTGAGGATGCAATGCAAGGCTTGGAAGACTTTCAAGTGCGATTTGTGAGTTGGTACAGTGGCTTGGATCATGAGACTGAAACTGCTCGGCACCCTGAGGGGGATCACTTGGGCCCCATGCGCGAATATCTTCACAAGCATTACCGGATAGCACAAACTTTCTCTAACGGAGATCAGATCTGGGAACGCAATCGGTGATGAGCGCGGACCGCGGGCAAAGTATTATCCCGGGCATCAGGAGCACAGCGCGCGTGACTGCGAGATAGGCTGGAACGAGGTGCGGTTCCTGCGTGTGCGTGCTCCCAAGTTCAACACGGAGGCGAGAGTGAGCCAAGCAGGCGAGCCCAACAAGAATCTGGCCATGATCGTAAACCTATGCGCACTTACCGCTATTTCCCTGGGGTGCGGTTCGCAGCCCAGAGGCGTCGGTACGATCCGGCACACAGTTGTCATCATCAAGGAAAATCGTACGTTTGACCACTATTTCGGACTCTTTCCGGGCGCAGACGGTGCCACCAGCGGTAAAGGCTCCGGTGGGGGAATTGTGCCTCTGACCCATTTGTCTGATCCAACTCAACTCACCAACCTCTGTAATGGCTGGGATTGCGCCCTGGAAGCCATGGACAGTGGCAAGATGGACAAGTTTGACCTGATCGCTGGGGGAACCTTGAACGCTTATACGCAGCTGAGCGAACAGGACATTCCGAACTATTGGGCATACGCTCGCAGCTTCGTCCTGGCGGATCGATATTTCACTTCAGTTCACGGCCCTAGCTTGCCGAATGAGCTTTTCGCCGTCGCTGCCCAATCTGGGGGCGTGATCGACGACGGTTCCGACTTTGGTGCGGGAGTGGCGTGTGATGGAGGTCCCGCAGAACTCGTGACCGTGATCGATGCCAGCGGCAACCGATCCAGGGTTTCCCCCTGTTTTGACTTTCCAACCTTGGCAGACAGCCTGGGAAAGGCGGGCATCTCATGGAAGTATTATGGCGATGGTCCGAACACATTTAGCACGATCAGGAGCATCCGGAATAGCGCTGCATGGTCCGAAAACTTTCCACCGGAAGCTCAATTTGTCAGCGACGCCGAAAGTGGAAACCTGCCGGCCATGACTTGGCTGGCCACAACGGCCGACACCGACGAGCATCCTCCTGAGAGCCCCTGCCCCGGTGAAAATTGGACCGTGCAGGTTCTCAACGCGGTGATGCGCGGACCAGACTGGAATTCTACGGTCGTCTTCGTAACGTGGGATGACTTCGGCGGCCTGTATGATCACGTCGCACCACCGCAACTCGATCAGTTTGGCCTGGGCCCTCGGGTGCCGTTGCTCATCATTTCCCCCTACGCGAAACGGGGGTACATCTCGCATTCCGTCTATGAACATTCCTCGATCCTGAAGTTTGTAGAAACACAGTACGGTCTGCCACCACTGACTCATCGAGATTCCATCGCGAGCAACATGCTGGACAACTTCGATTTTGGCCAGCCGCCACAGCCCCCTCTTCTTCTAGCAACACGTCAATGCCAATGAGGTCTCTATAGCTGATCCAAATGGAAGGCTCCCATACCAAACCGAGCAGGGCGACCAGCCTCTGCCTGTTTCTTGTCATCGGATGTGCGGGTGTACTTGATCTGTTCGTGGCACGGTCAATGACCACCACGTATGACGAACCTCAGTCGGTCGCGTATGGCGAGCAGATTCTGCACTGTCGGCCAGACCGATCCGACCCGCTTTTCAACAGTAAGGCGCCGATTGCTGCCCTAAACGCAATACCGCGAATACTTGCCGGTTGTCCCAACAATCAAGCTATTTCTCCTTCGCGTTTGAAGATCCTTTGCTCCATTCGTTTCGCACGCTTGGCCAGCATTCTGGCAACGTTGCTGCTCAATGTTTTCGTCTACCGCTGGGCCCATGCGCTTTACGGTACAGCCGCCGCGATCGCGGTCTCCATCCTGGCAGTGTTTTCCCCGAATCTGATCGCGCACGGGACGCTGGCGACCAACGATGGCTACTTCGCGCTCGGCGTGGTCATGTCACTGTTTTTCTTTCGTCGCTATCTTCTCCACCCGACATTCGGAAATGCATGCCTGAGCGCGTTTACCCTCGCGGCGGCCCAACTCACAAAGGCCTTTGCGATTTATCTGTATCCAGTGGTGTTCGCCGTCCTCCTTCTCGCGTGGAACGATAGAAAGGGCCGTCCTGCCCTGGTGAATGGGAAAAATGTGATTGCCTTTGTGTCAATCGCGTTGAGTTGCTTCCTTTTGGTAGTGAATGTTGGCTTCTGCTTCGATCGCACTTTCACTCCGCTGACGTCGTATCATTTCGACAGTAAGTCATTTGTGAGCGTGCAGAAGGTGCCGGGCCTCCGCAGCCTCCCCATGCCCTTACCCTACGCCTTCCTGCAGGGACTCGACATGCTGCAGTACCACGACGATTCGGGGCTGACGTACGGAAAGATTTATCTTCTCGGGGAGATGCGTGATCCCTTCGATCCGAACTTTCGCAATTTCAAGTCGTACTATGCGGTGGCAATGTTCTTCAAAGAGCCGATCGCAGTGCAGATACTATTTGTCCTGGGCTTGCTGTGGATTGGGAGGAACCGCAGTTATCGCGAGTTTCTTACCGGAGAAGCGGTCCTGTTATCGGCCGCTGTCCTGCTCTTCGTGTGGTTTTCCCTGTTTCGAAAAAGCCAACTGGGCATCAGGAATATCCTCCCGGTTGTGGCGATCGAGTTGATCATTGCTGGTGCCGCGTTCACCGCGTTTTCCGAAAAGCTACGAAGAACACAAATATCCCTTGGCCTGCTGGTGCTGTGGGCATGCGTGTCCACGATGAGCTACTATCCGAACTTGATTCCGTACATGAACGAGTGGGTGCTCGATCGCAAGCAGTCGTACAAGATCCTTGTCGATAGCAATCTCGACTACGGCCAAGAAGGTGACTTGGTGCATGAGTTTCTAATACAGAACCCCGACGTGGTGCTCGAGCCCGATAAGCCCACAGCCGGAAGGGTTCTGGTCGGCGTCAATCGCCTGGTTGGCGAATGGCACGGTTACGAACCCATGTATTGGTTGCTGCGATACCAACCCGCAGGCCGGGTCGGATACGGACATCTGCTGTTTGTTGTGCCCGCGCAAGACGTTGCCAACGGAATGAAGAACTAGATTAGGAAAGTGGCGGGCCAGCGTTTCTAAAACCTTGCACTTCACGTGGTGGCGGTTTGCGGAACCGTTAGCGTCGATCGCTTTGCTGCTTTGACTGGGAAACGCTTCTCTTTCAGTTGCAGAAGCGGAGCCTCGAAGTATCTCCAAGAAACTGTCACCAGGAAGACGGTGCAAACCGTAGCAAGAATTCCCCAAAGCAAAACCAGCCCGCGGCTTGCCGCAAGGGCATGCAGCCCAAAAACTTAGGTGCAAGTCGGGGCCGTTTCCGGCTGCAGTCGTTGCGCATCCACACTCGGTTTGGGCAGTTTCACGATGTTCTTCAATTGGCGATTGATCCAAAGCTCAACCGGAAAGCTATAGAAATCGTAATTTAAACGCACCCGAGCCGGGTAGGCCGTGAGGTGCTGAATCGCCTTGGCAAACCGGCCATGACCAGTGGAGGCGATGGGGGCGCGATCGAACGCGATGCGCAGGTAATCGCGCATGGTTTGAACGCGCTGATGGTCGCTGCCTTTGAGCCAGGGCAGAACGGTGTAACGCGGGAAATAGTCCGCCCAGCCTTCGAGGGATGTCGGTACTTCGATGCCCAACTGCGCCGTCTGGTGAAAAATTGGAGACCCGGGGTAGGGCGTGAAAATATTCGTCCAGAACTCCGCCCCTGGAAATTTCCGGCAGATGTCCATCATGAAGTTGACGGTCTCGCGTCGCTCCTTTGGCCCCTCTCCCGGGAAGCCAAAAATGATGTTGAAGGAGGGGATTACGCCTGCCCGGATGCACCGTTCCGTCGATTGATAGATGTCGCCAAGAACCTGGAAGTCCTTGTTCATCAGCTTCATGACGGTGGGCGAAGCAGTCTCAATGCCCTGGCAGATCTGATGCAGCCCGGACCGCCGCAGCAGGGTCAACTCCTCAATGCTGAGACGGGCCGTCAGATTGGTTGTGGCTTGGATGCTCCACTTGAAAGTTCCGCCTGCTCGGATCAGCCCTTCCGCGATCTGGAGCGAGCGGTCCAGGTCAACCAGGAAGTTGTCGTCGGCCATCCACAACAGTTCGAGCCGGTAACGTCGCGTCAGTTCGATGGTCTCGTCGACCACTTGCTCGACCGGAAGAGCATTCCATTTGCGTCCGTAGACTCCAGCATTTGTGCAATAGGCGCAGTTGAAAGGGCAGGCCAGGCTGGAAACGTACATGGCCCAGCGGCGGCCGCAGATTTTCTCGTATGCGTCAAAGTCCGCGAGATGATAGGCCTTGGCCGGCATCTCCTCGAGCCGCTTCAGAGGACGTTCGGGAGTGAACTGAAGTTTGCCGTCGCGCTTGAATCCGATACCCAGGACATCGTCAAGGGGAGCGTCGTCGCGCAACCGATCAGCGACCGCCAGCATACTCTCCTCACCCTGGGCGCGAACCACAATGTCCACGTACGGGGCTTCCAGTGTCTGGGTGGGCAGCAGGGACGGATGCCATCCCCCTAGAATTACGGGAAAGTCCGGGTCCCACCTCTTGATTGCTTTGGCGATGTCGACGGTCTCGCGGATCATGGGCCCGGTCACCAGAGAAATTCCCAGGCACAGGGCGTCTTTCACTTCTTCCATAATCCGCTTCTTGTAGTCCGGGGTGATAGAAGCGTCGATAATGCGGACGTCGTATCCGGCGTTTAACAGAGGAGTGGAGATGGCGAGGATGCCAAGAGGGGCGGTCGCCTCAATGCTGGAGAATGAGGCAACGAAGAATACAATCTTCTTCGACGATTTCACGGGAGTGCCTTTCGCTGGTGCTGAAATGGTCTTTGACCTGGCTGGATCCTCCGGCCGGGCTCGTTCCTTGCGTGGTCTCGCACTCTCACGTACGCCTGCGAATCGAACTCGGAAAGCTTAAGACGCAAAAATACCAACCTGCGACGCGACATTTGTCTCTAAATTGTCAAAACTCTGCAAAACCCGGGAACGGCGAAAGGGGGAAAAAACCGCCCCCTGCACCATGTCGATTTCCATTCTTGCTGGCTTGCACCTTCAGTCTCATGCATGTCCTGAAACACTGATTCCAGATAGCGTTTACTGCGTAAGTATTCGAGCCCGGTTCAGCCACCGCCAACGCGGAATCTCGCAAAAATATCGCAGCCCAGATAGGGTATGAAACAGGGTTCTGCGAAGCAGAAGTTGCCGTTTCCGCCAGTCTGCGTCCAGGAGCTTCGAAGGCTTATCCTTCAGGGCCGCGGCGATGCGCGAGAGGCGCGAGATCGTCAGGATCCGATTTCGCACCACACCCTCCTGGACACCGGCGTCCATATATTGCTGGTGGAGAAATAGGGCGAGCTTGGCAGTTGGGAATAAGCGGAATTCATAGACAGGCAGCTCGGAGAATGCCCACTCGCGTGCATAGCTTTCAATCCATACTCTTGGTCCCGGGCGAATGATTGCACCCCAATTGCGGATCAGAGGAGGAACGGGGGCGGAGAAAAGCTTCGCCACGAGTTCGGTTACGACGACGACCAACTCTCTCAACACGATGCTGTCACCGACGCGCTGCTCGATCCGCTCCCATAGGGACGCATCGGACTCCCGCCGGTGGAGAAAGTACGCGATCTCAAATAAACACGACATGCGGATCCAATAAGTGAACAGGTGGCCGCACGCGTGCAGCACCTGAAGGAGAAATGCATCTTCGTCCGCGAGAGCGGGAAATGTGAATCCGTTCCACTGATGAGTCTCAGTTCGCTCCATGAGGAATAGCCCCTTTAACAAAGGGAGTCCGAGGAGATCGCTGTGCCAGATATCGAAGTGCAGCTCAACCGCATGAGGCGCTCGAGCTTCGTATTGCTCATCGCTACGCGACGGCTCTCCGGTCCCCGGCATAACGAACTGAAGTTCTTGGCTGGAATGCGATGCCGTGGGGTTATATCCAGCTTCCACCAGTACCCGTTGTGCAGTCAAAAGCGACTGATCGTCTATCTGATAGTCGAGGTCGCTCTGATGCCGGAGGCCTGCATCCGGACAGAACTGCGGAACCAGGGAAAAACCTTTCAACACCGCATAGCGGACCCCGGCATCGTTGAACCTCTGGTTGAGATGGCCGAACTGCTGCGACAGATAGCGAACACGCCCCTGGTTGGCCGCGAAATTCCTTTCAAGGTGGGATATCACCCAGGTCGGGACTGAGTCTATCGCCTGTGTATCTTTGAGTTTCCGCAAGAAGTAGAAGGGCAATCCGGAGTCGTCCAGCCACCTGAGGGCGCGCTTCCACTCGCGCTGGCTGAAGTTCTTATTGAGGCTGTCACGGCGATCGCTTGAAAAACTCAGGAACTCAACCACGTGTTCCGCCAGCGTTGGCCTCACGATCGCACCTCCGACGCCTGGTCCAGTGACGCTCGACGGTAAGCGAAAGACGAGTCCAGCCTTCGGAAGTGGCAGACCAGGACTGCGGGCAACTGGCACGCTTCTGCGAATGTGTCGCTTTTACCGGCTCTCGAGAAGATCGGTTTCTCCGGTTCGCCAAGGTACAGCGGCACGCGCGTTAGGCATTCGAACCCGCTAGAGCAAAACTCCTGGACAGTTTCTTCGACTGGGCGGGGCAGCATTTCGATTTGAACCGCGGTACTCCCGTCCCGAAAGCTGGCTCGCCAGCCTCGCGCGTAGGCGTCAGGATGCAGATCGCTCACGAAAACATCGCCTCCAAGCTTGGTCACCCGCGCTAACTCGCGCACCATGGATCCTGAGTCTCGGACATGTCCCAGAGCAAACGAGCAGATCGCCAGATCGAAAATTGCGGCGCGAAACGGGAGACTCTCGCAAGCCGCTCGAGCGAGCCGCTTGGTTATCGCATCTTTTTCCCCCGCGACGCGGAGCATCGCGACTGAGGAATCAACCCCTACTCCCGTGGCACCTTGTCCGATGAGCCGTTCAAGCCACCGGCCGGTGCCGCATGCAAGATCGAGGATTCGTTTGTCGCGCAGGTCGACCAACAAGGGCAGGAGATGACGTTCTTCGCGGGCGAGGAGGGGGTTGGGAGTATGGTCGTAGATCGGAGCCCAGCGCTCATAGGCCTCCGCAACCGGAACCGGACAGGGACCCCCTGCGCCCGGTAGCTCATGTACCTCAGCCGCCGGCGAGTGCGGTTCGACGCATGGTCCGTGGTTCACAAGCTCTCTGCCTTGGGTTTCCGCAGGTCGATGAACTGCTGCATCCATTTCAATTCCAAGGGCGCCCTGTAAATGCCAAGGCGATAGCGCCAACTACTCAGCGCCTTCAATGTGAGTCGTCCCCAACTCGGTAACCGAGTGTCCTGGACCGTCGGCCAACGGGAGGACACGACCAGTTCAAAATTGTCGATCAGTTGCTTGGTGGGAGGGCGCAGCCAGGGCGTCTGAGGGTCTTTCTGCGTGGCGAAGCGCTGCCAGTGTTCCGTGGCCCACTCATCGGGGGTAGTCGGGAATTGAATCTTATCTTCGACCTCACCGTACATGCGGGCGCGCTGGGGTACCGGCGTGTAGTGCTCGACGATAATCTCGGCGTCTGGATTCAAGCGCTTCAACTGTCGTATGAACCGGATGCAGTCGCGGGTGTCGCCTTCGGGGTCTTTTGGGTTCCCAAAGATGATGGAGAATTCGGGGATAATGCCAAAGCCACGTATGCGCGAAGCCAGAGCCAGAGTGTCCTCGGCGCATAAGTCCTTGTTCATCTCCTTCAAAACCTCATTCGACCCTGATTCGGCGCCAAAAAAGATCATGGTGCAGCCGGCTTTTCGAAGCGCCTCGAAGGTTCCGTCGGAATACTTCATCATGATGTCGGTTCGCCCTTCGCACCACCAACGCAGGTTGAGGGGCGCCATGCGGTCGGCAAGCTCGCGAGTGTGATCCTCACGCAGAAAGAAGTTGTTGTCGTAAAACTGGACGGCATCGACTCCGTAGGTCTCAACCAGATGCCGCAGAATGCCTTCGGTGCGGGCCGGGGATTCCATGCGCTCGCGGCTGCCTGAAAATGTAACCACACCGCAAAAGTTGCACCGATAAGGACAACCGATACTTGCCTGATGAACCGCAGTACGCCGGCCCAGAAAGGTAGGCAGAAGATATCGGTCTGGAGGAATGCGGTGATACGGATACCACGGAAAATCGTCGAGGGGCTTCATGGGGCGCTCTGGGTTATGGTGCGCCGTTCCATCTGGATCTTTGTAGGAGAGGCCGGGAATGTCCTTGAGGTCGCGTTGGCCGCGGATTGCTTCGAGCAGGTCCAGGAAGGTCCGCTCTCCTTGGCCGCGGACGGCATAATCCACGTAGCCTGCGTTAAGCGCTGCCGCCGTGTAGTTGGTTGCGAAATAGCCGCCCCAAACAATGGGCACACGAGGGAAACGGGCCCGGATTTCGCGGCAACTGGCGACTGCGCCGACGGTTTGCGGGCCCGGCATCACCGTAACCGCCAGAAGTTCGACGGGATGCTCCTTGATTAACGCGACCAGCGTCTCGGTGGGATGGGGATCGAGATTGCCATCGACGATGGCGTATTCTTCCTTGCCTTCCACGACCGCCGCAATGGCGAGGATCGACAACGGGAAACGCCGATTGCGAGGCTTGGTGGCTTTCGGATTATAGAAAAGGATCATTGTACGGACACTCCGCCCCCCTGCCTGTTGCGAGAGCGGACCTCGATCTGGTGTTCCGTGAACAGTGAGTACGGCAGGTAAGGTACCAATCGTGTTGTTCAGTTTTGTCTCCGGATTGTCAAAGTTCTGTCAAATCCCAGTGACTGATCATCGATCAGGCAGGCTGGACCCGATCGAGGCCACCAAGAAGTGACACAAATTTGACAATCTGCTGACAAATCGCTGGCCTTCCGCAATCTAGAGTGCTGAGACCGAACTCACCAGAGCGAAGCGATTTGTCCGGGACGAACAAAGTCGTGCTGTTCTATCCACCGTACGACGGGCCGCCGTTGGGCGCGCCGCTGTCGCTGCTGTGTCTCGCATCCCCGTTGTTGCAATCGGGATTCGAAGTCAAGCTGGTGGACAACCTGATTTCCCCAGATTACGAACAAGCGATCCTGCGCGAAACAGAGAACGCACTCTGCCTGGGCATCTCGGTGCTCACCGGGCCGCATATCGGGGCAGCCATTCGAGTCTCTCGGGCCGTCAAGAAGCTACGTCCCGAGATGCCGATTGTGTTTGGCGGCTGGCACGCCAGTTTGGCCACGCACCAGACGCTGCGGGAGCCTTTTGTGGACGCAATTGTGAGAGGCCAAGGCGAGTTGACCCTGCTCGAACTAGTGCAGCGAATCGCGGCCGGGCATGATTGGCACGGCGTCCGCGGCTTGTCATTCAAGGATAGCGACGGAAGAATCATTCACGAGCCGGATCGGCCGGTGGCGGACGTCAACCGTTTGCCGCCTCCGGCATATCATTTGGCGGACCCCGGCATCTACGCGGCTGTGTCTGGCGTTCGGCAGCTGGCCTACACCAGCAGCGTAGGCTGCCCCTACCAATGCAATTACTGCACTGACCAGGTTTTCTACAAACGGCGTTTCAACGCATACAACGTCGAACGGGTGGTCAACGATCTTACTGAACTGGTTCCGCGCTACAACATCGAGCATGTGCCGCTGTTTGACTCCAACTTTCTGGTGGATCGAAAGCGCGCGGTGGCTATCGCAAAGGGCATCATCGCAAGCGGAATCAAGTTTCAGTGGGATTTCCAGACATCCACGGACTTCCTGGCGCTCATGAGTGAAGAGGACGTGCGACTGCTCGGCGAAAGTGGCGTGCACCACATTGGATTCGGCACCGAGTCCGCGTCTCAGGAAGTGCTGACTTTGATGAACAAACGCTTCCAACATGTCGAACAGATGGTGGAGACGGCGCGCAAAACGAACCTGGCAGGGATTCATGTTGTGTTCAACATCATTCTGGGGTACCCGGGAGAAACCGAGGCTCATCGCCAAGAGACGTTTCGCACGATGAGCGATATTGCCAAGGAGTACTCCAACGTCAGCTTTTCGCCCAACATTTTTACGCCTTATCCCGGCATCCCGATCTGGCCGCAGCTGAAGGAAATGGGTGTGCGTGAGCCGCAGTCCCTGGAGGAGTGGGAGACTCTAGCGCTGGGCACCAATGTTCTGCCGTGGCTGCGAGGGGAAGAACTGCGAAAACTGCGACGGAGCCTGGACTACTTCCTGCTGAACAACCAGATTCGAAAGGTGACGACCAAGATCCCCTGGTTCCGGCGCAATGTCCGGCGAGTTCTGGGGGCGCCCATCCGTTGGCGAATCGGCAAGAACCGCTATTCATTTCCATGGGAACTCTGGTTATCACACGCGGTGGAAAGAGTGGTTACTCGACGATCTCTTCTGACAGGCCAGGCTCTGGCGGAGGGCACGCGGGAAGTGTGTTGATGGTTCTAAGCGACGAGAGGCGCGACTGACGTGGCTGATGTCCTACTGACCCATTCGTATCACCTCTACTACGACCGCAAACAAACGCGGAAAATGCAGCCTTATCCTCCTCTCGGCACGCTTTATGCCGCTGCCTTGCTGCGAAGCGCAGGGCTGTCTGTGGCAGTGTTTGACACGATGCTGAACGATCCGGAAGAAGGATTTCAGGCCGCTCTCCAGCATCACCAGCCGCGAGTCGTGGTGGTCTTTGAAGACAATTTCAACTTCCTCTCTAAAATGTGTCTGACTCGCATGCGGGAGGTCGCGTATCACATTCTTGAGACCTCTCAGCGTACGGGGGCGACGGTCCTGGTGAACGGCTCAGACGCTTCCGATCACACCCTGGATTATCTGCAGAAAGGCTTCCGCTGTGTGCTCCTTGGGGAAGCGGAATGGACGTTGTTAGAAGCAGTAACGCATCTCTTGAAGGGAGATGAGCCAGCGCTCAACCACGTTGCCGGCCTCGCCTATTTGGATAAAGACACGGGGGAACTGATCAAGACGGAGCGTCGCGCCCAAATGCGCGATCTGGATACCTTGCCGTTTCCGGGTCGCGATCTCATCGACATGAATCAATACGGCAGCGCATGGAAGGCTGCACACGGCTATTTCTCCTTGAATATCGTGGCTAGCCGGGGTTGCCCTTATCGCTGCAATTGGTGCGCGAAGCCGATCTATGGAGACTCATTTTCCGTCCGCTCGGCGGCACAGGTCGCAGAAGAGATGCGCCAGCTTAAGTACGACTTTGGGGCCGCGCACCTCTGGTTTGCCGATGATATTTTCGGCCTGCGACCGAAGTGGGTCCGTGAACTTGCCAGAGAAGTGGAAAGGCTGGACGCTGCGGTTCCGTTTAAGATGCAGTCTCGGGTGGATTTGATGAGCGCCGACAACGTGAGCTCTCTGCGTCGCGCCGGTTGCGCGGAAGTGTGGATGGGAGCCGAGTCGGGATCGCAGAAGATTCTGGACGCCATGGACAAGGGCACGCGGGTGGAGCAGATTGCCAAGGCGCGCGAGAATCTCCGGCACGAGGGAATCCAGGCGTGCTACTTCCTGCAATTCGGCTATCCGGGAGAGTCGTGGCAAGATATTCAGAACACGATCAAACTCGTGCGGGACACCCGGCCTGACGAAATTGGCGTCTCGGTTTCCTACCCATTGCCCGGGACCAAGTTCTTCGATCGCGTTCAGGCCCAACTCGGAGAGAAAACGAACTGGTCTGATAGCGAGGATTTGGCCATGATGTTTCAAGGGGCTTACACCAACGAGTTTTATCGTGCGTTGCATGACGCATTGCACTCGCTCGTCGATTCCTGGAACTCGCGCCCTACCCACGGCGCTCAACCAGAGCCCCACACCCACTGCGAACCTGACGAGTTGTGGAGACGCGTGATGCAACTGGAAAGGACGTGCCGTAACCCAAGGCCAACGGTTTTGAACACCTTCTCGGAGGAGAGGCCGGCACAGCTACAATCGCCCACCTATGCCACAAGCTTCGACGAACTTCTGAACGTTCTCCGCAGCTGATTGCCATCATGGACCTACTGCTCACACACGGTTATTTCCTTTACGAGGATCCCAAAGAGCTTCAGATTATGAAGCCCTATCCACCGCTGGGCATCCTTTATATCTGCTCCCATTTGCGCAAGAAGGGCCTGAACGTTGAAGTATTCGATTCCACGTTTTCTTCGCGCCAGGAGCTATGGACGAAATTGCAGCAAGGTCCGCCGTCCGTTCTGGGTATCTATGCGAATCTGATGACCCGGCCGAAGGTGATCGAGATTCTGCGCGTCGCCAAGGAATCGGGCTGGCGGACAATTGTCGGAGGACCGGAACCAGGCGCATACGTGAACGAGTACCTGGCGGCTGGAGCGGATGTCGTGGTCATCGGCGAGGGTGAAATCACGCTGGAAGAACTGGTGCCGGCGCTGCAGTCGCACCCATTCGAGAACTTGCATCGAATCGACGGAATCGCATTTCAGTCCCCGGACGGTTCGATCGTACGGACAAAGCCCCGGGAGCAGATCAAGGACATCGACACTCAGCCGTGGCCGGCTCGGGAATCCATCGACATGGCGCGCTATGTCGAGGTTTGGCGCCAGCACCATGGCATGGGTTCTGTTTCTCTTATCACTGCGCGCGGCTGTCCTTATCATTGCCGCTGGTGCAGCCACGAAGTCTTTGGAAAAACACACCGCCGCAGGAAGCCGGCCTCGGTGGCCGACGAACTCGAATGGTTGATCAACCGCTATCAACCGCAAATGGCGTGGATGGCCGACGACGTCTTCACCATTCATCATGGTTGGCTGTTTCAATATGCGGCCGAACTGCAGCGGCGCGGGTTGAAATTGCCGTTTGAATGCATTTCCCGGGCCGACCGCCTGAATCTTGAGGTGGTGAAGACTCTCGCCGAGATTGGTTGCTTCCGCGTCTGGATCGGGTCGGAGAGCGGCTCGCAGAGAATCCTGGACGCCATGGAACGCGGTGTAACGGTGGAACAAGTGCAATCCGCCGTAGCGCTTTGCCGATCGGCGGGAATTCAAACTGGGATGTTCTTGATGTGGGGGTACGAAGGCGAGGACTTGTCGGACATTGAAGCTACGGTGGAGCACGTAAAGAAGACCCAGCCCGACATCTTCTTCACCACAGTTGCCTATCCCATCAAAGGGACACCTTATTTCTCAGAGGTGGCCGCACGGGTTGAAAATCTGAAGCCGTGGGCGACCGGATCCGACCGCGAGGTTAGCATCCGCGGGCGGCATTCGCGCCAGTTCTATGGTTTCGCGGACAAATTGCTGGGCAACGAAGTGGAGCTCGAGCGCCTGCGCCACCGGACCACGCCCGACCTCTCCGGTATCGCAGAATTGCAAGCCAAGATTGCCGAGGCCCGCGCAGGTCTCCACAAGACTGCGACTGAACTCGAGGTCTGATCCGGATGCCGTTCGCGCAACCCCAAATCGGCCTGGCTCCGTTTGATCCTATCGCAGACAACTATGATCGGATCTTTACCGATCCCAAGATCGGCCAGGCTCAGCGCTCCGCTGTCAGAAGAGCACTGGAGAAAGAGTTTCATCCGGGATGTCGCGTGCTGGAAATCGGCTGTGGAACCGGAGCGGACGCGTGTTTTCTGGCGGAGCGTGGTGTGGAAGTCGTTGCCAGCGACAGTTCCCCCGGGATGCTCGCGGTGACTGCTCAGAAGGTCGCCAGCAGAGGGTTGCAGCACCTCGTGACGCCGCGTCTTCTCGCTGCGGAAGACATCGCCGAATTGGAGGATTCCTTTGATGGAGCTTTTTCCAACTTCGGGGTGCTGAACTGCGTGCCCGATCTCCCTAGCCTGGCGAAAAACCTGGGAAGACTGCTCCGACCCCACGCGACGATGTTGCTGTGCCTGATGGGACCTTTCTGCTGGTGGGAAATTGCGTGGTATCTCGCAAGGGGAAATCCGCGAAAAGCGTTTCGCCGCCTGCGCCGCGGAGGAGTCACCGCTCGCATTGCGGACGGACCTCCCGTGCATGTCTATTATCCAAAGGTGTCGTCGCTGGCCCATTCCTTCGCACCACATTTCCGCTTGACGGCAATCAAGGGAGTCGGTGTTTTGGTGCCTCCGAGTTATCTGGAAGTCTGGGCGAACCGTTTTCCACGGCTCTTGCGTTCTGCAGTGCAAGCCGATGCAGTACTGGAAACGTGCCCGGGGGTGCGCCTGTTGGCCGATCATGTTCTGTTGAAGTTCGAGCGGGGAAGCGAATGACAAACTCCGCACAGTGGCCGGCGCCGAGTACCGAACACGATGCGCAAAGTCTGTGGGACGCGGGCACCTCTCTTCAGTTGCAGTGCCCGGCTTGCCGAACGCCGCTGTTCGGTTCCGACCTTGATCCTCGGCCGGTCTGTGCCGAGTGCGGATTCCTCCTGCTTCAGGATAATGGCGTGTTTCGCGGTTTGCCGCGGGATCGCGCGTTGTACTACCGGCAATTTATCCGCGACTATGAGATGGTCCGAGAGAAGGAAGGCCGTGGCTCTTCCTCCGCGGAGTATTACTTGCAGTTGCCCTACAAAGACGTCACAGGGTGCAACAGTTGGCAATGGCAGATTCGCGGACGAACCTTTCGATACATGGAACGCCACATTTTGCCCGTCATCGAACGGTCGTGCCCCCGAGGATGCGATGTTTTGGATATTGGAGCTGGTAATGGCTGGCTCAGTTTCCGATTGGCTCTTCGTGGACATCGTCCTGTTGCTGTCGACTTGCTCGACAATGACGGCGACGGCCTAGGCTCCGCCAAGCACTACTTTGGTCGTCTTCGACGGCCCTTCGCCCGTTTTCAGGCCGAGATGGACCGGTTACCGTTTGCCGACAAGCAATTCGACATCGCGGTCTTCAATGCTTCTTTTCACTACTCTGTGGATTACCAGCAGACTCTGCGGGAAGCCTTGCGCTGCTTGCGCCGTCCCGGGTATGTAATCATCGCGGATTCTCCGTTTTACTGGAGCAACACTTCCGGCGACCTCATGCGGGAAGAAAAGCATGCAGCATTTCAGAAACAGTTTGGATTCCGTTCGGACAGCATTCCAAGCCGCGAGTTTCTAACTGGCGGAATCCTGGATGATTTAGCCGCAAAATTGCGACTGGAATGGCAAGTTCTCAGACCATGGTATGGTCTCAACTGGGCATTACGGCCACTGAAGGCTCGGCTCCTACGACGCCGCGAGCCATCGAAGTTCTTCCTGATCTGGGCCACGGTGACCGAATGAGCGCTCTTGTATCCATCTCGTCTCGCGGCGAGTCGGCCCACAGCGAGGGTGCCGACCATGCTGCCGAGCAGATCCACACTCTGCCCGTCGTGGTCATTTTCCCGCACAATCAGTGCAACTGCCGCTGTGTGATGTGCGACATCTGGCGGATTCGCGAAGCGAAACAGATCACTCCCGCACTCCTCGAACAACAGTTGAGTTCATTGCGAAAACTGGGCGTCCGGTGGGCAGTCCTTTCCGGCGGCGAGCCGCAGCTGAATGAGAAGTGGAGTTCTCTGGCGCAAATGCTCCGCTTAGCGGGAAGCCGAGTCACCTTGCTGACGGCCGGACTGTTATTAAAATCTCAAGCCCAGGTGATCACGGAGAGCGTGGACGACGTAATCGTGTCGCTCGATGGCCCTCCCGCGGTCCACAACCGCATTCGGCGAGTTCCGGGCGCGTTTGAACTGGTGGCGGAGGGCGTCAGAGCCCTACATCAGCTCCGTCCTGAAATGCCGGTGCGAGCGCGTTGTACTGTGCAAAAAGCAAATCATGATTCGCTATGCGCCGTCGTCCAGTCTGCGAAAGGCATGGGATTGAGCTCGATCTCATTCCTGGCAGCCGACCTGACGTCCAGCGCCTTCAACCGCCCGGAAGGCTGGTCGCCGGATCGCGTGGACCGCGTCGCTTTGCCTTCTGAGGAGATCGAAGCACTGGAAGCGGAGGTGGAACGACTCATCCACGAACACCGAGCAGACCTGGAGTCGGGATTCGTGGTGGAAACTCCCGACAAATTACGACGCATTGTTCAACATTTCCGCGCCCACCTAGATCAGGCCGTAAGCCGGGCTCCGCACTGCAATGCACCTTGGGTTTCAGCGGTCATCGAAGCGTCGGGTGATGTTCGCCCCTGCTTTTTCCATCCGGTGGTCGGAAATATTCACCACCAGTCGTTGCCGGAAATCGTGAATGGCCCGGAAGCGCTGCGCTTTCGGGCAAGCCTGGATGTTGCGAGCAACGCGATCTGTCGAAATTGCGTGTGTTCGCTGTACATCCCTCGCCAGGACGAATCGGTTGCGCGGTAGCGACGCTCCTGCCTGCGATACGGACGCGGGTCGCTCTAGTGGCGCCGGCTGCCTACTGTTTGAAGCTGAAGTCCAGCGTCTTGGCTTCACCAGCCCCGATCGTAATCTTCTGGTTTAAGGTGCCCAACTTTTCCTGCCACGCGGTAATTGTGTAGGTGCCGGGCGGCAGGTCGTTAAGATCGAAGCTGCCATTCTTGTCCGTCACCGCGAAATACGGATGCTTGAACACTGCGACATAGCCCTTCATCCAGGGATGCACGTTGCACTTCACCGGGACCGCAATCTCCTCGCGCGCAAAACTCTGTTGGAGCGGCACGCCATGAGGTTGGGTCATGTTCCACTCCCGATTGTTGTTGGGAGTTGGGTGGATATTGTGAGTGGTTTCGTCGTCGTTCACCACATCGAGCTTCTGGTTGGCTTGCAGGGCCAGCACGTGCGGTTTGTACTGGCAGCCTTTCTGCTCCAGCGTGGCTGGCTGCGCAGGGGGCTGAAAGGTGCGGGAACCAAGTCCATCGGAAACATAGACGACAACGTTGGCCAGGCCGCCATTGGCGCCGACTACAATGTCTTCCGTGGTTGCGGGTGCCGGACGCGCCTTGGCACAGATTGGATCCTGTGACATGTCGATACGCGAAGGCTTGGGCGCCGTGCCCTCGAACTTCACTTCACCCTTCAACGACGCGGGGGCATCCGCGGGACTCGCCATACCGGCTGACACCCGGCTTGACGGGGACCACGCGAGAAGGGCAATTGTCATCAGCAATAGGTAGTAGTTCATTCTCATGGTTAACTCCCACTTTCGTGCCCTCGGACTTCCGAGGACGGCTGCACGGTTAAAGCAAACAAAACCAGCGGGGGATGAACAAGCGCTGCGGCAAAACAAACTTCGCCGCGCGATTGTGCGGAGCCCGTCAGGGTCCCTTGGACTCATTTTTGGCTACTGCGTGGTTCTTCGTCATGCTCAAGCTGCGGATGTAGTGCACCACGTCCCACCTCTGATCCGCATTCATAGCGGTGGCGAACGAGGGCATTGGAGTACCGTCGAGCCCGGTCACCAAATCGCGGAACATGTCCTGATCGGACTCTCCGCATTTAAAGCGTGTTCCGCTCGTAAAGTCGAAGGGCGTGATCGGATAGCCCTTGCTGTCAGTCAGGGCAGCGGCCGATGGGCCATAACCTTTTCCATCTTTGCCGTGGCAGGACCAGCAATTCATGCTCTGGAAAAGTTCCGCGCCGCGCTTGACGCTCTCCGCAGAAGATGGCGGTTCAGGCGGTATGGATATCGCTTCACCAGGCTTTTCTTCTTGAAATGCCGACGAGAAAGTCTTGATGTATGCAACCAGGTCGGCACGCTCCTGGCGGAGCAGCGGCTTCCATGACGGCATCCCGCTGGCGTGTACCCCGCGGCTGATCGTGTCATAGAGGTCGCTATCGAGGGGCAGGCTCCCGCTGGGCGTGGACCGGCATTTGAATACAGCTTTGGTGAAGTCGCGGGGCTTCGGATCCAGCCAAGGTGCGCTTTCTCCTCGTCCATCCCCGTCTGGACCGTGGCAGAAGATACAGTAACGTTGGTAGAGCGCCTTCCCACGCTTGGCGTCGCCGGTCAGCTTTCCGATGTGAGCCTCTTGTGCGATACCGGTCAGACTCCACAAGCCGGAAGCCAGGATCAACGCGGTGCTTGCGAAAATAGTTTTCGTGCGCACAGGTGCCTCACTCCTCAGAAATCAAAATCGAAGCCCATCAGAAAACTGTTGCCGACGTCGTCTTTGCCCGACAAAGGTGCGGCTCCCACGTTGGTGAGGCGAGAATATTCTTGTATCCAGGCTAAGCCCGCCCGTGGGCTCATGATCGGGTACCAGCGATATCCTGCGGTCCAAGCATCGAGGTTGCCCGCATTGGCGCGGATAGTCGGGTTGGCCTGCTGAGACATCCGAATCAACTCGTACCTGCCGATGAGGATGAATCGGGGATTGGGATTATAGTGGCCCTCGACAAACCCGCCGTTCCATGCTGGACCCACCGCCCCCGGCGGCAAAAGGGAAGGCTGGTTGGAGGGGACAGAATTGCCGAGAAATACGTTGTCGTGGCCATGCATGTAGAACGTGTAGAAGTCGAACTTGCTCAGGTACCAATGGCCGTATGCGCCGGCACGATAAAAGCCACGATTCCCCATTCCCGTACCGGGGATGGGGTTGCCCCGGCTGGTTTGGTAGAAGGTTGGCGATTCCCCGAAATAGCCGTACACGCCGAACTGCTGTTTTCCAAACCCGGGGGCCTCGAAAGCTTTGTCGAAATTCGCATAGACGTCGTAAGCCTGATTTGAGGGTAATCCCGGCAGGCCGCTATTGCTGCTCAACACGGCGACTGAATAGCGCGTGTAGTCATTGTCGGAGTGACCAAGCAATTCAACGCCAAGCTGGGGAAAGCCAATGCCCGAGAAGAAATTATTGTCGCCGAGCGGAGCGAAGAAATAGTTATAGTAGGGAACTCCGGTGTTGTTGAGCGTAAGCGAACGCTCTTGGGAGATGGGCTCATCCAGTTCAAACCTACCCATCTTGAAGTTTAGCCAGTGCGATCTTGCAAGATTGTCGAAGCGCACCCAGGCCTGGGTCAAATTGATGCTGCTGTTTCCTATAAACGGCTGTACAAAGAACGAGATGTTCTTATAAAGAGTACCAGCCGTAATCAGGTCAAGTCCCCCCAGGTCGAAACCTGACGATGTCACCGTAGTCTCTACCAGGCCGCTGCTTGCATTGCCGGGAATCGAGTCGACCGCACGGCGGTTATTGCTCTCCCGGTGCCACTGCGGCGTTGTGCGAAACATGATTGGCCAGTAGGCAGGCTCCTGGTAGATGGGCGCGTCGCGATCGTTGCCCAACTGATATCCGTTGTCTTTGAAGGTCTGGCCGAAATTGTTGAGCATGGGCCAGGCCTCGTGACAAGCGGAACATGGGAGGCCGTATTTCCGCGCGAAAGCGGGAATAGCTTGCGCCCCCGGAGCGACCGCCAATACCGTCCCCAGCAACAGCCCAACGATTGTTCCTGCACGCGCCCGCATCATGCCACTCCTTGGTTCGCGCGCTCTTTTTCGCGCGCTCTTCCCCAGCATTGGTGAAAGCATCGGCGCCATCCGGCAGTTCAACCTGAAAGCCAGTCGCCACACGCTCCGCACCTGAATTCAGTTGCGGCGCAAGTGGTTGGACCAATGTGTTGGACCAATGTGTTCTAGTTGAGCGTAGGAGGGGCGAGAATCGAATTTGTCACGAAATAGTCAAAATTCTGTCATTAGATTCTCTGCCAGCGGCGGCCCGAACGCGAGGATGATTTTGTCCACGATCCGCAGGCTGGTATGACCGATGGGTTCGGGGAGAACGAATCGTGCGCACATCATGCGGCCCCGATTCTCTGTTCGACCGAGGGGAATTTTTGAGAAACATGAGTTGAAACTCGATGTAACGCATACCATGCGGCGGCAATTACTTGCTCCCCACAGACTTTGCACGGACACGAACTGAGGCACGGACATGAGAAAGCCAGCATGGTCTTGTGGAACAAGGGACGCACGGCCGATGCTCTAGACGTCGGGCAGCGAGGCCAAGCAATCAAGCGAGGATGCGCAACTGGCTTGTATTGTATTCGGGGGCACTTCATCTCCCCGTCGTAGAATTGCCGGAGTATAATGCGCGAGCGGTTGTCCCCATGGAAAAATTCCGGCCAGAATGACAGCCGCACGCATCTAGTTGTAGTATGTTCAACTTACGAGGAGGTGCTGGCGGCGAAGAATGATTGAGGCCGTCGGTGAGGTGCTCCCGATGAAGAGCCGTTCACAGTATAGCGAACCAGCCGGACCGGTGTACGACGGTGCCGTTCTCGACATCAAAGAGGAGATTCCGGTTCATGACGTTTCCGGAAAAATGGCCAATTCACTTTCATCAGGATCAAAGACAAAATCAAATGAGAGTACGGAAGTTGATGTTGTGTGCCGTGATGCTGGCCTGTCTCATCCAAGCCGCGAGATCCCTCGCCCAAGATACAAAACTCCAACCTTCAGATGAAAGTGTGCGGACGGCCCTCCCCGCAGATTTCAACAGACAGATCTATTACAAGAATAAGCTCGAATTCTCGTTTGAGACGGGATGGCATCCCATCAATATTCCTTGGGTGTATGACTTCTTGGTTGGCGATAGCTACAACATGACGCCCCTGAAATATACCCTGGTGCCCGTGATTGCTTCTTTGCGATGGCAGGTGAACGACATCGGAGGTCCCTGGATTCTGCGCGGCAACTGGGATCTCACCTTTAGCGGGTCCGTCACGGCCATTCCGAGGGGGCCTGAAACGCGCTATTTGGTTTTCATCTTTGGGGTCCGGCGAAATTTTGTTCACCGTAACTGGAGGATCGTGCCCTATTTCGACCAACGGGGCGGTGCCGGGTTCATTGACGCGAAGGAACCCCTGGGGGTTCTGTTTTCCCAGGGACAAGACCTCACGTTCACTTACAACATGGGCGCCGGGGTGCGATATAACTTTGATCCCAAGTATTCACTTTCGGTGGGCATGAACTACATGCATATCTCGAATGGCTATTTGTCCGAACCAAAGTACGTCAACTATGGGATTAATGTTTACGGGCCCATGTTTGGAATCGATATCCGCTTGGGCAAGCCCCACCACGACGCCTCACAATAGAGGCCAAGCCTCGAGGTCTGGGATGGTTCCTTTTGCAAGGTCTTGTCGTCAGGGGCGACGGGGAACTACGGTGGGCTGATAGGAGGAGGACAAAGTGTCCGACGGTCTCATGCACCTCGATGCGAGATTTTCAGGTAAATCAGCCCGTCGGGGACTTGCTGCGCTGCGGTTCTGGGCCTTGAGCGCAGCTGTGGCAGGACTAGTGACGTTCGGCTGCGGCATACCCACGCGACCCTTGACATCACCGCTCCCCCCAATGCGGTAGCAGGCTCACCATTCACGGTTACGGTTACCGCGATGGTCGGCGGAAGCCGGGACACGATTATTAACAGCCCGATCCACTTCACCAGTTCCGACAGCAGCGCCATCCTTCCAGCCGACTACTACTTTACCGCGAACGATGCCGGTTCCCATACATTTACGAACGGCATTACTTTGATGACTGCCGGCAGCCAGAGCATAACGGCGACTGTCATTGGGGCGTCGGGCATAAACGGAACCGCGAACGTCACGGTCTCTGCCGCGACCACCGCTACGCAGTTTTAGCTAAGCGCGATTTCTGCGAGGACCGGGGGGGCAGCTTTCAGCACGAAGGTTGCCGTGGAAGCATGGCAACGGAAATGCCGTGCCCGGCCATACTGGGACAGAGGGTACCTTGCCAACTCCCTCGGACAAAGGAGATCAATATGCATTCTTGCTGTTGAAGATACGCAGCAAGGTCATCGTGATGATCTGTAGATCGAAGGTGAGGCTCCAGTTGCGAAGATAGTACAGATCGTACTCCACGCGCTTCTCGATCGAAGTGTCCCCGCGCCAACCGTTCACTTGTGCCCACCCGGTAATACCCACTTTGAACGTGTGACGGAAGTTGTACCGATCGAATTCTTCCAAAAACCTCTCCACAAAATGGGCTCGTTCCGGTCGCGGACCGACGATGCTCATGTCCCCCTTCAACACATTAAGGAATTGGGGTAGTTCGTCGAGATTGGTCCTCCGCAGGAAAACCCCCACTGCGGTCCGCCGCGGATCGTTCGTGCAGGTCCAACGAGTGTCCCCTTCCTCCCGGCTGCCTTCCCGCATGGTGCGAAACTTCAACATGCGAAACACCCGGCCGTTGAGCCCTACGCGCTCCTGGATGAAGAAAACGGGACCACGGCTGGAAACTTTCACTGCGAACGCAATCAGCAGGCTAATCGGCAGAGTGAGCAGCAAAATGAGGAACGAGAGGGCCACATCGACAGCGCGCTTCTGAAACAGATAAGGGCCAGTCTCCGCCAGCGTCGGCCGCAAATCCAGCATGTGAATTCCACCCAGATCGATTAGGCGATCCCGAATGCCCACTCCGTCTCCAAGGTCAATCACAACCCGCGTGGGTACGCACAGCTTCTCCAGCGCAAGGGCAACTTTCTGCACGTCGCTCTGGCGAGCCGCAGGGAGCGCAATGACCACGTCGTTGATCGAGTGCCCGTTGGAGAAAGTCGGAAGCTGGTCCATCTCATAGACAGGACCTTCGACCTCAATCTCCTGATCCGGCAAGCGCACGAAGCCCACCACTTTGCAGGGGAGCACCTCTCCGTGCACCAGCGACGTCGCTACCCGCCGGGCGAACCGATCCGTCCCAACCATCAGAATCTTGACTTCGTTTCTCCCATGTTTCCGCAGCAACTCCAGCAGGACCCGGGAAATGATCCGAGCAGTGGTGGCCAGGAAAAAAAGGGCAACGGCGCTAATACCGATCACAACCCGCGAGTAGCTCGCCTGACGGTACAGGAACCCGATCGCCATAACAACCGCATAGGTGAATGCGAGCGCTTCGAGCAGTCGCCGGCTCTTTCCGCCCGGCGCGTACAATTGCTCCACATTCCAAAGTCCCGATTCTTCCGCGGCGATCGCCCAAACGATCGTGGTCAGCAACACCACGCCCCAGTACGATGGCAAGCCCGGAGGGACAGTACGGGAAAAGAACAAATTGACACCGAAGCGCACTTTGACCGCGATGAAGTAGGAGCAGGCAGGCAACAACAGTGTCAGAATTCGAAGGTGGAAGCGAACGTAGCTTAGACGACTGCGAATCATGTGACCTAGCTTCCCTTACGGCAGGGGATTCAGGACCGATGTCCTGTTCTCCTTATTCAAAGACACGGAACGCACTGAGGCGGCGCTTGAGCACAAGAGGCAGATAATTCTGATTTAGTCCCAGAAATAGTCCGAACGACTTCGCAATATCCTGCCGGATCCCCTCGCCCGCCAATCGTCCCGTTGGCTTGTCACCCAGCCGCCTGACCTTATTTTTCAGCAACTTCCAAACTTCACGAAGCATCGATTTCCTCGTCCCGGGAGCGTCCCAAATCTTCAAACGTCTCAGGGTATAACCAATGTCGAAGTAACGCCTGAATAACCCGACCGTAGTATGGCTGTGCGAATGATACACCGCAGAGTTCGGTTCATACACAATCTTCCAGCCCGCATCGAGAATGCGCTTGGCGATGCCTAGGTCTTCGAACACCGGCAGGTCGTCCGGGAAGCGCGCCGCCTCCCACACGCTGCGGCGAATCGCGGCATTGACGTCAGAAAAATGATAAAAGCGGTATCCCATTCCGTTGCGATGGGCAGGGTCTTTGATGATTTTGTGTTCGCCGTAGACGGCATCGAGAGTGTCCTGGCGCTCCAGCGAAGACCCCGGTTTCGGAAATTGGCGACCATAGACCGCGCCCACCTTCGGATCGTCGAAATTAGAGATCATGGTGCTCAGCCAAACGTCGGAGGCGGGAATAGCATCCTGGGATAGAAAGATCAGAATATCCCCGCTGGCAAGGCCGGCCGCAAAATTTCGCGTGCGCGCGTGATGGAACGTCTCTGGGGAAATCTGCTGCAGTCGGACCGGGAACCGGCGCAGGATGTCGAGCGTTCCGTCGGTCGAACCGGAATCGATCGCAATCACCTCCGACTGCGCGAACCCTTTCTGGCGGTAAAGACTAATCAGTAGCCGCTCAAGGTCGGCGGCGCCGTCCTTTGTCAGAAGTACGATTGACAATTCAGCCATCAAACCCTCGCCGAAGCCCTGCGGACACTTCGGTCTATTCTCAAGGAAAGCAACCGCGGCGCATTAAGTGGGCGCAGCCGCTCCTCCGCACAAAAGCGCGTCGCAGCTGGAGCAACCTCTCGAGGGGAAGCAGCTACTAGATTCACCTGGCGCAACGGAAAAGTCTGTAGTCGCCTCAATGAATTCTATTGCTGTTTGTGTGGAATCTAAACAGCATCAACTCTGTCTGTCAATAAAAAAAGCCTCGGTGCTCCCCGTCGCGCTGCTTTCTCCTCCACCAGGATTCCCTGGCAGGAGAAGAAAAATCGAGTTCCGCGTGCCTCGTAGGACATTAGATGAGAGAATGGCTATCTGTGTCAAGATTCATGGTGGTCGGTCCGCGAGTCAAGCTCCCCTCCCTCATCGCGGTGGTCGCCCTTGCAGTCATGCCTCTTGCGAGGACGGCCTTCGGACCGGAGAGCAGAAACAGTTGTTCAGTAAATTAACCAGAGGTCCAAAATCATCGATTGTTGGGGCACTGAATTCGCGATCGCCCCTCGGTTCTGAAGCGGCCCGGTCGCGGATCACTGCTGCCAAGTCACGCCGGGATAAAGGCTGGGAATCCGATAAGCCCGATACGCAGTATACGGAATCGGGAGGTCCATCTTCTGGACGACTTGCGGATTCGAAGACTGCGTTACCTCTTGCACCTCGGCGGCGACGTTCGGGCTGGGTGGGACCGCCGGCGCGTTCAAATCAAATTCGACGTTTCCATTTGGCAATTGATTGATGCTGCCGCCCCATATCGAGAAGTATCCCGGCAAGTAGTCCCAAACCAGATTGGCGACCTTGGCGCTCTCGTCGACTTGAAAAATAGTGGCCCGCGAATAGCATGCAGGAGTGCTCGGGGTGCCACAGGTCGTACCACTCGTATCCAGGACGCGATTATCTCCGTTGTCCCAGATGGCCAGCGTGGTTTCCGAACCATTCTGGCTTATTAAAGACGGAAAATGCTGGAAAGAGAACCAGACGCTGGGATCATCCGTCGGGACACCGTTTTGAGTCAAAGCGAAGTCGCCCTCATAGCCGAGACGCCACAGCACGTCTCCATTACCGGTTCCGTTTTCGTAACGGACCTTTAGAACCCAAGATTGGTGGCGCATCGACAGCAAGAGGTTGCCGTCGTCAGGCAAGTACACCAAACCATTGCTGTGGGTCCAATCAGGCAATCGGTCGAGGTGCCGATTGACGTCCAAATGATCGAAAGCTGACCACGCCCACACAACGTTACCGTTTGGATCGATGTCCACCAGAGCGTCACCCGCAACCTGGGTGGTTCCAGGGTAACCGGGCAAGTCCTTGAAGTCCTTCGCTATCTGACAAAGGCCGATCCAGTGCCCATTGGGTAAAACTAATACATCGTGATGGAATGGGCTCCCGCCTGGGAGGCCTAGCGGTGGCGGGATGGTAAAAGAAACGCCGTTAGATTGAAGTGATTGATTCACTTGAGCGACGGTAATATCGCGCACAACGTTGCATGCCAGGTCGACTTCCCGCAAGTCCGTGCCCGTAACCATGATGAAGTGCCCGTTTTGCATGGGCTTGACGGGTTCCGGGCTACCTGGGCAGTACCAGATGACATTGCCCTGAAGATCAAGAGCCATACTCCCGGCAGTTTGAGAGGAGACGCTGAGCAATTCCACGCCCGGCTCTGGGGAAAGGCCTGGGGTGGGAGGAGCAACTGCGACGGTCGGCAGTTGAATCGACGCTGGCAAAGCGCCTGTGGTGAAGGTGGTGTCCCCACCGGCAATGGTGCTTCCGGCGCATTGCACTTGCGAACGCATGTGGTAGGTGGTCGACGCTCGCATTCCCGCTACCAAGATCGTCGTCGGCAGGTAGTGACCAGGCACCGGATACCACGATGTACTCCTTCCGTAGGAAGTGTCGGGACCAAACTCCACCATGGCTTGTCCCGCGCATGGACTCGCAATACTGTATTGTGCGACTAGGGGATTCTGCGTGTTTGTGGCCGCTCCTTCGAGTGGCGAGGCGGTGAGCCCTCCTCCCCCGCATGCGACCAGGAAAGCGCATGCGCTGAAAACCGCCAACAAAAGCGCGGGCCTTGGCATCCGTAAGCCCATGGTTTCGCTTTGTCTCTCCGATTGCAGTCGCAACGCCCCCCCCACCCATCTTCGCATAGCCATTCCTGTCGGGCTCAAAAGTAGAAGCTAGAAATCAAAGCTCATCAACCGTTCACTTGTATTGAAAGCAGTCCGGCTCGGCGCCAAGCCATCCCAGCGCGCCGTTGTCTCGTTGTCCCAGATGAAAAAACGGCCCGGCTTCTCAGAAAGCGAGTCAGCTGATAGCAGGTTTTCGGCCGGCATCCTGGTCGTTCATGAAGATGCTTTTCCTTTCGTCCCCCGAAAGGAAGCGGCATTCTACACCGGGTTTGCGCATTTGGAATAACAAAAATAAGCATTCTCGAAAGCCTTCGAACACGCCCGAAATGAACCGGTTCGTACAGACACGCATCGCTACGCTGGTTTTTGCGATCAGGGTTGGCTCGGAACAAGGTGTCTGCTTTATTTTCGAAAATGCACATTTGACTTCGACCCTGGGTGGATAACGATGAAACCTGCCGGACAATTGCGTTCGGATTCGACCCTGCTCGCCTCACCATGTCCTCGAATTCGTCAGACCAATCGCCGGGCGGGAGACAGATGTCCGTCTTTCTCAATGCCAGTCACATACATCCCTACTGGAGCCAATTCCAGTAAAGGATCCACGGATTAAAGCCATTGGTACCCACGCTTCTAAAACTGCTAACCGCGGGCCCCCCGGTTGTGGTGGCGCATGCAAGAACAAAAGCACACAGGGTGCGCCAGTCCTAAAACCCGTCAGACGGGGAATCAGGTGCCTAGCACATTACTTGACAGGCTTTCCTGTCCATGCGATTTTGCTGCGGCATCCATCTATTTCGGGCCCCAATTTTCTAGGTTAAGGCATCCTATGCCGAATCGGCAGGAGCAGAGGGTTTGGAGGAGGGTACGATTGTGAAGGTAAAGGGTCAATTGGTGATGTGGTTGTTCCTGGCGAGCATGTTGTCCGTGGCGCAGATGCCGCGGCTAGCGGCTCAAGTGCGCTCAGGCGCGAGCAGCACGGCAACCGTCGCGGCCCAGACCGCGCCGCAGGCCGACAGCCAAGCGGTGTCTTCGCCCCCGGCGGTGATTCCGGCGCTTCCGGTGCCCCGGCTGGTGAAGTTCAGCGGGGTGGTGAAAGACGATGGCGGATTGCCCCGCAGTGGGGTGGTGGGACTGTCGTTCTCGGTTTACAAAAGCCAGGAGGGGGGCTCGGCGCTGTGGATGGAGACGCAGAACGTCGAATTGGATGCGCAGGGGAACTACACCGTGCTGCTGGGCAGCACGCAAAGCGAAGGCATGCCCATGGACTTGTTCAGCACAGGCGAGCCGCGCTGGTTGGGAGTGAAGGTGGAGTTGAATAACGAAGTCGAGCAGGCGCGGGTGTTGCTGGTGAGCGTGCCCTATGCGTTGAAGGCTTCCGATGCCGACACGCTGGGCGGGAAGCCAGCCTCGGCGTATTTGCTGGCCCCGCAGCAGGCGTCAGGCACGGGGTCCACCCAGGCAACCACTGCGCCGGCGAGCGGCGGAACAGCGGCAACTGCCACCTCGACCACCCGCAACGCAAAGGCTGCGGTCACTCCGAGCGTCAACACAAACTACATTCCCATGTTCACGAACAGTAGCGGCACACTGGGCAACTCTGCGATCTACCAGAGTTCAACCGGGAACATCGGCATTGGGTATACCAACCCGCTGTCGCGGCTGGTGGTGGGGGCGCCGACCGGAGGAGGGGTGCTGAACGCGTCGAACCTGTCGGATCAGGACATGCAGATCACGCTGTCGGCGCCGGGGGCGACCGATAAGCATGCCTTTTTCGGGGCATCGACGGCGACCAACCTGACGCTGGGGGTAGGCGGGGTGGAGAAGATGCGGATCACGAATGCGGGCAACGTGGGGATCGGGTACAGCAACCCCCAACAGCGACTGGTGATCGGGGCGCCGACAGGAGGAGGCATAGTGAACGCGTCGAACCTGTCGGATCAGGACATGCAGATCACGCTGTCGGCGCCGGGGGCGACCGATAAGCATGCCTTTTTCGGGGCATCGACGGCGACTAACCTGACGCTGGGGGTAGCCAGCACCGAGATGATGCGCATCACGAGCACGGGCAATGTCGGAATCGGGACGTCTACGCCTGTCTCCACGCTCGATGTGCAAGGCTCAGGGGTGAACACCACCCATGTTACGTCGACAACAACTACCGACGCGGATGCGGTTGACGCCTTTAGCGGCAACTCGAATGCAACTACCGTCTACGCTAATGCCTCGTCGACAACCGGCGCGGCTTGGGGCGTTGAAGGATACACGGCTAGCTCTGCCAGCGATGCTTATGGCGTCATCGGCTACGCGGGAGCGGGTACCGGGGATCCCATTGGAGTGTATGGACAGGTTGCTGCCGGCGGTACGGGTGTCGGCACCTTTGGACAGTACGGGACCGTGAGCGCCACTGGAGGATCCTTCATGGGGGCCAACGGAGCTGGCGTTTGGGGCGATGGCGGCGGCACTCAGGGGGGAGTGTGGGGCACCACCGACGACTCCTTCGCTGGAGTCTTCGAAAACAACAGTGCGGTTGATTACACACTGTGGGTTAACAACAACGCCACTGGTTACCCCTTATACGCGTATAGTGCCGGTGGTGGCTGCTACATCGACACCGTCGGCAACATCAACTGCACCGGCGCCAAGAATGCTGTCGTCCCGATGGATGGCGGTAAGCGTACCGTGGCCTTGTCGGCCATCGAGTCGCCCCAGAACTGGTTTGAAGACGCCGGTTCGGCACATCTCGTGAACGGCGGAGCCGTGGTTCAAATCGACCCTGACTTTATGCAGACGGTGAATACCGGACAAGAGTACCAGGTCTTCCTCACGCCCTACGGCGACTGCAAGGGACTCTACGTCACCGACCGCACTGCGAACTCGTTCACGGTGCATGAATTGGGCGGTGGCACGGCGAGCCTCTCGTTCGGCTACCGCATCATGGCCTTACGGAAGAATTACGAGACCATCCGATTCGCCGATCACACCAAAGATCAAGAGGTGGCCCAGCAGACTCTTGCGCGCCTCCATGGGCCCAAACCCACGGGCAACGTATCGCACACGCCGAGGAAACCGATTTCGCATGCTCCGCGGCAGATTTCGCTCTCGTCAGCGTCGCCTCACAACATCGTCAAATAAGCTGAGTGCCCCATTTCTCACGAGGTTTGCGAGAAGTGGGGCATTTTTGTTTTCCTGGAGCAATGGGGAAATACGAAATCTCGCTTGCCCTCGCGAATTCCCCTGCAGCCACTATCCTAATGTGGCCGTGGAGTTCGTTCGGTTGGCCCGCGGGACAGCCAGGAAATCGCGATGGTACTCTTCTCTGAGTGCATGCTGCAATGTGCTCGAAAACTGCTTGACACAGCCGACATTGTCAGAGACGCGATGTGACAACAACAGTCGGCCAAAGCTTCCGGGAGAACCGACCTAAGAGGAGCTATCGGCCTTGGGGTTTTGATTAGGGGTCACTGCTGCCACGTAACCCCGGGATAAAGACTGGAATCCGATAAGCCCGATACGCATAAAACGGAACCGGTAGGTCCATTTTCCAGACGATTTGCGGATTGGGGGTCTGAGTTATCTCTTGAATTTCGGATGCGGTGGTCGGGGGAGGCGCACCCCCGATCGCGTTCACGTCAAATTCGACGTTTCCATTGGGCAATTGAATAATGCTGCCGCCCCATATCGAGAAGTATCCCGGCAAGTTGTCCCAGAGCAGACTCGCGGTCCTAGTGCTCTCGTCGACTTGAAACATAGTGGCTCGCGAATAGCAGTAAGCAGTGGTCGGGGTGCCACAGATCGTACCATTCGCATCTAAGACGCGATTGTCTCCGTTATCCCAGATGGCTAAAGTGATGAGCGAACCGTTTTGGCTTATCAAAGATGGGAAATGTTGAAAGGAAAACCAGAGACTCGGATCGCTGCCTTGATCCAACGTGAGGTCTCCTTGGTAGCCCATATGCCACAAAATACCTCCCGCGCCGGAACCGTTGGCGTAGTCGAGCTTTAGAATCCAAGACTGATGGCGCATCGACACCAAGAGGTTGCCGTCCTCCGGCAGGTACACCAGGCCGTTGCTGTGCGTCCAATCAGGATACGGTATGAGATGCCGTGCGACGTCCAATACCTCCGGATGATCAAAAGAATTCCATGCCCACACCACGTTGTCGTTGGGATCGATGTCCAGCACAACGTCACCTACGACCTCGGTTCCAGGGGCGCCGGGCAGATCGATTGTTTTCGCTATCTGAGCAAACGTGATCCAGTGACCATTGGGCAAAACCAATACGTCGTGGTGAAAAGGGTTGCCGCCTGGCACTCCTAGCGGTGGTGGGATGATAAAGTCCTGGCCGTTGGCTTGCAGCGATTGATTCACTTTGGTGTAAGAAACATCGCGCACAATATTGCATGACAGGTCGACTTCGTCCAAATCCGTGCCCGTATTGATGATGAAGTGACCGTTTGGCATGGGTTTGACCGGTTCCGAGCCGCCGGGGCAGTACCAGATGACATTGCCCTGAAGATCAAGAGCCACACTCCCGGCCGTTTGAGCCGATAAAGGGGGGAGGCTGACCAATTCCACGCCCGGTGCTGGCGAAAGGTTCGGGGTGGGCCGAGTGACGGTGGCGGTCGTTACCTGAACCGAGTTTGGGATCGCACCGGTTGTGAACGTGCGATCTTGGTCGACCCACGGAAAGCCACCTGGCCAGTTGGCATGCGCACGCATATGGTACGTGGTCTGCGGTTTCATGCCCGCTACCAGAATGGAGAACGTGTCACCGCTGGCAGTCGAGGCTGAACTAGTCGCGATCGACGTTGCCCTGCCATAACGGGTGTCCGGCCCAAATTCCACCCACGCCGTTGTTCCCGGCTGAAAATGCAGAATGTTGTACTGCGCCACGAGCGGGTGAGAGGTAGGTACAACAGTCGCGGAAGGTGGAGTGTAGGAACCGGAACCGCACCCAACTGACAGGAGAGTAAGCAGAATACCTGTAGACAGAAATACCGCCGCGCGTGAGTTTGTCACTCGTGAACACCCCTCTTCTTTTTTGAGCGTGAGCGAGACCGGATCATGCAATTTCGATTGCGATCTAGTTCATCGATCGCAACCGTTTCGGCCACATCTTCCTTCTCGAGCTAGAAACGGATGTCATTCTACCCCTCCGGTTCCCGCTCCCGTCAAGATAAAAGAAATTCGAACCGATCGAAACCGATCCGCGAAAACGCCGTGCGCTGCGGGGTTGCTGACAAGTCGGAACTCGCAACTCGGCGGGAGATTGGAACATTTGTGCTGCATGAGGGCGAGAAAGTTGTTGTAACCAATATTCGCCAATTGTGATCGGGCGAGAAGGATCGCAAGCATCGTCAAAAAACAAAGTTCGCGTATTCGCGGATTGGGAAGTCAGGGAAAACCGAAACACCCATTGCGACCCAGCCCATGGAATAGGCGACAGAGATGCAATCCGAATTCGGAATAGGTTCCCCAATCATCCGTTCATCCGTTCGAGTAAGGCCCAAATTGCTTGACAGCCGGTCGGAACCATGCGACGTTGCTGCGGCATTCATCTGTCTCGGGCCCGCAGCTTCAACGGTTTAAGAGGCACCCTATGCCGAATCGGCAGGAGCAGAGGGTTTGGAGGAGGGTACGATTGTGAAGGTAAAGGGTCAATTGGTGATGTGGTTGTTCCTGGCGAGCATGTTGTCCGTGGCGCAGATGCCGCGGCTAGCGGCTCAAGTGCGCTCAGGCGCGAGCAGCACGGCAACCGTCGCGGCCCAGACCGCGCCGCAGGCCGACAGCCAAGCGGTGTCTTCGCCCCCGGCGGTGATTCCGGCGCTTCCGGTGCCCCGGCTGGTGAAGTTCAGCGGGGTGGTGAAAGACGATGGCGGATTGCCCCGCAGTGGGGTGGTGGGACTGTCGTTCTCGGTTTACAAAAGCCAGGAGGGGGGCTCGGCGCTGTGGATGGAGACGCAGAACGTCGAATTGGATGCGCAGGGGAACTACACCGTGCTGCTGGGCAGCACGCAAAGCGAAGGCATGCCCATGGACTTGTTCAGCACAGGCGAGCCGCGCTGGTTGGGAGTGAAGGTGGAGTTGAATAACGAAGTCGAGCAGGCGCGGGTGTTGCTGGTGAGCGTGCCCTATGCGTTGAAGGCTTCCGATGCCGACACGCTGGGCGGCAAGCCAGCCTCGGCGTATTTGCTGGCCCCGCAGCAGGCGTCAGGCACGGGGTCCACCCAGGCAACCCCTGCGCCGGCGAGCGGCGGAACAGCGGCAACTGCCACCTCGACCACCCGCAACGCAAAGGCTGCGGTCACTCCGAGCGTCAACACAAACTACATTCCCATGTTCACGAACGGTAGCGGCACACTGGGCAACTCTGCGATCTACCAGAGTTCAACAGGGAACATCGGCATTGGGTATACCAACCCGCTGTCGCGGCTGGTGGTGGGGGCGCCGACCGGAGGAGGGGTGCTGAACGCGTCGAACCTGTCGGATCAGGACATGCAGATCACGCTGTCGGCGCCGGGGGCCACCGACAAGCATGCCTTTTTCGGGGCATCGACGGCGACCAACCTGACGCTGGGGGTAGGTGGGTTGGAGAAGATGCGGATCACGAATGCGGGCAACGTGGGGATCGGGTACAGCAACCCCCAACAGCGACTGGTGATCGGGGCGCCGACAGGAGGAGGCATAGTGAACGCGTCGAACCTGTCGGATCAGGACATGCAGATCACGCTGTCGGCGCCGGGGGCGACCGATAAGCATGCCTTTTTCGGGGCATCGACGGCGACTAACCTGACGCTGGGGGTAGCCAGCACTGAGATGATGCGCATCACGAGCACGGGCAATGTCGGTATCGGGACGTCCACGCCTAGCCTCACGCTCGATGTGCAAGGCTCAGGTGTGAACACCAACTATCTCACCGTATTTAATCCCAACAGTGATGCGATTGACTCATATACCAGTGCATCATCCGGAATCGCCCTCTATGGTGCGGCGTTCACGGCTATCGGCCCGTCCTGGGGTGTTGATGGATACACAAGTAGCCCTGACGGCGATGCGTATGGCGTCGTCGGCTACGCGGGAGCGATTACCGGGGATCCCATTGGAGTGTATGGACAGGTTGCTGCCGGCGGTACGGGTATCGGCGCCTTCGGACAGTACGGGACCGTGAGCACCACTGGAGCAAGCTACGTAGGGTGCTGCGGAGCTGGCCTTTGGGGGGATGGTGGACTGTCACAAGCGGCGGTCGGAGTGTCACAACCAGCGGTCGTCGGCACCACCGATGCTGCCAGCGCCGGGGTCTTCTACAACAACACTGCCTCTTTTTATACAATGTCGATCCTCAACAACAGCAGTACTGGTGCCCCCTTTTCCGCCTATAACGGTGCTGGAAAGGGCTGCTACGTCGACGCTTCGGGCAACATCAACTGCACCGGCGCCAAGAATGCTGTCGTCTCGGTGGATGGCGGTAAGCGTACCGTGGCCTTGTCGGCCATCGAGTCGCCCCAGAACTGGTTTGAAGACGCCGGTTCGGCGCATCTCGTGAACGGCGGAGCCGTGGTTCAAATCGACCCTGACTTTATGCAGACGGTGAATACCGGACAAGAGTACCAGGTCTTCCTCACGCCCTACGGAGACTGCAAGGGACTCTACGTCACCGACCGCACCGCGAACTCGTTCAGGGTGCATGAATTGGGCGGCGGCACGGCCAGCCTCTTGTTCGGCTACCGCATCATGGCCTTACGGAAGAACTACGAGGCCATTCGATTCGCCGATCACACCAGCGACCAAGAGGTGATACAACGCAATCTTGCGCGCCTCCATGGGCCCAAACCCACGGGCAACGTATCGCACACGCCGAGGAAACCGATTTCGCATGCTCCGCGACAGATTTCGCTCTCGTCGGCATCTCACAACATCGTCAAATAAACTGATGCCCCATTTCTCGCGCAGTCTGCAAGAAGTGGGGCATTTTTGCTTTCCTGGAAGCGATTGCGAAATGCGAAAACTACCTTGCCCTTGCGATTTCCCCGGCAACCACGTCCACTATTTCTTGGCTCGTCTTCTCTGGGGTATCTATCTTAAATGTGGCCGAATCGCTTCAGCGGGAAGGATAATTTGCTGGAAGATTTTTTGGACGACCCCGTACTCTGAAACGGTGTGCACTCGGTGTTCGCTTCCCTTCAAGATGAAAGGCAAGCAGCCATGGACAAGCAATGTGCTGGTCGAAGACCATCTCCGACCTGCGGCCAGGAACGGAGTTGAACGGTCGACGCCCGCTTCCTCTTGGGGGATTATTTCGAAATCCGATGGAGAGTTTTACCTCTGGTGTGGGTTCAAGGGATTTTGGAGTAGAATCGCAGGGGCTGGAACCTGCGGCGTTCGCACTGTAGCGCACAGAACGATTTATGCCGCGAGGCATTGAAAATAATGGGGTTAGCTCACAACGTGCCAGTAGGTGAGGAGGGCGAAGCTTTATCCGTCCCACTATCGGATGCTCCAGTAAGGGCAGCAGACGCTTTTTGGAGCATTACGGGTGGGGTCAGAGCGGAAAAGAGTTGGTTCGCCTTGTACACCATTCCGCGCCACGAGAAGCGCGTGGCCGAGCAGATGGACCTGAACCGCATCTCCTGCTTCCTGCCTCTGCATCGGACCGTGCGGCGCTGGAAGGACCGTCGGAAAGAGCTAGAACTCGTCTTGTTTCCCGGTTATGTCTTCGTGCGCATCGCGCTCCAGGATCGAGTACGTGTGCTGCAATTGGCTGGCGCAGTTCGATTTGTCAGCTTTAACCGGCATCCTGTACCGCTGCCGGAACGCGAAATAGAGTCTCTGAGAAATGCGCTGGCGAGTGGAGTTCGCGCGGAGCCGCATCCCTACCTGACTGTCGGGCGTCGAGTGCGCGTTAAAAGCGGCCCTCTGGTGGGAATGCAGGGTATCCTAGTCCGCAGAAAAGAGAAATCTCGTGTGGTCCTTTCACTGGACCTCCTGATGCGCTCGGTCGGCGTCGAAATCGATGAATGGGATATAGAGTCGTGTTGAAGTTCATACCGACAGAAAACGGATGCTGGCAGATCAGGATCCTAGCGATTGTGCCGCAACAGAATCGCGCTCCCTCTTACGACTGTGCTGAGCCACATCCGAAAGTCAGCCGGGATAGCATTCGCAGGCAGAGATCTCGAGTGCAGTGCGACAGAATTTTGGGAATTCGTCGGTCTCGCCCTCGACAACCAGCTCCATGCGGACGCGCATCTTCAAGTTTGCTAAGAGGACTGTCTTCAGCATCTTGATTTGTTTGGCGGTAACAGAGGGAACCAATGAGCAACGTCGCAGTCACCGAAACAAAGAAATGTCGAGGTAGGGTCTCGGGCAAGGAGGATACGCATGGCTGAAACTGCAGTCAAACCCGAGAACGAGATGGTTCTTCGGCCACAATTCGACGTATCTCCTACCGACGATATGGATGAGAAGTCTTCTCGCGAGAGAGCGCTCGCAAGAATACGACTGCTCTGGGACCGCCGCAGGTTGCTTTATCGGGCAGTGATATACGCCTTCCTCGCGAGCGCGCTGATCGCTCTTCTCATTCCGGTGCGATACGAATCCTCGACGCGATTGATGCCGCCGGACAATCAGTCCTCGTCGGGACTTGCTATGGCAGCTGCCTCGTTGTCAGGCAATGGGGGTGGTTTGGGGGCCGCAGCTAGCGAGTTGTTAGGTCTAAAAACGACGAGCGATGTTTTTGTTGGTATTCTGTCCAGCCGCACGGTGCAAGACAAGCTTATCCAGCAGTTCGACTTAAAGAAAGTTTACGGGAGCCGGCACATTGAAGATGCGCGGAAGACTCTGGCAAACCACACAGCCATTGCCGTAGACCGCAAGAGTCAGATCATCACGATTACGGTGACGGATGGAAGCTCACAAAGGGCAGCTGCTATCGCAGGGGCTTATGTGGAAGAACTGAATCGCCTGGTGGTCGATCTGAGCACGTCTTCGGCGCGTCGAGAACGTATTTTCATCGAGGGGCGCCTGCAAACCGTCACGCGGGATCTGGAAGAAGCGGAGAAAGAATTCGGTGAATTTGCCAGTAAGAACGCTGCGATTGACATCAAAGAGCAAGGCAAGGCGATGGTTGAAGCCGCGGCGACCCTGCAGGGGCAGCTTATTGCCGCTCAATCGGAACTTCAAGCACTGAAGCAGACTTACACCGACGAGAATGTGCGGGTACGCGCGGTCAACGCTCGTATCCACGAACTGCAGGGCCAACTTGAAAAAATGGGTGGGAAAGCTGAAAGTGCCTCAACCCTTTCGAGTGGGCCAGATTCATCCTTGTATCCTTCCATCCGAAAACTGCCTCTGCTGGGCGTGACTTTCGCAGACCTGTATCGGCGGACGAAGGTCCAGGAAGTGCTTTTCGAGACGCTCACCAAAGAGTACGAGATGGCAAAGGTTGAGGAAGCAAAAGAGATCCCGAGCGTGAAGGTGCTCGACGCCGCAGATGTACCAGAGCAAAAATCCTACCCACCTCGCACACTGATCGTTCTGTGTGGGACGGTTTTGGGGCTTGCCATCGCTGTGTCATGGATTTTCGTACATGACGTTTGGGAGGGCACTGATCCTGGCGACCCTCGAAGGATTTTTGCTCAGGAGGTTTTCTCGACTGTGGCCGGCCGCATATCGATGTTCGGCCATAGCAACCTCATCAAGCGCTCAGTCAACGGCGTTTGGCAGCGAATCCGCCGGCGTAAGGCGGGTGACGAGTCTGAGTCGCGCTAAGACGAATCTCTGTTATCCACGTCCCGATGAATCGACAAGAAAGACTCACCGTGGTGAAGAACGCCGCAGCCAATGTGGTTCGTGGCGGCGCTGCGGCCATGGTTGCGGTCGCCTTACCTCCTTTCCTTACGAGACTGATGCCTGCGGATGCCTATGGGGCATGGTCGTTGGTCCTGCAGGTTAGCGCATATGTTGGCTATCTCGACTTCGGTGTCCAAACTGCTGTAGGACGCTTCGTGGCATTCGCCAACGAAAAGCGGGACACATCGCATCGCGATCGCATCGTCAGCACCGCACTTGTGACGCTAGGCATTGCGGGAATAGCCGGCTTGGCCGGCTGCGTGGTCCTGGCAATGGGTTTGCCGATCCTATTTCGCCAGATGCCATTCATCCTTGTCGGCGATGCCCGCGTGGCGTTGCTGCTGGTAGGAGGGTCATTAGCGGTCGGGTTGCCAGCCTCTGTCTTCAACGGAGTCTTTGTCGGACTCCAACGCAACGAGGTGCCGGCGGCTATCATTGGAGGGTCGCGGATCTTTAGCGCGATCCTACTGATCATTGTCGTTCAGCGTGGCGGGCACCTCACTCAGATGGGTATCGCGGTAGCCGCCGTGAATCTGGCTTCCTACGGTCTGCAGTACTTGGCGTACCGAAAGATGGTTCCGGACGCTCGCTCCTCAGCGCGCCTGCTATCCCGCAAGACAAGTCGGGAGCTGTTCGATTATTGTCTGAGTCTTAGTATCTGGTCATTTTCCATGATATTGGTATCCGGATTGGATCTCACTCTGGTGGGATATTTTCAATTCGGGTCAGTGGCTTACTACGCTGTGGCCGCGAGTTTGATCGTGTTCCTGGCGGGGCTACAAAATGCAATGTTTAGCGCCATGATTTCCTCCACCTCGGTTCTGCATGCTCGAAAAGATTCAGTAGAATTGGCGAGCATGGTCGTTACTGCGACCCGCTATGGCGTTTTCCTTCTCTTGCTCACCGGGCTTCCGTTAATTCTTGCGGCAAAACCTCTTCTGACCTTATGGTTGGGCCCGGCCTACGCCGACCATGGAGCGCGGATTCTGCAGGTTCTGGTGGCCGCAAACATGATCCGTCTGGCGCCGGTGCCCTACATAATGGCTTTGCTCGGAACTGGGGAGCAACGACTGGTGACGGTCACTCCCCTAATGGAAGGTGTATCGAACCTGCTCGCGAGCATCGTTGCGGGGTACATATTTGGCGCTGTAGGCGTGGCCATTGGGACGCTTTTCGGTTCGCTCATTGGCATTTGTGGCCATTTATTTTATAACATGCGACGCACAACCCAGCTTGAGCTCAGAGTGTCCAGCTACATCCGCGACGGATTGCTTCGGCCGATAATTTGCTCATTGCCAGTGATTGTCTATGTTGTCACCGCTGAGCTGAGCAACTTGCCTGCCGTTACGGCCAAGTATTTGTGTCTGGCAGTCGTGGTCACAACCGGACTTCTCATCTGGCGCTGGGGCCTGGTTGACTCGGAGCGCAAGAAGTTGAGGTTTTGGCCTGTGGTGGCCCAGGTTTAAACAAGCCCCGTCGTCGTTGACATTTTGACTTTGGGTGATGCCTTTCTCCGTGAAACGTGGGACGTCGTTGTGAAGAGAATGAATGTTTTGCATCGGTTCGCCAGGAAGATCGTTCACTTTACACCGTTGCATTTGCGGCGATGTGGGTCCGATTCATATATCTTCCGTCCTCGACGCATCGACGGCGCTGAGAATATTGAGGTAGGCGACCGCACGATCATTAATAAGCATTCCTGGCTCTGCACGATTACGGAGTATGCACAAGAGCGATTCCAGCCAAGGCTGGTGTTTGGAAACGATGTCTACGTGGGACAATACGCATGCATTGTGGCTACTCACCAGATGACGATCGAGGATGGCTGCGTGCTTAGTGAACATGTTTACATTACAGATAACGGCCATGGCCTGTCTCCCGATGGCGGACTCATCATGCAACAAAAGCTGTTTCATAAAGGGGAGGTGCGCCTCGGCCCCCATTGTTTTTTGGGCTATGGCTCGTGCATTTTACCCGGCGTGCAATTGGGTGAGCGCTGCGTTGTAGGAGCAAACTCCGTGGTCACAAGGTCGTTTCCTCCATATTCTATGGTGGCCGGAGCGCCAGCGAAACTCGTGAAGAAATATTCACGTGAAACCAATCAATGGATTTCGGTCGGAGACTTTATTGAGAAACAGTCGTTTCAGAGTTGAAGATTCATACTATGGCCATTTGCGAACGTCACTGCTCCGACTCATCGAGGGCCGACCAAGACGAGTGTTGGAGATTGGCTGCGGTCATGGCCAAGCCCTCTTGTTTCTAAAGCGCGAGCGAACAGCAGAATTTGTGGTGGGGCTGGAACTAGTGCCGGAAGTCGCAGCCGTTGCGAGGCAAAATCCCGATCTTGATGTCGTTCTGACGGGTGACGTCGAGCAAATCCAGTTCGACTTTCCGCGCGGATATTTCGATCTCATTATTGCCAGCCACGTGCTTGAACACGTGAAGGATCCGTGGTCGGTTACCCGGAGGCTCTGCGACCTGCTGAGCCCTGCGGGACAATTCATCGGCTCTCTTCCCAATGTGCGCAACGCCAGAGTGACCGTTCCTCTCATTTTATTCGGCAAATTTCAATACACCCAGGAGGGGATATTGGACTGGACTCACACTAAGTTCTTCACCGAAAGCACGATTTACGATCTCCTCCGGTCCTCAGGATTTATAGTGGAAAGAATGGAGCCGGAATTTTCGCCAAGACCAGCGGTCATTAACAGGATGACTCTTGGGCTTTTCAGACACCTCTTGTGTTTTACCTACAATTTTTCGGCACGCCCAGCTGCGACGACGATACGCGAAGCGGCTAAATGATGGCGCGATCGCTGCGGCGCCGGGACAATACCGAAGATTCCAATGAAGTCGAGAACGCATAGCAAACCATGACCGCGAAGGAGATTGCGCAGGCGTGAAAATCTTGGTGACAGGTGGAGCAGGGTTTATCGGCAAGCACCTGGTGAGACGCTTGCTGGCGGAAGGATGCTCGGTCGCGGTATTGGATAACTTCAGCGCTCAAGTCCATGGTAGCGCGCAGGAACTGCCGCATGATCTCGCCCCCGACGTAGAACTGTTCCGTGGCGACGTCAGGGACCGAGATCTGCTCGCCAGAGCGCTAGTGAATCGAGACGTGGTCGTGCACTTGGCCGCCGAGACTGGGACCGGACAGTCGATGTACGAGGTTGTGCGATACCAGGACGTAAATATCGGAGGAACCGCCGCAATTCTGGATGTCATGGTGAATCATTCAAACTGTCGCGTAAGCAAGATCGTTGTGGCGTCTTCGCGCGCAATTTATGGTGAGGGCAAATATCGATGTCGGGAGCATGGAATCGTTTATCCCGGCCCGCGCTCTCTCGACTCCTTGCGGGCAGGTCATTATGAGCTGCAGTGTCCGACCTGCCAGGCTTTCTGTTTTCCGGAGGCGACCAGCGAGGACTCTCCGATCCATCCTCTGTCGTTCTATGGGCTCACCAAGCAGGTTCAGGAGGAAATGGTTTTGATGTTTGCACAGGCGCGCGGATTCTCTGCTTATGCCCTGCGCTACCAGAATGTTTACGGGCCCGGTCAGTCCCTGCGTAATCCATACACCGGTATCCTTGCGATTTTTTCGAGCCTTGCTCGCTCGCATTCTTCGATCGAGGTTTTTGAAGATGGACGGGAGACTCGCGACTTCCTCTTCGTCGATGATGCTGTGGAAGCTACGTGGCGCTGTATCCACCGCGATTCGACTTCCCTGGAGAGTCTTAATGTTGGGACAGGACAGCAGACAACCGTATTGCAAGCGGCGGAAGATGTGGTGCGGTTCTTCGGAAGCAGTTCCCAAGTCATGACCACCGGGGCGTTCCGCCAGGGAGATATCCGCCACAATTTTGCGGATCTGTCGAGGATTCGCCGGCTCACTGGGTACGCACCACGATTCAGTTTTCGTGAAGGCCTAGAGAAGTTCTTGGCCTGGGCTGCAACTCAAGAGGAGATTGTGATCGGATACAAGGACTCGCTTTACGAAATGCGAGAGCGAGGGTTGCTTCATGGCTAAGCCAGGCCTCATCGGAGTCGTGACGGTGACCTTCAATAGCGCCTCGGTGCTCCATGGTTTTATGGACTCTTTGCTGGGTCAGAGTCACACCGATTTTGTGTTGTACGTCATCGACAATCACTCCTCCGACGAGACGCTGACACTCCTTTCCGAATACACAGATCCGCGATTGGTCCTCATCCCCAGCAAGATCAATGTCGGAGTGGCGGAGGGCAATAACATTGGAATCCGGGCGGCGCTGAAGGACGGGTGCGACTCGGTGCTTCTCATTAATAACGACACAGTCTTTGATCGCAATCTGCTGGCTGATCTGATCAGCGGATTCGAGCACCACCCATGTGACATGGTGGTCCCGAAGATCTTGTACTTCGATGATCCAGGAAGGATTTGGTGTGCTGGCGGGTACTTCATCGGCATCCGCGGATCGGCTCGACATTTCGGCTATACACAGCGCGATCGCGGCGCGTTCGATCAACCCCGTCTGGTCGACTACAGTCCCACATGCTGCATGTTGATCAAGAAGGAGGTCTTCACTCGAGTCGGGTTCATGGATGCCAACTACTTCGTCTACTTTGACGATACGGATTTCTGTCAACGCGCGTATCGAGCTGGAATCAAGTTGCTCTACCTGCCCTCTGCGCGTCTGTTGCATAAAGTCAGCAGCCTTACCGGCGGTGAGTCGGATTTAACCTACCGCTACACCATTCGCAATCATGTTTACTATTGCCTTAAGCACTTTCCTGCATGGAAGCTGCTGGTTTTCTTTCCAGCCTATCAGGTCCATCTCTTCTCCAAGTTCCTGATCTGGTTTCGGAAACCGAGGACCTTTCTGCTGGCCGAGAAAGCATTCTGGGAAGGCATTCGTCTTTTTCGGTCTCGGGTGCAACAAAGTACGCAGTGATGTCGCATGGTCCGGGTAGGAGGTAGTGCTTATGCCAACACCGCAGTCGCCCGATTGAGTAACAAATGCAAACCAACCAGCACCATGGCACGAACCCGTTGATGCCTTCTAGTTTGCCCGCGTCAGGGAACGCAGCTTTCTCTGCCGTTCTTCAGGCCCTCATCGTGGGGCTTTGGGTAACCGTGCCTTTCGCAATCGCACTTGCAGCGCCCCAGGACGACATGAACGCCTATTTTCTGGCCGCGATCGCTGCTTTGGGAGTTCTCTGTTTTGCGGTGTATGCGATTTCTTTCGGACTAACAGAGGCGCTGCTCGTAGGTTTAATTTTCATCACCAATAGTGCATTTGTCGATCATGCCTATCTTCCGCGGGTGCCGCTTCTGGGAGGAAATCTGTACCTCTCTGATTACTACCTTGTCCTCGCGAGCGGTTCTATCCTTATGTTTGGGAAGCGCCGTGAGGGGAGGCTTTTAGGGACCTACCATAAGTATTTCCTGATTCTTGCCTCTGCCATAGCGCTTTCTGTGCTCCTCGGTCTGATCTGAGGGGCCGACGTGCACTACATCCTTCGTGAGCTGCATCCCCTCATTTATTATCCGCTTGCATTGTTCGTGGCAATTCGCGCTCTTGAAGAACCGCGCGCATTGTCACGCATTCTTGTGGTGACGGTCGGAATTGTGCTTGTGTCTTGTGCGGCGACCTTCTGGCAGTTATTCTTGAGTTCTCAATTTCAGTTTATGACGTATGCGGCTTCCGTATACGGTCTGGCGCAAGGAGAGGTATTAGATGCTCAGTTGATTCGGCCTCCGTCCGACTGGCTCTTTTTAGCTTTTTTCCTGGTCGCCGTAGCCACCTACTCTCGTTGGAAAGAGCACCGGGTTTTGATGGTGGCGGTCGTCATCGTGGATGTTTTGTGCATACTGCTTGGATATTCCAGGACCATGTTTCTGGCAATTCTTGGAGCCCTTCTGCTGCTTGGCCTGATCCGGAAGCGAAGGGTGCTACCCTTTCTCTGGAGCCTGGCGAAGACAAGTGTCGTCATGGCCACGCTTCTGATCGTGGTTTATTCGACCGTGAAGGCAACCGCTCCCGGCTATACCGAGGCCTTCCAGATGCGAATTCTCGGTTCGTTGGAAACGCGCGCGGTCGACTCGGACGAGCCTTTTGTCTTGGGTAGCCGTCTTTATGAACACCAGATGGCAATCGAGCATATCAGCCAGCACCCACTGTTCGGCTTAGGATCGGGTGCAGCATACCGGGAGATTCTCCCATTCGAATACTCGCAAAGTGAAGTGGCGGAGAATCCAGAAGATGGGCGACACTTTATGCACGATGTGTATCTGTTCATATGGATGAAATATGGTCTTTGGGGTGCGCTCGCGGCAGGATGGATTGTATGGCACTTTGTGAGGCAAACGTGGATTTTAGCGCGGCAGGCCGGGAATCAGGCTCTGTTGCCGCAGGGTGTCTTGATTGCCTTTGCCGGGTTTGCGATTGCGAATGTGGCATCCCCCGGATTCGTCGGCACGCCCGCGGTGCCCACTCTAGTAGGTATAATGGCGGCCATCATCGAGGTACGCAGCCGGGGGCAGTTTAGTCAGTTCGGCTTGAAAGCAACTAAATGCGAGGACGCGGCCTCGATGGGACCGCACGTCCCGCCAAATCCCGCCCTGTGAAGGCTACATGACAACCAATCATAAAATGACGATTGCCCGGAGTACGAGAGACTCATCGCAAGCGCCGCCTGGGAATCGTCGACTTTACGACTACGCGCGAACTCACTTAAATCTCGATGTGGAGCTTCGGTACCGAGCGGTAGCGCGTTTAATGCGGTCTGAGGTGAGGAAAGACACACAACTGTTGGAGGTTGGAGCCGGCGCAGTCTCGATCGGCGCTTACCTGGGGTGTGGATCCACAGCGGTTGATACTACGTTCGATTCCGCCGCTGGGAAACACACAAACAGAGTTCAAGCTTCCGTAGACTGCCTTCCGTTCCCGGACAAGAGCTGGGATATTGTCGTTTCCATCGACATGCTGGAGCACATTCCGCCGGAGTGCCGGGACAGGGCGCTTCGGGAAATGATCCGTGTAACGCGAAATCTGCTTGTAATCGCAGCGCCAGTGGGCGAAGCAGCCTTCCAGCATGATATTGAACTCCACGATTATTACATTTCAAAGCACGGCAGACCGCATCGGTACACGCTTGAACATGTGGAGTTCGGCTTGCCCACGCTCGCGGAGACGAGCACATCTCTCGGAGTCGCTGCCGAAAACACCGGACGTAAGCTCCACCTCGACGTGCGGCCACACCTGAACATCGGTTTTCGCACTTGCTACATGAAGCTGGCGCTCCACAGCTCCATTCTGGCGCGTGCCATGTACGTGGCTCTGTTTCCGCTTGCGCTCTTTGGCCCGGTTTACGATCGAAGCATTTGTTATCGTACGATTTTCTCGGCTCGCCTGGAAGAGGTCAACGCAATAAGGTCGGAGCGGCGCCCCGTTGAGGAAGATCACCGCGTATGAACATTCTGTTTGTGTCGGCTCACGTCCCGTCGCCTGTCGGTCGACAGGCGGGACTGAAAACAAGCTATCACATGTGCGAGTGGCTTGCTCGCCAGCATTCGGTGCATTTGCTCTGTTTTGCTACAGAAGATGAACAGCGTTGTTACCGCCCAGAGGATAACCGAATCTTTCACTGCTGGAACACTGTTGACGTGACCACGTGGAGCCGACTCGGAGGAATTGTTGGAGAATGGCGTACCCCTATTTCCATCGCAGCGAGATCGGGAAATCTATTTCGGAGAAAATTGGATTCGATCATCCGGTCTCATCAATTTGACGTTGCCATTTTAGATCACACCTCAATGTGGCAATATGCGCGAGAACTTAGCGCCGTGCCCCTTCTTGTGGGAAGCGCTCACGATGTCGTGAGCCAGCTGTGGCAGCGCAAGACCCACCAACAAACCAACTTCTTTTTGCGATCGCTGTTTCGGATGGAATATGCCCACGTCCGGAGCTGGGAGAAATCGACTTTAGGCAAACTGGATGTGATTGCGCCTCACTCCGAGAAGGACGCAGAACTGCTGCGCCAGATGGATCCTTCGGCGTGCGTTTGCCCGATCCGAGCATGGTTCACGTTTTCCCAACGCGTTTACTCCAGTCCCCGGGAACCAGGCAGTATCGTCTTCTTGGGGGCGTTTGATCGGAGTGAGAACCGGGATGCGGTTGAATATGGGATTCGGGAGATTCTCCCGTTGATCCGCCGCGAATGCCCGGGGATTACCTTCTACATTGCTGGCAGCCACAGCGAAAGGATGAAGCGTTTAGCAGAAGGATCCAAAGACGTCGTGGTTGCCGGATTCGTGGATGACTTGCCGCGATTTCTTTCTCGTATGCAGATAGCGCTGCTTCCATTGCGCCTCGGAGCAGGAATCAAGGTCAAGATGCTGGAGTGTATGGCGTCGGGTCTCGCGGTAGTCACAACCGCCGTAGGTGCGGAGGGCGTAGGTGGAGAGAATGGAGTGCATTACTTTGTCGGTGAAACCGCCGAGGATCTAGCCAATTGTACCCTCCGTTTGCTGAAGAATCCCAACTGTGCGCAATCGATGGGAGAGATGGCTCGGGCGTTGGTAATCGAAGAATTCAATTTTGAGAAAGCGCTTGAGAGGCTTTGGTCGTTAGTCGAGAATCGTCTTGTTGAATCAACGCCTGTCGTTCAAGTGTAGCCCTCGACCGCGAATCAACAATGCCCGGACCGACTAAACGGATCGCTGTACCAACCCATGGCACCGTGGCCCTTGTCCTCGCAGGAGGCCTGGGCAAGCGTTTGCGTTCTGTGTTTAGTACTGGCCCCAAAGTCCTGGCGCCTGTAGCGAATCGGCCGTTCTTGGACTATCTCCTGCGTTGGCTGCGCCTGGCGGACTTTTCCGACGTAGTTCTCTGCGTCGGGTACAAGCGAGAGCAGATCCAGAGACGATACAAGTCGGGCCGGGACTGGGGCCTCCGATTATCTTATTCGGCAGAGGACGAACCGCTCGGCACAGCCGGTGCGATCAAGCGTGCGCAAAAGCATATTCACAGCAAACATTTCGTTGTGCTCAACGGCGATTCTTTTGTTGACGTGGATTTCAGTGCTCTACTCCGATTCCACAGCCGTCATCGTGCGCTCGCTACAATAGCATTGGCACCCGCGCCGCCTGGAGATCGCTACGGCCATGTTCGCGTCAATGCAAGGGGGAAGATACTGGAGTTTGTCGAGAAGGGTACATCCCCTCCGTCGAGCAAAGGGATGCAACCGAAGTGGATCAATGCCGGAGTCTACATTTTCAGGCGCGAGGTACTGCGCCTGATTCCTACTGGTCGTCCCGTCTCCCTTGAGCGGGACATCTTTCCCAAGATTGAGGGCCAACCCTTCTACGGATATCCGGTAAGCGGCTATTTCATTGACATTGGTGTGCCGAAGGACTACGAGAAAGCGCAACGTGAGTTTCCGAAACGATTCAGCCTATGAACATTCGAGCTAAAGCTCCGCTACGCATTACTTTTGCCGGCGGTGGCACTGACGTGCCTCCGTTTCCTGAGCGCGAGGGTGGATGCGTACTGAACGCCACCATCGACAATTTTGCGTGGGGTAGCCTGCGTCCAAGAAAGGACGGCGAAAACCACATTCAATCCGTGGACCTTGGCTTGTCGTTGAGCTATAAGAGCGGGACCGCGCTCGCCCTCGATGGCCAGTTGGACTTGGTCAAGGCGACGTTGCTGAAGCTCGGAGCCAACAATGGGCACGGCTTCGATGTCTTTCTCCACAGCGATGCACCCCCGGGCTCGGGACTTGGTTCTTCATCTGCCTTGATCGTCGCGCTGGTCGGTCTGGTTCAGGAGTTCAAGAACCTCCCGCTCACGAACTACGAGATTGCCGACCTGGCTTACATCATCGAGAGAAAGGACCTTGGGATTAAGGGGGGCTTGCAGGACCAGTACGCGTCTACGTTTGGGGGCTTTAACTTCACAGAGTTTCAGAAGGATAGGGTGATTGTTAACCCGCTGCGCATCCGCCAAGACGTGTTGAACGAACTGGAGCATAATCTGCTCTTATGTTTCACCGGGACCACCCGGCAGTCGGATCAGATCATCGCTGACCAGACCGAGCGCTACGTTACCGACGATGTCCGGACCTTGGAGGGATTGCGAACGCAAAAGGCGCTCGCCGTGGAACTAAAAAACCTATTGCTACGCGGTGAGCTGACGCGGTTTGGTGAGCTCCTTCATGTATCATGGGAATCCAAGAAGAAGGTTTCTCCTAAGATCACAAATCCAGCAATCGACCAGATGTATGAAGTGGCGCGCAGGTTTGGAGCCCTTGGCGGGAAAGTTGTGGGTGCAGGGGGCGGCGGGTACATGCTTCTTTACTGTGAGTTCGAGAAGAAGCATGAGGTGGCGGCGGAGCTGCGGAAACTGGGGGCGGTACCAACTGAGTTTGCTTTCGAATTCCAGGGTATGCAGCACTGGAGAGCCAATGACAATGGCAAATGACCTTGAAACGCTGGTTGCGCAGCGCATCCGGGACTGTTCAAGGCTTATGGAAACTCTGCTCAGCGATTCTGTTTTCCAGCAAACCGTGCTACAGGCCGGGACGGCGCTAATACGGGTCTTGCGGGACGGCCACAAAGTGCTTTTTTTCGGAAACGGCGGCAGTGCCGCGGACGCACAACACCTGGCTGCGGAACTGGCCGGGAGATTTCAATTTGACCGACCGGCTCTTGCCGGTCTGGCACTGACAGCGAATACGTCGTGCCTGACCGCGATTGGCAACGACTACGCGTTTGACCAGATATTCGCCCGACAAGTCGAATCGCTGGGTGTTCCGGGTGACGCTGCGGTTGGGATAACCACGAGCGGACGCTCCCGCAACGTCCTCCGAGCGCTGGAGACCGCAAAAGCCCGAGGCATGGTAACCGTTTCTTTGACCGGGGAAACCGGCGATGCACTGCGGAAGTTGACCGATTTCTGCCTATCCATCCCTTCCAAGGACACGGCGCGCATCCAGGAAGCCCATATCCTGACGGGGCACATTCTCTGCGAAATCATTGAAAAAGGACTGTTCGGTGAACCGAGCTGTGTTTCTTGATCGCGATGGAGTCATTAACCAGAAAGCCCCGGAAGGGGAGTATGTCACTCGCCTCAGTGAATTAATTTTCCTTCCGCAGGTAGGTGATGCCGTCCGCTTGCTCCGCTCTGCCGGCTTCCTCGTAATCATCGTCACGAATCAAAGAGGAGTGAGCCGCGGCAAGATCCGCTTGGCCGAGTTGCAGGCAATGCATGATGCGATTGCAGGATTCTTCTCTGCAGAACATGCGCCCCTGGATGATATCTATGTTTGTCCTCATGAAGGCGGATGCGAGTGCCGTAAACCGGCTCCAGGCATGCTGCTCCGGGCAGCCAGGGAACATGGCATAGATCTTCAGAACTCATGGCTGGTTGGAGACAGCCTCAGCGACATAGAGGCTGGCAAACGCGCTGGTTGCTACACAGTTTTGATATCGGGGACAGTTCCTGACTGGCCCAAGGATCTTCAACCTGACCTTAGGGCCGATTCTCTTCGGCACGCCGCGACGTTGATTCTAGAGGCTGACCGAACCACGACTAAGCCCCAACCAGCGGATCACGGATAATTGGGCGTTGCTATGTGAACCGCCTGGCAATCAATACTTTGCCAAGACGCCGCGGCGGCAGTGGTAGCAAAGTAGTTGACTGTGACATAAGCGGTAGATTTGGTGATTATGTAAGGAGCACTTGGACGGTTGCCCGGCGGTCCGGTCGGCGTGCAATTGACGGTGTAGTTCGTGTCAAGGAAAAAGTTAGGCCAGTAGACTGTGATTGGGCTCGCACAGACCCCACCGACCGAAGCCACCGTGGTGCAACCAGGCACGCTCGCGGCTTGTCCATAGAAAGCAGTAAGGGCACCCCTGCTACTTGCTCCTACACTGGCGTTTCGAAGGTATGGCACATCCTGGTACACGATTCCAGAACCGCTCGTCACAATACCATTCTTGATAGGGCAGGTAGGTTGGGCACCCCAGGAACCGCCGTAAATACTGTAGATTCCTCCGCTAACGCTTACACCAGCAGCAGGGCAGACATCACCGTTGTCCCACTGGAAGAGGGGTTCGACATCGACGACCACGCCGGCACTAACCAATATAGGCACGGCCGTTGAGGGGACCGTGGTCTCGGTGTGACGAGATTCAAAACGAACAGAGTTAAACGCACTTCCTCCGAGATTGATCTGGCTGTTATCAAACGAACAAGACATGCACAGGAGGTCGATCACCCCCGTACCGGTCACCTGGAAGTCGTTGGCCACCACGACGCCGCCGATGTACTGATTGAACGTCACGTGGTCGAGTAAGAGGTTTTCCTCTCCCTGGGGGGAGGCAATGTCAAAAAGAAAGTCTTGGGTGTTGCTGACAATGTTTGTGTGGATGATTCGCGTTCCCCAAGCCTGGACGTTGCCCCAAGTGATGCCCAAGGCGAAGCCTGCAATAACGGAACCCACGATATCTACACCGGCTGTGGTGTGAGTTGCGTCGCCGATTTGAATGCCGATGCCGGCATTGGACCCAAGACCATTTCCTCCTCCCGGTCCGTAGATGGCACAATCTCTGATCCCGTAGCCCCAATCGGCGAAACTTCCAGACGTCCCAGATGCGTTCCAGGCAAACAGGAGCGCCGTTCCAGTCCCGGTGAAGGTTAGCGAGGCCTGCTGTCGTCCCCCGCAGTCAATGATCGTGGCGTAGGGCAGCAGGAGGTGACCCATCGGAATCGCATATGATCCGCCGTCGTGGAACATGATCTTGCGGGGCCCGCGCACACTGCAGGGAGTGGTCCATGTGGTCCCGGCACCTGACTCGATCCAGATTTCTCCCCCCCCGGATCCAAGATGTTGGTCAGCCCAACAGAACTTGGCTCCCAGGTCGCCTCCCGGAGTGGCAGCGTTTACGATAAGCATGTTGTAGGTATGAGGCAGTTTCACGCGAAAGCTGAAATCGCCGGACGAGGCGATCGGATCGCTCGTACGTACGGCTGGTAGTGCTCCCGGCGGCGGGAACGGTGGAGCTGGGCCGAACTTCACCAGGCTGGGCATGAAGGCGTTTTGCGCCGTAGACGGTTGCGCGGCGACCAACACAACCACGGAAAGAGCGACAGCGAGAAACGGTAGTCTCATAAGAACCTGTCCAAATGGTGAGTGTTCGTTAACCTTAGATCGAGCGATATAGTGTCCCTGATTTGTATGGCGTTCTGAGGGACTGACAACCAATTCCAATCCGATGGTGTTTTGCGGCACTCGGCCCGCCCATTCATTCGGTTGAGTTCGGTCGCGAGAATCGTTTAGGCCAGAATGTCAGTTGCAACGCTGAGGTCACGTTCGTCTGCGCGGTCGGTGCGATCACCGGGAAATTCCATTCTTCGTACTGAACCAGAGCCGACACACTGAAGGTCGAGCGCGCCCAGAAGTTGGCACGGACCGAGACGTCCGTCAACGTTCCGCCTTCGGGGACGAATTCGCGGCTCACTTTCTGATGTCGAAAGCTGAACTGAAGATTGTTGCGCGAACTGAACCAATAGGTGCTCCAGGCTTGGGCGCCCTGTCCCGCCCGCCCCATCCAGTTCCCCATAAGCTTGCCCCAGTTCGTTTGACCATTGAGGTACCGGCTGCTGGCGTAGACAAAACCAGGACCAACCAAGCCGCCGATGGGGATGTCAGTGTACCCGCCCTCGACTCGGAGATCGAGCTTGGGAATTCCGGGGACTCGCGATAAATAGAGTCCCGAAACCCAGGCTGAGCGGTCCCAGTATGCAACGGGGGAGATTTCATCATCGGCAAAGCCATCTGCATAAAACGTCAACCAATTCCTAAGCCCGGGCAGACGATACGAAAGGTCGAAGGCTGTTTGCGCATCGCCAGGGTAACCAGAGTTGCCTGGTACGGTGGACGACGGCTTGGGAAAAAGAGCATGCAGAAATTTATTCCACGTGAACGGAATGCCTTGGCCCGCGAAGATCGTATTGTAGGAGAACCCGAACTCGACGTTCGGCGTCGGCTTAAAGGCGAATTTCTGGGCAACGATCATGGGCTGAGGGTTCAGCAACGCACCAAAGATGGGCCCCGTTACAACTGAATAGTCCGCATAGTGTCCGCCGAGTTGGCCAAGGAAGAATTCCCACCGGATCGGGCCCATGAACCCGAGGATGCCCGGCAGCTTGAAGGGAGTGACCCGGTCAATCTTGAACATGAGGATGGGTTCAGCGTTGTTGCTGAACATCATGGGACCGCTTTTGTCCGGTCCCCACGATTGTGCTTCTTTGCCGAAGGTGATCTGAAAATTACCGACATTCATCCCCACGTAGGCTTCGAGCGGATCGAATTCACTCCGGGTCGCAATCGGCGTCGCCGGAGGTTCGCTGGGGAAAAAGTCGATATGCTGGATCAGCAGGCGCAGCGAATCCGAAAGCGGCCGAGGGGCTGGCGCTTCCTGAAATTCGGTGCGCGCATATCCCACGAACGGTCCGTCGGTGGCCCATCCGGACAATCCGGTAACGTTGTTGTAACCCTGCCCAAAAGGCCGGCCGTAATCATTGATGATCGTCTGCCCGAAATTGTAGCCATCGGTCAGGGGATGGCCCGCGATCACAGAGTTCCGGGTGTAGACGGATTCGAGCTGGATATCGGCGTTATCTCCGCCACCGAGCAGGTTTATCTCGGCGGTAAATTCTTTCTTCAGGTCGCGGTGCAGCCGCGACGCCTCGCTCTCGTCGTCGGCGGCGGTGATTCGATCCTCCGATTCTTCCACCAGGCGAGCACACTCCATGCGTGTCCAAGGACGCATCCCTGCAAAACTGTTGCCGATGTAGCCCATCGCTACAAGACGATCAAGCGCCGGGTAGACCCAACTGTCCAGAGGCACATACGGCGAGCCCATGTTCTTAGCCTGCCAACGCGACTGGTGATCTGGCCGAATCGCCGGCATCTCCCAGGTCGAGCCCGGTAATTGGGCATTGTGGTGCTGCCGGTAGACGTACAAGCTGGTCAAATACCCAATCGCCGAGCCCACAAGGACGTCCGACGAAAAGTGCTGCTTTGCGCCGATTCGTGAAACGCTGACCACGCCCGCCATCCCGTAGGAGAGGAACTTCATGAGTGGACTGGGATACTCGTGTGCCACGATACCAGCGATGGACCAGACTGCGGCAGCATGTTCGGACGGAAAAGAGGCACCGCCCTTCCAGAACTGTCCGTTGCCGTTGTCCTGGTACGGGCGTTGGCGACCAGTCGCAAGTTTGAGGGCCTCGACCGCGATTAGGCTGTCAATGGCGGCTTCTCCGCTGAGAAACCCCGTCTCGCGCTGGTGCTCGTTGTGGGTCAGAAGTCCCATAAAGTAGAGCCCCCCAGCGCCACCCGCCATGGAGTAGGCTCCGTAATCGGAGATGTGGCGGTAAGTCGTAAGGGTATTGGGGTTATTTGACAGGTGGCGGCTAAAGTCGCTATCGGTCGCCAGCAGGGCGGCGGTGAGCCCACCGAGCGGAACCAGCCACGTGGCGTCGGACAAACGCACCTTGGAGGGGCTTGTCCACATGCCGATCTGATCGTGGAGGATGGCTTGAGGTAGAGTGAAAACTTTATTCTCGGTGGCGTTGGGCTGGGGAGTCTCCGGAACATCGGCCGGGGCGGGACTATCCGCATGCCCAGTCTGCGGTTCAGACGGATGCGCCGCGGCCCCTTCGCTGTCTGGCGCGACCGCTGGGCGGGTGGACTGCCCGAATCCGAGCCCCGTAGTTGCCAGGAAAAAACATATTGTCCTCAGCCACCCTGTTCTCACTCGTCGATTCACGAACCGTCCTCAGTATTTCGAAGCTAGAATTACGCTGGTGGCGATCGAGCTCAGGATCTGAGCATTTTGGAAGACGGTCTTCCAAATCGGCGGACCGCCGAGCGCCTTTTCGGGAACAACCACCATGTCCCCGGGTTGCAAGGACACACTCATCCAGTCGCCCGAGATCCAGGACGAACTGTGACTTCCGATCACGGTCCCGTCAGCACGAATTACAAAAGTAGCTTTCTTGTTGGCCAGGTTTGTTGTGCCACCTGCTTGCAGCAGGTACCACTTCGCGCTCTTGCCGGGCCGATAGGCAACTGCGGTGGGGCCGTATACCTGCCCCTGCACCAGCACATAACTCGCACGTTTTGGTACTACCAGAACATCGCCGGAGCGGACCGAGACGTCCCGAGAACTGTTCGCCCAGGTTTTGATGTTGGAAGCAATCTGGATCGTGACGCGCCCCGCGGGAGGCGTATTCATTAAGTTGTCGAGCGTGGTCTGCCATTGCACCAGGGCCGACTCCGCAGAAAGCTTTTGGTCCGGGTCCGTGGCACTGGTCGCAGTTAGCTTCAGGCTAGTTTGCTGTTCGCGCACTCGCTGGACCAACTCGCCATAGGATCTCTGTTCGATCTTCTGTACTTCTGATCGCAGCAGCACTGCACCGTACGGATACGCTCCGGGTGCAAAACCACCTGCGCGCAACAGGACCGAGCTTAATTTTTCTCCCGGGCGAATTCCATACGTGCCCGGATGCACCACTTCACCACGTATCGTGATGGAGGCTCCCAGATCATTCCAACCCGGCACTTGCTTGACCGTGAGGACGTCACCGTTGTTCAACACCGGGCTGCCCTCAGGGTTGGCCGCCAGTGCGTCCGCGAGCACGATCTCTTCCTGTTTGCCCGAGACCTGCTTATCATCATTCCAGTAATAATGTGTGAGATCGGCCGTCTTGGTGTCTGCGCTCTGCTTCAGGCCACCGGCGGCGTGAATCAAATCAGAGATTCGCATGTCTGCCGTCAGCGGATAGCGCCCCGGGCGCAACACTTCGCCTTTCACGTAGACCGTCGCAGGATCCGCAGCGGCGGGATTCTTGTGTACCAGCACCCGGTCGCGCGAGTTCAAGACAATGTCATCCGTGGGGCTGCCGTCCAGCGCGCCGCTCAACTTGACGTTGAAAATTTTCAGCGAACTGTCCGACATGTAGCGAAACACCTGCGCATCCCCGGTCGCCGCGTCGGGCTCAAGACCGCCAGCCAGATGAATCGCGTCGCTCAGGTGGATGTCCCCCGAGGTTTGATAGGTTCCCGGCGCGCGCACGTCTCCCCAAACCGACACATCGGGCGGATTCTCAAAATCGTAGCGACCAAAAAACTGCACCGTGTCGAGCGGCTTCAGTTCCGGAGCTTTCGCAGGATCGGCCAGCGCTTCGGCGACGCTGAAGCTCTGCACGGTTGGACGATAGTCCGGCAGACTCAACCGGATGATCTCGCCATACTGCAAGGCCGGTTCGGGCAGCAGATCCTTGTAGGTACTGACCAAGTCTGTGACCCGCATCCCCTCTCGGAAAGAATACTTGCCAGGCCGAATAACATGTCCTTCAAGGTACACGGCGTCTTGCGTATAAGGGGCAATAGGGAAGATTCGGATCTTGTCGCCGTCCTGGATCTGGAACGACTCCAAACGCTTGGCTACCGCGTCCGGCGGATCACCTTGCGGAATGTCAAGGTTCAGCATCGTCTGCTTCTCGTGCGCGACCGTCCGCTGAACTTCGATGTGCCGTAAGGTGGCAGAGGGCAGGAGGCCTCCCGCCAGAGCGAGCGCATCCGCCAGAGATTTTTCGTCTTTCTGTTCGTAAATGGCGGGACGGCGAACCATTCCCTCGATTGTGATCTCGGAGCCCAAGGGAGGGACCATCACCGTGTCGCCGTTTTCCAGCCTCTGCATGTCGCCCTTGACTCCGTGCAGCAGCAGATCGTAAACGTCGACATCCTGCACCAACTGGTTGCCCCGATAGTGCTTCAGGATGCGCAACGAACCGCGGCCGGTGGGCCCCCCGGCTGCAAACAACGCATTCAGCGGCGTCGACAGCGAACCAATGTCATACGCACTTGGCCGCACTACGTCACCAACGACGTACACGCGAATTGTTCGTAACCGCGACAGTGACACGTCGGCTGAAACGTCCCGGAACTGGGTGCGCAGCGTCTTCTGCACGACCTCTTGGACTTCGGCCAGCGATTTACCCGCCACCATCACCGGTCCCACCTCGGGCAGACTGATTCGGCCCTCCCGATCCACCACTTTGTAGAATCGGCGCGATACCCCACCCCAGAGATCGATTGAGACTCCATCGCCAGGCCCCACCACATAATCGGGTCCAACCGGAAGATCCATGGGAATGGTCTGAAGGTCGCGCGTGCCATTCTCAAAAACCTGCATGCCGAATCGTTCGACTGCGGGTGGCCGCGCCGCAGCCTGGAGATACATGTCGTACAACGACGGGATCTCTTGGTATGGATTCGGCCGTCTCACCATCCGCTGAGTTGGGCTGATGGCCTCGCGCGCACGCCGCGCGTTCCACAGCGCTGTGGGATTGTTCCCGAGGTCGTAGGTCGATGCGCCTCCGCTTCCAGAAGGGTAAGAGCCGACGGTGGAGTTGCCCATGCCGTTGCTTCCAGCGTTCCCGTAGGAGGCACCGTACAAGCTCTGCGTCGAGGCTTCTCCAGCGAAGTCCGAATTCATCGACAAATCTTCAGGTTGGCTGCCGGCTGTTCCCTGACGTTGCGCCTGCGTCGCGGCGCCCTGCCCCAGTTGGTTCTGTCCGTTTTGCGATGGGCTACCCAATGCACTTCCCGGCCGCGTCTGCTCCATCAACAGCGGATCTTCGCTGTTGGTTCTCAGCAGTTCGGTCATGTCGTTGGTGGGCGCCGAGCGCTGTGGTGGAGCGTAGGGCACGGTCGGAGGGTTCGTAAGCGGGTTCTGGAGACCGGGTATATCTGTCGGAAGCGGGTTCGTTCCTGGCTGCTGTTGCGGCAATTGCTGTATCGACGGATTATTACCGTTGTTCTGCGTCGGGCAGTTGCGGCTGTGTGGGTCGCAGAATTGTGCCTGGTTCAGTTCCTGCTCCTGCCGCTGCCGGACTCGTGTCCGTTCTGCCTCCTCGTCCTGAGCCACCCACTTGACCCGCTCCCGCATCAGGAGTTCCTGCTGCCTTGCCGCCAGCGATTCGGGGTTCACCGTTGGCTGCAAGTAACCGTACTTCTGCACCAGGGAGGTGGCTACGGCGCGAAAGGTTAGATCGTTCTCCAGCCGGTCGAAGATTGCTTCGTCCGTAAGGTCGGAGTCTGAAATCAGTTGACCATGATCCGTAGCGTCCTTCGCAATCCAACGCTTGAGTTCCACCATCAGACCGGGATCTTTGTGGAGGACTGCGACGATCTGGCCAGCCGCGGCAGCAACGCGCGCCATATTCTGACGCCCCAACTCGGACTGCGGGACTGACGGTTGGGGTCGCGTCTGCGCGAACAGGGTCAAGCAACCGGAAAGACCAAGCACAATAAACAGCACAGCCCTGCTGCCCCTGCCGCGGGGCTTGCGGGGCACAAAAATGCCAGAGGACGGAGCAAAACTCATTACCTTTGTGTTAAGCAATCCTAAAGTCTACCTCACTAGGGGCGCGAAATACGGAAGATTCCTCGCGTTAGGACGAACCCGAGCGAACCTTCGCCTGGAATGCAGGACAAGACACTTAAGTCCCCAACAACCCCACCATTGAGATCCTTCCCCTGGGACAGGGGCACTTGAAACCTCACCACCCGACCTTCTTCCCCAAACCGGCAAGCACTATGAACCAAACCCTCCCCGCCTTAACCCTTCGAAATGGGGAAAGTTTCTCTTCCACCTGTCGGAGTAGTCAGGGGTTGAAAACTCCTAGTGTCGTGGTGCCAAAGACCCGGAGCATTCATTGCCTGTGCATGCGTACTGTAGTTCATAACACTTTATTTTATTGTAATCAAGGTGATGGGCGCCCTGGACGGAGCCCAAACACCCACACCGATGCCGGTTTCCACGATAAACCTCCGCGCTTACGCCGATTGAAGTAATGCACCTCTTCCCCAGCGCGAACTTTCGGACGAGCCCCTACCTCAAATCTGCCCTAACTTCCAGGAGCACGCTCTCTCCGTTAAGTGCGCCCTTAATCCCTTCTATCGGTAGACGGATTAGGCACCCAGCCTGAGTCGTTGCGGAGCCTTGTGATCAACACTCTGCCAAACGAACGATTCGTCACAATGGGAGAATGGCAGCCATGAGCATCCATCACGGCAGCGGAGATTGTGGCCGGATGGACGTCCAGGCCGATATACTTTTCTTGACTCATAAAAGCGCTCCTTTTCGCTTAGCAGCCAATACCAGCTCGATCGATCGCCCAGGTCCAGACCAATCGTCAGCTTCGGTTGGGAAAACTTCTTCGTCGCCTTTACCACTGCAGTGCTAATCTTCTTTCATTGCTGGGCTCCTTTATCTCTTGCGCATCAAGCGCGTCGATAACTTGGGAGCGTACAGCATCCCGTCGGAGACCGGCCGTCTCATCCCATCTGATAACGCCAACGATGGGTGTGAGTTCGGTCACAGTCACCGCCGGCTGCCCGTGAGATGCCTTCGGCACGGGAGTTGGATGTTGATGTCACGCTTCGAGCCGGAGAGCTGTTGGGAATGCGAACCGCGGAAGGTGCCTGCAATGCTACTTCCCGATTGCGGTCAGCGAAATGTACTGTATCAGCCAAGCAATGCAAGAATTACCGGATCCATTCACCTTTTTGCCTGAAAAGGGAGGAGTCAACATGAAGTCTAGCTCTCTGCGCCTTTGTGTGGTGTTAGCCGGGTTTCTTTCCATCTCACTGGTTCCAGCACATGCCGCAAATAACGTGCTGAACCCATTTCATTGTGATTTCAACAAAGATGGCAAAGCTGACATTCTTTGGCGCAACACCGTCAATGGCAGTGTCTATGTCTGGTATATGAACGGGCTTTCCTTCACCAGTGCCCAAGTCTTGCCAACGATCACGGACCAGACCTGGCAGCTAGCGGCCTGCGGAGACGTGCTCGACAATGGCAATACAGACATCGTATGGACCCAAAGCTCTACCAATAATCTTTCTCTCTGGATCGAGAGCGGCATCAACCTGTCTCAGTCATGCACGTTTACGGCTCCTTCTTCCTGGAAGTCGGAAGATGGCGCGGACATGAATGGCAGTGGGCCAATAGACATTATGTGGCGCAATACCAACACCGGCCAACGCGCGATCTGGTACCTGAACGGTTGCACAATTCTCAGCAGCGCCACGTACGCCACTCTTGACAACTCTTGGAGAGTTCGCGGTAGCGGAGACTTCAACGGCGACGGCAACGCTGACTTGCTGTGGGAAAACAATACCACCGGTCAGGTAAGCATCTGGCTGATGAACAACACTACCGTTTTGAGTAGCGCCGCCTTCGGACCCTACTCAGGTTGGCAGGTGCGCCTGGTGGCTGACTTCAACGGCGACGGCAAGTCCGATATTCTCTGGCAGAATTTCACGACCGGTCAAGTCTCCATCTGGTTCATGAATGGACTCACGGTTGCGAGTACCGCCACCTTGCCTACTCTGCCGCAAGGTTGGTGTGCGGGAGGGGCGGATGACTACAATGGGGACGGCCACGCCGATTTACTCTGGACCAACTACAACACGGGACAAGTCGCGGTCTGGCTAATGAATGGCGGCACCATCATTAATTCCGGAGTTATCGCAACCGTGGGTTCAGGATGGTACGCAGTCTCTGGAGCGAGCGGTTGCTAGCGGGTTCTGCTGTGTCTGACTCGACGGACCGAGCGACTGGGCCAGAGATCGTGTCTCGGACTAATTTCTGGCTCTGTGGCCAAGAATGGCACACTGAAACATTGAGGATTGTGAAGAGGCTCTGAGACTTGAGTGGAAAACTTGCGCCCTGACTAAGGCGGTATTGTCCTCAATAAAAAGGCCTAATTTCCGCGAGAGCGGGAAATTTAGGCCTTTCTTAGCGCGCGCTCGCTGAAGTGCCTGAAATGGGTGCAGAAATTGAAATTCAACAAGCGCTCCGTGAGCGGTGTCGTCGAAAGCACAATTGTCGGCCAGTTTGCGCGCATTCACCTTGTCGTCTTGCTGCCTTCCTTTAATAAGGCATTGCGCCGCGGATGGCAGACCAGCACTCGCGCCACCTGATGGGCGCGTGATTCTGGTCGACACGCATATTGTCGTGTGGCTGGCGTTTGACCAAGCGCAGCTTTCCAAGAATGCACGAGCGGCAATTAACCAGGCGAGACAGAACGGGGAGGGGTGGCCATCTCCAATATTACGCTGCTGGAGTTGACGACGCTCGCGAGTAACGGGCGCTTCCGCCTCGGTATCACTCTCGAATCTTTTTGCTCGAAGTCGAAGCACGGTTTGTTGTCCTGCCGATCAGAGGGCGCGCCTGTATCCGAGCGCTCGGGCTTCCAGCTTCCTATCCGAAGGATCGAGCAGATCGCATTATTGGAGCGGCTGGTCTAGTCGAGGAACTGTCTCTGCTTACTGCGGATCGCGAGGTCCGAAGGTCACGTGCTCTTCACACGATTTGGTGAGAACCACCCTGCGAATATTTACTGTGCTAAATGGGGCGAGGAGGAAGGTTCCCGGCCCCTCCTAGCTTTGATGCGCACTCGCGTGGCATGCGGAGCAGGGCGTGATCAGGTTTTCTTCGGAGTCCTAGTGACAATGCTCGTCAGGCCAACGAAAGGTTGTCCGCCCCTGAAGGTTCTTTGCTTTCAACGGTCCGCCTGCATTTCGGACCGGCGCGGAACAATTGTGCGCCGCGATCGGCAATACTGCAAGGCGAACAAAAGACGAATATGTTAGCATCGTTTCGCCATGGCCCGGCGTCCCGATCGCGAGCAGGTGGACATGTTGGACGAGAAGGACCTGAAGGAACTTCGGCACAGCCTCGCGCACCTCAGCTTGGGCGCTGTCCGGGACTTCTACGATCAGGCTTATCAGGACTGCCGTCTGATCTACAGCCGGCTCCCCAGCCCCCGGCAGATGCAAACGCTGGTCCAAGTGTGGAAGCAGTTGCGGAAGTGGCGGTGACAGGTTATGAGCTAGAGTGGAGAGGCTGCGAGCCCGAGACGTAGCCAGCTACGTCTCTACGGTCGGGCAAGAAGTTGGAACTGGAGCGGAGTGGCGAGCGTACTGGCGGGGAGAGGCGCGGCATGACATTTCGGAATGCGGAGCAGGGGCCGGGGCCAAGCGATAGCCGTTCCCGGGCTGACACGTTCGCGTTGGTGGGCATCGCCGCGGCGGTGGCCGTCGCCCATCTCCTCACGAACGGCCGTTATGGATTTCACCGGGATGAACTGCAGGTTTTGAGCGATGCCCGTCATCTGGACTGGGGATTCGTGCCGTATCCGCCCTTTACCCCCGTAGTGGAGCGGGTGGGGCTTTCCATTTTCGGCGTTTCGCTCGTGGGTCTGCGGTTGTTTTCTGTCATCGCGCAGGCGATCCTGGTGGTAGTTGCGGGGCTCATGGCCCGGGAATTAGGCGGAGGACGGCTCGCGCAGGTAGCCGCTGCGCTGTCGGTCTCACTCTCCACACTTCTGCTTTTCGAAGGAACGGAATTTCAGTACACGACCTTCGACAATCTTTGGTGGGTGCTGATTGCCTACTGCGTGATCCGTCTGTTGAAGACGGAAAATCCGCGATGGTGGCTGGCGATTGGTGCGACCATTGGCCTGGGATTTCAGACGAAGTACACAATGGGCTTTTACCTGGCTGGGATCATGGGCGGAGTTTTGCTCACATCCGCCCGCCGCTACTTGGGAAGCGCATGGTTCTGGGGCGGGATGGCGCTCGGATTCTTGATTTGTTCGCCGAACCTGATTTGGCAGGTGAAGCATGGTTTCATCTCGCTGCACTTCCTGCAGCACATTCATGCGCGCGATGTGGCCGAGGGGCGGGCAGATGGATTTTGGCGCGATCAGGTTTGGATCTGCGCAAATTTGGTTGCGACTCCGATGTGGATCGCCGGGCTTATCGGCTACTTGCGCGACCGGCGCTACCTCATGCTGGCGTGGATGTATCTGATCCCGCTGACGCTGTACTTCCTTGGGAAGGGGCGAGGGTACTACCTGGGTGGGGCCTATCCGATGCTGATGGCGATGGGTGCGGTGATAGGCGAACGCTGGGTGGCGTCGTTGTCGACGATTCCGCGGCGGGCGGTAGCGGCGGCGTTCTTAACTGGGGTTGTCGGTTGGGGGCTGTTCATGAGCGCGATGATTCTTCCGTTCGCGTCGAGTGGCCGGCTGATGAAATTCGCCCTCGAGAACAACGGTGATCTGCGTGAGGAGATTGGGTGGGACGAACTCGTGAAGAAGGTTGCGGGGATTCGGGATTTGTTGCCTCCCGAGCAACGAGAGAATGTCGGCATAGCGGTGCGGAACTACGGCGAGCAGGGAGCGATTGAGATCCTGGGGCCGGCCTATCATCTGCCTCCGCCGATCAGCGGAGTTAACTCGTCCTGGCTGCGCGGATATCCCACGCCGCTGCCATCGACTCTGATTGTAATGGGACAGTCGCGCAAAGAGGCGGATCGCCTGTTCACCGACTGCCGTCTGGCCGGACACAACGGGAATTCTTTAGGCGTGAAGAATGAGGAGAGCGAGGATCATCCTGATATTTTCGTGTGCGGGCCGCCGCGCTTGCCTTGGCCGGAGTTCTGGAAGGAATATAAAGGCTTTGGCTAGCAGCGGGTGTCTAGGGCCTGCTGTCCCCCACTTCTCGCAAAGGACGCGAGAAATGGGCACCCGGTTAGGCTTTTCTGCCGAAGTTCTATTGCGCTTTGAAGAACAGCGCGGCCAGCGGGGGGAGAGTCAGGTTGAGGGAAAAGGGACGGCCGTGGGTGGGGATGGCTTCGGCGTTCACGCCGCCCAGGTTGCCCATGCCGCTGCCGGCGTACTCCCGGGCGTCACTGTTGAGCATCTCGCGCCAATAACCGCCGTGAGGGACCCCGACGCGGTATCCCTTGCGGGGTACCGGAGTGAAGTTGCAGACGACGAGCACGGTGTCCCGGTCGGACTCGCTTTTGCGCAACAGGGAAATCGTGCTGGTGGCGTTGTCGTTGGCGTCGACCCATTCGAATCCGGCCGGACTGTTGTCCAGCACGTGCATCGCGGGCTCGCTGCGATAGAAGCGGTTCAGTTGTTCCATCCAGGCTTGCACTCCGCGATGAACCTGGTATTGGACCACATGCCATTCCAGGCTGGTGTCATGCGCCCACTCGCGCACTTGTCCAAATTCACAGCCCATGAAGAGAAGTTTCTTGCCGGATTGCGCGTACATGTAGGCGAAGAGCAGTCGCAGGTTGGCGAACTTCTGCCATTCGTCGCCGGGCATCTTGCCGATCAGCGATCCTTTGCCGTGGACGACTTCGTCATGGGACAACGGCAGCACGAAATTCTCGTGGAACGAATACAACATGCGGAAGGTGAGATCGTTGTGGTGATACTTGCGATGGATGGGATCGTTCTGGAAATAGCGAAGCGTGTCGTGCATCCAGCCCATGTCCCACTTCAGGCCGAAGCCGAGACCGCCGACGTAGACAGGCTTTGAGACCATGGGCCAGGAAGTGGATTCCTCGGCGGTGGTCTGAATCTCGGGATGCTCCTTATAGGCTTCCTGATTGAAGCGGCGGAGGAAATCGATGGCGTCGAGATTCTCGCGTCCACCGAACTTGTTGGGGATCCATTCGCCCTGCTTGCGCGAATAATCGAGATAGAGCATGGAGGCGACGGCATCCACGCGCAGGCCGTCGATGTGATACTTGTCGAGCCAAAACAGGGCGCTCGACATCAGGAAACTGCGCACCTCGGGGCGTCCATAGTTGAAGATGTGGGTCTTCCAGTCAGGATGGAATCCCTGGCGGGAGTCGGCATGTTCGTAGAGATGCGTGCCGTCGAAGTAGGCGAGGCCGTGCGCGTCGGAAGGGAAGTGCGACGGCACCCAGTCGAGAATCACGCCGATGCCATGCTGGTGCAGGTAGTCAACCAGGTACATGAAGTCTTGCGGCGTGCCGTAACGCGACGTGGGAGCGAAGTATCCGGTGGTCTGGTATCCCCAGGAGCCGTAGAAGGGATGCTCCATCACGGGGAGAAACTCGACGTGAGTGAAGCCCATTTGGCCGACGTATTGGGCGAGGCGGGGCGCGGTCTCGCGGTAGGTCAGGGGACGGTTGTGCTCTTCGGGGACGCGCATCCATGAGCCTAAATGCACTTCGTAGATTGCCTGGGGGGCGCGCAAGGAATTGCGCTCGGCGCGCTTCTGCATCCAGTCGCTGTCGCTCCACTGGTAGTCGAGGTCCCAGACGACGGAAGCAGTCCGCGGAGGTTTCTCGTGCAGCAGGCCGAGCGGGTCGGCTTTGTCGACCCGAAATCCATGGCGCTGCGATTCAATGTGGAATTTGTAGAGAGCGCCGCGGGTCACGCCGGGAATGAAACCTTCCCAGATGCCGGATGAGGCACGCGGGCTGAGACGATGCGCCTTGGAATCCCATCCGTTGAAGCTGCCCACCACCGAGACGGAGCGCGCATTCGGCGCCCACACACTGAATATCGCTCCCGCCTGGCCATTGTGGGTGACGAGGTGAGCTCCCATCTTGTCGTACATGCGGTAGTTGCTGCCCTCGTTGAACAGGTAGAGATCCTGGTCGGTGAGGAGTTGAGGGGCGGCGAGCGTAATTTCAGGGCTCATGGGGTGCGATAGATAGTCTACCGGAACCGGCAAGGGTTGGCCGCTGTTTATGCGAATCAGGAAATTCGTGGATTCGGAGGGGGTACCTCGGGAAATCGATGCCAGTGTCTATTTCACTTCCGGGCCACGTCGAGTTCGTGAATAATGTGCGGAGCGCTTGAACGGGCGCCAGAGCTTTTTTCCCGATTGGATAGCCCGTAATATTGCTCAGTACTCGAAACCTCAAAGAGTCCGGGGGAGGCATGGCCGCATTCTCGCAGGATCTCCGCTTTGCATTTCGCCAGCTACGGAAATCGCCTGGGTTCACCGTGACCGTCGTCCTGACGCTGGCTCTTGGGATTGGCGCCGCGACGGCTATCTTCTCGCTCATTGAAGGCGTCCTGTTGCGACCGCTGCCATTCAGCAGTCCGGATGGACTGGTGTTGCTGGGAGATCATCTGGCCGAGGGAACGGGCATTTCCGTGACTGCTCGCGAGATCGGCAGTTACGCCAACGAAACCAGTGCCTTTTCTTCTCTTGGCGGCTACATCTCCACGAACTACGAACTTTCCAGCGGAGCGACTCCTGAAGAAGTCTATGCTGCCCGGTTCAGCGCGGGAGTCTTCCCAACCCTTGGCGTTTCCCAATGCTGGGGCGCGTGTTCACGCAACAGGAAGAAGATGGCCACCAACCACTCGCGGTGATCAGCTATGCGTTGTGGACGAACCGCTACCACCGGGATCCGCGTGTCCTGGGGAGCTCCATCGTTCTCGATCGCAAGGTTTACTCAATCATCGGCGTGATGCCGCGCAACTTTGAATTTCCTTTGGGGGCAGGACACCTCGACCAGGCGCAGCTGTGGGTGCCGCTGAGCCTCACTCCCGACGAGCTTTCAGCCCAGCACATGGGCTTTTGGGGATATCAGATGGTCGCTCGCCTCAACGTGGCGTCACGCTCACGCAGGCAGCGCAGGATGCTGACCGCGTCAGCCGACAGATCATGCGCAGTTTTCCGGCAAGCATGGCTGCGATCCACATCAAGGGCGATGTCACGCTCCTGCGCGAGTTCGACGTGGCGGACGTTCGACCGTTGCTGCGGACCTTGTTCATGGCTGTTTCCGTCGTGTTGTTCATTGCTTGCGTCAACATTGCCGGGCTGCTCTTGGTGCGTGCCATTCGCCGACGTCGCGAATATGCGGTTCGGCTGGCCCTGGGTGCGCGTTCCGGCGCCATCGTCCGCGAATCTGTCTTCGAAGGATTGCTGATCAGCCTGGCCGGAGGAGCGGTCGGGTTGGCATTCGCGGCGGTCGCCATCCGAACCGCGTTGCATCTGTTGCCGGAATCCATGCCACGCATCGACTCGATCTCCATTGACGCGACCGTAGCGGCCTTCGCCCTGGTTCTGGCTCTCGCCACAGGCGCGCTTTGCAGTCTTGCGCCTGCCTTCGCCGCGTTGCGGACGAACTTGACCGAGAGCTTGAAGGAGGGGACTCGGACGGGCACGGGAGCGTCAAGCCACACCTGGTTGCGATCCGGACTGGTAGTGTCGGAGATTGCGATTGCCTTGGTGCTGCTCACCGTATCGGGTGCGTTCCTGCGCAGTTTCCAGAAGATGCGCGCCGTCGACCCGGGATTTCGTGCCGACCATGTGCTCGTGGCGGAGTATCAGCTGCCGCTGCAGCAATATTCCACCGACACTTCCGCGGACTCCTTTAACCATGCGGTGATCGACCGGCTCGCGAGCAAGCCGGGAGTCATCGCCGCCGGAAGTACGAATGGGCTGCCCGCATCCGACTCCTTCGGAAGGGCCGCATACACGATCGAGGGTGAGCCGGTCGACAGCTGGAAGCTGAAGTTCGCCATGTTCGGGACGGTCTACGGCGACTATTTCCACGCCTTGGACATCCCCCTGATTGATGGCAGGTACTTCACCGTAGACGACCGCTCCAGTTCAGCCCTCGTCGTGATCGTCAACCAGTCGATGGCGGGACACTGTTGGCCCGGTCAACGGGCTGTGGGCAAGCGGATGCATGTCGGCAATCCGCAGAAGGGGTACCCATGGGCGACCGTGGTCGGCGTGGTCGCCGACACGAAGATGGGATCTCGCGATGAGCCCAGCGACGATCAGTGGTACACGCCCGCGGAGCAGCCCGCAACCCTCAACGGTTCTGATTTCACGGGAACGCTTACCAGTCCTGCCAGCGGATACATCACGCTCCGCTCAGGGCTGCCTCCCGAGCAGATGATACAAACGTTGCGCTCGACCGTTGCGGAGGTCGATCCGATGCTGGCCTTGCAGCAAGTGCAACCCATGGATGATGCGATCTCGAATGTGGAAGCGCCGCGCCGTTTCAACACCGACCTCATCACCGCATTTGCCGTGGGCGCACTGCTGCTCGCGATCACTGGCATCTACGCGGTGGTGGCATTCTCAGTCTCGCTGCGAACCCAGGAGCTTGCGATCCGCATTGCGCTGGGCGCGCAGCGCACGGGTATTGCGAGGCTGGTACTGATTTCTGCCGTGAAGCTGACGCTTCTCGGATGCGGCCTCGGTGTGCTCGGTTCGCTCGCCGTATCACGTCTGGTCAGCTCGTTTCTCTTCGAGGTGAGCGCGACCGATCCGTTCATCTACATGGGCGGCGTTCTGCTGATGATAGTTGTGGCGCTGGTTGCGTCCGCGCTTCCCGCGGTGCGCGCCGCGCAGGCGGACCCGACGAATGCCCTGCGCTCGACTTAGGGTGCATTGCGGTTGCAGGCATCTGCTGAGTGATTGGCGAGAGTCGCGGAAGTCGTGGAATGACATTACGCCTGACCAGCAATTCCCATTTTGGATGAGGACTGCGCGTCCGCACGAATAACGGGCGAAATCCCATGCTAGACTGACTGGTCCAGCCATGCCTGCCTTACGCGTCATTCTTCTCTGGCACCAGCACCAGCCGTTCTATAAGGATCTGGTCACGGGAGAATATCGTCTGCCGTGGACGCGGCTGCACGCGCTCAAAGACTACTACGGCATGGTGAAGCTGCTGGACGAGTTTCCTAACGTCCACCAGAACTTCAACCTGGTGCCGTCGCTGATGGTGCAGATTCAGGACTATGTTGCGGGGACGGCGCAGGATCCATTTCTCAGCGTGGCGGCCAAGCCGGCGAAGGATCTGTCGCCGGAGGAGCGGCGCTTTGCGCTGCAATATCTGTTTCAGGCGAATCCGCAGAACCTGATTGGGCGTTATCCGCGGTACCGCGAATTGTGGGAGCGGTTTCGCGAGCATGGGGATCATCCTGAGCGCGCGGAGCGGTATTTTCAGGCGCAGGATTTTACCGACCTGCAGGTGCTGTCGCAGATTGCGTGGTTCGACGAGTTCTTTCTGGAAGAGAAAGACGTGGCGGCGCTGGTGGCCAAGGGGCACAACTACTCGCTCGACGATCAGAAGCTTGTGATCGCGCGCGAGAGGGAATTGCTGGGCAGGGTGCTGCCGGCGCATGCCGAGGCGGCGAAGAAGGGATCGATTGAGCTTTCGGCCACGCCGTTCTATCACCCGATTCTGCCGCTGGTGTGCGATACCAGCGCGGGGGCGGTGTCGTCGCCGGGATTGCCGCTGCCGCAGAACCGGTATCGCCATCCGGAGGACGCGCGCGAACAGCTTACGCGCGGCCTCGATCTGCACGAGAAAGTCTTCGGCCTGCGTCCGAAGGGAGTGTGGCCGTCGGAGGGCAGCGTCTCCGAAGAGGTGCTGGCCATCGCGCATAGCGTGGGCGTGCAAGTGGATGGCCACCGACGAAGGCGTGCTGGGGCGGAGCACAGGATTGTTCTTCTCGCGCGACGGCAACGGACGGCTTGCCCGGGAACCTGGCGGAGAAGCTCTACAACATCCATCGCTACGAGAACGGCTCGGCCGCGATGCACCTGGTGTTTCGCGATCACACGATTTCCGATCTGATCGGGTTCGTGTATTCCGGCATGCCTCCGGCGGAGGCGGCGCGGCATTTGATCGGCAACATCAAGGAAGCGGCCAAGCCCGTGCTGGCCAAGGGCCGCGATGCCGTGGTGTCGATCATTCTCGACGGCGAGAATGCGTGGGAGTATTACCCGAAGTCGGGACGCGAATTTCTGCGGCGTTTCTACGACGGGTTGCAGCGCGAGCCGGGCGTGGAGGCGGTGACGGTGTCCGAGGCGATTGCGCGGCACAAGGATTTCGGCAAAATGACCTCGCTGGTGCCCGGGTCGTGGATCAACGCGAATTTCAATGTGTGGATTGGCGCTCCGGAGGACAATCGCGCCTGGGACTACCTGTACCACGCGCGCGAGTTTTACACGCAGAATGCGGCGCGCGCCACCGAAGCGCAGCGCAAGCTGGCGTTTGAGGAGATCCTGATTGCCGAAGGCAGCGACTGGAACTGGTGGTACGGGCCGGAACATCACTCGGCCAACGACCGCGATTTTGACGAGTTCTACCGCAAGCATCTTTCGAACGTGTATCAGGCGCTGGGAGCGGCTCCGCCGGATTCTCTGGCGCAGCCGATTACCGGGGCGGAGGTGCGGCCGTCGTTTGTGCCGCAGACGGCGTACATTCATCCGCGAGTGACGGGCGACAAAGTGCGATACTTCGAGTGGATGGGCGCGGCCGTGTACACCGCCGATCAGCGCGCCGGCGCGATGCACGGCAAACAGTTTCTTCTGGATGCGGTGTATGCCGGCATCGATTCCACCCACGTGTACGGGCGGCTGGACTTCACGGACAAGGTTCCCGAAGAAGATTTTGAACTGGTGGTCAACGTGGAGTCGTGGGCGGGTGGGGAGCCGCGTCCGCGGCGCGCGCTGCGGGTCGAGGCCTCGGTCCGCGCACGTAAGCTTAGCAACTGGAAGATCGAGAACGGATCGGAAGAGCGGGCGAAGGCGTCGTCGTCGCAACCGGACGACCATGCGACGGTGGCGCTGCTGCGGAACTTTGAGTTCAAGCTGCCGCTGGTGTGGCTCCTGGCAACTCCGAGCGCTGCGCCTGCGGAGCGCCCGGCTGAGCGCAAAGCCGGTGCGGTCGCCGCAGTGGCGGCCACCAGCAAGCTCCGGCTTCGCTTCAGCCTGTGGCAGAACCGCCTGCCGGTGGATTCGCTTGCCCCTGGAAGGGTGGATCGAACTGCAGGTGGTGAGCGAGGGGGAGTTGATCTTCGGGGGGTGAGCTTACATTTTCGGCAGCGGTTTCAACAGGACGGCCCCCGCTGTTCTTTTTTGGAGCGCTTGGTCGAAAGTCACTAACCGCAACCCAGAAACCTGCGCAAACGCGGAGACATAGGAGTCTGCCCAATCTTTCGGTGCCGCCTGCCTCGACCCGGAAAGAGAGCGGAAGGTGAGTTCGATGGCGGGAGGTTCCTCAACATAAGCGGCATGACCGTGTTCCAGCCAGTCGTCATAAAGATCCCAAGCCTCAGCTTGAGAAAGTACTTTGTTCCCCATCACCGCAGCGGTTGTGAGCAGGCGGAGAAACCCAACCTGAGTCAGCCGGCAAAAGCAAAGCTCGGCATCATCGGGCAGGGAATTTAGCCACGTTCTGGCTGCGGTGTGATGAATGTGGCCCCTATAGGTCAGCGCGATCCACACGTTGACATCAGGGAAAAGGAATGATCTCGTAGATCTTGGCATTGTCTAGATCCAGGCTGCCGGGCTTGTCGGAGTCGATCACCGGAGGCCGTCTGCGGCCTTTCTTCTTCGGTTGCGTCCGCAACTGCAGTTCGACCCCCCGCAGTAGGAGTTCCTTGACGGAGTGGCCTTCGTGAGCGGCCTTCTTTTTTAGCGCCCGGTAGAGCGGGTCCGGAATGTCGACCGTAGTTCGCATGACCCATTCTGCCATATTTATGGCTAGATTGGAATCAGTTTTTGCCCAAGAAAAACGCCGGAGTCTGTGCCTCCGGCGTAGTACGAACATCCACGAACTTTTGTCTAATTGCTGCCACCGCTTGCAGGCGCGGGGGCCGGAGCGGGAGCCGGTGTAGACGCTGTTCCGAGCGCCATCGGGCGATTCAATTCCAGGGTAAGTTCGGTGCCGGCCGGCAGGGTTGCGGAACGGTGTTTGACCAGCCAGTGCACGGTGGTAGAGGTCGCGCCCACGGCGCCGCCAATGAGGATGCCGGGGCCTCCGCCGATCAGTCCGCCGACCAGCATGCCCCCGGCAGTGCCGGCGCCGGTTTCGATGGTGTCGCGGCGGTCGTGGCCTGAGCCTTTGAACTGACCTTCCTGATTCACGTCGGTGCCGCGGATGTTGGTATCGATCAGAGTGGCGTCGAGGTAGTAACGCTCTCCGCTGGGAAGAATCACGGCCTCGGGAAGAATTCCAAGGGTGGGCTTGCCGGAAATGCGGCGCGGCTCACTCACCTTGGTGACCCGGCCTTCGACGGTCGCTCCCACGGGAATCAACGTATTGCCGTTGACTACGACCGCCTGGGTGACTTTTGCCTGGAAGGGATCTCCAACTCGGTTGCTGAAGGTTGCGAGGGTGGTATCAAGCCGGACCATCAGGGCAGTCCCTGCGGGAACGGCGGAACTGGTCTGGGCGGCCAACGTCCCCCCCAGCAGCATGCAGGGTAGTAACAGCAGCATCCACTTCTTCACGGAGTACCTCCAAAAAATCCTTAGCGCTCTCTTGACTCTAGTCTCCGCGGACGGAGGCGACAATACGCAGGCAGGACAGGGGAACCAGAGGAGATAAGAGCGGGCCGGGATGGCCGAACGGACGGTCCCGAAAGCGGAAATCGACGCCACAGAGTGTGTCCGGCGTCACACCGGGTTCATGTCCATTCGATATAATCGTTGGTTTCGAACCACAACCATGGGCAGGACTTGTACGGTAAGAGCTGCCCTACGGGACGCCGGATTCGCGGTAGTAGTGACTGCCCCAACCGGACGCCTGACCCTAGAGCGGTATTGAAATCATAAAGTCAAAGAAAGAGAAACCGTCTATGTCGAATATTGCAGCGATTCATGCCCGGGAAGTTCTGGATTCCCGTGGCAATCCTACCGTGGAAGCAGAAGTATTTCTGGCGGACGGGTCGATGGGCCGGGCGATTGTTCCCAGCGGCGCGTCAACCGGCGAGCACGAGGCAGTCGAGTTGCGCGACGGGGACGCGAAGCGGTTTCTGGGCAAAGGCGTGACCAAAGCTGTGAAGAACGTCAACGGCGAGATTGCCAAGGCCCTGGCGAATTGGGATGCGTTCGACCAGCGCAGCCTCGATGCCCGGATGATCGAACTGGATGGCACCGAGAATAAAGGACGGCTGGGTGCGAACGCACTGCTGGCGGTTTCGATGGCGACGGCGCGCGCGTCGGCGCAGACTCTGGATATTCCGCTCTATCGCTACCTGGGCGGAGCCGGAGCGAACACGCTGCCCACGCCCATGATGAACATCCTGAATGGCGGAGCGCATGCCGACAACAACGTCGACTTTCAGGAATTCATGGTGATGCCGGTGGGCGCGCCTACGTTTCATGAGGCGCTGCGCTGGGGCGTGGAAGTTTTCCATACGCTCAAGGGCGTGCTGAAGAAGCGCGGCTACAACACCGCCGTGGGCGATGAAGGCGGATTTGCGCCGTCGGTGAAGTCGAACGTGGAAGCCATTGAAGTCGTCCTGGAAGCGATCTCGAAGGCCGGTTACAAACCGGGAGAAGAGATCTCGATCGCGCTCGATCCGGCCGCCAGCGAGTTTTTTCAGGACGGAAAGTATGTGTTCAAGAAGTCCGATAAGTCCGCCAAGAGTTCCGACGAGATGGTCGCGTTCTGGGCGAAGTGGGTGAAGGATTATCCCATCGTGTCGCTGGAAGATGGACTGGCCGAGAATGACTGGGACGGCTGGGCGAAATTGACGAAGGAACTGGGCGGGAAGATTCAGCTCGTGGGCGACGATTTGTTCGTGACGAATGTGCAGTTCCTGCAAGAGGGAATCGACAAGGGCGTCGCCAACTCGATTCTGGTCAAGGTCAACCAGATCGGCACGGTGAGCGAGACGCTGGATGCCATCGACCTGGCGCGGCGCAACGGCTATACCTCGGTGATCTCGCACCGGTCGGGCGAGACCGAAGACACGTTCATCGCGGACCTCGCGGTGGCTACCGGAGCAGGACAGATCAAGACCGGATCGGCATCGCGTACCGACCGCATCGCCAAGTACAACCAACTGCTGCGGATTGAAGAGGAGCTGGGCGGGACGTCGCGGTTCCTGGGATTGAAAGCGCTGAACTACAAAGGATAACCGGCAGCCGGTCGATGTGGGTGAGTCTCCGACAGTCCAGCCGCGAAGTGGCGAAAGAATACAGCCCGCGGCGCAATCCGTAGATCAAATAGCCACACCACGAGGAAAAAACAGTGATCAACGAACTCTTACTCTCCGAATTCGACGAGGAAGTCAAAAAGACGCGCACCATGCTGGAGCGGGTTCCGATCCAGCCCGACTTCAAGCCTCATCCCAAATCCATGCCTCTGGGCAAGCTGGCTCCTCACGTTGCCGAATTGGCCGGTTTCGGGGTCACCATCTTGACCACGCCTGAACTGGATTTCGGCAAGAGCACGAGCGCTCGGCTCCCGTTCGAATCCGCCGAGCAACTGGTCAAGGCCTTCGACGAGGGCGCGGCAAAGGTTCGTGCGGCGCTCAAGAACACGCCCGACGACGCGTGGACGCAGAATTGGAAGCTGAGTTTTCAGGGCAAGCCGATTTTCACCGGCTCGCGTTTCCTGGCGTACCGGCAAATGTTCCTGAATCACCTGGTGCATCACCGCGCCCAACTCGGCGTGTACTTGCGGTTGAACAACAAGCCATTGCCCGCGACCTACGGCCCTTCGGCGGATGACACCATGGGATTCTAAGGTGGCGGTATTTGAACGGTATCCGGTCGAGCTGATTTGGTGATGATGTACCGTTGATCGTGTACCGTGGCTTGGCGGGTGGTTTGAAGTTTTAGGAAATCCTGTAAGGCGGTGTGTATGAAGCAGAAGTCACTGCTATGTGCGTGTGTTCTTGCCCTGTCGCTTTGCGCCGCTGCGCAGACCACGGTATCGGTTGCTCCGGATGCGGCTTCCAAGGATGACGTCCAGAAGCTGTTTGACGTCATGGCCAGCCGCGCCCAGATGACGCAGATGATGCAGCAGTTATTTGCGCAGATGCGGAGCATGAATCGCGAGCAGCTCAAGAAGCGCCATCCGGACCTGACCGAAGCCGATCTGGCGCGCATGGACCGCGAGTCGGAAGATCTCATCAAGAACTTCCCCTTGGACGAAATGCTGAATGACATGGTGCCCGTGTACCAGCGTCACTTTACGAAGTCGGAGATCGACGCCTTGACTGCTTTCTATTCGTCTCCGGCCGGGCAGAAGTTTCTCCACGAGATGCCTGCGGTGACGGCCGAGACCATGCGGGCAGTCTACCCGCGAATCCAGGCGCAGGTCGATGCCAGCCTGAAGCGGGCCGAGCAGAAGACCAGTTCCCCGCAGAAGTGAGGGCGGGAGTTGAGTTACATAGGTCCTTCGCTTCGCTCCGGAGAACACCGCAAGTCAGAGGAAGCAGAGTTTATCAAGCTAGAAGCCAGGAGCTAGAAGCTGATCTTATGTCTCGTCCTAAACCGCTGATTCTCATTATTCTCGACGGCTGGGGATACCGAGCCGAAACCAAGGCCAACGCCATCGCTCTCGCGCGCAAGCCGACCTACGACCGCCTGCTGCGCGAATATCCCAACACCCTGATTCATACCAGCGGGCCGTTCGTCGGACTGCCCGAGGGGCAGATGGGCAACAGCGAGGTCGGGCACCTCAACATCGGCGCCGGACGCATCGTGCACATGGACATCACCCGCATCGATCTGATGATCCAGAACGGGGAACTGTTTTCGCATCCGGTGCTGCTGGACGCGATGAAGCATGCGCGTACTGGGGAACGCAGATTGCATCTGTTCGGGCTGGTTTCCGACGGGGGCGTGCACTCCCAGCAGGCGCATCTCTACGCCCTGCTGAAGATGGCGAAGCAGAACGGGCTGGATCGCGTTTTCGTGCATGCCTTCATGGACGGACGCGACACTCTACCCACCAACGGCGCGGGATATCTCGAGCAGCTGCAGCAGAAGATGCGCGAGTACAACTGCGGCAAGATCGCGACGGTCAACGGACGCTACTACGCCATGGACCGCGACCGGCGCTGGGAGCGCATCGCCAAAGCCTATAACGCCATGGTTTTCGCCGATGCCGAAGGCGGCAAGCAGGCCGATCCGGTGCAGGGGATGAAGGATTCCTATAACAAGGGGGTCACCGACGAATTCGTGATTCCGTTCGTCTGCACCGACAGCCGCGGGCAGGCGCTGGCCACAATCCGGGATGACGACGCCTGCATCTGTTTCAATTTCCGCGCTGACCGCGTTCGCCAGATCACGCGCGCTCTCACCCGCAACAGCGGGCTAAACGACAAGGGCGGCAGCGATCTTCCCGGGGCGGCCGATCTGGATGCCACGATTCCGCGTGAGCGCGTGCCCCAGAATCTGCGTTACGTCTGCATGACGCAGTACGACAAGAGTTTCAGCCTGCCGGTGGTGATTCCGGCGGAGTCGATGGCAAACATTCTGGCCAACGTGATGGGCGGCATGAACATGCGCAACCTGCGCGTGGCGGAGACGGAAAAGTACGCGCACGTGACCTATTTTTTCAACGGCGGCGTGGAGACTCCGTTCCCGGGCGAAGAGCGCGTGATGGTGCAGTCTCCCAAGGTCGCGACCTACGATCTGAAGCCGGAGATGTGCGCGGCGGGCATTGCCGATGCGGTGGTGAAGGCCACCGAGGATGGAACGTTCGACGTGATGATCGTGAACTTTGCCAATGCCGACATGGTGGGGCACTCCGGCAAGATCGAACCCACGATCAAGGCGGTCGAGACCGTCGACGCCTGCCTCGGCCGCATTGAAACTGCCGTTCGGGCAAAAGGCGGAGCGATGCTGATCACCGCCGATCACGGCAATGCCGAGATGATGATCGATCCCGCGACTGGCGGTCCGCATACCGCGCACACCACCAACCCGGTGCCGTTTATCGTGGTTTCGGAGAATGCCAAGCAGTTCACACTGAAGCCCAACGGATCCCTGCGCGATATTTCACCGACGATTCTGGGAATGCTCGGTGTCGACGAACCGAAAGAGATGACCGGGATGGATCTGCGGGTTCCGCTGAAAGGACTGAGGCAACCGCCGGCGTCCGCGGCGGGAAAAGCCTTGAACCGCGGAGATCGCCAAGGGTTCGCGAAGGGCGCGGAGAAAGGAAAGGCGGCGACCCGGGAGAGCGCCGGGCTTACTCTCAGATTTGCAGGAGATGACGCCTAGTTCGCCAGCAATGCGGGAGCGGTGGCCAGCAGTCCAGCCACCAACTCCAGGTCGTGCAGATCTTCGCGGCTGAAATCCTTGGCAAACTTCGGATCGAGTCCCTTGCGCGAAATCTGGATCACGCCCACCACTGCCGAATCCCGATCCATGATCGGCACCGACATGAGCTTCTGAATCGGCGACGGCGCGGGCGGTTCGTCGGAATTGTTCGCGTCAGGTTTGATGGTTTCAAAGATACTGGCGTGCTTCACGCGGGCGAAGTTGTTGAAGATCTCCGGCTTTCTTGCTGAGCGCCGTGTGCGCCGCCACCGCTTTGCTGGACAAAGGAATCGCACCCGTGGTCCGCAAGTATTCCGGGAAACACGAAGCGCAGCAGTCCACCCTCCAGTCGCAACAGCGCGACTTCGGTGTATTGCACGCGAAAAATCTTGGCCAGGACCATGCACAGGTCCAGCGCCGTCACTCCCTGGCCCAGCACGGATCCCAAGGGGAGCAGATGCTCCGGAAGGACGATTTCTTCCATCATCGCGTGATCGTTATTTTGGGTCATAAGTAGCCCGCGCCAGTCTCCGTTTTCACGGAGGAACATAAACTCTATCGCACTTTGTGCGCCATAAGGTACTTCCCAAAGTAATGAGGAGCATGCCTGTAAGTCTTTTGTTTTCAGTGGAAAGCCAAACCAAAGTCGGTATTCACCACACGATCGGCTCTCCTCGGCCCCGCCGCAAACCATCACTGCCTGACAGATTTTGTCAGTTGCACCACTGGCGAGGCACGCGTCCGCAAGCTTCAGGGCGGTCCGTTCCTTCCCGGGCACCAACTCATTTACACTTCCAGCTATGAGTAATCCGACGCAACCCAACGTGAAGTTAACCAACGCCCCCGACTACCGCGAAAATTATGCCAACAGCGTGCAGATGCGCGTCAATATCTGGGACTTCTTCCTGGTGTTCGGCACCCTGCAGCAACAGACCGAGACTCATGTGGAGATCAAGAACTTCCAGGGTATCTACCTGAGCCCGCAGCAGGCCAAGGCGCTGCTGGGACTTCTGCAGCAGAACGTGGCCGGCTACGAAAGCGCCTTCGGAGAGATCAAACTCGATCCGCGCATGGGTCCGCAAGGGCCGGTGCACTAAGCGACTGCGGACCCATCGTAGAGACGTAGCTGGCTACGTCTCTGCCGCCAGCATTCCCGACTCTGTCGAGAGAGACGTTGCAAGCAACATCAACATCTACAGAAAGATCCCCCATCGTGCGACGCTTCCACCGATAGAATGACTTCTCCCATGCGATCTTCCCGCCCGCATCCAGCCTTGGTGTTCGCGGTCATTTTTGTTGGAATTTTTCTGCTGCATGTTCCGTTGCTGCAGCTGCCTTACTTCTGGGACGAAGCGGGATATTACGTTCCCGCCGCCCGCGACCTGCTGCTGAGCGGAAGCCTGATTCCGCACACGACGGTATCGAATGCCCATCCGCCGCTGGTGATGGCCTGGATCGCCCTGTGGTGGAAATGCTGTGGGCTACGCGCCGGTGGTGACGCGATCGGCGATGCTGGTGCTCGCCGCATTCTCGTTGCTGGGAGTGTTTCGCCTGGCAGAGCGCGTGGCGAATACGCAGGTGGCGATCGCCTCCACGTTGTGTACGGCGTTGTATCCGGTTTTCTTTGCGCAGAGTTCGCTGGCCCAGGTGGATCTGGCTGCGGCGGGGCTGATCTTCTGGGGCCTGTGCGCATATCTGGAAGATCGGCGGGTCGCGGTGGCGATCTGGTTCTCGCTGGCCGCGCTTGCGAAAGAGACAGCGATTCTCGCCCCGGCCGGGCTTGGCTTGCTGGGAAGTTGTGCGTTTCGTTGTGCCGCAGCGGTCGAGCGCACTACTGGACGGAAATGTGGAGATAGCCGACTTCGCAGGCTCGTGAAGCTCCGGCAGCCGAGTCGTCGAAGCGACAGCCTGGTCCGCCGCATCCTACCGTTCTGCTCCTGCTACTGCCCTTGGCGCTGTGGTACGCCTATCACTACTCCCGCACCGGATACGTCTTCGGCAATCCGGAGTTTTTCCGCTACAACGTCGCTGCCACGCTCAACCCGGTGCGATTCCTGCTGGCGCTGGGTGCTGCGGCTGTGGCAGGCATTCGGCTACATGCATTTGTGGCTGCTGACGCTCGGGATGTTGCTGGCAATGATGCTGGCCTGCCAGTGAAAGACGGCGGCGTCGAGCGCGGGCGCATCGCGATTCCGGTGCAGATGATATTTCTTGTCGTCGTGAAAGTGCTACGTGGTGGCCATGGCATTGATCGGCGGCGCGGTGCTGGCGCGCTACATGCTGCCGGCGGTTCCGCTGGTGATCATCGTGGCGGTATCCACACTGCGCAGACGATTACGGTATTGGCCCGCGGCTGTGCGCGGTGGTTGCGTCGCCTTCATGGCGGCGTGGTTCTGGAATCCGCCCTACGGATTCTCGCCGGAAGACAATCTCGCCTATCGCGATTACGTCGTTCTGCACCAGGATGGAGAGCGTTTTCTCGAAGCCCGCTATCCCATGGCGCACGCGCTGACGGCCTGGCCGGCGTCGGACGAACTGGCGCGCCCCTGGCTGGGCTACATTACGCGCCCGGTGCAGGTGGTCCGCATCGAGGATTTCTCTTTGGAGGAAGTGCTCTCGGCCGCCGACTTCCGCTCGCACTTCGAGGTCGCGCTGGTCTTCTCGACGAAATATGAGCCCGCGCATCCGTTGCTGGATCGCTGGCAAAGTTGGACTGACCTGAAGCGCCGTTTCTTCGGATTCCATCGCGATCTGCCACCCGGCGGCTGCAGCGCAGATTCTCGGCGGGCGGATTGTGTTCTCAGAAGAGCGCAAGGGCCAGTGGGTTGCGGTGATCGAGATGGAGCGGGAGGAAATGCGGAACGCAGAAATTAGAATGCAGAAACGAGGACCGCGCCCTTTCTGACCAGCGGGCTACTTCTGCATCAAGTGGCACGAATGCGTCTTGATCACCAGCCACACCTCCCGTCCCGGCGCCAGTTGCAGGGAATCGCGCGCGGCCAGGGTGAGGTGGACTTCCATCTCGACCCCGCATTTCACCCGCGCGATACAATCACATCGCGCTGTTCTAGGACGGCGATGCGTCCCGGAATTACGTTGCGCGCGCTCAACCCGACCGGCGGCGCGGTCGCCAGCAGGATGTCTCCCGCGCGGATTCCCACGCGCAATGCCGAGCCCACGCCTGCCCGCACCAGCGGGGTTTCGAGCAGCACCGGGCCGCTGTCTCCCGCGAGACGGCACGACATGGTGCCGCGCTCTGGATGTACCGCCTCCACCACGGCGTCGAAAATGTTTTCGAAGCCGACGAGCTGCGCGACCGTTTCCTGCGAGGCGCGCTGCTATGACTTCGTGCGGCGTGCCTTGGGCCACGATGCGTCCGGCGTCGAGGACGATCACGCGCTCGCCCAGGGCAAAGACTTCTTCCCGACTATGCGTGACATAAAGGATGGGAATGCGGTGAGCCTGGTTCCACTGGCGCAGATCATCAAGGATCTTCGCCTTGGTCGAAGCGTCGAGCGCGGCCAGAGGTTCGTCCAGGAGCAGAACGGCGGGATCGGTCACCAGGGTTCGCGCCAGCGCCGTGCGCTGGCTTTCTCCGCCAGAGATCTCTCGCGGGTAGTGCCGCGCGAGATGAGGAATTCGAAATGCCTGAAGAATTGCGGACAGTTCGTGCCGCCCGCTCCTCCTGCGGCAGATGCGTGAGGCCGTATTGCACATTCTGCTCCACCGTCAGATGCGGAAACAGGGCGAGGCTTTGAAAGACGTATCCGACGCGCCGCTTCGCCACGGGAAGATCGGTGCGCTGTGCGGCATCGAATAGGACGCGGTCGCCGAGTGCGATGCGTCCCGAGTCGGGCGTGGCCAAGTCCAGCAACGCAGTCGAGCAGAGTCGTTTTGCCCGCTCCGGATGGGCCAAACAAGATGGTGAATCCCGGCGCAGCTTGAAACTCGACTTCCAGCGCAAACTCCCGGGCCTGCGCGCGAAGCGCTTGCCGAAATCGGGCGGCGAGCAGCGGCCGGGCTGGATTTCTATCCGGCGCGAGGGATGGCCGCAACGGCAACGGTCGCGGACTCATCGGTGTGCGAGATCGCTCATCACGCAGTTATTTTACGGGTCCGATCACCCACGCTTTGCGGTTCATGCCGTACACGACAGCCAGCACGGCAAAGCTGAACGCGAGCAACAGCAGCGCGGTCTGATTGGCGGCGGCGTAGTCGGAGGCCTGCACGCGATCAAAGATATCAATCGAGACCGTGCGCGTGACGCCCGGAATGTTTCCGCCGACCATCAGCACGACGCCGAATTCTCCCATGGTGTGGGCAAAGCTGAGGGCGGTGCCGGTAATCAGTCCGGGAACGGAGAGGGGCGCAATGACCCGAAAGAAAGTTCGCAGTCGGGAAGCGCCCAGAGTCGCCGAAGCCGCAATCAGCTTGCGATCCACGCCGGCGAACGACGGCGGCAAAAGGCTGCACCGCGAAAGGCAGGCTATAGAGGATCGAACCAATCACCAGACCACTGAAGGTGAAAGCCAGCGTGTGACCGGTGAGCGCGATCCACCAGCGTCCCAGCGGGCTGCGCGGTCCGAGCGCGACCAGAACGTAGAATCCCAACACGGTCGGTGGAAGCACGATCGGCAGCGCCACCACCGCTTCCACCAGAAACTTCCAGCGCCAGCGGGAGAAGGCGATCCAGTAAGCGATCGGCAGACCGAGGACCAGCAACAGCGCCGATACCGTGATTGCCAGTTGCAGCGTCAGCCAGAATGCTTGCCAGTCGATCGCCATAGTTCTCGTGCGTACCTCGAAACTGCTTCTCGCTATCGGGGTGCGAGGGCGGGACGCCCCCGGGACAGCCGGCAAGATGCCGGCCCTACTTCTCTTAAATCTGCGGCACGGTGAAGCCGTATTTCCGCAGCACCTCTGCCGCCTCTTTCGTTTTGATGTACTCCACGAACTCCGTCGCTTCCTTCCTATGCTGCGAGTGCGACAGCACTACCGCTCCCTGCGCCAGCGCAGAATACAACTCCGCCGGAACTTCCCAATACTTGCCTTTGCCTTGCATTCCCGGCGCGGCCGCATGGGCCAGCGCCACGAATCCCACCTGCGCGTTGCCCGACTCCACGAACTGCGCCGCTTGCGCCACGTTTTCGCCCAGCACCAGGCGATCCGCAACGTGATCGTACACCCCGGCGTGCTTCAAGGCCGCCACTGCGGCCCGGCCATACGGAGCATGCTGCGGGTTGGCAATGGCAACCTTCTTTACCGAAGGATCGAGCAGAACGTTCATGCCCTGGTGTTCAAGGTCGAGTGACGAATCCGCTGGCACCCAGAGCACCAGCTTTCCGACTGCGTATTGATACAGGCTGGCGTCGTCGGCTTCGCCTGCCGCAATCAGTTGGCGCGGGTAATCCATATCCGCAGAAAAAAACACATCGAACGGAGCCCCATTCTGAATCTGCTGGGTGAGGGCCCCGGAGGCGCCGAACGAAAATTTCACTTTCACGCCGGTGTTCTTCTCGTAGGCGTCGCCGATCTGCTTCAGCGCCGTGCTCAAATCGGCCGCCGCCGCCACAACCAATTCCGAAGCATTGGCCTTCTCCTGGGGCCACACCGACACAGCGCTCAGAATAAGGACCGCCGCCACCAAACTGGAGCGGACAAGCCACGCATTCCCGGCCATTCGTTCCACTCCTGCCATCCCCCTTCATCGAAACCAACCACGAAAAACAGATTGTACAGTCAGAGCGCAACTCGTGGCGTCGGCCCTCGCAAAACAGCTTTTCCCAAAGTGGTCCGTTGCCAGCCCGCCCCGCACGTTTTGCATTGCTTCGCCCGCGTCTGCTTCCGATACTGGCAGGTGAGCGAGGTCCTCATGTCCAGCCGTCGTCTCCTTCGCTCGTTGCGAGCGTTAGGGCTCGCCCTGAGTTGTTCTTGTGTGGTTTCGATTGTGCAGGCCCAAGGCGCGAAGCAGGCCGCTCCCCTAAACCCCGTTCCCGATTCCGACGCCGATCACGTGCAAGAGCGCAACGAATGGTTCTTTCGCGGCCGTCTTGTGCACGGAAAAGCCTCCGCGGAACTGCGGCGCCGGGCCTATCAAGCCAAGCTGCAGATGCGGGCGCAGCGTGCGGCAGCGTTCGCGGCAGCGGCTGGCGCCAACGGAGCAATCTCGCTCTCCTCGGGATCCTGGCTCTCCCTGGGTCCCATGCCTCTGGCTTCCGATGCCACTGGCAACGGCACGCAGGACTACCACCAAGTCACGGGACGCGCCACCGCCGTCGCCATCGATCCAGCCGACCCGAGCGGGAACACAGTCTACATCGGGGGCGCGCAAAGCGGAGTGTGGAAGTCGACCAACGCCGCCATCAACACGGCCAGCAGCGTGGCCTGGACTCCTCTGTCCGACGATCAAGCCACGCTCTCGATCGGCGCGATCGCCATCCAGCCCGGTAACACCGACCCCGCAAGGACAGTGATTCTCGCCGCCACCGGCGAAGCCAATAATTCTGGCGACTCGTATTTCGGTCTTGGCATCCTGCGCTCGACCAACGCCGGCACCGACTGGAACCTGATTCGGACGGCCAACAGCGGCGCGTTATCCTTCAGCGGCCTGGGTGGAACGCGGATGGCGTTCAGCGCAGCCGCCGGGCAAGCGAACACTGCGGTGGCCGCCATGGCCACCACCTCGGAAGGTATGACGGACGGCGCGGTGACCGCCAATACTACGCGCGGTCTCTACACTTCGCTCGATGCCGGGCTGACATGGACTTATGACGCGCTGGTCGATCCTGGCGGCGCAACCGATGCCACTTCGGCGACTTCCGTCGTCTACAACGACAGTCACTGGGCAGTTCTTCGCCGCCATCCGCTACCACGGGTTCTACTCCTCTCCGGATGGCACGCACTGGACCCGTCTCGCCCTGCAGCCCGGCGGGGCGATGCTTGCTGCGGCCGCGTGCCCGCCGCAGTCCACGTCCAACAATCGCTCCTGCCCGCTCTATCGCGCCGAGATCACAGTCGTTCCGGGACGCAACGAAATGTATGCGTGGTTCATTTACTTTTCCCCCACCGGCAGCATCGTCGATGGGGGCGTTTGGCAAAGCTTGAACGGCGGCGCGTCGTGGACTTCGATTTCCAACACAGGCATCACGAATTGCGGCGACGTTTATGGCTGCGGCGTGCAACAGGGTTCCTACAACCTGGAACTTCTGGCGGTGCCGAATGGAGCCACTACGGACTTGTACGCCGGAGCCATCAATCTCTACAAGTGCCGCATCAATTCAGCGCAGAATCCGACCTGCGCGGCCTCTCCCTTCATGAACCTTACCCACGTTTACGGATGTGCTCCAACCGCCGCGCCTTCCCACGTGCATCCGGACCAGCACGCCCTGGCCTATATGATCCCCACTTCGGGCGGCGACTCCGGCAACGCCCTGATGTTCTTCGCCAATGACGGGGGCATCTACCGCGCGCTCGATGGTTTTGCTGGACTCAATAGCGGCGCGTGCTCGGGCACGAATCAGTTTGACGATCTCAACGAGAATCTGGGGCCGATGACGCAATTCGTCAGCTTCTCACAACACCCAACCGACCAGGACACCGTGCTGGGTGGAACCCAGGACAACGGCTCGCCCGCAAGCAGCGAGGCGACGACGAATCCGAGTTGGGTGAATGTGCTCGGCGGCGACGGCGGCTACAACGCCATCGATCCCGGCGCGCCCTCAAACTGGTATGCCTCCAACCCGGATGTTCCTCCCGGCGGCCTCGCGGTTCAACTCTGCACCAGCGGGGTGAATTGCACCAACAGCGGCTTCCACTCGGTGGTGACCAGCAGCACGGTGGGCGGCGACGATGGCGCTTTTTATTTTCCTTACATTCTTGACCCGCATTCATCGACGGCAATGCTGGTCGGAACCTGCCGCGTATGGCGCGGCCCTCGCGCCGGCGGCGCCTTCATCGCGCTCAGCCCGAACTTCGACACGCTGGGTTCAGGCACCTGTTCGGGAAGGGAAGTCAATCAGGTAAGCGCTCTGGCTGCCGCAGGCCAGACGGACGACCAAGGCTCTGGCGTCATTTACGCTGCCACCAGCGGACTCGGCCCGCTGGACGGGGCCCTCGGCACGCCTACGGGCGGTCACATCTGGGTTACCACCGACGCCTCGGCTGGCGTTCCCGCATTCACCGACGTCACCGACAACGGCCCGCAAGGCAACATCAATCCGAACCAGTTCCCGATCTCGAGCGTCGCAGCCGACTTGTCCGATATCACGGGCGGTACCGCCTACGTGACCGTGATGGGCTTTACCGGAGGCTCCGGCCATGTCTGGAAGACTACGAACGCCGGAGCCGCCTGGACCGACTTCACCGGGAACCTGCCCGACTCCCCTGCGAACGCGGTGGTCGTCTATCCCGGGTTGTCACAGGTGTATGTCGCAACCGACGTCGGCGTATTTGCGAGTTCGACCTCCGCCGCCAGTTGGATCGAACTGGGACCGCTCCCCAGCACCAAACTGCCGGGGTATCTGCCCAATGTTGCGGTCACCGCGCTGGGAGTCTTCGCATCCGGGGGCCAGCAACTGCTACGGGCTTCCACCTATGGCCGTGGCATGTGGCAATTTAACCTGGTCATTACCCCGGACGTCCGGATGTCGGTCTCCAACTCGCCACTGACGGTCTTTCTAGGACGGACCGCCACCTTCAACGGCACCGCTACCGCGCTAAACGGTTATACCAGCAGCGTAACCCTAAGCTGCACGGGTTCGACGGTACCCAGCACGTGCTCGCCCTTGCCCTTAACGTTGATTCCCGTAAACAAAACGCCCTTCACGATTACAGTAGGAGGTGCGGCCGGCGACTACAGCTTCAAGGTGCAGGCAGTCGGATCCGACACGAAACACGTCACCAGGAACTTTCCGGTAACGCTGCACATAATCAGCTTTGACATGACCTCGCCGTCACCCGCGAGCGTAGCCGTCCCGCGAGGAACCACATCCTCGCCTGTGAGTTTTCAGGTCACGGCTGCGGGATCGTTCAATCAGAGCGTCACCGTTGGCTGCACCTCAGACATCACCAACGCAAACTGCGCACTGACGCCCTCGAACACCGTCTACCCCACTCCCACCACTCCGGTGAACATGACGGCCAGCGTGACCGTACCGGCAGAAACCGCGGTAGGCAACTATCCCGTAACCCTGCAGGCCACGGCTGAAGGGGCTCCAGCGACGCTGACCGGGTCGTTCACCCTGAACGTCACCTCTAACCCAGACTTCATTTTGACCCCGCCCGCCGCGTTCCCCGAGGTCAATGCCGGCAGCACCGGCACCCATGCGCCCCTCGCGATCACTTCGCAGGACGGATTCAGTGGTACCGTCAGCTTGAGTTGCTCGACTACGATCGGCAGTTGCAGCGTCAGCCCCACGTCGGTGAGTTCATTTCCAACGACCGCGACCCTCACCATCAACGGTACCAGCTTCGCTGCGGGCAGCTATTCAGTCACCGTGACCGGCACCTCCGGGTCCGTCGTGCATTCTATCGAGGTGGCTTTCAACGTTGGCGACTACTCCATCTCAGGGACTCAGACGATTTCGCTCGCTCCGGGCCGTCAAGGCACGGCCAACCTCAAGCTCGTCGCCTCCACGTTCTACAGCGGAAAGGTCAATGCCACCTGCGACGCCACTGCTCTGTCAGGCTCCATGTGTGGGCTCTCTCCCGCCAACCCCATCACCGTCCCCATCGGAGGCACCACGGATCTCATCGCGACGGTCAATGTTCCCAACAACGCCAGCGCGGGCACTTACAACATCAATATCGCCACCCATGACATCACCGGCGCGCCCAGCCATTCCTTCACCGTCTCTCTGACCGTGGCGGACAGTTTTCTGGTCACCTCCTCGACCCCGAGCCAAACCGTGACTGCCGGCCAGATCTCCGGTCCTTACAACTTGAGGGTCCAGCCCGTAGGGGCTTCGTTCAACGGTGCCGTGACCCTGTCCTGCTCCGCCGGGCTGCCCGCTCAAGCGCAATGCGGATTCAGTCCGTCCGCGCCAGTAACTCCCGGAAACTCCGCGGTGGATGTGGTGATGAGCATTTCCACCACAGCGAAGGCGGCGGGCCTGCGGACGCTCACCCATCATTCGATGTTCTACGCGCTGTGGTTGCTGATGCCGGGAATCGTGATGAGTTGGAGTAGAGTGCGCGCTCGTTTTGCGAAATGCAAGACACTTGGATGTGGGGCCGTCGCGATGCTCGTACTCCTGATGTTGTCCTTGCTTTCCTGTGGCGGGGTCAGTGCCGGCGGGACACCGCCTCCGATCGGCAAGCAGCCCATCACCTATCAGATTACGGTGACCGGCACCTCCCCGGGAACGCCCGCCGACGTGGGACAGAGCACCCAGGTGATTCTCATCGTAAACTAGCAGCTTGCGGGAGGTGATCGGCTGGGACCCGGCCTGCCCCGCCCGCGGTCACAAGCTCAATGACCGATTCTCGCTTTCAGGTAATCATCATCGGCGGCGGTGTCGTAGGTCTCGGGGTTGCCCTCGAAATCACGCGCCGCTTTCCCCATCTTCGTCTCCTGGTTCTCGAAAAAGAGGACCGCGTGGCCCGCCATCAGAGCGGACACAACAGCGGGGTCATCCACTCCGGCGTTTACTACAAGCCCGGCTCCATGAAGGCACGGCTCTGTCTCGCTGGTGCGGCGGCTATGATCGAGTTTTGCCGCGAGCATGGAATTGCCCACAACGTCTGCGGCAAAGTCATCGTTGCCACCCACGCCGACGAACTCCCCCGCCTGGAAGAATTGCGCACACGCGGAGAAGCTAACGGCCTGACCGGCCTGCGCCTGATCGGGCCGGAGGAATTGCGTGAAATTGAGCCCCACGCCAGCGGACTGCAGGCCCTGGTCGTGCCCTCGACGGGAGTCACCGACTACGCCGTAGTCTGCGAGAAATATGCGGAACTGATTTCCGCCGTGGGCGGCATCGTGCGGACTTCGGCAGCCGCCACTGGCATCCGCCGCTTGGCCAGCGAAATTGTGGTCGAAACCTCACAGGGTGCGTTCTCCACCACTTCGCTCATCAACTGCGCAGGATTATTCAGCGATCGCATCAGCCGAATGGCGGGAGACGAGCCCGGGGTGATGATCGTGCCGTTTCGCGGCGAGTACTACGACCTGGTGCCCGAGCGCGCCTCGCTGGTGCGCGCCCTGATCTATCCCGTGCCCGATCCGCGCTTTCCCTTTCTCGGGGTGCACTTCACCCGGCGCATTAGCGGCAGGGTGGATGCCGGGCCGAACGCTGTCCTCGCACTGGCGCGTGAAGGCTACCGTCACACCGACATCAGCGTGCGCGACCTCGCTTCCGCACTCGCCTTTCCCGGTTTCTGGCGCATGGCAAGGAAGCACTGGCGGAATGGTCTCGACGAATGGCACCGGTCATTTTCGAAGGCTGCCTTCGTCCGCGCGTTGCAGCGGTTGCTTCCGGAAGTAGGAGAGAAAGATTTTGTGCCTGGTGGCTCCGGGGTACGCGCGCAAGCCCTCAAGCCCGACGGCGCTTTGGTCGACGATTTCCAGTTCGTACCCTCGGGCAAGGTGCTGCACGTGCTCAACGTGCCGTCGCCGGCGGCCACAGCCTCGCTGAGCATCGGCAAGGCAATTGTCGATACCGCGGCTGACAATCTGGGTCTCGCTTAAGCGTTGGCTGAAGACCCGCCTCCGGCAAAGCCGGCCAAATCCGCTCTTGGGTGGCGCAACGCTTTCAGCGCTTCGATAAAGCCCCTGTTTTTTGTGAGGGCCTAGCCCCTGAGGTCTCCAAAAGCGAATTTTTCAGAAAGACTGTTAAGCCAACAGCTCCGTAGTCGGTGGTCGGAGAAAGTTCAGACGGGGCTGGCTCCATGTGCCGGGCCGCTCCTTCGCCAGGCAAGTTCGATTGGGGTGGGATTGTACAACACTTGCGCGGAGTCTTATCACGAGGCCTGGGAGATCGGCGAGAAGAAAATCGAATCGGTGGCAACGGAAAAGAAGCTCATGAGGGTTTGAGCTTCGTGCTAGTGTGACCGTTAATGCCCCGGACGATTCCGGAATACGCAGGCTCCGCTGCCGCAGTGGTCTGGAGGTCGAGATGAGAGCTTGTCCGAATCCCGAATGCGTAGCGTTTGGCCGAATTGTCTATTCGGTTTCGACCCGCTGTCCCTTGTGCAAGTGGGATTTGAAAAACACGCTTCCCACCAGCGAGGCCGCGCCTCCGCCAAAGCCAGACCAGCATCTTCCGTCCCCGCGCTGAGGACACGCCGGTAGCTCAACGTCACTTGCCAATATCTTCATTCCACAGGTCTGCATGCGCGCTGATGAATTCGCGCATCATCTGAATACATTCCGCGTCGTCGAGAACGACGACGCTCGCCCCGCGCTGCCGGAACAGATCCTCCGCCCCCAGGAAGTTGCGATTTTCTCCAATCACGACGCGGGGGATACGAAACAGCAGGGCCGTGCCGGTGCACATGATGCAGGGACTCAGAGTGCTGACCAGGGTCAGCTCCGCCCAGTCTCTCCGGCGGCCTGCATTGCGGAGGCATACGGTTTCGGCGTGCGCTGTGGGATCTCCGCTCTGCACCCGCAGATTATGTCCCCGGGCCACGATGTGCCCTTGCATGTTCGCCAGAACTGAACCGATTGGCAGCCCGCCTTCGCTCAGTCCTTTCCGCGCTTCGGCGAGAGCCTCTTGCAGTAATTGCTGATCGTTCATCATCCTCCGAACGGCGCCTGACGCAGCTTGTAGCGTTGCAGTTTGCCGGTCGCGGTTTTCGGGAGTTCCGAAAAAAACTCGATCCGGTGTGGCCGCTTGAACACGGGAAGGCGCTCCAGAACGAACCGTTGCAGTTCCGACGCGACTTCGGAATTTCCGGCTCTGCCGTCACGCAAGACAACGCAAGCCACCGTTTTCACCAGGTCGTCTTCATCTTTCCGCCCGACGACCGCCGCTTCCTGCACGTCGGGATGTTCGAGAAGTTGGTTCTCGATTTCAACCGGGCTGACCCAGGTGCCGCTGACTTTCAGCATGTCGTCGGAGCGGCCTGCGTACCAGAAGTATCCGTCGGCGTCTTGATAATAACGATCGCCGGTGCGAAGCCAGTGGCCGCTGATCGTGTCTTTCGTTTTTTCGTGCTGGTTCCAGTAGCAGGCGCAGGCGGCGTCGGTCTTGATGATCAAGTCGCCCATTTCGCCGGGCACGACGGGCTGATTATTTTCGTCCACGATGCGCGCTTCAAATCCAGGAATGATGGTGCCGCTGGACCCCGGCCGGACTGCTCCCGGACGGTTGGCGATGAACATATGCAGGGCCTCCGTGGACCCGATGGCATCGAGAATCTCAACCCCGAAGCGCTCTTTGAAGCGGTGAAAGATGGCAGCCGGAAGGCATTCGCCCGCCGAAATCGCGTGCCGAACCGACGAAAAATCTGGGCCGCGCCCCGCGTCCGGCAAATGCCCCAGTAACTTCGCGTAGTTCGAAGGCACAGAGAAAAAGAGCGTGGGGCGGAAGCGCTCCACTACATCGAAAATGCTTTGCGGCTTGGGAGGGCCGGGCAGCAGGATGCTGGTCGCCCCCACTGCCAGCGGAAAATAGAGTCCGTTGCCCAGACCGTAGGCGAAAAATAGCTTGGCCACACTAAAGAACCGGTCGCTCTCCGAGGCCTTGAGTATCGCTTTCGCATAGCGTTCCGCGCACACCACCATGTCGTGGTGCAGATGCACGCACCCTTTCGGCCGACCGGTGCTTCCCGAAGAATACAGCCAGAAGGCGGCATCATCCTTGCTGGTGCGGGCTGCGTCGAGACCGATGGAGCAGTTGCGAATCCACGCGTCAAACGAGAGTGTGCCCGCTCGGTGCGAGCCTCCCACCACGATGATCTTCTCCACGGAGCCGAGTTTCTCCGGCGGAATGGCCTGCAGTTGGGGGAAGAGCGATTCACTGACAATCACAACTCGCGCCCGCGAGTCGTGGAGCAGAAATTCGTAGTCGGCCGGCTTCAGCAGCGTGTTGACGGGGACGGGCACGGCTCCGATCTTGATCGCCCCGAAAAAGCTGGCCGCGAATTCCGGCGTGTCCAGCAGGAGCAGGAAGACGCGTTCCTCGGGCCGCACCGCCAGCATCTTGAGAGCGTTCCCAACCTGGTTCACGATTTCGAACAGTTGGCGATAGGTGACCCGGCGGTCCCCGCATTCGATGGCCACCTTGTCGCCGTGGCCCTCGTCGATGTGGCGGTCCACGAAGTAGGACGCCGCGTTAAATTCCTCGGGAAGTGGAAAGGGGGACGTGGTCATGAAGGGTTGGTGCGAAAGGGGGGACTCGAACCCCCACGGTTTTACCCGCCAGATCCTAAGAACAGTGTGTTAGTGGTGCGGGCGACAGGGGTCGAACCTGCAAGTCCGTGAGGACAATGGCTCCTAAGGCCATCGCGTCTGCCAGTTCCGCCACGCCCGCATCGTTTCAGGCCAGATTTAGGCCAGTTCATCATAGAATCTTCGCCGCTTCCGCTACGTCATCTGCGTTGGCAGCGTCGTAGTTGTCGAACACCATTCGCGTGAGATGTCCCGTAATCTGCATCGCCGTCGCCGTCGGCACGCCCTTCTTTCGCATGCGTCGCACCGCTGAGCGCCGCAGGTCGTGAAAGATTAGATTCGGTACTCCCGCTGCTTTTGTTGCTTTCGCCCAAGCGCCGCGGAAGTCACGAATCTGAGAACCGTCTTTCCACGTGAATAGGTACGCATCCGGCGCCTTGCCCTTTGCACATACCGTCAGCGCTTCGTTCACGTCATCAGGCAACTTCACTGCGCGAGCCTTGCCGTTCTTCGTCGCACCAGCGAACAGCCTCAGCCATCCGTCCGCTAACTGCAAGCATAGCAGGTTCTGCAGCTCGCTCTTTCTGAAGCCAACGAGTGCCAAAAATACTCAAATTCGGCTCGCACCGAGAACATCAGGAACAGGCGTTCGAATGCTTACAGAGAGGCATCGACTGCTACGCTGTCCTTGCTCAAGCGCGTTCGCTAGCTCAGAAGGTCGGTCTGGGAGACTGGACAATCACACTGCGAGACCACGAACGTCTTGCTGGTGGTTGCATTCACGAAACGAAAGAGAAGTTCCTCGTCCCGAGGTTTATGACAGACGACGCTGAAGCCCGCGACACTGTCCTGCACGAACTCGCGCACGCAATGCAGATGCTGGACCACCGCGTCGCGTTCCACGCTTGCTTCAATCACCTGAGCAACTTCGCAAAGTGAGCCTCAAGGTGGAGGCAAGAACCGGGGTCAATGAGTGTAATGGCGATGTTTCGCCAACCACCGTCAAAGCCAAGCGGTTCTTTACAAGGCTACTCAAGGTTAGTTCTGCGGGTTACCGGTGCCTGTGCCATCTTTCGCGGAATAGTCAGCCCATGCCGATGGAGCAAGGTCGTCGAACCTGCAACTGCGAAAGAGACCGTTGAGACACCGCAGGTGAACATCAAACGCCCGTTTCACCGGTATCCCGGCGGACTGCACGACACAAGTGTCGAGCGCATAAATGGGAAGGTGGAAACCGCCGTGATTCACCCACACCTGGTATTCCTGACTGCTGCACGGGCCCTTCTTAAAGCTCGCCGCGTCTCTCTGAGTCATGACTCCATATCCGAGGGCCCGCTGGCGATACGCATCGTGGTCCACGCGTTCCAGCCTATTATCCCAGACGCCCGCGTCACTTCTGTCCAGCTTTCCGTCTCGCACCTCAAACTGCGCATAAACAACCCACCAACGGAGTCCGATGTAAGGAAGAGTCGCATAGTAAAATATTGCCATTCTGTCTGGTAACGGAATGTGTGGCACCCGGCTCATGATCTGCAGTCGAAACGTGCAATTCTGTGGGTCGCACTTGGACCCCGCCCTTGCCCCGTTTCGAATCATGATGTCCTGAACTTCAGCAAAACCAGCGGTCGAGAAGTCAAGGGATTTCAAGTCCGCAAACAGGGACTCGGCGCGCCGACGCTGATAGACGGAGTCGATGTACAAGAAGAGCCAGCTACCAACAATCGCTATGAGGATCAGTCCCGCCAACCACCGTAAGGTAGCTCGGAATCGGCGGCGGGTATGAGCTTCTTTTGAGTGGATGTCGGTCACTTCAAATAGTCTAGACCCCACTGAAAGTAGATCCTAAGTCTGGTGCGTCTGCCAATTCCGCCACTTTCGCACTGCCGGGATAATAGTTTACTTCCTTTGACAGGCGTGGGAAAGATACCCGTGCCGCCAGAAACACACCGCCTGAGACAGCGCTAGTGACTGAGGTTCCGCGATCTGCACGTGATAGGGCTCCAGCAGTTCTCCGGTGGCATGATCGAGCCCGGCCACAGCCAGCTGATAGTTGACTTCAGCTTGCAGCAGGCTCAGCTCGGCGCTGGCCAGTTCGGTTTGCGCTTCGAGCACAAAAAAGATCGTCTCTGAGCCCAATTCATACTTGCGCTGTTCCGCGGCCATGGTCTTCTTGGCCAGGTCCAGCGACTTCTTTGCCGGCGGCGATGCTCAGCTTCGCCTGTTCAAGTTGGTGGACAGCGTTGCTCACGTCGAGCGTGACCTGTTCGCGGAGTTGCCGCTCGTTGTACAAATCACTGCGGCGCGATACCAGCGCGTTTCCCATCTCCGCCTTGGCCCCCCGATTCTTCAGGGGCAGAGCTCAACGACAACTGTGCGAAATAGGTCGGATAGTTGAAACCGAAGAGCTGATTCAGCGAAGAACTCGTGACCTTCTGGCCAGCGCTGGTGAACTGCGTGCCTCCCAGCCCGTTACTGGCGTACTGCGCGGTCAGGTCGAGTTCCGGCAACAGATGATTGTGCGCCAAACGAATGCGGGTTTGGTCGTTGGCCAGAGCGGCATGGGCCGCGTCAAACTCCGGCCGCTTGGTCAGCGCTTGTTGCAGCGCGGTGGCGGCATCGATGGTGCGCAGTTCGCCCTCCGGTTCCGGCTTTTCGGTGAGTTCAAGGTCGAGAGCTTGAATATTAGGATCCTGATCGGCGCCAATGGTCATGCGCAGCGCATCCTCTGCTTGCTTGAGCGCATATTCGCTCTGAATGACCTGCACTCGCCGCGATGCGACCTGCGACTCCGACCGGTAGATGTCCAGCGGTGGCAACGCGCCCAGTTCCAGTGCCCGTTTGTCGTGCTTGTACGTGGCCTCGGCTGCATCCATGGACCTGCGCGCAACCTCCAGGTTGCCGCGCGCTTCCACCACCGACCAGTACTGTCCGACCGCTTGCAAGATATTGTTGTTCACTTCCGCGGCAAAGTTGGCGCGCGACTGCTCGAGATTGCGTCGCGCGATCACCAGCGGTGCTCGATTGGCGAACAGCCACGCCATTCTTCAGCAATGGCTGCGTGAACTGGAAATTCAGCGTCGAACTGATGTAGGGATTGAAAATATTGAACGAGTTGTTGGTGTAATTGTTGTTGCTGTTGAGCCATGCCTGCACGTTGGTGCCGGTTTCAAACGTCTGCGCGTAGTTGAACTGCGCGAATTGCGTCGTGGAGTTGACGGTGGGTGCGGTTCCGGTTCCTTGCAGTTGGCTGAAGGGTTGACTCGTGGTGCTGTTGACGTTGTACGAACTCGTCAGCAATGGATCGAACGGCTGAGTGCGCTCCCAGCAGCGCGAATTTCGAAAACTCCACCTGCGTCTCCTGAATCCTCACGAAGCTGTTGTTTTCCAGCGTGAGCACGACCGCATCCCGCAGGCTGAGTCGTCAGTTTCCCGTCGGCCACATAGTTCCTGCAGATGCTCCGGCGCGCCCAGTTTGTCGGAGCGGAGTTGGGGCGTGGCGAAATCGCGGAATCCTTCGTGCTGTTGCGCCCGGCAGGGCGGGATGAACACAGTCAAAAGCAGCAGAAGGCAAGCGAGAAGCCCCAGGCGAGAATAGTTCATTCCTCAATTCCTCCAAGGTGTTGTTGGCTCGAGCCGTGAAGCGTGAAGAAGGCCGCGCCGCCTACTCCCAGCGAATTGCTTCGACCGGATCCAGACGTGCGGCTTTGACAGCAGGATAAATTCCGAAAACCAGCCCAACCGTAATCGAGACGATAAATGCGAGCAGGATGGAACTCAGCGTCACGATCGTCGACCATCCGGCCAGCCACGCGATCAGACGCGACATCACAAAGCCGAACACGATGCCGAAGCTTCCGCCCACAAAGGAAATCAGCATGGCCTCGACCACGAACTGGCGAATGATGTCGGACTGCCGCGCGCCCACGGCGCGGCGCACGCCAATCTCCCGCGTGCGCTCCAGAATGCTGGCCAGCATGATGTTCATGATCCCAATCCCGCCCACCAGCAGGGAAATGGAGGCGATCGCTACCATGACGGCGTTGAACAGGCGCTCCGTCCGCTTCTGCTCGGCCAGCAGTTCGGCCGGCACAATCACGCTGAAATCGCCGGCGGAATGATGCGACGAATCCAGGATCGCCCGCACCACCTGCGCCACGGAGGCCATATCGGCGTTGTCGCGGATGTTCAGATAGATTCCGTCGATCTCATCGCGCACGTCGCTGTAGTTGTCCTCCAGTCGAAGCAGCGCCGAGTTCAGCGGGACGTACATGATGTTGTTGAGATCCTGCGTGGGCACTCCCGCCACTTCGGTTTGCGAACTCAGTTGCGGCGATGCCACTCCAATTACGCGGAACCATGTTTCGTTGGCCTTCACGTACTGGCCGACCGGATCGGCGGACCCGAACAGGCTCGACCGGGCCGCCGCGCCCAGCACAGCGACTGGCTGCGCCCCGGGTTTCTTCGTCCTCATTGAAGAATCGGCCTTGCAGCACATGCAGTCCCGCGATCTGCAGGTAGTTTGGATTGACTCCGTACACCGTCGGCGGATCCTGCTGCGCTTTCGGAATGGTCTTCGAGAGAGTCATCCGCTTTCTGCGGAGTGGCCGCCACGATGTCGTTCACATCGTCGCGAATCACGCGATAGTCCTGAAAGGACAGTCCCTGAGACAATCTTGCGGACCTTCTGATGCGCCTGCCACTCGGTAGTCTCTTTCGCTTCCACGATCAGGTTGTGGACGCCCATCTGCTCGATCAGAGCCATCACTTTCTGCCGTGCGCCCGCGCCGATCGAGAGCATCGAGACCACGGCCGCGACGCCAAAAATCATTCCCAGCATGGTCAGCAATGAGCGCAGCCGGTGCAACAGCAGGTTCTGCAGCCCCAGTTGCATATCGGGAAGCCACTGCCGGTAGCCATGCAGCAGGCGTGCGTGGGAAGCGGACGCGACCGTCGCCATTACGGAGCGCCTCCGCCGCCGGCGGGCGAGGAAGCGCCGGCGGTCGCTGCCTTTCTTGGCGCTGTCGGATCGATCAAGGCGATTTCGGTGCCGGCGCTGATGCCTTCGATGGCAGCGCGACTCTCGTTCTCAGCCTGAATCTTCACTTCGCGCGGCTCGAAGCTGCTGCCATTGCGCACATAGACGATGCGCTTGTTTTCTTTCAGGAACAGCGCCTGGCGCGGCACGTAGAGCACGTCTTTGCGCGGATCGCCGTTGATGAAAATGTGGGCCGTCAGTCCTGGCCGCATGCGCGCATCGGTGGTGCGAGACTTGACGGTAACTTCGAACTTGGTGCTGGTGTCGTCGTCCCAGAATCTGCGCGCTGTTCGCGCCGCCGACGGTTTTCACGGTGCCATGGAAGATGTTACCGGGAAACGCATCGAGCTGAATGTCGACGGACTGCCCCTCTTTAATGTTGTTGCGCTCGAGTTCTCCGACCTTCGCGCTCAGTTCCATATCTCTCGGCATCGATCACCTGCCCCACGGTTCTGCCGGGCTCTACCTGGTCGCCTTCGCGATACTCCGGCAGCGACATGGCCCGGGAAGAGCAGAATCCCCCCATCGCTCCCTCGTTCTTTTCCAGCGCAACCAGGCCGTCCATGGGCGACGTAACCCGCATCTTGTCGATGTTTCCCTGGGCCTGGTCCATAGCCAGTTTTGCCTTGTTCCGTTTCTCCTGGGCCAGCAGGATGGTAGCCTGATTGGACGCGCTGCGCGACTTCACGTCTTGCTCCAACTCGGCCAGCACTCGCTTGGCCTGTTCCAGGGCGAGATCGTTCTTGCGCGCATCGATGGTGCTGACCAGTTCGTTCTTCTGCACGTCCAACTCTGCCCGGCGCACGTCGAACCGCGCTTTGAGCAGCGCGACTTTGTCTTGAGCCGCCACGACCGCTGCATCAGCCTTGGCTTTGGTGATCTCCTGTTCCGCCTGCAACAACTCCGAGCGATTCTGATCCAGCTTGAAATGCTGCTCGCTGGGATCGAATTCCATCACCAGTTCGCCTTTCTTGACGGGAGCACCGGTGTGCAGCAAATGCGTGATCTGCAGAGATCCTCCACCAATCGGAGGCGCAATCAGCATTTCGGAGTGGCTGGCGCGTACCTCCCCGGTCAGGAGCACTTTCATGTCGAGATCGCCGCGTTTGACGTGGGCCGTCGGAACGTCGTTCTCCGTGGTGGCCGGCGATGCGCGGCGCACCGCCGCTACCACGCCCACCACGGCGCACAGCACGACGGCTATTACCGCCCACGTGATGGCTCGCCGCGTCTTCACGTCTGGCTCCGTCTACTCCTTCGCCGTCGGATCTCTCAGCGCCACTTGCTCTCCGGCGCTGACGCCCTTGGCGATCATGATCTTGTCGCCACTTCTTCTTGCAACCTCAATCGCGCGTTCCTCGAACTGGGTGCCGCGCCACACGTAGGCCACATTCTGTCCCGATTTCTGAAACATGGCCTGTGCGGGGATGGTGACTGCGTCCGGTATGCGGTCCACGATCACGGTGACCTGCCCCGAGATGCCAGGCTTGAAGCGCGCATCCGTCTGATCGAGAACGATCTCGAGAATAAAGTTACGGGTAAAAGGCCAGCCACCGGAAAAATCCATACTGGCGAGAGCGCCGATCTGCTCGATGTGCCCCGTGAATTGCCGGTCTGGGATGGCGTTCAACTGCACCGTTACCGACTGTTTGGGAGCGAGTCGGCCGCGTTCGGTTTCATCCACCCGCGCGGAAATTCGGAGTGTCGTAGCATCGGGCAATTCCGCAATCGCTGCGCCCGGCCACGCTCGATCTCCCGGCCGGTAAGTAACTGGACCCGATCCTCCCCAGTGCTGCAGAAGGCTGATCGTCCCCGCCGACGGTGCGTGGACGCTCATCTGCGCGAGCGCCCGCTCCGCGCGTGCCACGTCAAACTTGGCCTTCTTGCTGGCCTGCTCAGTACTTTCGATGGTGGCCCGATTGAGAGCCTTGTCCGATTTCTGTTTCGTCTCCGCTTCGCGCAGCGCTTGCTCGGCGTCCGCCAGCTTGAGCTTCGCTTCTTCTCCTTCAATTTTGGAGACGATCTCCTGCTTGCTGGCCTCGAGCTTTGCCGCCTCCACGGCATAGCGTGCTTTCAGCACCGTGGTCGTGTCTTCTTCTTCGGCCAGCCGCGCTTGCGCACGGGCCTGATCGATTCCAGCTTCCGCCGATTTCAGACTGGACCGGTACTGCGCCAGGTCCTGCTCCGTCTTCGTCTTGTCGAACTCCACCACAACGTCGCCGGGTTTTACGGCAGTACCTTCCGCCGAAACCTTGATGATCTGCAGATCGCCGGCTTCCGCCGGTGCGCTGATCGTCACCGATTTCAGGGCCTTGACCTCGCCGCGAAATTGCAGCGAGTCGAGAAACTCTCCGCGCTTCACTTCGATGGTAGGAACGGTAGGCGTCCGCTTTCCCAGGTGAACGGCGCCGAGCACGACTCCGCTGCCGGCCAGCACCAGAATCGTGATGGCCATCGCCTTGCGCTGCATCGATAGCTGGCGAAAGCGTCGAATCATTACGAGCCACTCCCGGAAGTTGGGGCGGTGCTCTGTCCCGCTGTGCTCGGCCCGGCGCTCTGTTTCGTGATATCCACGTCCACGGCGGCGGAAAGATCGGGCATCAACTTGGGATCATTTCCCGTGATCGACACAACCACCACGAACGATCGCAGCTTGCTGGAAAAATCTCCGCCCTCACCGATGGGCGCCAGTTGATCGAGCTTGGCGGGAAACACGAGTTCCGGATACGCGTCCAGCCGCACCTTCGCCGTCTGCCCAACCTGCAGGCTGGGAAAATCTTGCTGGTTGGCCATGACACGCACTTGCATGGTCGCCGGATTCACCACCTGCATAAACGGCACGCCGGGACGCACCTGGTCGCCCTCCTGCACCTCGCCCATGGTGCCTTGCTTCCAGATGGTGTTTAGCACGACGACTCCGTCGAGAGGCGAGCGAATCTGCATCAGGTCGGCGTTGGCCTGGGCGTGCAGCATGGTCTGCTGCGTGCGATCGCGCTGAATTTCCAGAATGCGGATCGCGGCCTGGGCCGCCTTGCGCTTCAGGTCGAAGGTTTCGCGAAGCTGCTCGTAGGTTGCCTTGGCTTCATCGAGGTTTTCCTGATTCTTTTCCGCATCGATGCGTGACACGATCTCCGCCTTCTGTATTTCCAGTTCGGTTTTGCGAAGATTGTCTTCGGCCGTCTTCAACTCGGTCTCGTCTTTCGCGCGTGCCGAATTCTCCTTTGCCTGTTCCTCGGCGACCTGATCCACCAGCTTGGCGTACTCCGCCTGCTTGTCGACAAAATCCCGCATCTGCGCTTGCCGGTCAAACTCGACCAGAAGATCTCCCTTCTTGACCCGCGTCCCCGCAGGCGTCAGATGGATGATCGTAAGTGTGGGAACCGATTGGCCGGCCAGCAGCGGCGCGAGGATAGCGCGCGATTGTACCGCCTCGGTCGTTCCCTTAAGACGCAACACTTGGCCTGGGTTGATCGAGACGGACTGCGTGAACTTTCCCAGCGTGGAGCGGTTGCTCCGCGTCGCCACCCACAGGACGATGCCCAGAACCACCACCGCCGCTGCGGCAATTATCATCCAGCCGCGCAGACGTCTGGCTGGCGCGTCCTCCCCTTTGGGTTGTTCGCGCTGGGTTCCCGGCTGATCTGGTGGAGACTCAGAGTCGGGAGTCACTGCCGCAGGAGCCGAGTGCATGGGTGAAATACTCCCGCCGTAGGAATCTGGTTGTTCCGCAAAAGTTGCCCGCTACTTCTGACCCTACTAACTTATCTGACTGAGAGTCTGTTTCCAAGCCCTATTAGATCGCGAAGATGGATCCCTCTTGCAAGCCGGGCGGCGATTTTTGGCGGAAGGAATGACAAAACACAACGCAAAGGCTAAGGACCCCGCTAGGGCGCGTGCTGCTCTCCGGGGTAGGGACCCCTCGGGCGGAGCGGCATCTCCCCGCTGCGCAAATGCGCGAAGAAGGGAAGAGACGGCTACCACGAACGAGCGCGGCGTCCGCCCTTCTTCCGCAAGGATGCCGCCCGGCGGGCGCAACTCCCCGCCCATGACGCTACTGCACTTCGTTCAGCTTTTGGTAGATCAGCATCGCCACCAGCACCAGCAGAAAAACTCCAGAACCGATGCTGAACACCCGGACCGGTATCGTGAGCCGGTTGACTTTGGTCAGCAGTTCCGTCTGCTCTTCCTGCATGTGCGAATTCGCTTCATCCAGAAACAGCTGATCATCCTCGTGCATGGTGAGCGTGCTCTTGTAAATCAGGAGAACGATCAGGCCAACGGCGAACACTCCGAATACAATCGTCACGACAGTCAGCGTCATAAGCCACCTCGGCAGATTCCAACCCAACTGCAGCGGCTTTCCACTTCCTGAGCGAGGCGCGCACAACCCCGCGTCCGGTCCCGGGGAAGCCCCTAACGGAAACGATTATAGCCCCGTTTGGCAACCCTGGCGCCGAATAAATCCCTTTGTTCGGAAGCTGTTACAGGAGTGGGAAGAATGCGACTTCCGGACCGCAGTTCCGCATCCAACCACCAGGCAGTTTCCCCAGGGGTGGTGACCAGGTTAGCCTTGTGAGGGAAGCGAGATTTGCTATAATCAAACAGCTTTAAAGCCAAGGAGATACGAATGGCCACAACAACCGTCCCTGAAGTGACCAAGAAAGCCGCCCCGTTACTCTTACCGCCAACGCTGTCGCCAAGGTGAAAGAGATCATGGGCCAGCAGAACCCTGTTCCCGCCGGCCTGCGCATCGGAGTCGTGGGGGGCGGATGCTCCGGCTTCTCCTATTCCATGCAGTTCGAGAACGGCGCCGGAATGATGGACAAGACTTTCGACATGGACGGACTCAAGGTGTTTGTCGATGCGACTTCGGTCATGTATCTGAATGGCTGCATCGTCGACTACGTCGAGACGCTGGAAGGCGCCGGCTTCAAGTTCGAAAATCCGAACGTGAAGAGCACCTGCGGCTGCGGATCATCGTTCAGCGTGTAAGCGCCCACGTAGCGACGGACGCATTCGTCCGTCCGCCGTTCGCCCGTGCGCAGCACGGCCGGTGCTCGCCAGTTCAAAAGACACGAAACGGCCTCATCCTTGCGATGAGGCCGTTTGATTTGAAACTAAACCGAGCTATGTGGGGACAGCCGCCTCGGCTGCCCGCCGTGCGCAGCACGGCCTCTCCAGTTCTTTGGTAACTCACTGCTGCTGCGTTAACTCACTGCTGTTGCGGCGGCGGATTGCTCGGCGGATTCGGCGTACCGTACCCTCCCGACGGTGGCAGATTCGGATTGTTCTGCATCCCCGCAGGTGGTAAGCCCGTGCCGAAGCTATTCGTTCCGTTGCTCTGCCCGTTGAGGTTCGGCATGCCCTGCTGCCCAAATCCCAGCTGTTGCGGCTGGTTGGGGGTCTTGATCAAGAAGCCACTGTCGGTCGCCGGGTCATAAACAAACTGCCATTCGTTATATTTTTTCTTGTGATTGAACTCGCGGATCGTGCTCTTCTTGCTGATGCTGGCGACTCCCACGATCGGTCCACCGCCAAAAGTCACTCCCGCCAGTTGATCTCCGGAATTGCCGTTAGCGCCGGTCCCGGGACCTGCCGGATTCGCTCCGGTTCCATCCGCCGCCGACGCATCGGATCCCGCAGCCTGATTGCCCCCCGCCTGCTGGTTTTGACCCAACGACGAATTGGAATTTGCCAGGCCGGCGTTGCCCCCGAAGGCGGATGGCTGCGAGAATCCTCCTGAGGGGGTCAACCCGCCGTTCCCGATCCCGGACGCACCGGGAATGGTTCCGCCCCCGATTCCGCCGCTGAGCGTCAGCTTGACCTCGCCGAAATGCAGCAGTTTAAAATCCTGTCCGGTGATGGGATCTTTGTAGCGCTTGCGCAGAAACCGCAGGTTGTTGGCGCTTTCCAGATCCTCAATCTTGGTGGGATAGCGCCCGAACTTCTTGTAGTAGGCGCGGATGGCCCGCGAATACTGCGTTCCCCGATGGATCATTTCCTCTTCGCGATCCCGCTTGATGTCGAAGGTGATCGAAGGTACGATCGCCGCCGCGAAGATAATCATCAGCGCCATGGCCAGAAGCAGCGTCAGCATGACGTAGCCGCGCTCACTCTGTCGAGAACGTCGCCGCGTTGGGGAATGGAAACACATCGCAAATATTGAGTAGTTGGGAAATTTTGTAATTGAGTAATTTAAGGCCGCGCGATTTTCAATTACTCAATTACCAAATTACTCAATTGCCCAATCCGCCTCACCCCTGCGTCAGCGGGATGCTCTGCGGTGGACCGCTGTTCACCACATCCTGAATCTCAACGGAGGTCGGCGAAATGCGGATGACCTTATACCGCCGGTCCACGATCTCTCCTTCGCCCGCCACAAACACGTCCTCGCCCAGCTTCAGAAATATCTTCTTCGGTTCTCCCGCCGAACTGGCGAAGCCATAGAACTTCAGCGGGATCGGCGTCTGCTGCGGAGGCCCGGGCGGAACGTATTTGGGCTCCTCGGGTTTTTGTGCGTCGGTGACTCCCGGGCCTTTGGGCTGAGGAATATCCTCTGCCTGCGACACAAATATGTTTCGCCCGCGGCCTTCGTACACCGTCTGCTCGCTCGAGGCCAGCAAGTCCAGCCGCAGCGTCGGATCCAGATTCTCCACCCGCGGCTTCCTCCCCGGCTTGGTTCCCGCACGCGCCGTGGGATGCGTTGCGGTGGGTGCCGCTGCCTGCGCACTCGAAGCCGGCGTCGAGGATTCCGTAAACATCGGGATAAACTCGTAGGCCACGGCCAACAGCGCCAGCACGCCGAGCACGGCCGCCCACATCGTCTTCTTCTTGTTTTCCAGTCCCAGTTGCACTTACGATCCCGCCTTCAAATACGTTTCCAGCTTCACACTCAACTTCACCGGACCCTGTGGCTGGCCACCCAGGGTGACGCTGTTGATGATGAAAAATGTGTCGTCCCGCTCCAACGCGTTGATAAAGTGCGCCAGGGAAGAATAGTTACCCGCCAGGTCCGCCTCAATCTCCATCCGTTGCAGCCCGCCCGCTTCTGTTTCCTTCACCGGATATTTTGCCTGCTCGATCAATCACGCCATTGGCCGCGGCGAGCTTGCCGAACTCGGTCGGCATCTGCGAGTTCTGTGTAGGGAAGCGTTTCTTGTAGAAATCCGTAATCTGATGGCTGGCCAGCACGACTTTCTGGGGAAGATCCTTCAGCGGCGCCACCTGGCGCGTCTTGGTGTTCAATTCGGTCTGCAGGGTGTTCATTTCCTGACGGCGCGTTTCTGCCGAGCCCACCAGCGGCGAAAAATACACCACCGCCGCCAGCAGGTCCACCCCTGCCATGATGGCGAGCGCAGTCTTCAAGTTCTTCCGCGTTTGTCGCAGATCGGGCATTAGTGCTTACTCCTTTTCGGCGCCGTCGTCTTCGGTTTCACGTCGGTTTGCAATTTCGTCCCTGCCTTCTGCTCGGCAATGGGCGCCGCGGCGCCGGCGGCCAGCGGCTCAGGAATGTAGATCGCAACAATGTCAAACTGCTCGGTGTCGCCGGTGGTGGACTGGGTCGAGCGCTCCGAAATAATGTTGGTTTGCGCGAAGCGCCGCGACTCCTCCATGCGGCGCGCCAGTTCGATGGCCCGATCCCGTGAATCGCCCGCCACCGTCATCTTCAACCCGAGTTGATTATCCTCGTCCAGTTGCGGATTAATCGACATGCAGGTGTACCCGCGGCGGCATCACCTTCTCCAGATTTTCCAGCACCCGGGTCCAGGAGAACGCCTTCCGCTCGATCAGTTCGTTCAGAAACTGCGACTGGTCGCGGGTGCTGCGGTTTTCCGGAAGGTTGAGAATCCTTTCCGCGTTGGCCCGGAGCTGGTCGCGGTCGGCAATCATCGCGTGTTTCTGCGCGATTGCCGCTCGATCCCGCCGGGCGTTGACCCAACCCGTCACGTCCAGCGTCAGCAGCACCAGCGTGAGCAGGCCAACCGCGCCCACGGCCGTGCCCCAGCGCATCCAGAACTGCCGCGCATCTTCGTAGGGCTGGCTCGCGAGATTGATATCGAGACGCATAGATTCAGTTCACGTATCCCCGGACGCATTCGTCCGGGGTGCTGATCTCGCTCGGCGGGCGAATGCGTCCGCCGCTACGCAATCAGTGCTCCCACCACTCCTGCCATTCTCCAGCGCGGCACCGAGCCGCCGGTGCTCGCTCCCAGTTGCGCGGATGACACAAGCTCCTGCACCTCGGCTCCCGTCTGCGCCCGCAGGGCGGGAGCTGCGCCGCCCGACTCCGGCAGCCCCGCAACATAAATCCGCTCAATGTTCAGGTGGTACGTGTCCTGAAAAAATACCACCGAGGGATAGACTTCCTCCGCCAGTTGCTCCCCGGTGATCGTGACGCCGCGGGTGTTCTCGAGCGTGCGGAACAGCTGCAGTTGATCTTCATTCAGGATCGCGATACTGGTCGTATGGGCATCCACCTTGATGACCAGCGTCGGCTTCTTCGCGTCGGCAGCGCCGATGGCCGCCAGCGTCGACGGCAGCACCACGCCCGGATTGAACCCCGCGCTGCGAAACGCGGTTTCGTAGTCTTCGATCACGCTGGCCATGGCCACCGCCGCCACCACGCGCACTTCATCGTTGACTTTCTGCGCGTGGTAGGAAACTTTCGCCTTGTCCACGTCGAACGGCAGCGATTTCTTCAGCCGGAAGCGCACCACGCCGAGCGCCTCTTCGTGATCGGAAGGCAGAGTATCGAATTCCACCAGCATCACGCGAACGGCGGCATCAGGCACAATGGCAATCACATCCTTCGAACGTCCGGCAACCCCGCCCAGCGCTGCTTCAATCCCGGCGCGTACCGCGTCCCGCTGCCGCAGATTGTTTTCCACCAGGTCGGGAATCACGCTGCCCGGCGCCAGTTCGCGCGCCGCCGAAGCTTCCAGTCCTTCTCCGTTGTCGGTGAGCCGCCCGGCCAGCACGCGGTCCGCCGCAATTTCGCAGGCCAGCTTAGGCTTTGGTGTGTTTGAAGTTGAACTCATTCCCGGGCACGCCTTGAAAACAAACTCTTCTTAAATCAGAACTCGAATCACTCACAAATTCAATAGCCGGAAGGGCACTGAGGAAACCTAGCGCCGGCCACTTGCCGGCTGGCGTGAGGGCATCTTGCCCTCGCGCAGGCGGACGCCCCCTACGACAGCCGCCGGAGCCCGTCCTCAGCTTGCCGAAGGGACGGCGGCGCTCTCCTGCGGCGCGTTCCGCCTGAGTACCCAGACCGCCCAACTCTTCCGGAACTTTTTACCGCATGGCCTCGATGAACGTAACCTTGTTGATCTCTTTCAGCGTGGTCATGCCCAGCCGGACCTTGTCCAGCGCCGACTCGCGCAGGAAGCGCATGCCCTCTTCCCGGGCGGCGCGCCGGATCTCCGACGTCGGCTTCTTGGCCAGAATCATCTCGCGGACGCGGTCGCTTAAATCGAGCAACTCGTGAATCGCGGTTCGCCCGCGGAATCCCGTGCCCGCGCATTCAATGCAACCCGGCCCTTCATAGAGCGGAACTTTGCCCCACTGCGCCGGATCGAGCCCGCTGGCCTCCAGAACTTCGGGCGCATAGTGCACTTCGGTGCGGCACGAGTCGCAAATCAACCGCACCAGCCGCTGCGCCAGAATGCAGTTCAACGCCGAAACAAAGTTGTACGGCTCCACGCCCATGTTCAGGAAGCGCCCGATCACGTCGACCACGTTGTTGGCGTGCACCGTGGTGAATACCAGGTGCCCGGTCAGCGCCGACTGAATCGCGATCTGTGCCGTCTCGGTGTCGCGGATTTCGCCGACCATGATCTTGTCCGGGTCGTGGCGCAGAATCGATCGCAGCCCGCGGGCGAACGTCAGCCCTTTCTTCTCGTTCACCGGAATCTGCGTGATCCCGCGCAGTTGGTATTCGACCGGATCTTCAATGGTGATGATCTTGTCTTCGTCGGTCTTGATCTCGTTGACCGCGGCGTAGAGCGTGGTCGTCTTGCCGCTGCCCGTAGGCCCGGTGACCAGCACCATGCCGTACGGTTCTTTGATGTAGCGCCGGAACTTGCGCAGGTCTTCCTCATCAAACCCAACTACATCCAGAGTCAGGGTGCGGAACTTCTCGCTCATCGACTCTTTATCGAGCACGCGCAGCACGGCGTCTTCCCCGTGAATCGAGGGCATGATCGACACGCGGAAGTCGATGGCGCGGCCGTTGTATTTCACCCGGAAGCGTCCATCCTGGGGCACGCGGCGCTCGGAAATGTCGAGCTCGCTCATGACCTTGATACGCGAAATCACCGTCGAGTGGTGCTCTTTGCCGATGGGCGGCATGGCTTGCGTCAGCACGCCGTCAATGCGGAACTTGATGACCACCGAATCGTCGCGGGTCTCAATGTGAATATCGGAAGCGCGCCGCTGCAACGCGGTGAAAATCGTGGTATCGACCAGCCGGATGATCGGGCTGGTATCGCCCGTGGCCGTCAGCTTGTCGATGGTCAGCGTTTCTTCCACGCCCGTGTTCTCGTCTTCGCGGATGATGGTGAAGCCTTCGCTGGCTTCTTCGAGCACGCGCTGCGACTGCTCGGTCTTCTTGAGAATGTCCGAGATCTGTTTCAGGGTCGAAACTTTGGTGACGATGCGCTGCTTCAGCAGCAGGCTGATTTCGTCGATCATCATCAGCTGGCTGGGATCGGCGATGGCGATGGCGAGCTTGCCGTCCGCGGTTTCTTCCAGCGGCACGAAGTTGTAGCGGAACATCAGCTCGACGGGAATTTTCTTGAACAGCTCGTGATGCAGTTCAAAGCCGCTGAGGTCCACGAATTCGCAGCGGTAGCGCCGCGCCACGTCCTGCGCGCGCTCCAGGTCGGTGATGGGATTGCCGGTGGGGCTGATGGGCCCCCCGTTCCCGCCGTTTACGAATAATGATTTTTTATCGGCTGTTGCCATTCTTCTACCTGCGTCCGCGACCCAATAGACCCTGTCATTCTCGATAACCCGGAGCTGCCCCATCGCCCTCAGTGCACTCCCAGAGTGAAGATCGGCAAGTACAGCGAGATCAGCACTCCCCCCACGAAAATCGCCATGACGATCAGGATGAGCGGCTCGATCAGCGCCATGGATGCTCCCAGCGCCGTCTGCACATCTTCCTCATAAAATTCCGCCACCGAGTTCAGCATGGCCGGCAGCGCTCCGGTGGATTCGCCCACTTCGATCATCTCCACCGCCAGTTCCGGGAAAATCTTCTGTTCTTCCAGGCTGGGAGCCAGACCCTGTCCTTCGCGCACCCGAATGCCCGCCCGCATCACGCCTTTTAGGATGCGCCGGCTGCTCATCGAAGCGCCCGCCGTTTCCATCGCCGGCACCAGCGGCAGGCCGCCCTGCAGCAGCGTCGAAAGCATCCGCGAAAAACTTGCCACCTGGTGCTTCAGCCGGATGTCGCCCAGCAGCGGCATGCTCAAGATCACGCGGTCAATGCGGTCCGCGCCGCGATCCGTATCTTTCCAGCGCCACAGCACAAACCCCAGGATCACCAGCCCAACGAACACAAAGGGAGCATATTTCTGCGCGTTCTGCCCGACCGCCAGCATGAACAGCGTGATCGCCGGAAGCTTCGCATCCAGACTGTTGAACAGGTCCGCAAACTTGGGCACAACGTAGGTGAACAGGAACGTCACCATGATCATGACCACGGTGACCAGCAGCGTGGGATAAATCAGCGACACAAACAACTTCTTGCGGAACGTCATGGCCAGCCGCTGGAAGCTGATGTAGCGCGTCAGCACCTCGTCGATGTTGCCGCTCTTCTCGCCCGCCATCAACGTCGTGGTGTAAATCTTGGGAACGATCCCCTGCGCCGCGAATGCATCGGAGAGCAATTCTCCGCCCTTGACGCGCTCCCGGACGTTTTCCAGGATCTGCCGCAGTTGCGCGTCTTTTTGCCGCTTGATCAGCAGTTCGAGCGAATTCAGGATGGGCAGCCCGGCCCGGATCAGCGTCAGGAATTGCTGGTTGAATACCAGAAACGTGTCCTGCTTCAGCTTCCGCCGGCGGCGCAACGATACTCCGGACGTCAGCACTCCCTGGGGCTTGACCCAGTAGACGAGGTAGCCCTGTTGCGAGAAGCGGTCGCGCACCTCGGCTTCCGAGTAGCCATGCTCGATGTGCTGCTGCACCCGTCCGCGATCGTCCGCGATTTTTACTACAAATTCCGCCATTTGCCGACTTTTCTGCCAGTTTTCCGGACCTACGCCCTACCGCCTCAGTCTAACATTCCCAGTTACCAACCCGTGGGTACCGCAAGTAACCTCGGCCGCGGGGATTCATGCAGGGACAGCCGCCCCTTCGACTTCGCCCAGGGGCAGGCTCTCGGCTGTCCGACGACGGCAGCGAAGCAGTTCGTGCCGAGCCTTACGGTTCCAGTCCCCCCTCCACCGTCTCCGTCCCCGCCGGAGGCTTGAACTCGAACCGTCCATCCCCAATGGCCACATCTTCCTTCATCTCGCCAAAGCGGTATTCCGTGGCCGCCCCATCCACTGCCTGGATGACAATGCGGGCAATCTGGTGGTCTGGCGTTACCTCCAGCAGTATCTCGCTCACGCGATCCGCCAGCGCCTGCGGTACGCCGCGCAGAACCACGTTCCCCGACTGCAACGGCGGCACATCAGGAGCCAGGGATAATCCTTGTAACTCCTTCTCCAGCTTGGTCTTACCTAACAAGAAGGCCAGCGGCGAGCGAACATCCTCCAGTTTCTTGGCCGCCGTCTTGCGCGCCTGCCGGTCCGCCGGGACATAAAACCACGCATCTTTCCCATCGCTGACAAACAGCTTCTCTCTGGGAGAACGGTACTCCCAGCGCATCTTGCCGGGTTTTTTCAGCCACAACGTCCCGGTCTCGGTCCGCTCCATTCCTGCGCCACGGTACACCTCGGTAAACTCCGCCTGCAGCGAGCGCAGATGGTTGTAGTGCGTATCGACGGCCGCCGCCAAGGTCTTGACGTCGACCGCAAGGCCAGCAGCGGGAAGCACGGTCGCCGTCATACCCAGCACGATCACAAAGCGAAGCAAGCGGACTCGCATCTCAATCAGTTTTCACCGGGTGCCGCCCAACCCTGTCCAGCCAAACAGGTCTGCACCCTCGCGCGAACTCGGGAGGGAACACGGGGGCAAGTTCCTACTGGGGGACTCCTGCCTTGATTGTAAGCCGCGTCGCGACACTTGTCATTGCAAGACCGTGTGGTTCAAGACCGTGTGGGGACAGCCGCCCTCGGCTGTCCGTCGAGCGAAGCTCGACCGCACTTCGGTCAGAACCGGCACTGGCACCATGCAGGCGCAAGCGCTTTCTCCCGCGTCACTCCTGACTGCTGAACAGCGAGAATTGCGGCGTCCCAACGACCTTTCTCAGCCGCCGGTTCTCGCTCAACGTGTACTCCAGCAGCGGGTTGTGATAGAGCACATACACCGGCCGGGGACAAGCGTGCAGCGAGCGATCCAGGTTCGCGACTACCCGGCGCATGCCCGACTTCGGGGAACGGATTGAACAGATAGATCACCAGCGGGCCGTCGGGAAAAGGGAAGTCGGTGGCGTCGGCGCAGACCGCCTCGAGCCCGAAGCATTTCTGCGATTCGCTCTTGTACTGGCGCAAGTTCTCCTGCGCGATTTGGTGCAGAGCGGGGAGAAGTTCCACGCCCACGATGCGGCGGAAAGGATAGTCCGCCGCCATCAGCAGCGTGCGTCCCTTGCCCGAGCCGAGATCGAGAAAAGTGAAATCGCGGAAGTTGAGAGTGGACTGACCAGGCCCTGGCGTTTGCTGCAGGGCATCCAGCATCTCGTGAAACGCCGCCGGTTCGGTGGGCTGGTACGCGGAATGGAACTGTCCCAACAACCGGTCGCGCCATCCCACTGCGCCGCTGGTCGTGTTCACGCGATAGTCCCAGTCGTAGTCGGCATCGCCATAGCGTTGCCGCAGACGCTCCGGAGTGGAATCGCGAACGAACTCCCACAGCACGCCCAGAAGCCGGCGCGTCGCGGCGAAGTATCCCTCGTACCCGGCCGCGTAGGTCCACCACTGCCACGCAGTTTGCAGCACACTGGGGTGGCCTTGCAGAGATTGCTTTTTCGGGGAAGAGTGGCTCACGCGAGAATCGTATCAGCACGGCTTTCGGTCGGGCCGAGACCGTGACCAAAAATGTCCCGGCTTCAGCGGCTGCCGTGCTGAGGGCAAAGCGGGAGCGAGGCCCTCCGACGAAATGGTTTTTCAGCCAGACCGCTAGCTCTGAGTGTGGAACTTGGGCAGCGCGGAGGGCTTGTATCCGGGAGGCATGCCCTTGGTGATGAACGGAAAACCGTCCGGATTCTCGACTTGAACCCGACCTTCCAGCGTCAGTTGGTAGGGATTACCGTCGGGATCGACGGGGATGCCCGGCAAATGTTCAGCGCTGACGAGTTCCGAGAGGCTGGTGGGCAGGCGCCCAGTGCGCTCGCCGAACCGGGTGACGGCCGATTGCAGGTTCGTGACGTCTTCGTCCACCTGGATCGCGCGCAAATGTTCGATCGCGTTCTGGCGGATGTTGGTTTCGTGGCTGGTTTCGTAGGTGGCACTCCACAGCAGACGCGCGGTCGCGAAGTCGCCGGCGTGCTCCGCCATCTGCGCCGCCAACAGTTTCATGAAGGGATGTGCCCCGGGGATCTCCGAACCGCGCGCGAACACCTCAGCGGCTTTCTTGTAGTCCTTAAGTTCGGTGTAGTACACGAAGCCGAGGTTGTAATAGAGCTGCCAGTTGTCAGGGTTGTGGTCGATGCCGAACTTCATCAGTTGAATCGCGCGGTCGGGTTGGCCGGCGCCGTTGGGTGGAGCGGGCGCCAGGAAGCTGGCGCCGAACTGGTACGCGGGAAACAGATGCGGGTCGAGCGTGGTCGTGATCTCCAGCAGCGGCGCCAGTTCGTTGTAGGTCTGCTCGTGGTTGTAGTGGCGGTGCCCGAAGTACTGCACGGTGCGCGTCCAATAGATGCAGGCCATCAGGCCGTCGAAGCCCAGGCTGGCGCGCTTCACCATTTTCGGGGAGTTGATGTAAAGAGCATCCTCGATGGTGGCCTGGGGCCGGATTTGGTCGATGTGCCGCAACAGCAGGATGCAGGCGATCATCGAGACGCCCAGGCACGCGGCGGCAATGACGGTCGTGCGTTGCGGGGCCGTCATCGAACGTCTCCTCCGTCACAGAAGCAAGGTTGATGTGGGGACCGCCGCCCCCGGCTGTCCGGTCGAGCGAAGCTCGACGGTCTTTGTGCGGGCGCCTGCAAATCAAAATCTAGCCGGGCTACGCCCGGCCGGACAGGCGATAGCCTGCCCTGAGCTTGTCGAAGGGGCGGCTGTCCCCACATAAGCCCGAAGGATGCCGGCCGCGAAATCATTTCAAGTTCCTGCGCTCGAAAATCAAAACCGCGCCGCTGATCGCCATCGCCGTATAGAACAGCGCGTAGAGCGTGTTTTGCAGGATCAATTGCGAGCCCATCGGCTGCTGGTGTGCGACCGCGCTGATTACGTTGAGCGCGGAAAAGTTGGGCACCAAATAAGCCGCGGCCGTGGCGAACCAGCGGGTAAGGCCGTGAGTCAGGGCGGCAAATCCGCGCAGGTCGTCGGCGAAACTGCCGATCACAAACAGGGAAAACGCGAAAACCGCGGAGAGCAGCGGGGAAGAGAACGACGAGAACAGCAGGGCCAGGGAACAAATGATCAGGAATTCGAGGACGATGAAATAAAGCGCTACCAGGATCAGGGCGTCGGGCGCGGAGAATTTGTGCGCGACGTAGAGCAGCGCGCCGAACACTCCGATGGCCATGAAAAACGTGTTCACCACCAACGTCCCGGCTAGGCCCAGAAACTTGCCGACGATAAATTCCCAGCGGCGCACCGGACGCGAAAGCACCGTGTAGAGGGTCCGCTTCTCGATTTCTTTCGAGACCAGGCCGATGCCGATGAAGATGGCGATGACGACGCCGAACAGCGACACCGCCGTGAGGCCCAGGTTGATGACAACCAGGCGCTCGATGTCGATGGAAATCTGCCCGACGAAGATGGCTGCGCCCGAAAGCAGCAGCGCGAAGGCGATGAGGTTGTACAGCACCCGGTCGCGCACCGCTTCGCGGAACGTATTCGACGCAATGTGTACCAGGCGTGGGATCATGACGTTTTCCCCGCGGTGGTTTGAGAGCTCTGCAACTTCTCGACGAAATAAGCTTCGAGCGACGTACGCAGCGGAGTGATGGCGATCAGGCGGATGCGCTCACGGCGCAAGGCGTCGATGGCCGCGTCCTGCTGGCTCTCAGGAAGAACTGCGCGGACGGTGTCTCCGCTGACGTGGCACTCCGCCCCCAGGGCTTTCATCGAGGCTGGGATTTGCGTGCCCTGCCAGATCACTTCCACCTTGCCCTGTACCGTCGAAGTCAGATCTTCGACCGCACCTACACCGCGCAGTTCGCCTTGATGAATGATGGCGACCCGGTCGCACAGCGCTTCGGCGTCGGAGAGAATGTGCGTCGAGAAGAAAACCGTCTTGCCTTCCTGCTTGAGTTGCTCCATCAGGTCGCGAACCTCGCGGCGGCCCAGCGGATCCAGTCCCGACATCGGTTCGTCGAAGAAGACCAGCTTGGGGTTGTGCAGGATGGCCTGCGCGATTCCGGCACGCTGCAGCATCCCTTTGGAGAACTTGCGCAACTGCACCCCTTTGATGTCGGCCAGTCCCACGCGCTCGAGCACTTCCTCAACGCGGCGCTTGCGGTCCTTGCCCGGCACTCCGGACAGTTGTCCGTAGTAGTCGAGCAATTCGTGTGCGGTCAGGTAGTCATAGAAATAGGGCTGCTCCGGGAGGAAGCCGATCTGCGCTTTGATTTCCGGGTCAGTCCATTCGTGGCCCAGGATGCGAGCCGTTCCTGAAGTCGGGAACACCAGGCCCATCAACATTTTCAACGTTGTGGTTTTGCCCGCGCCGTTGGGGCCGAGGAAGCCGAAGATCTCTCCCTCTTCGACGGTGAGGTGAAGCGGCTGCAAGGCCCGTTTGGGGCGCTTTCGCCAAAATCCCACCAGGTAGGTCTTTTCCAGACCGAGGATTTCAATTGCCGCCATTGTGCCCAAGGACTGCCCAAGAAGTGATTCCGAAAAAGATTATAAGCAAGATAGTGCGCTGCAAGACGCCTGGGCCGGTTACGAGGGTCACTCCCGGTTCGAAAGTGAAATCATGGGTGGGCCTGGGGAAACGAGGAAAAAACGTTCCTAAGCCCGCGTGATTCTCAACTTGATATGAGACGGGGGTGCTACTGCGCCACCGGGAATGCCAGGCAGTTTGCCAGAGCATTCACCGGAACATCTCCGGGGCTGCCCATTTGCGAGCGCAGAACGCCATCATTGGTGGAGCAGAAATCGCGGTTGCCGGTGGAATGGACCACGATCGGCGCGGCGGCGGTCACGTAGGCGGTGTTGTACGTCGCGCCTCCAGTGATGATGCCGGTTGCCAGATAATAGTACCCGCTCTTGCCTACGCCGCCCGGCGTAGCCGTGGCCAGAAAGTTATCGATAATGCAGGCGGTGGTTGACGATGGCGCGCACGGTGTCGCGCCGCCCAACTGTCCGATGGCGTTGGCATAGCCAATGGTTGGGTAGGCGTTGTAGTAAGTGATTTCCGCACTTTGAAGGCTATGCAACGACCCGGCGGCGGACGATTCATTGGCCGCCAGCCTGGCCTGCAGCAGGTTGGGAATCGCGATTGCGGCAATGATGAGGATTATCGCCACCACGATCAGTAACTCGATAAGCGAAAATCCTTTGGTTGAACGCATAAGGTTGCCCTCAAAGTGTTGTTGCCAGCTTGCTGTCCCGCAAGTGTCAGTACTCCAGTAGCAGTTTCAGCGCCATTTCCAAAACCATGCGAGGCACCTTGGTAATTCCTTATGTCCCTGCGAATCATGGATTTAACGGGCTCCGATTACCGGCCAGGGATGTCCTGCGGGCTAACCACACGGGATTGTGACAGAAAATGTCATGAGCAGACGCAGTGAGCGCAACGGGAATGGCTAGGATGGATGCGCGGAGCTGTCACCCGCCGGCAACACTGTCTCCAGGAGGCTTCAATGCTGTCGCGCGGGTTCTCCCGCCGCTGGCTGTACGCCGATCAGGTCTGGGGCTAGTCTCAGGGCCTGCTGGTAGGCCGCGAGGGCTTCGGCACGATGGTTCGTCTGCGCCAGCATTCTAGCCAGTTGCAGATAACCTTGGCCGCTAGGCTGCAGTTCAACAGCGCGCGCAAAGTATGGGATCGCTGCTTCGAGTTTGCCCTGCTTCTGCAATAGTAGGGCTATCCCCTGCCAGGCGCCGGCTTGATCAGGATTCAGTCGGAGTGCCTGCTCGAAGCTGGCTCGCGATCTCGCGTAATCTCCGAGATCGCTATAGGCAGATCCAAGGTTGGCATAGGTCGCAGCCAGCAACCCCGGTTCTGCGCCGAGATGGAGCGCAAGTTCATATTGCTGGACGGCTTCGGCTTGACGCCCATGTTGGTATAGGTACGTGCCAATGTTCAATCGGGCATCGGGATCGTTGGGCTCATCCTGGGCAGCCCGCACGAAGAATGGATACGCATCGTCCGTGCGGTTATCTTGCGCTAACGCCACGCCCAAGTTTTCCTCTGCGACGTAATTGTGCTGCGTAACGTTAAGCGCGTGGGTCCAGACATCCAGACTGTTCCGCCAATATCCGATCTGCCGATACGTGGCCACTGCTAGCAGAACGAGCACACAAATCGCCGGGACCACCCGCAGGGTAAGTCCTAACTTTTTTTCCTCCGCCCAGTCCGCGGCAGCCCAGGCAGTCATCACAAAGATACCAATGAGAGGAATGTAGGCATAGCGGTCGGCCATCGCTTGATTGCCCACTTGGATCACTCCGATCACAGGAACCAGCGTGCCGAGAAACCAGAGCCAGCCCGCCAATAAATAACCGCGCGAACGTAGTCTCAGGACAACGACGGTCGTGGCGACTAGAAACAGGGCCGCCGCGCCAACCCTCCAAAGCGATAGGGAATGGCTGGCGTAGGGGTAGAACAGTGTCAGATCGGTCGGCCAGATGGCCTTCCACAAGTACATTGCGTAAGAATTGATCCCATTTTCCAGGCGCGCGCCTAGCGGAAATGGCGATGTGCCCACCGCTCCAGCAGCCCGCTGAGCACGCAGAGTGATCACGGAACTGGCCCCTGCCAACAACAGCAGCGGCAACTTCTCGAGGAACAGCCTGCCGGCCGGCGCTTGCTGAACGGCCAGGGCGTCCGGGGGCGCGCTGCAGCCTTGGATTCTTCGCAGTGGCCAGTAGTCGAGCAGCAGCAGCACGAACGGTGCCGTGACCAGCATCGGTTTGGATGCCAGTCCGCAGACCAGCAAGCCTGCGACTGTGAAATAACGCTTCCAGCCTGGCTTGAGCGCATACCAGCCGTAGGCTCCCAGAGTCAGGAAGAAGAACATGGTGCTGAGCACGTTTTTGCGCTCCGCGATCCAGACCACCGACTCGACGTTCAGGGGATGCAGTGCAAACAGCGCGGCTACGAAGAAGCTTGGACCTGCTCTACGTGTGCTGTACACCAGGAGTAGAAACAACAGCACGACGTTCACCCCATGCAGCAGAACGCCGGTGAGATGGTGCCCGGCAGGATTCATGTGGAACAGTTGATAATCCAGCGCATGTGACATCCAAGTCAGCGGATGCCAGTTGGCTTGGTCCAGGGAAGTAAGAGCCCACCGCAGCGTGCCCCACGTGAGCCCGGCTCGAACATGGGGATTCTCATAGACATAGTGATTGTCGTCGTAGTTGATAAATGAGAAATGATTGGCGGGGTTGTAGAGCACTAACGTAAACAGCACCAGCAAGAGCGCGAGGACAAAAGTCCGCTTCTCGGGCGAAGCAAAGGGCCCCGAAGTGTGCGAGACCAACTGGTCAGACTCCTTGGCTCGGACAGCCACACTCGACATACTAACCCTCCGACGCTGTTCGATTATCGAGGTCCAACCGCCAATGAGGAGATGGAATTTCAGGTCGTCTGTAACGGAAGTAACTCTTGGCGGCTCTTGTTCGGATTTGCTGGCAGAATACCGCAAGAGGGATTAAACCAAGAAAAACAAAGAGCAGCGAACTCACGTTCGCTGCTCCCTGGCTTGTACCCTCCCCCAGGTACTTCGCCAAAATCAAACGAGCTTACTGGTTGAGCGGCAGAAGCGCCTGGCAAGCCGCTTCGCTGGCGATCGCGGCGCCCGTGGGCTGAACGCGAACCACAGCGTCTTCGAACGAGCAGAAGCTGCGGATACCAGTCTGGTTCACCGTGACCGGAGTAGCAGTCGCGTAGTAGGTAACGGCCGGAGGACCACCCGCGCTAGCTGCAGCGAAGACGTAGCCACTCTTGGTGCCGGCAGCGAGCACGCTGTCGATCAAGCACGCTGTGGTCGAGCTGGGCGTGCAAGGAGCGACGCCACCCAGAACGGCCAGAGAGCCGGCAAAGCCGACGGTCGGGATAGGTGGAGTTGTAGGTAATCATGCCGGTGTTGATGGTACGGACGGACGCGACAGCAGACGACTCATTGGCCGCCATGCGGGCGCGCAGCAAGTTCGGAATAGCGATAGCTGCGATGATCAGGATGATTGCCACTACGATCAGCAGCTCGATCAGCGAGAAACCCTTTTGTTTACGCATTGTGAGACATTCTCCCTCGTTTGAAAGCTTGCGGCCCCTGTTCGGACTGCCTGCTGTTCTCCTAGCACGCACTGGGCCACGATCCGCAGCCTCGGGCAGGCTTGCCTGCGAGACGCTAAAGCCAGTGTTTTCACTGCGAGGCTCAAGCCTTGGGCCTGCCAGGGGATTGGCAACGCCGGCCTGGGGCTGACACCTTGTGTCAGGCTGCCGAGAATTGGCAGTTGGTTCGGGAGTGAGAAAAGAGGCGAGGCAAAAAGCGAAAGGAGCAGCGAACTTTCGTTCGCTGCTCCATCTTGTACCCTGTTCGGGTACTTCGCCGAATCCGACTCAATTACTGGTTGAGCGGCAGAAGCGCCTGGCAAGCCGCTTCGCTGGCGATCGCGGCGCCCGTGGGCTGAACGCGAACCACAGCGTCTTCGAACGAGCAGAAGCTGCGGATACCAGTCTGGTTCACCGTGACCGGAGTAGCAGTCGCGTAGTAGGTAACGGCCGGAGGACCACCCGCGCTAGCTGCAGCGAAGACGTAGCCACTCTTGGTGCCGGCAGCGAGCACGCTGTCGATCAAGCACGCTGTGGTCGAGCTGGGCGTGCAAGGAGCGACGCCACCCAGAACGGCCAGAGAGCCGGCAAAGCCGACGGTCGGGTAGGTGGAGTTGTAGGTAATCATGCCGGTGTTGATGGTACGGACGGACGCGACAGCAGACGACTCATTGGCCGCCATGCGGGCGCGCAGCAAGTTCGGAATAGCGATAGCTGCGATGATCAGGATGATTGCCACCACGATCAGCAGCTCGATCAGTGAGAAACCCTTTTGTTTCCGCATCTCTTGTGTTCCCCTCGTGTTGTTCTTATTTGGAATCGTCTGGTCACGAATGACGCAGTCATCCCGAATGTTTGCATTTGCCTAGCCAAAACGGCTAGTTACTTTGGTTCCGAGCGGGCCCCGGGGAACGGCTTTATTTTCAGCAGGAGGGCAAACTTCAGTCCGCATCCAGCCTGTCCGGTCGCCATCACTCTGGCAAAATGCGTCGTCTTGACTGACATTTCGTGTCAGTTCGGAACTCCTCCTGGTTCCATTTTAGAACCCAGCTCGGGCCTCCAGGTTGCTCGCGCGGAACGGCCTGCGGGTTCAGAATGTTATGAAACGCAAGCCCCGCTGGAAACCGTGCGAGTCATGCGCGCAGGATCTCGAGCCCGGCAGATTCGGTAGCGCGTAGAATGTTGCGGCACAGTGGTGAGCCATCCATGGATATTTCCAAAGAGGCCTGGCAAGTCGACGCCGAGATCGCTCGCGCCTGGACGCTGCCGGCGACGCTGTACACCGACGCGAGCGTGTGGGCCGCGGAAAAAGAAAAAATATTTTCTCGAACCTGGCAAGTGGCCGGGCACGCGAGCCAGGTCGCGAATCCCGGCGATTACTTCACCACCGAACTGATGGGCGAACCTTTGTTGCTGGTGCGCGGCAGCGACCAACAGCTGCGCGGCTTCTACAACGTGTGTCGTCACCGGGCCGGGCCTCCGGCGCAGGGGTGCGGTTCCCGCAAACTGTTTCGTTGCGGATATCACGGGTGGACGTACGGCCTCGATGGGGCGCTGGTCAGCGCGACCGAGATCGAGGGGGTGGAGGGGTTTCGGCCCGGCGATTTTTCTTTGCCAGCGGTGCGGACCGAGGAATGGTTCAATCTCGTCTTCGTCAACCTTGATCCGGAGGCGCGGCCTTTGCGGGAGAGTTTAGGTGAACTGCCGAAGCAGGCCGAGAAATTTCCCTTCGCCGAGATGAAGCTGTTCGAGCGCCGTACCTACGATATGAAGTGCAACTGGAAGACGTATGTGGACAACTATCTCGAGGGCTATCACCTGCCCAGCGTGCATCCCGGGCTGAATCGCGAACTGGATTACAACGCCTACGTGGTCGAGCCGCATGCGCGGCATGTGCGCCAGTTCAGTCCGATTCGGGGCGCGCAGCCGGGCGATGCGACGCCGCGGCGCTACCCGCAGGCGCGGGAAGACTTGACCACCGACTACTTCTGGATTTTTCCCAACTGGATGCTGAACTGCTATCCCGACAATGTTTCGTTGAATATTGTGCTGCCGGTCGAGCCGGAGCGGTCGCTGGCCATCTTCGAGTGGTACTTGCCGGAGAAGGATCACGATGCTCCGGCGGCGAAGGCGTCGGTGGAGTTCAGCGATCAGATTCAGATGGAGGATGTGGGCATCTGCGAAGTCGTGCAGAAGAATCTGCGTTCACGCAGCTACATGCGCGGGCGGTTCAGCGTGAAACAGGAAAAGGGCGTGCATGCCTTCCATCGGATGTATGGAGAATGGATGCAAGAGTGACTTACTCCGTTCGGTTTCTGGACTATACGTATAAATATGTACTGCGTATATGTACGTATAATGGCGATACGCTCGAAGAGTTGGGTTTTGAGCGACCGGAACGTTGTCTGGAATGCCCTTTCCCGAGCCGGAAAGGGCCCTGGCAGCGACGATCGGTGCTGGGTACGAGGGAACCTTCATCCCCGGTAAGATCGCGCGTCCTTGAGCCCGGTAGCGCTGTTTTACCAATTCTCAATGACTTACACGAACTCTCAATGACTTACACGAATCCTCAACGACTTACGCGGATGATCCCGGTCTGTGCTGAAACGTATCCTCGGCATGGTCGCTAGCGAGATGGGGCGATTGTTTGGGCAACCGGCGCGCTTGCGCGTTTGACGAGAAAGTCGGGGGACTTCAGCCTCTTGGGAAGCAGGACGGCAGCGGGAACGGCCATGACCAGCACAAGGACATAGAGGTTCGTACGGAGCACAGATGCGAAGTAGTCGATCCCCTCCGGGCGCGAACTGAGACCGCCAGATCACCCACTCCTCCCAGACCGTGGTGAGCGTGACGCTGGCGAGCAGAGCCAGAAAAATTGCCAACAGCTTGATGATCCAGTAAAGCATGAGTTGATGAGATTGGATTGCACCTTGGCCTGTCGCAAACAGAATGCAACTTGCCAGCAGAGCAGAGGTCATGATCGCGGCGAGGCCGGCGCGGGAGGTTCGTGCCAGCCATGCCAGAGGGGCCACCTTCACGAGCCTTTGTGAAGGCAGCCAGCACAACACGTAGACCAGAGGCACTCCAATGAACCAAGCCGCTCCACTTGCGATCATGGCCGCGGTAAGCAGGCCCACAAGGCTTGTCAGCACGTTGCCAAGGAACATTCGCCAAGCGGCACGAAGGCGCGGAAGGCGTCGCTCGAAGGCGGCGAACAGAGCCGATTTAACGGCCACGGCCATGGCCAGCACGAGAAGCGATCCGGAAAGAGCGAGCGCCGGTGCCACGACCTGAATGAAGGGCACAACGGGCTCGCACGCGTGAGCTCGGCCTGCAACCATCAGCAGAACGAATACGAGGACGCGGTAACCTCTGGCCATACTGGTTATCACCGTTTAGAAGCTCTCAGCTTTCAGCAGCATGGAGGTGACATCATCGTGCTGAGGAGTGTTGCCGACGAAGAGGTCGACCTCGGCCATGAGGCGTTTGAGCATTTCGGCGGGCTCGACCGACTTCCCAGCTTCGATCGCGGTCAGCAAACGGGCCTCGCCGTAGTCTTCCTGGCGGGCGTTTTCAGCTTCGACTAATCCATCGGTAAAGATGATCAGCCAGTCTCCCGGCGCGAGCGTGATCGTGGCCGAGTCATATTTCGTGTCGGGGAGAATGCCGAAGGGCAAGCCGCCGACGTCCAGTCGCTCGATTTGGCCGCTGGCGCGGCGCAGGATGGGATTGTTGTGGCCGGCGTTGATGTAGTCGAGCGTGCGCTGGATGGGATCGTATTCCGCCAGGAACGCAGTGGTAAAACGCAATCCGCCCTGGCTGTTCGAGCAGGCGTAGCGATTCATGTTCGACGCCAGTTCGGGCAAGGCGACCTGCGCGGTGGAAAGCGTCTTGAGACTGGCCTGGAAGGTGGCCATCAGCATGGCGGCGGGAATGCTTTTGCCGGCAACATCGGCCACGGCGAGCACGACTCGGTTGTCTTCACTCGTGCGGCCGGGGCGGGGAAATACGTCATAGTAGTCTCCCGCGACCGTGTTGGCGGGGCGCGTGGCGTACGCGATGGCCAGGCCCGGAATCTGCGGCGGGGCGCCGGGCAGGAGCCAGGTCTGGATCTCGCGCGCGATCTGCAGGTCGCGCTTCATGACGACGCGGTCGGCGATCTCCAGCATGAGCAACAAGAGCAAAACCAGCGCCGCCCAGAAGTGAAAATCGAATTCAATGGCCTGAACCTTGCCGGCCTGGCCGCTGTATTCGATCGCGGCGTGCGGGATCGCCAGCAGAATCAGAGCCAGCAGCAGCAGGACGCGGCGCGCCGGCGAGAGTTTCTCGAACACCGCCCAGAAGAATTCCTTGACGATGTGCAGGTTGCGGCCGCCGTGGGTCAAGCCATCGGGCGTTTTGGCTTCGACGTCTCGGGAGTACAGGCGATAGCTGGTGCGGGCTTCGGATTCGAACTGCGACCAGAGTTGGCTGACCTCAAGGCCATCCGTAACTCGCCGCCAGAAACGGTGCAACCGCACGCCGAAGGTGTTGGGCTGGCCGGGTTGCGGGGCGGGCGGCGAAGCGGTCACCATGGGAAATTCGATTATAGAGGATTGAGAAAATTGGGTAATTGAGGAATTGGGGGATTGAGCGATTGAGTAATTGGGAACGACGATTCCATCCGAGGAGTCTTCAATTCCCCAATTCCCCAATCCCCAAATGCCCCAATGACTCGGTCGTTCAGAACAGGCTCAGTTGCTCGTCGAAAGCCTGGACCGGCCACTTGGTCGCGAAGGCCGGCCGCTCGCGGCGGTGGGCGCGGGTAATCTTGTATTTCTCACGCAGGTGCGTGACGAGGTGCGACAGCCGCTTCGCATAGGCGGGCGGAAGGAAGGCGCGGTCCTGATAGCGCTGGCGGTAGTTCCTGGCGAGATGCGGGAAGTTCTGCTCGAGGAAGGGAAGGAAGACGGCGGCAGAGCATGGCTTCAGAAACAGCGGGTTGGCGAAAACGTAGTCGGCTCCGGCCTCGGCAGCAGCGCGGATGACGCTCTCCAAATCTTTGGGAGCATCGGTGATTCCGGGTACGACCGGCGAGCAACTTACGCCAACGCGCAACCCTGCCTGGCTCAGCGCGCGCACGGCGTCGATGCGGAGATCGGGACGCGGGGCGCGAGGCTCGAGAATTCGCGCCAGGTCCACATCGAGAGTTGTCACCGTGATGTGAACGGACAGGCGATTCGTCTTCGCCACTTCCTTCAGCAGGTCGAGGTCGCGCACGATGAGATTCGACTTGGTGACGATGCCCAGTTCGAAGCCGCGGTGGCGGGCGAACTCCTCCAGAATTCCGCGCGTGACTTCGTAGCGCCGTTCGGCGGGCTGGTAAGGATCGGTGGCGGTGCCGAGCGCGATCGCTTCGTCAGGCTTAACGCGGTGCAGATCGTGCCGGAGCAGGCCGGCGGCGTGCTGCTTGACGTAGATTTTCTGCTCGAACTCCATGCCATCGCGCATCTCCATGAACTCGTGGGTATAGCGGGCGTAGCAGTAGCGGCATCCGAATTCGCAGCCGCGGTAGGGATTGATGGTCCAGGTGAACGGCATCTGCCGGTTGCTGACGCAGCGGTTCAGCAGCGACTTGGAGGGAAGCGTGAAGTACTCGACATTGTGCCCCTCGCGGATCGACTCGCCTTCCGAGGCGAGGCGCGCGATGCCGATCAGGCGGGGCTTGTCGGGAACAGGGAGCAAGGCCAGGGAAGACATACGAAATTCGCCTTTTGTTCGCCTTACAATAAGCGCTCAAGACCAGGCTGTCAAGAGGGATGAGTGGAGGACGAATGAATGGAGGAGATCGCCAGGGTTACCAGGGCACGCAAACTGGGGGGTGCGCCTGGACTGAGTGAGCTGGGAGTGGAGGTCACGCCAAGGCTTGGGACTAGCGATCAATCGCCATGGACGTGCGATTCGATCCCGCTCATCCGGGCCCGGTCGGCCGCTATCGATACTCTTCCGAACTCAGCACTTCCGAGATCGAGGTGTAATGTCGGTTGCCCGTCCCATTTAAGACGTTGATGGCGGTGATATCGATCTTCTTGGGCCCGCAGTACAGCCTCACGTAGCTCATCTCCGCGCTTGGGGAACGGGTGGCCGGAACCTCAAAGGAACAAGCGTGGTAGTCTTCCCGGTCCATCTGGGACAGAGCCCCCCACAGAGCTTGAGCGAACGTGTAGTTGTCCTCTTGTCCTTGCGTCCAGATCCTGCTGGCGTACGTGAGTTTTCCCGCCGTGAATCCCAGGTGACCTTTCGTGGTCATCGGGCTCTCTTTCTCTTCGACAATCCAGTCGTCCCCGTCCCCTTGAATCTTGACGACCTTGTACCTCGCGGAAAGCAGAGGGATGATCGCATCGCGAGACATACCAAGTTGCAAGTCAACACCAAGGTTGATGACCGGCGGCTTGGGCGGGACTACCGCCTCAGGAATCGGTTTGGTCTGGGCGACCACGGAACCAACGAACATCAGCGCAACGGCTAACCACTTCATAGGCGCCTCCCCCGGGCTCATCGATTTCCAAGTAATAGTAGCGTTTCGGCTCGGATGATCCTTCATCCGCTCTTGCGCCAGGAAAAGGGGAAGGGGTCTGGAATCGTGTCTACACCTCTTGCCGTACAAGAGTGCCGCTTCCAAGTTGGCCGGGGGGATCCCACATGCTTACGCCAGCCGGGAGACGCGGAATTTTCGTGCGATTCCGCAATTCCCACACAGCCGGTTCGCTTCGGGTGTGGGCATCTGGCCACCATTTCCTTACATTAATAATCTCACATGTTCCGGTCGGGAGCGGTGATCGTGGTCACGACTGAAAGGTGTTGATTCTAAGCGAATAATGGGCCATGCCCGGTGATCGAGTTGCGCCCGGCGCCGCCGAAAAATCCGGTGGTCAATCGCGTAGACACACCCTTGATTCCTTTGCGCGGTCCGCACCTTCCTTCAGGACGGACCGCATGCCACAGGCTCAAAATTCCAAGCGCAAAGCGAACTGCATGAAGCGAGGCGTGCTGATCGTTCCAAGGTATCTACCGAATTGTGCGGCACCGTAGGAGAGCGAGGGTTGCGCGCCGCGCACGTCGTAGCGCACCGAATTGGTGGCGTTGAACGCTTCCCACTTGAACTCCAGACGCCGCTGCTCACCCAACGAGAACTCCTTGGCCACGCCGGTATCGATATTGAACATGCCCTCGCCGATGACGCTATTGCGAACCCCGGATTCCCCCGGCCACTCTGGACGGTAGGCCGCCAGCGCGCTGTCGGATCAGCGAAGATGTCGGGGCCACCGACGCCATTCACAATTACATTTTTGGGGTTGGAGGCCACCGGAGGCGGCCCGTTCGGCATGGCATCGCCCTCGATATTCCAGTTGGTGGCCCAGGTGAAGCCGTTGTTAATGGTGATGGGGAAACCGCTGGTCAAGCGGAAAATGCCGGAGACATGCCAGCCGCCAACTAATTCGTTGAGCAGCGGACTTGCGCCCCCTACAAACCGCTGTCCTTTTCCGAAAGGAAGCTGGTAGACGAGGTTGGCGTTGAGCTGGTGGAAGGCGTTGAAATCGGAGAGCCCGCGCAAGGCCAGCGGATCCCACGAATTGATGACAATACCGCCGCCGTTCAAGTCGTTGCCGGTTCCGCCGGTTCCTTCATACGGACCGATTCGTGCGGCAGCCGAGGCTTCGTCAAACGATTTCGAAAACGTGTAGTTGAACTGCCCTTGCAGGTTGGCTCCCCAGCGGGCATTGTAGGTCACCTGCAACGCGTTGTAGTCGGAAGTGCCGATGTTGCGCCACGCAAACAGCGAACTGAACTGGTCGTGGTAGAAGGCGTAAGGGCCGAACTTACTGTTCGGAAGCGCGGCAGGGAAGTTGTTTATGAGATTGGGCAAATCCAGAAACTTCAAAGTTAAGGTTTCGTTATGCGGGGAGCAAGCCCAGATTTCATAGACATTCTGTGTGGCCGTCGGATTAGCCGGGGCGGTGCCGGGCGCACACATGACCCCATTCTGGGTGAGCAGGCTCTGGGTGTTGGCGCCGGCCCAGGCGGGAAAGATATTCTCGAAAAATGGGATGGGCTGGATGGAGTTGACGTCGGTGCCGAGGGCAGCGGCCTTGGAGAGCAGCGTAGCTGCCTGGAAATATCTGGTGTTGCTCCCCGGATCGTTCAAGTTCGTGGGCATGCCCATATCCACTTGCATCGGCAACCGCCGACCGACACTGCCCACATAGGCAACTTGGAGCGAGGAGCGGGAGGTAATCTGGCGCGCCAGCGAAAAATTGAACATGTGCGTATAAGGCGTCTTCACCGTCTGGTCGAGTCCCCAGTTGATCGCAAAGGCGGAGTTGCTTGGGGTAGTAGGGAAACCGCCGGCTGGCGAGGGGCCGAATAAGCACCCTGCGTCATTCAAACTCGCGCACGGCGCAGGCAGGCAGGACTGGCCGGAAGACCCCGGAGTAAGACAGGTAAAGCGGGGGGCGTTGGCGGCCGTCACCGAACCAGCGGAGTTTCCGAGTCGCGTGGAAAGGCCGAAAGAACCATTCTGGTCAAAGCTGTTCACGACGGGAACACCGAAGTGGTCGTACACAATGCTGTAGCCGCCGCGGACCGTGAACTCGTCCTTCTTGCCAAGAATCTTCGAGACCCAACCCTCGCCCGTATCGGGCGCCCAGGCCACGGCAATCCGCGGCGAAAAATCCTTGTGGTCCCAGTTCCAGAGGCCGGGACCGTGATTCTTGGGCCCACCCAGGACGAAACTAATTTCCCCGGCGTTGTTGGCCGGCTGGCCAGCCGTAGCCAGCTGGGCGCTGTGGTTGAACCAGTCCGCGACGTTTTGATTGGTGCAGCCGCCGCTGGCCGCCTCTACGCAGGGTGCGACCTGATAACCGTTGGTTTCGTAAGGCGGAGCTTCCAGCACCCAGCGCAGACCATACGAGACGGTCAAACGGCGGTTGACTCGCCAGCTGTCCTGGCCAAAGAATTCGTAGTCATTGATGGCGTAACGGCGGTTGACCGCCTGGCCTTGGGGAAGCGCATTGCCGTTGCGCGCGTAGTTATAAATGCCGTCCCCCTCGGCGAAAATGCCCATGACGATCGCGGTCGCGCTGTCGTAGTTCGGACCGAAGTTGGCATCCACCTTGGGATAGCCATGGTTGCCCGGGTCCAACGGGCTGTTGTCGTTGGCGATCCCTCCCGTATTGAGATAGACCACATTGGTTTGAACGTCGGAGAACGAGTTCAGGTAGCTGATGTGATTGTTGCGAATCAGAAATAAGTCGGTGCCGAACTGAAACGTGTGATTTCCTCGCGTCCAGCTCAAACTGTCGCTCAACTGGTTGACGGGCACAAAAGCAGTGGTTGGGCGCGTGAAGGGAACGAGGCTGTCGATCCCATTCAGAAAAACTCCCGGATACACAGAGGTACCACCGTATTGCTGTCCCTGGCGGATGAAGCCCCAGTGAAAATCATTGATGAGCCTGGGGGTGAGGAGTGAGGTGAGTCCAATGGTTATGCCCTTGCTGTCGTCCAGGAAGTTCGTGGCCGGGGGCTGCCCAGGAAACTGTTGCGGTCCCGGCTCCTTGAAGTTTTGCATCTCTCCGCGCGCAAACAAGGTTTCCGAGCCGCTCGCTGTGATGTGGTAATCGAGACGGGTAATGTAGGTGTTGAAGCTGCGGTCAACGTTTGGGGAGAAGCGAAACCCCAGAGTATTGGAACCATCGCCGGCGCTGAATTCATTGGCCCCTGGATACTCATTGAGAAGGTTCAGAACCGCTTGATTGACACCAATGCCCAACGGGTCCATCTGCTTGATTTGATTGGGTCCGAGCGCATAGTAGCCGGGTTGAACGCTCACTCCGTTGGCGGAAGTGCCGGTACATTGGGTCGGGTCCGCACATAAGTACACCAGGTCGCCCGCGCGCAGAGTCGCGCTGGGCACGGTCCGCAGTGTGCTGCTGCCCTCGGCGTCGCGCCGCCCTTCATAGTTGGCGAAGAAGAAGAGACGGTTCTTGATGATCGGCCCGCCGGCGGTGACCCCGAATACGTTGCGCAGGAGCTTCGGCGCCGTGTTGGATTGGCCGCTGGTTAACTGGGAATTCTTCAAGAACGGATCATTGGCGCTGAAGATGGTGTTGCGGTTGTACTCGTAGGCCGAGCCGTGAAAGGTGTTGGTGCCGCTCTTGGTGACCAGCGCGACCTGACCGCCGCTGGAGTAGCCGGTATCAGCATTGGAGTTGGCGGTGGTGACCCGGAACTCCTCGACCGAGTCGGGCGGCGTATTCAGGACACTGGTAAAGGCGTAACCATTATTCTGGTCGTTGACCCCGATGCCGTCTAGCGTGACATTCGATTGGTCGCTGCGCACGCCATTCACCGCGCCGCTCCGCGTATCCGTTGCTTGATTCGTCTCGGCGCTTCCCCCAAATACGCTACTCCAGGCTGCAGGCTGAGGAGAAGAACCACGTTGCGGTCGGCAATGGGTAATTCCGAGATCTGCGAGTTCTCGATCACGTTACCGAGCGAGGCGTCGGTGCGATTGATGAGCGGCGCTTCAGCTTCTACGGTTACCTTGGTCGTCCCACCCGTAACCTGGAGCTTAACGTTGATGGTGGACGGCGTTTTCACCACCAGCGTCACGTTCGGCACTGTAAAGGGAGCGAAACCGCTGGCCGCGGCCTCCAGTTGATACTTGCCCGGAGGTACATCCAGGAACTGGTAAAGGCCCGACGAGTTGCTGGTCGTAGTCCGCTGAAATCCGGCGGCTGTTTCCGTCAAAGTGATCTTCGCTCCGGACACCGCCGCCCCCGACGGGTCGGTAACGCTGCCATTCAGCTGGCTGGTGGATTGCGCCGCCGCCAGCGAAACCAACAACGCCAACACTGCGAGCACCCAAATCGCGCGCCTTGCTCCCTGCACATATCGAATGCCGAACTGTACACGCCGCTCGTGCTGCCTGCTGCTCGTTTGCTGATGGATTCGCGTCATCGACATAGCCTTTCTGGAAGAAAGCAAAACCGGGCCGATCCACGTGAGAAGAAAATCACACTGTGCTGTTCGCGCCCGTCCGGTTGCGCCTTTTCGATTCCCCGTGCTTGTTTCGGATCGACCAGATCCAACCCCTCCCGCACTGAGTGCCGCGGATTATACCTGAAGACAAGAAGAAGGTTCATGCAGAAAATTCGATTGCTTTAACGGTGTTTGTCGAATCGGTGTAGGGCGCGAAGGAGGGGGATTGGCGATGCGATCACGCCTCAAACACACCTTCAGCCCTTATTGCAATCGCGGGACTTGTGCAGCTTCGTATATTCTGCTTGGCTTGTTTCAGATGGGGGATGTCCATCGGCACCTGTGCAGAAATCGAGAAAATCCTGGGATGCGTGATCGTCTGCGGTCGCCTTGCGTCGCCGACTGAACATGTACCTTTGATTGAAAATCGCTCTCAAGTCGAGGCAGCGCGTCTTTCCATTTCCACGTATGCTGTTGCTGTGCAGACGCTTCGAATCGCGCTGGCCGTCGGGCTGTTGATCCTGGTTGGACTGTTGGGCCTCACTCGGGAAAAACGCCAGGAATCTTCAGCGCTCCGTTTCCACCGCGATGATCAAGGGTGGGCAGAAAAAACCTTGGGCACGCTATCTCTCGAAGAGAAGGTGGGCCAGTTGTTCATGATCCGTCTGCGGGTGGGATTCTCCAGCGCCCGGAACCCGGAGTACTTGCGGCTCTCCGACAGCATTCGCAAGTACCACATCGGATCGCTGGCCATGTCCGCGCCGCCGGGAGCACGGTCTCTTCATAGCGACCACCGCTATGAGACAGTCGTGCTGCTCAACCAGCTACAGGCAGAATCGAAACTGCCACTTCTGATTGCCGGAGACTTCGAGCAGGGCGTGCTTCCGGCGCGTCTTTTTGGCACCACCGTGTTTCCCCACGCCATGGCTTTTGGCGCTGCCGGCAAGGTGGCGTACGCCGAGGAATTCGGGCGGATCACGGCGCAGGAAAGTCGCGCGATCGGCGTGCACTGGAACCTTTTTCCCGTTGCTGACGTGAATTCCAACCCAGCAAATCCGATCATCGGCACGCGCGCGTTCGGCGCCAACCCGGAGCAGGTAGGGGCGCTGGTCGCTGCCTACATCCGTGGAGCGCGAGCCAACGGAATGCTGACCACGGCCAAGCACTTCCCCGGTCACGGCAATACCGGGACGGACTCGCACCTGGGCGTCGCGCGCGTGGATGAGGATCTGGAGCGCTTGCGCGCCGTCGATCTGCCTCCATTCCGCAAGGCGATCGAGGCCGGGGTGGATGCGGTCATGACAGCGCACATCAGGGTCCCGGCGCTCGATCCAGATCCTAACCTTGTAGCGACGACGTCCCCGACCATCGTTTCGGGGCTGCTCAAAAACGAACTTGGTTTCAAAGGAATCGTGGTCACGGATGCACTGGACATGGCGGGCTTGACCCGCCTCTACGGGGGAAACGTGGGGCGGGCCGCGGTGGACGCCTTCAAGGCCGGGAGCGATGTGCTCACCATGCCCGCTGACCTGGATGCCAGTTACCACGCGGTTCTCGAGGCCGTCCGCACGGGCGAGATTTCCCGGCAGCGTCTGGACGCCTCCGTCTTGAAAATATTACAGGCCAAGGCTTCCCTGGGTCTGCAGAAGACTCGCCTGGTGGACGTCGCGGCGATTGCGAGGAGGGTGGGCACTCCGGCCAATGTTGCCATCGGGCAGCGCATCTCCGACGATTCCATTACCCTGGTGCGCGACAACCGCAAACTGCTTCCACTCCGACTGGGGGCATCGGTTCAGAACACTGCTCTCGCGGGTCGGCGAGGAGGACAAGACCGTCACTCCGTGCTCCTGGTTGTGCTCTGCGACAACGTTCGAGCCGAGGATGGTCGCGTGCTGGAGCGTGAGATTCGGGCCCGTATGCCCGACGCAAAGGTAGTTTACGTGGACCCTCGCGTCGCGCCCGGCAGGACGGATGACGTGCTGGAGGAGGTGGACCAGGCGCGGGCAGTCGTAGTCGCGGTGTACATCGTGCCCTCGGCTGCGAGATCAAGGAAGCTGGGGCGCGGCGGGAAGCATCCCGCATCCCTGCCGGATTCGACGAGCGCCTTGTTCGAGAAGATTCTGGGCCGCGCCCGCGAAAAAACCGCGGTCCTGGCCATGGGAAATCCCTACCTGACGGATGATTTCCCGGCGATTCAGAACTATATCTGCACCTTCTCCAACGTGACGGTTTCGGAGATCAGCGCTGCCCGGGCACTGTTTGGGGAAATTCCGATGTCCGGTCAAATGCCAGTCAATCTTGCCAGTGCCCGCGCCCAGACCGCGAGCGGCTCGCGACCGGCACAAGTCGCAAACTTGAAGCTTCCATAGCGGCGTTGCAAGCGTCCGGAGCCCGCCCCGCTAGCGCTCCAAAGCTTTGCGGTCCCAATTGCCCGCGTCGGCCGCAGCGTCATAGGTGCTCTGCAGGAATTCCATGAGCGCTATTTTCGGAGAGTCAGCGGTGCGCACATCGTCGTACATCAGCAAGAATTCTTTCAGTTGCGGATGGTAAAAAGCCGCTTGCGGGCGAACCTTCCGTTCCGCGAAGCCGGGCGGCTCAGGCGCGGCGTAGGAGTAGAACGCCGGTCCCTGGATGTCGCCTCCGCCAGGCCAGAATCCCGCGCTGCTGACTTCGTGAGAGTAGGCTTCCCGGGTGATGGAGTCGGCTCCCGGGCGCTCGGGCGCGCGTCGGCCGGAAAAGCGAGTGACCGCAAGGTCGAAACTTCCCCAGAAAAAATGTACGGGACTGACTTTGCCCAGAAAGCTCGCCCGGAATTCCTTGAAGATCCGATCGGACCACGCCAGGATCCGCCAGAATTTATGCACGGCGACTGGATCGTAAGCGGCATGAATGTGGTCCAGCTCAAACGGAGTGGGATCGGGAATCTCGCACGGCATCGTCCAGATCTTTACCCCTACACCGAGTGCAGAAAGTGCCTCCATGAACTTCTGGTAGAACTCAGCGACGCTCTGTGGTTGGAGTGCGATTGTGACCGCGCGACTCTCGCTGGTTTCGATCAAAAGCTTGTGGTCGACGAAATCGAAACGTACCTCGACCGCTCCCCGCGCGTACGGCATCACGGCAGTAGTCATTCCGCGCGCGGTCAGATAAAAGGGGACGTTCCAAAAATGATTCACCAGCGGACACAACTTGAGGCGCACTTTTCCGACCACCTGCGTCCACATGTGGAGGGTGGCTAGAGTGTCCTTCCAGCTGTCGAGCGGCAAGGCAGGCAGCAGATCCTGATCGTGGGCACGGTTGGAAGACACGGGTTGATTCCGTCCTGGCGCACCACTGTACACCCAATCGCGAGCAATCCGCTGGCCTGCGCCTATTTCTGGTCACGAATCTTTTTGAGCGCGTCGATGCCGTTCTGGTTCTTCGGGTTCAGGTCGACGGATTTCTGGTAGTTCCGTCGAGCGTATAGGGCGAGGAGATTCCGGCCTGTTTGAGATCGTTTTCGAGGATGTACGGGCCTTCCGGGCGTTCCGATTGTTTAAGCATATTGCGCACTACTGCCGCTTGGAAATGGAGCGCGCTCAGGGCGCGGACTTTTTGTTCGCCCCCATGGCGGCCAAACCGCGGCCCTTATTGGAGCAGTCCGTAGACCTCGACTTCACCTCTTGCCCCGAAGTAGACGCGTCCATTGACGACCACAGGAATCACGAAGCGCGTCGCCATGGCGGCACGATCGCGCTGGCTGTTTTGCTCCGAGGTGTAGATGGGCTGGCCGAGTTTTGTGGCGTCGAAGGCGTACAGGACTGCCGGTTGGTTGTCGGGGCCGTTCCAGGTTTTGGTGGCGATGGCCCAGACGATGGCGTTCTTGTTGCCGTCGGCTGAGATCGACGGGGTGGCGCCGGGGTTGGCAAATTTCATGGCGGAAGTTTCGCTGGGGATGAGCTGGCCGTTCTTGAGGGTGTAGGCGCGCAGGTAGTCGTCGCTGGCGGCAAAGTAGGCGCGGCCGTTCCAGTACGCGAGGGCGCCGTATCCGCCGCCGGGCATGTGGATGGTCTGCAGGAGATCGTCTCGGCCGTGCTGAAACTTGCCCATCTTGTCGCGGTCGATCACGTAAATGGTTGAGTCTTTCGTGGGTTGCAGCAGCAGGTGACGGTGCGGGCCGGGCTGATCGGGCAGCAACAGAGGGCCGCTCGACCCGACGTCGGAATCGGCTTCGCTGATGCGGTCCTGATCGTGCGGCGTGAAATAGTCGCGGATGGCAAGCGAAGACCCATCGAGTTTCAGAACCGAGTCGCCGTAGTCGCGGCCGCCCCAGCCCGCGTCAAATGTGCCATTCCCCGTAGGCACATAGATGTTGCCCTCGGTATCGGCGGCCGGGCCAGTATCACTCAGCCAGATGCCGGCTTCCCGGCCGTCGGGATTCACGTTGAGAACGGCTTTCTGCGCCAGCGTTTGCAGATCGTAAGCCATCACCCAGCCGTGGTAGGGGTCCACGTCGCAAGAGGACGCCCAGGTTAGATAGAGCGCGCCGTTGGCGAGCAGGAGCGCGGCCCGCGGATTTTCGTGCAGGGGGTCGAAAGCGATTTGTCCGTTGGCCGTACCATCTCCCTTGCCCGGCACGGATGCGGCGATGAGTTTGGGGCCGCCGAACTTTTCAACTCCGGTGGTAATCGCGAGCGCGTGCAGATGCTGGAAGTATTCGTCATCGCCAACCCTATGCCGGATCTTGGTGCGAGCCAGCACATAGAGTGTGCCGGTCTTCTGATCGATCACGGGCGTCGATGTGATGCCGATTTCGGGCCGGATAAACGGACACTGCGCGTCGTCTTCCGACACGGGAACGATCCCGCGTGCTTTGTCGAGAAAGCTGACTTGCCACAGCGGAGGATCGCCTGGCCGAGTGGCGTCGAAGGCATATACGCTGTCGTGTTCGGTGGCGACGAACACGACGTCGTGCTTGCCTTTGCCGGGAATCTCGACGGATGGAAGAAACAACGGCTGCGCGTAGACTGCCCCATCGACTTTGAACGCGCCCAGTTTGCCGAACTGCTTTGGGTTGACGTTCTGGGGAGTCAGGACTTTTTCGTTGAGCGTTGCACCCGTACGCTGGTTGTCGTACTGCGAGGTGGTGACTTGCGCAACGGCAACGATCGCGACGAAGGTGAACGTAACGACAGCGACACAGATGGCAAGCGGCTTCATGGGATCTCCGCTATGGCTTTTCGGCCGGGGCCTCCGCGGGCTTGGCGAAAAGCTTGGGGTCGAGCGTGGGATTCAGCTCGATCTTTTTGAACTCGGCGTTGCTGGTTTCCTGCCCGTTCTGCTTGTTCTGATGTTTGTAGGGCATGGTCAGGCCGTCAGCCGTGCGCCAGTCGGCCAGATTGGTTTCGCCCTCGAAGGGACCCGATTGCCCCATGGCCTTGTATTTTTCGCGGAGAATGTAGCCGGTCTTGGGATCGATGTACCAGCGGACCCAGGGGATGGCGCCTCCAATATCGAGGATGGCGGCTTCGACGTCACCGATCTTTTCCGTACCCGCAGCGGTGAAAGTAAAAGATGGATCGTCGGCGTGTTGGGCGATGTAGACGAGATCGTGGTGAAGTTGCGCGAGCATCTCGTTTTTCTGCGCGGCCGGCATGCTGCGCGATCCCATTCCGGCCATCGCCATGAAGGCCGCATCGGGCGCAGCGACAATGGTAAGAGTGCCCTGCGGCGTTTGCACCTCGACATGCATGCGGTCGGGAAATCCAAGAAATACGTCGACCGGGGAAGGTGGGGCGCCGGAATCGCTCTCCGCGATGTTGACGTGCATGCTTTTGATGGACTTCAGTTTGGGCAGGCCACCCATCGCGGCCGCGACTTTGGCGGCCAGAGCTTTGCCTTCAGGATTGGAGGCGGCGGGTTTGGCGTTTTCCTCTTCTTTGGCCGCGGGAGCGGGCGGGATGGTGATGTCAATGTCCTTGACGGATCCGAGCGACGAAAGCGGTTTGTCAAACTCCTTGGGGTTGCCCACGACCAGCACCGCCAGTTGATCGCGATGAAGATATTTGGCGGCCACGCGGCTGACGTCGGCTGCGGTGACCTTCTTGATTTCCGACTGATACTTGTCGAGCCAGTCGGGAGGATATCCGTAGTATTCGTAGGTCATGCGCTCGCCGAGAATTTTGTCGGGTGAGTCGAGGCGGAAGATGAACGCGTTGAGGATGGCGTCTTTGGCGCGCTGGATCTCGTCGTCAGTGATGGGCTGCTTCGCCAGATTGTCGATGTCTTCGCCGGCGGCCTGAATCGCCTCGATCGTGCTCTGACTCTTGGTGCCGATCGATACCTGCAGAATGCCGGGATGGCCGAAGTTGGTGCCAATGCCTCCGCTGACGCCGTAAGCGAGTCCGCGCTTGGTGCGGATGTCATTGAACAGTCGCGAGGAGAAGCCGCCGCCAAACGCCTCGTTGAACACGCTGATCGCGTAATAGTCGGGATTGTCGCGCGTGGTCCCGAGCCCAATCATGTGAATCGTGCTCTGGTTCACATCCTCTTTAGTGACGAGGTAATTGCCCGGCGGCGCGGGCTGGTATTGAATGTTATTTTTCGGAAGCGCCGGACCTTGGGGCCACGCGTCGAAGGCCGCGCGCAGTCTGGCCTCCATCGCAGCCGAATCGAAATCGCCGCTGATGCCGAGAATGATGTTGTTGGGATGAACGTACATGCCGTGCCAGTCGATCAAGTCCTGGCGCGTGATGGCGGCGACGGTGGCGTACTCCGGGACGCGAGCGTAGGGATTGTTCGGGCCATAGGCCAGTTTGACGGTTTCGCGTTGCGCGATTTCGCCCACCTGGTCATTGCGGCGGGAGATGCCGTCGTTCTCTTCTTTCTGGGCGATGTCGATCTTGTCGGCGCGGAACTCGGGATTGCGCAGCACGTCCACGAAAACCTTGAAGACGTCATCGAGGTCAGCCTTGAGGCACGCGAAGCTGATCGTGGTCGAGTCGGGGCCGCCCCCGGTTTCCACCTTGGCGGCGCGGACTTCCAGGAAGTCGTCGAGTTGATCGCCGGTCTGGGACTTGGTGCCGCCCGTGCGCCACACTTCGCTGTAGATATCGATCAAACCGGTCTTCGAGGCAGGCTCGTTGACCGATCCCCCGCGGATGCGGGCCGTGCCGTCGACCAGGGGCAGTTCGTGATCCTCCTGCAGGAAGATCACCATGCCGTTCGACAGTTGGATGCGCTTGGGCTGCTGCGGTTTAAAAGCGGGCAGGGGCGGAATCGGAATCTGCTGCCAACTCGCGGCCTGCGCCGCGGCTTCAATATCCATCGCCAAAATTGTGGCGGCAACCAGGATCAGGAGAAGCGGAGTCCTCTTCATTGCGCACCTCCCTGACCGCTGGAGTCACTGGCGGGCTGGTCGCCTCCGGAGGGAGCACCGCCTCCGCCGGAGGTCTCGATTACACCCACCGTGCGGTTGGTATCGACAAAGGTCTCGTTTGCGACGCGGCGAATGTCGGCTTTGGTGACCTGGTCGATACGGTCGACCGAGCGGAACAGTTCGCGCCAGTCGCCATAGCGGGTCTGATAGGTGGCAAGCTGCGTGGCCAGTCCTTCGTTGTCGGCGAGGCCGCGAATCAGGTTGGCTTTGGTGCGCGTCTTGATCATCTTTAGTTCGTCGTCGGTGATGTCTTCTTTCTTCAGCTTGTCGATCTCCGCGTGGATGGCATCCGCCACTTCCTGCGTGCTGTGCCCGGGCAGGGGGAAGGCGTAGAACGCGAACAGGTGGGGATACTTGGTACCGGGCAAGCCGCTGAACCCGGCGGAGAACGACGCGATCTTTTTATCGCGCACCAGCGAGCGGTAAAGCCGGGACGTGCGGCCTTCCGACATCAGGTCGGTGATGGCATCGAAGACGGCATCGTCCTTGCTGCGGTAGTCGGGACGGTGATAGCCCTCAAGATAAAGCGGTTGGGCACGGTCTTTGAGCACCACTTTGCGCTCGGAATTTTGCGGAGGCTCGGTCGTCGTGATCTCGTCGGGCTGGGGACGCGCGGGCAGGCGTCCGAAATATTTCTCGAGGATGGGCAGGGCTTCCGAGGCTTTCACATCACCGGCCACCGCGACCACCATATTGGACGGGACGTAGTACTTATCGAAGAACTTCTGTGCATCGGTGGCGGAAAACGAGTTGAGGTCGGCCATCCAGCCGACCGTCGGGCGATGATAGGGATGAGCCGCAAAGGCGGCGGCGGTGAACTGCTCGATCAGGCGGCCCGTGGGATTGCTGTCGGTGCGCAGGCGGCGCTCTTCGATGACGACATTGCGTTCCTTGTAGAACTCGCGCATCACGGGATGCAGGAAGCGCTCCGATTCCAGGTATGCCCACAGTTCCAGGCGATTCTCCGGGAGCGAGTAGTGATATTCGGTCTCGTCGTAACTGGTGGAGGCGTTCATGTCCTCTCCACCGTTCTGTTCGACGATTTTGCCGAAGGCGTTGCCGACGACATACTTGTCGGCTTCGGCGATGGCGTCTTTCCAGGCCTTTTCCAGCTGCTTTAACTTCGCTTCATCGCGGTCCACGGTCTTGTCGCGTTCGGCAATGTAGGCGGCGTAGGCTACTTCGACCTTCTCGAGGGCTGGTTTTTCGGCGGCGTAATCCGTGGTGCCGATTTTGTCGGTGCCTTTGAATGCCATGTGCTCGAACATATGAGCAAGGCCGGTGGCGCCCATGGGATCCTGCGCGGAACCGGCGTCGACCAGTGTGTAGAAGGAGAAGACGGGAGCTTCCGGACGCTCACAGATCATGAGGGTGAGGCCGTTGGGCAGTTTCTTGACCGTGATGCGTTTTTCGAAGGACGCGACGTTCTGGGCCAGAGCAATTGCCGAGAGCAGCAGGAGTAGAACGGCGGTTTTCAAAGTACGGCGTTTCATCGGACCTCCGGCGGTGGGGCGAGCATGACGAGCATCTGCTTCGATACGCATGTGTTGGACGGGCCAGCAGGGCAGAAGTCTGAAAGTACGTGGGGGGAAGGGAAGTTGTCAAACCGGGCGAGGGTGGGGGAGCCCAGTTTCCCAGGACCTTCACCACGGAGGACACGAAGTCACACTAAAGAACCCCAAACGAATTTCTTCGTGATACTTCGTGACCTTAGTGGTGCATGTTCTTTCTTGATGTGGAACGACACGGTGTTTCCCGAGCGATAGGATTTCAGGCACAATGGCAGTCGGAGCGCGCGTGACCGACTCGGCCGTCGACATTCAGGGCAGGCATCTCAAGCTGTCGAACCTGGAGAAGGTGCTTTATCCCGCCACCGGATTCACCAAGCAGCAGGTGATCGACTACTACGCCCGGATCGCGCCCGCGATCATTCCGCACTTGGCGGGGCGTGCGCTGACTCGCAAACGGTATCCCGACGGCGTTGACGGCGAACCGTTCTTCGAGAAGAACGCGCCCATGCACAAGCCGGAATGGGTGAAGACGGCGCCGATCTGGAGCGGGCGCAACCGCCGCACCATTCATTACGTCTCTGGCCGATGATCTGGCCACGCTGGTCTGGCTGGCAAATCTGGCGGCGCTCGAACTGCATCCGTCGCTGGCGCTGGCGAAGGACATCACGTGTCCGACGGAGATGGTATTCGACCTCGATCCCGGCCCCCCAGCGAACATTGTGCAATGCTGCCAGGTGGGGCTCTGGCTGCGGGAGATCTTCGAGCATTTCGGGCTGCGGAGTTTTCCGAAGACTTCGGGGTCGAAGGGCTTGCAGATTTACGTTCCCCTGAACACGCCGATGACCTATGACGTCACTAAGATGTTTTCGCATGCGCTGGCGCAACTGCTGGAGCATGATCACCGCGACCTGGTGTTGTCGGAGATGAGCAAGCAGGCCCGCACCGGCAAAGTGTTCGTCGACTGGAGCCAGAACGACGAACACAAGACGACCGTGGCGGTTTACTCGCTGCGGGCGCGCGAGCATCCCACGGTTTCGACGCCGGTGACGTGGGAGGAAGTTGAGCGTGCGTTCAAGAAGAAAGATGCGGGGCTGCTGGTGTTCGAAGCGCCGCAGGTGGTTGCGAGGTTCGAGAAGATGGGAGATCTGTTTGAGCCCGTGCTCGAATTGAAGCAGCGGCTGCCCGATCTGAAAGGGGTCGGTGGCGAAGGAACCGGAGCGCATCGAGATTGCGGCGCAGGCCGATGATGATCGCGCCGCCGCGGAAGGCGAGCGCGGAAGAAGTCTGCAGCGAAGAGTCCGGTGCGGAAGAAGCGGGGCAAGGTATAATCCCGGTCTTGCGTGGGGCTGTGACTCTTCCACGATTTAGAATCCCCACTTCTCGCAAAGAGCGCGAGAAATGGGGCACCCGGCGGGCAGGAGTGCCCGCGCCACATGACTTTATGCCGCAACTCTTTGCAGGGACTTCGGGATGGGCTTATCCGAGCTGGAAGCCTGATTTCTATCCGGCCAAGCTGGCGCAGAAGAAATTCCTCAGCCACTACGCGACGAAACTCAACACCGTCGAAGTGAATTTCACTTTCCGGCAGCTGGTCAAAGAAACGACGATCCAGAACTGGCTGCAGGACACGCCCGCGCATTTTCGTTTCGGCGTCAAGGCGCACCAGGTCATCACGCATATCAAGCGGCTCAAGGGGGCGGAGGACTTTGTGCCGCGATTTCTGGCGACCATTGAGCCGCTGGCCGCCGCGGGCAAGCTGGGTCCGGTGCTGTTTCAACTTCCGCCCAATCTAAAGGCGGATGAGGCCTTGCTCAAGGATTTTCTGGCGATTCTGCCGCGCACCGTGCCGGCGGCGTTTGAATTCCGGCATGCCTCATGGTTCGCCGACTCGACTTGGGAGATGTTGAGGTCGAGCAACGTGGCGCTGTGCGTGGCCGAGACCGAGACGATGACGACGCCCGAGGTCGCGACCGCCGCATTCGTGTATTACCGCTTCCGCAAGCCGAGCTACACGGGGGAGGAACGGCGCTCGATGATCGACCGCATCGGGCAACATATCGCGGCGGGGCGCGATGTTTTTGCTTACTTCAAGCATGAAGAGACGCCGGAAGGCGCGCTGTATGCCGTGGAACTTGCTGCGGGAAGTGAGCGGCGCGGAGGGGGCTTGATCCGCGCTCTCCGGTCGGCTGGGATTGCTCGTTTCTGTTTTCTGCATGGCGCTAAGTGCTGCGCCGGCTCAGAACCGCGTCGCTGCGCACGGTTCATGTGTTTGTCGCGCTGGCCGACAATCAGAGCCAGGGCATCATTCCGGTCCCGGCGAAACTCGGGAACGGGGAAGATCCGGAACGCAACCTGTACTGGGGCTCGGCGTATGGCGTGAAGACGTTTTTCACCCGCAGCGCCGGACTGGGAGCGGATCACCTGTGGGGAGAAGCCGAAGGCGCGAGATCCTGGAGCGCTGCGTGTTCAAGCATCGTGCGACGAATGTGTATCTCGTGGCCGATGCGTATCGCGGGCGGGAGATCCGGCAGGCGATTCTGGATTTTCTGTCTTCGGCGGCGGGAGATGACCCGGAGATCGGTGAGTGTGCCTGCTGCGTCCGGAGCCGTGAAGCTGCCGACTCGTGGAGGCGCGAATCTCGTCGCCTATATTGGCCACGACGGGCTGATGGATTTTCAACTGCAGCAGTTTCCCCGCAAGAAAAACGAGATTCATCGCGACGCGGTTGTGCTGGCCTGCGCGAGTAAGCAGTTTTTTGCTGAGCCGGTGCGAGCTTCGGGCGCTTACCCGTTGCTGTGGACGACGGGACTGATGGCTCCCGAGGCCTACACGCTGAAAAGCGCGCTGGACGGCTGGATTGCGGGGGAGAACAACGAGCAGATTCGCGATCGGGCGGCCGGAGCGTACGACAAGTATCAGAAGTGCGGGTTTCGCGCGGCGCACCGGTTGCTGGCCAGCGGATGGTGACTGCGCGTGAGCGCGACGTAGCAAGCTGCGTCTCTACGAAATGATTCCATCCGCATCCTCTTCATCACTTTTCCTCAGCGTCCGATAACGGGCATACTGAATCTCTTCTCGTCTATGGCTTCCGAAGCGAACTCACGCGTGCTTTCCGGCTTTCTCGACTACCTGCGCATCGAGAAGGGGCTGGCGCGGAATTCGATCAGCGCCTATACGACTGACATTCTGCAGTTTTCTGAATTTCTGGAGAAGCATAAGCGGCTACTCCTGACCGCCCGGCGCAACGATGTGCGGGAATTTCTGCAGCAGCTGTTTTCGCATCAAGTCGACGGGCGGAGCGTGGGACGGAAGCTTTCGGCGCTGCGTCATCTTTACCGCTACCTGCTGCTCGATAAGAGAATCGACCACGATCCAACGTTGAATATTGAATCGCCGCGGCAATGGAAGGTATTGCCCAAGTCGCTGGCGCGCGATGAAGTGGAATCGACGCTGGCGGCTCCGGCGGCGCTGCTGGCGAATGGACATCGCAGGTCGAAAGAAGCGGTGGCATTGGCCGCTCGCGACCGGGCCATGCTGGAACTTTTATACGCGGGGGCGCTGCGGGTTTCGGAGATGGTGAACGCGACGCTCGAGGACTTGAAACTGGAATCGGGATACATGCTGGTGCGCGGCAAGGGCGACAAGGAACGGATCGTGCCGCTGGGAAAACCCGCGCAGGATGCGCTATCGGCGTATCTGGCGCAGGGGCGCCCGGCGCTGGCGGAAGGAAAGATCAACAATCCCCCACGCCTCTCGCAAAGAACGCGAGAAGGGTGGGGCACCCGACCGCGCTTGCTGTCGCTCTGGCGAATTCGCCGTTTTTATTTATTGCGCGGGGCGGCCGCAGGCTCACGCGGCAGCGAGTGTGGCAGATGGTGGGGGAAGCGTCGGCTGCTTCCGGACGGCATGCGTCACCGCACATGCTGCGGCATTCGTGTGCCACGCACATGGTGGAAAACGGCGCAGACCTGCGCACGGTGCAGACCATTCTGGTCACGCGGAATTTCAACCACGCAGGTGTACACACACCTGGCCCTGGATCGGCTGCGGACCGTGTATCAGAAGCATCATCCGCGGGCAAAGGCGAAATAAGTCAGCATGCCGAAAACTAATACCATCGTGGAGAAGGCCGTGGCCGATTTCCTGCGCCACCTGCGCGAGCGGAACGCCTCGCCGCACACTATCAAGGCTTACAGCGGCGATCTGGCGAACTTCGCGGCGTACGCGGGTTCGCGCGGATGGAATTCGATCGACCACATCGCGATTCGCGGATTTCTCTCGCAGCTTTACGAAAAGGGACTGGGCAAGACTTCCGTGGCGCGGTCGCTGGCGGCAGTGCGATCGCTGTATCGCTGGCTGGCGCGGGAAGGCGTGGTCGAACAAAATCCCGCGAAGCTCGTAGCGACGCCGAGGCTGCCGAAGAAGCTTCCGCGTGTCCCGACCATCGAAGAAATGAACTCAGTGCTCGATGGGCAAATGCCGGAAGTGGCGGCCTTTCCCGAGCGCGATCGGCTCATGCTCGAATTGCTCTATGGCTGCGGCATCCGCAACTCGGAGCTGACCGGAATCAACCTCGACGACATTCGTCTGAGCGCGGAAGCAATCCTGATTCGCGGCAAAGGGAAGAAGGAACGGTACGTTCCGTTTGGCGGCTCGGCGAAGTCTGCGCTGGCGGCCTATCTTCCGGCACGGCAGGCGCATGCTGGCGGAAACGCGCAAGAACTCGTCGGCGCTGCTCATCAATCACCGCGGCGGACGGCTGACTACGCGCAGCGTGGGCCGCATCATCAAAAAGATTGCCGTGGCCAAGGGGCTCTCGCCGGACGTGCATCCTCACACCTTGCGCCATGCTTTCGGCACGCACATGCTGGAAGAAGGCGCGGACCTGCGCGCCATTCAGGAATTGCTCGGCCACGAGCGCCTGGCCACGACCCAGCGCTATACGCAGCTTTCGATGAAGCACGTATTGCAGGTCTACGACCAGACCCATCCTCGGGCAAAGTAGGGCCGTTCCTGCGATCCTCAGTAATTTTGGAATTCTCGGCGGGCAGGGCGTGGGCGCTTAAGCTGACCCCTCCTGGGACGTTCGCAGTTCTTCCCACATCGCAACGATGCGCGCTTTCAAGTCTGCCGTGAGTTTTTCGTACGCCGCTTCCGACGCCTCGGTCTCCGGCGGCGGCAAGATCGGGTCGCCGAAGACCATCTTCAGCGGCGCAAAGCCGCGGAATTTCTGGTTGCGTGGCCACACCTCGTAGAACCCTTCAATCGCTACCGGCACGATCGGCACCTGCAGGTGTATGGAAAGGATTGCCGCGCCTTTCTTGAAGTTTCTAGGTTTGCCGTCGATGGAGCGCTCGCCCTCGGGGTAGAGAACGAGGGCCATTCCATGCCTCAGGCCAAAGGCGCCGGCGCGCATGGCAGGAACCAGATTCGCATCGGGATCAACGACCACGGTCTTGATCGATCGCGCCAGCTTGCGCATCATTCCCTTGCCGAAAATGTCGCTGGTGCCCACGGCAAAGGCCCGGAAAAAAATCTCGGTCGGCAGAACCCCGGCCATGATCAAGGGATCAATGTAGCTCTGATGGTTGGACGAAATAATGCAAGGCCCGTCCTTGGGAATTTTCTCGAGTCCACTCACTTTCAGATGAAAGCGGTCCCGGGAGATCAACTGGAACACTCTCGATACCAGGTACCAGAACGTATCGTTGATTCGATTGGGATGGGCCAGATGAAGGACGTCTGGATCGTCGGGATCCTCCGCCAGGATAGCTTTCCATCCGGCGAAGGTGACGCGAGTTCCAGGGCTGCCTGCGCCGCTGGCGGCGCTTTTCAAGACGGCATCGACCAGATCGCGGACGGTATAGATCTCGGTCAGTTGCGACTCTTCCACGTTGCCGCCGAGCTGCTCTTCGAGGCGGCTGAGCAACTCGACGCGCTGCATCGAGTCAAGGCCGAGATCAAGATCAAGATTGAGTGTGGGGCGCAGGGTTGGCGGGGCCGAGCGCGCAGCTTCGCGGACGATCGTGAGGGCGCGCTGGACGTCTGGCTGATCGAGCCATGCGATCTCGTCCGCGGTCAAGGGTTTCTCCGCCGGCAGTTCCGAATCGTCCGCAACCTTCTTCGACTGATTTGCTTTTACCCTCTTCTCGACTTCGAATCGTTTGATCTTACGGGTCGTGGTGCGGGGCAGATCCTCCTGCCAGATTTCGTAGCTTCCAATGCGCTTGGTGGAGGCGATCGTCGGCGACAGGCCTTCAATATCGAAGCGGATCGCTTCCTTCGCATTTACGATCTTGCGCTGCCGGAGCACATCGAAGTTGGGGACAATCACGGCGTGCAGGCGGTCGCCACCTTCGCCGGGCTTGCCTTCAAGTCCCATCACGGCCATTTCCTTGATGATCGGCGACTTCAGGTAGTGCGCTTCAATCTCCTCGGGATACACGTTCTTGCCGTTGCTCAGAACGATCACTTCTTTCTTGCGCCCGGTGAGGAACAGGTGGCCGTGCGAGTCGAAATAGCCCAGGTCGCCGGTGAGGAACCATCCATCGCGCATGACTGCGGCCGTGGCATCGGGGCGGTTCCAGTAGCCCTTCATCACAACCGCGCCGCGCACCGCGACTTCACCGACCGGCGGACCCTCTTCCTGCGGTTGAATGTCGACGATCTTGCCCTCGACGCCTTTCATCGCCTTGCCGCAAGAACCAATCACGTTGTCGTTGGGGGAATTCACGAAGATGGCCGCCGTCGTTTCCGTCAGGCCCAAAGCCTGTAACACGTCGATCCCGAGATCATGAAAATCTCTCATGATCTCGGGATCGAAGCGCGAGCCGCCAGTGGCCAGGTAGCGCATCTTTGGTCCCAGGGTGTCGTGGATTTTGCGGAACAGGATGCGGCCCGGCGTTGATTCCCGCCTTTCGCAGAGTGCGATTAAGCACAACCATCGCGGAGAAAAGTCTTCTGGTGACTGCGCCTCGCTTGGCTATTTCCTGGAAGATGCGCTCGTGAATCAGGTAGTAGAATTGCGGCACCACCGCGAACGCGGTGATGTTGCGCTCGCTCAGAGCGCGCAGCAGTTCGGTGGTGTTGAGCGTTTCCAGATAGACGACGCGCGAGCCCTTGACCAGGGGAAGCAGGAGGTTGGCCATCTGCGCCAGAACGTGGAAGAGCGGCAGCACACCGAGCAGCGCGTCCGAGGGGCCAAGATCGACCCAGTTGAAAACCGCTTCTACCTCACCGAGAAAATTCGCATGCGTCAGCATCACGCCCTTGGGGTCGGCGGTGGTGCCGGAGGTATAGAGCAGGGAGGCGAGATCGTCGTCGTTCGATGCCGCCGCTTGGAACTTGCCCGGGCCGGCCTCGAAGATCGCGGGTAGATTGCCCAGCCAATGATCCTCAATGGAATGGCCGGTCATGCGGTCCGGGTCCATGAGAATGATGCCTAGATTCATTTCGCCAGCCGCTGGCCGGGCCACAACGAGGTGGCGCGCGTCAGAGAAGACCGCGGAGGTGCCACTGTCTTTCAGAAGCTTGGTGACCTGATCGCCGTGCAAGGCGGTGTCGAGAGGAACGGCAACGCAACCCGAGGCGATGATTCCCAGGTACGCGGCGACCCAGCGCGGGTGATTGTCGGCAAGTATCGCAAGCCGGGATCCGCGGGAGAATCCGTTTTCCGTGATCCACCGGCCCACGGATTCGGCCATGCGGCGAAGTTCGGCGTAGGTGCAGCTTTCGAGGTGATCGTGGCGCTGGAGTTCCAGCGCGACATTGTCCGGCCAGCGCTGGGCGCATTCCACAAAGCGATCGTAGAAGGTGGGCATTGGTCGTGGCGAATATACACGAAAAGTGTTGCGGCCGCAGTGCGCGTGGTCCTTCCGCTGCCGATTATTCCAGCCTGACCCAAACCGAACGACGCAGTGGGAGACGCGTCCGGCTAGGGCTTCTTGGGAGGTTGCGGTTTTTCAGCATCCGCGATTGCTTTGCGGAACTCTTCGACGGCGGAAACCTTGGGCGGCCGCAAACAATCCTTAGCGATGTACCGCCAGACTGCAGGCGCGTCGAGTGGTGTTTGCACCCCGCCGCGATACACCTCGAAGGTATCTTCGGAGGGGCCGACCTCGTTGCTCACGCGTGGCCCATTCTGTGGACCGCCCATTCCTGGATCGTTCAGCGGAGGGGGATGACCCTGTTGTGCACCGATTCGAATACTGCTGTCGGTGGATTGTCCCATGCCCGGGCGGCTGTCGATCGGGCCGCCTTTGATGGTTGGTTGCACCATTTTGCCGGAGCCTGTCCGGACCGCGATCACCAAGTCGGATTCCGCGCCGTCCATGACTAGGCGGAAGCGGCCCCATTCCATCAGAGCTCTCTCCACATTATCGCGGGCGGTGGCGTTGGCCATGGGCTGTTCGAGAGGCTCCCCTGCTTCCGGGTTCACTACAACCAGGACAGTCGTAGCGCGCAAAACGTATTCGGGCAGGGCCGGCTTCTTCTTGTCTTTGGCATTGGCAGGAAGGGCCAGCAGAGTAGCTAAGAGGATCAGCGCGAGAAAGCGTGCAGTCATGGGAGGCTCCGTGACCGGTCAACTGACTGCGCCATTATACTGGAGGTGTTACCTGCATGTGTCGTTGCGGTCTCGGCTGGCATCGAATGTGCTAGGCTTTAAAGGTACCCTTGGGCGTGCTGCCCCCTGAAGGAATTTCGGTTGATCAATCAGCTATTAGGCAAGGTATTTGGGACCAAGAACGAGCGCGTCATCAAGGCGCTGATGCCGAAGGTCCAGGCCATCAACGCGCTTGAGCCACAGATCCAGAAGCTCACCGACGCCGAATTGCGCGCCAAGACCGACGAATTCCGGCAGCGCATTCAGGAGCGGATGAGCCGCGTTACCAGGAGTCCCCAGGCCCAGGCTCCCGAGCCGGGTGCCGACGACGAGCCTGATCTTGACCAGCAGAAGCAGTTCGAAAAACAAGAATACGAAGCCCTGCAGGAAGTCCTCGACGAGATTCTGGTGGAGGCCTTCGCGGTCGTCCGCGAGGCCGGGCGCCGGGTGCTCAACATGCGCCATTTCGACGTGCAGCTGATCGGCGGCATGGTGCTGCACCAGGGAACGATTTCGGAAATGAAGACCGGCGAGGGCAAAACGCTGGTCGCGACGCTTCCGGTGTATCTCAACGCGCTCAGCGGGCGCGGCGTCCACGTGGTCACGGTCAACGACTACCTGGCCAAACGCGACTCGGAATGGATGGGAAGGCTGTACCGGTTTCTGGGCCTCACGGTGGGCGTGATCGTCCACGATCTGGATGACGAGGAGCGGCGCGCCGCCTATGCCGCCGACGTCACTTACGGCACCAACAACGAGTTCGGCTTCGATTACCTGCGCGACAACATGAAGTTCGACATCAAGGATTGCGTGCAGCGCGGGCACAACTACGCCATCGTCGACGAAGTCGATTCCATCCTGATCGACGAGGCTCGCACGCCGCTGATCATTTCCGGCGCCAGCGAGGAATCGACCGACAAGTACTACAAGGTCAACCGCATCATCCCCAAGCTGGAGAAGGGCGAGGAACTCGAGGTCGCGCCCGGCGAACCCGCACAGCTGACCGGCGATTTTGTGGTCGACGAGAAGCACCGCAACATCACGGTCACGGACGAAGGCTGGGAGAAAGTCGAAGGACTGCTCGGCATCGGCAACATTGCCGACCCGGAGAACTGGCCGCTCAAGCATCACGTCGAGACTGCGATCAAGGCGCACGCGCTCTATCGCAAGGACGTGGAATACGTCATCAAAGACGGGGAAGTCATCATCGTCGACGAATTTACGGGACGCATGATGCCGGGGCGGCGCTGGTCCGACGGCCTGCACCAGGCGATTGAAGCGAAAGAAGGCGTCAAGATCGAGCGCGAGAACCAGACGCTCGCGACCATCACATTCCAGAATTATTTCCGCATGTTCAAGAAGCTGGCCGGCATGACCGGCACGGCGGAAACGGAAGCGGCCGAGTTCGACAAGATCTACAAGCTGGAAGTCGTCGTGATTCCGACCAACAAGCAGATGCGGCGCATCGAGAATCCGGACATCGTCTACCGCACGGAGAAAGAAAAATACTTCGCCGCGGCCGATGAAATCCAGCAACTCGCGGTGAAAGGCCAGCCGGTGCTGGTGGGCACGACGTCAGTCGAAAAATCGGAGCGGCTGTCGGACCTGTTGAAGAAAAAGGGCATCAAGCACGTCGTGCTCAACGCCAAGTTTCACGAGCGCGAAGCGGAGATCGTGGCGCAGGCCGGACGCAAGGGCATGGTCACGATCGCGACCAACATGGCTGGCCGCGGTACTGACATCTTGCTGGGCGGCAATCCCGAGTTCATGGCCAAGCAGGAACTGGTAAAGAAGGGAATCGCGCAGCAGTTGCGCGTGGCGCAGGGCAAGATCGAAGGGCCGCAGGAAGATGGAGAGACTTCCATTTTCTATTACAACGGCAACGAGTACACGGTCCCGACCGACAAGTGGACCGAGGGCTTGAACCGCTACAAGGCGCAGACGGACGTAGAGCACGATGAAGTGACCGCGGTCGGCGGGCTGCATATTCTGGGCACGGAGCGGCACGAGTCGCGGCGCATTGATAACCAGCTGCGCGGGCGCGCCGGGCGCCAGGGCGATCCCGGGGTCTTCGCGCTTCTATCTTGCGCTCGAAGATGACTTGATGCGCATCTTCGCCAAGGAGTGGGTTTCGAAACTGCTTGAGCGCCTGGGTATGGAAGAAGGCGTGCCGATCGAGTCCAAGATGATTACCCGCCGCATCGAGACGGCGCAGAAGGCCGTGGAAGGGCAGCATTTCGAATCCCGCAAACATCTCCTCGAATACGACGACGTGATGAACAAGCAGCGCGAGGCCGTGTACGGCCTGCGGCGCCGCCTGCTGGAAGGGATGGATCAGAAGGATCTGATCCTCGAGGATTATGTTTCGGCCATCCTCGGCGAGCTGCTGGAGCAGTACTGCCCAGTCAAAGCTCATGCCGCGGACTGGAACATCAAGGGACTGAAAGACGCGGTGTTTACCCGCTTCGGCGTCGATTTCCTTGCCGAAGGAGTGAAAGCCGATACCCTGAACCGTCAGGAACTCGGCGACGCCATTTTCGACAAGCTGAAAGAGCGCTACGACGCGAAAGAGAAACTCATCGGGCCGGACGCGATGCGCCATCACGAGCGCATGATCATGCTGAGCGTGATCGACCAGCAGTGGAAAGACCACCTGCTCAGCATGGACCACCTGAAGGAAGGCATCGGGCTGCGCGGGTACGGGCAGCACGATCCGCTGGTGGAGTACAAGAAAGAATCCTTCGACATGTTCGAAGCGATGATGCAGCGCTTCCAGGAAGACACGGTCCGCTATCTCTACCTGATGCAGATCCTGGAGCGTCCGCCGGATGCGGGCGGCCCGCCGCCGGGCGGGGCGGTTGCGCCTGCGCCCGATGCGGGAACCGCCGCTCCGCATGCGGGAGACGGCAACGGAAGGCGTCCGCCGCGCATGGTGTCGACTTCCGCCGACGAACTGGAAGAAGCCTTCATGCGCCGCAAACGCCGCGAGTTGGAGCAGGCCCGCATGGCCGGCGGAGGCGAAGCGCCGCAGGTGCAGCAGGTGGTTCGCGGGCAGGAGAAAGTTGGCCGGAACGATCCTTGCCCGTGCGGGTCAGGCAAAAAGTACAAGAAGTGCCACGGCGCGTAATTCCCGCTTAAGACGGGATGCCAGGTGCCCCATCCTTGTCGCGTTTTGTGCGACAGGGTGGGGCTTTTGACTTTATGGTTGTGAAAACTTGAAAGTCAAAATCCCCACCCTGTCCCTCCAAAGAGCGGAGGGACAAGGATGGGGCACCCACGTCATCTTTTGATCGCTTTGAACGTCATTTCTTTTGCCGCACTGCGCGTCTCCTGCTTCCAGTCGGCGAACAACGTCGCGTAGTTCTTGGTGATGTAATCCGCCGGCGTCACTCCTAGCTTCTTGGCGGTTGCATCGATCCAGCGCGGTGGGCCTTCGATCTCGCAGAAGTTTCCGATCGGCGTTTCGTCCACGACCACCAGGCCTTTGCCGTCAGGCATTTTCTTATCAATCCACTCGGCGCGGAACTTCTCATAACGGAATGAGGGCGCATATCCCAATGCTCGCAGGATTGCATCCATCTTCTTTCCTTCCGTGACTGGCGTCTCCAACTCGACCCGGCTGCTGTGACGTCCGCGTTTGGTTCCGCTCTTGTGGGTCAGCGTCCACTCCCGCCCATACTTGCGGATCCGCAGCAGTTCCTTGCGGGTTCGCAATACGTCTCCCGGCAGGTCATACAGGGTATTCATCTCCTGGGTCCGCCGCGTTTTCACCCGGAATCCTGCCGCGCGCAGTTTCCAAGCCAGGGCGCGCAAGTTGGCCACGCGAAATTTGATTTCGATTTCTCGCTGCATGAAGAGAAGTGTATTACGGGTGCGCCGCACCCGTCGCCGGCGTGGCGCCGATGCGTAAGCGCGGTGGGCGGGCGTTCTTCTCCCAGTCCACGGGTTCGACCGGGCCCACCGCAAATACCCAACTCAGCGCCCCGATCCAGGACATCAGCGCGGCAATCACCAGGGGCCAATAGAACTGGCCTGTCCGGCCCAGCAGGTATCCGGTGAGCATGGGAGCCACCGCGCCCGCGAAATTGCCCACAAAATTCTGCACTCCCGCCCAGCGTCCTGCGACTCGCGTGCCGGCTATGGTCTGGGTTACCGCCCAACAGTTTCCGCCGCTCATGCCCAGGAAGATGCCAGCCGGCGCCAGCACCCATACGAAAATGCTATCGGGTGCGAAAGCGGCGGCTGCCATGGACGCTCCTAAGCCGACCTGCCCCAATCCCAGCATTGTCTTTCGTACCCGCGTCGGAGAAGATCCGGCGGCGATCCACTGGTCCGAGAGCTTTCCCAGTCCGATCCCCGAAACGGACGACAGGAAAAACACCAATCCTCCCACCCGGGCCATTTGGTTCATGGAAAGGTGGCGGCCCCGGATCAGATAAGAAGGCAACCAGGTCACCATGAAATAAAGGGTGTAGTTGACGCAGAACTGCCCCAGACACGTGCCCCACGCCGATCGTTGCCGGAGGATATCCAGAATTCCTACCGTTGCTTCCATCGCGGGCGCGGCGGCGCGCGTCCGACGCGGCATCCATGACAGCCATGGGACCAGCCACAGCAAGGCTCCCAGGCCCAGAACCAGGAAGAAGGGCCGCCAGCCAAAGCGCGCAACCACGTTTCCGCCCACCAGAATCCCGATGGCAGGTCCCAAGCCTAGACCTGCCATGATGGCCGAATTCGCAAAGCCTCGGCGACTCTCCGTGAAATGGGTGCCCAGGATTTTGCAATAGGAGGGAAAAGCCACGGACTCGCCCACGCCCAGAATCACGCGGATGGCAATCAAGGCGACAAATCCGTGCAGGATTCCCGTCGTGGCCGTGGCCGCGGACCACACGAAGAATCCGGCCGCGAAGACCCACTTCACGTCGAAGCGATCGACCAGCCACCCGGCGGGAATCTGCATGAACCCGTACGTCCAAAAAAAGGCCGCCAACAAAGTGCCGAGTTGCCAGTCGGAGAGACCGAGTTCGCCCTTGATCATCGGCGCCGCGATCGAGAGATTGCTGCGGTCGATGTAGTTGATGAGGATCGACAGGCTGAGGAGAAAAAGGACGCCGTTCATCCCGGCGCGACGTGGCGCTTCGTGGATTGGCGTGGCAGTCATCGTGGTAAAGCCCGACAATGCTACACCATCTCCGCGGCTTTCTCTGGAATTTATCGCATCCCCTGGGGCGATGTGCTTCCGGTCGCCGGCCAGGATGGGCTATCATTTTTTGGCGATCAAGAGCCCAAGCTTGGGGGGAGTATGAAGAATTTATTCCAGCGAGAAGCGGTCGACGAAGTGATTTCGCGCATCGACGGGCTGCAGCCTGCGGCACAACGCCAGTGGGGGAAAATGGAGGTGGCGCAGATGATGGCGCATTGTTCGGCGGCGCTCGATATGGCTTCCGGCCGGCTCATTCTGCCGCGCATTTTCATCGGCAGGCTGATCGGGCCGTTGGTGAAGCCGATTTACACCAACGAAAAACCATTCTCGCAGGGCAATCCCACCGACCCTAAACTCGTGGTGTCGGATCAGCGGGATTTTCTTCGAGAGCAGGAGCAACTCAAGCTAAAGGTTCGGCAATTTCACGACGGTGGAGAGGCGCAGTGCACCCAGCATCCGCATCCGTTCTTTGGCGCGCTCACTCCGCAGCAGTGGAGCCGGGGGATGTACAAACATCTGGATCACCATTTGCGGCAGTTCGGGGCATGACGCCGGATTTGTTCGATCAGAGCACGCGGGATGCGTACTTCTGCTTCAACCCGTGGCCCTCGGAAAGTTTCTCGCGAGCCAAAACCTAACTGAACGTCGGCAACTTCACCAGATCATCCTTGGGCACGGATTCCAGCGGTTCTCCTGCCTTGCGCCAGGCGGTCAGGCCGCCGACGATTACGAACGTGTTGAATCCTCTTTCTTGCAGTAGATGCGCCACCCGGGCGCTGGTTCCTTCGCGCGCTCAAGTACAGTACAGGTAGATGTCCTTCTCTTTGGGGAGATTCTTGATCTCCTCCTCCAGATTGTTGGGCTCGATGCGGATCGATCCCTTGATGCGTTCGGCTCCGATGTCGTAGTATCCGTGGCTGCGCACATCGACGATCAGCACCCGGCTGGCCTCGTCCGAAGCCAGACGCGCGGCGAGTTCCTGCACCTGCACCCGCGGCATGACGCGGTATTTCTTATGCCGGTGGAATTGCGAAGTGCGATAAATGGCATATACCAGAAGTGCGGTGATGACGATGACTTCCATGGCGCGTCCTGCCGCGTGGAACCCGTTCAACGTGGCTGCCAGAAAATCGCGCGAAACATATCCCACCAGCAAGTAGGTGATGGTGTAAAGCAGAGCTCCGGCCATGTCCAGGCGAAAGAACTGAGCGAATCGCATCTTCATGCTGCCGGCCAGTGGCGCCGCCATGGTATTGATCCCGGGAATGAACTTGGCGACCACCAGCGTTGCTTTGCCGCGCTTATAGAACGATTCGGCGGAGCGCAGAATACAGGTCTCTGGGTTCGTCGAGACGCGGCAGAGGAACCCCAGCAGGGCCCATCCCGAGTAGCGTCCCAGCCAGAATTGCGCCGTGTCGCCGATCATCAGGGCGACCATCGCGGCCAGAACAACCCCGGGTCCCGACAGAGTGTGGGAGGAGATGGCAGCGCCCGCCGCCACCAGCGCGATCGCGGCCGGGAAGGGAAGGCCAATCGCTTCGGCAAACAGCAAGGCGAACGTCAGGGCATAGCCGTGGCGCGCCATCATCGAGAGCAGGTCATTCATCGGTGGTCTTTTCGCGAAAGGGCCCCTGGATTCGCCGAAGCTACATCCCCAGAACCTTGAGTCCGCAGAGCTTTGATTCGGCGCACCCAGAAAAAGGTTCAGTATAAACAAAGCCGGACGGGTCCGATGGACCAACGCCCGGCTTTTGTCGCACGAGGAGCGAGTCTCTCAGGAGGACTTTCCTCGTTCAGGGTGAGCAAGACAGCGGCTTACACTCGAAGTCTTTTCCGACCCTGTCCGGGCCGGCGCGTCGAAAAACCAAGGCGCCTTTCGTCTAAAGCTTCGACTGAAGCCGCCGTCTCTGGTTGATGGTTCGTCCGCAGCGGACAGGACCCTCGACGACCTGCCTTTCTCAGGTGCCGGGGGGAGAGGAGTGAGGTCGCAAAACCCGCGCCCCATCACATGCCAGTGCGTCTCGTTAACCTTCCGCTCTGGCGGACAGTCCCAGCAACTGCCCGCATTCTGCAGTCACCCAGAGAAAAAATCTGTAACACCGGTCACGGTTCTTAGTGACCGCGATCAAGCCAGGTCCGAAGCGGTCGCTGTGCTCCTGCTCACAGGGGATGTGCGCAGAGATGTGGCGTGGGCGCCCCCGCCCGCGAAAGGTTTTTGGCGGCTTATTTCTCTCTTGCCACCACAAACTCCGGCGCCCAAAGCAACGCGCGCTTGATTTCGGTGTCCGGGAAGGTGCAAATCGCCCTCTGGGCGGATTCGGCATAGTTTGCGGCGCGAGCGGTGGCTGCTTCCAGCGATCCGTAGCGTTGCAGGATTTCCAGAATCTCGGCATGAGTTACGCCGTTAAAGGCTCCATGGCGCAAAACCGTCTCGATTTTGGAGCGTTCTTGCGGAGTGCACCGCTCCAGCGAATGGATCACGGCCATCGTTGCCTTGCCCTCACGCAGGTCGCTCGCCACGGGCTTGCCCAGCACATCTTCCGATGCGGTCAGATCGAGGACATCGTCGACGATCTGAAAGGCCATGCCGAGGTCGTGTCCGTACTGGCCCAGTACCGCTTCCTGCTCGGCGCTGGCGCCGCCGAGAATCGCCCCCAGCCGCATGCACACTGAGAACAGGCATGCGGTCTTGCGGAAGATGAGATCGAAATGCTCGTCGAGCGTGATCAGCTTGCCCAGCTTTTCGATCTGCAGCAGTTCGCCTTCGACCATCTGCTGCGTGAGTTCAATCAGGGTATCGAGAATGCGGAAGTTCCGCTCCTGCACCGCGATCTTGAAGGCCTGCATGTAGAGCCAGTCTCCGGCCAGCACGCACTTCGAATTGCCCCACTGGGTATTGGCCGCGGGACGCCCGCGCCGCGTCTTGGCTTCGTCAATAATGTCGTCGTGCACCAGGGTTGCGGTATGAATGATCTCGACCACCGCGCCCAGCCGGACCGCGCCTTGACCCTGGTAGTCGAGCAACTTCGCGGACAGCAGCAATAACGCAGGTCGGATTCTCTTACCGCCGCCCGCGCGCAGATATTCGCCGATCTCCGTGATGACCTGAACACTCGAGACCGTGTCGCGCCCGAACTCGCCCTCCAGCGCGACCAGATCGTCCCGCAGCAGATCAAATACCTCTTTCCCGTTAATGGCGGCCGTTGCGCTCAAATCCTCTGTGTCCTCCGCGTCCCCTGTGGTGAGGTTTTCTAGTTCGTTCTGTAATTCGTAAACTGCAAATCAATTCCGAAATCGTGCCCCTTCAGCAAAGCGATCGTTTCCTGCAGCGTGTCGCGGTCTTTGCCGCTGATGCGTACCAGGTCTCCCTGGATCGAGGCCTGCGCCTTCTTCTTCGAGTCCTTTACCAGTTTCACGATTTCGCGCGCTTTCTCGATGGCGATACCTTGCTGCATGGTGACGCGGCGCTTGGCCGTTCCGCCCGCCGCCGGTTCGACCGCTCCGTAGGTCAGCCCTTTGAGCGAGACCCCGCGCTTCACCAGTTTCTGCTGCAGGATGTCGTTCACGGCCTTCAACTTGTACTCGTCGGCGGAATGCAGCACGATGGCGTCTTTTTCCAGTTCGATATTCGACTTCGAATCCTTCAGGTCGAAGCGGGTGTGAACCTCCTTGAGCGCCTGCTGGATGGCGTTCGAGACCTCGTTCAGGTCGATCTTGCTCACGACGTCGAAACTGTTATCGGGCATACATTTCTAATCTTTCTGAAATAAAGGAATCTTAACTGTTGAGGGTACCAGACTGCGGCGGTTAGCGCGCCGGAACTTTGCTTTCAGCCGTTTCAGCCAATTTGAAAAAATTGTAGAAATTGCGGGAGGTCTGCTCGCCCACTTCGTCCATGGAAAGGCCGCGCAATTCGCCCAGTTTGCGGGCTGTTTCCTTTACGAACGCCGGCTCGTTGCGCTTGCCTCGGTGCGGGACTGGCGCCAGATACGGCGAATCCGTCTCAATCAGCATGCGGTCGAGCGGAACCTGGAGAGCCGCGTCGCGAATCTGTTGCGCCTTGGGGAAGGTCAGGTTGCCCGCGAAGGAAATCATGAAGCCCATGTCGAGCGCGCGCTTAGCCTGATCCCAGTTTCCCGTGAAGCAGTGCAGAATCCCGCCCAGCCCGTTCGGAGCCCACTGATCGTCGAATCATGCCGAGGCAATCTTCCCAGGCATTGTCGCTGCCGTCTGAAGGCCGGCAGTGAATCACAAGCGGCAACTTCGCCGCTGCTGCCAGTTCCATCTGCTTTGCAAAGACCTCCTTCTGCGTCTCCCGGGGAGAATGATCGTAGTAGTAATCCAGGCCAATCTCACCCCAGGCAATCACCTTGGGATGCCGCGCCAGGCGCTCCATGGTTTGATAAGCAGTTTCATCCGCGAGACGCGCTTCGTGGGGATGGATCCCGAGGGTGGCGTACAGGAACGGATGCTTGTCCGCCAGTTGAATCCCAGCATCGAGCGTGGGAGGGCCGTCGCCGTTGCCGATGGCGACCATCGTCCGCACCCCGGCTTCCTGGGCGCGAGCGATGACCTGCTCGCGATCGGAGTCGAACTGCTTACCGTCGAGATGTGCGTGAGAATCTACAAACATGCTTAATGCTTATGTGGAGACAGCCGCCCTCGGCTGTCCGGCCGGGCGAAGCGCGGCCACGTTTTGATCTTGCGAACTTCCGTCCTACTTCAGTCGTGCCCCCACGGGCACATCCTCCAGAAAGCTCGCCAGCACCGGCTTCCCACCTTCCAGCGAAGCGGCCACGATCATCCCATTCGACTCCAGACCGCGCAGTTTTCGTGGAGCCAGGTTGGCCACGATCACCACCTTGCGGCCAACCAGGGTCTCGGGAGCGTAGGCCTCGGCAATCCCGGCCAGCACCTGCCGCACTTCCGTGCCGATATCAATTTCCAGCCGCAGCAGTTTGTCCGCCTTGGGCACGCGCTCGGCAACCTTCACCACGCCCACGCGCAATTCGATCTTGGCGAAGTCATCGATCGTAATTTTCCCGCCGTCGGCGGCCGCCGGGGGCGCGGGTGCCGCAGCGGCTGGCTGTGCCTTCGCCGCTTGCGCCGCAGCGGGCTGTGCTGCCGGTTCCTTCGATTCATCCACCGCCGGACCTCGTTGCTGATCTTCCATCTGCTGCATCCTTTCGACTGCGCTTTTGTCGGCGCGTGGGAACACCGGGTGCACCTCGCCGAGTTTTGTGCCCAGTGGCAACTGTCCCCAGGCCAAATCGGCCAGAGCAAGTTTCTTGATGTCGCCGAGGCCCATCTGGGCCCAGATCTTGGCCGTCGCATCGGGCATGACAGGATGCGCCAGCGCTGTTGCAATCCGCAAAGCCTCTGCGGAGGTGTAGAGCACGGTAGCCAGGCGCGCCCGGCTTCCGTCATCGTGCTTCTCGCCCAGGGACCAGGGCTCATTTTCGACGATGTACTTGTCGACCGCGGCCACCAGTCCCCACGCCGCTTCCAGTGCCCGCGAAAAATGGAACTGATCGAACAGCGTGCCGAATTCACGAATTGTCTTGCGCGCGGTTTCGGCAATGGCGTCATCAGCAGGAGTTTTCGACGCTGCGCCCGACGGGTAAGGCACCTCTCCCTTGAAATACCGGTTAATCATGGTTAACGTGCGGCTGGCTAGATTTCCCAGTCCGTTGGCCAGGTCGGAGTTGTAGCGTTGCACCAGCGCGTCGAACGAGAACGATCCATCCTGTCCAAATACAACCTCGCGCAGCAGGAAATAACGCAGCGCATCCGCGCCCAGCACGTCGAGAATCGTTTCCGTGCGCACGATGTTGCCGCGCGACTTCGACATCTTGCTTTCTTCAAACAGCAACCAGCCGTGCGCCACGATCGTCTTGGGCAGTGGCAAGCCCGCCGCCAGCAGAAATGCCGGCCAGTAGACGCAGTGGAAGCGAACAATTTCCTTTCCGATCATGTGCACGTCGGCCGGCCAGTACTTCTTGAACGCTGCCTGTGCGCCCGCGTGGGTTGAGCCGTAGCCGATGGCTGTGATGTAGTTGGCCAATGCGTCCAGCCACACATAAATCACGTGCTTGGGATCGTCGGGCACGGGAATGCCCCACGAGAATGTCGACCGACTGATGGACTGGTCCCGCAAACCCGAGCGGACGAACGAAATCACTTCATTGCGCCGGGTCTCGGGCCGGATGAATTCCGGATTCGCATAAAGCTCGAGCAGTTTGTCCTGAAAGGCCGAAAGCTTGAAGAAGTAATTCTCTTCGTGGACCGTTTCGGTGATGCGCCCGCAGGTCGGACAGGGATCGCCCGGTTGCGCGCCGTCAACATAAAGCTCATCGGACACGCAGTACTGGCCGGTGTACGTGCCCTTGTAGATATAACCGTTGTCGCGAATGCGGCGAAACAGTTCCTGCATGCGCTTTATGTGGCGCTCTTCGGTGGTGCGGATGAAGTCGTCGTTCGAGATGCCCATCCGCTGCCAGAGGTTGCGGAACTCCGCCGAAATCTCGTCAGCGTACTGCTGCGGGGTTTTGCCGGCAGCCTGCGCGGCGCGCTCGATTTTCTGGCCATGTTCATCGGTTCCGGTCAGAAAAAACGTGTCCGCGCCCAGCAGCCGTTGGCGCCGCGCAATCGTGTCGCAGGCGATCGTGGTATAGGCATGGCCGATGTGCGGCCGCGCGTTCACGTAGTAAATCGGAGTCGTAATGTAAAACTTTCGAGTCATAAAATTATTTTCAACCACGAAGGACACGAAGTTTCACGAAAGGAGAAACCTTGGTGTACCTTCGTGTCCTTTGTGGTTAAGGCTTTTGGCCCTTGTCTAGATACTCCCGCGAGGCTTCCTGCATCACTGTCTTCAGCGGCACGTGATGCTCGGTCGCGATGCGCCGGCAATCTTCATATTCGGGAGCGTAGTTGGTGACGGTTCCGTTCATGCTGGCAATCTTGATGCGCACCTCGCCCCATTGGGTGCGGACATTTTCCCAGCGGCGCGCCAGCGTCTGCCGCATTTCATCTCGCCGCCGAACGCCCAACGTTGTGGTTTCGGTGAAGATTAGCTGCGTTAACCTGCTCGCATCTTCAGGTCTGCAGAGCACGGTGAGCAGGGTGCCGGGGCGATTTTTCTTCATCTGCACGGGCATGCCGAACGCGTCCAGGGCTCCCTCTTCGAGCAGACGATCCATTACGTAGCCGAACACCTGAGGATTCAGATCATCAAGATTTGCTTCCAGCACGGTCACCGTTTCGGATGCAGTCTTTGCGGCGATCCCCGGAGCAGCCTCACCGATGGTCAAGCGAACGACATTAGGCAGGCCAGGGAACTCGTACGAGCCGGCTCCGTAGCCCGACTTTTCAATTTTCATCTCTGGGAACGAAGCGAAACGCTTCACCAAAGTCTTCACAATTGCTGCACCCGTGGGCGTGACGAGTTCTGCCTGCACTCCCGACGAGTACGCGGGCGCATCTTTCAGCAGTTCGACCGTCGCCGGAGCCGGTACGGGAAACGTACCGTGTGCGCATTGTACCGACCCGCCACCAACGTTCAACGGTGAGCAGACGATTTCATCTACTCCCAGGGCTTCCGCCCCCACCGCCGCGCAGACGATGTCGACCATCGCATCCACCGCGCCCACTTCGTGGAAGTGCACTTGTTCGATGGAGGTTGCGTGAATCTTCGCTTCTGCCGCCCCCAGTGCCTCAAAGATCGTGATGGCGGTGTGCTTGGCGGTGTCGCTAATGGCTGCCTTGCTGATAATCTCCCGAATCTCGCGCAGCCCGCGCAAATGTTGGTGTGGCGCGGGCGCCTCCGCCCGCGAACTGTCGGCTCCAGCGGTATGCCTGTGGTCGTGTTCGGGTTCGTGGTGGTGATAATGGCCGTGCTCATGTTGAGATTGCGCGGGCGTGAGCGCCCGCGCCACATCCGGTTGCGCCCAGTACTGCTCCCGCGGAAGATCCTTCTTGCCGTCCACCCAAACGTCCACCTTGGTCGCCGAAATACCGCTGCGCATCACGCGCGAAATCTCCAGGCGTGCTCCTACGCCCAGCGCCGCTACCGTATCTTCCAGCACTCGGGGCGGAACTCCGGCATCAATGAGCGCGCCCAGGAACATGTCGCCGCTCATTCCGGAAAAACACTCGAGATAGGCAATGCGCATAGAATCCAAGTTCTTTACCACGGAGTACACAGAGATCGCAGAGGAAACGCCAGAAAGAGTGATCTCTGTGGCCTCTCTGTCCTCTGTGGTTAAGGGTTTGTGCCGCCACGAATGAGAAACTTTCATCATAGGGAACCGTGCTATCTCCGTCAAACGTGCGCCCGGCGCCCACTCTGATAAAATCACTGTTTCTTCAATAGCTTAGAGGAACGTCTTGTACCGTCATCTGGAACATCGTCTCGCTCAGCGCGTGCTGGAGTGTCTGCAGCGCCGCTATCCGGGCGCCACGCTGCCCCCGGTGGTGGTGGAACAGCCTCCCAAGGTCGAACTTGGGGACTTCGCCATCCCGGTTTTTCCCTTCGCCAAGCCTCTGCGCTCGGCGCCGCTGAAGATTGCTGAAGCCATTCGGGCGGAGATCGGCGCGATCGAAGGCATCGCGGAAATGCAGGTGGCTCCTCCCGGCTACCTGAACGTCAGGATCGACCGGGGATGGATGGCTGCCGCCCTCGCCGCCGATCAGAAGCCGCCCGTTGAGATTCCACCCGGCAAGATTCTGGTCGAGCACTCGAGCATCAATCCCAATAAAGCCGCGCACATTGGGCACCTGCGCAATGCCATTCTCGGCGACACGTTTGTCCGCCTGCTGCGCTTCGCGGGCAGGGAAGTGGACATTCAGAACTACATCGACAACACGGGTGTGCAGGTGGCCGATGTAGTCGTTGGTTTCACTCACATTGAGAAAAAGTCGCGCACGGAAATCGAAGCCCTGACCCGGCAGCCACGCTTCGACTACTACTGCTGGGACTTGTATGCCCGCGTCTCGCAGTGGTACGAGGCGGATAAGCAAAATCTGCAGGTGCGTTTGCAGACCTTGCACGCGATTGAGGATGCTTCGACCGAAACCGCTGCTGTCGCCGAACTGATCTCGGTTGCGGTGCTGCGCCGCCATCTGGAGACCATGGACCGGCTCGACATCGAATACGACTTTCTGCCGCGCGAGAGCGAAATCCTGCACTTGCACTTTTGGGATGCGGCCTTCAAGAAGCTGAAAGAGTCAGGTGTTCTTACTAAGGAGACTTGGGGCAAAAATGCTGGTTGCTGGGTCATGCCGCGGCCAGGACGAGTCTATTTAACGACCGCCGAGGATGGACACGTTTATGCAAAGGGGGAGGCGATTGAGATAGATCCCCGGGATGTGGCCGTTGATACGTATGTTGAAAGTGGAAGTGAAGGAGTTCGGCTAACACACCTCACCACTAAGCTAACGGCTACCTCAAAAGGTGCCGCGTCCCGAGACGAAAACAAGAAAACAGCGATGGATATCCTGAAATTCGAGTTATCGGAAAGGCAGAACCAGAAAGTCATCGTCCGCTCCAACGGGACTGTGGGCTATGTGGGCAAGGACATTGCCTATCACATGTGGAAGTTCGGGCTGCTGGGCCGCGACTTTGGCTATCGCAAGTTCTACCGTTATCCCAACAGCCACGACTGCTGGATCTCCACATCGGATGGCGAAAAGGACCACCCGCATTTCGGCGATGTGGCCGAAATCTACAACGTCATTGATGCCCGCCAGTCCGAGGCGCAGAACACGGTCATTGAGGCGCTGCGCGGGCTGGGTCATGGCGAGGCCGCCGGCCACTACACACACTTTTCTTACGAGATGGTCGCGCTGACGCCGCGCTGCGCCGCCGAACTCGGTTACAGCCTGAGCGACGAAGACAAGGCGCGCTCCTACATCGAGGTCAGCGGGCGTAAGGGGTTCGGCGTGAAAGCCGACGATCTGCTCGATCAGCTCATTACTTCCGCCAAGAACGAAGTCGACTCGCGCCATCCGCAATTGAGTGACCCCGAGCGTCACGAGATTGCCACGCAGATTGCCATCGGCGCCCTGCGTTACTTCATGCTGAAGTACACCAAGCAGTCGGTAATCGCCTTCGATTTCAAGGAGGCCCTCAGCTTCGAGGGTGAAACCGGACCCTACGCGCAATATGCGGTCGTGCGCGCGACCAGCATCTTCCGCAAAGCCGGGGTCGATTCTGACACGTTCTGCGCAGCCGTTGCTGGGAACAACTCAGCCGATCTGGCCAGTTCGCTGACCGGCGAGGGTGCCAACGAAATCTGGGAGTTGTGGCTGGCGTCGTCCAAGACATCATCGGTGATCGACCAGTGTATTGCCACCACGGAGCCTGCGTACCTGGCGAAACATGTTTTTCAGTTGGGGCAGCTTTTCAATACCTTCTACCACCGCTATCCCATCCTCAGCGAAGCGGACGAAAAGCGGAAGCAGTTCCTGCTGGCCACGGTCGCGGTGGTTCGCCGGGAATTAATTCGGTGCCTCGCGGTGATGGGCATTACCGTGCCGCCAGTCATGTAAAATACGGCCACCGCGGCGCGGGCGCTGGCGCCGCTATTCTTCCCCCATGCACAACGTCGCGCCTCCCTCCGCGCTGTCTCAATCGTGGCTCCGCCGCGTCGTCGTCGGGCTGCTCGGGGTCACGGTGGTTCTCGCCTTTTCCGGAATGATCTACGAGAACATTTTTGAGGCCCGTGACCGTCGCTTCAACCCGATGTCCGGCAGACTTGTCGACGTGGGCGGATACAAGATGCACATCGACTGCACGGGGGAGGGAAGTCCCACGGTCATCCTCGATGCGGGCCTGGGCGACACCTACGTTTCCTGGCGAAAGGTGCAGCCGCAGATCGCGAAATTCACGCGGGTATGCTCTTACGACCGCGCCGGAATCGGCTACAGCGATTCCAGTTCGCAGCCTCGCACCAGCAAAGTCATCGCCGGGGAATTGCACGGCCTGCTGCGCTCCGCCGGCATCGCTCCGCCATATATTCTCGTCGGCCACTCGATGGGTGGATACAACGTCCGGCTCTATGCCAGCCTGTACCCCAATGAAGTCGCAGGCATGGTTCTGGTCGATGCTTCCCATCCCGACCAGGACAATCGTTTCCCTGCCGAGCTCAAGAGCATGGAAGGAAGCTGGCAGCGCGAAGCCGAGTTCCTCGAATACACCATGCCGTTTGGCATTCCGCGGCTGCTGGGTTTGTGCGACGACGAACCTGTGCAGCGTGCTGCCGAGTGCAACTGGCACAGCGCGAGCGAGAGCGTAGCGGAACTGAAAGCCTTTCACGAAAGCGCCGCCCAGACGGCCGCCACCGGTTCACTCGGGGACATGCCCCTGGCAGTGCTCTCGCACGATCCCGATAAGCCCTCCGCCGACCTGCGGGCCGACCTGGCCAAGCCCACCAACGATGCCTGGGAGAAAATGCAGGAAGAATTGGCGCATCTCTCCACGCGCGGGACGCAGACGATCGCCAAGAACAGCTCACACTACATTCAGATCGACCGTCCCGATGTGGTGATCGATGCGGTCCACAATGTGCTGGACCAGGCGCGTGCAGCGCCCGCCTCGGTCGCGACGCCGGCCGCGGAAGAGCATTGATTTCGGAAACCTTCGCCACCAAATTTCCAGGCGGTATGAATTGACGATGGACCAGGCTCGTACGGATCCGCCGGCGATGACTACCTAGAGTAGTGGCGGATCCGTTCGGGACCCGCCCCCATGCCGACTCTCAGATCGCGAGCTGCAGATCAAATCGTCGCGGCTACGGCTTTGGTCGTCGTGGTACCGCTGGCCGGAACCTTCATCGTGCCCAGCGACTGTGAACTAATGCGGAGCGGGAACTCGGTTGCAGCCGTACTGATTTCTACCGGCGAGGTGATGGTATAGCTCAGCGAAATTGAGTCTGTGGTCGCTGTCGCCAGGTTCCAGGAGTAGGGGATGGTGGCTTTGCACGTCACCGTAGTCGCTGATCCCCGGGTTACTGCGCTGGCGGCCGACTCGGAGATGAAATTCGCCGTGCCAATGTCATCGAGACTCGCGTCCACTTCACAACCGATCTTTGTGGTGGCAGCAATCGTCGAGTTCACTGTGATCGTGAAAGTCACCACGATCGAGCCTGTAAATGTGGTGGTGGCGGGCGGTTCGGCCGCATCCTGCAGGTCCGGGTGCGGCATCGTGTGGAAAACTCCGGTTTGGGGATCGAGGTATCCCCGAATCCCGCGCGTGGCGGCTGCATTCTGGCCCCAGAGCGACACCTGCATCCCCAGGAAACACGCGAACAACAGAAGGAAAGTCGACAGTTTGTGACTCATGATACGCCTCCATCAGAATTTTGAATTTTTTCCAACCCCAACTGGTTGCTGGGCAGACTTTTCCGCCCTCAAGTGAATCTCAGTTCAAATCGTTGCCGTTACAGTCTCGGTTGTTGTAGTTCCAGTGACCGGGACTGCGATCGTGCCCAGCGATTGAGAACCCTCGCGCTTCGGGTACTCACCCGCTGGAGTGCTGAAGTTGACGGGCGAAGTGATCGAATAGCTCAGACGAATCTTGTCCGTGCTCGCCGTGGTCAATTTCCACGAGTAAGGGACAGTCACCGAGCAGGTGATGGTCTTGCCACTGCCTCGCGTCAGCGCCGTGCCGGCGATTTCGACGATCTGGTTCGTCGTCCCGTCAAGCAGCGATGCGCCTGCAACGCATCCGATCACGCCTGTGCTTGCGATGGTCGAATTCACCGTGATGGTGAAATTGAACACAAATGATCCGGTGAAGGTTGTTGTGGCGGGTGGTTCAGCAGCATCCGCGGCTTCGAGTTGCGGAATGGAGTGAAATATCCGGGTGCGCGGATCCAGGTATCCCCGGATGCCGTGAACCGGAACTGCGTTCTGTGCCCAGGCCGATACATTCATGCCCAGGAAGCACGCAGAGAGTAAGAGCAAAGTCAACAGCCTGTGACTCACACTACACCTCCGGTGATTTTTGAGTTTCCTGCAGGGTCCCGCGTGCCCTGGCTTTTTGGGGGGGACAGCATGCCAGAGCAAGCAACAAAAAGTGGCACAAATTATGTCTCTGTCGGGCGGCGGCGTCAAGAGGGTAGTGCGTATGGAAATTTGAACGACCGGGTCTTGGCCGGGCACTCACCCGCGCTGCTCAAACCTGCTACCCTTTTTTGCTCACCTTGAAGTCCGCGCCCAGACGACGGTTTGCTGCCCCGCAGGAGCACACGATGAAACGACCAGATCGGCTCGCATCGATTCCAATTGTTCTTATCTTCTTGTTGATCACGGCTTTGCCACTTGTTTCGCGCGCGCAGGAGGCCTCGCCGGCCGCGCCATCCCCGGCTCCCGCTCACCGCCCCCGCATTGGTCTGGCCCTCAGCGGCGGGGGCGCGCTCGGCCTGGCCGAAATTGGCGTGATCCAGTGGATGGAAGAAAATCACATTCCTGTGGACCGGATTGCAGGCACGAGTATGGGCAGCATTATTGGAGCGATGTACGCCACCGGCATGTCCCCGGCCGAGATCCAGAAGTTTGCCGAAGAAATCAACTGGGACGAAGCCCTGCTTCCCGAGCCGACTTACACCCAACTCTCCTATCGCCGCAAACAAGATCGGCGCAACTTCTTGATCAACGCCCCTCTCGGCCTCAAGCACGGTCTGAACGGGCCTAATGGTTTCAACTCCGGTCAAGGCGTGGGACTGTTGCTCGATCGCATCGCTTTTCCGGAATCCGACGTCGCCAGTTTTGACGATCTGCCCATTCCATTCCGTTGCGTCGCCACCGATATGTTGAGCGGCGAAGCGGTTGTGCTGCGCGACGGTCCGTTAGCCCAGTCGGTACGCGCGTCCATGGCGATCCCGGGAGTGTTCACTCCGGTGGAGATCCATGGCCGCATTTTGGCCGATGGCGGGATGGTGCAGAACATCCCGGTTGAAACCGTCCTCGACATGCATGCCGACTACGTGATCGCGGTGGAACTGCGCCTCCCGCCGGGAAACCGCAAGCAACTGGAGACGCTTTCGGGTGTGCTCACGCGCGCTGTGGATGTCATGATTACGCAGAACGAGCGGCGCTCTCTTGCGCTGGCGAAGGCCACCATCAGCATCGACATGGGTGGTTTCTCCGCGACTGATTACGGGCACGTCCCGGAACTTGTGAAACTTGGGTACAAGAGTGTCGCCAGCCAGTCGGCCGTACTGCTGCCCTATGCCATCCAGGATCCGGCGGAGTGGCAGGAATATCTGGCGAGCCCGTGCCGCTCGCAAAGCTCACCCGCCCGACAAGATAGAGATGGTCGAAGTCAACGGCGCTGACCCCGACACCGACCACAGGCTGCAGAGCAGGCTCAGCCAGGCGCTCCGCGGCCCGCTTGATCTTTCCAAGGTTGATACTCAACTCACCCGCATTGCCGGCGAAGGCCAGTTCGACCGGCTGGGCTACGAGGGTTTCACGCAGAATGGAGTACCTGCCTTGCGCGTTACCACGCACGACAAATCTTATGGCCCACCGTTCGTGGACCTCGCCGTCAATGTCGACGGTTCCGGCGTGGCGGCCTTCGATTTTTCGGCGGGCGCGCGAGTCACTTTCATGGACATCGCCCACCACGGCGGCGAGTGGCGGAACGACCTCCTTTTCGGCTCCAGCAATCTGGCAGCTACCGAGTTCTACCAGCCTTTGGGCCAGTCGCCATTTTTTGTTTCCCCATACGCGTTTGCCTCCAAGTACGCCCGCAACTCGTTCAGCGGTTTGACTCGCGTTGCCGTGTTCGGCGACGAGCGGGCGGGAGGCGGCTTCGACATTGGCTACAACTCCGGGCGCCGCAGCGAATTCCGCATCGGGTACGAAATCTTCGACGGAAAGCTGAGTCCGCTCATCGGCAGCGCCGGCCTGCCCATCGTCCACGGCAGCACTGGCGAGTTCCGGGCGCGCTACGTCTGGGCCGGACAGGATAGCCCTGCGGTGCCCAGCCGCGGCATGCGCGTGATCGTCACCCTGTCGCGCGTTCTGCAAAGCCCGGGACTGGCGAATCCGATTGCGCAACTCGACGTGCAGACTTCCACGTTTGTCCCGGTCGGGCCGAAGACGTCGATCTTCCTCAATCTCTCCGGCGGCACGACCTTCCGTGGTTCGGCCGGCCCGTTTCAGGTTTTCGCGCTCGGTGGACCCTTCCACTTAGGCGCATACTTCCCCTACGAATTTCTGGGCAATCATTATGCCTACTCGTCGCTGGGATTCCGCCGCGAGTTGTACCGGTTGCCCACGCTGGTGGGGAGAAAAATCTATTGGGGAGGATGGTATGAGGCCGGCACTGCCTTCGGTACATCGACCGACGATCCCGGACCCGTCGTGGTGCGCGGCACTTTCAATCTGGGGGTGATCGCGGACACGATCGTCGGCCCGATCGCGCTGGCGGGCAGCGTCAGTCCCACCGGCCAGAGCCGGGTAAATTTCTCGATCGGGCGCGTGTTTTGAACGATAGCCGACGATTCGCGTGAAGTCAGTCTTTGGCGAGCGATGCCATGTCGATCACGAACCGGTAGCGCACATCACTACTGAGAACGCGCGCGTAGGCTTCGTTGACCTTCTGAATGGGCACGACTTCGATGTCGCAGGTCACCCCGTGTTGGCTGCAGAAATCCAGCATTTCCTGCGTCTCGCGAATGCCGCCGATTTGTGAGCCTGCCAGACTGCGCCGGCCGGCGGTCAGGGAAAAGGCTCCGATGGCGATGTCTTTCTCAGGCAGGCCGACCACGACCATGGTACCGTCGACGTTCAATAAAGCCAGATACTGATTCCAGTCCATCCGCGCCGAAACTGTATTGATGATCAGGTCGAACGAACCCGCCAGCTTGGTGAACGTCTCTGGGTCGGAGGTTGCATAGAAGGAGTCGGCGCCCAGCCGTTTTCCGTCGGCCTGTTTTTTCAGCGACTGGCTTAGAACCGTAACCTCGGCGCCCAGGGCATGCGCCAGCTTAACGCCCATGTGTCCGAGGCCGCCCAGTCCGATGATGGCTACCTTCGTGCCCGGGCCCGCTTGCCAGTGCCGCAGCGGAGAGTAGAGCGTGATGCCAGCGCATAGCAGGGGGGCGCAGGCATCGAGCGGCAGATTGTTGGGCATGCGCAACACATAGTTTTCGTCGACCACGATGCGGTCGGAGTATCCACCGTAAGTCGGCGCGCCTTCTTTGTCGCGGCCGTTGTAGGTCCAGACCGTTTGCACAGTACAGTATTGCTCCAGGCCTCTTTGACACTCCGCGCAGGTGCGGCAGGAGTCGACGAAGCAACCCACGCCCACTTTGTCTCCTACCTTGTATTTCGTAACTTTGCTCCCGACGGCGGCCACCACCCCGGCAATCTCGTGCCCGGGAACCATGGGGAAGATCGACTCTTCCTGATAGTCGCTCCACTCGTCACGGGTCTGGTGGATATCGGAATGGCAGACTCCGCAATACTTAATGTCAATGACCACATCGTGCTCGCGGGGCGAGCGGCGTTCGAACGAATAAGGTGCCAGGGGAGCCTTGGCGGCCACCGCGGCATAGCCTCTACTCTTGCTCATGAGTGCTCTCTCTTGGAAGAAATGTCGAACGAATGATGTTTCTACAGATGAGCGCCGTGAAGATTGGTTTCGCAAAAAACACGCGGACGTCTGGTGAATGCGGCACTGGCAGTTTCCCAGTCTAGCGCACATTGATATACTTCGCCCTTCAGTCCATCTCAAGACGGCTGCATGGAGGAGAAACTGGTGCACTCATCCGTCCCGCGTTTCGTTCTGCCCTGGTTGCTTGCGGCATCGAGTGCGATCTCGGCCGCAGCCCAACAGACTCCGCCGCTGACCACCGCGAAGCCTCTGTTCAATATCCAGGAAGTCATGATTCCGGTGCGCGACGGAGTTCATCTGCAGACGGTGATCCTTACGCCCGTTGATCAGCAGGGCGCCGCTGCCCATTCTGTTCCGGCGCACGCCCTACGGTGTACCCGACAAAGCGCCCACCGAGATGCCTGCCTGCTGGCAAGGAACTGGCGCAGGACGGCTACATTTTCGTCTTCCAAAACCTGCGCGGACGATTCAAATCGGAGGGCGTCTTCAAGCTTTCTTCCTGGGTCGACTTGAACGATCCCAAAGCCACCAACGAGACCACCGATGCCTACGACTCGATCGACTGGCTGGTGAAGAATGTCCCCAACAACAACGGCAAGGTTGGAATGTACGGCGTTTCCTATGACGGGCTGACGACCGCCATGACGCTTCTTCATCCGCATCCCGCGCTCAAGGCGATCAGCGAGCAGGCCTCGCCCGTGGACCAGTGGATGAACGACGACATGCACCGCTTCGGCGCGCTGCGCGAGAGCTACGCTTTTGAATACTCCGTGATGGAGCAGGCCGACAAGAACAAGAACACGCACTTCGAATTCGAGACATACGACACCTACCAGTGGTATCTCGAATCTGGGGCCGCTCTCGAACATCAACGCGAAATACCTGCACGGCTCGATTCCGTACTGGAACTCCAACGTCGAGCATCCCGACTACGACGAGTTCTGGAAGAAAGAAGCCTGGGTCAACCAGCTTCATGCCTCCACCGTGCCCAACCTGAACGTCGCCGGATTCTGGGATCAGGAGGATCCATGGGGACCGTGGCAGATTTTCCGCCACGCCGAAGAGAACGACCCTCAGCATACGAATTTCATCGTTGCCGGTCCCTGGTATCACGGCGAGTGGCAAGCGCCGAAAGGAGACAGCATCGGCTTGATTCCGTTCGGCGGACACGAAACTGCGCGCGAGTTCCGTGAGAACATCGAGGCGCCTTTCTTCCGCTATTATCTGCACGGGCAAGGTGAAAAGCCGGCGTGGCAGGCCAGCACCTTTCAGAGTGGATCGAACACCTGGCACACCTATCCGGCGTGGCCGCCGAAGGAAGCGAAGCCGACGAACCTCTATCTGCACGCGGACGGCACGCTCTCGTTCGCTGCGCCGGACGCAGCCAAGATGGCGGGCTTATCGCGAGTATGTTTCCGATCCCGCGAATCCGGTGCCCTACCGCCAGCGTCCCATTTCGCCGACGTATCCCGGAGGGCGACTGGCGTACTTGGGAGGTTGCCGATCAGCGCTTTGTCGATCACCGCCCCGACGTTCTTTCGTTCGTCAGCGAACCGCTCGACCACGATCTGACCGTCACCGGCCCGCTCGCCGCCGATCTGTTTGCCTCAACCTCCGGAACCGACAGCGACTTCATCGTGAAGTTGATCGACGTGTATCCCGACAGGACGCGCAGAAAAATGCATGGAATCCCGAAGAAGGACCGAAGCCGGGGCAGTATGCGCAATCGCTGAACGGATACGAACTGCCGGTCGCGATGGAAGTGCGCCGCGGCCGCTATCTGGCGAGCTACGAAAAGCCCGCAGCCGCTGACGCCGAACAAGCCGACGGAGTGGAACATTCCGCTTACGCGATCACGATCATGTGTTCCTGAAAGGCCACCGCATCATGGTGCAGATCCAGTCCACATGGTTCCCGGTCATCGACCGCAATCCGCAGAAGTTTGTGCCGAGCATCTACAAGGCCGCTGCCTCGGATTTCGTGCCGGCGACCCAGCGAATCTATTGTTCGCCCGAATTGCCGTCGCATCTTGTGCTACCGTAATGCCGTAACGCCGTAACGCCGGCTATCGCGACGCCATTGGCCTCGCACCTGAGAGCAAAAAAAAGGCCCGGGGATTCTCCCGGGCCTTCTCACATTCAGCAGCTTCACTTTCCTCCCGCGGTGTTCCGTGCTGTCCCAGCCACGATGCCAATTGCGGTTCCTGCTGCGACTTCAAATCGACGCAGTTGTTGATCCGTTCGATGCGACTGTTTATAGGTCCGCTCCGCCGCCGCAACCTTGTGAGCGGAAAAGAACTCCGTCACCTGGTCGCGCAATCCCGCATCGCAGAAAACAGCTGGTTGCTCCTACAACTTGCGCGCTGGCAAAAGGCCCGCCGGCTTTCTCCAACTCGCTCCAGTGCTGGCTGGATGAAGTCCCAGGCCAGTTGCTGACCGGCCGGATTTCTGAGCACACTCGTAATCACGTTGCAGCGCATCCTGCGACCGCACGTCGCGGCGAAATTGCGAAATTCAGCGTGCGCTCCAGTAGCTTCGGATCGCTGAACTGCGGCAGCGTGAAGAGGTACCCGTAGTACTCTTCCGGCGATTTTGCGATTCTTCAAGCGCGCCATTACCCTGTCATAGAACGTCGGCGTCTCCATTGATCGCCGCCAGTGCGAAAGCGCCGACCCGCCAATTCATGATCGACAGAGGCAGGATCGCCAGCGCCTTGTCCGCGATCTTGCGCGCTTCTCCAGAGCCTCGGGATCGCGCGCATCATAGCCAAGAGCCTGAACAGACGCGCACCGCAGAGTTTTTTGTTCGTCGCTGTCGCCCGGCTTGGGCTCCTATCCCACATCCTTCATTGCCGGAGCCAGAAACTGGCGCAGCCACATGCCGATAAGTGTCCCGATCGCTGTCACTCACCAGATACTGGCCAATGTAATTGAGCCGTCCCAGAACATCTTCCAGCACGGCGCGGTTGCGGTCCGACTGCAGACCTTGTGCGAATGCCAGGTAGTCTCCCACCGGTTCGCGGCCAATCCGAACCGACGCCCAGATGTCATTCTGCAGCGCGATGCGCTCGGCGGGCGTCAGCTTGGTCTCCGCATCGCGTGGCCAGAGCCCGAACCGCATCCGCGGAATAGCCCACGCGGTAGTAGCCGGTCGCTCCGGCATTGGCCAGAACCCATGTCGAGCATCCGGGCAGGGTGAAGGTTTCTTCCTTCTTCGTCATCAGTTCGCACTTCGGGGCGCCGTTCCCAGTGGCCGAACCCCTCATGCACAACGGAATCTGCCAGAGCTGATCGTTGGCCGCTTCGAACTTCGCCCGATCGAAGTAATACCGTTGCTGGGTCAGCGTGACACTCGTGGAATTGCCCGAGCACTGCGCCTTCACATTGATGATCGGAACTCCTGCCTGCTTCACCCACGTGGGCATGATCTGGTCGACAGGCTTCTTGGACGTCTTCGCCTGCGCATCCCAGAAATCGTCTGCCGTCGCATTCGCGTACTGGTGCTGTTTCAGATAGGCGTTCACGCCGGCGCGGAAGGTTTCTTCGCCGAGATAAGATTCCAGCATGCGCAGCACGGATGCCGCCTTTCCATAGGCGATTCCGTCGAACAGTTCCTGAATCTGCGCCGGCGTGTCCGCTGCCTGGTGGATCGGGCGCGTGTTGGCCAGCGAGTCTACATTCAGGGTTCCGCCGGTTCCGCTCACGTCATCCAGATTAAATTCCACTCTGGTTTCCACTTCTGGACCGGCTTGCTCTCCATCCACGTGGCGAACCCTTCATTGAGCCACACATCATCCCACCATTTCATGGTTACTAGATCGCCAAACCACTGGTGCGCCATCTCATGCGCAATCACACTGGCGATGGTCTTCTTCAGGCCAACGGATCCTTGCTTCTCATCAATCAGCAGAATCACCTCGCGGAAGGTGATGCAGCCGGTATTTTCCATTGCGCCCGCGGAGAAGTCGGGCAGGCCGACCAGGTCCAGCTTTCCATAGGGATACTTGATCCCGAAATATTTGTCGTAGTAGCTGAGAATGTATTCGGCGGATTCCAGGGCGAACTTGCCCATCTCTTTCTTTCCCGGCGTGCGTAGACGCGAATCGGAATGCCGTCGGCCTCGCCCTCGATGTATTCGAAGTTGCCCACGACCAGCGCGGCGAGATATGACGACATTTTGGCGGTCGTCGCGAAGCGCACGGTGTGCTTGTCGCCCGGGCCGGCGGTGTCGGACACGATCTTCTGGTTCGAGATCGCCACCAGGCTCTTGTCGGCGACTGCGGTAATGTCGAACGTAGCCTTGTAATCGGGTTCGTCAAATGACGGGAACGCCCGCCGCGCGTCGGTCGCTTCAAACTGCGAAGCGGCATACTTGCGTCCCTGGTCATCCTTGCCCAGGTACAAGCCGCGCATTTCGTCATTGAGAATGCCGGTGTAGGTGATGTGCACGGTGGCCGGGCCCGCGGCCAGCGGTTTCTCCACCGTCAGCACGACCATTTCCTTGTCTTTCTCAGGGCGTGACGTTGGCTTTTTGCGTGGCGCCGCCGCTGCGTGACGGTGACCTCGTGGAAATCGATATCGACCGCGTTCAGCGTGATCTCCGAGGTTGGCTTCAGGACCTGGATCGAGATGGTTTCATCGCCCTCAAACTTGGCCTTGTCGAGATCGGGAGTGAAGGTGAGTTTGTAATTCTCCGGTCTCGCAAGCTCGGGGAGCCGCTGCGCGGCAGCCAGCGAGAATGTCAGCACGAGAAAGGTCAGTACTGCAAGAATTCGCTTCATAGGTTTTCCTTAGGAGATGGAATCGGCTTGCTTTCTTCGATGGATCTTAAGCTTTGTGGAGTGCCCCGCCCGCAGACGCACCATTCCACTCCAACTGGATACGGATGGCGCCTCGAGAAAGTTCAATCGCGCGATGTGACTACTCCATTCAGAACGGTTACGGCACAGTGATTGGCGCCGAACCAGTACGGGATCTCGCGGTAGTCCTCCACGGCGAAGATCGCTAAATCAGCGTCTTTGCCCGGTTCGATGCTGCCTTTCCGCGCGGCCGCCCGCAGGGCCCACGCCCCGTTGATCGTGGCCGCCGCGACGGCCTCCGCCGGTGACATCTTCATGTGCGTGCACGCCAGCGACATTGCCATCGGCATGCTGATGGTCGGCGACGTTCCAGGGTTATAGTCCGTGGCCAGGGCCACCGGCACGCCGCCGTCGACCAACCGGCGCGCGTTGGGATACTCCTTCAAGCCCAGAAAATAATTGGCCCCCGGCACCAGGGTAGCCACCGTATCCCGTTTGGCCATCTGCGGAATGTCGTCCTCGTTCACGTGGTCCATGTGGTCAAACGACGCTGGATTAAAGCGCAAGAACGGCCACAACAGCGTTTCCGAAAGCTGGCCCATGTGCGCGCGAACGCTCAAACCGTGCGTTTCCGCGGCAGCAAAGATCTGCTCCGTTTCTTCCGCACTAAATGCACCTTTGTCGCAGAAGACATCCACGAACTGGGCGAGCTTCCGCTGCGCCGCCCGCGGTATCATCTCCTTACAGACGATCTCGACGTACTTTTGTGAGCAGCCCTGAAATTCTTTTGGGACGACATGGGCTCCGAGGAGGGTAGCCACCACCGTGCCCGGCCAGCGCGAGGCCGCCTCGTCTGATTGCCTCCAGGGACTTCAGTTCCGATTCCACTGTTAGTCCATAGCCTGATTTGGCTTCCACCGTGGTGGTGCCGTGGGCCGCCATGTCTTCCAGCGCCCTCACGACTTTCGCGGCCAGCGCGCTCTTTGCCGCCTTGCGAACCGCCTCCAGGCTCGATCGGATGCCGCCCCCCGCTGCCGCAATCTCCTCGTAGGAAGCGCCTTCGATGCGCTTCTCGAAGTCCACCAGCCGCGGGCTGACAAAGACCGGGTGCGTGTGCGAATCCACGAATCCGGGCAGGACCACCTTGCCCGCGCAATCGATCTCAGTGAGTTTCTTGCGATTCCTCCTCAGCCAGGGATCCCGCAGTGCATCCTTGGTCGTTCCGACCGAAACGATTTTGCCGCCGACGCACAAGACGGCGCCCGCTTCAATGATGCCCAACTCCTTCAGGTCGGAAGCGCGGCGCGGCCCCGACCTGCCCGAGGCCGACCGAAGGGTCAGCAACTGGCCGATGTTGGTCAGGAACAGCGGGGGCTGAATTCTCTGGGCTGGTTTTCGGGCTGAGGTCACGCTAGAAGCAGTTTAGCCTAGCCGCGGAGCAGTCGGGCTTGCCTGAATATCAGGCATACCGTATAATCAGACATACAGGCGGGGGAGAAGATCATGCAATCAGCCCGAGTCGGGAAGCGCGGAGCGATCATCGTACCCGCCAAATTGCGCAAGCGCTTCGGCATTGAAGAAGGCAGCATCGTGATCGCAGAGGAGAAGGATGATGGCATCCTCATCCGCCCCGCGATGGTCGTCCCCGTCGAACGATACACTCCCGAGCGCAAGGCGGAATTCCTGCTGTCCAACGCTGTCGACGAGGCCGATTACCGCAAGGCTCGAAAAGAGGTGCGCAAACTGGGCCTCGATCCCGATTCCATCCCTCACCGGCGACCCGCTTAAATGGACCGGCTGTTCCTCGACGCCAATGTGCTGTTCTCTGCCGCGTACAAGGCTGATACAGCTCTCCTCCAACTCTGGAAGCTCAAAGACGTTGCCCTGTGCAGTTCCCGTTACGCGTTGGAAGAAGCGAGAATCAACCTTTCCGATGAAGATCAGAGGATACGGCTGAACAAGCTGTCAGGAGTGCTTCACCTATTTCGAGCCCCACGGGACACTGCCCCGTGGGATTTCGCTCCCCGAAAAGGATGTACCGATCCTGCTGGCTGCCATCGAAGCCCGAGCCACTTACTTGTTGACGGGGGATATTCGACACTTCGGAGCTTACTTGGGCAGGAAGATTGAAGGGATTGAGGTTGCTCTTCCGGGGCTTTATCTCAGAAGACACCTCGGCAAGACTTGAATCTTGATAGCGGGATCGATGGTGGCCAGCGAAAAGCTACCTTCCGCGCGCCATCGGCACTTTCACACCGGTCTTCTTCGCAAACTCCTTCGCCTCGTCATAGCCCGCGTCCACGTGGCGGATTACGCCCATGCCCGGGTCGGTGGTGAGCACGCGCTCGATACGTTTCGCCATCTCGTCGGTGCCGTCGGCCACCGTGACCTGCCCCGCGTGCAGCGAGTAGCCGATGCCGACGCCGCCGCCGTTGTGGATCGACACCCAGGACGCGCCGGCCGCGGTATTCACCAGAGCATTGAGCAACGGCCAGTCCGCCACGGCGTCGGAGCCGTCTTTCATGCTCTCGGTTTCGCGGAATGGAGATGCGACCGAGCCGCAGTCGAGATGGTCGCGGCCGATCACGATCGGCGCCTTGATCTTGCCCTTCTTCACCAGATCGTTCATGGCCAGGCCGAACTGCGCCCGTTCGCCATAGCCCAGCCAGCAGATGCGCGCCGGCAGCCCCTGAAACTTGATGCGCTTGCGCGCCAGATCGATCCAGCGCCGCAGAATTCTGTTGTCGGGGAACAACTCCAGCACCAGGTCGTCGGTCACGTGAATATCGGACGCTTCGCCCGACAGCGCCACCCAACGGAAGGGCCCACGCCCTTCGCAGAACAGCGGACGAATATACGCGGGCACGAATCCAGGGAAGTCATAGGCATTCTTCACGCCGCGCTGAAAGGCGAAGGTGCGGATGTTGTTGCCGTAGTCGAAGGTGACCGATCCCATCTTCTGCAGGCGCAACATGGCTTCCACGTGCCGCGCCATGGCGTCGAGCGACTTCTCCTGATACGCCTTTGGATCGCTCTTGCGAAGCGCCAGAGCTGATTCGAGCGTCATTCCGTTCGGCACATATCCATTCAGCGGATCGTGCGCTGAGGTCTGATCGGTCAGAATGTCAGGCACCACGCCGCGCTCGGCCAGTTCTGGAATGACGTCCGCGCAATTTCCTACCAGGCCGACCGACACGTTCTCTTTCTTGCGGATGGCATTCTTCAGAATGCGCAGCGCTTCGTCCAGCGTCGTCACCATGAAGTCGCAATAGCCGGTCTTCAGCCGCTTCTTGATGCGCTCCGGATCGACATCAATCCCCAGAAAAGCCGCGCCGGTCATGGTGGCTGCCAGCGGCTGCGCTCCACCCATGCCGCCCATGCCGCCACTGACAATCAGTTTGCCCGCGAGATCGCCGCCAAAGTGTTTCTCGCCGGCCGCCGAGAACGTCTCGAATGTCCCCTGCACAATCCCTTGCGAGCCGATGTAAATCCACGATCCGGCAGTCATCTGGCCGTACATCATCAGACCAGCGCGTTCCAGTTCGTTGAACTTTTCCCAGTTGGACCAGTGGCCCACCAGATTGGAGTTAGCGATGAGCACTCGGGGGGCGTGGTCGTGCGTTTTGAATACGCCCACGGGCTTGCCCGACTGCACCAGCAAGGTCTCGTCGTTCTCGAGTTTCTTCAGCGTCTCGACGATGGCGCGATAGGCTTCCCAACTCCGCGCCGCGCGGCCCGTTCCGCCGTACACAACAAGATCTTTGGGACGCTCGGCGACCTCTTCGTCGAGGTTGTTCATGAGCATGCGCATGGCGGCTTCCTGCTGCCAGCCTTTGCAGGTGATGGAGTTGCCGCGCGGCGCGCGAATGGATGTGGGAGCCTGGGTTTCCGTTTCGACGGGCATGATCAGATGGTACTTCTCTGCTGTGCCCAGTACAAATTGGGTTGAGGTTGGGCAAGTTCGTTGAGATCGCTCGAAGAAATGCTGAGGTACATTGGGCAGAACTGGGACGACGGGATCTTGACGGAGATATCGCGCATTATTTTTTCTATTGTGTCCGGTAAATTACTCATTCTTAACAACTTGCGTGGCACGAATAGGCTAGAGTCTAGATAAGATATTGAATCAAAATAACTTAGAGCTAAAATATTCCGGAATAAGGACTTAGTGTCGGACTGAGAGCCGCTCAGTGGGGCGGTGCTCGAGAAATTGTTGAGAGAGGCGTCGCTCATGTAGCGAGCTTGCTCTCGATGAAATTCTCAGTAAAGGTTATTCGTCACAGGAATTGGAATTCTTGTTGTGGAGAGCTGTGGAAAAACGGGTGTTGGAGGCGCGATGTATTCGTGGAAAACGAGTTGTTTGTCCCGCTTTTCCAATCGACCTGAACGTTCCCCACGGTTAGGGTGACCCTCCAAGTGTGAGTTGTTGAAACATGGCCTGGCACTTGTGACCATATGCCAAGTGCAAAGGCCTGCCTGGTTTCATCAACAACCGCTTCTCATCGACAGACAGCTAAGAAAGGCGTGGGTAGAGGACTTGCCGTGTCACATCCCCACCCTGAGTGGGCTGGGAACTTGGCTGTGGCGAGGGAACCGCGACGGAAAGTCGCTGTTCAAAAATGTGACTACCCGGAGCGAGCGTCTGCCAAGTGGCTTGTACGGAGTTTTGTACACAAGCATAAAAATTTCTTGACAGACAGTCCTTGCCTTGCTAGCAACCAATTCAGAGTGCCGAGGATTGGCCGACAAGTCGCCAGCACGTGCCAGTTACACAGACTGACGTTCGAATCGTCCGGCCACCCGCGAGGAGCGTGGAAGCATGGCGGGAGCAAGGTCGCGGGGAGGGTTCGAGAGAAATGCACACGCAAGTCGGCACTATTGGTACGTCTAGTCACAATGATGTGTGACCTATGTCACGGCGGATAGTGTTGGGCCGTGCTCAAATCCCGCAAGCATCCCTACCTCAGCGCTCTCCCGTTCTCCTCGGAGTATTCGCTCGTCCCGCGCTGAAATCTGGCCTTGGGATTGCACTGGTCAAAGCATTCAGGATCGCCAAGGTGCTCGGGTAGCCCTCCCCATTGGACATTCGGTGCCGCTTGGCGAGTCACCAGGCTCGAACAAACTCACCCTAAGGAGATTCAACATGAAATCACGCATCACGCATTTTCCTATGACAACGATCACTATCGCTGCGGTGCTGGTCGTCGCCCTGAACGCATTCGCATTTGCTGCCAGCGGCACCTGGGCGTCAACAGGCTCGATGCTCTCGGCCCGCGACGGTCACACCGCAACTCTTCTCGCCAATGGCAAAGTGCTCGTCGCCGGAGGAACCAACAGCGGTGTCGCTCTCACCTCTGCCGAACTCTACAACCGCATGACCGGGACTTGGGCTTCCACCGGGAGCATGCACGTAGGGCGCACCCTAGCTCGGGCCGTGCTGTTTTCCAATGGAAAGGTGCTGGTCGTGGGAGGGTGCATCAACGATTGTTTGAGCGCTACCACCAACAGCGCGGAACTCTATAACCCAATCTCTGGAGCCTTCACGGTAACTGGTTCGATGGTCCAGGCACGTGCCGAGTTCGCGATTACGCTCCTCGCCAACGGTCAGGTGCTCGTGGCTGGCGGTTGCGCCGCTTATGACGCCAACGGTTGCTCCTCTACTACCAACAAAGCCGAGATCTACAACCCAGCTACCGGCAAGTGGACGGCGACCACGGCGCTGCGGGCAGGTCGCCACGCAATGAATGCCACATTGCTGTCCAGTGGCAAAGTACTGGTGGCCGGTGGGGCGACCGCTGCGTCCGACGCCCTCAACAGCACAGAGATCTACGATCCCACCGCGAAAACCTGGACCTTGGGTAACAAGATGGTGCAGGCACGTTCCGACTACGCCTCCATCATGCTGGGTACCGGAAAGATTCTGTTTATCGGCGGAGAGAACATCAACGGCGTCAGTATCAGCAACTCCGAGTTGTACAACCCTTCCACCGGGACGTTCGCGGCGACCGGCAACATGACGGCCACGCGAGAGGAACACACCGCCGTATTGCTCGCCAATGGCAACGTACTCGTCTCCGGCGGCAACAAGAAGACCTTAACCACGCAAACTCCACTCGCGAGCGCCGAACTCTATACTCCAACCACCGGCAAATGGACCGCAACTGGCAGCATGAGTAACGCGCGCGCTGGCCACACTTCAACTGTGCTCACTACCGGTAACGTACTCAACGCCGGGGGCAGCGACGCCGTCAACGAATTGAACAGCGCCGAGCAGTACACTCCGTAAACAAGCGCCAAAGCCCGTTCCACTCCGCAGTGGGGCGGGCCCTTTTCTTGGCTGCTCCTAAGCCCGTTTTTTGCTAATACTGGAGGGACGAGACTGGCCACTATCGAAGCAATCTTTGTTTTTTGGAGGGTTGGACTATCGAAGACGAACAGTGTCAGAAGATTCGGCGGAGGGTATAAGGCACTGAAGTTCAGATTCTTACTGTTTCTCTGAATGGAGCCAACATTTTATCTACGCCGATCCAGAGTCCAATGTCATGGGTAAGAGAAAGACAAAAGAGCAACAGGATCAAGCGACACTTGCCGAAGTCATCAAGGAAATGGCGGAGCCGAGGGTGGCTATGTCTGCGCGCGAGCGTTGCCCCCGTTTCGAAAGGAAGTTCTAGTCGTGGAGAACAATGTTGAGAAGTGAGCTGTGAACTCGAAAATCCTCATGGCCGTGATAGTCAATGAACCCCAATTTCCTAAACCTGTTCATGAAAAAGCTCACCCGCGAGCGAGTCGTGCCTATCATCTCTGCGAGGGTCTCCTGACTGATATTGGCGATTAGAGTCTCGGGCACGCCTTCCTTGCCGAAGTGAGCCAGCAACAGCAGTATCCGAGCTAATCTCTTTTCGCTGGAATTGAAGAGTTGGTCCACCAAATCCTCTTCGTATCGGATGTTCCGTGCCAGCAAATATGCCACGAACATATCGGAAAACGCGTGTTCCCGGTGAAGCACTCCCATCATGGATTTCTTATCGATTCGCATCACAGAGCAATCCGTCATTGCGGTTGCGGAGCACATGCGGAGAGGCTGCCCCCTAAGGCAACCTTCTCCGAAGAAATCGCCCTCGTTCAGAATGCCGATGGTGGCTCCTTCCCGGTCTTCGACACAACTGTGAGTTTTACTTTTCCCTTCTGTACATAAAAAACAGCATCGGACGAGGCGCCCTGAACAAAGATCGCCTGCTTCTTGGTAAAAGCTGCGATCTTCCTACCGCCGCCGTTGATGGTCGAAAGGAATGTCTTGGGATCGAATTGGATGAGTTTCTTGGACGCTGCCACCAGCGGCATAACTTGGCCCCCTCTCAAGAGTTACGAATGCGCAGAAGGCAACTTCCTGTGGAAAGGATGAATAAAAGCGCAGGAAGGCGAGAACGACGTCAACATTGCGGGGGCAGAACTGCTCCCCACTCGGCAAAATAATGATTTCACCGTTGATGTTGAAAGTCAACGGCCCGCACGAAGAATAGGCCGAAACACGCTGCCGCTCTGCAGTTGGCGAAACATCGCCATATCACGCAATGACCAGCGGTCAAAACGTGTAAACGCTGTTTTCATCAACTATGGCGCTTTCCACAGGATCTTTCTGTGAGGGTTGTCAACAAGGATCAGTGAAGCGGCAGATGCAGTCTGAGCTTCGCCTTCATACAAGAGACCTGTCTTACCGACCCACGCCGCGAAACCGTTATCGTCTTCTAGTCTTATTCCACCATTCACCCAAATGTCACCCGGAGAAATCGTGGTCATGGGACGGCCTGTCGAGTCGAGCAAAGAAATATGCCCTCCGAACGCTCCTGAAATGAGTTCGCGCGGGTTGCCTCGCGAATCGAAGACACTTACGACTCCGCCGGATATTCCATTGCCACCTTCCATTTTTATCCGTGTCCCTCCTTTCTCATCGAGCAAGACCAATTCCGAGTTAGAGAGGGATTCGTTCATTGACAATCTCGCACGTACATTCCCGGCTGCATCCCGCAAGATAAATTCGTTCGCCTCGACAGTCTTTCTCAAAGAAGCCTGTCCCATGATGACTAGCAAAGTTACCGCAATCAGTGTTGCTGCTCCGGCTTGTCTGAATCTGCGATTCTGGCCTTCCAGTTTAGCGACTCTTTTCCCCAGCTCCTCAAATATCGAGCGATCTGAATTCATAGCGGCTCCTATCGAAGGAAAGTCTAACCCAAGAACGAGACATTGCAGGTCTGTGTATTTGAAGCAGGCAAGCTGCACGATTTGCCAATAAAGATCGCCATAGGGCTCATGTACCCTTGTGCGGCCTGATTTCAACAGTTACGCGTAAAGCCATTGGCATGAGGCAAAAGCAAAGCTGGCCAGACATCGGGCGGGCCGTCGTGTAAAAGAATGTGAGATCTCAGTCCCAGTTCAAACTGGTGCCGCCGTTCATTGGAGCTAGAGTTCCGATGCGGTGCCCTTGTTGGCGTCCCATAGCATTCTCTTGCCGCTGCGATAGGAGAGGTTCACCATGTGCCCCGCAGCAGCGGCATGGTGTCCGACCTCAGCCGTCTCATAGCTCGGCTGTCGGGTGCGAACCGCATCGATGAAGTTCGCAAGATGCAAAACAGTCGCGTCCGGCTTGCCTGCAAACTCCAGATTCTCTGGTACCGGTTTGGTGCCTGTTCCCTGGGATTCCGCTCGGTGGTTGTCTTGATTGAGAAATGCTTCCTGCATCCGTTTTGGCCAGCTGTCGATCGAGTACTCATAGTTTTCGCGTTTGTACTCTGGCTGCTCGATCATTCCCGCGCCAAGGAGGACGGAAAGTGACCCTTCTGTCCCGAGGAATTGGATTCCCTGACCTGCAGTGCTTGCGCTGTTGAATGTGCCGGCCATGTTGACACAGAAGCTACCGTAGTCGAACAGGGCGTCGAGGGTATCTGGCACTTCGCGCCCGTCGTGCCGGTGGAGGATTCCCCCGTTGGCGGCTACGCTTTTCGGCATTTCTGCGTCCATGATGAAGTGAATGGAAGTAATGAGGTGAACGAACAGGTCGGTGGATATCCCGCCGGAATAGTCCCAATATTTGCGATAGCGAAACACGCGCTCGGGAGTGTAGGCGACCTTTGGCGCGGGACCGAGCCATTCCTGCCAATTGAAGTTGACGCCCTCCTGCAGGTCCACAGGGATGGGGTAGTTCCAGGAGCCCGTAGAACTGTTGCGGTTGTAGGACGCGGTCACCTTGGTGACCTTGCCGAGTTTTCCCGACATCACGATTTCCCGCGCTTTCTTGTGTTGCTCGGACGACACCCACTGGCTGCCCACCTGCACGATGCGCTTGTATTCCCGCGCCGTTGTGATAATTGCCGGACCATCTTCAATTGTGTAGGTCATCGGCTTTTCGATGTAGACGTCCTTGCCCGCGCTCAGCGCGTCGAGCACGATGCGCTTATGCCAATGATCGGGTGTCGCCACAACGACTGCATCGATGTCTTTCCGGTCGAGCAGCCTCTTGTACTGTGCGAAATTCGTCGCGATCTTACCTTCGGTGCGCTCCTTTGCGCGTTCGAGGTGCCCCTGGTAGCAATCGCAGACTTCCACCAGGTTTGCCTGCCCGGTTTCTTTGGCGGCCTCGAGCAATATGTTTCCGCGAATCCCGAAGCCGATGAACCCGAGGTTCACGCGGTCATTCGGGCCTGCAGGTTCCGGCAGCAAGGAGGGAGGAAGAGTGATCAGCTTCCCATTTAAGACGAGCCCGAGGCTCGCCGCCTGAGTCGCACTGCGCAGGATGAACTGACGTCTCGTGGATTTCGACATTTTTGGTCACCGTTTACGAAGGTTACGCACGGAGCGAACACGAAAGCTTAGCGCAAACCACGCTGCGGCTGTAGTCAGTTGGCGAAAAATCTCTATAGCGCTCATCGAGGGGTTTTGAGTGCTATGGCCTGTTTGTGTCAACTACCGTAACGATGGACTATACTCGTGGCGCGCAGTCAGGCGAAGAGGCACTCTATGAACCTAGCAATCCTGCTGCTTTGTAGTGGCTTGGCTTTCGGTCAGCAACTCCACACGTCCTACTGCAAGCGGGGAGCCTCCCCCCGAGTCTATTGACCTGAAACCCACCCATGGATGTCGGGGAAATCTCGAAATCCTCAGCGATACTCGCGGAATTGATTTCGGTCCTTATCTCCAGCGAATCCTGCGCGACATTCGGAGCAACTGGCACAACCTTATCCCCGAATCCGCCAAGTTGAAGAAGGGGAAGCTTGCGATTGAGTTTGCAATCTCAAAAGACGGTAAGGTCCCGGACATGCGTCTGACATCCAGTTCCGGTGACGTTGGTCTTGATCGTCCGGCATGGAGCGCCATCGTCGCATCGAGTCCATTCCCACCGCTGCCGAGCGAGTTCACCGGGCCGTATCTCGCGTTGAGATTTCGCTTCTACTACAACCCAGATAAGAGTGATCTCACTTGTATCGAAGTCAGCATCTCGCCGACCGGGGATGAGCTTCAGGTTTCGGTTGGAGGGTCCAAGATAGTTACCGCTACGGTGACAGGAACCAAAGAGAATGCCGTGGAGTGGAATGTCAGCGGTTCCGGTTGCTCCGGTTCTGCCTGCGGCAGGATGGCGGACAACCTGTACCTTGCCCCAAGTGTCCTGCCAAGCCCACCTTTAGTAACTTTGACGGCTGTCTCGAAGGCCGATCCCACTGCGAGTGCTTCGGTCACCTTCATATTGTGCAGACTCCGCCACACTAGCGGCGCCGAATGTTTTTGAAGCCGTAGCTGTTGAGAAATCCCCGTTTCACTCATCGAAGCGGATTGTGAACGCTATAAGCGCGATTGCCGTTTTCTCAATTGCGGCCCTCTGTCCAGCCTTCGGCATCCCATGAGAGTCAAGGAAAGGAATTGGGACTGGCTTACGAGGCAGATCACCAGGTGCTGTAGGCCGTTCCGTCGCTGGCCGTGCCGCTCGATGCCGAATGTACGTCGGTGATGCCGGGTTCCTGCTGGTCCACGGCCAGCATCACATCTTCCTGCACCACTTCCCAGTTGGTCTGCCGGGTCATGGGATCGACGGGAACCTGCCGCAGGTAGCCGCCCTGCACGAGGTCATCGAGAGACTGAGGGGCTTTCTGCTTGTCGAGGGTGTATTGAGAAATGACCGAGCGGAGCGTGCTCAGGTTCGATCGCAGCACCGATTCCCGAGCCTGCACGATGGACTGGTTGTACATCGGAACCGCCACCGCCATCAGGATCATGATGATGCTGATGACAATCATCAACTCCAGCAGCGTGAAACCACGAAAGCGTTCCAGCCTCCGGCCGCGGGCCAACGTGCGAGCTGATGACGTGCCCGCGCGCGACCACACACCCTGCCCAAACTTGTTCACGCCCCCTAGCATTTACCAGTCCTTGTATTTCGTCCCATCGAGCGCGGTGCCTTCTGACTTGGTGTAGACGTCGAACACACTCTGCCCGCCCCAGGAGTCGGAGTCGGGATCGTCCTGCATGGAGCGCATGCCCCACTCCTTGCTCTTGGTCATGGGGTCGACAGGGATAGAACGCAGGAAACGAATTTTCTTGCCGCCTTGGATCTCAACTCCCTTGACCAGCGTCTCCAGATCCGGAGGATAGCCCTGGCTGTCGAGTTTGATCTGGAACATTTGCCGGTCCGCCGCATCTTTGTAGCGGTCAATGGCGTCGCGCATCTCCCACAGCTCCCGGCGGAGTTGCTTCTCCCGCTCGCGCTGAATGGTGACGCGCGCCAGCGGCAGGGCCATCAGCGTGAGAATCGACAGGATCGTCGCCGCCACGATCAGTTCCAGGAGCGTAAAGCCGCGTGCAGGCTTGGCGCTCGGCCCGGGATGCAATCTCTGAACCGTCATGGTCTCTTCTTCTTATGCACTCGATTCCAGAGAGTCCCTGTCCATGGCTACTGGATCGTGACCGATGCCTGCGCCCCGTTGACCGTGATGGGCTGCGCACCCGGGTCGCGCGCTCCGCCTCGAGTGATCGTCAATGGAGTCTGTCCATCGGTTTTGGCCTGGAACGTGATGGTGATGACCGCGCCCTGCCCGGAAACTCCGCCCGCACCGGGCGGCCGGGTAGCCGTAATCGTGTGACTGGCCGACGGTGTCATCCTCGCGGTGCACCAGCGCTACCGCCTGGCCATCCTGCGACAGGAAGCCGCCATTCGACACGTTCACCAGTTGCAACATGGTCGGGTCGTAGTTCAGTTGCACCGGCACGGAATACACGTTCTGCGCGCCGGAAAGCAGCAGATTCACCACAAAGGTGCTGCCCTTGGCGGCTTGAATGGTGGGCGGATCAAACAGGAAGCTGGGCGTCGCTCGCCACATTCGGAGCCGGCGACTGCCCCGCTGGAGCCTGGCTCGCTGGCGGCTGGGTTGCCGGCGGCGTTGGGCTGCGAGGGCCCCGGAGCGGGCGCGGCCGTGCCCGCCGGAGCGGCCTGCGGTTTGCTGGCATAGCGCAACTCGATGGTGTTGGCGGTGCCGATATCGATGGCGCGCTGGTTGATCTCACTGACGTCCGTGGCACGGATAATGTGCGGCACGATGGCAAAGACGATTTCGTTTTCCGAATGATCCTGGGTGGTCTGGCCGAACAGATACTTGAGGATCGGAATCTGCGCCAGTCCCGGAATCCCGCTCAGCGATTTCGTCTGCTGGTCTTCCATGATGCCGCCCAGCAGGTTGGCCTCGCCGTCTTTCAGGCGGATCTCATGCTCGATTTTGCGCTGGCCGATGATGGGCTGGCTGATGCCGCCGATATTCTGCTGTCCGGTGACCGCCGAAACGTCCATCGAGATCTTGAGCGTGACTTCGCCGTTGGCGTGCACACGCGGCGTGATGTCGATGTTGACGCCCACATCGAGATACTGGAACTGCGTATTCACCAGCGGGTTGATGCCCACACCGCCGATACCGGGCTGGAACGATCCGGTCGCGACCGGCACGCGGTCGCCGATCTTGAGCGAAGCCTTCTGGCCGTCCAGAGCGCGAATCTGCGGATTCTGAATCAGCTTCGTGTCGCTGTCGCTCATCACCGCCGAGAGGTTGGCCGACGGGATCGTAACCTGGAAATTGGTCGCGTTCAGGTTGCCCAGCGTGTTCAGGTTGATGTCCGGTCGTGCGTGCCCTGGGTTATAGTGGCGCCCGTCCCCGAATTGGTGGTGCCCGTCGTTGTGGTCGTTGGATTGATGTTGACTGCAAAGTTACGGTGGCGCTGGTGGGCGGACTCAAGCCCAGGGTGCGCGACCGGTCTTTGCTGACCTGCATGACCGCGATGTCGACGATCACTTCCGGACGCGCCTTGTCGAGATCCTCCACCAGTTTCTCGGCCAGGGCGATCTGATCGGGGGTGCCGCGCACCACCAGCGCATTTTGTGAGAGCAGTTGCTGCACGCGCTGCACATCCAGCACGGCGCGAATCGCGTTCACCACATCCTGCAGTTCGGTGGGCTGGGAAAGATTCGTAAGATAAAAAGTCTTGAGGACGCTTTGTTCCAGTTCCTTGCGCTTGGCGGGATTGTCCTGCGCCACGAAAATCGTATTCGGCGTAACCGGCCGCCAGAAGGTTTTGGACTCCAGCGCCGTGATCTCCAGTGCCTCCTCCAGCGTGACTCCATTGAGCTCGACCTTGATCTGGCGGGGAGTGTAATCGGGATCAAACAGCACGTTGATGCCGGCCAGCTGACCGATGGTGCGATAGACGGTGTCGGACTTGTCGGTCAGCTTGACGGTGATGGGGATGTTCGAGATAGGCGCGAGTTCGACTGGACCGGCGGCTTCGTGGACTTTGCGGACAAGCCGGCCGGCGGCCCGGCGGCTTGCGGCTGGGGATTTCGCTGATCGTTGATCATCTTCAGCGTGCGGTTCAGTTCCTGCTTGGCGATGAACGAGGAAGGATCGATCGTCAGCGCCTTCTGGAACTCGGCCACGGCTTCGTCGAGTTTCCCCTGCGTCGCGCAGTTTCTGCCCGCTGATGGACCACCGAGGCTGCGGCTTCGAAACGGATGCGCTCAAAGGCGGCGCGGTAGCGCAGGTCTTTGGGTTTGAGCTTGTAGGCCTGCATGTAAAGATCGAAGGCTGCTTCGTATTGCTGGCGAGCCTCGGCGTCTTGACCTTTGGCGTACAGGTCTTTGGCTTTGTCGGCGGCGAAGGTGGGGAGCGTGGCAACCGCGACCAGCAACAGGAAAAGAGCCGGGCGCATCAGGCGTCTCATTCGATAGTCCTCACGAGATGATCCTCTCTTATTCAGTCATTCGCCGGGCAAGCAGCTCTTCCCACGAGTTGCGCCGCATTCCGTCGGCTTTTTGCGCGGGAAATCCGCTCGATACACGAAAAAAACTAGCGGTGAGGCGGATTATAGCATCGCCATTTCCAGCGCCCGAAGTGACTGTGCACACGGGAGTTACACTCTTTGGTCGTAGGACTACGGGGTACGCCGGTCGCAGGCCTCGGATTCAGCGGATCTCAGAAACCGCGGGTCCGCCGAGTCACCGGCCGTCGGACCTTGCCAGGGTCCCTGAGTCCGAGGCCTGAGGTCTGACTCCGTCTCGTTGCTGTTAAATCTGTTCCTCAGTCCATGGCCGCGCCAATCCACCCACCAAACCAAGGCCAATCCGGAGAAATCCCCGCGCCGCGATCCCACTGCGTCCGGCGAGAGGGACGCTGCCGTTAATAGGATCGCTTCCCATAACTACTTCTTGCTGGAAAAATTTGAGGCCGGGGTGGTTCTGACTGGGACCGAGGTCAAATCGGTCCGAGGCGGGCTGGCTAACCTCAAGGACTCCTACGGCTTGGTCAAGGACGGTGAGTTCTGGCTGCTGAACGCCCACATCGGTCCCTACGAGCACGGGAACATTCTCAACCATGCCCGCTCCGCGTACCCGCAAGCTGCTGATGCACGCGGAAGAGATTCGCAAGCTGATCGGCAAGACTCAGCAGAAGGGCCTGACCCTGATCCCCACCCGCATGTATTTCAAGAACGGCAGGGTCAAGGTCGAACTGGCCCTGGCCAAGGGCAAGCAGCTCTGGGACAAGCGCGAGACCGAACGCCGCCGCACCGCGGACAAAGAAGCGCGGGAAGCCATCAGCCGGGCGGAAAGTAAAGAGATAGTCAGCGAAGACGAAGGGGCTGCAGTGAAAGGACTCTGGATCGCAGAAGGCCGTGAAAAATCAGAGGTTCGTAATTCAAAAGGCGTTTGATGATGACCTCGATTGCTCCGGCTTCAATCTCAGGCAGTAGCCCGAACGGCCCGTCCCTAGCCGCATTCAACGCTTGTCGCCAACCGACCGCCCGGAGTCTTCCGCAATTTCTTGTTCGGTTTTCCAACTTAGAAATATATTCTTAAACAAAACATTCAACCTCCGTTATCATGCCAACTATTTTGGCGTAGTAGTCGTGTTGCAAAAGCGCCACGAGAAGTAAGCGCCACATATCTGAGAAGAAGCGAGCCGCACCGTCGAAACGTAGCGAGAAATAACATGTAGATTCGAAACGCCCAGGAGAGAAAACATGTCGATACCAAGCTGTGCGACCGCGCGCCGATCCTGCGCTGGCGGCGGTTTTTTTGCTGTGGTTTGCCGTTGCTTTGTTTGCCCAGTCGGGCCCAACCACCGTTCGCCGCGATGTTCACCACGACGTTTCCCCACCGCTCGCGTGAAATGATCAAGCATGCTCCTTCCCCCGTCGCTGGCGCGGCGTCCGGTCGAGCCGTTGAAGCGCATCCCGCTTCCTCCCGGACTGACGCAGGCGCAGGAAGACCCTGTCGATCCAGGTCGGCACCGTACCTCCACCCACGCCTCCCGTCACATTGAGTTTTGAAGGACTGGGCAACGGGCAGTATGGTTTCACCGTGACCAGCGCCCCGCCCGACACGGAAGGCACGGTCGGCGCGACGCAATACGTGCAGTGGGTCAACACTTCCTTCGCGGTCTTCAACAAATCCACCGGCGCGCTGATCGCTGGCCCGACCGCGGGCAACACGCTCTGGTCGGGATTCGGCGGCGGTTGCCAGACCAACAACGACGGCGATCCGATCGTCCTCTACGACAAACTGGCCAACCGCTGGATCTTCAGCCAGTTCTCGGTGTCGACCACACCGTACCTGCAGTGCATCGCTGTCTCCACGACTTCGACGCGACCGGAACCTACAACCGATACTCCTTCCAGTATTCGAACTTCGACGACTATCCGAAGATGGGCGTCTGGCCCGATGCCTACTACGAGACGTTCAACATGTTCGCGGGCGGCACCACGTTTGTCGGCGCCGATGCCTGCGCTTACGACCGAACCGCGATGCTGACTGGAACCGCGGCGACGCAGGTCTGCTTCCAGCAGGGCACATCCGTTGGCGGGCTGCTGCCTTCCGATCTGGACGGCACGACGGCACCTCCCGCGGGGTCGCCGAACTACATGCTGTATTTCGGCACGAACAACCTGAACCTGTTCAAATTCCACGTGGACTTCACCACGCCCGCGAACTCCACCTTCACTGGCCCCACCGTCATCAACGTTGCGGCGTTCAGTCCGCTGTGCGGAGGGGGCACCTGCGTTCCGCAACCGGGAACATCGCAGCAACTCGACTCGCTCGCCGACCGGCTGATGTACCGGCTGGCCTATCGCAACTTTGGCACGCACGAATCGCTCGTGGTGAACCACTCCGTCGTCGCGGGCTCAGGAGGGGGCGTTCGCTGGTACGAAATCCAGAACCCCTCGGGAACGCCAACGGTGGCGCAGCAGAGTACGTTTGCTCCGGACTCCAACTATCGCTGGATGGGATCGGTCGCCATGGATCAGTCCGGAGACCTTGCGGTCGGCTACAGCGTATCGAGCAGTTCCATTTCGCCGTCGGTTCGGTTCGCAGGACGGGTCCCCACCGATCCCGCCAGCACGCTCGAATCGGAAGTCAGCATTATCAGCGGCGGCGGCTCGCAGAATGGAAGCCTCTCCCGCTGGGGTGATTACAGCGCCATGCAGGTCGATCCGGTCGATGACTGTACCTTCTGGTTTACAGAAGAGTACATGGCGACAACGGGGAGCTTTAACTGGAACACCCGGATCGCGAACTTCAAATTCCCCAGCTGCGGGGGCACGGCGACACCTGATTTCACCATCGGGGCTGCGCCCAATTCACTCACGGTAACGCAAGGGTCAAGCGGAACCAGCACCATCACCGTGACGAGCTTGAACGGGTTCAACGCGGCGACGACGCTGAGCGCGTCCGGCCTGCCCAGCGGCGTGACGGCAACCTTCTCCACAAACCCGGTTACGCCGCCGGCAAACGGCAGCGCTAGTTCAACGCTGACGCTTGACCGCTTCATCGACGGCGACGACGGGCACCGCTACGGTGACCATCACTGGCACGCGGGCTCGACCACACACGCCACCACCATCGCGTTGACCGTCAACACGGCGGCGCAGCCGAACTTCACCATCGGAGCTTCGCCGTCGTCGGTGACCATCGCGCAAGCTGGTAATGGAACCAGCACAGTGACCATCACCAGTCAGAACAGCTTCAGCTCAGCGACGACGCTGAGCGCCACCGGCTTGCCGAGCGGCGTGACGGCGGCGTTCTCCACCAATCCGGTGACTCCGCCGGCGAACGGCAGTGCAACCTCAACTCTAACATTGACGGCTTCGGCCACTGCGACCACGGGCACGGCTACGGTGACCGTCACCGGAACCTCCGGCTCGCTCACCCACAGCACGACCATCTCCCTCACTGTGAACTCGTCAGTCGGGCTGCAAACGGCTGTGTACGACTCCACGCTGAAGGCTCCGAAGTGCGTCAATGCCGGCTCGGGATGCGACTCGGGTCCGTCTCTGCTGCTCGGTCGCGACACCATGTCCGGCGGGGCCGAGCCGAATCAACCGAATACCATCAACAGCTCCTGCGCCGATGGCACGTCGGGCACATTCCACTCCGATGAATCCAACGACCGGGTCGTGATCTCCACCACCGACGGAAGCCCTCTGGCCGCCGGAAAGACCGTGAAGGTCAGTGCGACGGTTTGGGCTTACAGCTCGTTCACGTCGGATCATCTTGACCTTTACTACACCGCGAACGCGAGCAGCCCGAGTTGGGTATTGATCGGGACAATTGCTCCCTCCGCCGCCGGGGCGCAAACGCTCTCGGCGAACTACACGCTGCCCAGCGGAAGCCTGCAGGCGGTGCGTGCGCAGTTCCGTTATTTGGGAAGCGCCTCGTCCTGCACCACGGGTTCCTACAACGACCACGACGATCTGATCTTCGCCGTGGGCGCGGGAACCCCAGGCTTCACCGTGTCAGCCTCGCCCAACGCGGTGAGCGTGCAGCAAGGGACCAGCGCCAACAGCACCATGACGGTCACCAGCCAGAACGGATTCAACTCAGCCACGACGTTGAGTGTCTCCGGTCTGCCCAGCGGCGTGACGGCGGCTTTCTCCACCAACCCTGTCACCCCTCCGGCAAACGGCAGCGCAACCTCAACCTTGACGTTCACTGCGTCCTCGATCGCTACCACGGGCACAAGTACCGTGACCGTGACCGGCACGTCGGGTACGCTCACTTCAACCACCACGATCGCGTTAACGGTGACTGCACCTTCGACCCAGTTGATTCTGAACGGGACGTTCGAAACCGGAAGCCTGGCCAACTGGACGACAGGCGGAGCCGCCGTGCCCACGATCTCCACCGTGCAAAAACACAGTGGACTCTACAGCGCGCTGGACGGCGCCGGCACCGGCAGCGAGCCGAATGGCGATGACTTCCTCTACCAGACCATCACTATTCCCAGCTCCGCCACCAAGGCGACGTTGACCTACTGGTATTGGCCAGCCACGACCGACACCATCACCTACGACTGGCAGGAGGCCCAGGTGCAAAACACCTCGGGCACGATGCTGGCGCAGATCATGAAGGTGTGTTCGAACACGCAGGCCTGGACACAGGTGACCTATGATCTGACCTCCTACAAGGGCCAGACCATCCGCATCTACTTCAACGATCACCAGGACGGCTTCGGCGACTTGACGTATATGTATTTGGACGACATCGCCGTGAACGTGCAGTAAGAGCCAAGAAGCGACACGACGGCGCCGCAGAAATGCGGCGCCGTTGTTTCCCCGCCAGGGCGAAGCCCGGCGGACCGTACACCGGCGGACCGTACAATGGGACCTGAACCCAAGCCGGTGGCGTCATCAAAACCGTAAACCTCAAGTCCGATATGCCGTCCGTCCAGGAAGCGCTGCAACGGCTGGATCGAGAACTCGCCCTTGCTCGCCAGCAGAGATGCTTCCTTGTGAAACTTGTCCACGGCTACGGGTCGACTGGAGCGGGTGGAGATATCCGCATCGCGGTGCAGAGACGCTTGCGCGAATTAGCCGACGCCGGTCAAATCCGCGAATGCATTTTCGGAGAAGACTGGTCGAAGACCGAGGATGCAACCTGGCGCCTGCTGCAGGCACACTCTGGGCTGAAGAGCGACCCTGACCTGGGTCGCCGGAATCAAGGCATCACCGTTGTTAGGCTGTAGCTCGGTTTCCTCAGCGACCTAAGCGCCGGCCTTAGCGGTCTTAGCGGCTAAAGACTTTGTTTGTCTTGAAGAAGGTATTCGCCTCAAGCAGCTAGGATCCCGGCGCTGCCAACGGCGGCTCGGGAACTGGCGGAGCGGGCTCAGGAACCGCGGCAACCGCGACCGGCTGCGGCTCAATCGGCCGTACCGGGACGACGGGTACCATCATGTGCTGCTGCCAGTACGACACCGCGACTCCACGCTGCCAGAAGCGCGGGATCAACAGCAAAAACAAAGCGAGTTGGGCGAGCACAAACGCTCCGAAAACACTCTCCGGAGCCACCAACTTCATCCACGCCCAGAGGCCGGCCAGCAGAATGATCGCCGCCACAACCGTGGCCACGACGTAGCTTGCCAGCAAACGGAACAAGCTGCGGAACGTATGCCGAAGGCCCAACCAGATCGATTTGCGCACTGCCCGCTGGTCATTCAGAACGATATCAGCCTCGGCTAGATCGAACCAGATGCGGAAACAAGCCATGATGAGGAAAATCACGCCCAGTCCCACGAGTTGTACCTCGGGCAGCAATAGTTCGTTCGTGCTCTGCGCAGCCTTATCCTCCAGCACTCCATGCAGGCCAAACAGAGCGATGGTGGCGACGATCATCACAATGCCGGCAACAATCAAGAGCCGGATATACCGCCACAAGTTCCTACCGCAGGCGCGGAAGAAATCCTCACGGGGCAGCCTGTAGGTCGAGGCGTATCCCTGAAACACGCCAGGCAGGAAAAGTGTGGTCGCGACCAAGAAGAGGAACGCAAAAAACCTTGCTGGTCCCACGGAAGCCATGGTCGGCCCGAATTCCGGCCGGGCAACCATTTCAACGAGCACGCCTAGCGAAAGGCCATGGAGCAGGCGTTCCGATTGCAGGCTGTGGTCGAGAATCGTCCCTGCCTGATTCACGAAAGCGACAGTTCCAAACAGGCCGAGAAAAACATTCAGCACGTAGAACCAGACGATATAACGCTTGTTGCGCAGCACCATGCCCAAGCCGCTGCTCAAAAGACCCTTATTCTCAGTCATGCGTAATTGTCCTCGATCCAGCCCATCGGCCCATATTCCGCTAACAATGCCCACTCGAAAGCCGAAGCCTCCGCCTCTTCACACTGCCCACCACCCCAGGGCTTGGCTGACGAGCTGGGTGATAGACAGCCAGTAATTCGCCAGCTTGTGGGCCGGCTTCCCGTTGGCTTCGGCCCGGTAGCTGTTGTTGAAATTGTTGCGATCGATCTGCACCGTGTGGTCGGGATCAATCTCGGCAGATTCGACCTTCGCCTTCTTCAGATAGCTGAATCTCGTCCAGCGGCTTTGGCCGTCCCAATGTTCGCGAACTTTCTCGCCGTTCGCGAACTTGATTTCGACCTCGACCGGCATCACGAAGTCTTCCTTGCGATGTAAGGTCACGTAGGACTGATACACCGTGTCGTCCTTCGCGTCTTTTTTCGCGTCCTTTTTATCCTTCTTCTTTTCTTCGTACCAGTTCGCGGGAAAGGAATTTACACTGAGGATCTCATAATCCATCACGTTCGTGCCGTAGACGGCCTGGTTGAAATACCAGCGCAAGTCTTTGCCGGATACTTCTTCGATCGTTTTGAGGAAGTCTTCTTTTGTGGGATGGGTGAAGCGGTACTTCATGAAGTAGGCGTGCATGGCCCGATCCATGGTGTCTTTACCGATGATGCCCTCCAGTGTCTCCAGCACTTCGGCGGTCTTGCCGTAAGTGATTCCACCGTAGGAGAAGGAGTTGGCATAGTCGTAGGCCTTTTGGGCCATGGGATCGAGATCGTACACACTGAGAAAAAAGAGTCGATGCGCAGGGCCGTCCCCCAACCGGATTCCGTGAAAATCGAATACGGATGCGTCCGCTCCCAGGATGTCACCCAGCACTTTCACTTCCGTATAGCTGTTGATGCCCTCGTCCATCCAGGCATCTTCAAATTCGTTGGTGGCCACCATCCCGTACCAGTACTGGTGCCCGAACTCATGTTCCACCACCGATTCGACATCCCAGATTCCCTGCATGGCACGCCAGGTCGATTCTCCGGTGATGAACGTGGGATACTCCATTCCTCCCGCCGCTGAGCCGGGCTCAGGGTCGACCACCGTGAGCGTCTTGTACGGATACGGTCCGTACCACTTCTCAAAGCGATCGAGGGTCTCGCGCGTGATCTTCTCGTGGCGCTCCGCCTGGCTCCAGTGCGCAGGCTGCATCAGGAAGCGCAGCTTGATCGGCCCCATCTGCGACTGATACGTGCTCTCCCGCACTTTGTAGCGCGGGCTCGCCGTCCAGGCAAAGTCGTGGATGTCGTCGCCGTGATAGGTCACGGTCTTGGTGTTGTCAGGATTATTTTTTTCCTCGACCTGCACTCCGCTGGCGCCCACGACTTCATAGGCTGGTACCGTGAGCTTCACGTCATACACGCCGAAGTCGGCGAAGAACTCGGTCGTGTTGTGATACTGGTGGCAATTCCAGGCTCCGTGCCAAAACACACCCACCTTGGGAAACCACTGACCACCGAGAACGAAGTCACGCTTCCATCCCGAACGTGCCTGGGTCTCGGGAAACTTGGTGCGGAACGCGATCTTGAACTGGACAAGGGCGCCTGGCGCGATGGGCCTGGCAAGCTTCAGGTCAACGACTGTCTTGTCATCTTTGTTGCCATCGTCAGGCGCGATGTACTGCAGCTGTGAAGTCAGATCCCCCTGGCCGACCACTTCGAGGCTCTTAATGTCCTCCGAGCCGTAGTATTTGTCTTCCCACTTCGCATAGGAAACGTCGCGGCTGCCCATGAGTTTGGAGTCCCGCACAAATGTGGCCTTGGGCTGAAACGCATTCTGATAAAGATGGAAAGGGAAGTGGTCGAGCGACTGCCCCGTCAGATTGTGGTAGATGAGCACCTCGGTCGCATCGACGGTGCGCGTGCCCGTGTCATACTTGGCATCGATCTCGTAGTGCACCACGCGCTCCGACATGGGCTTGTCGGAGTTGATGGCCAGCGTGGTGTCGGGAATCGACATTCCCGCGGGGCCCACATCCTTGGCATTCTTAGCCGCCGCAGCGGTCTTGACTGGCGCTGCCGCCTCTGGCGCCGCCGCCGTCGCCGTCTTCCGGTTCATCAATGCGGTGAGTCCAAGCGCCAATGCTGCAATAAAAACGACCATCTTCCATCGAATCTGCATGAAAACCTCACGCTGTAGGGGGTGCGGCTTTGAATCATATCCCAGTCGCTCGAATGCCGCCACCTGATGAAGAACAGTACGTCGCGACCTGTCGCCTGGTTCCCGGCATTTGTAGGCACGAATCCGGTCCTGTCGGATCCTGAAAGGTTTGGGCGCAACGCTTGCGCTTTTGCTGTCCCGCCGACGATACTGGAACCATCATCTGCTACCCGCATAACCACTATGAAAACGACAATTTCTCTCTCTACGCCCGCTGAACTCGAAACCGAATCTCTGGTTGCCGTCGTGCTCGACCACGCCGAACCCACGCCCAACGAAAAAGAAAAGGATAAGAAGCCGCAACTCAAAGTCGCCACCAGCGACCCCGCGGTGCAGTCGGTCGCGGCCGACCTGCTGGCGAGTGGCGAAGTTGCCGGCAAACCGTTTGAGACCAACCTGCTGCACAAGCCCGCCAGCCTGAAGGCGAAGCGTCTGTTGCTGATCAGCGGCGGCAGCGCCAAGAAATTCTCCAGCTACGATCTGCGCCGCATGGCTGGCGTCGCTGTACGCGCTCTCAAGTCCCGCGGAATCCGCAGCTTTGCTTTCGTCGCCCCGCCCAGCATTCCCGCGGAAGAGGCTGTGCGCGCGATTGTGGAAGGCGCGCACGTTGGAAATTTCGAACCCGACTACTATCGCAGCGACCGCAAAGACCAGAAGATTGACGCGCTCACCGTCGTTGCCAGCGGCGACAAGTCCGCCCTTGAAAAGGCCGCTAACGAGGCGCAAGTGATTGGCGAATCGCAAAACTTTACCCGCGATCTGGTGAACGAACCTTCCAATCGCATGACGCCCACGATTCTCGCCGATCGCGCGAAGAAGATGTGCGCGGAAGTCGGCTTGAAGTGCGAGGTCTACGGCGCCGACAAGATCAAGGAATTAAAGATGGGCGCGTTCTGGAGCGTGGCCCAGGGCTCCGACGAACCGCCCGCGCTGATCGTCATGCGCTACGAACCCGCCGGCGCACCTCAGAAGCCAGTGCTTGGCCTGGTGGGGAAGGGAATTACCTTTGACACCGGCGGCATCTCCATCAAGCCCGCCGATGGCATGGAGAAGATGAAATACGACATGGCTGGCGGCGCCACCATGATCGGCGCCATGCGCGCCATCGCCCTGCTGAAACCGAACGTCAAAGTCATCGGCATCGTCTGCGCCACCGAAAATATGCCCTCCGGGAAAGCGCAGAAGCCCGGCGACGTGCAGATCGCCATGTCGGGCAAGTCAATTGAGATCATCAATACCGACGCCGAGGGCCGCCTGGTCCTGGCCGATGGGCTCTACTACGCGCGCCAACTCGGCGCCACCCATCTGGTCGACGCCGCCACGCTGACCGGCGCGGTGGTGGTTGCGCTCGGCTACAACAACGCGGGAATCTTCGCCAACGACGACGACATGTACAGCCGCTTTCACAGCGCCAACGCGAAGGCGGGCGAAAAAATGTGGCGCATGCCCCTCGATGATGAGTACAAAGAGCACATTCGGTCATCGATTGCCGACATCGTAAACTCCGGAGGACGCTGGGGCGGCGCCATCACCGCCGCCATGTTTCTGAAGGAATTCGCCGAAGACACCCCCTGGATCCATCTCGACATCGCCGGCACCGCGTGGATGGAAGACCAGAAACCCTGGATCGCGAAAGGCCCATCCGGTATTGCCCTGCGCAGTCTGGTGGAGTTCGTGAAGAGCTTCGCAGGATAGGAGGTCAGCCCGGATCTAGATGGATGCTCGCGGATCATTCTCGACTGTCGAGTAAACATCGGTAAAATCCGTGGCTCACCTTGGTCTTTCTTCGCAGCCAGGAGATCGTGGCTCCAACGTTGAGGGAAATCAGCGCGGTTGTTATAATCGATAACGTTCCGCACGCTTCCGGCATTGGAGCTGTTTCGTTCGGTCGCGAATCCCGCCACCATCAGCGTGAAGCGAACAGTCCTCGCAGCCCGCGGAGTGCGGGTTTCGAAACGTGGCCAGGTAGCTCAGGTGGTAGAGCGCAGCCCTGAAAAGGCTGGCGTCGGGGGTTCAACTCCCTCCCTGGCCACCATAAGCACAATTATTTCAATCGTTTACACTGCATCGTTGACCTGGTACATTCTTCGAACTCAGGCTCGATTTCAAAATTCCCGAAGCTTGTAACTCTCTTAAATGCAATTAGATGCACTGTGGTAGATCGCAGCCCAGAAGGGCGCGGCGTCTACCTATTTAAGTATGCGTGGGATTAAGAATGAGATGTGGATGGACGCTCGGCATTGAACCGGCAAGAAAACTCACACGCAGAGAGAACTTGCCGAGAAAGAAGAATTGCTATCGGTGGAACGCTGCTCTGTCACGCAGGAGGCCGCGGGTTCGAGTCCCGTCGCTCCCGCCATAATTTTGGGGAATTTTCCCTGTCGTGGTTCATTTCGGAGAAATCCCTCCCCGGAAGACCGCTGCCAATCACGATAAACGGAGGCTCTTAAGTGACGCGCGGGCGACTCCGCCGCCGATATTCGGCTTAATGATCAATTCGAGTACCGTAACGTTCGAGAGATCCACTCGATACTCTTCAACTTCGCGTGTCGATTCAGGCGGATTGAAATTCCACTGCTGGCACACAATCTCTTTGAGAGAGCTTTCGCCATTCGAGGAGCACCGCAAGACGAACTCCTGGGTGCGTCCAGTTTCGTTTTCTACAAAAATGAGGGATATGCAGGTGAGTTTTTGGGGCTGATCGAAGATCAATCGAATCGTTTGACTCCCCGGCATCGCCGCGCGCCAACCCCGCGTATCTCGTGACGCGAATGCCGACTCGACCGGAAAATCCTTGTCCTCCGACGTGACCTCGACGACCGCTGATCGCTCGACATCCAACCAGCCTTCTCCGTGGGCCCGAATCGTGTCTGGGGTCGGAGTGATAAGACGCTTTCGCATGATCCAAGTCTACTCCGCGCTTCGTGTCCGACGCGGGCTAGCAACATTCAGTGCTTCTCCAGTTCATAATTGCGCTGCACAGCATCTAGGATAGGCGGCTTGTCCGCACCGGCTGCAAACGCATTAGCTCAAGAAATCCTCGAGCAACAAGAAGACCTTCTGCCTGTTTGGAGTCCATTCTTCCAGACCAACCTGGAAGTGGCAGAGCACATCGTGGACGCTATAATTTCGGGCAATGGCGCTGCGCTCTATCGCGAAGAAACTGTTCCGAACAGTGGCAAGGGTGATACCACAATGCGGCATGGTTTCGCAGGCCGTGGCCTTCAACATGTTTCTCGCTTTTTTTTCGATTCTGTTGGTTGTAGTGGGGCTGATGAGCAGTTCCCTGAGCGGGAAGACCGGCCAGGATCTTGGCGCGCGGTTCTCGGCGATTTTGCCTCCTGGCAGCTGGCAGCTCGTGTCCGAATTCCTGGTGCGGCGAGAAGTGAACCCCTGGACCTGGGTGCTTCTCGGCTGGGTCGGGACGTTGCTGGTCGGCTCACAGGTAATGAAGCTCATTATGGAAGGCATCCACTTGATTTATGGTGATCGTAAGAGACATTCCTTTCTCGGCCGGCAATTTCGAGGCTTGCTCTTGTTCTGGGTGTCGATTGTGGCGTGGCTCCTGGCCGTCGCGCTGAGTGTCTTCGGGCGGCCTTTGCGCCAGTGGATGACTGGCGGATTCGGCCAGTCTCCGTTGGCTCGCGGCTTCTGGAATATAGTGCTTCCAGTCTTGGCGATGGCCCTGGCGGTGTTCGTCCTGGCGTTGATTTATCGCGTTGCGCGGCTGGGCGCGACGACATGGAGCTCCGTTCTGCCTGGAGCCACTGCGGCGACGATTTTGTGGTGGGGCGTCAATTTGCTGTTTGGAATTTATGTCCGGCAGATACAGTATGGACCCGTTTACGGAGGGCTGGCCGCAGCGATCGGCTTGATGGTGTGGATGGAGTTCTCTGCCATGATCGTCTTTCTTGGTGCTGCCTGGAACGCAGAAAGCGCTGCACTCCATGATGCTCGTAAAGGCCTCGCGTAGATTTGCTTCCCACCCTGTCCGCCGATCATCAGGAGCCCCATAATCCAGAGCCCGCCGCGTTGAGACCGTGTGAGTCATGCTCATCGTCCGCGTGGACCAGTTTTTGATGTACGGACTGCAAAAAGAGCGCCGCGAACCTATCTCAGTTCGGGACGCCCGTTGGCAGCCCTCCCCCGAAAACTGCCAAGTAACGATGACCAGCAAGATGCAGAATTCTTACGCTGCCGCTACGCAACGCTGGCACCGTTGGTCCGAACGTGGTCCGAGCCTGTATATTCGTTCGATGATCGGCACTAGCCGTTCCGGAAGTTCGCTCTTCATCACGTATTCATCCACCAACCATAGGATTCGCCCTGGCATTTCGCTGTACGCCGAAAGCAGAATGATCGGCAGGTTGGGAAACCGTTGCTTAATCTGGTAAGCCACGGCTTCCGCGTCCATGCCTTCCAGCTTGTACTCCAGTAGAACCGCGGCCACCGACGTTTGCTCCAACATCTTTATCGCGGTGTAGAAGCTCGACGCCAACTGGACGGAATAACCATGAGATTCCAGAGTCGCTTTGCGGAGCTCCAATACTTGTGGGCGGTCGTCGATGCACAGCACAGCGTGGGATTCCATTGTCACATCTCCCCTGGATAGTTACAGCCTGTATTTGATTCGCCGTTCCTCGACTTGCATAAGACGCAAGGCGCAGCCGCCGCGACTTGATGACGCATGCAGTCGAAAAGAAGCTTCCCACCCTTCCCGATGGTCGAAAGAAAAGGTGCGCGGATTGAAAGCGACCGCTTTCTTCGGGTTCGTGATTTTGTTTTGACTGGAGATGTCGCCACTGTCAATTGTGAGGGGAAGGATAAGCCCAAGGCTGGTCTGTAATGTTCACAATTGCATGCAAGAAAGGCCGAACCCGGGTGAGTTCGGCCTTAAACGTGAGTATCTGAAATACAGTGAAGCAATGCGGTCGTGAGGGTCTGAACGTCGGTTTCCCGCCACTAACCCATGACCGCCTTCCGGTTCGAACTCCCACAGATTACCCGTGTCGTGCTTAAGACACTGTTCACTTTTATACATTTTCCAAACTATACCTAAGCCATGCTGGCATTGGTTTGTAAGATAGGCGGTAGCGTATGACTCCGACCGAACGTTCGATTCGCCACAAAGTATTGCTCGTAGATGACGACGCCGCCGTTCGTGACATGATGACTGTGACCCTTGAACACAAAGGGTTTGAGGTAGTGGCTGCTGCTAATGTGACACAAGCTCTTCGACTCATCGCGACCGAGACCTTCGACGCTCTCATCACGGATCTGCACATGCCGAACGCCGGCGATGGTTTTACAGTGATTAGCGCGATGCGCCACTCTCAACCGAACGCACTGACTCTGCTCGTCAGCGGATACCCGGATGTACAGACCGCCATGGCGGCAATCCTGCTGGAAGCCGACGAAATCGTCGTTAAACCTTTCGAAGTCGGGAAACTCACGGACCTTCTCCACGAAAAGATGCTTACTCGAAAACCTGCTGCCCGGATGGAGAAGGAAAGAGTGGCCGCGATATTGCAGCGATGTATGCCCGGTGTCATTGAAGACTGGTTGGCGCGGGTAAAACAGAGCCAAGAGCTAAACCATCTTCCGCTTACTACCGAAGAGCGCACTGGACATCTTCCAAAGCTGGTTGAGGACCTGATTGTCCGGCTGCGAAAGCCCAGCGCGACCACGAAAGACAGCGATGCCATCTTTTCCACCGCAGCCGTAGCCCATGGCAAGCTGCGATATCTGCAGGGCTACACTCCCGCGATGCTGGTGCACGAATCGCGAATACTCCAAGTGACCCTTTTCGGGACGTTACAGAGCAATCTGAGTGTCCTGGATTTCAGTTTGCTGCTGCCCGATGTGATGACTATCGCGGACGAAGTGGACGCGCAGTTGACCCAGTCGATGGACAGCTACATGACCGCTATGCAGAAGTCAGCGGCAGCATAACTTCTGCCTACGCGAGGGCTGGAGCCGTGACACACCACTCCGTAGTTGCGGTCTCCTCCTGCATCCTAAGGCGCGTTCGTCCTTACAAATTCAGCAGTCTGTCAAAAAAGGAACGATAGCGCTGTAGAGCAAGCCGCAGGTTTTCAGTGGACACGTTCTCGCCGCTGTCCCACTGTTTTTCCAAGCCCGATCGCTCTTTGGCGAAACCCTCTGCGAGTCGCTGCATCACAGCAGCTACCAGCTTGTCTGCGTCTTCGACGGTGCGGCGCGGCTCGTCGACGAAACCAGTCTGTACCTTGCTCCACTGCGACCGGAAATCTCCCATCTCCGATTCAGAAAATAAGGGCACAGGCTCTGAGACTGCCGGCGCTTGACCCAGAGTTTCCGGCTCTGGGGCTTCCACTAGCTTGGGTCCTTCGGGCTGCTTCGGCGGAACGCCGTAGCTCGCCAGTTCGGCCGTCGTAAGCTCCCCTTCTTTTCTCTTCAGTTCAGCCATTTATGCCACCTCTTTCCTTTCCATTACCGTCGGTACCTGCACCAATTCCTCGAATAGAGAGCGGTAGTGAATCATCGCTGTTCGCAGATCTTCCGTAGTTGCTGCTTCTTTCCCAACCCGCAACGCAATCTCGTGCGCAGAGCGGTAGTTTTCCACTACCCGGGGATGGTCGACAGAAATGTCGGCCGCGCGTTGATCGAAATCGGATACGGGGTAGCCGCGCGCTTTCATGACAGAGGACACCAGGTCATCAGCTTCTGCGACCGCTCCCTTCGGGGAATCGACAAAACGAGACTGTACAGCTTCCCACCGTTTCGAAAAGCGTTCGTGTTCCGTGGGATCAAGATCGCGAATGTTGAGCTTTTCAACCCTCTTCTCGCGGTCGGCTAGTTTCGTTTCTGCTTTTCGTTCTGACCCATGCTTCAGCACCGCCCGGTCGTACTCGAGACCAAACTTCTGCCGCAGGTCTTCAGTCGTGCTCCTGCGTTTCCGGACGTACAGCCAAGCAAGCACTGCGATGATTACAATCACCGCGGCGACGAGCGCAATCAGCTTCGGATCCAGCAGATTTAAATTCATTGAAACCTCCCTGCATCAAGAATGTTATGAGCCAAAGTTGTCCACGAAGGTCGCTAGATTGGCAGGACCTCGTGAATCGCCAGTATCGAACTTCAGGCTTCGGAAAACTGGTCAGAATTGATCGTCCTGTAAATCGGCGCAGCATTATGGCATCTAGCCGAGTGTGTGGGAGGAGTGCAGTGGAGGAATCAGACTTTCTCACACACGAGCGGGCGCAAACAGATGGCGGATCGCGACTGATGACAATTCAGCGGTACTCCGGGTAGGTCATTGCCTCAACCCTGGCTCTGGATAGATACACGCGGGATATGGCCCTTCGATATCACGCCACAGAGCTAATGACGGATGCGAGTTGAAACAACTGTCTGCGCGGTTGCGTGCAGTAAGTTGTGGGTGTGTCCTCTGATCTGTTACGACAGTCTCTTGAGATCAGTCGGCATATGACGATATAGCAACGGGATTGGACACCTTGAGGTTGAGGCTGAAGTCGGTGCGAAGAGTCGGATCTCCGTCGTCCGGCCCCGAATTCCATTCAGAGAATTCACCAACGGGAGCCATGTCAATTCCCGCGTTGCGTTCAATCTCGGATCCATCGTTCGACATATGTGGCTCTTTCTGGTCAAAGGGATCGGCCATAATACCGCCAGACCTATCCACGAAACCCGGCCTGCCCTTTTTTGCTCTGAGGCTATTTGCCTGTTCGCTTTTCACTCCTGAGCGTGCTCAATCGTCAGTATCAAACTCTAGGCTTAAGAAAACTGTTCAGAATTGATCGTCTGCTAATTCAGCCTATGAAATAGCCAATATGTGACGAGAGTGCCTGAGAAAAAAGTGTACCTTCTCGAATCCGTCAATGCTTCGCAGTTTTTTCCAGCTTAGACAAGACTAGCTGTGCTTCCGAAAGTGCAGCGGCGTCTCCCTTCGCCAGGTCCGCCGTGACCTGATCGCGGGTTGCCAAGGTGTCACGGAGCAAATTGCGAAGTGCGGAGTCCTCTGTGCTACTAGCAATTTGCTGAGCTTGATCAAACACCTCTTTGGAATACTCCCCGGCCTTCCCGTAGTTTTTTGCACCACCTCCAGATACATCATCGTGGCAGTGTCGCGAAGCTGCGCCAGTTGTTGGCTGGACTGACAGATCCTAATTGTTTTGTCGAGGCAGACAGTTCCTTGTGTCCGGTGCAGGCGGATACTGCAGGATGAACCCAACAAGAAATCCGCCAACAATAGCAGAAACCAGAGGACGAAGATCGCATTGATTTTCCCTCCTTTATTCTTCCCAACCTGGTGAAGTCAAGCAATGCGAGCGGTCTCCGGTCGATAACCGTTGGCGGGCTAGACCTTCTTGAGCGACGGTTGGTGCACTCGCATGCGTCCGTCATCATCCCACTTCACGACCGCGTCATCTTCGTTAGTTTGCTGAACTGTGCCGAATTCTCCAGTCGGCTTTCCGAAGTCGCCCAACCCTTCGACACGATCTCCGGGATTCAGTTCCTGGTCGCCGGCAGAGGGCTCGGTAAGCCGTGGCTTCTTGGCTCGATCTGAGTCGGGCGCCGCCCCACGGTGTGGTAGGGGTGGTTGGGGAGCTCTATGCAGTTTTGGTATCGGTTTGTTGGTGCCGTGGGTCATAGTGTTCTGCTTTCTACGAGTCCAGAGCATCGCGCTGCGCCAGGACTGTTCATCGGCTCGATAGATACACGGTAGGCCTGGGAGAATGGCTTCGCAGGTCCGAACTGCACAGTTCTGGGAATTAGTTTGGTTAAGCCAGTCGAGCGACTCGACGGACGGCGAGGTCGGCGTTCACACAACAAGCATAGCCACGCCTGCGTCGAGCAATCACGATAAAGGAATGGCTTATGCGTGTTGCCTCTTCATCCCATGTGTTCGGATGCGGTAGCTTCCAGAGTATTGTCAATCCTGCCGCATCCCCTTCGCGCTACCGTCCCCCTCCCGGCCCTCCGGCGGTCTCCTGTTTCACCTGTGTCTCGGCTTGATCGGCTGCCGCCTGTTGATCGGTCAAATCCTTGGCCGCGTTCGTGTCCGGGGGTGGAGGCGGCACATCGGAAGTTGTCGTGGCTGTATCTGGAGCCTTTGGCAACCCTCCCGTGCCCTGCTTTTCCGCCAGCGCCTTCATGCCGTTGTTGAGTTGTTCCTCGAAATGGTTGTGCATCTCCTGCAAGTCTTCTACGGAAACGGTGATTTGCTTGCCCGCACCGCAGTCCGTTCTCTTGCTGGCTGACACACTCGCAGTAACGTTTTGGTCGGCATCCGGAGTGTCGGTGAGCCGCGTGATGACGTCCCCTGCCGTGAGCTCACATTCCTGGCCATCGGATATCACCGTGATGTTGTTGTCCACGATAAAAGTGCGTCGCGCGGGATCCAGTGCCGGCGGAACTTCATCGTTGGCGGGTGCCGGAGCCTGTGCCTGTCCGCCAGAAGACTGTTGTTGATCCGCCGCGAGCTGTGCCTTCACTTCTTCCGCGATCGCTTGCTTCACCTCTGGAGTCAGCGTCACCGGGGTAGAGTTTGCTGCCTGTCCCCCTCCGTCGCCGTAGTTGGCCGGCACCTGATCGTACGCCGCGGCATCGGAATTGGCTGCGGACTGGGATGCGTAAGCGGCTTGCAGATTCGCTGCAATCACATAATCGGTGAGCCAGAATGCCGGCGACGCATACACCGGATAGGGCGAGAAATATCCGCCGTAGTAGCCATACCACGGCGATCCGCCCCAACCCCAGCCCCCCATCCCAATACCCCAGTACACTGGCGCGCCCCAAGGCTGGTACGCCCAGCCATAATAGCCGGGGTTGTACCAATAGCTGGGATAGTTGCCGTAGTAGTGATAGCCGCCATAGTTGTAGCCGCGATAGATTCCCACCCGATAGGCACCGTGATCATAATAAGTGCGCGAATAATAGGAGCGTCCGCCACGCGTGACGTAGGAATGCTGAACATAGCCGTTGCCTCGGCCCGTGGTCACGATGCGCGCTCCGTTGTGCTCGCTCACAACCGTTCGCCCGCCGCGGAGATTGCGTTGAATCTGCATCCCGCCCTGGTTAACCGAGCGGATCTGTCCATTGGCGCGCAGGCTCGCTGACCCGCCGCCTCTCAGAGGCACCGTGCGCCCCGGAACTGTGTGACTGGCGACCTCTCCCCGACTGCTCGGGCTGTTTCCGCCATGATTGCCGCTGGCAGGCTGCTGTTTTTGCTGGGCGTGCTGCTGTTTGTTTTGGTTTTGCGGTTGTTGCTGAGCGTGCTGCGGTTGTCGCTGAGTGTGCTGCTGCTGTTGCTGGGCATGCTGCGGTTGTTGCTGGGCATGCTGCGGTTGTTGCTGAGTATGCTGCGGTTGTTGTTGAGCGCGCTGCGGTTGTTGCTGTGTGTGCTGTGGCTGTTGCTGAGCGTGCTGTCGTTCAGGCTTGGCTTGCTCTTCGTGCTGGGTCTGCTTTTCGGTTTGCTGCGCGTAGCCAAAAGCAGCTGCTCCGAGGAGCACGAACAGGAGAAATGCTGCGTTGGCACTTCCTAATCGTTTCATGGGCTTTGCCTCACGATTCAGCGTAGAGCGTGGCAGAGGTCGCAGACTGTCTCGTTTTGACCAGTCGGCATCTCCTAGCCTCCGATGCGCAAAGCTCACAATGCTACTCGTGTAGCCTCACGGGTAGCGCAGCGTACTGGTAACATCTCTGGGACACCGGGCCATTATCGGATCGTTGAACAGATCGGAGCCGACCCGGTCTGCTGGATAGCAGAGGTGTGGATGGGTTTCCCAACGACCACCGTGGGGCCAGTTCAGCGCCAGGGTAATCTCACGGGCGGAAAGGGAGCGCTTGTTTCCGATCAATTACTAGAGAAGGCGCGCGCCGATACCGACACCGTCCTGAGAGAGCTTGAATCGCGACTAGACGGCTTGAGCCAGGCGGAGGCCGATTCCCGGTTAAAGCAATACGGGCTGAACGAGATCGCCCGCGAGAAGCGTCAATCGGCACTGATGCGGCTCCTGAGTAACGTCAAGAATCCATTAGTCCTCCTGCTGACGGCGCTCGGTGTGCTTTCTTTTCTGACTGGTGACCTGCGCGCAACGGCGGTGATTTTCGTAATGGTAGTTCTGGGCGTGGTGTTGCGTTTCTTCCAGGAGATGCGGGCCGATAACGCCGCGGAAAAGCTCAAAGCAATGGTCAGCAACACGGCGACGCTGGCGAGGGATGGCAAAGAAGTCGAACTGCCCCTCAAGATGCTGGTGCCGGGCGACATCATTCGGCTGGCCGCCGGCGATATGGTCCCAGCCGACGTACGAGTGCTCTCGGCTAAAGACTTATTCCTGAATCAGGCGGCTCTTACCGGCGAATCCCTGCCCGTGGAGAGAAAAGCCGACGCCACGTCCGCCGACGTTCAGAACCCGCTGGAATTGCCCAATATTTGCTTCCTGGGCTCCAACGTGGAGAGCGGCTCCGCGACGGCCGTGGTGATCCACACCGGAGACAAAACGTACTTTGGATCGCTCGCCGCCAGTATCGTTGGACAGCGTCAGCTCACCAGCTTCGATAAAGGCGTCAACCGGTTCACCTGGCTGATGATCTGTTTCATTGCTGTGATGGTTCCGGCGGTCTTTCTGATCAACGGCCTCAGCAAACATAACTGGTTGGAAGCTTTCCTGTTTGCGATGGCAGTGGCAGTCGGACTCACCCCCGAGATGCTACCTATGATCGTGACGGTCAACCTGTCCAAGGGCGCCCTGGCGATGGCGCGCAAGAAAGTAATCGTCAAACGTCTGAACGCGATCCAGAACTTCGGGGCGATGGACGTGTTGTGCACTGACAAGACCGGCACCCTCACCCAGGGCAAGATCGTACTCGAAAAGCACTTGGACGCACACGGCGATCCCAGCGAGAAAGTGCTGCAGTATGGCTACCTCAATAGCTACCATCATACTGGGCTGAAAAACCTGCTCGACGAGGCGATCCTCGACCATGAGGAACTGGAAGAACGCCTGAAAGCGAAAGAAAAGTATCGCAAGATCGATGAGATCCCGTTCGACTTCGTGCGGCGGCGGATGTCGGTGGTGGTGGAAGATGAAACCGGCTTGAACACGTTGATCTGCAAGGGTGCCGTCGAAGAAGTGCTCGGCTTGTGTACCCGCGTAGAAGTCAAGGGAGAGGTTATCGAGGTCCTGCCCGAGCACGACGCCAAACGCCGGTTGTTGGCGGACGATCTGAACGGTCAGGGCTTCCGTGTGATCGCCCTCGCGTACAAGCAAATGCCGGGTGCGACGGACGAACCCGTTTATGCGATCAAGGATGAGTCAGACCTGATCCTGCTAGGTTTCCTGGCCTTCCTCGACCCGCCAAAGGACAGCGCCACGGAGGCCTTGAAGCGGCTCCACAACCTGAGCGTGGACGTGAAGATCCTGACTGGCGATAACGAGATCATCACTGCCTACATCTGCAAGGAAGTGGGAATGTCGGTAGAGCACCTCTTGCTCGGCTCTCAGATTGAGGGGATGACCGAAACTGCGCTGGCCGAAGCTGCTACCAAGACCAGCGTCTTTGCCCGGCTGGCCCCAGCCCACAAGGAACACATCATCCGCGCGCTCCAAAGTAAAGGACACGTGCTGGGATTCATGGGCGACGGCATCAACGACGCTCCGGCCCTGAAGGCCGCTGATGTGGGCATCTCGGTGGACAGCGCGGTAGATATCGCCAAGGAGTCGTCTGACATCATCCTGTTGGAAAACAGCCTTCTGATATTGGAGCAAGGCGTGCTGGAAGGCCGCCGCGTGTTTGGCAATATCGTTAAGTACATCAAGATGGCGGCGAGTTCCAACTTCGGCAATATGTTCAGTGTCGTAGGGGCCAGCGCGTTCCTGCCCTTCCTCCCGATGCTGCCGATTCAGGTGCTGACCAACAACCTCCTCTACGACTTCTCGCAGACCACGATCCCCACCGACGAGGTGGATGCCGATTGGCTGATCAAGCCCCGCAAGTGGGAGATTGGCGGGATCCTTCGTTTTATTCTGTTTATCGGGCCGATCAGCTCGATCTTCGATTACCTGACATTCTTCATGATGCTGTACGCGTTCAATTGCTGGCACAACCCGGCCCTATTCCACACCGGCTGGTTCGTCGAGTCGCTCTTTACCCAAACGCTGATCATTCACGTCATCCGCACCAACAAGATCCCATTTCTCCAGAGCTGGGCTAGTTGGCCACTCATCCTCACTTCGATAATCATCGTCGCGGTGGGCGCCGGGCTGACAGTTTCGCCCCTGGCCGGTGCGCTCGGGTTTATCGCACTTCCATCCCGGTACTGGTTGCTGCTGGCGGTGATACTGGTGTGTTATGTGGTCCTGACTCAATTGATGAAGACCTGGTTTTACCGCAGGTTTGCCGAATGACGGCGGTGGCGAGGAGCAGGCATTCTTGACCAAGGTCTGAGGCAGACTCGGAACTGACGGCTAGTCAGTTCGGCAGGCTTCCTCGGTCACTGCGCTGAAGTGATAACCCAGGATCGCCAAGGTCACTGCAGTGCCGAAGGCATGGCGGTACCGTGTGGCGGCATCAATGAGCAACTTCCAGTAGCTCGCGCGTGCGTCGCCGAGAATGCCTTGCTTCACGACGGAACGACACAACGCAATGTACTCCGAGAGCGACCGGCGCGTACGGGTGGGTTGATAGTGCTCCAGAAACCGCCGGACCCGATCATAGTAGGCGTCCGGGGCGTAAATGCGCTTTAATATCGACCGATATCCGTCAAGCAAGCGCTGTGCGGACATTGTCGGAATGAAACTCAGATTGCAATCGATATTGTTTCCATTTGCGTCGCTGACAAGGCGTCCTTCGCTCTCCAGGCGGCGGTAGAGCTGCGTGCCTGGAAGTGCCTGGAGAAGCCCTACCATTGCGATCGGGATGGCGCTCTCCTCGATGAACTCAACCTGCCTGTCGAATACATCATCCGGATCACTATCGAAGCCTACGATAAAACCGGCCATAACCTCGATACCGTGTTGCTGAATGCAGCGTACGCTATCAAGCAAACTTCGCTGGGTGTTCTGTAGCTTGTGCGCTTCTATCAGGCTCGCTTCTACCGGAGTCTCAATGCCCAGGAACACTCGGATGAAACC
>CAVPXW010000022.1:0-114446 GCA_963709865.1 uncultured Acidobacteriota bacterium
GCCCGGGAAGGCCAACGCAGCGCTCGATAATCCGAGGCCTAGCGCATCTCCCCGATTACAAGGGAGGCCTCGTCTCCAATGGGTGGCACGGATCGCAGGTACGATTCGTGCTCGATTGCCTCGACTATCGACAGAACGATGAGGTCCATAGCCTGAAAGACGGATTTCTGCAGGCGGTCGTAGTCGGTGGCCCGTACGACAAGCGTCGTCCGTGCCGTGGGCTATGCTATTTCGGCGATTGACGAGCTCGTCCAAGTTTGCTTCGTAAGCAGCCATCAAGTCGGGCGGGAATCCAAGCCTGAAAAGGCACTTCCGCAGCACTGTGGAGTTGAGGTTGTCCTCGGTATTAACAGCAGCCTCTGGTAACAGAAGCGGTTGCTTCATTATCGCGTCGAACTCTCGGACAAAATCCCGCTTTCGTGACAACAAGTGCATCCTCTCCTCGGCGGGAAGAGGCGTTACGAAAACGCGGCCTTTCTTATCACCAAACTGTAGAGCGTGGAACAGATCGTCCAATGATGAAGCGACGAGCTCATCGCACGCCTTGGATCGCACAATCTTCTTTGAGTTGACGGCCTTCAGGTACACGAGTAGCGCAACTTTACAGAATCCCTCGGCATTGCGTAGAGCATCACTAGCTGTGCCCGCCGAAATCGATCCCTTTCGCTCTCCTTGCGAAGACTGCTACGACTATTGGAGAGCAGTCGAATCTCTTCGTGCCGCCATGCAGACTCTTGCTCCAATTGCGCCCAAACGCTATCGACGGTCATAACGCACGTTCTAACGCAGTCTGCACAAATCCAACTCGACGATCCAAAGCGCCTTTCGAATTTCTACCGCCGCCAGTCGTGATCTGCTGAAAATCTGGGTTTTTCTTAATTCCTTCGAGCACATCCTTAACAGTCTCGACTTGCTCCTGGTTTGCCAAATCAATACGCCCTAACAAAGGTTGGATCCCCAGGGTGAACGCCTCGAAATGGTAGACCGCAAAGCCGCGCACGATGTTACCTGCTCTGTTTACCCAGCCAAATGCTTTATCCTCGATGCTGTTGCCAGAATCCTGAAGGTCGTCAGGAAGATCTGTCTCTCAACGTCATAGTCAAATTCGTCCCCTGTTTCAGGGTCGCAACACTCTCCATGTAATCAGTCATGAAGTCGCTGACGTCATGCTCGTACTCATCGCCGTTATTCTTGAACGCGAAAAACCTGAGAACTAGCTCTTGATCGAATCGTTGCTCATAGGCCTGCTCTGTCAGATTTTGCGTGCAGAGTTTAAAATCGTGCGCGGCGCTTAGCTCTGACAGAAACCGCATAAAAGTCGCTCCTCCCTTTAGCAATCGGACGGTGCAGTTTCGTATCTCTTGCTCACTCAGGTTTTCTCCGCCGGTGTTCAGCCTCTTGAAGCATGTGATTCGAGCCGCTCGTCGCTGCCTTTGCGGATTACTTCAACTCTGATGAAATGTCGTTTGAGGCGGATCTGCATTGCGGCTGGAAGGTGGTCGTGGTCCAGACCATTGAGTTCCCTCACGATGTCGCACTCTTTAAAGTATTCAGACCCTACCCCTCAGCAGTATGACAATCGAAAATCTCCAATTCCAAGGCACCGCGAAAATGGAAATACGAAGTGAGCCTCTGTAATCCATCGATGAGTTCATATTTGCCATCTTCAAGCTCGATCAAGAAGAGTGGGGGAATCGGCATTCCTAGAACAAGTGATTCAATAAATCGCGACTCCTTGCGTTTCCGACCAGCGAAAAGCGCGCTGGTACTCCGGATCAATAACGAGTTCCTGGTTGCTATGCATGTCCAGAAGTTCGTTGAAAGACAGATCTAGACTCGACGTCTGAATCTGCTTAACCTGCCTCTGTACCGCCTGTAGAAGTTCGACGCCGATGTCTCGTTCATCAGCCATGTGCCATCTCCGAGTTTTCGCCGGGTCGGTCTTTTTCCACACCAAGACGCTCTCCTCTGATCCTTGGCTCTTTGTATAGGCTCGCGCAGAGGTGTTAATGCCCACCATTGTTCGATGAGCGGTAAAGTCTTCCCTCTTGATCAGTTCAAGATTGAGCGACTGAGCCATTTCGTCGTTCACCCGTGCCAGATCAATGAATAGGTCTTTGTAGTACGAATTTTGTACGACTAGAAAGCATATTCCTCCGGGCGCTAAAGCACTCGTGATCTCCCCAAGAGACTGGAACAGCCCGTTGAAATATTGAATGTAGGTTTTCCAGTAGTAGGTCTCGGAAGCGCGGGACGGGTGGCGCCGGATTTGATCAAGGGTCTCCGTGCAGTACGTCCCCCATTGAGAGAGGACAGCTTCTGGAGTCTCGGAGACCGTCGGAGTGCCGAGCATCTGATCGCGAAGAGCTCGAAATGACGTATGGTCGACTCCCAAGATTGCCAATTCTGGCCTGGTTTTCACCGGATAGTCGATTCGCGTGCAGTAAGGCGGTGACGAAATGACTGCGTCGAATCTCTCATCGCTTACTGGAAGAGCCGAGGAGTGTGCTAAGTCGATCGTTGGAGGAGATAAAGACGCCTCGTTCACACCCCCAGCAGCTTCGGTTGCTAGCGTCTCCTGCATCCAGAGCGACTGTTCTCGGAAAGCCGCAACTATTTCGCGAAAGGGGATGTCGAGAACAGCATTCTTGTCACTTGCATTCTTAATCCAAGTCGGATTCGATCCGAAAAATGGCCTGAGTAGAATTCGAACCGACCGGAAGAGAGCGAGGTAGAAAAATGCAGCTAACGCCGAAACGCCGCTCAGGGAAGGTAGCCTACCGAGCTGAGTGTATGCATCGCGTCCAATTAAAAGGCTAAAGATAGCCTTCTCAATTGACCTAATCGCGCTGGTTGAGTGCCTTTGGAACCAAAGAGAGAGGATCATCCGGAGATATGTCGCACAAGCTGGTCGCTTTAGTGCAGATATCGTCAAGCAGACTGGTAAGACTCGGATATACATTGCTCCCCAGACTCTTTGCTTTCGCGACCACTATCATCGCTGGGTTCAGGTCATATCCTTCGACGTCTATGCCGAGAGCGCTGGCAACCTGCGTCGTGACCCCGCTACCATTCCAGGGGTCGAGCACGCGAACGACCGGCCTGAACGCTCTAGCATAGTTGATTGCGTCTTCTACAAAGTTGGGTGAGTATCCAGCATAGTACGGATACCATGCCGCTTTCCCAGTCCGATTGGAGAAATCTCTTTTCGGGTTTCGAATCGAAAGCTGGCATCGAGGGTTTGACATTTGGAGTCTTACGACCACGAGGCTATCTTTTTTGGTGTCGCTGCACAAGCGTTTCGTGACTGTATTTCCATTTCCAGTACAGCCTTTAGTCCCGCAATGGGCAGAAACCCTCCGGCCACGTGTTTTCCTCTGCTACCCCTTCTTCAGGAGGTGCCAGGCTTCTTTGTATTTGTCGTACTTGGCGTTCTTGCTGTGCGGGGTCAGGAGGATGTCGGGCTGGTGGTGGGTGGCTTTGATGGGGAGGATGTACCAGGTGTCGGCGGGAATGATCCTTCGACTTCGCTCAGGACAGGCTCCGGCGGCGAAGAAGTCGATTTGGTCGGGGCGGTAGGGGACTCCGTTGGAGTCGAGGTGGCATTTGTAGGAGTTGCCGCGATGGAAGATGGTGCATTTGACCTGGACGCGGACGAAGCGTCGGTGGTGGGCGAGGACGAGGGCGAGGTCGAAGGGGGCCATGTCTCCCCAGGGCTTGGTGACGATGAAGCCGGGTTCGGTGGCGCGGGTCATGAAACGCAGCTCCGCCCACTCGCCCCGCGCCTTGGGGTGGCGGATGTACATCCCTGGATTTTTCATGGAATCTTTGCGGTTACTGCCCCGGACGAATGCGTCCGGGGCTACGTGTATTTGGACAACAAAAAACGCGGCCTGAGTGGGCCGCGTGGTTTTTGTCTCTATAGATCTATTTTATCAAGTTGGCTAGGGTAAACCGGACATTTTCTGGACTTTATATTTGGTTTAGAAGCTTCCGGTTAGGGGGAAGTGGGGCGGTTTGGGGGCTTGACAGGAATTTTGGGGATCTTCGTTTTTGGGGAGTTTTTCACCCGTCGAGCTTCGCTCGACGGGACGGCCGAAGGCGGTCGCCCCCACACGTTCATATTCACATGTTCGTACCTGCCTGCGTTGGGAATGTGAGCGGTTTGGAACAGACAGTCCGATGCTTACGCAGTACGGTTTGTGTAGTTTCACTTGGCATGCTCCGAGTTCTCCAGCCGGGGCCCGCACACGCCAGCATTCGACAGAGAAATCGGAAGCACACTCAAACCCAAGCGGAATTCAGACCGCCGCAAGGCGAGACTTCTCGGAGGATTCCATGAAGAGAGTATTCCTGCTGATCGTTGTACCGGCACTGCTGGTCGCGATGGGGTTTGCACAAGCTCCCGCGGCGAGCGGCAATACAGACCAGATGAACGTTAAAGGATGCCTCAGCGGCGCTGAAGGCAACTACACCGTCGCGGAAAATAACACGGGCAAGATTTTCAAGATCACGACCAGCGGTGCGGATCTCAAGGCGTATGTCGGCCAGGACGTAAACCTCACCGGCCACAAAGGCACAGCTGAGAATAGCCTGGCTGTCAGCGCACTGAACATGATCTCCACACACTGCGCAGCGGCGGCACCGGCTGCAGCTGCCAGCGCACCGGCGGAGACGATCAGCACACCTCCTGCCGCGGCTGCACCCGCTGCGACTGTGAGTACGCCTGCGGAGACGATCACCCCTCCTGCTGCAGCTGCGAAAGGCCAAAATCTCTCTTTTACGAAGGACGCGAAATCCGACCCGGGCAAGAGCGACACAAGCGGAAGGCGTAAGGTTGCATAGTCTGAGCGCGGAGAAATGTTTTAAAATCTTTGGTCGCCGGCAGCACCTGCTGCCGGCGATGTCTTTTCTGCTCAACGGTATTCGGCAGGTCGCGGAATCGGCCGCGGCCCCGGCACCTCGCCGGGCTTCATGTGGGACGGCGAGCGCCCGCCCACCCTATCGGTACCGCCAAAGGCTGAGGGCCGCGGGCGGGGGCGCCGCGCCCGATTCGTGCAAGTGAACGTAGAATCTTCGGGATGACTTTCGGGGACAAATATCAGGTTGGGATTCGGCATTTCAATGCGCGGGAATTTTATGACGCGCATGAGGTTTGGGAGGACGTGTGGCGGGAGTCGCACGGGATGGAGAAGCGATTTCTGCAGGGGCTGATCCAGGCGGCGGTGGCGTTGCATCATCATTCGACGGGGAATGTGGTGGGGGCTTGCTCGCTGATGGCGCGGGCGCACAAGAATCTGGCAGCGTGTCCGGAGGAGTTTGGGGGGATCCGGGTGGGGGAGTTGCAGGCGGCGCTGGGGGAGTGGAGAGCGGCAATCGTTGGTGGTGAGGCGGCGCCGGGGTGTCCGGTGATTGCGGCGGTGAAGTAGGCTTGTCTCGCTGCGCTCGACGGACAGCCGTTGGCGGCTGTCCCTACATGAGCCTTCCTTCTACTTCTTCCGCCTAGTCTCTAGTGAAATTCCAGGGTGACGAATTTGGCGGGATTTTTGCCAATGTTGGTGAGGGAGCTCGAGTAGCCGCCGGGGAGCCAGTTGACTTGTCCAGCCACGAGGTGGCCAAGATCGGGCGGGTGAACGTCATTGAGGTGACTCTCTCGTAAATCCAAGTCGGTAACGGCGACCAGCAGATGCGGGCCTGCGTGGTGATGCATGGGGACCATGCCTCCGGGCTGGAGTTCGAATTCGGAGACGCGGACACCATCTTTGACGAAGAGAATTTCCTGGGTGCCGCCGTGCAGGATGTCCAGGCCGCGATCGTCCTCGGGATGTGCCGGGTCCCAGTGGGCGGGGGAGTGGCGGAGTTTGTCGTCCTGCAGCAGTTCGACGTTGAGCAAGCGGAAGGGCTGGGCGGAAAGATTGCGGGCGAGGTGGGCGAAGGGGGCGGAGAGGAATCCGGTCTGGCCGTCTTGCAGTTTGAGGGTGACGGGATCCTTGCCCTGGACGACGTTGATGACCTCGGAGTCGCCGAGCGTGATGTAAATGTAGTCGTGGCGATGCCAGTGCAGGAGCGTCTCGGAGTGCGGGGGGACGTTGATGTTGAAGACGCGGACTTGATCGTTGGCGAAGGCGAGGTGGTGGTGGGGCTCGGCGGTGATCTCGACTTCCGGGGCGGATTGCGCGGTGAGGAACGTGGTTAGGAATAGGACGAGTGTGAGGCGGGTCATTGCGGGGATTGTAGCATCGGGCGCCCTCTCGTCCGGCTGCGCTCGACGGGGACGGACGAATGCGTCCGTCCCTACATGAATCAAGCATTAGAGGGCGAAGTAGGTTTTTTTGTGCAGGAAGCTGTTTTCGTCGCCGATGACTAACCTGTCGGGCCATTGCGGGGTGGTGTGGATCAGGAGGCGCAGTCCGGTGGCATCTTGGGGGAGATTGAACTCGAGCTGCGTGGTGTAGGAATCGGCCGGCTTGAGCGGGGTGAGGAGCGGAGTGCCGGCGGTGGAGGCGGGCGCGTACTCGCGGCCGGCGCTGTCGATGAGGCGCACGTCGCGGGGAGAGGGAGTGAGGGGCGCGTCTTTGGGGCGGTTGGGGGACGTAGTGGTTTCGTCGAAGCGAGTGCGGAGGGTGACGACGAAGCGGCCGTCGGGCTGGGGCTTGACCTCGAGCACGGAGTAGGCGAGGTGGCAGTCGATCTCGCAGAAATATTTTTCCTGGCCGTGGGCGAGCAGGGTTTCATGGCTGCCGGCGGAGAATCCGAACAAGAGAGCGCAGTAGACGACAGCGCCGGCTGCGATGGCGAGGGCGGCGATGCGGGCAAATTTCGGCTTGCGGGCGAACCAGAAGACGAGGGCCGAGGCCAGGGCAAGGAAGAGGCCGCCGATGGCGGCGAGGAATCCCAGGACGGCGAGCGGGGCGGGGAAATTCATGTTGCTGGCGAGGTGAGCGTTCCACATAGAACGAGGTCTCCTGTTGGCAATGTACTTTACATCGCAAAGCTAAAAAGCCCAAAAAAAAGCGCCTACGGCTCGCGGGTCACGCGAATCCACTGCTCCATCTGATCGAGATACTCGGCCAGGGCGCGGCGGCCGGTGGGGGTCAGGCGATACTCGGTGCGGGGGACGCGTCCTTCAAAAAACTTCACGCAGGAAATGTACTGGGCCTCCTCGAGCTTGCGGGCATGCACGCTGAGATTGCCGTCGGTGGTCTTGAGCACGCGCTTGAGATCGTTGAAGCTCAACGATTGGTTGGTGGCCAGGGCGCTGACGATGCCGAGGCGGATGCGCTCGTGAATGAGGCGATCGAGTTCGGGGAGTTCGGGGGCTACAGGAGCAAGCTCGCGGACTTCGTCATGAGCATGGGCGCGAGCCTGCTCGCGAACTTTCTCACGAGCTTTTTCGCGAACGTTCTCGCGAACGACGGACTCGTGTTTCGCGGGCTTGCGGTGGGATGGAAGGGGTCTAGCCACCGTGCCTCCTGGCGATGAGCAATCCAAAGACGATGTGGAGTCCGCCGAAACCGGCGGCCAGAAACCAGTTGCCCCAGGCGGCGGGGCCGAGCACGGTAAGACCTCCGAGGAGCATGAAGCAGAGGCCCATGACGGGGACGATGGAGACGGAGAACGCGCCTCCGGTCATAATGCCGGCGCCATAGAGCAGCAGCCAGGTGGCGGGCAAGGCGGATTGCAGGCCGTTGCGGAACAGCAGGAATGTGAGGAAGGCTCCGGCAAACAGGGGCGGAGCGAGACCGAGGGCGACTTTGCGGGCGGGCCCGGAAAACAAGGGGAGGCCGCGGCGGTTCGCTTTCCAGGTGCAGGCGAGCAGCCCGATGGCGGCGGCGAGCAGGCCTTCGGCCAGCCAGACACGCAGCCAGGCGAAAGAGGAAACCTGGCGGGCGGCCAGCCAGGCGGCGGCGAGGGCGGTCGCGCCCAGAAGGACCTGGCCCCAACCGGAGACAGCGGTGAAGGCAGCGGAGCGCTCCATGGTGTCGCGAATGAAGCGGAGGTCTTCGAAGAGTTCGGGGGCGGTGCGCGACGGCGGGGCGGACCCGTGCTCCGAATGCCGCTCAGAGGAACGGTGGAAGCGCCGGAGGCGATGCGGCCGCGGGTCAAACATGGGGATAGAGTAACCGGGCCAGGGAGTGCTGTCAAGTACTTTGTGGTGCAAAGAGAAGACTGCCTGCGCCATCGGGAGACTGCGGCAGTCGAAGTCAAAAGTCCCCACCCTCTCGCAAAGAACGCGAGAAGGGTGGGGCACCCTTCTGTTCAGTTCCTTCTGTTTCAGTTCCTTCTGTTCAGTTCCTTCTCTTCAGTTCTCTTCCTGACTGGTTCTTACTTGAGGAGGCCAAAGACGCCGACGCCGGTGGTGGTGCCGACATACACTTTGCCGTTGGCGATGGTGGGCGTGATGTATTTGTTGCCGGCGCCAAAATGATCGCGGCCGCTGGCGGCCTGGTTGGAGTTGTAGATCTCCTGCAGGTTGTTCGCCTTATAGGCGTGGAGGACCGCGGGGTTACTGTTCTCGACGGCCCAGACAATGCCATTCTGGCCGGCATTGGCCGAGATGCTGGGAGTGGCGCCGGGATACCCGAAAGCGTTCGCGGTTTGGGCGGCTGGGGTGGCGAGCAGGTTGCGTTCTGGAACTGGAACCGGAGGATCGGGGAGCCGACGGGACCGTAATAGAGGCTGCCGCCGAAGGCGGCCGGCATGGACCAGATTCCGCCGGGCAGAACGTGCTGGAGTTCCTGATAGATGGCGTTGCTGGTGGAATTGAACTTGCCCATGTTGGTGCGGTCGACGATGTAGAGATTGGAATCTTTGCCGGCACCGACGGCGAGTTGCCAGATCTTGCCAGTGGAATCCTTTTGGCTGACCAACAGAGTTCCGCCGGAACCGAGGTCGGTGTCGCTGCCATTTTCCTGCGACTGGTTGTCCATCTCGAAGTAATCCGCGACGGCGAGTCCGCCTTTGGTGGTGAGGCGAAGGAAGGCGTTGCCATAGTCGCCGCTGGCAGGAAAGCCGGAGGAATTCAGAGTGGTGTCGAACAGTCCGTTCGCGTCGAGCAGGAAGATATTGCCGGCGTTATCGGAGGCCATGCCGGCGCCCGCTCCCCAGATCGCGCCCTCGTCGCCGTTGGGAGTGACGTTGAGCACGGTGGTCTGCGCCAGAGTGTTCATGTTGTAGCCGATGATCCACCCGGTGTAGGGGCGGTAATCGCAGTGCGAGGCCCAGGCAAGATAAACCGTGCCGCCGATCAGGAGCAGCCCGGCGCGCTCTTTATATTGACTGGGATCAAAGATCACGAAGCCGCCGGAGCTGTTGTCGCCGGTGCCGGGATACTTGGCGACGATGTCGACCGGACCGTTGTGGAGTTCGCTGCCATTGGTGGCGTCGAGAGCGTGGAGGCGCTGGTGATAGTTGCCGGAGCTGTCCTTCGACATGGCCACGACGTAGAGGACGGGGTTGCCGGTCTTGGGCCGAGTGATGACCGGGGTCGAGGTAATTCCGATCTCGGGCGCGACTTGGGAACATGCGCGATTGTCGGAAGTGGTTTCGCCGGATTTGAGGGTAGTGACGTGCCAGAGGTTCGCGCCGGTATCGGCGTCATAGGCGTAAACGGAGGCGTGCTCGGTGGCAACGATCAGGAGATTATGGGTAACGCCGGAGATGGTGACGGCCGACACGTAGAGGGGTTGCGCGTCGACCAGGCCGTCAGCTGGAACGGTAAACAGCTTGCCGAAGGTAGTGGAGTTCACATTCGCCGCCGTGAGGGTGGTCTCTTTGTTGTTGAGACCAGTGCGGGCGTTGTTGTTGTGGTAGGTAAGCACGTCCTGAGCATGGAGCGGGGAGGTGAGGACACACGCGATGGCGAAGAGGAAAAGCGCTGGTAGACTTCGAGAATAGGGGCGGGAAACAACGGGCTGGCGGAGAAGCATGGTGCAGGACTCCTCATTCTTCGGTCGAGGGTTGACCGAGGTTGATACTAAGGTAACAGCGGAGTGGCCCGAATGGGATGCCGTTTTTCGCGGATCAGTTTTCCAAAAATGCAGCCAGCGATCAAACTCGATGGTACATGTGGGTGGCTTAGAGTATGACAGATTTGGGCAAACTGCTGATTGTGCTGGGGGTAGTGCTGGTCGTCGCGGGAGTTGGACTGACCGTGATGGGGCGGTGGAACCTGCCTCTGGGACGATTGCCGGGAGATATTGTTTACCGGGGCAAGAACACGACTTTCTATTTTCCGCTGGCGACCTCGGTGGTGTTGAGCGTGGTGCTTTCGATCGTGCTGTATGTGCTGGGCCGGTGGAGGAGATGAGCGGCGGTTGCGCTTTCGCTCTCCAGGAGGGTGCGGAAAACGTGCCCAGCTACGAACAAGCGACCACAGGGGCTAAAGCCCACAATGATTCCGCATGCCTTTACGCGGCCCTAGAAGGGCCGCTCTTCCACAGTAGGGCACGCATTTTGTGGTGCACGCAGTAGTGCACGCAGTTGTAGGGCATGCAGTTGTAGGGCACGCAGTTGGGCACGCAGTTGTAGGGCATGCAGTTGTAGGGCACGCAGTTGTGCACGCAGTTGTAGGGCATGCAGTTGTAGGGCACGCAGTAGTGCATGCAGTTGTAGTGCATGCAGCAGGTAGTTTTTCCGCAGCATCCTAGAACTCGTCATTTTCCAGCGGCCACACACGGCCCGCGGCGGTCCGCGGCGGGAGCTGTCGCAGGTCCCACCTTTTGCCTCTCAGCAACATCTAAAAGCATAGGGGAGATGCGCTTCCGGTCCCACGGTGGAGTGTGGACAGAGGCTGCTCTCCTGGAAGGAGCAGGTATGAACAAATATGGTCTTATCACGAACGCGATATTGAGCCTGGCGGTTTGGGTGTGCGGGGCCCGGAGCCTTGCGGGTCAGCAGAGTGCACCGGCCCCGGGAGTGCCGGCGCACATGGTGGTCACGGTCGAACCTCATCACGGTTCCGAGGTGCCGGCGGTCAACCGCGAGGATGTGATGGTGTATGAGGGAAAGGATCGCGACACGGTGACGGAATGGGTTCCTGCCCAGGGAGACCGCGCCTGCCTGGAGCTGTTCGTGCTGCTCGACGACGGATCTAGTGCCAGCCTGGGCCCGCTGTTGTCGGATATCAAGCAGTTCATCAGCGGACAGCCGGCCTCCACCAAGATTGGGATCGCTTACATGCAGAATGGAATGGGCAGGATTGAACAGAATCTGACGAGCGATCACGCCCTGGCGGAAAAGGCACTGCGGCTTCCGATGGGGCTCCGCGGCGCCAATGGCAGCCCGTACTTTTCTCTCAGCGATCTGATCAAGCGGTGGCCGGAGAGCACCAATCGCAGGGAGGTTGTGATGATCTCCGACGGTATCGACCCGTATTACGGCAGCGGGGATCTGCAGAACCCATACCTGGATGAGGCCATTGGGGACGCACAGCGCGCCGGCATCCTGGTTTCTGCGATTTATACTCCAGGCGTCGGCCATTCTGGTCATAGCTACTGGCAAACCTATTGGGGACAGCTGTACCTGGCGCAGGTGGCGGACAGAACCGGAGGCGAATCCTATTACATCGGGTTCAATGGTGCGCCCGTGTCGTTCGCTCCCTACCTGGAGGACATAACGCACCGTCTGAGCCATCAGTATTTCCTGACATTTCTAGCCAAGCCGCCCAAGAAGGCGGGGCTGCAGCCGGTGAAGCTCAGGACGGAAGTGTCGAATGTGGATTTGGTATCGGCGGACAGGGTTTACGTTCCGGCTGAGCCCAGGTGACGGGAGATTGTTGAGCACCGAAGAACAAAGTCAAAAGCGTCGGACAGGAGTGTCCGACCCACACAGGAGTGCTCGCCCCACAACTGTCTGAGGGGTTGAGATTCCGATAAGATTGAACGTTCCAATCGGGTCTCAATGAGGAAACTTCTGCGATTTTTCCGGCCGTCGCACCAGCACACGGCATTCTCGGCGACGCTGCTGCTGATTTCGGCGGTCATGCTGTCGCGGGTAATCGGGTATGCGCGGGACGCCTACATTGCGTGGGCGTTCGGCGCCGGCGGCGCAGACGGACGCTTACGTGGCGGCGTTCACGCTGCCGGATTTTCTTAATTACATTGTGGCCGGGGGCGCGGCCTCGATCACGTTCATCTCGATCTACACGCGCTTTCTGGCCGAGAAGCGCGATGCCGATGCCAAGAGAACGTTTTCCATCATCATCACGGTGATGACGGCGGTGATGATTGGGGGAACGATCCTGACGGAGATTTTCGCGCCGCAGTTTGTGCGCTGGTTCGTAAAGGGCTTTTCGCCGGACAAGATCGAGCTGTGCGTTCACCTGACGCGGATTCTGCTGCCGGCGCAGATCTTCTTTTATGTGGGCGGAGTGGTTTCGGCTGTGCTGCTGTCGCACCGGCTGTTTCTGTTCCCGGCATTTGGACCGCTGATCTACAACGTGTTCATCATTCTGGGCGGAGTGCTGGGCGGGCGGCATTTCGGGATCGCCTCGCTGGCGTATGGAGCACTGATCGGAAGCTTTGCCGGTCCGTTTCTGGCGAGCGTCATTGGGGCGGTGCGGATTGGGACGGGATACAAGCCGTCGTTCGATGTGACGAATCCGGCGTTCCGCGAGTGGGTGAAGCTGTCGGTGCCATTGATGCTGGGCGTGTCGCTGGTGACCGCGGATGACTGGATTCTGCGGCATTATGCGTCGAGCGGCGTGGGCGACATTACGCGGCTCACGTTATGCGAAGAGATTGTTCGCGGTGCCGATTGCGGTGCTGGGGCAGGCCACCGGGCAAGCATCGCTGCCGTTTTTTGCGCGGCTGTTCAACGAGAAGAAGCTGAAAGAATTCGCCGTCACGGTGAATGATTCGGTGTACCGGGTGTCGGCGGCATCGCTGCTGGCCACCGGATGGATGATGGTGGCGGCGGTTCCGCTGATTGACCTGGTGTACCGGCGGGGAAAATTTCTTTTCGCAGACACGCAGACGGCCGCGATTTATTTTTTCTGGTTTTCGCTATCGCTGGCGTTGTGGTCGGCGCAGGGTCTGTATGCGCGGGCGTTTTACGCGGCCGGGGACACGCTCACGCCCATGGTCGCGGTCAGCATTATTACGGTGGCGTCGCTGCCCGTGTATTCGATCTTGTTTCATGCCTTCGGAGTGGTGGGGCTGGCATGGGCATCGGATATTGGGATTGGAGTGAATCTGGTGGCGCTGGCCTGGCTGTTGCACTACCGGAAGCTGGTTTCGCTCGGTGGGTTGCGGTGGGGAGAGTTGGGGAAAGCGGCGGTGGTGGCGGCGGTGGCGGGAGGGATCAGCTATGAAGTGGCGAGGGTCGTGCCGCTAGCGGTGGCGCAGGGCAGCCGCGTGGCCGATGTGTCGCAACTGGCGCTGGTTTCGGTGACGTGGGCGGCGGCGGTGGCGGCGGGATTGTGGCTGCTGCGCTCGGACTTGCCGGGAGATTTGCGGCGGCGCAAGGGAGCGGTGTATCCCTCGGTGGCGCAGGGGGAGAGCAAGGAGATATTCGGGGGCGGGGACACAGCCGTAGGGAAGGCGGAGTTGGGGCTTCGGTCTTGGGCTATACTCATTCTCCGGAGTGCTCCATGACCACCGCGGTAAAACCGGTTTCGATCCAGGCATTCGTCGAAGGGCTGCGACAGTTGCCCGAGTCCGCCTTCGGGGCGACCGAAACGGTTCGGCGCTTTCTTCAGGACACGCCGGTCAGCGCGGATTCTCTGACTCCTTACCTGGCCTGGGACCGGCAGCACTATACGCGAAATCTCATCGACCGGACGGCCGCTCTACGAATTGATGGCCATCTGCTGGGAGGTCGGGCAGGCGAGTTCGGTGCACAATCATCGCGACCAGAATTGCTGGATGGCGGTGCCCATCGGGCGCTTGCAGGTGGAGAACTTTCACGTGGTTCACCAGAATCTGGGAAGTGGGACGTGCCGGCTCGAACCCACCAACACGGTCGAGATGAACATCTCCCAGCCTTGCGCCGTGGATCCGGCCGATCCCGTGCATCGAGTGGTGAATCCTCGCGCGTTCAACCAGCGCGCGGTCAGCCTGCACGTGTATTCGCGGCCCTTTGATACGTTGCGTGGTGTACTCGCCGGAACAGGGCACGTGCGGGGAGATTCAACTGCACTTCAATACCGAATACGGCAAACCTAAGTAACCGCCATCCTGCAACGAAAGCTACCTTAGCCGCCTGCCGCTCGCTAACATTTTGTCAGGGAGTAAATATGAAGCGATGGCTGGGATGGCTGGTGGCAAGTTTTGTGCTGGTGATGGCCAGTTCTTTCGCATGGACGCATCGTCATCACGTGGCGATGGCAGTCGCCGTGCCCGGCACGCAAGCGCCCGCGCCCGCGACAACCTCTGAGGAAGAGCGGGCGGCACAGCAGGCGGTCACGATCGCAGGACCGATGGCCGAATACATGACGCGCCAGTCGCCTGCCGGCAGGGTGGAAACGCTTGCGCCGTATTGCGTATAAGCCAACGGCCTCTGACCATGTCGGGAGGATCGGTGGTGGGGACGAGCAACGCCATTCTGCACCAGACGTTCGGGGTTGCGGGCATCGTGAACATGCCGTTTGAGGTGCCTGCGCATGCATCCAATCCGCAACTGCACGGGACTTACCGGTCATTCATGAAGCAGGCCGGGATGGAAACCGACGAGTCGGCCGCCGACGTGGAATTCCTTTTGTTGAACGAACAGCAGTACGGCGCGTTCCTGGAAGGAAAGCCGGCCGAAGCCATGTTTTCCGCCGAGGACACCCACAACCAGGAAGTGAACGCGGGCTTGCCGCCGACTCTGAATGAGCCCGCGAAATATCATCTGGTCTTCCGCAACAACTCGCGCGGCAAGGCAAAGAAAGTCGTGCAGGCCGATTTCCGGATGGACTTCTAGCCGGCTTTTCTGCTGCTACACTAAACGGGTTGCCCCCGCGTAAGAAATCACCGGAGCAGGCCCCGCCAGCGGCACAATCAGAGGGTCAAGCGGCGAAACCCCAAGCCGCAGCCGGGGCGCCGTCCGAGCCCGCTTCGGCGCATGGCCGTATCTACCTGATCGACACGATGTCATTCATCTTCCGCGCCTATCACGCCATGGCGCGGCAGCGGCCCATGTCGACTAAGACCGGGCTTCCGACGGCGGCGATTTACGTCTTCGTGAACATGCTGCGCAAACTGCGCGACGATTTTTCTCCCGAGTATCTGGCGGCGGTGTTCGACGTGGCCGGACCTACTTTTCGCGACGAGCAGGCGGAGGCCGTGACCAGCATTCGCAAGTTCGACATCAAGACGCAGACTTTCACGGAAGTGGAATACAAGGGGTACAAGGCCAACCGCGCGGCCATGCCGGAAGACCTGGTGCAGCAGGTTCCTTATATCCGGCGGGCGCTCGAGGCGTACCGCATTCCGATCCTGGAGGTGGTGCGCTTCGAGGCCGACGACGTGATCGGCACTCTGGCGCGCAAGGCGGCCGAGGCGTCGCATCCGGTGTATGTCGTTTCCAGCGACAAAGACATGATGCAGCTGGTCAACGACAAAGTGCAGATTCTGAATCCGCCGAAGGACAACCTGATCTGCGATGCGGCGAAGGTGGAGGAAATTCTGGGCGTGCCGCCGGAGCGGGTCGTGGACGTGATGGCGCTGCGGGGCGACGCCATCGACAATATTCCCGGAGCGCCCGGCATCGGCGACAAAGGTTCGGTGGAGATCATCAAGCGATTTCGGCACGGTCGAGCAGGCGCTGGAGCACGCGGCCGAAGTCGAAAAGAAGACGTACCGCGAGTCGCTGCAGAACAATCGCGAGACAATCCTGTTCAGCAAGAGCATGGCGACGATCGATACGAATGTTCCCATCGAGCTGGATGTGGGGTCGATGCGCGCGGGAGATCCCAACGTGGACGAACTGCGCGCGCTGTTCACCGAACTGGAATTCACCTCGCTGCTCAAGGAACTGCTGCCGGTGGTCGAGGTCAGCGAGACGCACTACACGCGAGGCGAAGTCAGCCGCGGATGTCGAGGACGTGCTCGGCGCAGTTGCCGATGGAAGCGCGCTTGCGGTCGCGGTTGAACAAGAAGAGTCGGACGACACCGGCGCGGAAGAAGAAATCGAGGAGGAGCCGCAGGAAGTCCAAATGTTTCTGGTGGGAGCATCCCCGGGCCGACGCGGTTCCCGAGCCTGTGGCGCGGCGGGCGGCGATTTCGCAACGGCGGGGGCGGCCACGATCGTCAAACTCGATTCCGGAGGGGCCGCCGAAAAACTGCGGTCCGTGCTGACGAACGCGGCCGTGCCCAAAGCGATCCACGATTACAAGGCGGCGATTCATGCGCTCGATCCGCTCGGCATTCCTCTGGCCGGAGTGCGTCACGATCCCATGCTGTATTCCTACCTGCTCGATCCGACTTACTCGTCGCACCGGCTGGCGGACGTCGCGCTGCGGCGTTTCAACCTGAAGCTGGCCGAGGAACTGGCCGAGTCTGCCGACATTACCGGACGCCTGGCGGGCGTGCTGCGCAGCGAAGTCGAGCAGGCGGGACTGCTCAAGCTCTACGAAGAAATGGATCTGCCGCTGGTCCCGGTGCTGGCGCGCATGGAGCAGGCGGGAGTCAAGATCGACACGGCGGCGCTCTCCCAGATGTCGGGCGAACTGGAGCGCGAGATCGCGGCCAAGGCGAAAGAAATTTACGAAGTTGCGGGGATGGAATTCAATGTCGGTTCGCCGAAGCAACTGGGCGACGTGCTGTTCAATCGCATGAACTTGCCCAAGCCGGTGAAATACGGCAAGGGGCGCACCATTTCGACGGCGGTGGATGTGCTGGAAGAGCTGGCGGAGAATCATCCCATCGCGCGCATGGTGCTCGACTACCGGCAGCTAACCAAGCTGAAGTCAACGTACGTGGATGCGCTGCCGGCGTTGATCAATCCGGCAACCGGACGGCTGCACACCACGTTCGGGCAGACTGGAACCGCGACTGGACGGCTGTCTTCGGCCAATCCGAACCTGCAGAACATTCCGATCCGCACCGAACTGGGACGAGGAATTCGCGCCGCCTTCATCGCCGAACCCGGGCACGTGCTGCTGACCGCGGACTATTCGCAGATCGAACTGCGCCTGCTGGCGCACTTCTCGCGCGATCCGCTGCTGGTCGAGGCGTACCGCCGCGGCGACGACATTCATACGCTGACCGCGTCGCAAGTGTTCGGCGTACCGCCGCTGATGGTGACGCCCGACCACCGGCGGCAGGCCAAGGTGGTGAACTTCGGCATCGTCTACGGATTATCGGCGTTTGGGCTCTCGCAGCAACTGGGCATCGAGCCCGGGGACGCCAAGCAATTCATCGCTGCCTATTTTGAAAAGTACAAAGGGGTGCGAGCCTTCATCGACAAGACTCTGGAAGAGGCGCGGCGCGAGCATGAAAGTGACGAACGCTATTCGGACGCATCCGGCCGATTCCCGACATCAACAGCAAGAACGCGAACCAGCGCGGATTCGCCGAGCGCACGGCGGTGAACACGCCGCTGCAGGGGACGGCGGCCGACCTGATCAAGATTGCGATGATCCGCATTGACGCCGCGCTGCGCGACCGCGGGATGAAGTCGCGAATGACTCTGCAGGTACACGACGAACTGGTGTTCGAAGTTCCCGAGAACGAAGTGGAAATCATGCAGCCGCTGGTGCGCGAGCACATGGAGAAAGTGCATGCCCTGGCCGTGCCGCTGCAGGTGGATATGGGTGTGGGCACGAACTGGAGAGACTTGGAATAGCGGCGTAGAACGACATCCGCCAGGTGACCGATCGCAGCGCGATTTTGCAACAACAATCGCGGAACTCATTCACAGATGTCGGTGTAGGACCCCACCGGCGGGTCCCCGCGCTGTCTGCTCCAGCGACAACTCGTGGAGCCTTGACCAACGCCGATACTCCACCCTCGGTCTAGTCTAGGTTCCGTGGCCGGCGAGCGTCACTTTTTGCGGAGTGTCGCCGCCGCCATCCGCGACGTTCAGTGTCGCGGTCTTGGTCCCCTTACTCTTGGGCGTGAACGTGACACTGATGGTGCAGCTTGTCCCCGGCGCCACACTCGTCCCACAGGTGTTGGTCTGGGCAAACAAAGCTCCATTGGTTCCCGTGACGCCGACGCCGTAAACGGGCACCGCATGATCAGGAGAGTGATTGGTCAGGGTCACCGTCTGGGCAGAGCCGGTGGCAGAAAAACCGGTCATAGTCAGGCCACCACTACGGGGCAAACCGAAAAGCTCTGCCGCTACATGTCCTCCTCTATTGGACCGTTTGCATAAGTGGTGGGGAGGTGACCGAGTCATAGTTGCGGTCACCCGAATATGTCGCCGTAATCGTGTGTAGCCCTTTCCCCAGGCTTGAGGTGGTAAGGGTCGTGTACCGCGAAGCCCACGGGACCGTTCCCAGTGTGGTGGTTCCGTCCCGGAAGGTCACCGTCCCGGTCATCTTGCCCGCCAGCATCTGACTACCGCGCACGCTCACGTGCACGTCAGCAGTAAAGGTTACTTCCTCGCCCATCGAGGACGGATTCGGGGAGCTAGTGAGGCCGGCCACCGTGCCGCGGGTGCTGAGCATCACGGTCAGGGTCACGGAATCGGCATTAGTGACGGCGAGGTCCGACGCTCCGTCAGCGTTGAAGTCACCCACAGCCACTGAAACGGGTGCTCGCTCCGCGCTAAAGTCGATTGCCGCCTGGAAGGTACCATCGCCGTTGCCCAGCAGCACGCTAACGGTGTTGCTGCCTATGTTTGGGACCGCCAAGTCCAGGTTGCCATCGCGGTTGAAGTCCCCTAAGGTCATTATGGCCGGCGCCGACCCCACGCTGTAACTCACGGGGGCCCTCAAGGTGCCGTCGCCGTTGCCCAGCAGCACGCTAACAGCATTGCCTTCTATATTCGTCTCCACCAAGTCCGGCTTACCGTCACCGTTGAAGTCCCCCGCCCGCACCGACCAGGACCTGGATGCCGCAGGGTAGTTCACCGCCGCGTGGAAGGTGCCATCTCCATTGCCCAACAGCATTCTCACGTTGGCGCTCCAGAAGCTGACAACCGCCAAGTCCAGCTTGCCGTCGCCGTTGAAGTCTGCCATCGCTACATCACTGGGACGGTCGCCCGCGTCGTAGTTCACCGCACCCTGGAAGGTGCCGTCTCCACTTCCCAGCAGCACGCTCACGTCACCGTAATCGTTCGCCTTGGCCATGTCCAGCTTCCCATCGCCGTTGAGGTCCCCTATGGCAACTCCACCGTTACCCACTCCCGCGCCGTAACCCACCGCAGGTTCGAATGTACCATCGCCCTTGCCCAGCAGCACGCTAAGCCCTTCAAACCGCCCCACTACCAGGTCCGGTTTGCCGTCGGCGTTTAAATCTGCAACGGTTACGTTCACGGGATAAATGCCCACATCGTAGTTGACCGCAGCCCGGAAGGTGCCGTGGCCATTACCCAGCAGAATTCCCAAGAGATTACCGCTGTAAGCATTGTTCGCCACAGCTAGGTCCGCAATGCCATCGCGGTTGAAGTCTCCTACTGCTACAGAACCGGGCCAGGCCACGAGCAGGTAATCCCTCGCTGCCTGGAAGATGCCAGTGCCGTTGCCCAGCAGCACGCTCACGTTGCTGGCATCTCGGTTGGCCACCACCAAGTCCGGCCTGCCATCGCCGTTGAAGTCGCCCACGGCTACGGATTCTGGTCCGGCGCCTGTGTTGTAGTTCATCGCCGGAAGGAAGGCTCCGTCCCCTTCCCGATTAGGACGCTGACATCACCGCCGGTATCGTTCGACACCGCCAAATCCGCTTTCCATCCCCGTTGAAATCGTCTACTGCCAAGAAGTCAGGGCGAAACCCTACCGCGTACCTATGCGGCGCTTGGAAACTGCCGTCCCCTTTGCCCAATAGCACGCTCACCTTGTTGTCATCATCGTTCGCCACTGCGACGTCCAGGTTGCCGTCGCCATTGAAGTCCCAGACGACTGGGGACTCGCACCCCATTCCTATGTTGTAATTCACTGCTGACTGGAAGGTGCCATTTCCGTTGCCCAGCAGCACGCTCATGGTATGGCTCAGATAGTTCGCCACCACCAAGTCCAGCTTGCTGTCGCCGTTGAAGTCTCCGACGGCCACGGAAACGGGATACGACCCCACCGCGTAGCTGAAGGAGCTTTGGAACGTGCCATTACCGTTGCCCAGCAGGACGCTCACGCTGTTGCTGCCCACGTTCGTCACCGCGAGATCCAGCTTGCCGTCACCATTGAAGTCCCTTACCGCTATGCCACGCGGGTTCCTGTCGGTGGTGTAGTTCGCCGCCGGCAGGAAGGTCCCGTCGCCGCTGCCTAGCAGCACGCTGACGTCGTTGCTGTTTGAGTTCCCCACAACCAAGTCCAAAGTACCGTCGCCGTTAAAGTCTCCCACGGCAATTGGGTCTGGGCCTGACCCCGCGCTGTAGTCCGCCGCGGGCTGGAAATTCCCGTTCCCCTTGCCCAACAGTACGCTGATGTTGTTGCTGGCGTAGTTGGCTGTCGCCAAGTCGAGCTTACCGTCACGGTTGAAGTCGCCCACGGCCACAGACAGAGGATTAGGGCTTACGGCGAAGCTTCTCGCAGTTAGGAACATGGTTGCCTTTCCTGCGGACGACATGTTCGGATACTGTGCGACCGCGCGATCCATAAAAGCAGGCAAAAAGAGTAACGTCAGAAGAGCGATCCGGGAGATTCTGCGATCCATAATCCACCTCCTTGTAACGTTGAAATCGAAATCAGTAGAGTTTGGGCCTGCGCTGCATTCCTTCCTCAGGGGTTATTTTGAACGCCTCTCCGAAGCCATAATCGACGACCGGCTCGGTAGTACCGTAGAGATTGCCCACCGCGTCTGGATCACCCTCCGTGGGGAGTGTAACCATCGGTCCCCCCGGTAAAGCCATACAGCACGGTAAGATCCCCGGCGGGATCCAGCTTGATGAATGCAACCGGGTTGCGCGTAAGTCAGCGCCGACAGCAATGCCAGCAACACCGCGCCCAGGAGGATCGCATATTTTCTCATGGCAGTTTCTCCTTGAATCTTCCGGCTGGAGGGCGGTAGTGCGGTGTACCAACAGCTACCGGGTCGTGGAGGCTACCAACGGACCAGTGGGAGTAGCTGCGAGATTTCTATCAGGTGGAGAGGAGAAGCGCAGTGATTGCGGTCACTCCAACGCGGCCCGCGGCGCTTCGTGTAAGCGGTACCAGTTTGTGACGTCGTAATTGTTGTAACAGGCGACGCCAATGCCGAGATAGCACATCGAGGTCCCCGCTCCCTGACTTCCGGGAGACCTTGGATTCGGATGAACGGATCGTCGAGGAATCCACATCGCTACTCGATCTCGACCGCCTCTCGGGTCCCGATTACCCGAGCCACATATTCCGAAGCGTGCTCCGTTGGGCTGTCCTTTTCAAGAGTGCAGGGACTGTGATAAAGGATGGGAAGCAAGAGCAACCATATCTTGGCCCCCCGTGGCAGCTTTCCCAAGTGCAGCACTCATCCACAATGGTTGAAAATCGGATTGGTCAGGCGGCCGGAGGAAAGCATTCCAGGCTCATCGCGGCAGCCTGGCTGTTGCTGCCCGGCGTGCTGGCCGTTGTGGGAATTGGGGCACTGGCGGCATCGTGGATTCCCTTTCGAATTCTTGCGGCCAAGGTGCGGGCAGTTTCGTTGAGCGGACAGGCCAGTTTCTTTAGTGCTGAGTTCTACCAGGCAATCCAGTTTCGGCTGCGCGTGATCGGGCTGGCGAATCTTTTGTTGGCGGCAACTGCGCTGCCGTTCCGCAGAAAGATCTGCCAGATTGGCGACCAGGTGCGAATGGGCTTCTCGCGCCTGGCTGCGGACGCCAAGTTGGGCGCTGCTTCGATTCCCATGGTCGACCGGCTCGGAGTGCTGCTCCTCATGGGGATTGCTGCCTGGCTGCGATTCGAAGATTTGTTTCAGCCGATGCGGGGCGACGAAGCGTACACATTTATGGAGTACGCATCGCATCCTTTCTACATTGGCCTGTCTTTTTACAATGCCCCGAACAACCACTTGCTGGGGACGCTGCTTGAGCGCTGTTCGTATCTCGTTTTCGGGAATCATCCATGGGCATTGCGACTGCCGGCATTCGTGGGTGGACTCTGCCTGGTGCCAGCGACCTACGTGGCATCGCGCTGCCTGTACAGGACGGAGTCAGGCCTGCTGGCTGCGGGTTTGGTGGCGTGCTCTTCCATCCTCATCGAGTATTCGACGAATGCGCGAGGATACATTCTGCTTTGTCTGGTGTGCACGATCATGATATGCGTGGCTGCCCATGCGCTTCGAGATCAAAACTGGGCGTCGTGGTTGTTGCTGGGGGGCCTGTCCGCGATAGGGTTTTACGCCATTCCCATTATGCTCTATCCGTTTGGCGGGATTGTCATTTGGATTGTGCTGTGCTCGCTGGGGGCAGACGCAGGCACGGATCTACGCGGCGCAGTCAGGGGAATCTGCTTCGCCGCGGGAGTCGGCGGAGTGGCCACGCTGGAACTGTACTCCCCGGTCTTTGCGATTTCGGGACCGCAGGCCGTGTTAGGGAACAAGTGGGTGAGACCGGTTCCGCCAGGGGTGTTTGTTCACAATTTGCCCATGTCGCTGGCCTCGACGTGGAAGCAGTGGAACTGGGACTTCCCGTGGATACTGGTGTGGGTGCTGGTGGTGGGATTTTTCGCGGCACTAGTCCTGCAGCGGCGCTGTGGGCGCCAGCAGGTAGCGCTGCCGATCGCGATGGTGGCGTGTATTCTGCCACTGCTGGCGCTGCAAAGGGTGGTTCCGTTCGAAAGAGTATGGCTGTTTGCGCTGCCGGTTTATTTCATAGTGGCGAGCGCTGGAGTTGCCTTGGGCCTCAAGCCGGCACGTGCGCAATCTCGCTATGTGATGGCGTTGATGACGATCGCGATCGTAGTGATCGTCGGAATGAAAGGCCGGCGGAGCCAGTCCGTGTACTTGAGGAATGAAGGACGTGGTTTTGAGCAACTCGCGATTTATCTCAAATCGGATTTGAAGCCGGGAGATTCTGTGATCGCTGTGCTTTCGTCGGAGGCCCCCCTGCGCTACTACTTCCAACAGCATGATGTACCGTCTTCTTACTTGAACGCCCGCAGCGGAAGCAGAGTTTTGGTGGTCGTGAATCAAGTGGCCGGGGATAATATGCAGTCGATGTTTGAATACGCGAAACGCGCCGATCTCAAGAGCCAGAATGCGAAATTCGTTCGAGAATTTGATTCGCTGGAGCTGTACGAGATGGCGAAACCGTAGTTTCGTCTTGACGCGCGCACGGGTCCTTCGCTGCGCTCAGGATGACAAGGGGCATATGCCCTAACCGTAGTGTAGAATTGTTGAGTGAACCCCTCCGCTGGGGTGATGGGTTGCCTTAGGGCGACCGGCGCACTGGTGGAATCCTTCCTCGTCGGGACGTGGCTCAGCCTGGTAGAGCACTCGCTTGGGGTGCGAGGGGTCGGCAGTTCAAATCTGCCCGTCCCGACCAATTCAATAACTTACGAGCATTTTCCTCTAAATCACGGGGCGTTTGACCCCTTTGCCTTGGAGGAAGCCTCCTGCGGCGGGAAGTAAAACTAACGCGAGGACTCTAGTCGAGATCGCGCCGAGAAGAGAGAGTCGAGCGGGCGGGCTTCGACTCCATCCGATACCATCACCCGGCCCCTTCCATCTCCTCCGCCATCGCCAGCATCTTGGTGACGCTGTTCCAGTTGCGGGCGGTGCCGGTGGTCTTCAGCAATTTCTCGACCTGCGACCAAGGCAGCTTCGACTTCCCGGCGCCGTCGGGGAAATAGATATAGAGTTCGCGGCCTTTCAGGTGAATCTCCTCGGGATAATCCTTCAGGCCGAGCAGAGTGGCATTGGCGCCTCCGAGCCGGGCGGGTCGCCCAGGAAAGTCACCAGGATCTTGCCGGGCTCCAGTTTGCGGCTGGCGGCGAACGGGCGTGGCGGCGATGGCGCTTCTCAATTCGTCCGTCGTGCGCAGGATGACTGCCGGGCGAAAACCGAACTTCCCCTCGATCGCATTCTGAATCTTTTTCGCCAAAGCCGGGGAACTCTTCTCTTTGGTCCGGAAGATCACGTTGCCGCTCTGCACGTAGGTGCGCGGATCTTCGAATTTGAGGGATTCGTAGAGGGCGCGCAGGGCATCCATTTTGATTTTGTTGTGACCGCCCACGTTGACGCCGCGGAGCATGGAGATCAGTACGGGCATGGCAGGGGCAGTATAGCGCTCGGGAGAATCAAAGGCGTTTAACCACTAAGGACACGAAGGTTCACGAAGGGAAAGCCTTCATCTCTTATTTTTCGAACGGTGATGCGGCGGGATCGATCCAGAGAGTATTCGCTGCTCGGATGGCCTACTGAGTGTGTGGAACCAAGAGAATCACTATGACTTGGAGGGCTCGGCTCGGAGAATCAGGGGAAGGCCGGACCGCGTCCTTCGCCAACGAGGTTTAGTCTCATTCACCTTGATCTTTCAGGTCTGGCCAAGTGGATTTCCAGGTCGCAGCGCTCGCGACGGGCTCCTGGGCCCAGGGAGAAGTGCTATGTCGGGACAAGTCGTTTTGTACTTCGAGGATCAGGCAGACGCGTTGCGTTTCGCCCTGGCCGCGGGTTCGGTGATGGCGGGGGAAGGCGCGAAGTTTACCAGCGATCTGCTGGAGGAAACGGCGCGGGTCACGCGTATCCGCCTGGACGCGGTGAATGCGGTGGGATCGAAGAAACCGAATCCCGTGCGCGCGGCTTGAAGTTGGCCGGGTGATTAGGGAGGCGACGGGGCGGCCGGGCTGCGCCCGGCGGACAGCCGAGGGCGGCTGTCTCCACATCGGCTGTCCCTACATCAGCAGCTAGGCGGAGCCGGCGTTGGTGAAGGCCTCTAGCGCGTCGGAGAGGGTGGGGAACATCAGGAAGATCTGCTCGACTTTGGTGATCTCGAAGACTTTTCTTACGCGCCGGTTCACTCCGGTGAGAGCCATGCGGCGCCCGGCCTTGGTGCAGGACGTACAAGCGCTGACCAGCGATCCCAGCCCGGAAGAATCCAGATAAGGAACATTGGTTAGATCCAGAATCATGGTGGGAGCATCTTCGCGCCGGACCGCGTTCATGAAAGGAGAAACGTTCTCCATGGTCAACGGGCCGCGGAAGCTCAACACTCCCCGGTCCAGACGCTCGATCTCCAGCGGTTCCGAAGCCATCGCGCAGCGATTCTAGGCCAGAAGGCAAGCCGGGTTCAAGTTGACATGATCGATCGAGGCTCCTCAGGTTACGTTAGGACAATGCCCTGGCTTTGTAATCTTTTTGTGTTATCTGCGGGCGTACCGCTGCAGCGCACCCGCGCACGACTACGATTGCAGTAACGGCATGTGGGGGGAAACGGACGATGAAGCAAATTGGAACTTCTTACGAGCGATGTTGCAGCCAGCCCACATAGCGTTCATTCCGGCAGTTTCACGAAACATCCCAAGGGATCCGAAGCCCGCATTCTGCTGAGTTCGGTCTTCGGACCGTACGCCCAGGACGACGAATTCGGCAGCCGCTCCATTAATCCGATGGAGCTTTATCACAACCAGGTCACGCGCGCGCAGGGCAGCTTCTCGCTGCGCATGTTTCATCGCTCCTGGGGCATCATGATGATCCAGGCGAATATTACGGCGCCGTGTGCGGTGCTCGACTTTCCTACGCGCGACTGACTTCGCGCGCCAACTGAAAGACAATCAATACGACGTGGTGGGGATCACGGGAATTATCGTGAACGTCGCCAAGGTGCGGGAGATGTGCCGCATGACGCGCGAGCTCTCGCCGCAGTCGGTGATTATCGTGGGCGGGCACGTGGCCGCGATTCCCGGAATCGAGAAAATGATCGACGCCGACCACATTGTGAAAGGCGAGGGCGTTTCCTGGATGCGGCGTTATTTAGGCGAAGACGAGAGCGCGCCGATCCGGCATCCGTCCATTGTTTCCGGAATGCGCACGCGCATCATGGGGATTCGTCTGCCCGAGCGCAAGGGCGCGACGGCGGCGACCATCATTCCTTCGGTCGGCTGCCCCATGGGCTGCAATTTCTGTACGACCTCGGCGTTTTTTGGGGGCAAGGGAAAGTTCGTCAACTTCTTTGAGACGGGCGACGAATTGTTTGCCGTCATGAGCCGCATGGAAGAAGAACTGAAAGTGCAGTCGTTCTTCGTGATGGACGAAAATTTTCTGCTGCATCGCGAGCGCGCCATGCGGTTGCTGGAACTCATGAAAGAGAACCACAAGAGCTGGGCGCTCTCGGTGTTCGCATCGGCCAACGCGATTCGCAAGTACACCATGCAGGAGTTGGTGGAGCTGGGAGTGTCTTGGCTGTGGATGGGCCTGGAATCCCCCAAAGCGGGCTACAGCAAGTTGCAGGGCTCAGACACGCGGGAACTCACGCGCGAATTGCGCGAGCATGGGATTCGCGTGCAGGGCTCGACCATCATCGGGCTGGAGCACCATACGCCGGATAACATCGTGTCAGAAATCGAGCACGCCGTGTCGCACGATACCGACTTCCACCAGTTCATGCTCTACACGCCTGTCCCGGGCACTCCGCTGTACCAGCAAATGTCGGAGGAGGGCCGTTTGCTGAAAGACGTGGACTATGCCGACGTGCACGGCCAGTTCAAATTCAATTTCAAGCATGCTGCGATTTCGCGGGAGGATTCCAAGCGCTTTCTGGATTGGGCCTTCTGGCGCGACTTCCAGCTCAACGGTCCGAGCCTGTACCGCATTTCACGAACTCTGCTGGCGGGATTCAAGCGCTACAAGGACTATCCCGATGCGCGAGTGCGGGAGCGGTTCACGCGCGAGATGGGAAAACTGAGCGGCGTGTACAGTTCGGCGTTGTGGGCCATGGAGCGGCAGTTCCGGAAAGTGGATCGCAAGGTGAGCGAACAGATCCGGGAGCTGCGGTACGAATTTAAGCAGGAATCCGGATTCATGGGGCGGATGCTTCCGGCATTGCTGGGTCCAGTCCTGCTCTGGACGACGCGGCGTGAGGAGAAACGGCTGGCGCGAGGGAAGACGTACGAACCGCCGACGATTCTGGAACGGAGCAACTGGGTGGAAGCGTAGCAGGTGTTAAGACACCGCTGCGGCTAACGGCCAACTCGGTCAGCCTCGGGAATGCTGGTGAAGGGAATTCGCTTCGCTTTCGTGAGACGTTCCCGCATCGCACTTGCGTAGCGATGTGCAAATTGCTCGCGTTCCTGGAGGGGTCTCGCAAAGTACTGGTCCGACAGAACCTCGTACGGAACGGACTGCTTCGCGGCTGGCTGCTCGACCTTCATTAGCCAGTCCGCCCAGTGGCCGATCTCGTGCAACAGCGTGCGGTACAGTTGCGTGGCCCTGATCGCTTCTTGGCTAGAGTGAAATAACAGACACTTGCCCGTGTCCTCGACAACGTGGCCATCGTTCCTTAGTCTTTCGACTTCGAGGGCGTCGAGCGGCGCAAGGTTCCGACCCCATCTCCACACCTTTGTAGGATTGACAGCCTGCAGGAAAATGGCTGGCCCTTGCCTACGACCTTTCTTGCACGCTAGCCCCAAATCGGCGGAATAGGCAAGACGTCCCCATGCAGGGCAAACAATCCACTGTTTGCGCGTCGGCTGTCGGAAGACAACGGTCTCTAGCGACGTGAGATCAGCGGCAGGAATCAAAGACAGAAGATTGCACACGTCCTCCACCGTACACGCATGAACGCAATCCTCACGCGTATTTTCGATTATGAAGGCGAGATCGAGCGACCCGACGTTCCGATTCACCACGCGGTGTTGACCGAGATTCTCCCACCAGATTCGGTCAGCGTGGCACACGAGCGGAATCGTGAACGCATTGTTTTGGCCGTGCCCCTGCTTCGCTGTGCCGATGTTCCGATTTCTGCGCAGTGGGTTGTAAGTGCTTCTCATCGGAAACGCCGGAAGAGGAGGAAGATACGACTATCCCGTTCTGCGCGCGGAAAGCATGCTGAGGATTTCCCGCAGGCCCTGGCGGATGTGCTGGATCTCGGGCGCGGAGTGGGTTGGGAAAGGGATGGCCGACTGCGTCTTGTCGGACTTGGTTTCCGCGCGCAACTGCTGGCGCGCACCGGAGATGGTGAAGCCCTGCTCGTAGAGCAGTTGCTTGATATGCAGCACGCTTTCCACGTCGCGCTTGCGGTACATGCGCTGTCCGGTGCTGCTCTTGACCGGCTTCAGTTGCGGGAACTCGGACTCCCAGAAACGCAGCACGTAGGCGGGGAGGTGGCACAAGCGTGGCCACTTCACCGATGCGGAAATAAAGTTTGTCGGGGATGAGGATCTCATCCGCTTTGTGCTTCACCGTGCTCTTCTTGCGCGCTGCCATTTTGGGATTGTCGCGAACGCCGCGTGGTCTGCCTATTGTGACACAGGTCGGGCGCGGAACATGCGGAATTTGTGCGGAGCTGCGAGCCGCGAGCATAGCTGAGCTATGACCAACCTGAATCCCGATTCAGCCGCTCCTCACATTATGGGACACACCCGTGATTGCTCACAGCTCGCAGCTCATGGCTCGTGGCTCCACAAAGGAAAAGCCCCTCAAGAGGTGCTTCTCTTAAGAGGCCAGTGAGAATTCGAGATGTGAGCGAGATTTCGTCTCGCTGACAGTTAGTGTTTCTTTTTCTTTTTTGCCTTCTTCTTCGTTGCCATTGAAGGATCCTCCGTGAACGATTTTCCCTTGTAAAAGGTTGTTGACTACGGGCCCTTGTACTTGAAAGACCAACCCTACTCGTAGTATGGGACGGTCCTATATCCCAAGATATTGCGGCAGGATGAACAAAGTGTCAACACAATTTTGCAGTTTTGCGCGGATTTCTTCGAAGCGCTCGCTGGTCATTCGTGGTTCGTCGTCGGCCAAACCACAAGACGCAGAGGCGGCAAGGTGAAATTCGCGAACGACCAACGACCATCGACCAACGACTGGTAGTACACTGCGCGTCATGCGGCGCGATCCGGTGGAACTGGAAATTTTCAAGAACCTGTATCACTCCATCGCCGAGGAGATGGGTGCGGCGCTGCGGCGCACGGCCTTTTCTCCGAATATCAAGGAGCGGCGCGATTACTCGTGCGCGGTTTTCGATGGCGCGGGTGAGGTGATCGCCATGGGCGACCACATGCCGGTGCATCTGGGGTCGATGCCGATGTCGGTGCGGGCGGCGATTGATGCGGGCGGGATGGAGCCGGGCGATGTGGTGATGCTGAACGATCCGTTTCGCGGCGGAACGCACCTGCCCGACATCACCCTGGTCGCGCCGGTGTATGTGGAGAAACGCGGGCGGGACATGGGCGGCAAGAAGGAAACGCATTCCACTAGCTTTCGCGGGCGGGGGCGCCCGCGCCCCACGACTCGGCACGACATTCGTCCCGATTTTTATGTGGCTGCGCGGGCGCATCATGCGGACGTGGGCGGGGCGTATCCGGGGTCGATGGGGCTTTGCCGCGAAATCTATCAGGAAGGCGTGCGCATCCCTCCGGTAAAACTGATGCGGCAGGGCGGGATGAATGCCGATGTGCTCGCCCTGCTGCTGAACAACGTGCGCACTCCGGAGGAACGCGAAGGCGACCTGGGCGCGCAGATCGCCGCATGTCACACGGGCGCTGAGCGGCTGCGGGAAGTTTGCGCGCGCTATGGCGTGGAGCGGGCGCGGCGGGCGGCGGGCGATCTGCTGGACTACTCCGAGGAAATGATGCGCGCGTTCCTCGAGCGCGTGCCCGCGGGAGAGTATCGCGCAGAAGATTTTCTGGATGGAGATGGGATGAGCGAGCGGCCGATCGGGATCAATGTCGCGATTACGGTGCACAGAAGTGACCAAGAGAGGCGACAGGATCCCAGTTCATCAAGCGCAGGGCAAGCCCTCGGCAATCGCGGGCGGGGGCGCCCGCGCCCATGGTCCGCTCGCGCCACATGGTCACGGTGGATTTCACGGGGAGCGATCCGCAGGTCGAGGGAAGCGTGAATGCGGTCGCGGCGATTACTTATTCGGCCTGCTTTTATGTATTTCGCTGCCTGCTGGCGGAGGATGTTCCGGCCGCGGCCGGTTTGATGCGGCCGATCCGGGTGATTGCGCCGCGAAGGGACGATCGTGAATGCGCGGCCCCCAGCGGCCGTTGCCGGGGGAAATGTGGAGACGTCGCAGCGCATCGTGGACGTGGTGTTGCGGGCCTTGGCACAGGCGATTCCCGATCGCATTCCGGCGGCGGCTTCGGGGACGATGAACAATCTGACCATCGGCGGCATCGATCCGCGCACGGGCGAGCCCTTCGCTTACTACGAGACGATCGCCGGTGGGATGGGCGCGCGGCCCGGCAAGGCAGGCGTTTCCGGCGTGCACACGCACATGACGAATTCGCTGAACACTCCGGCGGAGGCGCTGGAGTATGCCTATCCGCTGCGCGTGCGGCGGTATTCGCTGCGGCCGGAGAGCGGCGGGGAGGGCAAGTTTCGCGGCGGCGATGGGATTGTCCGCGAGATTGAAGTGCTGACCGACTGCTCAGTGACTCTGCTGGCCGACCGCCGCTCGCGCGGACCATGGGGCCTCGCTGGCGGAGCGGACGGTGAGCCGGGGAAAACGTTCATCACGCGCCACGATGGCTCAGTCGAGATGATGCCGGGGAAGTTCAGCACGCGACTGCGCAAGGGCGAGCGAATCAGGATTGAAACCCCGGGTGGCGGCGGCTGGGGACAAGCGTAGCGGTGCGTGGTTGCTCGATTCCGTACGGGCATCATGGGAAAGGACCGCATTTTATGCAGATCGTAAAATCGGTTGGGGTCTTGTCGGTGGCCAGGATCATGGGCTTGATCTATGGCTGTCTCGGGCTGATTTTCATGCCGCTGTTCCTGCTGATCGGATTGATCGGATCGATGGCAGGTCAGCAGAAAACTCCGTTCGCAGGAGTCATCGGCATCTTCCTTGCCATTTTCATGCCGGTGCTCTACGGCTTGTTTGGATTCATTAGCGGAGCGATTGGGGCTCTGCTGTACAACGTGTTCGCGAAGTGGGTGGGAGGGTTCGAGTTGGAACTGGAGGCGCGTGTGGGCGCGCCGGTCGCGCCCTATCCCATGATTCCACCGCCTACCCCAGGCATCTAGACCAGGAGGAGGACGCCATTATGGCAATCGATCCAGCTGCTCACTATCTCGAGGAAGCCCGCCGCCAGATGCGCGGGCACAAGCGCATGGGCGAAGGAGCGATGGCGCAACTTGGGGATGACGAATTTTTCCTCACCCTCGACCCGGAGTCGAACTCCGTCGCCATTCTAGTGAAGCATCTGGCGGGCAACATGCGCTCGCGCTTCACCGACTTTCTTACCAGTGACGGCGAAAAGCCAGACCGCTTTCGCGACCGTGAGTTTGAAGTGACCGGAGCGACCACGCGAGCCGAGGTGATGAAGTGGTGGGAAGAGGGCTGGGCCTGCGTCCTGGGCGCGCTTGATGCGCTCAAGCCCGAAGATGTGATGCGCACGGTGACCATCCGGGGCGAGCCGCACACCGTGCTGCAGGCCGTCAACCGGCAGATCGCGCACTACGCCCAGCACATCGGGCAGATGGTGTTTCTCGCGAAGCATCTGCGGTCGAGTGAGTGGAAGACGCTGAGCATCCCGCGCGGAAAATCGGAAGAGTTCAAGAAGGTCGCGCCGAAATCTGACAAAGGCCTGCCGCGAGAAAAGTGAAATTTGCCGGCTTTCTCCTCTTCCTTGCGACGATCGCGTATTCGCAGGGGACCAGACGGCACCGTGGAAGAGCGGCCCTTTAGGGCCGCGTGAGGAAGTGAAGCTGGGACGGCTTTACAGAGTGCTGAAAAACGCACTCTCGGGCTACTTGGTAGCGCGCAGCGGCTGAAGCCGGAATTTATTCTGCTGCACTTACGGCATCGCTAAAGCGGTGCCCTGATACGAATCGCGGGTTTTTCAGCACTCTGTTTAGCCGCCGTGGTCGTTTTCTTTTGTTGCGGCTCGGAACTTCTCACACGGCTAAAGCCCAGCATCATTTTCAACTCTTAACGCGGCGCTGAAGCGCCGCTCTTCCACCTCAGTCGCGCGAACTCAGGCTGTAGCATTTCGGTGAATCAGTGTTTCTGCGAGCTGTCGTTCTTCGAATCGGGAGTGGCGGTTCGAGACCAGACGGGAGACACCAGCTCCGCGCGCCAGATTGGGCCTCCCAAGAAGGATGCGCCCTCCAATTTGACGAACGCCGGGGCTTCCCCGCCCAGAACCCAAACGTGCGTGTCGGGCGGCTGCTTCCCTAACAGCGGTGCCATCAGTCCAGCGACGCCCCCGATCTCAATTTTCACGACGTAGTGCACGGCTTCGCGGCCGGATCCAGCGAGGGAGAAAGGCTCGGTGCCCTGGGCAGTAATCGCGAGCTTTACGAGGCGGGGCTTGGGCGTGGCTACCACCATCGACACCTCCGCCGGCGGAGTATCGGGTCGAAGATTCTTCAGCAGCGTGAGGACTAAACCGTTGGCAAGGTCTGGCGGCAGCTTAAAGCGCTCCGCCGCCGTTTTCTCTTTCCCATCGTCATCCGTGTACTGAACCGTCACCTGGCCCGTGGAGGTCGCAATCGAGAGGTCGATGCGATGCTGGAACGCCGGACCTTTCTGCACCAGGTGATAGCTGATGAGGCGGAAGGTTCCGCGCTGCGAAAAAATGGTGGTTTCCTCTTGTCGCGAGCCGTCCTTGAAGTGGTAGTTCAGGCGGCTCGTGATCCGGTCGCCATCGGGGACTTGCGTGAGATCGCCCACCGCCATGGGGGTGCCGTCGAGGGCGCTGAGCACGAGAAATCCGTGAACCGTGCCCTCTTTGTAACGGACCGCCACCGGCGACGCCGGCAGCAAGGCGCCGCCAAGAAAGCAAGCGCAGATAAGCAGGACCGCAACCAGACCGAACGCCCACGGTTTTCACCCTCCAGCGAACAAGGTTCCGCGCCTTACATGTGGTTGTCAAGGCGACGGTCCGGCGCTTGCGGCGTCCGAACGAGGAAGCGGTCGGGCGCCAGAAGCGAGGGCGCCCTGCGGTGCTAGAATCATACGTTTTGTGTTTTATTCAGTTTTCCGTTCGATACCGGACTTATAGGTGGCAATTATGGCGACAACAATGCTGGCGGTGGTCAAGCCCGAAGCAGCGCCGGGCGCGGAGATTCGCGAGGTAAAGATTCCCGCTTTCGGCCGCACCGACGTGCTGGTGAAGGTGAAGGTCGCATCCATTTGCGGCACCGACCTGCACATCTACAACTGGGACCGCTGGGCGCAGAACCGCATTCATCCCGCCGCTGATTCCCGGGCATGAGTTCTGCGGAGAAGTGGCTGCCTTCGGCGATGAGGTTACCAGCGTCAAGGAAGGCGATTTCGTCTCCGCCGAGATGCACGTGGCCTGCGGCAAGTGCCTGCAGTGCCGCACCGGCGAGGCCCACATCTGCCAGAACGTGAAAATCATCGGCGTGGACGCCGACGGCGCCTTCGCCGAGTACGTGGTGATTCCGGAGTCGAACATCTGGAAGCTCGATCCCGCGATTCCGCTGGAGTACGCCTCGATTCTCGATCCGCTGGGAAACGCGGTGCACACGGTGCTGGCCGGGGAGATCGCGGCCAAGAGCGTGGCCATCACCGGCTGCGGGCCGATCGGACTGTTTTCGATTGCCGTGGCCAAGGCCGTGGGCGCAACCTCGGTTTTTGCCATCGAAGTGAACGAACACCGCGCCAAGATTGCGCGCGAGATGAAGGCGGACTACGTGTCTGAATCCGGCGAAAGAAGATGTGAACGCCATCGTAATGGAGAAGACCGGCGGGCTGGGCGTAGACGTGGTGCTGGAAATGGCGGGCCATCCGGATTCGATTCGCACCGCGTTCGACATCGTGCGGCGCGGCGGAAGGATTTCCCTGCTCGGGCTGACGTCGAAGCCCATCTCCCTGAATTTTTCCGAAGACATCATTTTCAAGGGCATCACGGTGCAGGGCATTAACGGACGGCGCATGTACCAGACCTGGTACCAGATGACGGCGCTGCTCAAGAGCGGTAAGCTCGATCTGCATCCGGTGATCACCGACCGCATTGCGATGAAGGATTTCTCCAAGGCCATGGAGCGCCTGAAGACCGGAGAGGCCAGCAAGATTCTGGTGTATCCCAACGGCGTGCGATAAATGTGGCGCGGGCGCTCCCGGCCGCGACCTACGGACGCATGGACGCTGCATTTTCAACGCAAGACTCTGAGCTAGCGACTGCTGGAAGTGAATGATGAGTCTGGACGCATACGTACGTTGCACCTGCATTCGGGATGGGCGGGCCAAGCCGCATCCCTTTCCCGAAAAGTTTATGTGGGACGAGGCGGGCGCGCCTTCGCTGTCGGGGGATCCTTCCGAGGATGAGTGGGAGGCGCACGACCGTTGGGTGCAGGAGTCGTGCGAGCACGAGGGCTTTCTGGTGTCCGAGTTTCTAGGCAACATCACTCGGGCCCAGCATGTGCGGGATTTCCTGCGCGGCCTGCAGGGAGCGCCCGGGCCGAAGTTTCCGATTCTCCTGAAGAAGGTTGTCTACGACGGCACGCACACGGGCGACTGGATTCCGGTCAAAGAATCGCCGGCGCTGTTGCGGGAAGTGGACCTCGTGCTGGCCTCCAGCGACATTTTGACCGACGGAGAAAAAGAGTTCTTCCAGAGCATGAAGCGGCTGTGCGAGGCCAGCATCGCGACCGGAAATCCGATCATGTTTTGAACAAAGTTCTTGCCACGGATTTGCGCGGATCTACACGGATACGTCGAAGGGGATCGGTGGGGAGCGGTGCAATCTGAGAGGAAGGTTCGTATCAGGGCAGGCCTTCAGGCATGCCACGTCGTCACGCAGCGCGCGCGGGGCTTCAGCCGCTGTGACCCCGGCGAGACGAATCCAGGCGGCTAAAGCCGTTAGACTCTAACGCCCTTTGGCGGCATCGCTAAAGCGATGCCCTGATACAAATCGGTATCTCAAACGGCACGAGCAATCGAATGGGGCGAACCAAAAATCGGTGTCTCAGACGGGACGAGCAATCGAATATGGCGAACCACGTTGAGGTGGCTGCGCAATTCGGCAGCGGCATCACTGTCTTTCTCGGCCAAACTGGTATTAGACTTGTATTCGTTTTCATCCGTGTAAATCCGTGTTGATCCGTGGCGAGGTTCTTTTATGACGACCGCAACCCGCACCAATCCGCTCTCTTATCTCACCGACCAGCTCAACGAACTCAAGACCAAGGGCACGCACTTCAAGCTGCGCGTGCTCGAGGACGAGCAGGCGCCGGTCTGCACGTTCGATGGGAAGAAAGTCATCAACCTGGCGTCGAACAATTATCTGGGGCTAACCACGCATCCCAAGCTGCGCGAGGCGGCGCTGGAGGCGACGCGCAAGTTCGGGGTGGGGTCGGGGGCGGTGCGCACCATTGCCGGGACGATGAAGATCCACATGGAACTGGAAGAAAGAATCGCGCGCTTCAAGAACGTGGAGGCGTGCGTGGTCTTCCAATCGGGTTTTGCGGCCAACGCGGGGACGGTGTCGGCCGTCCTGGGCAAAGACGACTTCATCATCTCCGATGCGCTGAACCACGCGTCGATCATCGACGGCGCGCGGCTTTCGAAGGCGAAAATTCTGGTGTTCCGCCACAAAGACATTGCGCACGCGGAAGAGCAGTTAGCCAGCATTAAGAGTGAGCCGGGCAAGAAGCTACTGATCACCGACGGCGTGTTCTCGATGGACGGGGACATCGGCCCGCTGCCCGCGCTGTGCGACCTGGCCGAAAAATACGGCGCCATCATGATGGTCGACGATGCGCACGCTTCCGGCGTGCTGGGGCGCAATGGCCGCGGTACCATCGATCATTTCGGCATGCACGGGCGCGTGGATATCCAGGTGGGGACGCTGTCGAAAGCAATTGGCGTTCTCGGCGGGTACGTGTGCGGCACCCGCGACCTGATTGATTTTCTCTATCACCGGGCGCGGCCGTTCTTGTTTTCGACTTCGCATCCGCCGTCAGTCGCGGCCTCATGCATTGCGGCGTTCGACGTGCTGGAAAACGAGCCGGAGCGCATGGAAAAGCTCTGGGAGAATACACGCTTCTGGAAGAAGGAGCTCGGTCTGCTGGGTTTCGACATCGGCGGACGCGCCACGCCGCCCAGCGAGACTCCCATCACGCCGATCATCATCGGCGACGGCAAGCTCACCATGGATTTCTCGCGCGAACTGTTCAAGGAAGGCGTACTGGGGACGGGTATCGCGTTCCCGACGGTACCGGAAGGCAAAGCGCGCATCCGCACTATTATGACGGCGACGCACACGAAAGAAGAGTTGGAGCAGGCGCTGGAAGTGCTGAAAGTCGTCGGGAAGCGCATGGGTATTCTCGGGCGGTGACGGCCCGGGGTTGCTGAGGAAACTCGATCAGCTTCCTGCCTTGCAGTTCGGATCCACTGCAACCGCCGGATCGAGCCAGTGCAGATAGGTCTTCATCGAATGCCAGCAGGCTGGATTCCACTTCACGACGCCTTTGGACGAAAACTCGTAGAGCGTATCCACATGGTGATAATCGAAGAACCAGGGAATCCGCAGCGGGACTTTGGGGACCAAGTCCTGCGTGTTGACGAGGCGCCAGGAAGTAACGGGTAATAGGTTGAACTGGCGCACAAATTCGCTGTCGCCCACGCGCGGTGACGCGAACGTGCAGATGGTGGAGACGTCGAACGTGTTTTTCTCCTTGTTCTCGATCCCAAACAGTGTGGCCAACGCCGACCCCAGGCTGTGGCCGGTGACCACGAACGAGCGCGGCGGACGGCGTTGAGGCTCGGCGCGGATCGCCATTCGCATGTCGGCATCTTCCAAACTATCCGCCAGGTGCTGAAGTTGCTCGGCGAACGAACCTTCCACCGATGCTGGCTGGGCGGCGGTCATGGCCCGGTTTGCTCCTTCGTCGGCACGCGGAACTTTGATTACCTTGAGCGAACTGTAGATCCGGTCAAACCCTTTCTCCACGCGGCCCGCGTGCGGGACCTGGGCGAAGGGAACCAGGCGCGTCACCGCGTCGTCCCACCACTCCATCGCGCCCTCGGTGCCGCGAATGGCAAGGACGAACTGGTGCCGGTTCTGCTGGTGCCGGGCCAGCAAGCCGTAGAACTTGGGCTCCGTGCTGAAGATTCCAAAATCATTCATGTTGATCCAAGCCACCAGTTCGTAAGGATCGGGAATCTCGCCGGGGACGGGCACCGGCTTCAGCTGGGCGGGATCGCGCAAGAACATGGAATATGCGGCGTCGATGAAGCGCCCGTAGAAGGCGGCTTCCGCCTGGTCGAGAGGACGGCTCATTTGCATGTCTCCCTTTTCCGCAACGCCGATTTCTGCGCGGGACGTGCGGCGAGTGATGCGGCGAGATACCCTGGGGAGCCCGAACCGCCGTCCAGTCTACGTGAAAGGGAGTTGTGTCGCGACTTATTCCGGCACCACTTCAATTGCGGACACGGTGGCGTAGCGCGATACGGGGACGAACTCGAGAAGCAGTTTGCCCTGGGCGTTGGGCTCAAGACCTCTGATCTTTCTCACCAGGGGATGGTTCTCCCCGGCTTGTTCGAGGATGTTCAGATTGGCGAGGATGGTCTTGCCGTTGCAGAACACATTGAACCGGCGGCTCTCCGAGTTTGACACGGGCTTGCGGTCTGGGCCTTGCGCTGCGTGGTGTTCGATGAAGTGCAGAGTGACCGAGTACTTGCCGGGAGCAACGGGAATCGCGTAGGAGAAGTGGCCCCAGCGTTCGGTCTCGTAGAACTCAGGATCATCGGTGCCGGTGGCGGGCTCCTGGCTGGTGCTGAGCTGCCCTCCCTTGAAATAGACGTCGGGACTCCACCAGTGGCTGTCGTTGGAGTAATACGGCACATCGCGGGCGCCGATGCGCACGGGCCGGAGCCGGCCATGGATTCCTGGCAGGATCTCAATGGCCGACAGCATGCCGCTGCCGCCGTTCACGGATGAAAAGCTAAGATGCAGTTGGCCGTCGGCGGCCGGAGAAACGTCGGGGAAAACCTTCACGTCGGCAGTGCGGTCGCCTCCGGAATCGGCGAGCACGTCGAAGTCACGCAGCAGCGGCTGTCCATTGACCAGCACCGCCATGATGCGGCTGCCCTCGCCGCCGGCGCCCGCGTTCTCCGGCCCATAGAAGGTCTCGGCAAAGTGCAGGCGCAGTTCGTACGTTCCCGGCTTCAGCGGAATGTTGTAGGTGAAGTCGCCCTGACGGCTACTGCGATAAATGATCGGGTCCTGGGTGCGCCAGATGTGCTGGACGGAGACCGGGACCGCGCTGCCGCCGGAAAAGTAGGAGTCGGGATTCCACAACTTGCCGGCGTGATCGACATACTTGCGGGTGCCGCCCGCCAGGATGCGGACCTCTTCTCCCACGGGAAGTCCAACGGCGGGTTCGGCGGCAGCTTGGGGAGTATATGAAGAGCGAATGATGGGTGGAGCTTTTGACCGGTCGCGCGCCAGAAACGCCGCAACGACCAGCACCACCAAAACCACGACGCCACCTACTACCCAGATCTGTTGGCGGGTGGGACGCCAGGGCAACCCATCCGGGGCGCGTGCCTGTGGCGTCAGCGGCTGGTTCGACGTGGGAGCCCGCTCCACGTCGGCCATCGTCTGAAAGACCGGGACGTACTGGCCGATGGGGATCGTAATGTGTACAGGATGAGCCGCCCCTTCCGAGGCGTAGTACTCGCTGAGACGCTTGCGCAGGCGGTTGGCCTGAACCCGGACGATCGAATCGGTATCCTGATCGAAGGAGTCACGCCGGTCAAAGACGTCGAGCCCGACGGAATATTCCTTGATCTGGGCGCTCTCGCCCGCAAAGGTCTTTTCGCACAGATAGGAAAGCAGGTGGGTCAGCGTCGGGGAACGAGTAAAAAGATGAGACTGCAGCACGGCGTGCAATTCGGCGCGCTCTGCTTCCCAACTTACCGGCTCGGCCGTGATCGAAGGCACTGCAGACCTCCCGTAAAAATGCGCCTTCACCCTCTTTTATACACCCCCCAGCGGCTCTCCGGCGGTTTACAAACGGTTACGTAACCCCTGTAACGGGCGCTTCATTCCCATTCAGGCTTCCCGGTTGCCCGCCCCTGCCATCTGCCAACACGTTGCCCTGTCAGAAGATAGCTTCCCGATGCATGTAACCTCGGCGGCATAGCCCCGGGGTAGCAGGTATAGCGTTGTGGCGGGCAGGAATCGGCGCAATAACTGAGGCGTACGCGGAGAGCAGATCGCCGGGGCAGGGGCACAGCCCAGACCGGAACAGAGGCAACTCCGGAAAGGGAGGCTGGTTATGCGAAACGTCACAGCAAGAATGGTATTGGTGGCGATGCTGATGGTGCTGTCTCAGTACAGCGCCGGCACGCCGGTTCCACAACAGGACCAGGAGAAGGTCAACCTGCAAGCGATGACCGTGGCCCAACTGGAAACCGCCGCGGATGTGGCGCGGGCCCATAAGGACTACCCGCTGGCGATCCAGTATTTTCAAGCCGCACTGAAAAAGGACCGCAAGAATTCGGTCTTGTACAACAAGCTGGGCCTGGCCGAGCTAAAGAATAATGACCTGGGCGCCGCCCGCCTGGATTTTGAGAAGGCGGTGAAACTGAACTCCAAATTCGCGGATGCGGTCAACAACGTCGGCGCCGTGGCCTACATGCAAAAGAACTACGGTGGCGCAGCCAAACACTTCAAGAAAGCGGTTGCGCTCGATGAAACCCGCGCCACGTTTCACGTGAACCTGGGCGCCGCGTGGTTCAGTCAGAAGAAACTGGAGCGCGCGATCGCGGAATACACCCGCGCCGTGGAGTTGGATCCGAACGCATTGAAGACAGAATCGCGGGTCGGCATCACGGCCCAGATCTCGAGTCCCGAAGAGCGCGCCCGGTACTCCTACATGCTGGCGAAGATCTACGCCAAGCGTGGCGATGTGGACGGTTGCCTGCTGTGCCTGAAGAAGGCCAAAGAAGAGGGCTATCGCGACCTGGCGAATGTTTATAAGGACGCAGACTTCAGCACGATGCGGGCGAATCCGCTACTGCATGAGGTAGTACCGCCGCCCGCGGCAAAGTAAGCGCCGGGCGGTTTCCCGAGGGCCTCTCCACCGCGCCAGCGGGGGAGAGGCTCGCGGCGTTTCGCCTACCCACTCCTCGCTGCATCTGGAACCTCAGTCCGCGCGGTAGATCACCTTCCCGTCAACGATGGTCGCTATAACCTTGCCGGTGAACTGCCAGCCGTCGAACGGAGTGTTGTGCGAGATGGAGCGGGACTTGGCGGCGTCGAACCTCCAACGCTTCCTGGGATCGAACAGGGTCACATCGGCGAAATTGCCGCGGGCCAGCGATCCGCGGCCCGGGAGATCAAAGACTCGAGCGGGTCCGGCGGTGAAGAGTTCGACGATGCGCGTCAGAGGAATTTTATGCTCGCGGTGCAGTTTCGTGATGGCCAGCGCCAGCGCGGTTTCCAGGCCCGTGATGCCGAAGGAAGCGCGCTCGAATTCGACCTGCTTTTCGTGGGCGGCGTGGGGGGCGTGGTCGGTGGCGATGGCGTCCACGGTGCCGTCGGAGAGCGCCACCACAATGGCTTCGCGGTCGGTGGCGGAGCGCAGTGGCGGGTTCATTTTGAAGTTGGTGTCGTATTCGCCAACGTTCTCGTCGATCAGCGTGAAATGGTGCGGCGTGACCTCACAAGTGACGCGAGCCTTGGCGCGCTTGCCGCGGCGCACGGCCTTGAGCGCGTCGGCAGTGGAAAGATGCGCCACATGCAGGCGTGATTCGCGAATCTGCTGCGCCAGCGTTACATCGCGGTCCACGATGACGGCTTCGGCCGCGGCCGGCATGGCGCGCAGGCCCAGGCGGAAGCTGGTAGGGCCGGCGTGCATCGAGCAATTTTCCGTGAGGCGCGTGTCTTCGGCATGCTGCACCACGGGGAGATTCAGTTCCGCGCCCAGGCGCAGGGCCATGCGCATGATGTCATCGTCGAGGATGGGCCTGCCGTCGTCGGTCACGGCCACCGCTCCCGCGCGCTGCAGGGCACTGAAGTCGGTGAGCGTCCCTCCCTTGCTGCCTCGGGTGGCGGCGGCGATGGGAAAGACGTTGACCACGGCTGCGCGCTCCGGTTTGCGCAGCCAGTTCACCCATTCCGCAGTGTCGACCACGGGCGCGGTGTTGGGCATGGTGCAGACCGAGGTGAAGCCGCCAGCGGCAGCGGCGGCGGTGCCGGTGGCGATAGTCTCTTTATAGCTTTGGCCGGGCTCGCGCAGATGGACGTGCAGGTCGATGAAGCCGGGCGCGACGATGAGCCCGCGGGCGTCGAACTTTTCGTCGGCACTGCCGCGGATCTTATTGGGCAGAGCAACCTCGGCGACGCGGCCATCGCGCAGCAGGATATCCATGGGCGCATTGATCTTCGCCGCGGGATCGATCAGGTGGCCGCCCTTGATCAATAGCGAGCCCGGTTTTGTCTTAACGTTTGACATGCTATCGCCGCGGAACCACAGGGGCTAAAGCCCGCACTGATTCCAAATGCCTTACGCGGCCCTAGAAGGGCCGCTCTTCCACAGTAGTGCACGCATTAGTAGGTTTTCCGCAACCTCTAGAGCGCGGCGCTACCGAAAACCTTTAACTCAAAAGCTCGAAACAGAGACGCGCCACCGTGGCCCGTTCGCCTCAAAAACGATTCGACTCGATGAAGCTGATTACCACCCGGCTGAACTCCGCCGGCTTCTCCAAGTACATCAGATGTCCCGCGTCGGAAATGATCACGCGCTTCGATCCTGGAATACCCGCTTCAATGGCTCCGGCATGGGCGTGCACATCGGGGATGTCGGCGTCGCCCACCAGGATGAGCGTGGGGATGCGAATCTCATGCAAGCGGCCAATCGCCGGCGCGGTCGGGCGGGCGTAGTCGTTGTGGGTCATATCCTGCGGATTGGCGGTCAGCAGCGCAAGCAGACGCTTCTGCGCCGCTTCATGACCAGGGGCGAGCAGATACTTGTCGTGGGCCCAATTGGCCAGGCCGGCCGCTACATCATTCTTTTCGAACGGGCGGGAATTGTTCATGCCGCGGTTCAGGAAGTGGTCCGAGTACGGAAATCCGTTGACGACCGCGCCCACCAACACCAACTGCTGGACAACGCCCGGATATTGCAGCGTGAAGTCGATGGAGAGTTCGCCGCCGTGCGAGCTGCCAACCAGCACCGCATGGCTGACTTTTCTTTGGCGCAGAAGCGCAGCCAAATCTTCCGTCTCGGTGTACCAGGCGGTCGCGGCCGGAGTGCGTCCGTAGCCGCGCCGGTCGTAGCGGATTGTGTGGAAATGCTTGCAGAAGTCGGGCCATACGTCGTCCCACACGGCGGAATGGGCGATGCCGTCGTGGATGAGAACCACCGCCTCGGCGCCCATGCCACACTCTTCGTAGTACAACTTCGAGCCTTCTACGTCGACGAACGATGCGGGGCCGAGATTGGCAGCCGGGACTGCGCTTTGCGCGAGAACGTGTCCACAAAGCCAGAACGCAAGCGTGACCGCGGCGTACAGGGCAACTTGAACGCCTTTTATGTGACCGCGCTGCTCCCTGAAGAAATGCAGAGGTCCTTCGCTTCGCTCAGGATGACGGGACGGCTCGGGATAACAGAGGACTAGGCTCATTTCGCCTTCCCCAGTGCTCGCGCCAAAATCGCCATCCGCGTGGGGACACCGTTGTGAACCTCGTCGATGATTACCGACTGCGGGCCATCGGCGACCTCAGCAGTCAATTCGAGGCCGCGGATGATCGGGCCGGGATGCATCACGATCGCGTCCCGCTTGGCCAGCTTCAGGCGGGCGGCCGTCATTTGATAGCGCGCAATGTAGTCCTGCAGGCGGATCTTTTGACCGGCCAGGCGCTCCTTCTGCACGCGCAGCAGCATGATCACGTCGGTGCCGCGCAGGGCGTCTTCGATGTGGCGCGTGACGCGCAGGCCGGGCGCAAGCGTCGCGGCAACGTCGGGCACGAACTCGGGCGGACCGCACAGGGTCAGCTTCACCCCGAACTTGGTCAGCAGATGGCAGGCGCTGCGGGCGACCCGGCTGTGCACGATGTCACCGATGATGGTCGCTTGCAGGCCCTGGAAAGACTTTTTGTGCTTCAGGATGGTGAACGCATCGAGCAGCGCCTGCGAAGGATGCTCGTGCATGCCGTCCCCGGCATTGATGACGGGAATGTCGAGGTGCTGGGCCATCAGGTGCGGGGCGCCCGCCGAGGGATGGCGCATCACGATGCAATCGGCGCCCACGGCGCGCAGGGTGTACCCGGTGTCGAGCACGGATTCGCCTTTTTCAATGCTCGATCCGGAGGACTGCACCAGGGTGGTCATCGCTCCCAGGGATTTCGCCGCGAATTCGAATGATGAGCGGGTGCGGGTGGAGGCTTCGTAAAACAGCAACACGATGCGTTTGCCGCGCAGCAGTGGCCGGGCCTTGAGCGGATTCATGCGGCGGGCCAGTTTGAGCAGGCCCACGATGTCCTTGGCGTCGAGGTGTTCGATTCCGAGCAGCGAACCGCGTGCGGGCTTATTCATCGGGAAAAGTACAAACGGTGCATCATACGCGGCAGGCGCGGCCACCGCAAGGGCGCTTCCCGGTGGGGCGTTATAGCGGCTTTCGGAGGCTAGGATCGATCGCGGCGGCCCAGGATCGCGCTGCCCAAGGCTCCGCCCAGACCTCCGAGGACGATCGCAGCCAGAAACGCGAGAACCAGGCCGGCCAGCATAAGAAACTCCAGCCCGCCCGGACTCTTGAGCCGCTCGAACACGGCGAGCGCCTGCGGGTCGCTGGTCTGCGAGGCCGCTTGCTGAATTTTGCCGATGAGTTCGTTGCGGAGTTCCGGCCCTTTGTGCAGAACGATCACCATCAGCGCTTCGAGAATGGACGACATGGCAAACCAGAGGAGTCCACCCAGCGCACCCAGCCCGGCTCCAGCGGACGCTTTGACGGCGATCTCCCGCCGGCTGTGGCGGTAGAAAACGACAGCCAGGAATCCGACGCTGAACATGGCCACGAACGGGTTCAGTCCCAGAGTCATCAGTAACGATGCCAGCAGCGCCGCCAGAGCGCACGGCTTGAGAGCCTGCGACCACTGCATCGGCAGAGCAAGCACGGGAACAGTCTGCGACGCGGGGAGCGCAGCTGCGTCTGGCGCGGCCGCGGCGGCAGGACCGAATGCCGCGGACGACGGCGCCGGCTCAGCGATCACTACGCGAATCTGCGGCGCCGCGCAGTGGGGGCAAAAAGGAACTCCCTCTTCCACGGCCTGTCCGCACTTGTAGCAGGGCTGTTCCATCAGAGATCAGGGAATATCGTCTCTGAAAGTATCGCAGAAAGTATTCCATTGGCGCAGCAGGCGAAGGACGGTGTTGGCCATGTTGAGACGCGAAATGCTGAAACCACGAAGGTTCACGAAGGACTTCGTTTGCAAGCGTTTCCTTCGCGTGACTTCGTGCCCTTCGTGGCAGAGGCCTGAGCAAGACCGCTGCTTAAATCTCTCCGCGCTTCCCGCGGGAATACAGGTAGACGAGAGCAAAGGTGGTTCCCTTGCCCGCATCGTTGGGCTCGACGGCTACAACGTGCTGGTCATCCTCAGTGCCGGCTTTGAGCTCGGTGACCGGGCCCGACTTCTCGTCGCATTTCAGTTCTTTGCCAGCTTTGGAGTCTTTGTCGCTGTCGTGCACTTCGACGTCGCCATGTTTCTGCGAGTGGCACTCGAGAACCTTGCCGTACTTTTTCAGTTTGTCGCGATAGTACGAGATCACTTTATCCGGAGAGTCGTCCGATTCATATTTCGCAACCACCAATTTGAGGCCAAAGCTTTCGGTCAAGATGCCGAAGTTGAGCGGGTCATTGTCCTTCTCCACTTTCGGGCGCGCGCCCGGGTAGAGGGGAAGTCCAGCCTTCCGGGCATCGGCATCCTTGCCGACGTGCAGGTCGCCAACCGAGCTTTGAACGTCGAAGGGCTTGTCCTGCGAGTCGGATTGCTGTGCGAAGGCTGGCGAGCTCAGAATCGCAACGGCTAGGGCGAATGTCAGATAGCGGAACATTGGTGCCTCCATAAAGAGTTTGACGGCGCGCCTAAATATCCGCGTCCTTGCCGTGGGTGCGTACGTACACCAGCGAGAAGCTGGAGCCTTTCCCCTCGGGCTCTACCGCCACGATGTGCTGGTTCTGTTTCGTGCCGGCCTTCAGCTCGACATTGTCGCCGCTCGATCCCTCACAGGTCAGTTCATTCGATCCGTGATCCGATGATTTGATGTCCGGGTTCACGTCAAGATGACTGGTATGGCACTCGAGCACCTTGCCGTACTTCTTGAGCTGGTCCTTGTAATAGGCAACCAGCTTGGCGGGAGAGTCGTCGGATTGATATTCGAGGGCAACCACCTTCAACCCGAAGCCAAAGCCGGAAATATTCACGTTGGCGCTCTTGTCGCTGCCGTCGGAATCCTTCTGCTTCAAACGCGCGCCAGGATAGACCGCAAGGCCCACATCCGCCACGTTGGCGTCTTTGCTGACGTGAATGCCGCCGATGGGCGTGTTGATGTCGACTTGCTTGTCCTCCCCGTTCTGCTCTTTCTTCACATTCAGGCTGCAGGCAGGCAGGAGCAGAGTGGCAAGAGTCGCGCAACCTAACGCGAAGGTACTGGCGATCTGAAGCTTAGTTCTGCGCATGCGGAGACCCTTCTTTGGCTACCTGCGCCGGGCGTTCGAGTCCGGCGCCACGCTGGGCAACGTTCGGAATCGTGACGGGCAGATGCCCGCGAATCGGAATCTGACCGAACAGCGCCTTGATCGCGCCCACTTCCGAGACAGTCGCATTGGAAAACGTACACATATAATTCTCGATCTTGGGGAAATCGCTGGCCAGGTAAGGATTCCCCATGGCGACGACCACCGACTTTTCCGCGGCATGATCGAGCAACTGCTGCAATAGCGTGCCCGTGGCATCGGCCATGGCCACCGAGTTCCCCACTTTGCCCGCCGTCGGAATCACATAGACTGCAGCGACCACGGTTTGAGCCTCGTCCGCCGCCTTCAGCACCTCGTCGCTCATGCCCGCGGCGATGCGAGGATCCACATAAATCACACGTGCGTCCGGAATGCGAGCACGAAACTCCCGTCCGAAAGCGCGGCCGGATTCGGTGCGCACGTCATCCGAAAAAAGGACGGCCACCACCTGGTTGTGGGTCTCCTCTTGAGTCATATACGGAAGCCCACCCTTGGCGGTTCCCTTGGATTTCAAAGGGAGGACTTTGCCGTTGTCGCGCACCAGGGTGATGGCGGCGTCGGCCACCTGCTGGCCGAAGGCGATGTTTTCCGGCTTGCCGACGACGGTGGCGATCGCGCCGAGGTCAACTGTGCGTGTTTTGTTAAGACCGAGTCCACCCTTTATTTTCAGGATCTTGAGTACGGAATGGTCGAGCCGCTGCTGCGAGATCTCGCCGGAGCGGACGGCCTTCAGCATCGAATCATAGGAAGCGCCCAGGTCGGCCGGGATAATGAGCAGGTCGTTGCCGGCCTTGAAGGCTTCGACGGCGGCCCGGCCAATGTTGTCGGCGAATAGATGCGTCAGGCCCGCCATGTCGAGAGCATCGGTCACGATCAGTCCTTTGAATCCGAGCTGCTTTTCGAGCAGGTCGGTGACCACCGCCGGAGAGATCGTGGCGACGTGATTGGGGTCCGGATCGAGGGCGGGGACAGTGACATGCGCCACCATCACGGAATCGACGCCCGCCGCGATGGCCTGGCGGAACGGCGGAAGTTCAATCGAATCCAGATGAGCGCGGTCCCCGTTCACGCTGGCCACTCCAAGATGCGAGTCGGTCGCGGTGTCGCCGTGACCCGGGAAAGTGTTTCACCGTGGTCAGCATCCCACCTTGGCGCGCTCCTTTGATATACGCGGTGACCAGATCGCCGACTTGTTGGGGATCTTCCCCGAAGGAACGCGTGTTGATGATGGGATTGGCGGGATTCGAATTCACGTCGGCGTCAGGAAAGAAATTCCAGTGAACGCCGATGGCGCGGGCCTCCTGGGCGGTGATGCGGCCGAAGGTCTCCGCGTCTTCCATCTTGCCATCGGCGCCGAAAGCCATGGCGTGAGGGAAGTTGGTGGTTCCCTGCAGGCGCGTGGCGGTACCGCGCTCAAAGTCAGCCGCGAACAGCAGCGGCAACTTGGATTGCAACTGCAGGCGGTTGAGCAACTCAGCCGCTTCGTAGGGCTCAGTTCGCAGAAGGAACGGGCCGTCCACGTGAACCGACATGGCGAACGAGCCTACGTGATATTTCTGCATGGCCTCAAGCCATTGCAGGTATTCGGGGCTCTCCAGGTTGAGGAAGCTGGCCCGGCACCAGATCATGAAAACCTGGCCGATTTTTTCTTCGACGGTAAGCTTGCGAAGAGTGGTCTCGGCCCACTTGTCGCCGCGCGTGGCGCCGACGGGAGCCGGGTGCGAATGTTTGTCTTTGGCGAGTGCGGGCAGGGTCAGGGCCAGAGCGAGGACGAGGACGATAGCAGGCAAGTTTCGAGGCATGGCAAGAACGATAGCAGAAGGGCAGGTGGTGGTACTGAGAACGATTATGTAGGGACAGCCGCCCTCGGCTATTCTTCGGGCCGAAAGGGCGATGCCTCTCGTCTCTGGAGAAAGTCGCCAACCCAAGTCGAGCTTCGCTCGACGGACAGCCGAGGGCGGCTGTCCCTACATGTCCGGTCCTCTAACATTGAACCGCCAAGCGCTCCTGGGCTTCCTGTTGAATCTTCTGATCGTCACCAAATCCCCGCAGCCAGATCACATCCGGCTCACGGCGGAACCAGGTCATCTGGCGCTTGGCGTAGTTACGATGGGCCTGCTGCGCGGCTTGGACCGCCTGCTCGTGGGTCAATTCGCCGCGCAGCAATTGCGCTGCTTGCCTGTAGCCCAGCGAAACCAGAGGCCGTGGCGGTTGCACCATATTTCTGCACCAGACGCTGAGTCTCCTCGATCAGTCCGGTTTCGAACATCCGGCTGGCGCGCTGGTTGATGCGGTCATAGAGCGCGGCGCGGTCGGGATCGAGGCCCAGACGCAGAATGCGGAAGCCTCGCAGCGGATCGCGCCCCTGCTGCCACAGTTCGGACATCTTCTGTCGCGAGGCCAGGCAAACCTCGATGGCGCGGATCAGTTTGGGAGCATCGTTGGCATGGACTTTTTCGGCGGCCGCGCGGTCGAGACGCTGGAGAATCCGATGCAGATGACCGGGACCGCGGCTCGCAGCACTTGCGCGCAAGCGCTCGCGCAACTCTTCTGAGCGCTGCGGGCCGGGGAAAAGTCCTTCGAGCAGAGCACGCAAGTAGAGTCCAGTGCCGCCGACCACGATGGGCAAGTGATGGCGCAGGCTGATTTCCGTGAGCACTTGCCGCGCCTGGCGGGCATATTCGCCGGCAGTCATGTGCTGCGTGGGGTCGACACAATCGAAAAGATGATGCGGAGCGCGAGCGCGTTCCGCGGCGGTGGGCTTGGCGGTGCCGATATCGAACTCGCGGTACCATCGCGACCGAATCGCAGTTGACGATCTCGCCGTCAAACTTCTGCGCCAGCGCCAGGGACAGCGCCGTCTTTCCGCTGGCCGTGGGGCCGAGGATCACCACCAGCAGCGGCTGGGGCGTGGCGGCCTCGCGGTGGTCGTGATGCCGTGGGCCCACGTTCAGCGCAGGCTCCAGTGGATGTCGTGCCAGTAGCGAACCAGGGTGAGGACCAGCAACAGAAACGCGATCAGCAGCAGTCCGGTAGTTTCCGACGCGTAGACCGCGTGGCGGCGGTGCTTGGGATCGTCGTGGGGAGCGGTGACGGGCACGCGGCTATTGTAGCGCGCAGCGGAATACGGTGTTGGGTCTGGGCTGCGGTCCGAACTCTGGCGTCCGAGGTCCCAGATATCCGCAGCAGTCGCAGCGTACTTGGCCCAAGACCCACGACCCCAGACCTTCCTGCTACACTACGGCGTCGTGCCGCAAAATCGCAGCCAGAGTCGCGCGCTTCGGAGTCTTCGAGCTGGACCTCAGCGCGGGAGAACTGCGCAAGAGCGGCGTCAAGCTGCGCCTGCAGGAGCAACCCCTTCAAGTGCTGGCTCTGCTGCTGGAGCGGGCGGGCGAGGTGGTCACGCGCGAAGAGTTGCAGCAGAAGCTCTGGCCCTCCGACACGTTCGTCGACTTCGACCACAGCCTGAACACGGCCATCAACAAGGTTCGCGAGGCGCTGGGAGACTCCGCTTCCAGTCCGCGCTACGTCGAAACGCTGGCCCGTCGCGGATACCGGTTCATTGCTCCGGTCCAGAGCGGACGCAGCGCTGGAAACTCCGGCTGGCGCCAGCAGGACGGCCTCCAACGGGGAAGCCTCCGCTCCAGCAACAACCGCAGCTCCAACTCCGGTTGCCCTCCATCCCGACCTCGAAGTCCCCATCCCGCGGCGGGCAATTACTCGCGGGCTCTTCGGGCTGATCCAGGTAATGTACCTGGCGTTCTATTTGACGGCCTTGTTTCGCCTGCATGACGTCCAGGCGGTGGCGGATTCGTTTCTTCCGTTATGGGGCGCGAATGTTCTTGCCGGCGCCGTGATGGTAACCGCCGGCGTGGGCATTCCCCTGCGCTGCTACCTGATGTCGGCGGTGGGCTTTGACTACCAGCGGTTGGGCGAAAAGTTCCGTCAGATGTTCCCGTTCGTCCTGGCACTGGACCAACTGTGGGCGGTCGCTCCCTTTCTGCTGATGCAGGAAATTGGCCTGGGAGCGGCTTTCGCGGTCAGCGCGGCTTTGCTGTATCTGCCATTTTCGGAGCGAACGCTGATTCGGATGGCGTATCTCGGGCCGACGGGCACGCTAGACGGGCCATTTTCCATGGAACCAACCTCACCGATCACCCGTAACCACGTCTAAGAGGCTGGGCGGAGGTGCGCCTCGCCGGAGGATCTTATGAAACTAGCTGCTCTGAAGCGGCTTTCCCTTGCCATCCTGGCTGTCGCCGTCGTGGCCGTTCTTCCTGCTGGAAACCGCCCGCGCCGACGAATGGTCGAAGACCTACAACCTCACCGGCAAGCCCGACCTGCGGATCGAGACCTCGGACGCCAACATCCGCGTCACGACCTGGGACCAGAACACGATCGAAGCCAAGGTCATCACCACGCGTTACAAGATCGGCGAAGGCGGCATCCGCGTCGAAGAGCGTCAGACGGGCAACTCGGTCGAAATCGACGTGCGCTACCCGCATCACAACTTCAATGTCGAATGGGGACAGCATAAGGTCGACATCATCATCCAGATGCCGCGCGAGGGCCGGGTCAACCTGCGGACCGGCGATGGCAAGATCGATCTCGCCGGGTTGAAAGGGGACATGGATCTGCACACCGGCGATGGCTCCGAGAACCTGGAAGGGGTCGACGGCAAGCTGCACGCGTCGACCGGGGACGGGCATATCACCGCCCACGGCCGCTTTGACGAACTCGAACTCAAGACGGGCGATGGCCACGTTGACGTGCGCGCCACGCAAGGGTCTACGCTGGCCACGAGCTGGCGGCTGGAGACCGGCGACGGCAACGTCATCGCTCGAAGTCCCCAGCGATCTCTCGGCCGACGTGAGCCTGCATACCAGCGACGGCCACATCGATCTCGACATGCCCATCGTCACCGAGGGCAAGATTCGCGAGAACGAGGTTCACGGCAAGCTCAACGGCGGCGGCAGCTCGCTCACAATCCACACGGGAGATGGATCGATTCATTTGCGGAAGGGCTGAACGCATCGGAGCGTCGGACCTCAGAACTCTGGCTTCTGACACACGCGTCGACGCTTGGGCTTATACTTTTGGGTCTCACTGTTTCAATTTCATACCGGAAGAGGTTCGCTCCATGGCAATTCTGCGCATGAGTCTGGTTGCGCTTGCAGTATTGTGTCTCCTTTCCTTAGCTAACGCGCAGCAGCCGGGCGCCGCGAAGTACACTCCGGCGCTCGATGTCACCGCGATGGACCGGAGCATCGATCCCTGCGTCGATTTTTTCGCCTATTCCTGCGGCGGATGGATCAAGAACAATCCGATTCCTCCCGACCAATCTTCGTGGGACACCTATTCCAAAATGCAGGATGAGAACCTCGGCCGTCTGCGCGGGATCCTGGAGGCGGCGGCGACTCCCGATCCCAAGCGCAATGCGGTCACGCAGAAGATCGGCGACTACTACGCCTCCTGCACCGACGAGAAAGCGATCGACGCCAAGGGCGCGGAACCGCTCCAGCCATCGCTGGAGCGAATAGCGAAGATCAGCTCCAAGGCGGAAATCGCCGGCGTGGCGGCGGCCATGATTGACAGACAATGTTCTGTTCCGTTTTGATTCGATCCAGGATTTCCGCGACGCCAATCAGGTCATCGCCGACACCGATCAGGGCGGACTCGGCTTGCCCGACCGCGACTACTACACCAAGGACGATCCCAAGTCGGTCGAACTGCGCAAAGGCTACCTCGCTCACGTGCAGAAGATGTTTGAGCTGCTCGGCGACAAACCCGACGCCGCTGCCGCCGAAGCGCAAACCGTGATGCGCATCGAAACCGCGCTGGCCAAGGGTTCCATGACGCGAGTCGAACGCCGCGACCCCAAGGCCCTCGACCACAAGATGACCAGCGCGGAACTGGAGAAGATTGCTCCCCGAATTCCAGTGGCAGGTTTACTTCGCCAAGGTCGGAATGCCTGTCGCTGGCGTCGTTGAATGTCGCCTCGCCCGGCTTTTTCAAGGCGATGAATGAGACCCTCGAAAAAGAGAGTCTGGCCGACTGGAAAACCTACCTGCGCTGGCATCTGGTGCATGCCGACGCGGCCCATCTCTCCTCGGCGTTTGTGAACGAGAACTTTGCCTTTTACGGCAAGACTCTGCGCGGCCAGCAGGAACTGAAGCCGCGCTGGAAGCGCTGCACCGAGGATGTGGACGATGACCTCGGCGAAGCTCTGGGCCAGGCGTACGTGGAAAAGTATTTCAGTCCTGAGGCCAAGCAGCAGGCGCTGAAGATGGTGAAGGAAATTCAGGCGGCCATGGAGCAGGACATCAACGGGTTGCCGTGGATGTCGGCTGCCACCAAGCAGCAGGCACTGGCCAAGCTGCATGGCATGGCCAACAAGATCGGCTATCCCGACAAGTGGCGCGACTACAGCAAACTCGAAATCGTGCGCGGCGACGAACTGGGGAACGTGGAGCGGGCGCGGCAATTCGAATTCAACCGCCAGCTGGCCAAGATCGGCAAGCCCGTGGACCGCGGCGAATGGGGCATGACTCCGCCCACCGTGAACGCCTACTACGATCCGCAGATGAACGACATCAACTTCCCCGCCGGCGTGCTGCAGCCTCCGGCGTTCGATCCTAATTCCGACGCCGCTCCCAATTATGGCGATACCGGCGGCACCATCGGACACGAACTCACGCACGGCTTCGACGATGAAGGCCGCCAGTTCGATGCCCAGGGCAACCTGCGCGACTGGTGGACGGCGGACGACGGAAAGGAATTCGTGAAGCGCGCCAGCTGCATCTCAGACCAGTATTCCAGCTACACGATCATCGACGACATCAAGATCAACGGCAAGCTGACGCTGGGCGAAGATGTCGCCGACCTCGGCGGACTGCTGCTGGCCTACATGGCGTGGAAGGAAGACACCAAGAACCAGAAGCTGGAACCGATCGACGATCTCACGCCCGAGCAGCGCTTCTTCGTCGGCTACGGACAGAGCTGGTGCGGCCAGTCCCGCGACGAGACCAAGCGGCTGCGCGCCACGGTCGACCCGCATTCTCCGGAAAAATATCGCACCAACGGCGTGGTCTCGAACATGCCGGAGTTCCAGGAGGCCTTCCACTGCAAGGCGGGCTCGCCCATGGTGAATCAGAACCGTTGCCGGGTGTGGTAGGGACAGCCGGCGCTCCCGCCACCTCTAGAAGATCGTCAATCCTCAATCCTTCGCCCGATTCGCCTTGGACGAGTCAGAAAAATATTGCCCGAGTGGCAGGTAGATCGAACCCAGCTTGGCGGTGGCGGCGTCGCGGACGACGATGCAGAGTTCCGTGGCATTGGGCAACAGGTGAACCTGGCGCGTATCGCTAATGCCGCTCTGCAAGGCTCGCTCAAACGTGGTGGCGTCGAACGCCGGGTAGAAAGTCCGGTCGTCGGCCTGGAGAACGTGCCCAGCGCTGTCCAGTTGTAGGAAAACGGATTGTAGCGTCCCGGTCCAGTCGCCTCCCTTGTGCTGCATTTGAACTTCATGCAAGTCGAGGTGAACCTCAGCGGTAAGAATAGGGGCGCCCGAATCTTTTGAAATCTTGGTACGCACCAGCAAACCGATTCCGGTGGCGGGCAACCGGCTGGCTGCCAGCTGGGAGACGAATGCCCGATCATTTCCGTTGAGCCGGACCGGCGGATCTGGCAGGGCAAAGTAGCCGGTGCGGGCGCGGACTTCGGCGCCGGGCGCCGCAACCTTCACCTTGATTTCGTGAAAGCTGCCGTCCCAACTGACGGCTGCGGGATAGTAGCCCAGGGTGTAGGTCACGCGCGCATCGTCCATGGCGTGCCGGATGGCCCCGGCGATGTCGTTCGTGCCGTAAAAGGCTTTTCCGCCGGTGCGCTCCGCCAGCACCCGCATGGTATCGAATGACTCAGGTGCGGCCCGCGCAGGCAAGTGCTCATCCGTATCGGTGGGATCGCCGATGTGGTCGCCGAGGTCGTCCCCGCTGGCCGAGCTGTCGGTACCGAGCAAGCCGCGCGCGTCTACGGGATAAACCGCGATGTCGGCGTCGGTCAGGGCGCGGGCGGCCCGGTTCAGGTCGCCGGCAAAATCTGCTCCCGTGTCGTTGGCCCAGTTGAGATCAAACTTTTCGTGTCCCAGGTTGATGGGAAAGCTCGCGGAAACCCACACCAAACTCTTGCGCCCCTTGCGGGTGCCGAGATGATTAGCGATGGCCACCAAAGCCGCGCCGGTAGCGTGAACGCGGTCGCGGATGGATTGGTTGGCAACCCGCTGATCGAATGCCATTCGAAAAGCCTGACGCTCGAAACCCTGGCCGAGGGGCGTAGATGGGTTGGTCGTGTTCAGGCTAGGGTCGGCGAGTTCGGAATTATCGAGCTCTCGGCCGGACTTGCTGTCGTAGCCAGCCACGACTTGGCGCAAGACGGCGGCGTCGGTAGTGAAGTCGTGCAGAATATAAAGACCATTGCCCAGCCAATACAGGGCAACGTATTCCTGCGGCTGAATCTCGTGGAGCAGGCGCAGGACTTGCTTGCGAGCAAGCGTTTGATCGGCAGCCTCGGTGTTGAGCGCGTCCAGGAGAATAACCGTGACACTAGCGGGCAGGTTCGTTTGTTCCTCCGGCCGGTTTGTGTAAGTGCCCGGCGGAAGGGGATCTCGAGACGGGGCCGACGGCAGATTGGTTTCGGTGGAGAAGACCCGAACTTCCTGGGGCTTGCCGTTGTCGAGGATGGAGAAATCTTTTTGCCCTAAACCGGTGATGGGGTTGCCGTGCTTGTCGTTGACGATGACGTTGACCTGCACCAGACGTGTCGTGACCCGCAGCGGGGGCAAACTTTTCGAGTCCACGGTTGCCGCGGGTGCAGGCTGCTGCTTCTGCGGAGCGGAAAGGACTGGGCTCACCATGAAGGTGCAGACCAGAAGGACGAAGCTGAACTGGCGAGTTGACAAGCCTGGCTCCCCGGTACGCCTTGCGATCGTTCCCCACATCCTATGCCAGTTTCAGGCCGCGACCCAAATGAACTTGGCTGGGACAGTGGTGCAATTTGCGCCGTGATCCGCGAAAGGTTTTTAGCGCTCTCTGCGTTCCCTTTGCGCCCTTCGCGGTTAAATTCTTTTTACCCGCGGCCCCACAATCGCGAATGATTCCGAAAGACTGCTCACATCTACACGTCAAGCCCAATCGACCGCATCAGTTCGAGGCCATTGCTCTTGGTCACGACGCCGTCTCTGAGTTTGTAGTCGAAGGTCATTCGACCGTTCACCAGCTCATCCTGGAAATGAACATTGTGCAGATGGCCCTCGAGCGATCCTCCGATGTCGGTCAAGGCCAGGTCATGCGTGCTGACCAGCCCGATCGCGCCGCGGTTCACCAGCGCGCGCACGATTCCCTCCGCGCCAATCCGGCGGTCTTTCGAGTTTGTCCCTTGCAGCAGCTCGTCCAGCAGAAATAGCAGAGGCGGGTCGGCGCCCGCGAAATCGAAGATGCGTCGCAGGCGCGTGATCTCGGCATAGAAACGCGAGCTGCCTTCCCGCAACGAATCGTTGATGCGAATGCTGGCGCCGACCTGCAGCGGAGTAAGGGCCAGGCGCCGCGCCCGGACGGGCGCCCCCGCCATCGCGAGCACCACATTCATCCCAACCGCGCGCAGCAGGGTACTCTTACCCGACATGTTGGAGCCGCTGACCAGCAACACCCGTGTCTCTCCGCGGATGCTCACGTCGTTGCGAACGCAGAGTTGTGCCGGAACGAGCGGATGTCCGAGTTCTTCGCCGTCGAACGAGGCCGCGCCACCGGTGAACTCCGGAAACGGATCGGAGGGATGCTCGAAGCTGTAACTCGCGAGCGCAAGCAGCGCCTCCATCTGCCCGATGGCGTCCACCCATAACCGCAGTACGCGCGCCGTGGGCTGCACGCCAGCGTTCCGCCGCAAAAGCCACTTGCACGGAGTACATGAGCGGAGCGTCGATGATTCGCACAAAAATGTTGTGGCGCGAGTTGATCAGGTCGACCAGGGTCCGGAGCCGTGCGATCGCTTGCGAGCTGGGGACCCCGCTCGACAAGAGCTTCTGCTGCAGGGCCCGCAGTTGGGGAGCCTGGAATCTGTGCGCCTCGACTCGCGCCAGCACGCCGGAAAGCAGATCGAGGTCGCGAAAGGCATGCTCCGTCCCGTGCAGCACCTCCTCCAGCGGCTTCTTCAGCCGGTACGTAACCACGGCTTCGATCACCACCACCAGCACGAGTGGTGTCGCGATTCCCCAGACGGCCCACACCACGGCAGCCGAAACTGCCAGCGCCGCCAGCAACGGCGCCAGCCAGCGAACCCACAGCGGCTTCATCTGGTTGGGCGATTCCGCCCACTGCAACAACGCGTCGGGATGCACGCCCACGCCGACATCCTCGCCGAGCACCGCCAGATCTTCTCGCAGATCGAGTTGCTCGCGCAGTTCATCGACTGCGGCATGCCGCTCCCGGATCTGTTCCACCGTGGACGGAGAAAGCAGCCACGCCGCGAGTGTGTCTTCCCCCATGCGCGTGCGTGCGGTCGACAGAAGCTGGAACAGGCTGCCCTTGCCGAACAGGTCAAGATCGGCGGCGTAGACATGATGTGGATCGTCAAAGCGCTCGCCCGTCTCACCAGACCCGGACCAACGATCTTCAACCCGGGCCAGCGCTTTTTCATAAAACGCGGCTGCGCGCTCGGCCAGTTCGCGAGACCGCAGGATCCGCGAGTGATACCACGCGATGACCCCGAAAGCCGCCACCGGCGCGGCGAGCCACCAGGGCGAGAGAGCATGCGCCCGAAACGAGGCCCACGCCACGATCACCGCCAGGATCGCCAAAACAAGCCGGACGTTCCCCAGGCGAATATGAATTTTCTCGTAGTGGGCAACGCGCGACTGGCGTGCGTTTCGACGCTGCACGTATTCTTCGGCGGGAAGCACTGGCTCAAAATGTAGCAGGTGCAGCGGGCGCGAGGAAGTGCGCCCTTTTACTCGGTCTTGGGCGCGCCGAACAGGATCATCCGCATCGAGATGCTGCCGAAATCGAACCCTTCATACGGATACGACACTGCGTCGCGCTCATCAGTGCTGCCCATGCAATACAGCAGGGGCAGATAATGTTCGACGGTGGGATGGGCGGTTGCCAGCAAGGCATCGCCCCACTTTTGCGGCTGCGCCAGCGCGTTCGCATCATGCCCGTCGACCGCTTGCTTGACCCGGGCGTCAAACTCCACGGCCCAGTCGAATGCGCCGGAAGGATTTCCCCAATCGATGCGGCGCAGGTTGTGCACGATGTTTCCGCTGCCCAGAATCAGGACTCCGCGCTCGCGCAGAGACTGAATCTCCCGGCCCAGTTCGAGATGCTCTGCAAAACTACGACCCTCGTCGAGACTCAACTGAAACGCGGGCACATCTGCCTTCGGATACATGTGGCGCAGCACGCTCCAAGATCCGTGATCGAGTCCCCATTTCTCGTCAGGCACAATTTCAGGATTGCTTGCCAGCTTTCTCCGCCTCAGAAGGCGCGCCGGGCGCGGGATACTGCACTTCATAGAGAGGACGGGGAAATCCGTAAAAATCGTGAATCGTTCTTGGATGCGCGGAGGCCAACACCTGCGACCCGGACGTTACCCAGTGCGCGGAGACGACGCACACCGCCTTGGGTCTGGGCAGGCGCGCGCTCAGGCCGCTCAGCGCCTCGGTAAACGCATTGTGTTCAATCGCGTTCATCGGCGAGCCGTGGCCGACGAACAGAACTGGCATCTTCTCCAACGCAGCCTCTCTCCGCCAGCGGCGCAAATCATACGCTCCGGCACAGATTCATTTCTGTTAACTATTTGATTATCAGAAAGAGAGAAAGATTCGCCGCGCGACGCACAGCCGGCGCTACTGCAGATCCGCCTTGTCAGGGTTGTAGTAGAAGCGAAAGCGCAGCGCCAGGTAAGGCCCGTTGAAATCGCTGGGCAGAGGCGGAAATGGATTCGACGCGGTGATGCTGCCCCATGCCGGACGATCGAGGGCAACGTCGCCCGAGCTGGCGATCAGACGCATGTCCGCGACCTTGCCGTCTTTCGTGATGGCAAACTCAATCGCGAGTTTTCCTTTTTTCATTTCCGCGGATTCCGGAATCAGGTGGTACCAGTTTTCCCTGACGTCCTGCAAAATGCGCTGCAGGTAGGGACCGAAATCCACGCCTTGGGTATCGCTCAGAATGTCGAGAGCGCCCAACTGGCGGCCATGCGCTCCCGTACCCAGACCGAAGTCGCCTTCCTGGCCACCACCGCCACCGCGGTTAGCGGCCGCCGCTTGCGTAGCTTCCTGAATCGCCGAGCCCGCGCTCATCCCGCTGCCATACTTGGTGAACGAATTGTTGGGGCGAGCGGGCATCTGCAATTGCGCCGTCTGATTGCTCTGGAACTGCGGACGCACTGTCTGTTGCTGGCCTGGCTGCGGTTGCTGCGACCGGTGGCTGGTTCTGCGCCATGGCTTGCGGCGCTTGCTGCGCGCGCGGGCCCGTCATCCCCGGAGCTCCCGGAGGCGGAGTCGCCAGAATCTTCCGCAATTCTTTGGGATCAAGTTCGGGGTGACGCGACGTCGCAATGCGGTCTTTATCGGACGCAATGTTGGTGTTGGGCTTGCGCGTCGGCTTCTGCATGTCCGGCGGCAGCGCCAGGAACGTAGGTTCTGGCCTTTGGTCGCGTCCACCGGCACGACCACCGCCGTGTGCCATCCAACGTACTTCTCGATCAAGGGTAAATTCCACAGCGCGATGAACACGAGCAGGTGAACGATGATCGAAATCCAGACGGCCTCGCGCTTGCGCGAGCGCTGCAGATCATCCTGCAACTGGATCAGCAGGTGGGGCACACGCGCATCCAGCTCACGGTACGCGGTTTCCCAGTCTTGCGTGTCGTAGAGGCCGAGTTGCTCCGGCTGCGGCTTCTCGGGCGGAGCCACCGGATCCTGGAATGGAATTTGCGTGATCGGCATGCGCTGGGCTTAACTATAAAAGCTTAGCTGTATCCGCCTGTCGTTAGACACCGAATACACTCGCGGCGTTGCATCCGGCCTTCTTGGAAGAAATGCAATCGGCGCGCGGTGCTCTACAACCAAGTTATCTCTATTTTCGCATCTTTCGGGGGATTCTGCTCAGCAACAAATGGACCGCGACTTAGGTGTGTAAACATATGTAAATGCAGCGCGTAAGCCTGAAGGGATTCATGTGGGGACAGCCGCCCTCGGCTGTCGGCCGGGCGCAGCCCGGGAACCACGAACGCTGTTCAGTGCTTTGCCTTGGCGATCCCGGCGAGATCCACTTTCTTCCCGTGGTCGCGAATGGCAGCCACAATCTCCAGCGCCAGTGCCAGCGCGCGCCGGCCATCTTCGAGCGGAACCACCGGCGTGGAGCGCTCCCGCACCGCGTGCAGAAACGACTTCAGCTCCGCGTGCAGCGGCTCTTCGGAGGCGACCGGAGGCTTGGTGACGCCAATCTGCGGATTCACCGAAGGCGTTCCAGACGCCTGCATCGTGACCGACGGTGAACACCAGCACCTCCTGGCGTCCATAATCCAGCGAAACATACTGCCGCGGCTGGAAAAATCGCAGCTTGCGCACCCGCTCGGTGGAAACGCGGCTGGCGGTAAAGTTCGCGATGCAGCCCGATTCCAGCTCCAGCCGCACGTTCGCAATGTCCACCTTCCCCGACAAAATGGGCAGGCCAACGGCGCGCACTTCCTTGACCGGAGACTTCGCAAAAGCCAGCACAATGTCGAGATCATGGATCATCAGATCGAGCACAACATCGACATCGAGCGAACGCGGAGTAAACACGCTGAGCCGGTGCACCTCGAAAAACATCGGCTGCGTCAGCAACGGAACCGTGGCCCGCACTGCCGGATTGAAGCGCTCCAGATGCCCCACCTGCGCGATCCGCCTGTGCGTGGCCGCGAGCGCCACCAACTCCTCCGCCTCCGCCAGCGTGGCCGCCAGCGGCTTTTCGATCAGCACATCCACTCCGGCTTTCATCAATTCGCCGGGCCACTGCCAGGTGATGCACGGTGGGAGCCGCCACCGAAGCGGCTTGCACTTCGCTGTGCGTGGTCAGCATCTGCTGCACCGAGCCGAAGCCCTTGCAGCCGAACTCGCCCGCCACCGCGTCCGCCCGGTTTATGTCGGGATCGACCACTCCCAGCAATCGTACCGGCTCCCCTTGCTGTTCGAGTTCCTTGTAAACTCGGGCATGATTGCGTCCAAAGACGCCCACGCCCACCACGGCGACGGAAATCGGACTTGGCGATGGCAGGAGAAATTCTCGATGGCCGGTTGCCGGAAAGAAATTGTAAACGGAAACCGAGGGAAAGAGCATCTGGATTAGCGCCGAGGTGATCCAACCCTTGAATGAAATACACAGGATTTGAGGAAGAGCACGGAGAGACTTTGAGGAAACGCACAAGGATTCGTATCAGGGCAGCGCTTCAGCGATGCCGACCGAGCCGCAGGCTCCGCGTCGGCTTCAGCCGCCGCGCGGCCAGGCGCGGGCGTCGGCGTTCAAGCCCTCCAACCACTCAATCCCAGAAAGGACTGAATCGCCCCATGAGGACGATCGCGCTGCTGACCATCTCCAACATCTTCATGACGTTTGCCTGGTATGGACATCTGAAGTATCGCGAGGTGCCGCTGTACAAAGTGATCGTGGTGAGCTGGCTGATTGCTTTTTTTGAATATTGCTTTCAGGTCCCGGCCAACCGCATCGGCTCCTATGAGTTCACTGCGGCACAACTGAAGACTATCCAGGAAGTCATCACACTCACCGTGTTCGCGGCGTTCTCCGTGCTGTATCTGAAGCAGCCCCTGCGATGGAATTACCTAGCGGGGTTCGCGCTGATCGTCGCGGCCGTGGCGGTGATTTTCAAGAAGTGGTGAGGTGTCAGGCCTAAGGTCCGAGGTCTAGCCCGCATGTTTTTTGTCAGCTCGTTCTTTGGAAACAACAGAATGTTCTGGTGCAGGGCGTGTTTTCTCGTGATTATTTAACCTATGCGCATCCTTCTCATTGGCGGGAACGGCTTCATCGGGCGATTCGTCGCAGACGCACTCAAGCGGCAAGGGCACGCGCTGGCAGTGTTTCACCGCGGCACTACGGCCGCACCCGCCGGCGTAAACGAGATTCGGGGGGACCGTAACCAACTCCACGCCAGCGCTCAGGAACTGAAGCGCTTCGCTCCCGATGTCGTGATCGACCTGGTCATCAGTTCGGGCGCGCAGGCGGAAGAGCTGATGAATATCTTCCGTGATGCGACCCGACGCGTGGTCATGCTGAGCAGCATCGACGTGTACCGCGCGGTGGGCATTTCGCAGGGCACAGAAAGTGGGCCGCTGCAGGACGTGCCGCTTACGGAAGAGTCGGAGCTGCGGCGCAATCTGCATCCCTACTCACCAGAGAGCATGCAGCTCATGCGTAAGATTTTTCCTTGGGCGACGGACGATTACGACAAAATTCCGGCGGAGCGCATCGTGATGAACGACGGTGAACTTCCCGGCACCGTGCTCCGGCTTCCCATGCTGTACGGACCCGGCGATCCGCTGCATCGTTTTCATCCCGTGGTGAAGCGCATCGCCGACGGGCGCCACCACATCATCTTTCCCGAGACGCTGGCCGCCTGGCGCTCGCCGCGAGGCTACGTGGAGAATGTGGCCGCAGCCATTGCCCTGGCTGCCACAGATAATCGCGCAGCGCGACGTATCTATAACGTGTGCGAGGAACCATCGTTCAGTGAACTGGAATGGGCGCGGAAAATCGCGAGCGAGATGCGGTGGGAAGGGCAGTTCGTCGTCCTTCCGGTGGAGCGTACGCCACCTCACCTGTTAAAACCTGGCAACGCCGCGCAGCATTGGACGGCGAGTTCGGCGCGTATCCGCCGCGAGCTGGCGTACGAGGAGCCGGTAGCGATGGAGGAGGCGATCCGGCGAACGATACGCTGGGAGCGGGAAAATCCGCCGCCCGTCGCGTTCCTGGCGCAGTTTGATTATGCGGCGGAGGATGCGGCGGTAGCAGGGCGCCAACGATAAGCTCGATCAGCGCGTCATTGGCGACCCTGCGCCTTCTTCAGAATCGCAATCTGCCCCGCATGATAAAGCTCGTGCTGCGCGATCCCATGCAGCATGTGATAGAAGTCGTACCGTTTTCCGGGAACCCGGTCCCCAAGCCGTGAATCAGGAAGTGCCGCGAACCGTCTTGACGAGATCGATCGTGCGTGCGTTTCGTCTGCGGCGATGGCCTTGCGCCATGCCGCTTCCGTCGGCTTAGTCACCGGCGGAAAATTCGCCAAACCGGTCGGCTGACATTTCTTCCCCTCGAGCCGGCGCAACCCTGCCGTCGTCCCACACCGCAACGTGCAGCACCAGTTCCCAGATGCTGTGGACATCGGGCAGCGGCTTTGCCGCAGCGGTCGCGGCATCCACATCCTCCAGCAGTTCGAGCAGGGCAGGCCCATGCCATGCGCTGCCGTCAAAAGCGCGACGAAGCTGGTCGGCGATGCGGGCGGCTTCGCTGACTACTTTCGCTTTGCATCGACTTCATTCTACGTCCTCTTCCGCGACGATCGCGATTCTCTGCCGCATTCGCCGCGTCAATAATCTTCTGTCCATCCAGCAGCAGGCATTTTCCCGCGTCCAGCGCCAGACAGCTCGCTCCTGCCGCCTGCATCACTTCGATCGTCTTCACGCCAATCACCGGCACATCGAACCGCATATCCTGATTCGGCTTGGCGATCTTCACCACCGTGAGGGCGCGGCTCAGCGTGGAAGCATCGCTGTCCAAAGACCGCATGATCTGTCCGGCGCGCTCGATGGTGGCGTCGGTGCCTTCCATGGCTTCGACCGCGACGCACGCGGATTCGGCGATGACCACCGTCTGCCCGATGTCATGCTGCGCGAGCTGCCGTGCCACGCCGCGTCCGTACTCAATGTTCTTACGCTCCTGCTCGGTGGGCGCTGCGCTGCGTCAGCACGCCCGACTTCACCAGCAGCGGTTCCAGCAGCCAGGTGGAATTCTCCAGCGTGATGCCTTCATCGGCCAGCACTTTCGCGATCGCGCCCAGCAGCGAATCGGTATTGCGCGTCGCCAGCGAGAGCAGCAGCTTGGCCAGCCGCCAGTCCGGCCGGATGCTGGAAAAAATCTGCTTGTGCTTGACCTGTCCCGCCATGATGGCGCGCCGCACGCCTTCCCGCTGAAAGGTCTCGATCAGCTTCGACAGTTCGCCCAGCGAAAGCCAGTGCACCGCAGCCGCGCCGTGCGATTCGATCTCCGGGAAAGTTTCTTCCTTAATCGCGGCCACCACCACTTCATATCCCTGCGCGCGCGCCGCGTCCAGCACGAGGAAGGGAAACTTGCCATTGCCGGCGATGAGGCCGAGTTTTTCTCTACGGACGCCATTAGCTGGATTCTCTAAACAGGCGGGAAAGCAGCCCGCCGCCCGCGGCTACAGTTTTCAAGATCTCAAACCGGCGGTCGAGTATTCTATCGTGCTTGAACCCCACAATCGCTTCGGAGAGTTCGAGCGGCACGTCAAATACGTAATCCACTTCGCGAGCGCCTTCGTCTTCCCGTTGCTGTGCTGCCAGCAAACGCTCTTTGATAGCAAGATACTGCCCCGGAAGTGCGCCATGCTCCTCCAGATGGCGACGGCCGGATTCCGATGCGTGCCTAACTCTCCAGATGAGATTTCCGTTCTTCCACGCTTCCGCGGAGCTAAACATCACGTGCTCTTCGATTGTGGCCGCAATAACGTCGGCTGCCGCCGACACCTGCTGAAGGGTACGCTCCCGGACGAACTTGTGCCCGTACTCATTGATGACCACGACATACCATCCGCTGTCGAGACGCACACCGCAGAACATGCTCTCGGGAACTTCCTCGAATTTCCCGGAGGGAGAAAGACCCAACAACTCAGCAGCTTGTGCGGCGGTCTTGCCTTGGAATGCAATCCAGGAAATCGCGTAGCCCATGGCTCAGCTCGCTCTGCCTTCCACACTACTTAATTTCGCATTCTGAGCTTCAACGAACCGATTCGGCATCTCCACATCCTCACCGCGATCGACTTCCGAGCTCAGCCTCCAGCATGTGAGGTATTCATCTCGACGCGAGCCCAGGTTTGTAAGCATAGGCGTTGACTTTCGCGATCGTCGAGTCAGTCTAGCACTTAGCATCAAAAACAATCCCCAGCTACAATGTCTGAAATTTCTGATCCCATGCCTCTAATCCCGCTTCTCTTTCATCTCGGAGCCCGTCTAAGTTCCGAAGGAGCCCTGCCCATGCACGTTGATCTTGCCACCGTCCTCCGCCACCTCTCTGGCGCGCTCGTCCTGCTCGCCGTCTCAACCCTTGTTTCGCATGCCCAGGAGCACGATCGCAGCAAAGTACCGGACCAGTACAAATGGGATCTGAAGGCTATTTATCCCTCCGATCAGGCTTGGCGTGCGGCGAAGGAAAAGCTTGCCGCCGAGTTCCCGAAGCTGCGGCAGTTTCAAGGCACGCTGGCCTCCTCCGCGTCCCGGTTGGCGGACGCGCTGGAGACCCAAAGCTACTTCGACAAAGAGTTCACGCGCCTGTACGTATACGCCGGCATGAGTTCCGACCAGGACACGCGAGTCAGTACCTATCAAGCCATGCAGCAGGAAATGATTCAGATGGGGTCGGTGCTAGGAACTGAAGAGGCCTTTATCGAGCCCGAGATCCTCAAGATGGATAACGCGACCATCGAGCGATTTCTCACGCAAGAGCCTCGGCTGCATGTCTACCGCCATTACCTCGAGGACATTGCACGCCGCCGGGCTCACACGCTCAGCACCGCCGAGGAAAAGCTCCTGGCGGGGTCCTCCGTGATGGCCAGCGGGCCATCCAGCGTCTACGGCATCTTCGCCGATGCCGATTTTCCATATCCGTCCGTCACCCTGAGCGACGGCAAGACCGTCAAGCTCGACAAGGCGGCTTTCTCGCTCAACCGTGGCCTCTACCTTCCCGCGAAGACCGGCAAAAGGTTATGGAAGCTTTTTTCAACGCGCTGGGAAAATATCGCGGGACCTTTGGCTCCATGATGAATTCCAATGTGCAGACATCCCTCTTTTACGCGCATGCGCGCAATTACGAGAACTCCCTGCAAGCTGCGCTGGACCAGCCCAACATCCCGGTTTCGGTTTATTCGAGGCTTAGTCGAGGGAGTCAATCGTAATCTGCCAACGTTCCAGCGCTACCTGAAACTCCGTAAACGAATGATGGGCCTTTCCGAACTCCATTATTACGATCTGTATGCCCCTCTTGTCTCTTCGGTCGACACGAAATATCCGGTGGACGTGGCCGAACAAAACATCCTGGAAGCTCTTGCCCCGCTTGGCCCCGAATATGCCGCGGGGGCGAAGCGCGCCTTCACCGAACGCTGGATTGACATGTATCCCACCGAGGGCAAGACTTCCGGGGCGTATTCCAACGGGGCGGCATACGACGTTCATCCCTACATGCTGCTGAACTACAACGGAAAGTACGACGACATGAGCACGCTGGCCCACGAACTCGGGCACACCATGCACAGCTATTTTTCCAACAAGACCCAGCCCTATCCCCTGTCTTCCTACCCGATTTTTGTTGCGGAAGTCGCTTCCACCTTCAACGAAGCCCTGCTCATCGATTACATGCTCAAGAAGATCAAGGATGACGCGACTCGGCTTGCCTTACTGGGAAACTATCTGGAGAGCATCAAGGGAACCGTTTTCCGCCAGGCTCAGTTTGCGGAATTTGAACTGCGCATGCACGAAATGGTCGAAAAAGGGCAGCCGCTTACCGGCGACGCTCTCTCGAAACTTACGGCGAAATCGTCAAGAAATACTACGGGCACGATCAGGGCGTATGCATCGTGGATGATTACATCGCCAATGAGTGGGCCTACATTCCCCATTTCTACAACTCTTTTTATGTCTTCCAGTATGCGACCTCATTCACCGCATCTTCCGCCTTGTCCGAAAAAGTGCTTGCGCGGTGATCCCGGAGCCACCGAGCGCTATTTGAAATTCATTTCGGCGGGCAAGTCGAAGTACCCAATCGAACTGCTGAAGGACGCGGGCGTCGACATGACGACCGACGAACCGCTGGAGCTACGGTCAAGAAGATGAATCGCGTGATGGATGAGATGGAGAAATTGCTGGACAAGAAAGGCACGGCAGCGCCCGGAAAGTAAGCGCGGCCGGGCAGTTCTTACTTGATAATCCCTCGCTCCGAGCCTTCGATGAACCGGATCAGCATGTCCACGTCCTCGCCGCGATCCGGTTCCGCCTTCAGCTTTTCCAGCGCCTGCGAGGTGTTCATCTTCGAAGCCAGCAGAATCTTGTAAGCGTGATGAATCTTCGCAATGCGCTCTTTCGAAAATCCGCGGCGTTCGAGGCCCAACTTTATTCATCCCATAGGCGTGCGTGTCGCGCGCTGCCGAGGTCATGGAGTACGGCAGAACATTCTGGGTGATCGTGGTGCCGCCGCCGATATAGGAGTGCGCTCCGATGCGCACGAACTGGTGCACCGGGCACAGCGCTCCGACCACCGCCCATTCCTCCACCGTCACATGCCCGCCCAGCGTCGCGCCATTCACCAGCATGGCATGATCCTCGATCACGCAATCGTGCCCGATGTGCGTGTACGCCATGATGAGCAGATGGCTGCCGACTTTGGTGAGGCCTCCGCCCTTCACCGTGCCGCGATTGATGGTCACGCACTCGCGGATCTCGTTGTGATCGCCGATTTCGAGCCGCGTCGGCTCGCCTCTGTAGGTGACATCCTGCGGCGCCATGCCGATGGCGCAGAAAGGAAAGAAGGCATTGTCGGCGCCGATTTTCGTTGGCCCCTCGATCGCCACATGCGACACCAGACGGCAATCCTCGCCCAGTTCGACATCCGCGCCAATCACGCAATACGGCCCGATTTTGCAGGAAGCGGGCACCTTCGCGCGCGGATCGATCAGGGCCGTGGGATGAACGTTCATGGAAACTGAATTCATGGGATATGAATGCGCGGAGCCAGCCATGGCTCAATTTGACGCGTGATGACTGCGCGAATCGGCGGCAGGTGGATCGCCGCCGAACGGTCACGATCCTGCATTGCCGTTCCCGCTGTCGTCCGACTGCCCGCCCGCGCGAACTGTCAATCAACTGGCACGAAACCGCCGCCTCGGCCACGCGCTTGTCGCCCACGTACGCGTAACCCTGCATCTTCGCCGCGGTCATGCCCGGCACCGAGCGCCAGCCTTTGACTTCCACTTCCAGCCGCAACTGGTCGCCCGGGCTGACCGGCCGGCGGAACTTGGCGCGCTCGATCCCGGTAAAGACCATGACCTTGTCACTGCGGTCTTCGACCTCGGTCAGCAGCAGCGCGCCGCCAGCCTGCGCGATGGCTTCCACAATCAGCACGCCCGGCATGATCGGCAGACCAGGAAAGTGTCCCACGAAAAATGGCTCGTTGATGGTCACGTTCTTGATGGCGACGATGCGCTCTTTGCGCTTCAGATCCAGCACGCGGTCAATCAGCAAAAACGGATAGCGGTGCGGCAGGATCTTCAGAATGTCGTGGATGTCGAGCGCGGTCTTCGTCCGCCAGGCGAAGATTCCGGCACAGGGGTGCTCTCATTCATGTTCGTCTCAGACCGCTTCGTCTCAAACAGTTCGTCTCAAAACGGCTTGAAGATTATACTGTACGACTTGGCCCGAGGTGCGTTCTCTGCGCGGAGGTATGACGTACCTTACAGGTTCCGGCCAGAATCTCGGCCCAGCTCTTCTCCGCGAACTCCGCAGCTATTCTCTGCGATCTCTGCGATGAAAAGCTTCTTGAGAGAACCGCCGACAATGCCGCCTCAGGAAAAAACCCGCGAAGCCATCTCGATCCAGCCCAGTCCAGCCGAACCCAGTATGGAGCGAACGGCTGCGCTACTTCGAAGCCCGCCAGGAACAGATCGTCCAGACGATCCGCGAATTGGTCGAGATCGAATCTCCCAGCGACAACAAGCTCGCTGCCGACCGCATGGGCGCGTTCCTGGCGGGACGTTTCGAGGCTGTCGGTGGACACGCGCGCGTGCACCGCGCCGAGGACTTCGCCGACAGCGTGCAGATCGATTTCCCGGGACGCGAAAAGAGCAAGCCAGTCCTGCTGCTGGGTCACTTCGACACCGTCTATCCGCTGGGCACGCTCGCCACCATGCCCTGCCATGTCGCCGACGGTCGCCTGCACGGACCCGGCGTGCTCGACATGAAGTCGGGCATCGCCCTCATGCTCTATGCGATCGCGGCGCTGCAAGCGTGGCATACTGCGCTGCCGCGCCCGGTCACGGTGTTTCTGGTCTCGGACGAAGAAGTCGGCAGCTATTCTTCCCGCAAAATTACCGAAGCCTTGGCCAAGGAATCTGCTGCCGTGCTCGTGCTCGAACCGGCGGGCCCGCGCGGTGCCGTGAAAACCGCGCGCAAAGGCGTCGGCGAGTACACGCTGAAGGTGAATGGCGTGGCTGCACACGCCGGACTCGATCCGGGCAAGGGACACAGCGCCATCCTCGAACTCGCCCGGCAAATCACCGCCGTCTCGAAGTTCAACGACTTGCCACGCGGCCTCTCCGTGAATCCCGGCGTGATTCGAGGCGGAACCCGCACCAACGTGATCGCCGCCGAAGCCACTGCCGAAATCGACGTGCGCATCACCCATGCCAGGCAGGCCGCCGCGCTCGATCGCAAACTTCGCGCGTTGAAGCCCTTCGACAAACACTGCAAGCTCACCATCGATGGTGGCATCAACCGCCTGCCCATGGAGCGCAACGCCGGCGTCGCCGCGCTCTACAAGAAGGCCCAGACGATCGCGCAGCAGATTGACTGGAAACTCGAAGAAGCAGCCGTGGGCGGAGGCTCCGACGGAAATTTCACCGCCGGCATGGGCATCCCGACCCTCGACGGCATGGGAGGCGAGGGCCAGGGAGCGCACGCCGTCCACGAACACATCGTGATCTCTGAATTGCCGCGCCGCGCGCTGCTTCTGGCGGGCATGATCGAGAGCGTTTGAAGCGTTCGCGGACACAAGCACGGAAGATCTAGTTGCCTCCTCAGTGGCCTCTGTGTCCTCTGTGTCCTCCGTGGTTCAGATTTGTGAGGGTATCTCAGAATTCAAATCGGTGGTCGACGAAGTTACTGTGCTGCCGTGAACACCAGGAAGTAATCCATCTTGTCGCCCTTCACAAAATCGTATTGCTGCAGCAGACTGTATCCCGCCTCTTTCGCTTCGCGAATCACGACGTCCCGGCCGACGCCGTGGTCCTCCCCGTTGCCGTTGCGGTCGATGATTCCCACCTTGGCGTCCGCACGCAGCGCCGCTCGCAGGTTCTCAGTAAAGCCACAGGCTGCGCGACTTCGTGATAGGTCTTGAGCAACAGCACCGCATCCACCGAACGGGCCGGCAGAAGCGGGTTATCGGCCTTGCCCAGGATCGGTCTTCACATTCTGCAATTGCTCTTTCTGTGCTCGTTCGCCGATGTAGCGGATCGCCTCCGGGATTAATGTCGACCGCATAAACCAGGCCGCTTTCGCCCACTCGCCGAGCCGCGCGAACCGTGAACCATCCTGATCCGGCGCCAATATCGGCCACGGCCTTGCCCGGCACAATGCCAAGAATGTCCATCACGCGGTTGATCTGCAGCCGCTCCTCGCGTCCCGGAGAATCGAAAACCGAGAGGTCTCCCGTGTACGGTTCGCTGGTCTTGCGCTGTTCAACCGGCGGCGCAGCCGGTGCGGGCGCCGAGCTTTGCGCGGAGACGGCCACAACAGTTCTGGAGAAAAAGTAACAGCGCGATCGCGACCCAGCGAAGTCTGAGCATCCGAGGCAGCCTCCGGAGATTGCTTTCTTCGAGAATAGACTCTCACGACCGCCACAGGTGAGCGATTCCGAGCAAAAGCCGTGCCGGGCGGACACTCTCTTCGGTTGGCTCAGGGCGGGCACGGTTCGCCGCCTTTGACTCTGGAGGTGGGGTAGCCTAGAATTTTCTCAGGGGCCTTCGGCTGATTACGCAGTACTCGCGGAGACCGTCCCAGGAGGAGCTATGGGTGAGGGTCTTTTCCAGCCTTTGCATTTGCTGTTGATTATCGCGATCGCACTTCTGGTGTTCGGCACCAGCAAGTTTGCTGCTGTGGGCAAGGGTTTGGGCGAAGGCATCCGCAACTTCAAGTCCGCAATCAAAGAACCCGAGGCCGACAAGAAAGAAGCGCCGAAAGAGGAAGAAAAGAAGTCCTGAACCTTCCCGCTGTTCTCCGTGAACTCTGCGTCGCGGGCACGCCTCCATGGCCGATCTGCACAGAGGACCCGCCCACTCAAACTCCTCGTCGCTCCCGCAGCATACGGTAGACCAGCGCCACCGGCAGTCCGACCACGTTACTGTAATCGCCTTCGATGCGCGGAATCCAGCGTGATGCCATCCCCTGGATTGCGTACGCTCCCGCTTTATCCATCGGCTCGCCGGTCGCAACATATGCGCGAATTTCGTCGTCGGAGAACTCGCTCATGGTGACCAGCGTGGTCTCGGAGAGCAGGTTCTCAATCTCGTTCGTTGCTGTGCGGCCTGGGCGTGGCTGACCGGTCTGCGACCAGGGCACTGCCACCACGCCGTGATCACTCTGTGCACGCGCCCAGAGAGCAGGCGCAGCATGCGGGCGGCATCGTCGGCGTCTGCCGGCTTGCCGAGGATGGTCTCATCGACCACGACAATCGTATCCGCCCCCAACACCAGATCCTGCGGCCGCATGCGCCAGACCGCGAGCGCCTTTTCGCGCGCCAGCCGCTCCGCACACTCGCGCGGCGGCTCGCCCGCCAGCGGAGTCTCATCGACATCCGCCGGCTGCACGGTGAACGGGATGCCCGCGTTGCGCAGAAGTTCCTGGCGTCGCGGCGAGGCGGAGGCGAGAACGAGCATGAGGCTTCGATTCTACTCGTAGGTGGAAAAGCGGCCCTTTAGGCCGCGAAAAGATTAAAGTGGAAGAGCGGCCCTTCAGGGCCGCGTAAGGGTTTAAGAAGAACGGGCTTTAGCCCCTGTGGGCCATCGCTCGCAGTGACCACTGGCAACCGAAACTACCTGCTGCCCACCACGCCTCGCACCGATTCAATCAGCTTGGCCGAATCATAGCCGACGCCGTCTTTGAAAACCGTCTCCACATTTTCAATGTCCTCGATCTTCTTCGAAGGGTCGCCTTTGATCACGACCAGATCGGCTTGCTTGCCCGCGGCGATCGTTCCAATGCGGTCGAGTTCGCCCAGAAACTGCGCTCCATTGGCCGTCGCAATGTGGATCGCTTCCAGCGGCGTGAACCCCGCCTCCACCAGCAACTCCACTTCCCGCTGGTCGCCGAAGCCCGCAATCACGCCGCCCATCCCCGTGGGATCGAGCCCGGCGAGCAACATGCCGCCCGCCTTCGAGAACGCGTACTCGAATTCCATCTCTTTCTTGAACGCTGCCGGCCATGGCGAAACCTCGGTCGCCATACCGTTGGCGCAACGAGGCGCGATCGCTCGATCTGCACCCGATTCGCCAGCACGCGCGCTGCGCGCATCCGGAGACAGCGCGTCGAGCACGCGCTTCTGGATCGTCGGCCGGCCCGGAAAACTACCCATCTCAAACACCGGAAGCGTCGAAGTCACCGCCACATGATGCTTGCACCAGATACAGAATCGTGTCGTGCAGCGGGCCCGCATTCACGTCGAGCTTCGCCATCAGAACGGGATCTGCGGATTTCTCCGGGCACTCATCCGGCTTCTTGCCGGACAGAAATTCCGTGTCCACGAACAATCCGTGCTCGAGGTCGTCAATCCCCAGATCAGCCGCCTCGCGAAAGGTGACGGAACACAGATGTCCCGTGACCTTGGCTCCGCGCTTGTGCGCCGCTTGAATAGCCGCCCCAGCTCCGCCCGCGTAATGAACATGTACGCTTTGAAATTGTCGACGCCCTGATCGAGCCAGAAGTTGACCGTCTTAGTCGCATCCTCGGGCCCGGTCAGCTGGTGCATCTGCAGCGCCCACGAACCCTTGCCCTCCAGATAAGGCCCCGTCACATGGATCTTCGGCCCCGGCGTTTGCCCCGCCTCGATCTGCTTCTTCAGTTCAAGATCGGTGTACGGTTCCAGCGACCCCGTCGTGCGGATCGTCGTCACGCCGCCCGCCAGATAAAGTCGCGGAAAACTGAACGCCATCTCCCCGAAGATTCCATTCCCCATGGGATAAAACATGTGATCGTGCATTCCCACGAGCCCGGGAATCACGCTGTACCCCGTGCAGGTCGAGCACCTGCGCATCGTTCGGCACGCTTCGCCGCCGAAGCATCGCCCACCGACTCAATCTTCCCCTTGCTGAGGATGATGGTCTGATCCTCGCGCGCCGCCGCGCCCGTGCCATCGATCACGCGCACGTGGGTCAGAGCGACTAACGGGGCGTCGACCTTAACAAATTTTCGCACTTCGGGAGACAGATTCTGCGCCGCAGCAAGCGAGCAGCAGCAGCCGAACAGAACTATAGAGAATGCTCTTCGCACAGTTCCCTCCACAATCTCAGCTTGGCACACGAGGTTAAACAAGAAAGGAATGCAGGGCAAGGATTCTGCTGAAAAGACTTGTAAATCGGCATAGGGGGAGTGGTCACCCACTCTCCCCTGCCACACCACCGTACATGCGGGTCCGCATACGGCGGTTCAGTTCGGTTGAGCTAGAGCGCGTCCAACAACCGAGGAAGACCGAGCGCGTCGAAGTAAGCAATCGGAAGTGCGGACTGCAAAGCCGGACTGTTGGCCAAGCGCCAGGGGCCATGGGGACTGCCGGCGGTTTGGGCCGCGAGGTCATGTCCGATGTTTCGCTGGCGTAGCCGAACATACCGCACCTTGCTGCGCTTCCATTGCTTCCAGATCACGGAGCGCAACCTGCGTCGCATCCATTCCTCTAGCTTTCGCAGCACCGAGGGCGTCTGGCTGAAGCCGAAGTAACTCTTCCATCCGCGTACATAGGTGGCGAGTTCCTTCGTCATCTGCTCCAGACTGATGCCCCGTGTTCGTCGCGTCAGTTCCCGGACTCTTTGCTTGCAGCGGAGCAGCGCCTTGGGCGCGATGCGCCGTTTCGGTCTGGTCCCGCTCGTAAAGCTAAAGCCGAGAAACTTGCGCTCCTGCGGTCGTGCCACCGCGCTCTTCGACTCGTTCACCTTGAGCTTGAGTCGCCGTCGCAGGAAACTGGTCACGCTTTGCATGACGCGCTTTCCTGCCCGCTCGCTCGCCACGTAGATATTGCAATCATCCGCGTATCGCACGAAACGGTGCTGGCGCCGCTCTAACTCGCGGTCGAGTTCGTCGAGCACGAGATTCGACAGCAGCGGTGACAAAGGCCCTCCTTGCGGAGTTCCTTCCTCCACCGCACTCACCAGCCCGTTCTCCATCACGCCCGACTCCAGGAACGCTCGGATCAACTTGAGCATCCTCTTGTCGCTCACCCGCCGCGCCACCGCCGCCATCAGCTTGTCGTGATTGACTCGATCGAAGAACTTTTCCAGATCGAGATCCACCACCCAGCGGTTGCCTGCGACGATATACTGCTGCGCCTTGGCCACCGCCTGATGCGCCGAACGCTGCGGACGAAAACCGTGACTGTGTTCGGAAAACGTCGGGTCCCATCTGCGCTGCAGAACCTGCATCACCGCCTGCTGGATAAATCGATCCAGCACCGTCGGAATGCCCAGCTTGCGCACTCCTCCGTCCGGCTTCGCGATCTCTACTCGCCTCACCGGTTGTGGCCGATACGTTCCGCTCATCAGCTGTTCCCGAATCGCTGGCCAGTGCTGCTTCAGGTAGCCCGGCAACTCCGACACTTTCATGCCGTCGATCCCCGGACTCCCCTTGTTGGCCTTCACTCGTCGTAAAGCCTGCTGACAGTTTTCCCGTCCGCAGACCTCTTCCGTCAGTTGCTCTTCTCTAGCCGGACTTTCGGTTTCGCATTTCGCCGTGAACGCTTCGGTCCCTTCCCGCGGAGCCCTCGGAGCTTCACTCCTCCCCTCCCCGGTAAAGGCCAGCACCATCTGTAACTGGTTCTTCTGCCGCTTGTCGTTCATCGAGTCCTGCGTCCTACTCGCCGCTCCTTGCTGTTCGGGCCTTCGACCTTGCGGCCTACTATGCCCTCTGCTGACTCCCGCCCCACGGTCAGAATGGATCGCTCCACCCTCAGTCACGATGCCGTGACGTGCGGCGGGTCTCCCGAAGTAAGTTCGACCGCCTTCGACGCGCAACCGCCGGATTTACCACCAGTGTGCTTGGTGGACCTGGGCTTCGCTGTCCTTTGCCAGCTCGCCCCACACCGTAGGCCTCATCATCCGGTTCTTGTTCATCGGCTCGCGCCTTTGATCCACGCTTCTTTCAGACCCCGCCTCGCGACGACGCCCTTGCGCTTCTCTAGCCCTTCACCTCCACCAGATTGGGCAGGGGACTTTCACCCCCAAGCTGTCGAACATGTTCGGCACACAAAGGAAAAGGCCTCGAAAGTTCGAGGCCTCAAACCGTGGGTCAAAACGGCACCCCGCGACGAAACCAGTATGATCTCCGCCCTATAGCAGAGTCCAGTTACTTTGGTTGGGAGCTATCCTCGCATTTCGCTCCCACAAAACAGCGCTCCACAGAACCGAAGCGTGGACCCGACGGAATTCGAACCCTTCAACCCCTGTTAGAATTGAAGATTAGCCACTCGATTTATTCACTCACCCATGGACGCCGCCTTCATCCGCAATTTCGCGATCATCGCGCACATCGACCACGGCAAATCCACGCTGGCCGACCGCCTGCTGGAGCTGACCGGATCGCTCACCGCGCGCGAAATGCAGGCGCAGGTGCTCGATTCCATGGACCTGGAGCGCGAACGCGGCATCACCATCAAGGCCCACGCCGTCCGCATGATGTACACCGCGCACGACGGCCAGACCTACCAGCTCAACCTGATCGACACGCCCGGCCACGTGGATTTTTCCTACGAAGTTTCGCGCTCGCTCGCCTCCTGCGAAGGCGCGCTGCTCGTCGTCGACGCCTCGCAGGGAGTCGAAGCCCAGACGCTGGCCAACTCCTATCTCGCCATCAATCACGGCCTCGAGATCATTCCCGTCATCAACAAGATCGATCTGCAGAGCGCCGACATCCCGCGCACCAAAGAAATGATCGAAGGCGCCGTCGGCCTCGATGCCTCCGACGCCGTCCTGATCAGCGCCAAGACCGGACAGGGCGTGCCCGACGTGCTGGAAGCGATCGTGAAGCGCGTCCCTCCGCCCAAGGGATCGCCCGACAACCGGCTCCAGGCGCTGGTTTTCGACTCCTGGTTCGACCCCTACCGCGGCGTCATCGTGCTGACCCGCGTGTTTCAGGGCACGCTGCAGAAGGGTGATAGAATTCGCCTCTGGTGGAACGGCACCACGTTCGACGCGGAGACTCTCGGCGTGCTCACTCCCAAGCCGGTGGAAATCGACCAACTCGTGGCCGGCGAAGTCGGATTCCTCATCGCCAACATCAAGAACGTCGCCGACACCAAGATCGGCGACACCATCACCGACGACGCCAATCCCGCCATCGAGCCCCTGCCCGGCTTCGAGGAAATCAAGCCCATGGTCTTCGCCGGGCTCTACACCGTCGATGCCCACGAGCACACGCAACTGCGCGAGGCGCTCGAAAAACTTCGCCTCAACGATTCCTCCTTCTTCTTCGAGCCCGAAAGTTCCGTCGCCCTCGGCTTCGGATTCCGCTGCGGCTTCCTCGGCCTGCTCCACATGGAGATCATCCAGGAGCGCCTGGAGCGCGAATTCAATCTCGACCTCATCACCACCGCTCCCGGCGTGCGCTACAAGATCTACAAGACCGATGGCACGATGGTCGAAATCGACAATCCTTCGCGCTGGCTCGATCCCAGCGAAATCGAAAAGATCGAAGAGCCGGTCATCCTCGCCACCATTCTCACCAACGAGGAATACGTCGGCGGAATTCTCGCGCTGGTCGAAGAAAAACGCGGCAAGCAGAAGACCTTCGAGTACGTCAGCTCCTCGCGCGTCATGCTGCACTACGAGTTGCCGCTGAACGAGATCGTTCTCGATTTCTACGACCGCCTCAAATCCGTCTCTCGCGGATACGCTTCCCTCGACTACCATCTCGCCGACTACTGGGAATCGCCCATGGTGAAGCTCGACATCCTCGTCGCCGGAGAGCCCGTCGACGCGCTCTCCATCATCGTGCACCGCGACTTCGCCTACGAACGCGGCAAGGCTCTGGTTTCCAAGATGCGCGAACTCATTCCCCGCCAGATGTTCGAGGTCGCCGATCCAGGCCTCCATCGGCGCCAAGATCATCGCCCGCGAGACCGTGCACGCCATGCGCAAGAACGTCATGGCCAAGTGCTACGGTGGTGACATTTCGCCGCAAGCGCAAGCTGCTGGAGAAGCAGAAAGAAGGCAAAAAGCGCATGAAGCGCATCGGCCGCGTCGACATTCCCCAGGAGGCTTTCCTGGCCGTCCTGAAGGTTGGCGAAGAGCAGCAACTGAGCGAGTCCGTTTTCTGTCCAAGTTCGCCGCCCTGCAACATCGCGGAAAACGATTGTCACATCCGTGTTTCGCCGCTGCAACTGCCTTGCAGCCGGCCGGCTTGAAAACCCGCTAAAATCGGCCGCAAAACGAAAGTGCTAGAACGTCGAAATGTGCAAATCTCAAAACCGGAACGAATTCAACGCACGCCGCGCCGAGCCTCATGTTAATGCCGATGAATTGCATAACTGGTTACTATTCATGGATTTAAAGGCTGAAAATCGAGCCTTCCGAAACCGACCGATCGGTCTTTGCTGCAAGACGATTCGAAACGCTGGTTTTCAATTCCACAAGCTTTTCCACAGGATGGACGCTCCCGCGAATCGCCGTCGCTGCAACCCCAAGGTCCTAAGGGACTTACCCAGGCACATCTACAGGTATTCCCTGTATGCGAGAGCTCACTCCTCCGGCGCCATTCCGCCCTCGGCCAGGGACTCAAATCGGGTGCAATTTTTGAGGAACGCCATCTTGACTTTGCCGATGGGACCGTTGCGTTGTTTGGCAATAATGATCTCGGCGTTGCCCTGCAACTCCGGATCATCCTGCTTGTAGACTTCTTCGCGGAAGATGAACATCACCAGGTCGGCGTCCTGCTCGATCGATCCCGACTCGCGCAAGTCCGCAAGTTGCGGACGATGATCTCCGCCGCGGCTTTCCGGCGCGCGGCTCAACTGCGAAAGCGCAATCACCGGAACGCTGAGTTCTTTCGCCAGCGCTTTCAGCCCGCGCGAGATCGCCGAAACTTCCTGCGTACGATTCTCGAAGCGCTTGCCGCCGCCCGACATCAACTGCAGATAGTCCACGATGATCAGGTCGAGCCGCGCCCTGCGCCTGCTTCAGCCGCCGCGCCTTGGCGCGCATCTCGCTCAACGAAATGCCGGGCGTGTCATCGATGAAAATCGGAGCGTGCGCCAGCTGCTCCATCGCCCGCACCACTTTCTTCGTGTCGTCCTGCCACAGCGAACCGGTGCGCATCTTGTGCGCATCCACTCGCGCCTGCGAACACAGCAAGCGCATCAGCAGCGCTTCGCGCGACATTTCCAGCGAGAACACGCCCACCACCTGCTGATCTTCGATCGCGGCGTTCTCCGCAATGTTCATGACGAACGCGGTCTTGCCCATGGAAGGCCGCGCCGCAATGATCACCAGATCGGAACGCTGCAAGCCCGACGTCATCTCATCGAGATCGGTATAGTGCGTCGCCAGTCCCGTGATGCGCTGGCCGCGCTGCAGCAGCGCATCGACCGAGCCGAACGATTCGCGGACGATCTCCTGAATGCCCATGAACCCGCGCCCAATGCGCTTCTCCGAAAGCTGGAAGATCGCCGCCTCGGCGTCGCTGAGAACGTCTTCCGCCGAGTCCGACTGGTCCGCTGGCCCGCGCAATCGCCGTGTTCGCTGCCGAAATCAGCCCGCGCAGCAGCGCCTTGTCGCGCACAATCTTGACGTAGTGCTCAATGCTCGGCCGGTCCGGGCACGCCATCCACCAGGCTCGACACGTAGCCACATCGCCAATCGGCTGCAGATCCTTGTGCCGGTCGAGTTCCTCGATCAGCGTGATCATGTCGATGGGCCGCGACGATTCCGCCAGATCCACCATGCGCGAATAAATCCGCCGGTGCGAATCGAGCGAGAAATCTTCAATCCGCAAATGCTCGGCAGCCTGGTTGTAGGCAAAGTTGTCGAGCAGGATCGCGCCCAGAATCGAGCGCTCGGCCTCTACGTTCGCCGGAAGCGTGCTGATGCTGTAATCGGTAGTCGCCAAAGATTTCTCTCTCAGTAAATTTTGCGGAAGCGCAAATGAACACTATCCGCAACGCCCTTGTGAATGCGACGCACGCCCTATGGAAAACTCAGCCCAAACCAAAAATAGTTGGCGCCCTCCACACATGTGGGGACGGCCTCCTCGGCCGTCCCGCGATGGCGAAGCCGAAGCCGTGGTCGATCCCCTCCCGAGTGTAGGAGAACAAAAGACGAAGATCAAGCGGGATGAGATTCGCCCGCAAATAGAATGCGGCCCGGGCCAGCCACCCGAGACCGCATTCGTTCGTGGTTTCCTGCTCTGCCTTGTCACCGCGAGGCGGCGGAATGACCGCTTCAGCCCGACAGCGCTCCAAAGGAGTGCCGCATTTGCCAAAGCCAGTTGCCGGTTCGTCATCTTGCGATCACGATCCTGCAACCGCTGCGGTGGCCAGCGGCCCTGTCTTGCTCCGAGGAGCAGGGGGGGAGGAGGCCGCAACGCCCGGGCAACCAGTCGCGCTTGCGCGCAGTTTCTGGAATGTCCCCCGGCAATTCACCCTCGAGAATCACCGGCTGCCGCTGGCTCTGCCGCAATCATTCGGCAAGCTCAGGAACTCTCACGTTTCGCTGAACCCACTCTCCGCCAGATTGTTGCGCCTCGCAACACAAAAAAGTCGTGCCGGTTGTGCAGAAACTGTGGAGGATGAGACTTCCCTGTGGAAGACCGAGGAAAACTAAGAATTAATATTCCTCCGACGGAAATCGGCTGAGCCCAATCTTTCAATAACTTGCACGCCGTAAAGAAATTCCTCATGTGGGGACGGACCCATCGTGGGCGACCAGCCGATCCCGTATCGACCGGTCCTCGTGAAGGCGAAGCCGAAGGCCGCAGCGTAGCCTTCGCTCTAGCTCTCTGCCGCCGCTCTTGCCCGGAATCACGTTCCCCCGTTCCAGATACCGCATGAAGTATTTCGCAGCCGCCTCCATCCGCCCCACCGCGCTCGAAGGTTGCACCACGGCAGATTCCACCGCTGGAGCCTGTTCGGCGCTGCCCTCGGGATCGCCGATCTTCGAGGCCTTCCGCAAAAGACCCCATGCTTCGCGGTACTGTTCGTACTTCGCTTCCGACCCCAGCCCCGCCGTACACAACGAGATCGACTTCAACCCACGAATCTCTTCCTCGGGAATGATGTACCACGTATCTTCCAGAATCACATACGCCGCCACAAAATCGAACGACCCCGGCGGATAAGGCTTATGACTGCTGCACACCGAGCAAATATAACCGTTGCCACTCTCCAGCTTCGCGATCGTGCACTTCACCTGCACCGCCGCAAACTTCCCCGGACGCCCCACCACGCAGTCGTAACTCGACGAGTCTCCCCAAGGCTTGCTCGCCGGCAACCCCTCCTCGCCCGCCCGCACCAGAAACATCGACTCCGCCCACTCTCCCCGCTTCTTCTTGTCCTTAATAATCTTCGGCTTCCGCCTCTTCATTCCCGCCAACCGCTCCTCTCAACCGCGCCCACTCTTCGTCAGAACAAAAAACCAGCATCCGGAAATTCGCCAATGCCGTCCTATCCTTCGATTCGACAGGAATGAGAAGTCGAAGAGCAAGAAAAATGAAAGAAAAGCAGGAACGATTCCCAAAATGGGAAAGGCGCGAGCCTGTCTAGCTAGTCTCACCTCCAAGTCCAACCTTTAGAAAACTGCGACCATCCGTCGGCGAGAATGTCCCCAAACGTGCAGGCCGCGGCCGCACTGCGAGCAAGAAGATGGTCTTGGAGAAGTCAGTCTGGGAAGAGTATAAATATCTCGACTGAGGGGGTCACGGGGATAACTCGTGGCCTTTTTTATTTGAGGAGATCATGATGGCCGCTCAGTTTTAAAAAAAGGGAATCTGAGTCTGGTAGCGGACCTCGCAAATGTGCTGCGATTTTCAGATAAGGAGGATCTCGTGCGCTTAGCCACTGTCGTTCACATTTCCGATCTTCATCTAGGGCCCGTCGACCCCAATACTCGAGATGCGAGGGCCCCGCGACTCTGGGCCAAGTGGAAACACTTTGATGGTCTCTTGGGACACCCTATCGCTCCCTTGTGCGTCTCGAGCAGTTTTTCGATCGTATTAAGCGTGAAGAACAGGCTATTCTTGCGATTTCAGGCGACCTAACTACCGTCGGTAACAGTGATGAGTTCTCAACTGCGGATGAGTATCTGGGGAGAGTCCTTCGCCCGCCAAAGGGAAACTACGTCGGGCTGAAGACCCCTCGTTGGGCGAATATATGTGTGCCAGGAAACCACGACCATTGGCCCGGAGCGCCAGTTATCCTCGGCCCTCCCAGTGGCGAAGTCGCTAAGCGGTTTAAACTACTACCCGATCAGAACCTATTAAAGTTCTCCACCGGAACTACAATCCGACTTCTGCGCATAGATAGTGATGCAGACGTATCGCCTTATGGTTCAAACAGGGTTCTCGCTCGGGGAGCGTTTAGATCGCAACTGCAAAAACTCTCGGGCAACCTCGGCGTCCCGGAAGACAAAGAGATCAGAGTACTATTACTACATCATTCGTACTCGGCAGCGGGCGTGACATTGTCAATGACCTCTGCCTCGAAGGGAGCACTAAAGGATTTCATCATCGAGCATGACATCTCGGTGCTATTGTGTGGGCACATACATCAACCTCCTCTGACCCAGGTATTGGAAGCGACTCACTTGAAACAAACCGTGAAGTTCTTGGAGGCTCGGTGTGGCACAACAACACAACTGAGCACGCTTCCGTATGACTGGACGACCATCACAGGAGAACGCCCGGCACGGCAGGACCATTGGCCAAACACGCTGCTTGTTCACCGCCTGTATGACGATGGGTCAACAGTTCATTGGGAATCCGAAACACACATCGAAAGATCGGTCGGATTTCGACCGGTTGGCGAACTTCTGCCAAATTGGCCGAGCACGATAAGGGTTGTACTCTGGCCCCGAGCCAACAGAGGTCAAACGGTTCCGTGAACCGCAACCATAACAAACAAAAGACGTTACGAGACATAGTATTTGTTCCGGCCAGTCAGAGGGCCTAACCGCTATTAAATTGGTAGGGAGTCCGAAGGTGATGCGGTCAAAGGCCGAACTCAATCGATTACGAGCGTCGGATTCATTGGTTAGTGCCGGTGATGATCTCGGCACCGCCTACGAAAAACTGACGCCAATCCTGCTCCGTGCTCTCGGGGCCCTGGCTCGAAATGGTTTCGCTCTCCCACCGACTGATGCGCTCGACTTCATTCATGACTTCTTCATCGACGTATGGCCGACGGTCAGCTCTCACTTCGATCCCAACAAGGGATCCCTTGAGAACTATGTCTATGTGGCGTTTGTCCACTTTGCCAGACCACGTATCGTCAGATTGAAGCGACTACAGAACGCACTCGTTGACCCGATGCTGTTGGAGACTGTTGAGATTCCACATCGAGCTCGCCCGGATATCGGATTCTGGCTGGATTATAAGAACTGGACTGATGCGATAGCCTCCCTTCCTGGCCGCGACCGGCAACTGCTGTCGGCATATCTTCATGAAGGCGGAGGATCAGAGCGATATTTGGCCAAGAAGACCGGACTGTCGAGATATGCGATTCGAGAGGAACTCATATGCATCTTGGGACGATTGACCGCTTTGTTCGGAAGACCGCCCGACGTCGGGCACGATGATTGGAAGGTAGCAGAAGCAATTTGGCTCGACGGCAGGTCGATTCACGAAACGGCAACGCTACTTGCCACGACTATCGAGGCTGTGAGGCGAGCGAAGGCTCGTAACGCACGTGTCATTGTCGAGGCGCTAAGGCGATTTGAATCTAAGGATGGAAAGGTCGATGTGGGGAGCGCTCAGGCGTCGAAAGGAGAAACCATGAATCCAGAGTCTTTGCTTCATAAGGTGCTGATGTCTCCGGGAGACACCACTCTGCTCAGGGAAGTCAGGGAGCGATCTGTCGAGGTGCTTGCAGCTCTTGATCGACAGGATTTAGTCTTGCCCGCTCGCCCTGAGCCGGTCGATGCGCTCTGGATTGCGGAGGTGTACGAGGCACTCGCCGGTAGTGCGGCAGTCCCAGCATCTGCGGAAACTATTGCTCTTGAGCGCGAGTTGTTCAGTGCGTCAGAAGCGGATCTTGCGTCGATTGGAACGGCCTTCAAGGAGACACTACTTCCCGACTTGCCGATCGAACTTACAAAATTCGGGACTTGGTTCAAGTCGGTGGAGCGACCGCCCGAAGAAGTTGTGTCCGAGTTAACTGCCTACCCTGATGTTATAGCCGCCTTTCCAAACTCAGCCGAGTTGATCCTCTACGGAATCAGGCCAAGCACATTCTTCTTTGCTACCGAAGCGGTGTCCGCACTGCTAGATCGGTTAATTCGGTCCGGGGTCCAGCAACCGGTCGCCGGTTTCACCTTGAGAATGGGGACCCCGCTCGTAGTCCGAACTCGTGATGAAGAATTCGTGGTCCGTGTCGAAGACGACATAGAAAAAATGGCCGATTGCAGTAGTGAAGCAGCCGGCGCGCTCCTGCCGTGGTTGCTCAAGGCAGCCGAATATAAGCCTTTTCTATTTTCAGGTTTCGAAACAGAGCCAAGGTCAAACGGCGTTTCGTTGAAACAGTCGCCTGAGAAATTCGTCAGCTTACAAAGACGTTGGGGAGTAGCCTACGCGATAGATTGACGTTGCGATTGAAGGGGATCAGTCCATGGCTGTGCGGAACAAGAAGATGGGCGCGACTGCTCGCCCAGAAGCTACGTTCATGATTTGCGTCTGGCTTCCCGCTGCGGTTAGACGTTCGCCTAGTCCCGCACCCCATCCATGAACGCCCGCAGCTTTCGCGAGCTTGACGGATATCGCAACTTCCGCTGTGGCTTGGCTTCGACTTGGCCTGATGCGTTCGCGTAATCCAAGCAGGAGACTCAGTTGGCCGCGATGGTATGATGCTTTCTGGGGGGAAGACCCATCACGGCTCGGGAGGGGGACGTCCGGCGATGAACCACGAAGACAAGATCGTAAGAGACCCGCAGATTTGTGGTGGGGAACCGGTTTTCCGGGGCACCCGGGTTACTCTTCGCACGGTGTTGGCTAGCCTGGCTGCCGGAGATTCCGTCGAAGAAATTCTTACCGACTTTCCCGCCCTGAAAGCTGAGCATGTGCAAGCCGCGATTGCGTTCGCGGCGGCTTCGGCGGAAGAAGACCTGCCGGTCCCAGCCACTCCGCACTTCTGATGAAGATCAAACTCGACGAAAACCTTCCGGTACATCTCACTGCAATCTTAGCGAGTCTCCACCACGACGTTCACACCGTTGCTGAAGAGAACCTCAGTGGCGGAAGCGACCGCGACGTTTGGGAAGCAGCGCAGCGAGACGAGCGATTTCTGATCACGCAAGATCTCGACTTCTCCGACCTTCGCCTGTTTGCTCCAGGAACGCATCACGGAATCTTGCTCGTTCGACTCCGTTCCCCCGACCGCCAGACCCTCATCCGCCGTATTCGCGAAGTATTCCAGCATGAGGAAGTCAGTCGCTGGGCCGGGTGTTTCGTGGTAGCAACCGACCGCAAGGTACGAGTAGTGCGGCCACCAAATTAAAAGGCTGCGTGCAACGAATCTGGAAGAAGCGCTATAACCAAGAAAAAGGCACGGCCGAAGCCGTGCCCCATTCTGCATTTTGACTTCTTACTTCTGACCTAGTCTCTTACCCCATCCATAAACGCCCGCAACTTCCGCGACCTCGATGGATGCCGCAGCTTCCGCAGCGCCTTGGCTTCGATCTGTCGGATGCGTTCGCGGGTGACCGCGAACGACTGCCCGACTTCTTCCAGCGTGTGCTCGCTGACCGTCTTCGAGGCCGAAGCGCATCTTGATGACTTTCTCTTCGCGCGGAGTCAGCGTGCGCAGGACCTGTCCCGTCTGGTCCTTCAGGTTCACGTTGATCACCGCCTCGGCCGGAGAAACCACGCCGCGGTCTTCGATGAAGTCGCCCAGATGCGAATCTTCCTCTTCGCCGATCGGCGTTTCGAGCGAGATCGGTTCCTGCGCGATCTTCAGCACCTTGCGCACTTTCGCCACCGGAATGTCCATGCGCTTGGCGATTTCTTCCGACGTCGGCTCGCGTCCCAGTTCCTGCACCAGCTGCCGCGAGGTGCGGATCAGCTTGTTGATGGTCTCGATCATGTGCACCGGGATACGAATCGTACGCGCCTGGTCGGCAATCGCGCGGGTAATGGCCTGCCGGATCCACCACGTGGCGTACGTCGAAAACTTGTAGCCCCGGCGGTATTCGAATTTGTCGACGGCCTTCATCAGGCCGATGTTGCCTTCCTGAATCAGGTCGAGAAACTGCAGTCCGCGGTTGGTGTATTTCTTGGCAATCGAAACCACAAGACGCAGGTTGGCCTCAATCAGCTCCCGCTTGGCCTGCTCCGCGTCCATGTCGCCCTGGATGATCTCGCGCTGGGTGCGCTTGAGCTCCTGAAACGACACGCCGGTTTCGAGTTCCAGCTTTTCCACTTCGCCGCGAATCGCCCGCGCCTGCCGCCGATATTCTTTTTTCTGCTCTTCGCTGCGAGTGGCGTCGGCCTTGCGCTCGAGATTTTGCGTCTGGCGGTCGAGCGAACGCATGCCGTCGACGGTCTTGTTCAGGCGTTCAATCAGCCGCTTGCGCTCGGCGTTGGTGAATCCCAGCTTGCGCACCGCCTGCGACACGGCCACAATGCCGCGCGCCAGCTTGCGCCGTGCCCGGCGATGATCCTTCGGCTTCTTCGTCTTCGAAACTTCGTGGTACTTTTCTTCGAGCAGCGCGGCCTTTTTGTACAGCTTGGCCATGTCGTCGATCTTGCCGGTAAACTCGTTCAGGCGGTTCTGCAGGATCTCGTCGGTGATCTCTTCTTCGTCGAAGGTGACCACTTCCTTGATCGAGCGCACGCCCTTCTTCAGGTCTTCGCCCATGGCCAGCAATTCGCGGATCACAATGGGCGACCGCGACAGGGCTTTGAGCACGCGCATTTGGCCGCGCTCAATGCGCTTGGCGATTTCCACTTCGCCTTCGCGCGTGAGCAGCGGCACAGTTCCCATCTCGCGCAGATACATGCGGACGGGGTCGTTGGTCTTTTCCAGCGCTCCGGGGGTAAGGTCGAGTTCAACGTCCTCGCCTTCTTCGGAGTCTTCGAATTTTTTATCGAGCGTGGCGGAGGGCAGCTTGGGGCCTTCCAGCACGTCGATTCCCTGCGTACCGATCGTGGTCAGCAGATCATCCAGGTCTTCGGGACTGTGCACATCGTGCGGGATCAGGTCGTTTACCTGGTCGTAGGTGAGATATCCCTTCTCTTTGCCTGTATCGATCAGCTTTTTGATGTCATCGAACTTGTCGTCAAGAGCCAAGAGGTGTCCTTAAACTACTCATTTCCGCTCCACAGGAGCGTGTGGTAAAGTTTCCGAAAGGGTGGGAATCTGGGGTCTTGCGGGATTGTGCCCTAGCACAAACTTTCAGAGTTTAGCACATAAACGCTGAGCCGTCTATCGATTGCCCACCTTTTTCTGCCCGCGCCCGCCGCTATCTTCAATTCTCCTAGATACTTAGATGGCTGGGAAAGCCTTTTTGTTTCAAGCACTTTTCTTCGTTCCAGACATTTTCAGGCCATCTTCGGCCAGGCTAGGATCGCGCAGCGCCCGGCTGATTCGCTCCAGTTCGGTCAGTAGTTCCCGCAGCCGGTCCCTGTCGGCAGCGAGGCCGGGCTTTTTGAGGTCCTGCTGCACTTCCTCCTGCCGACGGCGCAAGTGAATCCGCCGCAGGGCCCGGACCGCGGCATCCAATACTTCCGCCGTGAGCTCTTCGTCTTCCTTGAGCAGGATTGAGGCCAGCATGCGGCGATCGGATTCGGTGGCCGGCACCTCCAGAACATCGGCAACTTCGCGCCCCGCGTTGAGCAGGGACTCGGCCAGCGATTCGGTGGCGAGGCCGCGATGCAGGGCTTCGTTCTGCAGAACAAACTGGGCCTGCCGCGCCGGATCAAATTCTTCTTCGGCACCGTCGCGGGCGGAAAGATGCTCTTCGCCAGACATCTGGCGGGCGGAGGCCAGGGCGCGAATCAGAATCTTTTCCGCGTCGGTGATCTGGGCCTCGGCCGGGGCCTTGACGGCGGAAGTCGCGCGGGTCCCAGCGGCATGCCGCAGTTCCTGCCGCAAGACCGCTGAATCGATGCCCAGCTTTTGCGCGATCTCGTGCGCCAGTTCGTCGCGCACGATCCGGCTGGGGATGCGCTGGATGTGGGGCAAGAGGAAATTCAAGGCTTTGACCTTGCCCTCGGCGCTGCGCACGGGGAACTGCGTGCGGGCGCGCTCGATGAGGTAGTCGAAATATTTTTGCGAAGTCTTGAGCGCGGCCCCGTATGCCTCTTTGCCTTTGCGCCGGATGTAGAGATCGGGATCGAATCCCTGCTCCAGCGTCAGCACTTTGAGCTGAAATTCTTCCTCGACCAGCAAGCCCAGGGTGCGCTCGGTCGCCTTGGCTCCCGCCGTATCGGGATCGAAGTTTACTACCGCATTCTTGCTGAAGCGCCCGAGCAGCTTGGCCTGCAGCTCGGTGAAGGCGGTGCCTGAGCTGGCGATCACGTTGTGAAATCCGGCGGCATAGACGGAAATGCAATCCATCTGGCCTTCGACCAGGATCGCGTAATCGAACTTCTTGATCCATTCCTTGGCGAGATCGAGATTGAACAGGACCTTGCCCTTGGAGTAGATCGCGGTCTCTGGGGAATTCAAATATTTGGGCCCGGATTTTTCATCCGCCGCCAGCGTGCGCCCGGTAAAGGCAATCACCTTGCCCGCTTCGCTGGCGATGGGGAACATGACGCGGTTGCGGAACTTGGAGTACATGGCGGCGAGTTTTGGGCCACGAGCTTCGAGTTCCGAGCCACCCCCACCCTGGTCATCCTGAGGGCTCGCCTTTTGGGCCCGAAGGACCTCTGCACTTCGCTGCGGATGATCGTCCGCACCTTGAGTTTGATTGCTCGCAGCTCGTGGCTCGGAGCTCGGAGCTTCTTTCCACGAAAACAGGCCGCTTTCGCGGAGGACTTCTTCGCTGAATTCTTCCTTCAGGCGGTCGCGCAGGAGGAAACCGGAGTCCGGCGCGTAGCCAATGCGGAAGCGGGCGATCATCTCCTGATCGAGTCCGCGGCCCGCCAGGTATTCGCGGGCGCGCGCTCCCTCCGGACGCCGCAAGCACTCCTGAAAAAACGACACCGCGCGCTCATGGACATCGAGCAACTGTCCGCGCAGGCGTGCTTCCCTGGCCTCGCCGGGAGTGGAATAACTGGCCTTGGGAAGGGGAATGCCCAGCTTCTGCGCCACCAGCCGCACGGATTCGGGGAAGGTGATGTTCTCGATTTTCTGCACGAAGCTGAAGACGTCTCCCGAGACGCCGCAGCCAAAGCAGTGATAGAACTGCCGCGTGGCATGCACCGAGAATGACGGCGTCTTCTCGCCATGAAAGGGACAGAGCCCCGAGTAGTTCTGCGCCCCGGCCTTCTTCAGCTTGATGTAGTCGCCGATGATGCGGACGATGTCCGCCTGCTGCTTGACCGTGTACGCGAAATCGCCAGGGTTCGCCATGTAGGTTTACGCAACTTCGGGACAGAACTCTCCTCATGGATTGTCAGGGAGAAAGCCGCTGAAAGAAATATACCGGAGCGGGAATGCTGTGGAGAATCTGTGGGAATCGAGGGTTAGCGGTTGAAAGGAATGGAAAACCTAGCCCTTAAAGGCTTCGGGGAAACCACCTCGCACCTGATGCAACAACAGCGCGGCCATCGCCAAGGCCCTGTCCCGAGTGATTCCTGAAGATTGTTCAATTGCCAAAGCGTGATCGGTCGGCTCAACCACGAAGAGCGGGCACTCTCCTACGGGTCGGATCACAACCGTACCATAGGGCTAAACAGAGTGCTGAAAAACGCACTCTCGGGCTACTTGGTAGCGCGCAGCGGCTGAAGCCGGAATTGATTCTGCTGCACTTACGGCATCGCTAAAGCGGTGCCCTGATACGAATCTTGAGTTTTTCAGCACTCTGTGAAGCCGTGCCCTTCCACAAACCTTCCCCAAACCGAGAGGGTAACGCCGTCGTCACTCGCCGTCTCAACTCTTCGCCGAATCTGCCGATAGAGTTCCCGAGGGCAAGTTTCGCGCCGTGCCTACGGTTGATCAATACGCTGCCTCGATTGTCGAGAAATACCGGGTCATTCCCGACACCAGTTCTACCTCGCATCGCGCCGCCGACAAAGTGCTGCCTCTGCTCAAGCAATGGGGCAAGGAACACCTGCTGGGGCTGACGCTGTCGGGGGCTTATGCCAAGAACACGGCCATCACTCTGTCGTCGCACGTGGATGTTCTGATCGCGCTCAGTCCGGTCCCCGGCATGGAGATGAAAAACATCTTCTGGAGCCTGTTCGAATACCTGACGGATCACGACCAGCGCCCGCACACCCGCGACGTTTCGATTCGCTTGCAGAGCGGAGGACTCAACGTGGACCTGATCCCCGCCTGCCGCGACGGCGAAGCTTCGGGGAACACGTTGTTCAACAAGCGATCCGGCCAGGCGGTCCATACCGACGTCGCCCGGCACGTTCATCTGATCGCCAACTCCGGACGCCAGCAGGAAATCTGCGCCTTCAAGATCTGGCGCGAGCGCATGTCCCTGGACTTCCCTTCGCTCTACCTCGAACTCACCGTGCTGCGCGCCCTGGGCTCGGAGCGCTTCGGACAACTGGCGGATAACATTCTGGCCGTGCTTCGCCATCTATCCAATCGATTTGAGCAGGCCGTGGTCGCCGATCCCACCAACCCTGACAATATTCTTTCCAATGACCTCTCGGCCAAGGATAAGAAGGCCATTGCCACGGCCGCCCGCGATGCTCTCTACGATGAGAACTGGAAGAAGATCCTGTGGTAGGAAGTCCTGAGCGGCACGGCTGAAGCCGGACCCTACACAAGACTATTTGACAGACGAGGTCTTTTGACAGACCAGGTCGAACGTCTGAAGTCCGATGTCCGGGCTTACACTCTCAACTCCACCACCGTCGCGCCTCCTCCACCTTCATTCTGCGGAGGCTCGGCCACCGACGCCACGTGAGGATGTTGCTGCAGCAACTGGCGCAGGGCCTTGCGCAGAATGCCCATGCCGCTGCCGTGGACGACGCGCACCCGCGGCAGCCCGGCCAGAAAGGCGCGGTCTACAAATTTCTCCACTTCGCGCGAGGCCTCGTCGACGGTTCGCCCGATCACGTTGATCTCGCTGGGGACGTTGGCGCCCTCGTTTTCGAGCGAGACGGAGATCCCGCGCGCCCGTGCTGCTTTTACGGGGGATTCCGCCGCCGGACCCTGGGCGCTGGCCACCACTTCGGCGATGTCGTCGCGCGCGATCTTCATCTTCATCGCGCCCATCTCCACTTCGAAATGATGGTCGTCGACCTTGCGCACCACCCGCGCCGGACGCCCGGTCGACTTCAGCTTCACCGTGTCGCCCTCGGAAACGTGCTTCACGACCTGGGGCTGGGCGTGGGGATCGCCGTGATCGGCCCCGGTGGAGTGGGCCACCACGGTCGAATCGAACTGCTCGCGAAACTCGCGGCGCAATTTCGCAATTCTGCGCTCCGCGTCTTTGGAAAGCTTCTGCGCCGCGGCGCGATCCTGCACCGCATTGACCGCCTCGCGTGCGTGATACTCGAAATCGCGCAGCAGGCTTTCCAGCTTTTTCTCCATCTCGCGGATTTTCGCCTGCTGGTCTTTGCGTCCCTCGGCGGCGAGATGCGCTTTCTCGCGCTCCAGATCCTGTTCGCGCGTCTTCAGGCGCAGGCGTTCGTGTTCCGCTTCGCGCAGGTCGGCATGCAGCTTGTCGAGGAATTGTCCGACGTCGCGGGCCTGAGTTCCCAGGCGCGAGCGCGCGCTGTCGATGATGGCGGGATTCAATCCCAGCCGCCGTGCGATGTTGATGCCCGCCGACGCTCCCGGCACGCCGACCTTCAATTCATACGTGGGCTGCAGGGTCGCCTCATCAAAACCCACTGACGCGTTCACCACGCCGGGCGTGTTCGCCGCGTAGACCTTGAGCGAAGTGTGATGAGTGGAGATCACCGTCATGCAGCCGATGCCGCCAAAGTGTCCGGCAATGGCGACGGCCAGAGCGGCGCCCTCTTCCGGATCGGTGGCGGAGCCCAGTTCGTCGAGCAGCACCAGCGACTGCGGAGTTGCGATGCGCGAGATGAAATCGATGTTGGTGACGTGCGCGGAGAAGGTGGAAAGATTTTGCTCGATCGACTGGTAATCGCCAATGTCGGCGAGCACGGCATCGAACACGGGAAGGTCAGCGCGGTCCGCGGGCACGGGAAGGCCCGACTGCGCCATCAAGGAGAGCAGGCCGACGGTCTTGAGGGTGACGGTCTTGCCGCCGGTATTGGGGCCGGTGATGATGAGTTGGCGGCGGTCGCCTTCCAGTTCCACAGTGACCGGGACAACGGTCACACCCTTCTGCTTGAGGTTTCGCTCCAGCAGGGGATGCCTCGCATTATGCAACAGCAGGCGAGCGGCGCTCGCCGGACGGCCGGGGCGGCCGTCCCCACATGAACCTGGCGGCTCCACGGTTAGCTGGACTGCCACGCAGTTGTAGTCTTCGGCGAATCGCGCTTTGGCGAATTGCAGTTCGAGTTCGCCGAGCACATCCACCGCGGTCAGAATCTCCGCGGCCTGGGCTCCGATGCGCTGCGTCATTTCGAGGAGGATGCGGTGAATCTCCGCCAGTTCCTCCTCCAGCAGCCGCACCAGTTCGTTGTTCTGTTCGATGGTCTCCAGGGGCTCGACGAACACCGTCTGTCCGCTCGAACTGGCGCCGTGCACCACCCCCTGCACGCGCCGCTTCTGCTCCACCTTCACGGGGATGACAAAGCGTTCGCCGCGGATGGTGACCAGTTCATCCTGCACGGTGCCACCCTCGGCCAGGCGCCGCAGATAGCCGCGCAGCGATTCCTGAATTGAGCGCCGCTGTTTTTCGATCTCGCGGCGAATGCGCGCCAGCTCGGGCGAAGCCTTGTCGTCCAGAGTTCCATCGGGCTGGATCTTGTTGCGGAACGAGCGCAGGAATTCGGTGAAATCGACGATCTGGTCCGAGAGCGCCCGCACCCCGTGCCAGTCGGACTTCATATTGGCCGGAGGATGCAGAGCAATCTCGCGCCACTCCGCCGCGCGATCGACCACCAGGATCACGTCGCGAATCTCGGTAGTCTCCAGGGCCGCTCCCGCGATACGCGACTTCTCAACCAGGGGACCAACTTCAATCAGCGCGGAGAAATCAAACCGCCCGCCCACGCGCCGGAATTCTCGAATCTCGCCAGCCAGTTCCTGCTGGCGGTTGATCCAGTCGTGGTCGGTCGACGGCGCGAGCGCGGTGATGCGCTTCTGCCCGAGGGGCGAAGAGGCGTATCCGCGCAGGAGTTCGCGCAAGGCGTCGAACTCCAGCACACGCGCCGAACTGTGATGCAGTTCTCCCGCCATCGCATTTCATGGTACAGGAGCAGAACGCCACAACGGTGCTGGAAAAGTTTGAGAGATGTGAAGATGGTGCAGCGGTCGAGAGAAAAAGGTGAAAGAGAGGAAAATTTGAAGAGTACGGAGTCGCGACGCTCAGTCCGCGCCCGCGCCCGCCCCCTGCACCGCCGATTCCACTGCGGCCGGGATCCGGATAATGAACAGCGCTCCGCCTTCGGGCTTATTCTGGCAAGTGATCTGCCCGCCGTGATCCTGGATGACGCCGTAGACAGCGCTCAAGCCCAGGCCGGTGCCTTTCCCCACGGGCTTGGTGGTATAGAACGGATCGAAAACCCGCTCCGGCTCGCGGATCCCCGGTCCGGTGTCGGAAAACTGGAGCACAGCCTCCTCGCCCAGGCGGTGCGCCGTAATTTCCAGGGCGCCTCCTCCGGCCTCGTCGAGCGCATCCATGGCATTCTCGATGATTTCGACAAAAGCCTGGAACAACTGGTTGGCATTGCCGTGCACCCGGGGAAAATCCACGGAAATAGACAGCCCCACGCGGATCTTGCCGCCTGGGCGCCGCGACTCGAGCATCTGGGTCGCGCGCTGCAGCAGCACGCTGAGGTCGACCAGAACTTTCTCTCCCGGCGACTGCTGGGCAAAGCTCAGCAAGTCGGCGACTAGATCGCCCGTCCGCCGGGCCTGGTTCACGATCTTGCGCACCAGCGAGTCCTGTTCCGCGGTGAGCTGTTCCTTGGACCAGAGTTGCTCGGAGTAACTCATAATGGCGGCCAGGGGATGGTTAATCTCGTGGGCCGCGCCCGCCACCAGGTGGCCCAAGGAAGCCAGTTTCTCTTTCTGCACCAGTTGGCTCTGCAGGCGTTTCTGGCTTTCGTATCCGCGGCGCGAGTCCTGCAACAGGGTCATGAGCGCCTGGTCCTGGAAATACTGCCGCAGGAACACGAAGGCTCCCAGCAACAACATCGCCGCCAGCACGGCAAACACGCGGAACGTGCGGGATGGTGCGCCTGATTTGTCCAGCAAGACGGTCCACACCCCCAACACCGGCAGCGACAGGAGCGCGGCCATGGCCAGCCGAGGAACTACCCTCCTCCATTGCGGGTTCAAGCTAAGGTGATCGCTTTGCAGATCCCATCCCGGCGCCGATGCCGCCGCCGCCCCGATCCACGCCACGGCCCCGATAAGGGGAACGTCATACAGGCTCCCCGGGTAGTAGGTGCCGCTGGATACGGCGCGGTTGAGCAACTGAGACCCGGTGCCGTACACCAGACAAGCGCCGAGAAAATGCAGGTAGAGCCGGCGCCATCCTCCCGAACTGGTCCCTGCCGCCAGCCCCAACACCGCCAGCAGCAGCGCATTCTCCAGCAGGTAGAGCCGGTCGTAGTGGAGGTCGTACAACTTGACGTTCAGCGCGACATACTGGTGCGGCACCACGAGGAAGGCGTAGAGAAACACCCACCATCCCAGCAGCATCAGAAAATTCAGCAGGCTGAGGTGGATTTTCCCTTCCTTTTTGAGCAGATCCGGACGCCAGGCCACCGCCGCAATCAACGGCACCGCATGAAAGAAGAGAATGACGTCGTAAAACGATGGATCGGGGATCTGGCGATGCAGGATGATGTCGTGATAGGTCCAGGCCGCCTGATTGCACGTCCACAGCAAGAAGCCCAGGGTCATCAGCGCCCAGAAACCGCGCTCGTGCCCCGGCCGGCTCACGGCATTGAGCAGCGTGACCCCCGCTACTGCCGACATCAGAGCCAGGACCACGAGGTCGGAAAATGCAGCCAGCCCGGCGCTCCGCGGGGCAATCGCCAGCACAGCAGCAAAGGCCGCAGTAATCCCGGCCGCTGCGACAAACCAACGGTGGCGTCGGAACAGACTCATCCGCCCTAATTCTATGGGACTTAATTGAGGATTCCGAGGTCCGTTTGGAATCCCGCAGGTTACTTACGTCACACCCCCTGGGCGAGGTGCGGGGCGGAGGGTTTCGCTCTGCTCTATCCCATCCTCTCGACCTGGTCGATGCTTCCGCCCCAAAGATGTTCTAGAATCGAGGCAGGAAGGCGCATGGATTCCAACCTTCCCCTGGTGACCTGCCATGGCATTCCCCGTGACCCGCCTTCGCCGGCTGCGCCGCACCGCGGAGCTGCGCAACTTGGTGTGTGAGACCCGCCTGACCCCCGAAGCCTTCGTCTACCCGATGTTCGTCTGTCCTGGAGAAGGCGTCCGCAAGGCCGTGCGCTCCATGCCCGGCGTGTTCAATCTGTCGGTGGACGAGGCGGTGAAAGAAGCGCGGGAAGCGCATTCCCTGGGCGTCCCCGCGGTGATTTTGTTCGGCCTGCCGGAAAAGAAGGACGAAGTCGCCACTGGGGCGTGGGCCGAGGATGGCATCGTGCAGCAGGCCGCCCGCGCCATGAAGCGTGAAGTCCCCGGCCTGGTCTTGATGGGCGACGTTTGCCTGTGCGAATACATGTCGCACGGCCACTGCGGAATCGTTAGAGCCGCATCAAAGCCGAAATCCCTGGGAGCAGCCGTAGCCGAACCGCCCGCAAAGAAAGTTGTCGTCCCGAGCGGAAGCGAGGGATCTCGGTGTCGTCGCCGCTACCGACTACGAAATCGTAAACGACGCTTCGCTCGAACTTCTGGCCCGCACCTCGGTCTCGCTGGCGAAGGCCGGCATCGACATCATCGCGCCCTCCGACATGATGGACGGCCGCGTCGCCGCCATCCGCAGGGCGCTGGACGAAGCGGACCTCATCAACACGCCGATCCTTTCCTACGCCGCCAAATTCGCCTCCGGCTTTTACGGCCCGTTCCGCGAGGCGGCCGATTCGGCGCCGCAGTTCGGCGACCGCCGCTCTTACCAGATGGATGGGGCGAACTTGCGCGAGGCCATGCGCGAAATCGAAGCCGACATCGAAGAAGGCGCCGACATGATCATGGTCAAGCCGGCGATGCCGTATCTCGATGTGATCGCCGCCGCCCGCGACCGCTTCGACCTGCCGCTGGCCGCCTACCAGGTCTCCGGCGAATACGCCATGATCGAAGCCGCCGCCCAGAACGGCTGGATCGAGCGCGACCGCGTCATGATGGAATCGTTACTGAGCATCCGCCGCGCGGGCGCAAGCATCATTCTCACGTATTACGCCAAAGACGCCGCCAAGCTGCTGGGGTAGGTTCGAAAGAAAGCTACCGAGAGCCTTTCGCAGGGACCACAAGGGCTGAAGCCCATACGGATGGAACGCCCAACGCCGGGCTGAAGCCCGGCTCTTCCACGGCAGTTCCGCGGGACAGTGGCAGCAACGTGGAAGAGCGGCGCTTCAGCGCCGCGTCAACATGCAAGGAGGATACCGCGCTTTAGCGCCTGTGGCATCCGACGCCGGCGCCAAGATGGGGAATTTCAAAAGACCCTCCTCGCACACAGAAGCTAGGGGTAAAAATCAAAAGCGTCGGACAGAGCTTGCCCTGAGCTTGTCGAAGGGAGTGTCCGACCCACGCAAGCCAGAAACACGGGCGAGTCGCCCGCGTCCACACACGAAATTACGCTCCTGCAGCGCCTTGGCCCGGGAAGCTCACCTCCACCTGCCTGCGGTCCTGGTCGGAGACTTTAAACATGGGACGAGGCTTCAGGCTCATGAAGCTGGCGACGAACACGTCGGGAATCTGGGCAATGCGGGTGTTGTAGCTGTTGACGTCGTCGTTGAAGAACTCGCGGCGGTCGGCGATGCGTTCTTCGAGTTCGCTGATGCGGTTTTGCAGCTTGAGGAAGTTTTCGTTGGCCTTGAGCTGCGGATAATTTTCGGCCACGGCAAACAGCCCGTGCAGCGCGCTCGCCACCTGCAAATCGGCCACGGCTTTCTGCCCGATGCTGGCCGCGTTGATCGACGCGGCCCGCGCCTGCGTCACGGCCAGAAGCGTCTGCTGCTCGTGCTGCATGTATCCCTTGACGGTCTCGACCAGGTTGGGGATCTCGTCGTGACGCTGCTTGAGCAGCACGTCGATGTTGGCCCAGGCGCGGTCATTCTCATTGCGCAAGCGCACCAGCCCGTTGTAGAGGATGACGGTGTAAATGAGCACACCGGCTACGAACAGAAAGAGTGCCAGCCCTGTGATGACGCTGCTGTCCATCGGCACCTCGCCTGTAATACTCCAAAGTGCCAGTAGAGGGACGCGGAAGCAAGTGCCAGCGGGGTTGCGCTGGCGCGTACGTGGAACACCGCCGGGCTGCGCCGGTCAGATCGCTGCGCCGGTCGGATCGCTCCCTCGAAAATCCCCACTTTTGCCGCAAATGACGCGGCAAAAATGGGCACCCGCGAGCGATCAACATCAAGGTAAGGAGACCGGTCAGAAAAAGGACAGCCGAGGCGGCTGTCCCCACATGGCCTTCCCTACATGATCATCTTCCCCCCTACATGATCATCTAGTCTTTGCTGGGCTTTTTGGGCGTGAGATCGCAGGCCTGCCGGACTTGATCGAGGTTCAGGCCCGCGGGGGAGAACTCGGCAATCTGGCGGCCGCTGCGGGTTGGCAGTTCGACTTTAAATATTTGGGCGCCGATCAGGCCGCGAGTCGTGCCTTTGTCCATCGAAAGGAAGTGGCCGCGCATCCAGTTCCATCCTTGATAGCTGTGGGTGTCGTCGATGCGGACCATAACTTCCAGCTGAGGCTGACCCCAAAAACCCGGGCGATTCGGGTGGAGGAAGCCGCACGCCGGGATTGAACTCGGCGAACTTCAGCTTGCCATCGTAGCAGGAGAGTTCGACTCTGGGCTTGTAGTCTGGATCTTCGCGGAAGTAGTTATCCGACAGAAGTTCGAAGCGGACTTTCTTGGCGCCGGTCATCTTGTCTTCCGACTGGAACATCATCCATTTGCCGCCGGCGCTGACGCCATCCTTTTCATCCTGGTAGGGGCTCATGGCGCCGCCTTGGGCCAACGCGGATGCGGCGCAAAGCAGCGTCACGCACGCCAGCACCGCCTTCGCAGCCAGGGCGGCGACGGTGGGGTTTACGAGAAGCGCGCAATTCGTTCACGGTATCCTCCAGACAGATATCCCAATGATGTTGAACCCGGAAAGGCACCAAAAAGTTGCACGACAAGGTGCGGCTGGGCGTTACCGGATATCTACCTTGAGATCGATGTAGACCTGGGAACGGTCGTCGAACTGACTGACCGATTTGGTGTCGCTTTTGTGGCCCTTGTATTGGGCGTAGACCTCGTAGTCGACGGCAGTCGAGAGCGCCGGGAAACGGTAGGTGCCGTCGGGGCCGACGATATAGGTTTTGACAGCGCGAGTGCGCGTGTTGGTTACATAGACAACAGCATCGGGAAGCGGGTTATCCTGGGGATCGAGCACCTTGCCAAACAGCAGGCGCCCAACCGTCTTTTCCTTCTTGTCGGGCGAGGCACTGGACACCGCACCCAGAGCTACCAGCAGCGCGCAAGCCACGGTTACAGCCTTGATCACGGATCGTTTGCGATTCATGCAGGGCTATTGTCTCACGGTTGTGCTAAAGCTACACCAAGCACTAGTGGGTTAGATGCAGTCCGGTGTCTTCGCGTTCCTCGTTATAAATGTGAACGGTTACTTCCTGCACCAGGCGCAGAGGCTTGCCGTCGGCGGGTTTGAAGCCCTTGAGATCGGCCCAGATGATGTAGTCGGATTCACCGGCGGGGACGCGCTGGGCGAACTCGCCGTTGTGGTCGGAATACATTTCCCACTTGGCCTTCTTGTCTTTGGCGCGGCGGATCTTCACTTTGACGCCGTACACCGGGCGATCGTCCGGCCCCCAGACCGTTCCGACGATGAGGGCGTAGGGCTTGACTTTGGGCTTCTGGGCTGCGAGGAGAGCTTCTTGAGGGCGGAAGGTCGGCAGGAGAAGTGCGATCAGGAGGAAACCAAGAGGATACAACCTGGCAAAAGGCTGGCCCAGGCGAAGGTTAGGAGTAATCACCGTCTTCGTTCTCCTCGGCCTCTTCTTCGTCTTCTTCTTCGTAGCCTGCTTCCACAGCTTTCAACTCCAGCGGGCTGGTAGTGACGACTTCAAAGTCGGTGCCACACTCGGGGCAGGAAATCACTTCGCCCTCGTCGACCTCTTCCTCTTCGACGTCCAGATTGGTTTCGCATTCGGGACACAGAACCATAAAGCCTCCCTCGCCGATTAGAGCCTCCTGATAATATTTAGATTCTTCCCGGCTGTTCGGTCAAGGGGCTCCAGGCCGGGGACGAGAGATTTTCTGGGAATCGGGAATTGTTCTCCCACAGTGGGATTGTTCTGGACGGGGACCGTCAATCCATGCTCCATTTCCGTAGAATGACGCAGTTAACTGGCGCGCTGGCTGCCGTTGTTTTCGTGGCGGTGGGCGGTGGCGCAGCGCAGTCCGGCAAGTCTGAGCCGTCGATGGCCGCGGACCCGCAGATCGCGGCGAGCGTTGCGGCAGATTTCCGCGCAGCGAATTCAGGCGAACATCGAGAAGTTGGTCAGCTTCGGAACGCGTCTGACGCTGGCGGCGCAGGACGATGCGTCCATCGCGAAAGGCCGCGGAATTGGCGCGGCGCGGGAATGGATCAAGTCGGAGTTCGAGCGCTATTCGAAAGATTGCGGCGGATGCCTGGAAGTAAAGACCGACAGCTTCACGGAAGAGCCCACCGACCGCATTCCGAAGGCAACAGAAATCACCAATGTTTATGCGGTTCTGAAGGGCACGGATCGCTGCGAACGCGAAGCGGATGGTTCTGGTTACGGGACACTACGATTCGCGCAACAGCGACACGCTCGACGTGAACGGTGACGCGCCTGGGGCGAATGACGACGGCAGCGGAACCGCCGTCAGCCTGGAATGCGCGCGGGTGCTGAGCAAAATGAAGTTTCCGGCGACGATCATTTTTCTGACCGTCGCAGGGGAGGAACAAGGGCTGAACGGCAGCCGCCATTTCGCGAAGATGGCGAAGGAGCAGGGCTGGGATTTGGAGGCGGTGCTCAACAACGACATCGTCGGCGGCGACAAGAGTGCCGAGCAGGATCATTCCGTGGTGCGAGTATTCTCTGAGGGCGTGCCAGCGGCGGCCAGCGAGCAGGATATGCGGCGCATTCGCGGGCTGGGCGGGGAGAGCGACTCCGGGTCGCGGCAACTGGCGCGGTATATCGCCGATGTGGGCCGAACCTATGATGCGGGCGTGAAGCCGATGCTGGTGTTCCGGCTGGATCGCTACCTGCGCGGCGGCGATCATTATTCCTTCAACCAGCAAGGGTTCGCGGCGGTGCGGTTTACGGAATTTCGCGAGGACTTTCATCATCAGCACCAGAACGTGCGTACGGAAAACGGCGTCGAATATGGCGATCTGCCCAAGTTTGTGGATTACGACTACGTGGCGCACGTGGCGCGGCTGAATGCGGCGACGCTGGCGTCATTGGCGGCGGCGCCGGCGCCTCCGGCGAATGTTCATATCCTGACCAAGGATTTGGAGAACGACTCGACGCTGACGTGGGAGGCTTCGCCGGGCGGGCTGGCGACGGAATATGAGGTGGTCTGGCGAGCCACGACCAGCCCGGAATGGGAGCACGCGCAGAAGGTGGGAAACGCGACTCGAGCCACCATGAAGCTCTCCAAGGATAATGTGATCTTCGCGGTCCGGGCGGTGGACCGGCGCGGGGCATCGCAGTTTGCCGGTGGTGCCGGTTCCGGAGCGGTGAGATCGCCCACGTCTCGCAAAATACGCGAGACATGGGGCACCCGAGATACGAGTAGAATTGGACGAGAGGAAACCCTGTGCGGCGAACCGGCGAACCGATGACGTTGAGCCTGCCCCCGTTCACCCGGGCGGTGACATGGCTGCTGGGAATTAATACGGGCATTTACCTGCTGCGGCTCGTACTGGAAATATTCGGACCTGCCAAAGCATTCGCGATTGTTTACCTATCCTTGAACCCGGTGCAAGTGGTCGCACACGGTTGGATTTGGCAGCTGCTGACCTACAGCTTTATCCATTTCGACTTCTGGCACTGGTTCGGCAACATGCTGGGACTCTGGATGTTCGGCGCGGCCATCGAAGGCGCGTGGGGCACGCAGGCGTTTTCTCGAGCTCTATTTCCTTGGAGTGGTCGGAGCCGCCTTAACCACCATCGCCTTCTCATATCCGCACGTGCTCGGAAGTCCCGCAACACCCACGGTGGGGGCCTCCGGAGGAGTTTTCGCTATCCTGATTGCATTCGGCATTTTATTCGCCGAAAGCGAAATCATGATGATTCCGTTTCCCTTTCTGATCAAGGCGAAGTACTTTGTCGGAATCCTGATCGTGGTAACGCTGGCATTCGCAATGGCCGGCGGAGGCAATGTGGCCTATGTCGCTCACCTCGGCGGATTGCTTTTCGGGTGGTTGTATGTGCGACGGGGGCCCAAGCCGGCGCTGGTGAACGTCGGCTTTGCGGAGCGCTATTACGGCATGCGTAATTCGTACTACCGCTGGAAGCGGCGCCGAGCGGCGAAGAAGTTCGAGGTCTACATGTCGAAGCACGACCGCCAGGTCCACTTCGACGAGCATGGCAACTACATTCCGCCGGATGACGACACGCGCAAAGGGAATGGCGGCGGGAAATCGGGATGGGTCAACTAGGCCGTCAGCCACGGATCTTCACGGATTCACACGGATCAACCGACAGATCAATTGCCTGCCCGCCCACATTGTTTTGCGCCGTCACGACCGCTCTGCTCCAGCGGTCAACGGCTACGGCATTGCGGATGTCGAGATACCGGTATTGCAATACGGAAGCTTCGTATCAGGGTATGCCTTCAGGCATGCCACACCGCTTTTCAACGCACGCCCGGCTTTAGCCGCTGCTTCCCACGTCAGGGCTGCCCCAGCGGCTGAAGCCGTTAAACATTCACCCCGTTGACGGCATCGCTGAAGCAATGCCCTGATACGAATCGCGAGTTTTTCAGGAAACTGTGAAAGCAATGCCCTGATACGAATCGTTCTTTTTCAAATACACTACTACCGAGATACGCCCGTCCTGGTTAACGCAGTAAATCGTTGAATGCGGCCAGCACCGTTTTCGTCAGTTCCTCCTGCTTCGCTTTGCCTTTGAAGCCCAGGTCGTGACCGGCGCCTTCGATGGCGAGCAGCTTTGTCTTCGCGGGAATCATTTTCAGCGCTTGGTTCAGCTCATCGATGGAGCCGAAGGGATCGCGCGAGCCACTCACGAACAGCGTTGGCGTGCGCAGGTCGGGCAGATGCTGGGTGCGTTGCTGCTCGGGCCTGCGGGGCGGATGCAGCGGGTAGGAGAGCAGCAGCAGGGCTGCGACCAGGTCTGGGTGCTCGGCGGCGAGCATGCTGGACTGGCGTCCACCATAGGAGTGGCCTCCGAGAAAGAGACGGCCGGAAATCATTTTTTTCAGTGCGCTGAGGGCATTCTTCAGACCGGCGCGGTCGCGAGCGGCGTCGCCGGGGCCGGGCGGACCGAAGGAACGGGACTGGCGGTAGGGGAGATCGCAGCGCAGCACGGTATAGCCGTTCGCGCTGAACGTCTCGGCGAGCGCAACGAGCAGCGGAGCTTGCGCGTTTGAACCAGCGCCGTGGGTCAGAACCAAACCATCGTGGCTTGGAGCCGCAGGCAGATGGAGGTAGCCGCGGACTTTGGGGTCGACGGCGTTGTCGGCGAACTCGCGGATGAAGGTCTGGGACAAGGGATCATTCTAAATCGTCCTCGCAGCGGCCGGGCTTTGCCCAGGCCGGACGGACGAATGCGTCCGTCCCTACGTGTGCAGGGGCACCTCGGTCAGAGTTTCGTAGACTTTCACGATTTGAATTTCATTTCCCAACCGCGCCCAGCAGCGCTGCATGTCGGGATCTTCGAGGGCGGCCTCGCGGGCTTCTTCGGATTTCCAGTAGCGTAAGAAAACATAGTGGGCTTCGCGGTCGCGGTAGAGCATATCGCGGCCGTATCCTTTGGCGGTCACGATGGCAGTGAGTTCGGCAAGCGTGGCCAGCGACGCAGCTTCCATGTCGGGAACGGGCTCCCAGACAGCCACCGAGAGTATCTCTTGCGGCATAAGCGGGGATTATACCGTGCGGCGGGGCTGTCGAGCTTCGCTCGACCGGACGGCCGAGGGCGGCTGTCCCCACATTAGTGTTTCCTGGGCTTCTTTCGGTGCGACTCCGTCGGGCGAACAATGTTTTCGGCTTCTTCGTCGGTGACCACATGCAGTCGCATGAGGTTGGTGGAACCGGAGGCCTGGCGCGTACCGGAGACCACTCCCAGCACGTCTCCGGGCTTGAGCAGGCCGCGGCGGACCAGATCCTGCTCGGCCATCGTCACCATCTGCTCCGCGGAACGCGCCTGGCGGCAGCGCACGGGATGCACCCCCCAGTAAAGATTCATGCGGTGCACGACCGGGTCGACGTGGGTGAAGGCGTAGATGGCGGCTTTGGGGCGGAATTTTGAAATCATGCGGGCGGTGTTGCCGGTCTCGGTGAAGACGGCGATGGCGCCCATGGGCAAATCTTCGGCGGCGTGGGCGATCGATTCGCAGATGGTTTCCGCCACCGAGAGCCCGCGATGCTCGCGGCGGCGGCGGAACTGGAAGTCGTTGCTGTTGGACTCGGCTTCGATGACGATGCGCGACATGATCGACACCGATTCGCGGGGATACTGGCCGCTGGCAGTCTCGGCGGAGAGCATGACGGCGTCACTGCCGTCGAAAATGGCGTTGGCCACGTCGCTGGCTTCGGCGCGGGTGGGGCGCGGGTTTTCGATCATCGACTCGAGCATCTGGGTGGCGGTGATGACGGGCTTGCGCCAGGCGGAGGCGCGGCGAATCACATGCTTCTGAATGACCGGGACTTTTTCGGGCGCCATTTCGACGCCGAGGTCGCCGCGGGCGACCATGACTCCGTCAGCGGCTTCGAGAATTTCCTCCAGATGATCAATGGCCTGCGGCTTTTCCAGTTTGGCAATCACCGGGACATCGCTGAGGTGCGCGGCGATGATTTGCTTGACCATATGGACGTCGGCGGCGGTGCGGACGAAGGAGAGCGCGACCGCGTCCACCCCATGCTGCAAACCGAATTCAAGATCTTTGCGGTCTTTTGCGGTGAGGGCCGGGATGGAGAGTGCGATGCCAGGAAGATTGATGCCTTTGTGCTCGCCCAGGATGCCGCCGTTAATGACATCGCAGAGCACGTCGCGGCCGCGGACTCCGCGCACGCGCAGTTCGATCAGGCCATCACTGAGCAGGATGCGGGCGCCGGCCGAGAGTTCGCGGGCGAGATCGGGGAACGTGGTGGAGATGCGCGTGGCGGTGCCGGGTACATCCTGTGGCGTTATGGTTACCACTGAACCGGTTTTTAGCAGGACGGCCTCGTGGCTCTCCAATGGGCCGGTGCGGATTTTCGGGCCTTGCAGGTCCTGGAGGATGCAGACGGTGCGTCCCTCGCGCTCGGCGGCGCGGCGCAGGCGGTGGATGTTGTGGGCGTGATCTTCGTGGGTGCCGTGGGAGAAGTTGAGTCGCGCAATGTCCATGCCGAGGCGAAGCAGTTCGCGCATGGCGGCTTCGGTGTTGCAGGCGGGACCGATGGTGCAGATGATCTTGGCGCGGCGGGGAGAAGACTTCCCCGTGGCGGGATCTGCGATCGATTCTGGCTTGCTGGGCTTCAACCTGTCTCCTCTATCGGGCGTGCTGAACGGGATAATCCTCGTGCAGATTTTCGAACAAGGGTGAGCGAGAAGTTGCAGAGCACAGGATGAGTCTAGGAGGCTCGGCTTATCAATTCGCGGACCTTATCGTTTCTCGAAACTGCCCTCAGGGGCTAAAGCCCGGTTTCGTTGGGGCCTTTAACGGTACGGCTAAAGCCGTACCCTTCCACAAAACCACTCCTCATAAAACCGCTCCCCATAAAACCACTCGTCCGCAAGCCTGCAGGGTGTCTACGGTTTGGGGACGCTGATCGCCGTGAGTTCTTTCCCCAGCATGGCTCGAGGGAACAGCAGGGCATTGAATTCCGCGCCCACCAGGACAACCAGGGAAATCATGTACATCCACACCAGCAGGGCCATGGCGACGCCCAGCGATCCATAAATCGTAGCGAAGTTTCCGAAATGCTGGAGGTACGCGCGGAATCCCACCGTAACGGAGAACCACAGCACGGTCGCGAGCATGGCGCCAGGCATCACGCTGTGCCAGGGCTGGGTGCGCGGCACGGCGTTGTGGTAGATCAGGGCAATCACGGCAATGCTGGTAAGCGTGGCGATCAGCCAGCGGATCGAACCCCAGAGCAACAGAACGTAGACGCTGAAATCAGGGTCAATGTAGGGCAGAAGGCGAGTCTCGAACTTGCTGCCCACGGCCACCAGCAGGGTGGCGAAGGTCATGGGGATCAGCGCAAAAACGACCAACTGGAATGCGATCAGGCGCTCTTTCACCAGGCCCCAGGTCTTCGCCAGTTCGTAACAGCGGCGGAAACCCTCCATCCAGGAGATCATGACGCCGGAGGCGGTCCACAAGCGTGATCACGGCGGTCGTGATCAGCATGCTAACCGGATGCTGCGCCGCTCCCTTGAGATAGCTCAGCGCGGTGTTTCCTCCCGCCGGCAGAATGCTGCCCAAAGCATAGGAGATTTCCCGCAAATAGGGCCCGCCCTTGCGCCAGTTCGCCAGACCTGACCCGATGAGCAGCAGGACGGGGAAGAAAGTGAGAATCGAGGAATAGGCCGAGGCTTTGGCAATGGCGAAAGCGTCGTGCACGAAGGCGCGCCAGAAGGCCAGCCGTAGGAGGCGGAAGAAGCGGAGCATGCGCTGATCCAGACTAGGGCCAGGAGGCACTGGGCGCAAGGAGGGAAGTTCTCCCGGTTCCTCAAAGTGCAATCGTTGGGGATTGGCGTGCATTCGCAGTTAGGACACTCCAGATGCAGGTTCGGGGGCGAAGTGGCTCGCCCCCGAACTTGATTTCAGTAACGATTACTCGGCCGCGGGGAGTTCCGCGGGCAGATCGTCGGTTTCGCCCTCGTGACGCATCATCTCGAGAGCGCGCTCGGCTTCTTCGTACGCCGCCGAGACTTCCGCCTGTACCTTGGCCGCGGCCTCTTCCATTTCTGGCGAGAGGCGCACGTTGCGGTAGTACTCCATGCCGGTGCCGGCAGGGATGAGGCGTCCGACAATGACGTTCTCTTTCAGGCCGCGCAGGTGATCGACCTTGCCGTTGATGCTGGCTTCGGTGAGCACGCGCGTGGTCTCCTGGAACGACGCCGCCGAGATGAAGGAGTCGGTGGAGAGCGATGCCTTCGTGATGCCCAGCAGCAGCGGACGGCCGGTGGCCGGCTTGCCGCCCTGCGCAATCACGCGCTCGTTCTCTTCGCGGAAGGCGAACTTGTCGGTCTGCTCTTCGAGCAGGAACCGGGTGTCGCCCACGTCCTCGACCTTCACCCAGCGCATCATCTGGCGAACAATCACTTCGATGTGCTTGTCGCTGATGTTGACGCCCTGCAGGCGGTAGACTTCCTGGATTTCGTTCACCAGGTAAGCCTGCAGTTCTTTTTCGCCGAGCACGGCCAGGATGTCGTGCGGGTTGAGCGGGCCGTCCATCAAAGGTTCGCCGGCTTTCACGCGCTCGCCTTCCTGCACGTTGATGTGAACGCCGCGCGGAACCGAGTATTCCTTTTCGGTGCCGTTGTCGGCGACCACGTAGATTTTGCGCTGGCCCTTGGAGACCTCACCGAATTTGACCGTGCCATCGATTTCGCTGATGACCGCGGTTTCATGCGGCTTGCGGGCTTCGAACAGCTCGACCACGCGCGGCAGACCACCGGTGATGTCTTTGGTCTTGGTGGTTTCGCGCGGGATCTTCGCCAGCACGTCGCCCGGGCGTAACGAGTGTCGCCGTCCTGAATCATCAAGTGGGCGCGCGAAGGCATGAGGTAGCGCTTGCTCGCCTTGCCCTTGATGACGATGGCGGGCTGGCGCTTCTCGTCAGGAGAATCGCCGACCACGTGACGCGACAGGCCGGTGACTTCGTCCACTTCTTCGTGGAGCGTGACGCCTTCCTGCAAGTCCTTGAACTGCACGGTGCCGCCGATTTCGGTCAGGATGGCGAAGGTGTAAGGATCCCACTCGACCATGACCTGGCCCTGCGTGACCGGATCACCATCATTGACCTTCAGCTTGGCGCCGTACACGACCGAGTAGCGCTCGCGCTCGCGGTTCTTGTCATCGACCACTGCGATCGAACCTTGACGGTTCATGACGACCAGGTCTCCCGACTTCGCCTTGACCGTTTGCAATCCGATGAAGCGCACGTTGCCGATGTTCTTGGCGTCGAGGCGCGACTGCTCGGAAACTCGCGATGCCGTACCACCGATGTGGAAGGTACGCATGGTGAGCTGGGTTCCAGGTTCACCAATGGACTGCGCCGCGATGACGCCGGTGGCTTCGCCGAGTTCGACGAGGCGTCCGGAAGCCAGGTTGCGGCCGTAGCACATGACGCAGACACCGCGTTTCGATTCGCAGGTCAGCACCGAACGGATTTTAACGCGCTCGATGCCGGCGGCCTGGATCGCTCCGGCGAGGTCTTCGGTAATTTCCTGGTTGATGTCGACGATGACGTTGCCGTCATAGTCTTTGATCTTCTCGAGCGAAACGCGGCCCACGATGCGGTCGCGCAGCGGCTCGATGATCTCGCCGGCTTCCACGATACCCTGCACGTAGATGCCGTCGACGGTTCCGCAATCGTACTCGCTGATGATGACGTCTTGTGCAACGTCGACCAGGCGGCGAGTCAGGTAGCCGGAGTCGGCCGTCTTGAGCGCCGTGTCGGCCAGACCCTTGCGGGCGCCGTGGGTCGAGACGAAGTACTCCAACACCGTCAGTCCTTCACGGAAGTTCGCCGTGATGGGCGACTCGATGATTTCGCCAGAAGGCTTGGCCATCAAGCCACGCATGCCGGAGAGCTGGCGGATCTGCTGTTTCGATCCTCGAGCGCCGGAGTCGGCCATGACGTAAATCGGATTGAGTTCGCCTTCCTTGTCGCGGCGCTGCATCTCACCGAACATTTCGTCGGCCACTTTTTCCGTGATGGCCGACCAGATTTCGATGACCTTGTTGTAGCGCTCGCCGTTGGTGATGGCGCCGTCCAGATACTGCTGCTGGACGCTGACCACCTGCTTCTCGGCGTCTTTGACCAGGACTTTCTTGCTGTCCGGAATGACCATGTCGTCGATGCCGATGGAGAGGCCGGCGCGGGTGGCAAACTTGAAACCCAGCGTCTTGACTTCATCGAGCATCTTGACCGTGGTCTCGAGGCCGAAGCGGAGATAGCCGTAGTTGACCAGCGCGCCAATACCTTTTTTCTTAAGCAGGCCGTTGATGTAGGGCATGCCGTCCGGCAGTTGGTCGTTCAGAATCGCGCGGCCTACGGTCGTGTTGACGAAGGAGCGCTCGACCTGGACCGGCTCGGTGTGGATGATGTCCTGATCATCGTAAGCGGTGGTCAGGTCGATCAATTCACCCGAGTAGCGGAGGCGGATCGGGCTGAGCGTTTCCACTTCGCCCGCATCCAGCGCCATCAGCACTTCTTCAATGTTGGCGAAGGCGCGGCCTTCCCCCTTCGCGCCCGGCTTCGCTTTGGTCAGGTAGTAGAGTCCGAGCACCATGTCCTGCGTAGGCACGGTAATCGGCTGGCCGGAAGCGGGCGAAAGGATGTTGTGCGACGCCAGCATCAGCACGCTGGCTTCGACCTGAGCTTCCGGAGACAGCGGAATGTGAACCGCCATCTGGTCGCCGTCGAAGTCGGCGTTGAATGCCGTGCACACGAGCGGGTGAATCTTGATTGCCTTGCCTTCCACGAGCACCGGCTCGAAAGCCTGAATGCCGAGGCGGTGAAGCGTAGGAGCGCGGTTCAGCAGGACGGGGTGATCCTTGATGACTTCTTCAAGGATGTCCCACACGATCGGCTCCTGCTGCTCGACCATTTCTTTGGCTTGCTTGATGGTGGTGACGTTGCCCGTCTGTTCGAGCCGGTGATAGATGAACGGCTTGAACAGTTCGAGCGCCATCTTCTTGGGCAGGCCGCACTGGTGCAGCTTGAGTTCGGGGCCGACCACGATGACGGAACGTCCGGAGTAGTCGACGCGCTTGCCGAGCAGGTTCTGGCGGAAGCGTCCCTGCTTGCCTTTGAGCGTGTCGGAGAGCGACTTCAGCGGACGGTTGTTGGCGCCACGCAGCACGCGGCCACGGCGTCCGTTGTCGAACAGGGCGTCGACGGCTTCCTGCAGCATGCGCTTTTCGTTGCGCACGATGACTTCGGGAGCGTGCAGGTCCATCAGCTTCTTCAACCGGTTGTTGCGGTTGATGACGCGACGGTACAGATCGTTCAGGTCGGACGTGGCGAAGCGGCCGCCATCGAGTGGAACCAGGGGGCGGAGCTCCGGCGGAATAACCGGGATCACGTCGAGGATCATCCAGTGCGGCTTGTTGCCGCTCTTGCGGAAGGCCTCAACCACTTTCAGGCGCTTGGCGTACTTGAGCCGCTTCTGCAGCGAGCTCTCGTTCTTCATCTTCTCGCGCAGTTCGGTGGAAAGGCCGTCGGTGTCAACGCGCTTGAGCAGTTCCTTGATCGCCTCGGCGCCCATCATGGCCTTGAATCCGGCGGGACGGTACTGCTGGTCGAGTTCGCGGAACTTGGCTTCGTCCTTGATAACCTCGCGCTCTTTCACCGGAGCGTCGCCGGGTTCGACCACGACGTAGGCTTCGAAATAGAGCACGGACTCAAGGTCGCGCAAAGAAATGTCGAGCAGGTGGCCGATGCGGCTGGGCAGTCCCTTGAAGAACCACACGTGCGAGCAGGGCGAAGCCAGCTCGATGTGGCCCAGGCGCTCACGGCGAACTTTGGACAGCGTGACTTCCACGCCGCACTTGTCGCAGATCACGCCGCGGTGCTTCATGCGCTTGTACTTGCCGCACAAGCATTCCCAGTCCGTCACCGGGCCAAAGATGCGCGCGCAGAACAGCCCGTCGCGCTCCGGCTTGAAGGTGCGGTAGTTGATGGTCTCGGGCTTGGTGACTTCGCCGTGCGACCAGCTCCGGATTTTCTCCGGAGACGCCAGGCTGATCCGGATGGCGTCGAAGTCCGCGATCACATTTGCCATTTCAAAGGGGCTCGAACGAAACAAGGTGTTCCTCCGCTTCCTGCGGTTCTCACGCGTCCGCTGACGGAGCTCGACAGCAAGTTCTCAGTTCTCGGTTCTCAGTTCTCAGTCAAAACCGAGTGGAACTCTCGCCTTTCATGCGGCATTGAGCTCGTATGCCGCAGTGGCGCGTAATTCAAAATCTCTTAGGCGTTCTCAGCTCTCGATCTCATCTCAGCGCCAACTGAGAACTGAGAACCGAGAACTGAGAACTCGCACGTTAATCTGCTGCTGCGCTGGCCGTGGGCTTTTTCTCGCCTGCCTTGATCAACTCCACATCGAGGCAGAGCGACTGCAGCTCGCGGATCAGCACGTTGAACGATTCGGGTACGCCGGGCTCCATGGCGGCTTCGCCCTTGACGATGGCCTCGTAAATCTTGGTGCGGCCGTATACGTCGTCGGACTTCGCCGTCAGCAGCTCCTGCAGGATGAACGCCGCGCCGTAGGCTTCCAGCGCCCAGACTTCCATTTCTCCGAAACGCTGTCCGCCGAACTGCGCCTTGCCGCCCAGCGGCTGCTGGGTGATGAGCGAGTACGGCCCGATGGAACGCGCGTGAATCTTGTCGTCCACCAGGTGCGACAGCTTCAGCATGTAGATGTAGCCCACGGTGACGGGCTGTTCGAACTTTTCCCCGGTCATGCCGTCGCGAAGAGTCGTCTTGCCCGAAGTCGGCAGACCGGCGTGTTCGAGCAGCGCCTTGATCTCGCCTTCCTTGGCGCCGTCGAATACCGGCGATCCCATGAACACGCCCTTGGTAAAGGTCGGGGCCATGGCTTCCAGTTCCTCATCGCTCATGTCGGAAATGATGTCAGCCAGCTGCGAGTCTTTGAACAACGCCTTCAACTCGCGGCGGATGGCCTCAGTCCGCGTGTTCTCCTTGAGCAGTTGCGTGATCTTCTCGCCGAGCACGAAGCCAGCCCATCCCAGGTGGGTTTCGAGAATCTGGCCCACGTTCATACGGGAAGGCACGCCGAGCGGGTTGAGCACGATTTCCACGGGCGTTCCGTCTTCGAGGTACGGCATATCCTCTTCCGGCAGAATGCGGGCAATGACGCCCTTGTTGCCGTGACGGCCGGCCATCTTGTCGCCCACACTCAGCTTGCGCTTCATGGCGATGTAGACCTTAACCAGCTTGATCACGCCCGGCGGCAGTTCGTCGCCCTTGGTGAGTTTTTCCTTTTTCTCGTTGACGATCTTTTTCAGGACGTCGATCTGACGCGAGGTCATCTCCTCGATCTCGTCGATCTGCTCATTCACTCGCGGATCCTTGTCGGCATACTTGATGCGCTTCAGGTTGCGAGTGGAGATGCGCTCGATCTCGTCACGAGTCAGGATGTTGCCTTTGGTCAGAAGGCGCTTGTTGGTACGCTCGTCGTGCAGATCGGCCTGCACTTCCTTGCCGCCCAGGATGTTCTCCAGGCGCTTCAGGCGCTCGTCGGTCAGAATCCGGATTTCGTCCGAAAGGTTCTTTTCCAACTTCGCGATCTGCGTGGCTTCGATGGCCTTCGCGCGCTCGTCCTTTTCCTGGCCTTTGCGCGAGAAGATCTTCACGTCGACGATGACGCCCTCGATGCCCGGCGGGCAGTAGAGGGAGGCATCGCGCACGTCGCCGGCCTTTTCGCCGAAGATCGCGCGCAGCAGTTTTTCTTCCGGCGTGAGCTGGGTTTCACCTTTCGGCGTAACTTTGCCGACAAGAATGTCGCCCTGCTTGATGCTGGCGCCGATGCGAATGACGCCCGCTTCGTCCAGAGTTGCGCAGCATGGACTCGCTGACGTTGGGAATATCGCGCGTGACTTCTTCCGGCCCGAGCTTGGTGTCGCGCGCTTCGATTTCGTACTCCTCGATGTGCAGCGAAGTGTAGTAATCCTCTTTCACCATCTTCTCGGAGACGAGAATGGCATCTTCGAAGTTGTACCCGCGCCACGGCATGAAGGCGACCAGGACGTTGCGTCCCAGCGCCAGCTCGCCGTGATCGGTGCAGGGACCGTCAGCGATGATCTGTCCCTTCAGCACGCGCTCGCCCTTTTTCACCACCGGCTTCTGGTTGATGCAGGTGTTCTGGTTCGAGCGCTTGAACTTGGTGAGCTGGTAGATGTCGCTGCCCACTTCACGCGACAGCTGCGTGGGATGGTGCTCGCCCTCGACGCGAACAATGATGCGCTCGGAGTCGACGGAGTCGATGATGCCGTTGCGGCGGGCGAGAACGACCGCACCTGAGTCACGGGCGGTAACGCCTTCCATTCCCGTACCCACGATCGGCGCTTGCGCGCGGAGCAAAGGCACGGACTGGCGCTGCATGTTTGCGCCCATCAGCGCGCGGTTCGCGTCGTCGTGCTCGAGGAATGGAACCAGCGAGGCGGCGACAGAAACCAGTTGCTTGGGGCTGACGTCGACGTAGTCCACTTCCTCGCGGCTGACCAGCACGAAGTTGCCGGCCTTGCGGGCATTGACCAGCTCGGCGACGATGCGGCCCTTGTCGTCGAGTTCCACATTGGCCTGCGCGATGGTATGGCGATCTTCTTCCCAAGCCGAGAGGTAGAAGGAGAACGGCTCAATCGTCGCTGGCTTCTTCCGCTTCTCTCTCAACTCGTTGTTGATCTTCTCGATCTCATGCTTTTCCATGTGATCGCCGACTTTGTGGTCGCTGTCGCCGACGTTAACGACGGTGACGTAGTCGATGACGCGTCCGCCCTTGATCTTGCGATAGGGCGACTCGATGAAGCCGTAGTCGTTGATGCGGGCGTAGCAGCTCAACGAAGAGATCAGGCCGATGTTCGGACCTTCCGGCGTCTCAATCGGGCAGATGCGTCCGTAGTGCGTGGGGTGAACGTCGCGGACTTCGAATCCGGCGCGTTCGCGCGAGAGGCCGCCCGGCCCCAGGGCCGAAAGACGCCGCTTGTGCGTGATCTCGGAGAGCGGGTTGGTCTGATCCATGAACTGCGACAGCTGCGACGATCCGAAGAATTCGCGGATCGCGGCCATCACCGGCTTGGCATTGACCAAGTCGTGCGGCATCGCCGTCGACATTTCCTGGTACACCGACATTTTTTCCTTGATTGCCCGTTCCATGCGGACCAGGCCGATGCGGAACTGGTTCTCCATCAACTCGCCGACCGCGCGCACGCGGCGGTTGCCCAGGTGATCGATGTCGTCGACCGCGCCGATGTTCTTGCGCAGTTTCAGCAGGTACGCGATGGTGGCGTAGAAATCGTCGGGATCGAGGGTGCGCTTGTCGAGACTGGTGGCTTCCTGGTTCTCGAACAATTTGATGTTGAACTTCAGGCGGCCCACGCGCGAAAAGTCATACTTGCGCGGGTCAAAGAACATGCCATGGAACAGGGCCGTGGCCGTGTCGAGGGTCGGCGGATCGCCGGGACGCAGCTTGCGGTAGATTTCGATCAGCGCTTCCTGCGGCGTTTTCACCGCATCGCGCTTCAAGGTTTGGCTGATCACCGTGCCCACGTCGTCGCGCTCGGGGAAGAACAGCGACATTTCCACGACGCCGGAGTCGAGAATCTTCGAAACCTTGTCGGCCGTCAGCTCGGAGTTGGCTTCGAGCATGACTTCGCCGGTGGTGGTGTCGACGATGTCGCCGGCAGTCCATGCGCCTTCGAGGTCGGTGATGTCGACTTCGATCTCAGTGACCTTGGCCTTTTGAATGTCTTTCAGAATCTGATGGTTGATCTTGCGGCCGGAGTGCGCGATTTCCTCGCCCGACTTGTTCTTGATGCTGTGGGCGAGTTTCATGCCGAGCAGGTTGGTCGGCTTCTCGCTGGCCGGGTCGAGCGTCCAGTAAAGCTTCTTGTCGCGGACGGTGAGCCGGTCGACGGTGTAGAACGCGCGCAGAATGTCTTCGCCGGAACGCAGGCCCAGGGCGCGCAGGAAAATCGTGCCCAGGAACTTGCGCTTGCGGTCGATGCGGACGTAGAGCACGTTCTTCTGGTCGTACTCAAATTCCACCCACGAGCCGCGGTAGGGAATGATCTTCCCCAGGAAGTAGGTGCGGTTGTTGGCGGTTTCGAAGAAGACGCCGGGCGAACGGTGCAACTGGCTGACAATGACGCGCTCGGTCCCATTGATGATGAAGGTCCCGTTCTGCGTCATCAAAGGAACGTCGCCGAAGAAGACTTCCTGTTCCTTGATGTCGCGGATGGAACGGTTGCCGGTCTCCGCGTCCTTGTCAAAAATGGTCAGACGCATCGTGACCTTGAGCGGAGCGGAATACGTCATACCGCGCTCTTCGCACTCGGCCACGTCGTATTTCAGCTGCAGTCCCACCGGGTCGCCGCACTTGTTGCAGAAGTCGGGCGTGTTGGCGTTGTAGGTGCCGCACTTGCCGCCGGTCGGGTACAGAAGGCGAGCGCACACTGCCGACGGTCGGTGGAGTGTCTGAGTCATTGTGGAAGGCCGACCCGGAGGACATCAAGATCGGCCAAGCCTGGGCTGGGCCCTCTACAACCTCGGCCTGTTGCTGAACAAGGCGGGTCAGACGGGCGAGGCGGAGCGGACATTTCGCCGGTCGGTGGAGATCTATGAGCAGTTATGGAAGGCCCACCCGAAGGACATCGAGATTCGCCCTGGCCTGGGCAGGGTCCTGAACACTTTGGGCCGTTGCTGCAAGCGTCAGGTCGGAGCGAGGAACGGCGGAACAGGTTTTTCGCCGGTCGATGGAAGTCGCGGTGGAGATCTATGAGGCGTTGTGGGCGGCCCACCCTGAGGACGTCGAGATCGGTCAAGGCCTGGGCAATGCGCTGAACAACATCGGCACTTTGCTGGGCGGGGGGTCGGGTGGCTGAGGCGGAGCGGATCTTGCGCCGCTCGGTAGAGGTCGCTGAGCCGTTGTGGGCAGCCCACCCGGAGGACGTCGAGGTCGGCCAAGGCCTGGGCGGGCCCTGCACATTTCAGGCCTATTGCTGCGGCAAGGCGGGTCGGGTGCAGGAGGGGCCGGAGGGCCCACTTGCCGGTCGCTGGAGGTGGAAGTAGAGATCGCTGAGGCGTTGTGGGCGGCCCACCCGGAAGACATCGAGGTCGGCCAAGGCCTGGGCAGGGCCCTGATTAACCTGAGCCGGTTGTTGAGCGAGGCGGGTCAGACGGATGAGGAGGAGCGGGCGTGCCGCCGCTTGGTGGAATTCTTCGAGACATTGTGGAAGGCCGATCCGGAAAACGTCCGGATCGGCAGCGGCTTGGATAAGGTCTTGAACAACCTAGGCCATTTGTTACAGGCCGCAGATCAGGTGCGGGAGGCGGAGCAGGTCTACCGCCGTGCGGTGAAGATCGCTAAGCCTTGTGGAAGGCCGAACCGGGGAACGTCGAGCATCGGCCAAGCGGGCTGGGCGGGACCCTGAACGACCTGGCTGATTGTTACAGCGCCGCAGATCAGGTGGGGGAGGCGAGAGCGGATCCATCGCCGCGTCGGTGGAGATCTCTGAGGCGTTGTGGAAGGCCCACCCCGAGGACG
>CAVPXW010000023.1:0-934686 GCA_963709865.1 uncultured Acidobacteriota bacterium
ATGGGCTTCTGCCAATCCCTTGACGCTCTCAGGCAATACTGTAACCAATGTACTTCTTACCTTGCTATCCGATTCACTCCTGGCCGGCCTTGGGGCATTTATTCGAGCGCTCAGATGGATCATATGGGGCGCCGGCACTGCATGGAATGCTCACGGCCTCCGTGGTTGGGCCTAAACCGGTGCCAATGGATTGGATACTGCAAACGGTATTAAGTCCTCCTGAATCGGAGGCGATCGGCTTCGACAATTTTCCAGAGTTCAGCTGGGTGGTGGAGAAAACCGAGGAATTGCTTCTCCGGATCGGCCGAGTGTTCCAGCAAGATCCTGAGATGTTCCGGCTTCTGGTTTACATGCCAAAACTGAAGGAGGGCGACACAACTCCTGACCCGCAGACCTGGTGCAACGGTTTCGTCGAAGGCATGGAGTACCATCGGGAAAATTGGGAGCCGCTCATTGCGACGGAGTTCGGTTTCGAGATGATTGCTCCGATCCCCATGACTTTCAATCCAGACGAATGGGAGGACGAGAATATTCCGAACCCGTTTACGGCGTTGACCCAATCCGAGCTGTGCGATCGCCTGAAAATGGCAGTTCTGGCACTCTACGAATTCTGGAGCAGCTATAACCAAAATTTGAGTTCCGTCCGAACGTCAGCTCGTAGATCTCACGCTTGAGGTCGGTGACCACCGCGCTATGCGGCCATGTGAGCATGGTCGGCACAACCAGGCCGACGCCTTTGCCGCTGCGCGGCGGCGCGTAACACAGGACATGCTCGGGGCTAATCGCACTGAAACAACTCGCGACTAGGTGAAGAGCAAGCTCATGCAGCTGCTGCTTGGAACCTGCTCATATCCGCGCCGTGCCTTCGTGAAGCGACTTTTTCGTTCGGGCTCTCTACTTTTCGCCTCCGCCTTTCCACCAAAACTTTCGCGCTCGCCGCTGGTACCCTCGAATTTGTAGTCCTTTCCGGCAGAGCGGTAGAAGCTGTTGGAATCCTTGCCCAACGCGTTCCACATGAGCCCGGCTCAGCCCCATTCTGAACTACCATCGGCTTGTTCGGGTCCGTAACCCCGGCAATTGGCGTGACCTCCACTTTGGCAATCTCGCCCACGGTGCCGCTGACCGTTTTCCCGACTTGGCCGAAGTTGTCCAGGTTCTCGAATTTGATCGCTCTCTCCTTCATTATCATCCCCAAAAAGCCAGCCCAATAATGGTCAGAATTATATTCATGGTTTCCTTTGTCTATTTGGTAAGTTTTTAGTTAAGAGTAGGCATACCCCCGGGGCGCTTGAGTCAGCCGATTATCGAAGGCCGCATTTTGCATCGGCTTTTGCAAAAGCGGCTCTAGTCAACCGGCGATGCGTTTCACGAGGGAGTGAGGCTTGTAACAGATTTTGTTGCTAAATAATGATCTACACTCGATTTCTATGGATCTAAGTTCAAAGCATTGTTGAACGAAGCCGCTACGCGGAGTCTATGAGCGGCGAAGTCGCGGTCGGCATAATGGCCGACCTATGACACCGTTACGAGCCAAATACATCCGGGACCTGGTCATTCGTGGTCGGTCAGAAAACACTCAGGAAGCCTATACGAGGTACGTCTGTGATCTGGCACGCTATTATCGCCGTTCGCCAGAGCTGATCTCCTACGAGGAAGTCACGGACTGGCTGTACCATCTGATCACGGAGCGCCTGCTGTCAGCCTCCAGCGTCAACGTTGCAGTCAACGCCGTGCGCTTTCTCTACGCCGTGACACTCGGGCGAGAGATGGTGGACCTGATGGCATCGGTCCCGCACATGAAGCGCGCCACCCGGCGCGCGGAAGTCTACGCGCGCAGTGAGGTCGAAGCGATCTTGACTGCGCCCAGACAGCCGCGCGATCGGGCGCTCTTGATGACGGTCTATGGCTGCGGACTGCGAATTTCGGAGGCGACACAGCTCAAGACCAGCGACATCGACCGCCCCCGTATGCAGTTGCGAGTACGCAACGGCAAGGGCGCCAAGGGACGCGTTCTGCCACTAAGCGAACGTTTGCTCAGAGAGTTAGAAAACTACTGGCGAGCGCAACGTCAGGGCAAAGCGGGTCATAACATCCCGTGGCTCTTCCTCGGCAAAAAAAACGGTGAATCGATGGGCAGATGCGTCGGGGCGAACATCTATTACCGCGCGTTGAAAAAGAGCGGTGTGCGACGCAAGGGCGGCATCCATCTTTTGCGCCACAGTTTTGCAACTCACCTCATGGAAAGCGGCGTAGAACTACCAATAGTGCAGTACTTGCTAGGCCATTCGAGCCTAAAGACTACGGCGCTTTACCTCCATGTGACGGCACGCAGGCTAGCCGAGGTGCGCTCGCCTTTGGACCTCATCGGCAGCGGCTGCATCGGACAGTAAGCGCCACACTGGAATCACTCTAGCCAATTCGCCGCCGGGCGGACTGACATGGAGACGCTCTGTCCATCGGTGGAGAGCAACAGTGAGGCTGCCCGCGACCAGTTAACCTTGGGCGGCATCCTGCGCGCTTTTTTACCCCTTCTGCTCCATCTGCTCAAGTTGAGCGGCCACAAGCTGCGGGTGCTCTGGCAGCTTGCTGCCTGCGGTACTCCGGCATTGGGCGCCAATCTTTTCCATTGTCCACACTGCCAGCACCGACACTGGGCGCCGCGCTCCTGCGGCAACCGGCATTGTCCGCGCTGCCTGGCCGCCAAAAGCTGGCAATGGCTAGAAAAGCAGACACAGAGTCTTTTACCGATCACTTACTACCACTGCGTCTTCACTCTACCGACGGAACTTAATTCCCTGATGCTCGCCAACCAGCGCAAACTTTACCCGCTCTTGTTCGACTGCGCCGCACAGAGTCTGCTGGAGTTCGGACGCAACCGACTCAAAGGCGATCTCGGAATCACCGCTGTCTTGCATACCTGGGGACAGAAGCTCGACTTCCACCCCCATCTTCACTGCATTGTCACCGGTGGAGCATTAAGTCCGGATGGCAAACAGTGGCGCTCGCCCAAACAGCGCAAGTTCCTCTTTCCCGTGCAAGCGCTTGCCGCACTATTCCGAGGCAAGTTCCTGGCCAGGCTCGCTCAGATGCTTGACGCGGGAGAGTTGCACCTGCCCGATTTGGAACTCAAGATACCTGCCAACCGTGCTCGCTGGTTCTCCCTGCTCTATAGCAAGCGCTGGGTCCTTTATGCCAAACGTCCCTTTGGCGGACCGAAGCAGGTCTTAAGCTACCTGGCCAACTACACCCATCGCGTCGCGCTGAGTAACCGCCGTATTGTCGCCGTCGATGCGCGGCATCAGACCGTCACCTTCACCTATCGCGACTACCGGCACGGCTCACAGCGCAAGGAGTTAACCCTCTCCGCCTTGGAGTTCATCCGGCGCTTCAGCTCGCATATCCTACCTCCGAGTTTGGTGCGTATCCGGCACTATGGAATTCTGGGCAATAATCGCAGAAAACGTGATATAGAAGCAGCCCGCGTGATCTTTAAGCGCCGCGGGTGCGCCATGGAGCTTCAGCCGCAGAGCGTTGTGGATCCGCCCTGTGGCGGAACGTGTTGTCCGTTGTGCGGAAAAGCCGGAATTCGTCTGGTGGCCTTTACCGATGCCACCGGCGTTCTGCACATGATCGGCGTCGGACCAATGCCATGCGATTCCTCATGAACACTCTCCTGACACGCCCAACACCGCGCTTGATGCATGAGTTCCGGCAAAACCCTCTCTGGATACGCTCGGGCTCTTACCGCTGTCTTCGTATCCTCTGCGAAGACCCGCTCTCGCCATCCGAGCTTACTGGCGTGGCGCAATTACAGCTCTCAATCTTTTGGCGCCAGTTCAATCCTGCTTCTCAAAGCTGCGGGCACGACATATATGCATCCGAAATCCCTCCCTGGCGTCATCTGCGCCCCATCGCAAACGGTACTTTTCCCAGGCTCTGAGCGACGTCAGGGGTAGGCTTCGTCCAACCATCGAGTAGGTCTCCGCAGTCGCCTTAATCTGGAATCACACTCTCGGCAGCGGAGACCTACTCGACTCGAGGTTATGAATCTCCGATCAATCACGGATAGGGTTTCCTTTGGCGAACGGGCAATTATTCGCTACTCCCCAGAAACAAATTTTGGGAGGATCAGTGTTTCACGGAAACAGCAGAGCCAGGTCGTGTCTTTTGGACGCACGCTGATAACCGGATGCCACCGACTGTATTTTCTCCCAATTGCTGCCGTTATCGCGCTCACTGGCGTTTCCATCGCTCCATCCGCCTATGCGCAGCGCGCTGACAGTGGCGATTGGATCGACACGTGGACTGCAAGCCCGCAGCCTATTTGGGATTCCGAATTCTTTGCTCCCATAAATATCCCCCGCGCCTTGAGAAACCAAACGGTTCGACAGATCGCGTCGATTAGCATTGGCGGCAGCCGCGTGCGCGTCGTGCTCTCCAATGAATATGGGTCGAAGCCACTGGTGATCGGCGCAGCTCATGTCGCCGTCGCAGGTTCTGGCGCCGCCATCGTTGCCGGCTCTGACAGGGCCCTTACCTTCGATGGTCACTCCTCAGTCACAATTCCGCCGGGTGCACCGGTGATTAGCGACCCGGTAGACCTCACTGTCGCACCACTTAGTAACCTTGCGGTAAGCTTGTTCCTGCCAGATCAGACTCCGCTGACCACATTTCACTGGGAAGGGGTTCAGACCGCCTATATCTCCCCCGAGGGGAACTTCGCCGGCGACGCAGATATGAAGGCGGACTCAACGATCAAGGCCCGGCTATTCTTGAGCGGTATTATGGTGGATGCACCACCGAACGCGCGAGCGTTAGTGATGTTCGGCGACTCCATCACAGATGGGGCAAATTCCACTCCCGACGCTAACCACCGTTGGCCGGACGTGCTGGCCCGGCGACTTGTCGAGGCTGGTGGGGCGCCTATCGCGGTGCTAAATGAGGGGATTTCTGGAGACCGGGTGTTAAGCGACCGCATGGGTGTTAATGCGCTGGCCCGTTTCGACCGCGACGTGTTGAGCGTTCCACACGCGGACACCGTAGTCCTGATGATGGGCATCAACGACATCGGTTGGCCTGACAGTATCTTGGCGCCACACGAGGCCGCACCATCGGCAGATGACATCATTGACGGTTACAAGCAACTGATCGCGCGCGCGCATTTGCACGGGATGCGCATCATCGGCGCCACATTGACGCCGTTCGAGGACACCTTCAAGGGCACGCCAATCGAGGGGTACTACAACACGGAGAAAGAGAAGAAACGCCAAGCCGTCAACGAATGGATTCGCAGCAGCGGCGCGTTCGATGGAGTGATCGACTTCGACGCCGCCACGCGGGATCCAGACCATCCTGCGCACATCCTGGCAAAATTTGACTCCGGTGATCATCTCCATCCGCAGGATGACGGATATAAAGCCATGGCGGACTCGATCGATCTTAAGATGTTAACGACGAAGCCCTGACTTCTTCGCGGGCGAAAGGCGGGATCGTCTATTCTCGGCGACGTGAAAGTCGCGTCGGCGTTCACCGATGAACGTCCGACGACGGCTCAGGCTGCTAACGCTTTCAGGATCGCCCGAGTTCCATCGCCCGCACGTATACTGTTTTGGACGCGGTACTCTTTTGTGTAAAGCAGGCCCGAGCGCAGAACCGATACGAAAGGAAAAGAAGATTTGGCGCAGGAAGTGGAAGCCCGGGGACAATAAGCCCGCAAAATACTTTCCCAAATCACACACAAACAGCTTTAGCCAAAACCCAACTATTACCCGTCATAACCTGCGTTCTGATCGGTTAAATCTGAACTGAGTTGCCGTTTCGAAAGTAAACTTCAGACAAATCCTACCATTCCCCAATTTGTCTGCTCCGGTCATTATCGCAACAGCGGGTCACCATCCGCAGACGGGGAAAGATCAGGCGCTGGTGGTGGCGAAGCGGTTGCGCGATGGGTTGCGGGCCAGCTGTTTCTGCCGCGAAGAAGGGCTGAATTTGAATGTGCGGGCGTCGATCGGGCTGGCCACGTATCCGCATGATGCGCGCACGGCGCACGATGTGATCCGGCAGGCGGACGGGATGATGTACGTGGTGAAGAATTCCAGCCGGGACAATATTGGGATCGCGCAGAGAGGGATGTTGAAGGAGTAGGAGCGCAGTTCTCAGTTCTCAGTTCTCAGTACTCAGTTCTCAGTTCTCAGTTCTCAGTTCTCAGTTCTCAGTTCTCAGTTCTCAGTTCTCAGTTCTCAGTTCTCAGTTCTCAGTTCTCAGTTCTCAGTTCTCAACACTGATTGGATGTGGAAGATGCAGCGGATGGGCTGCGTTCTGATTCAATTCGGTTTGGGGGCTGGCTGAGATTTTGGGTCGGGGGTGGAGGGCTTCCAGGGGTTGGGGTTGGCGGGGGCCTTGGGGTTGACGCCGAAATCCCAGACGTAGAGGTTCATGGCTTCTTTGCCGGGCGTTCCTTCCTGCCCAATCATTTCGACGAGAGCGTATTCGCCGGGCAGCAGACTTTCGGTGGGGGTGAGTTTGAGCCAGCCTCCGCTGACGCTGGCGATGGTGGTTTTGACGAAGTGTTGCTCCTCGCTGACCTTGCCGGTAACTTGACGCTTGACGTCGCCCACGATGCGCTTGCCGCCTTTGACCTCAGTGCGGACGATGCGAAAACGGTTGAAGGGAACAATGGGCTGTTGCGGTTGCTGGGGTTGCTGGGGCTGCTGGGGAGCTTGGGCCGAGCGACCGGAATTGTTGGGCGCGGCTGGATCGGGGCGGTCGGGGGCGGCGTCGACGTTAATGTAGAGCGAAGGCACATCGACGTGGGCCTGCACAGGGGCGTGAGCGCCATCGAGTTCAATGGTTTGCTTGAGGCCGGCGACAGGGTTGATGGCGCCACGGAAGATGTTGCCTTTGGTGTTGCGCTTGACGTCGCCGGCGGTCTGCTGAATTTCCAGGAGTTGGGGCTCGCCCTGAAAACTGTCGAGCAGGAATACACCGGAATCCTGGGGGAGACGGAGGCCGGGCGCGACTTGCGGGAGTAGCGCTTCCTCGAGTTCGCGCTGGTGTTCGAGTTCCTTGTCGAGTTGGGCGGCTTCAGGGATCGAGGCTCCGGCGGCGCGGTCTTTCTCGAACTTTTCAGTGGCAGGCCAGTCGACCAGCGAGGTGGGGAGTTCCTCCCAGTCATCGCGCTCGGCACTCATGTAACGGACGCGGTCACCTTTGACTTCATATTTCGTGACCAGCTGATAGGAGCCGTCTTTGAGGATGAGGCGGCGGGCTAGATCCTGGGCGGGTGCGGGAAGCGCAGAAAGAGCCAGGAGCGCGGTCGAGAGCAGCAAGGGCTGACGGAATGCTGTTCGGGCGCGGTGCAGGAGAGTCAGGAACATGTCTTCTGTAATTATCGTCTGGAGTGGGCCAAGAGTCGAATGGCTTGGCGCCACCGCTGCAGACAAACCCATTCACCGCAGAGGACGCAGAGTACACGGAGGGAACGCTTCGGGGAATCACCCGATGAACAGTTGGGGGTGCGATGTAGTATCCTGTTGCTCGCGAACGCCACCGCTCCCAAAAATGAAACGTACTTTCCTTCTCTCGTTACTTTGTCTTCTTTCTTATGGTGCTGGGCGGCTGCGCCGGGGCAATCGGGTCCCGCGCCGGCAGCGGCCGCAGGGCACCGAACCGGTATCGTACGCGTCAGTCACGCAGTTGAACGGGTTGCTGGCGCAACTGGAAGCGAGCTCGAAGAACACGCAGGCTGACCTGGTGAAGTTGCGCATCGAGCGCTGGAAGACCGACGGCGGCACGAAGAGGCAAGCGCTGTCGAGGGTGGATTCGATTCAGCGCAACCTGCAGGGCGCTCTGCCGGAAATCATTGCGCAGCTGCGGGCGGCGCCGGAGGATCTGCCGGCGACTTTCAAACTCTATCGCAATCTGGATGCGTTGTTTGAAGTGTCGTGGGCGTGGTGGAGGACGTGGGGGCATTCGGATCGAAAGACGATCTGCAGTCGCTCTCGAACGATCTGAGCGGTTTTGAGAATACGCGGAAGCAGCTGGCGCAGCGGATCGAGAATTTGTCGGCAGCGAAGGAAGCGGAAATTGTGCGGCTGCGTACGGAGTTGAAGACGGCGCAGGCGGCGATTCCGGCGGTGGCTCCGGCGAAAAAGATTGTGGTGGACGATAATGAGCCGGCGAAGAAGCCGGCGGTGAAGAAGAAGCCCGCGGCGAAGCCAGCGACGACTACGGCAAGCCAGCGGCGGGGCAGACGCAGACACCGCCGGCACCGACGCACGCCAGCCACCAAGCCGCAGTAGATCTGCCATTGTTTCGCGACGGCTGAGATGGTGCGGAGGATCAAAATCTCCACGTCTCGCAAAATACGCGAGACATGGGGCACCCCGGCGATCAAAATCGAGATCAGAATCCCCACCCTGTCGCAAGAAACGCGACAAGGATGGGGCACCCTCCAACACCCACACTCGTAATCCGAATCTGGTACTCTTCCCGCCGCATCTACATTGCACATCATGGGCTACAGTTGGATGTCTGGTGGCTGAGGTCCGCTTTTTATGAATCCGCACGGCAGCATGGTCGCGACGGTGGTCGGGGCTCGTCATCATCTGGGTGGTGCTGCTGGATGCGTTTGAGACGGTGGTGCTGCCGCGGCGGGTGACGCGGCATTTCAAGCTGACGGCGTGGTTTTACCGGCAGACGTGGATTCCGTGGCGGGGGGTTGCGCGGCATATCAAGACGACTTCGCGGCAGCAGAATTTTCTGGGATACTTCGGGCCGCTGTCGCTGATTCTGCTGCTGGGGTTCTGGGCGGCGGGGCTGATCCTCGGATTTGCGCTGATGCAGTACGGGATTGGGGGACACGAACAGCTGAGCGGAGAGCCGCTCACGTTCGGGAAGATTATTTATCACAGCGGGGAGACGTTTTTCACGCTGGGGTACGGCGACATTGTGCCGACTTCGGGCGCGGCGCGGGCGCTTTCGGTGATCGAAGCGGGGATGGGGTTCGCGTTTCTGGGCGTGGTGATCGGATACATTCCGGTGGTGTACGCGTCGTTTTCGCGGCGAGAGATTCAGATTTCGATGCTGGATGCGCGGGCGGGGTCGCCTCCGTCGGCGGTGGAGTTGCTGGTGCGGCTGGCGGGGAGGTCGGAAGATCCGGGAGTGGATCAGAGAGTTCTGGATGAAGTGCTTGCGGGACTGGGAGCGCTGGGCGGGAGAGTTGCTGGAGAGCCAGATTTCGTATCCGGTGCTGACGTTTTTTCCGGTCGCAGCATAGTAACCAGTCGTGGCTGGGAGCGCTGACGACGATGCTGGACGTGACTTCGCTGGTGCTGACGGGGATTGAGGGAGTGCATCCGGGGCAGGCAAAGTTGACGTTTGCGATGGCGCGGCATGCGGCGGTGGATCTGGCGCAGGTGGTGAATGCGAGATACGATCCGGCGGCGGCCGACCGGTTGCCGGAGGCGGAGCTTGAGCGCGTTGCGGGAGGCGCTGGGGGCGGCCGGACTGCGGTTGCGGAGCGACGAATATGGGCGCGACAAGCTGGCGAAGCTGCGGTCGATGTATGAGCCGTATGTGCATTCGACGGCGCGCAACCTGATGCTGACGCTGCCGCCGTGGAGGCATGCGGAGAAGACGCGCGACAACTGGCAGGCGGGGCCGTGGGATCGGAGTGATCCAGGCGCGGGGATTGGCGGTGCTGGGGCAGAAGGCGGCGACGCCGCCGGGGGAAGATCACTTCTGAGGAGTCACTAACTCGGGGGCTAAAGCCCGATCCCATGACGCGGGACTTTCAGGCGTCCCTACGGGACGCGGTTCGTCTTGGTTTGCTTTTCCCGCCAGTGTAACTGGCGGGCTATTTTCATTGGTCCCTCCGGGACCGGACCAGCGTCAGGGGTGTCGAGCCTGTTTTGGTTCGGTGTGGGGCGGGCGTTCTCGCGTGTGGTTAGCAGGAGACGTTGCGGGCCACGTCTCTGACGACCTGATGTGCGTGCTAACATCCTTCTTTCTGGATCCCCACGACATGAAAATACTGGCGAGAACGTGGTGCGCATTGAGGCGGAGGCGTTGCGCGCGCTGGCGGACCGGATTGGCGGGCCGATGGCGGAGGCGTTTCAGCGGGCGGTGGAGTTGATGTTTTCTGCGCGGGGCGGGTGGTGGTGACAGGGATGGGGAAGAGCGGGCTGATTGCGCGGAAGATTGCGGCGACGTTGAGTTCGACGGGGACTCCGGCGCTGTATCTGCATCCGGTGGAGGCGCTGCACGGGGATTTGGGGATGGTGGTGCGGGGGGATGTGGTGCTGGCGCTGTCGGCGTCGGGGGAGACGGAGGAGATTCTGGCGTTGCTGGCGACGATCAAGCGGCTGCGGGTGCCGTTGATTGCGATGACGGGGGATGAGATTTGCGGAGATGCCTCTGCCGTGACGGCGAACAATAAAAATCCCCACTTCTCGCGCAAAGAACGCGCGAGAAATGGGGCACCCGAGGAAAAGTCAAAAGCACGTCGGGACAGGAGGGTGCCCGCTCCACACGGGCTATCTCGACTTTGGCGGCGGCGGCGGAGGTGGCTTTGGATTGTTCGATTGCGCAGGAGGCTTGTGCGCTGGGGCTGGCTCCGACGGCTTCGACGACTACCATGCTGGCGCTGGGGGATGCGCTGGCGGTGACTTTGAGCGAGCGGCGCGGGTTCAAGGAAGAGGATTTTGCCAACTTGCATCCCGGGGGGAAGCTGGGGAAGCGGCTGGCGCGGGTGGAGTCTTTGATGCATACGGGGGAGGCGCTGCCGCGGGTTGCGCCGTTCAGACAAAAATGCCGGACGTGATTTATGAGATGTCGCGGAAGAAGCTGGGCGTGACGGCGGTGGTGGAGGGCGAGAGGCTGGTGGGGATTGTCAGCGATGGGGATTTGCGGCGGTTGCTGGAGAAGCGCGGGAAAGATGTGATGGATCTGACGGCGGGCGAGGCGATGACGCGCGATCCGAAGACGATTGCGGCTGGGGAGTTTGCGGCGACGGCGCTGGCGTTGATGGAAGAGAAGAAGATTACGTCGCTGATGGTGGTGGATGGGGGCGGGAAGTTGGAAGGGATTGTGCATCTGCACGATCTGTGGAGGACGGAACTGGTTTGAATTGAGTAATTGTGTAATTTGGTAATTGTGTAATTGAAAATCGGCTATTCGCCGGTCGGTTTTCAATTACACAATTACTCAATTACCAAATTACTCAATCGAGAGATTGCATGTATCACTACGATCCCAATACGGCGCTGGAAGAATTGACTGAGGATGCGACCTTGCCGAACCCGGTGCATGTGCGGGACATGATGCTGCGCAAGCAGCTGTCGGCGGACAAGTCGCTGGAGTTGAACCGGCTGTTTGTGGAGTATCAGAAGTTTTTTGGCGAGGCGCAGAAGCTGGGGAAAGAGATTCTGAAGCAGTTGGCGGGGTAGCTCTAGATGGAATCGCCAACCCTTCGACAAGCTCAGGCGCTAGGCTGTCTTGCGCTGAAGACGCGCGAGATACAGAGGGCACCTGCTGCCAGTTCCCTCACACAAGTTCGAAAGCGCTGACAGCCACTAAGCCTGGCACGAAGTGTTCACGAAGGACAGCCAGGCTTCGATAGGCTCTCGCACATTGATCCTCGGCTGCCATCATTTACAATCGAAAATTCTACTTTCAGTCGGGAACTCAACTATGCATCGATGGTCTGAACTGTTTATTCCTACATTGCGCGAGGCGCCGGCGGATGCCGAGGTCGCGTCGCATAAATTTCTGGTGCGGGCGGGGTATATCCGGCAGCTCGCGGCGGGGATTTATTCGTATCTTTTCTTAGGGAACCGGTCGTTTAACAAGATCATGGGGATCGTGCGCGAGGAGATGGACCGGATCGGGCAGGAGTTTTATTTGCCGGCGCTGCATCCGCGGGAGCTTTGGGAGGCTAGCGGGCGCTGGGCGCTGATGGGGGAGAACCTGTTCCGGCTGAAGGACCGCAAGGGCGCGGACATGCGCCTGGGCATGACCGAAGAAGAGGTCATGACTTCGATTGCGCTGAAGGAACTGCGCAGTTACAAGCAGTTGCCGCAGATCTGGTATCAGATTGCGCCGAAGTTTCGCGATGAGCCGCGGCCGAAGTCGGGGCTGCTGCGGGTGCGGCAGTTCATGATGAAGGACGCGTATTCGTTCGACATCGACGCGGCGGGGCTGGATGTTTCCTACAAGAAGCATTACGAGACGTATTGCCGGATTTTTGACCGCTGCGGGTTGAAGTACATGGTGGTGGAGGCGGACTCGGGAGCGATGGGCGGGAAGGAGTCGCACGAGTTCATGGTGCGGACTCCGGCGGGCGAAGATCAGATTGTGAGCTGCGACGGGTGCAATTACGCGGCGAACATGGAGAAGGCGACTTCGAAGCTGGAGGCGGTGGCGAGATCTTGCGCCGCGAAGGCGATGGCAAGCCGCTGCTGGTGCATACTCCGGGGCAGAAGACGATTGAGGAAGTGGCGAAGTTTCTGGGCGTGTCGACCGAAGAACAAGATCAAGACTCTGGCGCTACATGGCGGACGAGAACGAGCGAAGCGGGCAAGAAGAAGTCGCGCGGCGATTGTGGTGCTGATGCGAGGGATCATCAGCTGAACGAGGCCAAGCTGAATGGCGCGGTGGGCGGGGCGACGCGTCCGATGGAAGAGGGCGAGATCAAGGCGCTGTTCAAGTCTCCGGCGGGATATTTGGGGCCGGTGGGGATTGAGTGGGCGAAGGATCTGAAGAAGGATGCGGACAAGCCGGTGCTGCTCGTCGACAAGGCGCTGGAGGGACGCGCGAATCTGATCGCGGGCGCGAACAAAGAGGACTATCACCTGAAGAACTGACGCCGGGGAAGGACTTTCATCCCACGGCGTATGCGGATTTGCGGGCGGTGACGGCGGGGGAGGCTTGTCCGAATTGCGGGAAGGCGTTGCGGATCGACACGGCGGTGGAGATTGGGCACATCTTCAAGCTGGGGTACCGGTATTCGGAGTCGATGGGGGCGCGGGTGCTCGACAAGAACGGCAAGGAAGTGATGCCGATCATGGGGAGCTACGGGATTGGGATTGAGCGGATCCTGACGGCGGCGGTGGAGCAGGGGAACGATGAGAACGGGTTCTGGCTGCCGCCGTCGATTGCGCCGTTTGAGGTGGTGGTGGCGCCGGTCAACGTGAAGGATGAGAGCGGTGCGGGCGGCGGCCGAGGACATTGCGAAGCGGCTGGAGGGGGCTGGGTTCGACGTGATCCTGGATGACCGGGACGAGCGGCCGGGGGTGAAGTTCAAGGATGCGGATCTGGTCGGTATCCCGTTTAGAATCACGGTCGGAAAGAAGGTTACCGAAGGTACTGTGGAAGTCGTTCTACGCTCGACTCGGGAAGTACGCGATGTTAGGATCACGGCGATCGTGGAATATTTTCAGGAGTTGCTCGGCCGGACGGGATGAGGTGGTTTCCGGTCCCGGGCGGAGCAGATTGTGGGACATGGGAACAGTTAAAGCAATTGTCGGGTTTCTGGTCATCATCGCGCTGATCTATGCGGGATTTCAGATCGTTCCGCCGGAACTGAGCAATTATTCGTTTACCAGGACGACTTGCGCAACGTGGCGATGATGGGCGGGTCGAATCCGCACACGACGGACCAGGACCTGATGGACGCCGTCATGAAGAAGGCGCAGGAGCATGAGATTACGCTCGCTCCGGAGCACGTGACGGTGCAGCGCATCGGAACGCCGGGAGCGCCGGCGGTGTATGTGGCGGCGGACTACAGCGTTCCGGTCAGTCTGCCGGGATATTCCTTCACTCTGCATTTCACTCCTTCGAGCGGGAACAAGGGCTTCTAGCCGCGGAGATCATTCGCACCAGGTGCGGGCGAGTGTGCGTGAGGATGCGTGCGTCTCTGGAGTTGTTGCCGTAGTTTTCTTTCGCCCCTCCGGGGCTTGCACGTTTTCCCGCTTACGCACCCACGGCTTGCGCCGTGGGCTGCATCTTGTACGCCGTGCATGTTCGGCAGCTTGGAGGTGAAAGTCCTCTGACCAACCTGATGGAGGTGAAGGTCTAGCGAAGCGCAAGGGCGTCACCGCGAGGTGGGGTCTGAAGGAAGCGTGGAGCAAACACGCGGGCCGATGAACAAGAACCGGATGATGAGGCCTACGGTGCCGGGCGAGCAAGCAAGCGATTGCGAAGCCCATATCCATCAAGGGCACTGGTGGTAAATCCGGCGGTCGTGCGTGGAAGGCGGTCGAGCTTATCACGGGAGATCTGCTGTGCGTCACGGAACTCGTGACTGAGGGCATCGTAAGGTGTCCTGACCGCATGGCAGAAGTCAGCAGAGGGCGTAGTAGTCGCGCGAGCGGCGAAGGCCTGAACGATAGGAAGAGCCAGTAGCACTTGGGTCTCGATGAGGGTATCGCACTAGCCATCCCGCTTCGGCGGGCCTCGGGCAGGCACGGCGCGGTGAAGCCGCAAAGGATGCTAACCCGAGAAGTGAAACCCACACGGCGTCCCCAAACCGCGAACACTCAGCCCGTCAGTTTGACCGGTGGGAGCAACCTATCGAACCGCCGTATGCGGACCCGCATGTACGGTGGTGTGGCAGGGGAGGAGAGGTGACTCTCCCCCCTATGCCGATTTCGCCGCTTCGCGGCTGGCATTGTTTGATCTATATCTTCTCCCAGCGATGCTCTCCCAGGGATTCAGTTTTCCCACGCGCGCGCTGAAAGCGCTGGGCGGCATTGTTTCGCCGCTTCGCGGCTGAAATCCGATGGTATGGGCAATGACGTTCGTAACCTTGTCACACGGTTACGTGGCACCTAACATCGGCGTGGGAAAAGGGTTTTTTCACGTTTCTGCAAGGCTGGATTCCAGAATTTTCCCGGAGAAGTCATGGCGATGAAGGTTCGAGCGCTCCTCAGTTCAGTTGTGGTGCTGGCCGCGATGGGTCTTGCCAGCTGCGGCCACTACACGTGTGGCACAACGTTTGGAAATTCCAGTTGCACGTCGTCGGGAAACGGCGATCTCGCAGGGCAACGGCAATGGCGGGATCAAGGTCATCGGCTATTTTGTGGATTTCAGCCATCTCGGGCAAAACACAGTGGGGATGGCGGAGCAGGAACTGAATTCCACGACTGGGACTTTCATAGACGTCTCGACGTTTACGCCACCTACTCTTCCGCTGACCCCGACGGGACTGGTGATTGTGAACAAGACCTTCATGTACGTGCCATCGTCAGACGGCACGTTGTTTGGCTACAGCATCGACCTGGCGACAGGGAACCTCACAGCGGTGCCGAACAGCCCGTACACTGTGGCGGGGGGGACTTCCATCGCCGCCAGTGCGGCGGGAACTCTGTTGTTCGTGGGAGATGTTGCGGGCCAGAGGATTTCGGTGTTTACGGTGAATCGCTGATGGTTCCTTGACGGCAGCGGTCGGATCGCCATTCGCCACCTCGGGGGTGAGCCCCAGTGTCATGGCGACGGACGGCCTGAGCAAGTTCTTGTATGCGACCGGAGGGACGCAGGTGGGAGCGTTCTCGATCGCGAGCGGAGGAATCCTGAGCCCGGTGACGGGCAGTCCGTTTGCCTTGAACATGGCATCGATTGCAGGCGAGCCGAGCGGTAAGTACCTGCTGGGAGTCGTGGGGCAGAGCGGCACCAATGAGATCCATGTGTTTGGGATCAACAGCACTGGGGCCATCGCAGATGTGGCGGGTTCTCCGTTCACCACGCATTACTCGCCGATTAGCTTGACGGTGCATCCGAGTGGGGCGTGGGTTTACACGTTCAACAAGGATGTTGTGCTGCAAGGTCTGCAGCCGGTGGAAGGCTTCGCACTCACGACCTCGACGGGGACCTTGACGGAGTTGTCCAGTTCTCCGTTCACTGCTTTGACCGCCGACGGAGGTCCGATCGAACAAAGCGGGCAGTTCATGTTCGCCCTGGGGATCACAGTGGTCGCCGGAAACACGGTGAGCACGGTGACTCCTTATAGCGTGGACACGACCACGGGCGCTCTCTCCACCACCTACGGCTCTTTGGGCTTTCCCGGCATTCAGTCCGCGGCATACGCGGTGACGGACGCCCAATAGGGGGCATTCGGCCGTCCCATGTTGACAGCTTAGAGACCCGCATGTACTGCGGGTCTCTTTTCGTTTCTGTGGGGAGGGGTACAATAAAGGCATCCCTTGCCTGTTCGCGGCGTCGTCAACCTGTGGCCGTAGAGTCCGGCTGATCCGGACTCGGGAAAAGGGCGAGACAAACCTTTTTGCGCGTCCCAACGTCTGAGAGAGTGAGGAGTCGCTCGACCCGTAAAGCGTTCAGGTCGAGGAACGCACTGGAACCGTGACCATCAAGATCAAAATACCGAAGGGTAGTGGGGAGAAGGCGGGCAAGGGAATCCGCGGGCTGCCGCGGGACCCGGTGCTGCGGGCGGCGCTGGTCGCGTTTCTGATTCTGGCGGTGTCGTTTACGGTTTTATTTTCTTATTTTTACATCAAGTACGACCGGATCATCGAGCGGCGGTTCCGGTCGCCGGTGTTTGCCAACGCCGCGAAGATTTATGCGCTGCCGAAGACGGTGCGGGACGGAGAGAACGTCGAAGCGCGGGAGATTGCGACGCAACTGCGGCGCGCGGGGTATACGGAGAAAGAAGGCGAGTCGCGGCTGGGCAGTTTCCGGATATTGAAGGATGGAATCGAGATCAGTCCAGGGCCGGAGTCGTACCACAGCCCGGAGCCGGCGGTGATCAGCATTCACGATGGGCAGGTGGACCGGATCACCAGCAAGGGCGCCGATCTTTCGGCGTATGAACTGGAGCCACAACTGGTGACCGCGCTGTTCGACGCGGAGCAGCGGTCGAAACGCCAGCTGGTGAAGTACGACGACATTCCTCCCCTGATGGTGCAGGCGGTGCTGGCGATTGAGGACCGGCGCTTCTTTGAACACAGCGGCGTGAATTTTCTGCGCATGGCGGAAGCAGCGTGGATCGACGTAGTGCGAGGACGGCATGAGCAGGGCGGGTCGACGCTCACCATGCAGCTTTCGCGCGGATTCTTTCTGACGCCGGAGAAAACGATCAAGCGCAAGCTGACGGAGATGCTGATCGCGGAGGAACTGGAACAGAAGTTCACCAAGCAGCAGATTTTCGAGTTTTATGCGAACTGGGTGGACCTGGGGCAGAGAGGATCGTTCGCGATCAGCGGGTTCGCGGAGGCGTCGAAGGCCTACTTCAACAAGGATCTGAAAGACATCACGCTGCCGGAGGCGGCGCTGCTGGCGGGACTGATTCAGCGGCCGAGTTATCTGTCGCCGTACCGGCATCCGGAGCGGGCGCATGGAGCGGCGGAACGTGGTGCTGGAATCGATGGTGGAAACGCACGCCATCACGCGCGAGCAGGCGGATAAAGCGAAGGCTGCGCCGCTGAAACTGGCGCCTCCGAATGTGGAAGCCAGCGATGCGCCCTACTTCGTGGACATGGTGCGGGACACGCTGATCAGCAAGTTTAATGAGAACGAGTTGAATGACCAGTCGTACCGGATTTATACGACGCTCGATCCGGACCTGCAGAAGGCGGCGGCGCAGGCGGTGGAGATGGGCATCAAGCTGGTGGACGACCAGGTCAAGAAATTACGGACCAAGAAGGTGAAGGTAGGAAAGAAGTTTGAGACGACGGTGGCGCCGGGTCCGCAGGCGCAGGTCGCGATGGTGGTGCTGGATCCGCACACGGGCTGCGGTGCTGGCGCTGGTGGGGGGACGGGACTATGGCTGGAGCCAGTTGAATCACGCGGTGGCGAAGCGGCCGACGGGATCGATCTTCAAACCGTTCGTGTATGCGGCGGCGATGAACACGGCGCTGGATGGATCGCAGACGGTGCTGACTCCGGCGTCGACGGTGACGGACGCGCCTTCGAGTTTCGCCTACGGCGACCAGATCTACGAGCCGCGCAACTACAAAGAGGAGTACCACGGCGACGTATCGTTGCGGTACGCGCTGGCGATGTCGCTGAACAATGCGACCGTGAAAGTGGCCGAAGAGGTGGGCTACGACAAGGTGGCGGACCTGGCGCGGTCGGCGGGGATTGCGTCGGTGAAGGCGACGCCGGCGATGGCGCTGGGGTCGTATGATGCGTCGCCGCTGGATATGGCGGGCGCCTACACTTCGTTTGCGAACAACGGAGTGCGGCTGTCGCCGATCCTGCTGCGTTCGGTGCGGAACGGCAAGGGCGACGTGATTGCGAACTACATGACGGACCAGCGGCCGGTGCTGGATCCGCGGATCGCCTACGTCATGACCAACATGATGGAAGGCGTGATCAATAACGGGCTGGGATATACGGCGGTCCGGCTGCGAGGATTTACTCCACCGGCAGCAGGGAAGACGGGCAGTTCGCACGATGGGTGGTTCGCGGGATACACGTCGAACCTGCTGTGCATAGTTTGGGTGGGATATGACGACTACAGCGACTTGCGGCTGAGCGGGGCGATGACGGCGGCGCCCATCTGGACGGAGTTTATGAAGAAGGCGGCGGCGCTGCCGCAGTATTCCGACATGAGGGAGTTCCAGCAGCCGACAGGCGTGGTGGATGTGCAACTGGACAAGGCGACGAACCGGCTGGCGACGCCAACCTGCCCGGATGACTATGTGTCGGCTTTCGTGGCGGGGACAGAGCCGCGCGAGACCTGCGACGCACAAGATGGAATGAAGGGATTCTTCTCGCGCATGTTTGGGGGCGGGGACAAGGGGGCGCAGCCCCAGCAGGCCCAGGCTGGGGCGGCCAATGGGCAGGACCCAAACAATCCTCAGGACCCTAAGAAAAAGAAGGGGTTATTCGGCAAGATCGCGGGGATATTCAAGGATGACAAAACGGCGGCTCCGGTGTCTAAACCACCAGATAGCGGGCAGACGGCGCCGCACTAGGGGTGCTGGTCCTAGGTGTCAGGTCTTAGGGTAAGATCCAGGATTTCGTCACAAAACCCTCGCCGACTGCCCAAAACTGTGCCAGAATGTGTCCACTAGCTGGGGGTGGCCTATGTCGTCCTGCCCGAGGTTTTTGCTGGTTCCCGTCTCGCTTCTCACCGTTGGTGTCTGCGCCCTGTCGAGTGTGTCGTGGGGGCAGGCTTCGCATTCCGAGCAAGTACAGATTAAGCCGCCACTGCTGCGGACGATCGATCCACCAGCGCCGGAAGCCACGGCGGCGGATCTGGAGGCGCGGGCAGAGCAGTTGCGTGCGGCGAAACTGTATCTGGACGCGCTCGACTACTATCGCGCCGCGCTGACCAAGAGACCGAACTCGGCGAGCCTGCTAAACAAGATCGGAATCACCGAGTTGATGATGCAGCGCTATCGGGAAGCGAAGAAGTCGTTTGATCAATCGATTAAGGCTGACCGCAAGTTTGCCGATGCCTACAACAACCGGGGCGTGGTGTTGTACGAAGAGAGGAAGTACGGCGCGGCGGTGAAGGAGTATCGGAGAGCGATCGCGATTGACGGCGCGTCGGCGTCGTTCTACAGCAATCTGGGGGCAGCGCTATTCGCCAAGAAGGAGTTCGAGCCTGCGGTCGTGGCGTACCAGCGTGCGGTGGAACTCGATCCCGACGTGTTCGAGCGGACGTCCCGAGGCGGAGTGCAGGCGCAGTTGCCGAGTCCGGGAGATCGGGCCCACTACGACTACACGGTGGCGAAGTTGTACGCCAAGATGGGCTACTCGGACCGGTCCCTGGAATACTTGAGGAAGGCGCTGGAAGAGGGATACAAGGATTTCAAGAACGTGTATAAGGACGCGGAATTCGCCGAGGTGAGGAAAGACAAGCGCTTTACGGAACTGATGGCGGCGAAGCCTCCGGTGTTGTAGGAGGAACTCGCATCGCCGGGCGGGAAGTAGCCAGGCTCGGGTGCGAGAGTTGATCTTTCGTCCGGCTGGGGCTTGCTTCTAGTGTCATTTCCCGCCCACGGCTTGCGCCGTGGGCTCTATTCTTCCGCCCGCTTCGCGGCTGGAACTTGCCGGGGTTCGATTTGTCGCGTTCCCCTAGATTCCGTTCTCACGCACTCTGTAGCCTGCAGAGCAGCGGAATCCTAACGGCTCTTCTCACGTAATCTGACCTGCGGCGTCTAATGGGCGAGGATTCAACTAACTATGCGGATTCAAGGGGTGCGGGCGTGCGGTGTCGCTCTTCTGTTTGTATTTTGCGAGTGCTTGCCTTTACTGGGTGAAGATCCGTGGATGTTTCGGGGGAATCCGGCGCACAGCGGGGTCTATGAGGGGGCTGCGCCGGCGAAATTCGGCGGCCTCAAGTGGAAGTTTCACACAGCCGGCATGGTGATTGGATCGGCAGCAGTGACCGATGGGAAGGTTTATTTCGGTAGCACCGATGGGAATCTTTATGCGGTGAATGCGGAGTCGGGCGCGTTGCAGTGGAAGTTCGATGCCAAGAGCCGGATTCCGTCGTCTCCGGCAGTGGTGGAGAACGTGGTTTACTTCGGAGCATACGACGGGAATTTCTATGCGGTGGATGCTGCCACGGGAACGCTGAAGTGGAAGTTTCAAACGGGAGGCGAGAGACGGTTCGCCGCGAAGCATCTGCATGGGGTGCAGCCGGTGAGCGAGACGATGCCGGATCCGTTTGACTGTTATCTTTCGTCGCCGGTGGTGTGGAAGGGGGCGGTTTACTTCGGCAGCGGGGACGGAAACATTTACTCGCTCAACGCGGCATCGGGTGCGCTGAACTGGAAATTCAAGACTGGGGACGTGGTACATGCGTCTCCGGCGATTGCGGATGGCACGCTGTTTCTGGGGAGTTGGGATAGTTATTTTTACGCGCTGGATGCGGCGACTGGGCGGGAGAAGTGGCGGTTCAAGACGGGAGAGGATCCGGACACGCACAATCAAGTGGGCATTCAGTCGTCGGCGGCAGTGGTGGATGGGATGGTCTATTTCGGGTGCCGGGATTCGCATCTTTACGCGCTGGACGCGAAGAGTGGCGAGAAGAAATGGGCGTTTTCGGGCGAACGGGGTCGTGGGTGGTGTCGTCCCCGGCGGTGAAAGATGGCAGAGTCTATTTCGTAACTTCCGACTCAAGTCTGTTGTACGCACTCGATGCCAAGTCGGGGGCGGTGTTGCACTCGGTGGGATTCAACCATTGGTATCTGTATTCGTCGCCGGCCTTGGCGGGAGGGATGTTGTACGTCGGGTTGACGCAGGGAAAGCTGGTTGCGGTCGATCTCGCCGGATTTAAGCCGGCCTGGAGCTTTGAAACCGATGGCATGAAGGAACACGGGCCTGCCTATACGAAACCGGATGGAACGCCGAACAGCGAGGTGATTTACCGCTCCGATTTCTATGACGATATGGTAGCGGGGGTCGACCGGGTCATGAGCATGGGAGCGATTCTGTCGTCACCGGTGGTCGCGGGCGGAGCGGTGTACGTGGGCAGCGCGGATGGGAATCTGTATGCGCTGCGGTAGAGGGCTGGTTGCGAATCTGCCTTCTGTGATCTTGTGTCGGCTCGAGATTTTACAAAGCTTTACAAAAATAGACGGAACTTTGGCGGATTCGGGTGTTTAATTTTTTCACATACTCCTGAAAACAACAGGGTGAGTAAGGAGAAACGGTAGCCCACCGGATGCTGACCCGAGCACGCCCCAAGCAAGCATCCGGTGGGTTTTTGTTTGAGCTGTCTAGCTTCTAGCTACTAGCTTCTAGCCAAAGCAAAGAACAAACAGTCGCCCGGGCTTCAGAGGCTTGAGCTCTGACGGTCGGTTCTGTCTTGGGGTTGGGCTAGCGGCTAGGAGCTAGAAGCTTCCTACGGGCTGCGCTCGCCGATGTAGGCTTCCACGATCTTCTTCCACCTGCCCTGGGCTTTGAGGATGAACTCTACGGCGTCGCGGAGAGCGCCGTTGCCGCCGGCGTTGGGCGTGGTGTAGTGGGCTTCGCGCTTCACTTCGGCGCGGGCGTTTTTTACGGCGATGGCCAGGCCCGCGGCGCGCATGGCGGGCAAGTCGATGACGTCGTCACCGACGAAGGCGGCTTCGTCCAGCTTCAGTCCTGCCTGTTTCACAACCTCCTCGAAGCAGGTGCGCTTGTCTTGAATTCCCTGGCGGACGTATTCGAGCTTGAGGTCGCGGGCGCGCAGGGCGACGGTTTCGGAGATGCGCTTGGTGATAAGTCCGGTCTTGATTCCGGCGAGGCGCGCGAGGGAGATGGAGGTGCCGTCGTGAGCGTGGAATCCTTTGGCTTCGATCAGGCTGTGCCCGGGTGAAGCAAGGCTGTGGAAGCCGAACCCGCCCTGGCCGGCGTGTTGCGCGGATCTTTCTTGTGTCGACTGATCGAGCGCGCTTTGCTGCATGCCTGCAGGGGCGGGGAAGATGAAGAGTTTGCCGTCGGTGAGGACGCCGTCGACGTCGAACAGGAGGAGTTTGATTTTGCGGGCGCGGGCCTGGGGGGAAAGTCGGGGCATCGGGTGGATTCTAGCACCCGGTTCAGTGGTGGTTCAGGAACGGGAGAGCCACACAATAGGGAAGTGCCGTCCGAGTTTTTCGAAATCGCGATCTGCGGTGACCAGGGTGGCTTGGTGGATCGAGGCGAGAGCGGCAGCCAGGCAATCCACATAAGGGATATTGTGAAGTGCTTTGATTTCTCCGGCCCGATGAGCCTGGGAAAGATCAACGGGGACAACGCGAATTGGAAAGAGCGAAAGATCTGCCAGAGTTTCTCGTGCGGACTGTTCTCCGTGCCGTTGCCAGGAGAGATAGAAGACTTCTCCCCAGTTCGCGACGGAGGCCAGCAAGGGATGGCTCAAGCGGTCAGCCTCCTTCAGCAAATGTTGCACGCGAGTGGCTCCGGGGCCGTTACCGAGGAAGTCGAGTACGGCGCTGGCGTCGAGCACATACGTTTTGCTCATCGGGCGAGACGGTCCTTCTCAATCCGGTGTTCAGGTTCCCGATCGTCCAGCAGCGAATGTGGGCCCGCGTAGCGGCCGCGCAATTTGCGGATGAGATCGTCAATAGAAGGAGGTGCCTGTTCCCGATTCTCGTCCTCTGGAACCGTTTTGCCTTTGTAGCGGACTTCGAATCCGCGGTCTTTCAGGAGGGCAACCGCCTGATGCGAGTTCGTGGGATCGTTCGGAGGCACGCCGGCGGCTTCGAGAACGAGGGGCCTCGCGGGAAACTCGCGTCCCTCGATGATCACGCTCCACTTCGGTATCTGACGGTTCGAGCGGAAGGTTTTGGCGGCTGCGGTAATGTCCTCCCGGCTGAGTGCAGCGACCCTGGAGCTCGGCATTTTTAGGCCTCCGAAATATTATTATTCAAATTCATCATATTCACATTTATGATTGAAATTCAAGGCGAGGGTTCTTTCATTGGCGAACATTTGGCGAAACTGCAGGTTCGGGCTAGAATACTGCGGATGCAGTCCCTTCCTGAGTCGCTGGCCTGGGCGCACCCTCTCGTGGCGGAGTGGTTTGTGCGGAAGTTTGGCACGCCGACGGAGCCGCAGGAGCAGGGGTGGCCGCACATTCTGGCGGGGCGGACCACGCTGATTTCGGCGCCGACCGGGTCGGGGAAAACTCTGGCCGCATTTCTGGCTTGCATTGACCGGCTGGTGCGCAAGGCGCTGGCTGGGGATCTTGCCGACCGGACGGAAGTGCTCTACGTTTCTCCGCTGAAGGCGCTGGGCAACGACATCCAGAAAAATCTGGAGATTCCGCTGGGGGAGATTCTGGCGCTGGCGGGCGAGCGCGGGCTGCTGATGCCGGAGATTCGCACCGCGGTGCGCACCGGGGACACGCTGCAGCCCGAACGGCGGGCTATGCTGAAGCGGCCTCCGCACATTCTGGTGACGACGCCGGAGTCGCTTTACATTCTGCTGACGGCGGACAAGAGCCGCGCCATTCTGCGCGATGTCGAGACCGTGATTGTCGACGAAATTCATGCGGTCGCGGACGACAAGCGCGGGGCGCATCTGGCGCTGTCGCTGGAGCGACTGGAGGCGTTGTGTCACAGGGCGCCGGTGCGGATCGGGCTGTCGGCGACGCAAAAGCCGATCGAGGAAGTGGCGCATTTTCTGACTGGGAATCGAAACGGTGGGAGGGAAAGCGGAACCTCATCGGCTAAAGCCGGCGATTATTCCGATGGGGTAACGGCACGACTGAAGTCGAGCCCTTCCCCAGCGGGGGTGGAATCCGGACATGAGGGCGACGGACCGGCGGAAGAGTTCGATTTCTCGGCCTCGAAACCCCCCACTTCTCGAGCAAAGAGCGCGCGAGAAATGGGGCACCCGGCTGATCCGGTGATCGTCGATATCGGGCACAAGCGGAAGATGGATCTCGGCATTGAGGTGCCGCCGATGCCGCTGGGCCCGGTGGCGTCGAATGAAATGTGGGATGCGATTTACGACCGGATGGTGGAGCTGGTGGCGCAGCACCGGTCGACGCTGGTGTTTGTGAACACGCGGCGGATGGCGGAGCGCATCTCTCATCAGTTGGGCGAGCGCATCGGCGAAGAAAATGTGGCGGCGCATCACGGAAGCTTGTCGCGCAAGCTGCGGCTGGCGGCGGAGAAGAAGCTGAAAGAGGGACAGGTGCGGGTGCTGGTGGCGACGGCCTCGCTGGAGTTGGGAATTGATGTGGGAACCGTGGATCTGGCGGTGCAGATCAATTCGCCGCGGGCGATTGCGGTGGCGCTGCAGCGGGTGGGGCGGTCGGGACACTGGCGGGGGGCGGTGCCGAAGGGACGATTTTTTGCGACGACGCGCGACGATCTGATGGAATGCGCGGCGCTGGTGCGGGCGATCAAGCAGGGGGATCTGGACCGGCTGATGATTCCGGAGGCTCCGCTGGATGTGCTGGCGCAGCAGATTGTGGCGACTTGTGCGGCGGGACAGATCGGCGGGTGCGGGGCCATGGACGGAGCGAGGCCAAGATGGCCTCGCGACAGCCGGCGAGGACGCCGGCGCTACTTTGGATTCCGGCGCTGCCTCCGATGAGGGGTGGGATGAAGACGAGCTGTTTGCGCTGGTGCGGCGGGCTTATCCGTATCGCAACCTGAAGCGCGAGACGTTTGACTCGATTCTGGAAATGCTGTCGGAGGGGATTGCGGCGCAGCGCGGGCGGTATGGGGCGTATGTGCATCGCGATCGGGTGAATGGGAGGTTGCGGGCGCGGCGCGGGGCGCGGCTGGCGGCCATCACCAGCGGTGGGGCGATTCCTGACAATTCTCTTTATACCGTGGTCGCCGAGCCCGAGGGCATTGTTGTGGGAACGGTGGACGAGGACTTCGCGGTCGAGAGCATGGCGGGAGAAGTCATGCTGCTGGGGAACAGTTCGTGGCGGATCCGGCGCATCGAGACCAAGGCGGGGCGGATGCTGGTGGAGGACGCGCACGGCGCGCCGCCGGGCATTCCGTTCTGGCGGGGAGAGGCTCCGGCGCGGACGCAGGAGTTGTCGGCGCATGTGGGCGAGTTGCGGGAAAAGATCAGCGAGAGGCTGCTGCGGACTTCTCCCGTGGGATTTTCGGCGACGCAACCGGAAGTGGCCGCGACCGTTGTGTGGCTGAAGGAAGAATGCGGGCTGGATGATTCGGGCGCGGAGCAGATGATTGAGTACGTGCTGCAAGGGCGCGCTGTGCTGGGGGCGGTGCCGACGCAGACGACCGTGATCGCGGAACGATTCTTTGATGAAGGCGGCGGGATGCAGTTGGTGATCCACGCGCCGTTTGGCGGGCGGATCAACAAGGCCTGGGGACTTTCGCTGCGCAAGCGGTTCTGCCGCGGATTCAATTTTGAGTTGCAGGCGGCGGCGACCGATAACGGGCTGAACATCGCGCTGGCCGAGCAGCACAGTTTTCCGCTGGGCGATGTGTTTCATTTCCTGCAGGCCGACACGGTGCAGCCGATTCTGGAGCAGGCGGCGCTGGATTCTCCGATCTTTGGCACGCGCTGGCGCTGGGATGCGAACCGGGCGCTGGCGCTGCTGCGATTTCAGAATGGCAAGAAAGTTCCGCCACAGATTCAGCGCATGCGGTCGGACGATCTGCTGGCGTCGGTGTTTCCGGATGCGGCGGCGTGCTTCGAAAACATCGAGGGAGAGCGGAAGATTCCGGATCATCCGCTGGTGGGCGAGGTGATGAAGGATGTGCTCACCGAGGCGATGGATGTGGAGGGATTGAAGACGGTGCTGCGGGGGATGGCTTCGGGGGAGATTCGGGTGCTGGCGGTGGATACGCCGGTGCCGTCGCAGTTTTCGCACGAGATTCTGAATGCGAATCCGTATGCGTATCTGGATGACGCTCCGCTGGAGGAGCGGCGGGCGCGGGCGGTCGAGATGCGGCGGGTGCTGCCGGAGTCGGTGCTGGAGGAAGTGGGCGGACTCGACGCGGGGGCGATCGCGCAGGTGCGGGCAGAGGCTTGGCCGGATGTGCGCGATGCGGATGAGTTGCATGATGTGCTGCATACGCTGGTGGCGCTGCCGGAGGAGTTGGGGTCTAAGTGGGGACAGCCGCCCTCGGCTGTCCGGTCGAGCGAAGCTCGACCGGGGGTTGCCGGCGGCGCAGTTGCTCTCCAAGAGCACGGCTCAGTTTCGCTGGATAGACGGACGAACGCGTCCGTCCTTACGTGGGCACCGCGGGGTGGACAAACTATTTCGAGAGGCTCTTGGAACAGGGACGAGCCGGAGTCGCGGTTGGGCGGAGGGCGAGACGCCCTCCGGACAGCCGGCGGGACGCCGGCGCTACTGGGTGGCGGCGGAGCGGGCGCGGAGTTTGCTGGCGCTGTTTCCTTCGGCGGTCGTTTGAGCAGCGGTTGGCTGACGTGGAGACGGCGCGGAGATTTCTCGGGACGATGCTTTGCTGACGCTGGTGACGGGGTGGATGTCGCATCTGGGGCCGGCAACTGCTTCGCAGCTTGGGGGAGAGTTGGGGTTGGCTGGCTTCTGATATTGAGAAGGCTTTGCTGCGGATGGAGGCTAGCGGGACTGTTCTGCGGGGAAGTTTACCGGCGCCGGCAGCACGCGGGCGGGGGCGCCTTCGACTAAAGCTCAGGGCGGGTCCGCGCCACATGTACCCGTCGAGCTGCGCTCGACTGGACAGCCGGGGGCGGCTGTCCCCACACAATCTGTCCCGCACACCAGCACAGACACACGAGATCGAGTGGTGCGAGCGGCGGTTGCTGGCGCGGATTCACCGGCTGACGGTGGGGATGTTGCGGAAGCAGATTGAGCCGGTTACGGCGGCGGCGTTTATGCGCTGGCTGATGCGGTGGCAGCATGTGGCTCCGGGGACGCAGGTGGCGGGCGAGCGCGGGACGCTGGAAGTGTTGCAGCAGTTGCAGGGATTTGAGATTCCGGCGAATGCGTGGGAGCGGCAGGTGCTGGCGCGGCGGATTGCGGACTACGATCCGAAGTGGCTGGATCAGCTTTGCCTGACCGGAGCGGTGGGGTGGGGACGGTTGTCGCCGCATCCGGCGACGGTTGATGCGGGGGACGGCAAGCGGTAACGGCGACGCGCCAGCGGTCCGGCAGCGGCGGGTGATTCCGACCAGCGTTGCGCCGATTACATTTTTTGTGCGCGAGGAAGCGGACTGGATGATTCCGCGGGAAATCCCCACCCTTCGACAAAGCTCAGGGCAGGCATGCACCCAGAGCACGGAGAAATGGGACCCGGGCAGCGGGTTGAGTCATGGGGCGCAAGTTGGTGCTGGAGTTTCTGCGGCAGCGTGGAGCTTCGTTTTTTGCGGACATCGTGCGCGGGACGGGAAAGCTGAAGGCGGAGATTGAGACTGGGCTTTGGGAATTGGTTGCGGCGGGGCTGGTCACGGCCGATGGGTTCGACAATCTGCGGGCGCTGATTGATCCGAAGCGGCGGGCGGGGCAGGGGAGTGGGCGAGCACGACGTCCGCGGCACAGTTCGGGGCGGTGGGCGCTGCTGCATGCGGATGTTGCGGTGGAGAGGCCGCGGGCGGTGGAGGCGGCGTGCTGGATGCTGCTGCGGCGCTATGGAATTGTGATTCGCGATCTGCTGGCGCGGGAGTCGAACTTGCCGCCGTGGCGCGAGTTGCTGATGGGATTCCGGCGGCTGGAAGATCGCGGAGAGATTCGCGGAGGGCGGTTTGTGGATGGGTTCCTGGGCGAGCAGTTCGCCCTGCCGGTGGCGGTGGAATCAGTGCGGGCGATGCGGGGCTTGCCGCTCAGCGGAGAGACGATGACGATGTCGGCGGCCGATCCGCTGAATCTGATCGGGATTCTGGTGCCCGGGGAGAGAGTGCCGGCGATATCGGGCAGGACGGTCAGTTACCGGGACGGGATTGCGGTTTCGGCGACCGATGCGAATGCGTTGGAGGCAGGTTCGAGCGAAGCCGCGGCGAGCTAGAACACGGATGCCCTCGGCGGGATACTTCCTTGTCTTGGTCAGGAAAAAGAAAAAAGTCAGAAGCTCGATGAGGGGGTACCCCCGAGCTTCTGACTGGCGATCTCGGCGAGAACTGCTAGAAAGCGCTTCCCCCATCGCTTTTGCCGAGCATCCGCACTTTTCCTGGTTGCAAACGGGATTCCAATCGCGCGCGGGGGATCCAGCGTCCTTTCCAATGTGGCATAAACCCAGTATTTGCTGGCTCTTAGCGTGATTCGAGGGGCGTCCGAGGGGGAGGGTACGGGCCCAAGCGGGCGCCAAAAGCTATCGGATCGGATAGTGCGACTAGCCGTTCGGATATTGGAAATGGTTCACGCCGGACATGCATTTCTGTCCGGGCTGTGATAAGAAGTTCTGCACGGTGCGGGAGACCCTGATTGCAGCCTAGACTACTGGTCGTAGCAGGACCCTCAAAAGATTCAACCATTCCATTGCCAGACGGGGAAGCCACAGTGGGCCGCGATCCGACAAACGCGGTGGCGGTGGCCGATGCGTCGGTTTCACGGAAACACTGCGTGCTGCGGAAGGCGGAAGACGGACGCTTTCAGATCAAGGATCTGGACAGCCGCAACGGGACCATGGTGAACGGGGTGGCGGTGAAGGAACAGTGGTTGCGGCATGGAGACGAGATCGCGACGGGCGACTCGGTGTTTTTGTTTCTGCTGGAAGAAGAGGACCACGCGGTTCCCGCCAGCCGGGTCGAGTTCGATGACAGCCATTCCACGACTGACACCAAGCTGATCTATCCCCGAGAAGTGGTGTACCTGCAGCCGGACCGACTGCTGCGAGAGTTGCCGGCGACGTCGCAGGTGGCGCGCAATTTGAGCGCGCTGCTCAAAATCAGCCGAGTGGTGCACGCGATTCGCGATCTGGAGGAGTTGCAGGCGCAGTTGCTGGATCTGATTTTTGAGGTGGTGCCGGCGGGGCGAGGCGCGATTCTTCTGGCGGACGGCGCGGGTCAGGAATTCACCTGTCTGTATGCGCGGACGCGGCAAGCGGGACAGCCGCAACTGGTGCGGGTCAGCCGTACGATTGCGCGCCAGGTGATGAAAGAAAACGTCGCGATTCTGGGAGTGGACGTTGCCGGCAGTGGGCAACTGCGGGATGTGGAGAGCCTGGTAGCGTCGGAAGTGCGGTCGCTGCTGTGCGTACCGCTGACCGTGTTTGAGCGGGTGATTGGATGCATTTACCTGGACAGCACGAGCGCGGCGAGCCGATTTCATGAAGATCACCTGCAATTGATGGCGGCGATCGCGGGGATTTCGGCGGTGGCGCTGGATAACGCACGGCGGCTGCAATGGCTGGAACAGGAAAACCAGCGGCTCATGACGGAGGTCCGGCAGGAGCAGACCATGGTGGGGGAAGGGGCGCGGATCAAGGAGATTTTTCAGTTTCTGGCAAGGGTCGCGCCCACCGAGTCGACCGTGTTGATCGAAGGCGAAAGCGGAACCGGCAAGGAACTGGCGGCCCGCGCACTGCATCGCAACAGCCCCCGGGGGAGCAAGGCATTCGTGGCCATCAACTGCGCAGCCATCCCCGAGACGCTGCTGGAGAGCGATTTGTTTGGGCATGAGCGCGGGGCGTTCACCGGCGCGGCCGTGCAAAAGAAGGGACGACTGGAAGTGGCCGACGGCGGCGTGGTGTTTCTCGACGAGATCGGAGAGCTTGCGCCGGCGTTGCAGGTGAAACTGCTGCGGGTGTTGCAGGAGCGCGAGTTTGAACGTGTGGGCGGGACGCATCCCATCAAGATCGATATCCGGTTGATTGCGGCGACCAATCGCGACTTGAACGAAGCCGTGCGCAAGGACGAGTTCCGCCAGGATCTGTATTACCGGCTGGCGGTGGTCAAGCTGACCATGCCTCCGCTGCGCGAGCGCCGGGAAGACATTCCGATGCTGACGCGGCATTTCGTGCAGAAATACGCGAAGCGGAGCAAGGTGAAGGCGAAGCCGGTATCCCGCGAAGCGATGGCGGCCCTGGTGAACTACGAGTGGCCGGGCAACGTGCGGGAATTGGAGAACGCGATTGAGCGCGCACTGGTCATGGGATCGTCCGATGCGGTGCTGCTGGAGGACTTGCCCGAATCGTTGCTGGAGCAGGAGTCGGCGGCGGAGATGCACGAGGGGAAGTATCACGCCAGCGTGAAGGAATTGAAGAAGCAACTGATTGTGGACGCGGTGGAGCAGACGCGGGGAAATTATGTGGAGGCGGCGGGGATTCTGGGAGTGCATCCGAATTACCTGCACCGGCTGATCCGGAATTTGGGATTGAAAGAGACGTTGCAGGATGGGTTGCGGGGAAGGAATAAGTTTTTGGCATAACCGGAGGGGCTAAAGTCCGCACCGATCGGCAGCGTCAAGCGCAGCGCTGTGTCTGCCAAAATCAAGCCATCACAATTCAAGGCAACGACATCTGCGTCAAGCGGGCGGGATCAAGGTAGGTGCCTTGCCAGCGAACGGCGACGTGGAGGTGAGGGCCGGTGGCTCGTCCGGTGCCGCCACTGAGGCCGATTTCCTGGCCGCGCTTCACGGGGTCACCTTCTTTCACTTTGAATTCGGAAAGATGGAAGTAGAGGGTGAGGAGTCCCTGGCCGTGGTCGATGACGACACAGTTGCCTTCAAAATACAAAAAGCGCGCCAAGCAGCACGGTGCCCTGATTCATGGCGGAGACGGGTGTTCCAGCGGGGACGCGGAAATCGAGGCCCCAATGCGGGCGCTGGGCGTTGCCGTTGAAGATTCGTTGCGAACCGTAGACGTCGGAGATGGCGGCGTCGGCGGGAGCGGAAAAGTTGCCGTCCCATTCCCGGGCGGGCGTCACGCGGCTCAGGTAGTCCTGCTTGATCTTCACCCCTTCCGCGATTTGCTCTTGCTGCTCAGGAGTGGGCTCGGTGAATTTCTTTTCGACGGTGAGCTCGACTTTGATCTGAGGATATTGGGCTCGGGCGACGGCAAACGGACGGGTGAAGGTCAATGGAGCTTTGCTGGTGGCAGGTTCCGCGGATAGTGCGAGCGGGTATTTGCCCGGAGTTGTTTCGAAGCTTACGCCTGCCAGGGCGAACCAGGTTTTTGTCGAAGCGTCATAACTGAAGGTGAGTTGGTGGGCCGAGCCAGGTGCCGGTGAGGGATTCGAGTTTGGTCGGGGGGCTTGACTTGGAACAGGACGGGGCACCGTTGACCAGGCGGGTGGGCTGGGCGCGGACGGTCCAGGTCGGCGGCGGTGGCGGGGAGCATAGTACACGAGAAGGTGAGCGCGCTAGATTGCGTATGAGTTGGACGACCGCGTGCGGAGCGGCCGGGCTGCGCTGGCTCGGGGCAGGTTCTGGCGGGACAGCCGAGGCGGCTGTCTCCACATGAGTTGGGATGGTTCTGCGGACTCGGAGAACGTCATTCAATCAGCGTAGCACTGTGCGGAATCGCGCCGCTATAATCCCGGGAGTGCGCATCCGGGTTCTTACTGGCTGAGGATCAGGAAGGCTGAGGACTTACGGAGCGAAGGTGTATTCGACATTCTCTTTCGTTTCTTGGGCCGCCGATTCGTACTTCCAATTCATGACTGTGCTGGAAACGGCATCGGCCAGGACCGGATTTCCCCCCAGCACTTTTACCTGCTTCACGGTTCCGTCACGCCGGACAACGACTTCGAGGCGGACGGTGCCCTTGACATTCAGACGGCGTGCAAGCTCGGGATAGGGCGGGGGCACGCTCACCTGGAGTTGCCGTCCTCCTGGGTTAGCATCGTTCAAGGAACTGTCGTTCGCTTTGGCTAACTGAAGCAGGGCAGGGCTGAGGCGGATGGCCGCACGATCCAAGGTTTGCCGGTTCACCTCAAAGCGGATCTTGCCATTCTGCAGGAAGAGGTTGATCATTCCACCCTGCCGTAGAAATGAGGGGTCCTCTCCAACCAGAAGCACTGGCGCTGCCTTCAGACTGGCAATGGCAGACGATACCCGGCTGGTCTCGGTATCGCGGAAGAACACGATCTGACAGGATCGCATCTCGCTCGGGGCGACGACTGACTTTGCCATCACGGGATGAGACCCTATCGTCCTGCCATCGACCGTAGCACGCAACCGTTCGAGAAATTGTGCTTCCCCGCCGACCACCCCGATCACAAAGGGAGCATTGTTGGCAGGCAGGCTGGTATTCGGCCATAGTGCGGAATGGGCAAAGTTATATAAATAGGCAGCTTTGACATCGTATTCACTCACCGATTGAGCTTGGCCCGCGGTAAGACCAGCCAAGACTATGCACAACAGAGCGGCCAGCACCTTGGTCTTTAAATACTGACTGGCGCGAGGCTGCGTTGGCCTCGAGCTCGCAGCCCCAATCGGTTTGGAATGGTTCCGGAAATTCATCCTTCCTCTTACGCGCTGCGGACCTTCCGCTCTAGTGCCCGGATGGGTCGTTCAAAACCTCGCCGTGATTTTTGCCCGTATGCTCCTGCCATCCTGCTGAAGCTGATTCTGGGTGAAACCGACCGGAGCGGGATCGTAGTATTTTTTGTCCAGGAGGTTATGCGCGCTGATAGACAGGTCCATGTGCCCGTTCAGTAGATGCGCCAGCAACGTCACGTTGAAGACTTGATAGCTGGCGGCAGAAAGTTCCGTCAAGGTGGGGCGCGGCCCGTTGTACTGGCCTTCCAGCCCGGCAAATAATCTTTGCCGAATGAGGGGTACGGTTAGGTTCGCTTTAGCCAGGTGCCGAGGGGAACTCGTCAGTTGCAGCCCTTCCGTTGGATTGCCGGTCCTGTTGTAGCTGTAGCTCAGTCTACCCTCTAGCCCGCCAGTGAAGCGGCCGTCCAATTCGGATTCGAATCCGGTGACGTGAGCGCTGCTGGTGTTTTGAAACACCAGCAATCCTCTGGAATCGGTCCCCTCCGTGATCAGATCGCTAATCTGGTTGCGAAACACACTTCCGGTCACATGGAAGCGATGTCCCAGTGCCTGTTCCAACACCAGTTCGTAGCTCTTGATGGTCTCTGGTTTCAGACCGAGACTGGGAAAGTAGCCCGGGGCGTAGTAGTACAACTCGTAGGCACTGGGCGCCCGAAACGCGCTGCCGTAGATCAGTTTGACGGCAGTGCTCGAGTAGGGATGGTAGATAATCCCGAGTCGCGGGTTGGCGGTTCCGCCGAATGTAGTGTAGTGGTCGTAGCGCAGGCCAGCGCTCAAGGAGAGTGTGTGGGTGAGGGTCAGTTCATCCTGTCCATAGAGTGCCCAGATTGAGGAGCGAGGAGGCTGACTCGCGATATAACTGAAACGGGGAAAGATGTCATAGTTTCCCTGGTCCTGCTGCAAGTTCTCCTGGAACTCGGTACCGAATGTCAGGTTATTGCGTTCCCAACTGTGGTGCAGTTTTACCTCGCCACTCCACCAGGTCCCGCGCGTTAAGTCATAGTTCACGACGTCAGGGCCTCCGGGGTCAGTCGCGGGGTAGAGGTATTCCCCATCGTAAAGGTCCCGTGCGACCGCGGTGCGTGCCGACAGGTCCCAACCCTTTCCGAGAGCGCGCTGGTAGCTTAGATCGATGTGCCGCTGGCTGTCGAAGGTCCAGGAATGCGGGTTGTTGAAGATCGTGTTGTACGAGGCGGTGGGAATGCCCTTGGTGCGACCGCCGTAAATCCCCTCCAGGGTAAAGCCCTGAAAACTGAACTTGGCCAGAAAATGCTGGTAGGTCTCGTAATCGGCGTTGCGGGCAAAACCGTAATTGGTGCTGGGGGCGTTGAACTCTGGATAGAACAGGGTTTCTCCCTGGCTGTCGTAGAAGTCCCCGGACAGGACTACGCCGATCCCTTTGATCCTTCCGCCATAAGAAGCCCGCCCGTTGTAGGTTCCGAAGCTGGCGGGTTCGAAGGAGAGCTCGCCGCCGTGCAAGTCCTCGGGAGGGCGCGTAAGAACATTAATCACTGCGAAGAAAGCGCTTGCCCCGTAGAGCGAGGAACTCGGGCCGCGGATGATTTCCACCCGTTCAATCAGGTCCACGTCCAGGGGAAACTCGGTTCCAATGACTCCTTGTTCATAGATGTTGTTGTTGATGCGGTGGCCGTCAATCAGTATGAGGACGCGGCTGTTGAAAACGTCGGGGCGGTTAATGCCGCGCACTCCCACATAGGTGTAGCTACGGTCGTAGGTGACGTCGAACCCGCGCACGCTGCGCAGAATGTCGGCCAGAGTGCGGTAGCCGTACTTCTGGATTTCATCGCGGTTGATGACGGTGACCGAGGAAGGAGCCTCACTCTCACTCTGCAGGTGCCGCGACGCGCTGTAGATCTGGACGTTACCCAGTTCTTCCAGGCTCAGGTCACCGAGGTTTCGCGAAGGTTCCTGTGGCACGGTGCTTTGGGTATACAACCAACCGCTGATCGGACATCCGACCAAGGCCAGCGAGAGCACGATGGTGCGCCCTGTTCGCCCTATGTTCACCGACTCCTCCGCCAGAGAGCCTGAGTGCTACGTCTCCCCAATTTTCAGATCGGCGACGCCCGGGAAAACTTCACAGGGACTGAATCGGAGACGTCGTAAGACGGCACGCAGGCACCTGGACCGAGGTGGGGGTCGCGCGCGTCTCAAGTGGCAACGGGCGCACGAATCCCGTGGCAGTTGCTCCGGGCTAGGACGAAAGATTCCCGTTCTGGCGGTAGGGTGAAGGATTAGGAATCCAGAAGACGAAGGTGGGCATGCGTTGGGCTGGAGTCAGGGCGAGAGTTGGTGGACCTGGCCGGGATCGAACCGGCGACCTCTTCCATGCCATGGAAGCGCGCTCCCAGCTGCGCCACAGGCCCACTGTTGGGGGACACTACGAGCTGTCCGTTGCGGACGGCCTTAAGTATTCTCGCTGAGTGGGAGCAGATAGTCAACGCGCCGGACGAGCGGGTAGTGGCTCAATTTGGATTTCTCTGCGGCCTCTGCGGGGGTTCTCCGCGATCTCCGCGGTTAAGTCTCTTGCCCTTGATGCGTAAGTTTAAGAGATTTTAACCGCGAAGTTCGCTAAGAAAAGCCGCAGAGGCCGCGGAGAAAACCGAATGGAGCCACTACGGACGAGCGGAACGACAGGATTCCCCACTTCTCGCGCAGAGAGCGCGCGAGAAATGGGGCGCCCGGCTGGGAGTTCACTTCGCGGAGAGAAAACGCAGGATCTCGCGCATCACGCGGTCTGCTTGGTCGGTTTGGAAGAGAAACTGAGCGTGGGCCGAGCCCTCGAGGATGATCAACTCTTTGGGTTTGGGAGCTTTTTCATATTGCTCGCGGATTCCGGGGAGACGTGGACCGTCTTCGCTGGCGTCGTTGCGGGCAACGATATACAGGGAAGGGGATTTGAGTTTGTCGGCGGGGCCGCTGGGTGCCGAGCCGAGGAATACCAGGCGATCGATCTCACCCGGCTGCGAATTGATCGAGGCGTCGCCGGCGGCCCATCCTCCCATGCTCGCCCCCACCACAGACACCGTCGTCGCACCCGTCTTTCGGAGGTAGCGGACGGCAGCGAGAACGTCCTGGTAAAGCGGGGCGTCCATCGGGTCGGAATCTCCGGGGCCTTTGGATTTGCCATAGCCGCGGAAGTCGAGGGCCAGGACCCGAAATTTTGCCGCCACGAGGATTTCGGCCTGTTTTTTCCAGCTCTCTTTGTTGAATTGGCCGCCATGGGCCAGCACGACAGCCCGGTCCCCTTCTCCGTAAACATCGGCATAGACAAGGCCTCCGTCGTCGGTGGAAAAGGAGACGGTAGTCTGGGTGGCTGCAGGTGCCACTACGAGAAGGGCTGCGATCATGGTAAGGAGCGGGCGCACGCCGCAAATTTATCACGGGCTGGGGGAATTCTTCCGTTTCTTTCCACAGGGGAGTTCTGGCATAATTGATCGTGCACCCCACCTGCACCATTTTTCAAAAACAATTTAAAGCGAGGAAGAGATGCCAGCGAAGTACATCTTTGTGACGGGCGGAGTTGTGTCTTCACTCGGCAAGGGATTGGCCGCGGCGTCCATCGGCTGCCTGCTGGAGAGCCGGGGGATGAAGGTCAACATGATGAAGTTCGATCCGTACCTGAACGTGGATCCGGGAACGATGTCGCCGTTTCAGCATGGCGAAGTTTTCGTGACGGACGACGGGGCGGAGACCGATCTGGACCTCGGGCATTACGAGCGCTTCACGCACGCCAAACTTTCTCGCGACAACAACTGGACCACCGGGCGGATTTACGAGCAGATCATCGCCAAGGAGCGGCGCGGCGATTACCTGGGCAAGACGGTGCAGGTGATTCCGCACGTCACCAACGAGATCAAGGCGGCGATGAAGAAAGTGGCGCAGGATGTGGATGTCGCGATCGTGGAGATCGGCGGGACGGTGGGCGACATCGAGTCGCTGCCGTTCATGGAAGCGATCCGGCAGATGCGGCAGGAACTGGGGCGCGAGCACACTCTGTTTGTGCACGTGACGCTGGTGCCGTTTATTGCGGCGGCGCAGGAATTGAAGACCAAGCCGACGCAGCACTCGGTGAAGGAACTGCTGAGCATTGGAATTCAGCCGGATATTTTGCTGTGCCGCACCGACCGCTTTCTGGCGAAGGAGATCAAGTCGAAAATTGCGCTGTTCTGCAACGTGCCGGACGAGGCGGTGATCACGGCGAAGGATGTTGCTTCCATTTATGAAGTGCCGCTGGTGTTCGCCAATGAAGGCGTCGACACGCTGGTGCTGAAATATCTGCACCTGGAAGCGAAGGATCGCGACCTGTCGAAGTGGGAGGACATCGTCCACCGCGTTTACAACCCGAAGGATACGGTCACGATCGGGATTGTCGGGAAGTACGTGGAGTACGAAGACTCGTACAAATCGCTGAAAGAGGCGCTGGTCCACGGCGCGCTGGCGCACAACCTGAAGCTGCAAATCAACTGGATTGAGGCCGAGGGTCTGGAGACGGCAGACGGGGACGGTTACGAGGCGCAACTGGAAGGCTATGACGGGATTCTGGTGCCTGGGGGATTTGGCAAGCGCGGCATCGAGGGGATGCTGCTGGCGATCCGGTATGCGCGCGAGAAAAAAGTTCCGTACTTTGGGATTTGCCTGGGGATGCAGACGGCTTGCATCGAATTTGCGCGCAACGTGGTGGGACTGGCGGAGGCGAATTCGAGCGAGTTCGATCCGGCGACGCCGCATCGCGTGATCTACAAGCTGCGCGAGTTGCGCGGCGTGGAGGAACTGGGCGGCACGATGCGACTGGGGGCGTGGCCGTGCAAGATCGAGCCCGGCACGCTGGCCCACCGGATTTACGGGAAGACTGGAGATCAGCGAGCGGCACCGGCATCGCTACGAGTTCAATCGCGAGTATGAAGAGCCGATGGTTGCGGCAGGACTGCGGATTTCGGGGTCGACGCCGGACGGGACTTACGTGGAGATGGTGGAGATGCCGGACCATCCGCATTTCATCGGGTGCCAGTTTCATCCGGAATTCAAGTCGAAGCCGCTGGAGCCGCATCCGCTGTTCAGCACGTTTGTGGGCGCGGCGTATGAGTATGGGGTGAAGCGGCGGGCGGCGAAGGAAACGGCTGCGGTGGAGATGTTCCACCGGCCGGAGAAAGTCGCGCAGCGGTAGGAAAGCTTTAAGCGCAGAGTTCGCGGAGAAATGCTGCGGAGAACGCTGAGAAGAGCTTAGAAGGAACGTCCGAAGTTTCGATGCGAGTTCTGCGGTGAAAGGGCTTGAGGCTGATTACGTCCTTCCAAGTCGGCGACGTTCACATCGGGTCTGGCGATCTGTTTCTCATCGCGGGGCCGTGCGTGATTGAGAGCGAAGAGCACGCGATGCGGATGGCGGAGATCATCAAGGGCGTGACGCGGTCGCTGGGTTTTCCGTTCATCTTTAAGGCGAGTTACGACAAGGCGAACCGCACGTCGATTCGGAGCTTTCGCGGGCCGGGGATGAAGGAAGGGCTGCGGATTTTGAAGAAGATCAAAGACGAATTGCAGGTGCCGGTGCTGACCGATGTGCATGAGACGGCGGACGTGGGCAAGGTCGCCGAAGTGGCGGACGTGCTGCAGATTCCGGCATTTCTCAGCCGGCAGACCGATCTGGTGGTGGCGGCGGCGCTGAGCGGGCGGCCGGTGAACATCAAGAAGGGGCAGTTCGTTTCGCCCTGGGACATGAGGCACGCCGTGGAGAAGTGCCGTGACGCGGGCAATACGCAGGTATTTCTGACCGAGCGCGGGGCGAGTTTCGGGTACAACAATCTGGTCGTCGACATGCGGTCGCTGGCGATCATGCGCAAGTTTGCGCCGGTGGTTTTTGACGCGACGCATTCGGTGCAGTTGCCGTCGTCGCAGTCCGACGGCGATGGCCCGGCGGTGAGCGGCGGACAGCCGGAGTTTATCCCGTTGCTGGCGCGCGCGGCGGTGGCGGCGGGAGTGGATGGCGTGTTCATGGAAGTCCATGACAATCCGAAGGAAGCGAAGTCGGACGGGGCGAACGCGCTGGAGTCGACCAAGCTGCGCGGAGTGTTGAAGGAATTGCAGGCGGTGAGGAAGGCGCTGGCCGAGGCGCACGCCACACCGTAGGCGGAATTAGTTGCTGCCGAGGCGTGCCCCTGAAGTCCTGGGACTTGTTCAAGTCTCGTGGCTCGCACCCGGCGCTGAAGCGTTGGGCTAAATTGTTTCGGCCCTCTGGGCCTGCCGCAGGTCTCGCGGAAGCGGCCGTCTTGATTCCTGCAGCAAACCCCCACTTCTCGCGCAGAAGGCGCGCGAGAAATGGGGCACCCCGGTCGACTCTTTCTTTCCAAAGTCTTCCTTGATTATTCCAGCACGAAGATATTTTTCTTCGCGCACATTTCCTTCAGCACCTTCGGCCAGACGGTGACGCTGACTTCGCCGAGGTGGGCTTTGCGGAGGAGGAGCATCAGGGTGCGGGACTGGCCGATGCCGCCGCCGATGGAGAGCGGCAGTTCGTTGTTGATGATGCCCTGGTGATAGGGGAACTTGAGATTGTCGAGCAGGTTCGACATTTCAAGTTGGCTTGCGCAGGGTTTCGGCGTTGACGCGGATGCCCATCGAACTGAGTTCGTGGCGGCGCTGGGTGACGTGGTTCCAGACCAGGATGTCGCCGTTGAGTCCGTGGGTGTCGCGCTGGGTTTCCTTGCTGGTGTCGGTGACCCAGTCGTCGTAGTCGGCGGCGCGATTCTCGTGCGGGATAGCCGTCTTTCAGCGGCCAGCCGATGCCGATGATGAAGATGGCCGGATACTTTTGCAGGATCGACGGTCTCGCGGCGCTTGCGCGGAAGGTCGGGATACATGGCGAGCAGTTCTTCGGCGTGCAGGAAAGTGAGTTCCTCGGGCAGGTTGGGATAGCGCGGCTGGCGCAGGTCGGGGAACATTTCCTGGGCGAATTTCTCGGCGCCCACCAGCACTTTCCAGATCTTGCGCACGATGGATTTGAGGAATTCCAGGTTGCGCTGCTCGGCGGTGATGGCGCGCTCCCAGTCCCACTGGTCGACGTAGGCGGAGTGGTCGTGGTCGAGGAAGTAGTCTTTGCGCACGGCGCGCATGTCGGTGCAGATGCCTTCGCCGGGGCGGCACTCGAACTGCTTGAGGGCCACGCTTTTCCATTTGGTGGCGGCCTGCACGACCTGGGCGTCGATGGGATGTTTGTCGCGGTCGTTGGAAATGTGGAACTGAATCGGAGTGCGGGAGCCGTCGCGATCGAGCATGTCGTTGACGCCGCTCTCCGCGTCGACGATCAGAGGGACCTCCACCATCATCAGGCTGAGTTCTTTACATAGATTGTCTTCGATATAACGCTTCAGATGGAAAATTGCCTGCTGGGTCTCCTTGGGGGTCAGCAGAGGGTTGTAGTCGTGGGGCAGGATCTTTTTCAGTTCGTCGTAGTCGCCGATGCCGGGGCCGGCCAGGTCGGCTTTCTTGCTGGATTGGGAATCAGATGAAGGCTGGCTGCAATGCTCGCCAGCACACTGCTCAAAGCTCTCGGTCAGAGTGCTCGTGCGGTCGTCCGAAATAAAAAAACTCATAGTGAATGCTCCTTCGACGGCGGTCGAGTCCGCTGGCGTAGTGGCTAATCGTCTCTATTGGATGGCTGGGGAGACGCGGCAACAGTGACCGGGGTCACAGGCGAGCGTGCGGCAAAGTACAGGGTGCCGGCAGGTCGGTTGTCGGCGGCAGAGCGATGGCGAATGCGTTGGTGTGTTAGATTGAAATGCTTCCATGAAGCACGTTGCCAACTGGGCTTTGAACATCGCCGCGCTGCGCGGGGCGAGCTACGCGGACGTGCGCGTTGTCGCGCAGCGCAGCCGTGCGCTCACCACCAAGAACGGGAAGGTGGGCAGCGCGTCTGACGCGGAGTCGGTGGGCATGAGCGTGCGCGTGATCGCCGACGGAGCCTGGGGATTCGCCGCGTCCGCGGAACTGGGGCGGGGCGCGGTGGAGGCGACGGCTGCCGCGGGCGGTCGAAATCGCGCGCGCCTCGGCGCGAGTCAAGCAGGAGGATGTGCGGCTGGCTGCCGGAAAAGCCGGCGGTCGCGGAGTGGAGCACGCCGTACCAGATCGATCCGTTCACGGTCTCGGTGGAACAGAACATCGAGCTGCTGTTGAAGATTGACGCGGAGTTGCGGTCGGTGGCCGGGATTACGCTGGCGGAAACGAACCTGAATTTCAACCGCGAAGAGCAGTGGTTTGTGTCGTCGGAGGGCGCGGACATTCACCAGACCAAGCTCTCGACGGGCGCGGGATATGCGGCGTACGCGTTTGCCGGGAATGAGATTCAGAAGCGGTCGTATCCGAATTCGTTTGGCGGGCAGTGGCAGAACAAAGGATATGAACTGATCGACGAATTGAAGCTGGTGGAGAATGCGCGGCGCATCGCGGAAGAAGCGGTGGCGCTGCACAAGGCCGATCAGTGTCCGGAAGGGAAGTTCGACATCATTCTCGACAGCTCGCAACTGGGGCTGCAGATTCACGAGTCGGTGGGACATCCGATTGAACTGGATCGCGTGCTGGGGATGGAAGCGAATTTTGCGGGGACTTCGTTTCTGACGCTCGACAAGCTGCGCAAGTTGCGCTACGGCAGCGAACTGGTGAACGTGGTCGCCGATGCGCGGCAGGAGCATGGTCCGGGGCTGGGGACTTTCGGGTTCGACGACGAGGGCGTGGCGGCGCAGTGCACGCCGATCATCACGAACGGACTATTCACCGGATATCTGAGTTCGCGCGAGACGGCGCACACGATCGGCGAGAATCGGTCGGGCGGAACGCTGCGCGCCGAAGGATGGAACCGGCTGCCGATGATCCGCATGACGAACATCAGCATGCTGCCGGGAGAAAAACCGCTGAGCCTGGAGCAACTGATTGCGTCGACCGATCACGGAATCCTCATGCAGACGAACCGCTCGTGGTCGATTGACGACAAGCGCTACAACTTTCAGTTCGGCTGCGAGATCGGGTGGGAGATCAAGGGTGGCAAGCGCGTGCGCATGGTGAAGAATCCGTCGTATTCGGGGATCACGACCGAGTTCTGGAATTCGATGGACGCGATTTGCTCGCGCGATGAGTGGACGCTGTGGGGAACTCCGAATTGCGGCAAAGGCCAGCCGCAGCAGGTGATGGGGACGGGGCACGGGGCGGCGCCGGCGCGGTTTCGGGGGATCAAGGTGGGGACGGCGTTTAAGAGACTGATTTCACCACGAGACACGGAGGCACGGACAACTGCCGAATCGATTTGAATGCTAACCAGGGAACAAGCCGGCGACATTTTTGACCGCATCCGGAAACTCTCGACCGCGGATGAGGTCGAAGTGCTTTTCTCCGGCGGGCAGTTTGCGCTGACTCGCTTCGCCAACAACACCATTCACCAGAACGTGGCGGAAGAGAATCTACGTGGTCTCGGTGCGCACCGTGTTTGGCGGGCGGACGGCGCGGGCTTTCACCAACAAGTTTGATGAGGAGAGTTTGCGGCAGGTGGTGCGGTCGGCGGAGAGTCTGGCGCGGGTGCAGCATCCTGATGCGGACCTGTTGCCGATGCCGGACTGCTCACGGGCAGGCTTCGCTGGCAGCGCGGGCGGGGCGCCCGCGCCACACGAGTCGTTCCTTCCCGGCATTTTCAGCAGACTGCGGCCATTACTCCTGAAGTGCGCGCGGAGGGCGTGAAGAAGATTGTCGGCGTGGCGGACCGGCACAAGCTCACCACCGCCGGAGTTTTTTCCAGCGCGGAATCGTTCGAGGGAATCTTCAATTCGCGCGGGTTGAGCCGCTGGCACACGCAGACTTCGGCGGAGGTTTCGATCACCATGCTGGCGGCGGATTCTTCCGGCTGGCAGAAGGCGAATTCGCCGGATGTGGCGAATCTCGATCCGCTGGCGCTGGCGGAGACCGCGGCGCAGAAGGCGCTGGATTCGGCGCATCCGCGGGAGATTCCGGCAGGGAAGTACACGGTGATCCTGGAACCTGCGGCCGTGCTCGACATCGTGGGGTTCATGTTCTGGGACTACTCGGGCATGGCGATTCTCGACCAGCGCTCGTTTCTCACGGGACGCATCGGCACGCAAGCTGTTCGGCGACAACATCACGATCTGGGACGACGTGGCGCATCCGCTGCAGACCGGTTCTCCGTTCGATGGCGAGGGAGTGCGGCGGCAGAGAGTGGGGCTGGTGGAAAACGGCGTCGTGAAGCGGGTGGTCTATGCGCGGGCGACGGCGGAGAGAATGAAGCGATCGGAGCACAAGGACAAGGTTGGTCCGATCGAGGCGACCGGCCACGGCTTCGCGCTGCCGAACGAGATGGGAGAGATGCCGCTGAATATCGTGTTTGCTGCGGCCGGCGATCCGCAGACGGTCGAGCAGATGATTGCGTCGACCGAACGCGGAGTGCTGGTGACGCGGCTGTGGTACATCCGCGAAGTGGAGCCGTTCGAAAAGATGCTGACCGGCATGACGCGCGACGGCACGTTCCTGGTGGAGAACGGACGGGTGCAGGGTGGAGTACGGAATTTTCGCTTCAATGAGAGTCTGATTCACATGCTGTCGAACGTGGAAGCGATGAGCGTGCCGGTGCGCTCCTGCGGGGAAGAGTCGTTTGACATGGTGGTTCCGGCGATGAAGGTGAAGGAGTTCAACTTCACCGAAGTGACGAAGTTCTAGGAGCACTCCGCACTCAGCGAGCAGCATTCATCCCCCCGTTTCGCCCCTGGGTTATTCCGGAAATCACCGGAAATTGACCCGGATTTGACCGGAAATTGACGGGTTGGGGCAGGCTGTTTCAGGCCCGAATCCGGCCCGTGAAATCCCTTCTAATTCATTCAAAGAAAAGCAGTTAAGCCCCATTTGTTCCATGACTTCGGTAACTTTGTTTGCCGGATTCGCGGGTGTACGCTGCCCTTGAGTTGGATGAGAGTCGGGAAAGCGGAAACGGCGCTCCCGGAAGGAAGGTTCTTCTCAGCGTGGCAGCAGAAGGCACAGCACCGATGACCGAGAGGCCAAGCGCGGGACACTACGAGGATATGCAGAGTGCTCCGCGATTTCCGCTGCATCTCTCCGCGTCGGTAAAGAGTCAGGGCAGTGCGTATTCGGCGGAGACGGAGAACATCTCCGCCAACGGCGTGCTGTTTGCGATGGACAACGATGTTCCGGTGGGTTCGATGGTGGACTTCACGATTTTGTTGCCGGCCGATGTGGTCGGGGCGCGGCGGGATGTGCAGATTGACTGCCGGGGCCGGGTGGTGCGCAGCTTCGAGGATCGGGGCCGGCGCGGCGTAGGCGTCGTGATTGACGAATACCATTTTGAGCGAGTGTAGGCGCAAGGAACTGAATGTCTAGCATTCCGGTGAGCATGGAAGAAAATCTCGGAGCAGGCGACGACGGCGGGAAAGGGCAGTTCGTCCGAGTGATCGTGGCCGACACGCAGGCCATCTTCCGCGCCGGATTGCGCAAAGTGTTCGCCCTGGAAGATGACATTCGCGTGGTGGGGCAGGCGGAGACGCTGGCGCAAACCCAATCGGCGGCGGCAAAGTTCTCAGCGGATGTGCTGATTTTCGAGGCGGCACTGACGCCGAATCCAGTGGACGCGGTGGCCGATCTGCTTCGCCAGAATCCGCAGCTGCGCATCGTGGTGGTGACTCCTAGCGCCGATGAGGAGCTGACCTTGGAATTATTCCGCCGGGGAGCGCACGGCATTGTGTCGCGGGAAGTGGAGCCGGAGTTATTGGTGGAGTGCCTGCGCAAAGTGGTGTCCGGGGAGACCTGGCTCGACAGCCAGGGCGTGCACTGGGTGATGGAAGCGTACCGCAACCAGAATAACCGGCCGGCGGGATCGCGTCCGAAGGTGCAGCTCACGCCCAAGGAAACTCTGATTGTTTCGTGCGTGACTCAGGGGATGAAGAACAAAGAGATTGCATTGCGCGTGGGCACGACGGAACAGGTGGTGAAGAACTACCTGCGCAAAGTCTACGACAAGCTTGGAGTGGCGGACCGTCTGGAACTGGCGCTGTATTGTCTGAACCATCACGTGGTCGACCATACGAAGGTTCCGCCGCTGCCGGCTGGCGGGTGAAAACGGCAAGGCTGCGAACGCCGCAGCCGCAGGCGCATCGGCTGCGGGCACGGCCTCTGCATCGCGGTTCCGCGCCGTCTGCGGGCGCAGATTCTCCAGAGAAACTCTCCTAGAAGGTTTGCTTCCGGTGTATCTTTCCTTTCAAGTTGCGGTTTCAATGACTTCACCCATAGAATTGAAAAGAACAAAAGAGCCGCGGGATGGTCCGGATTTGCGGCTGAGTGGAACGCTTCTGTAAGAGTTGTTCCTTCCAATCCGATTCAAGCCGGAGAGATGGCCGAGTGGCTGAAGGCGCACGCTTGGAAAGCGTGTTTACTCGAAAGGGTAACGTGGGTTCGAATCCCACTCTCTCCGCCATATTATTCAAAATAAACGAGTTAACAGAATTCCAAGACCCACTCTCAGGGTCTCTTTTCGTCTTTGGAATGAGTGACATGCAGTTTTGCAAGGCCCCGGTGCGATCCGTTAAGGCTGAAACCGACCGATTGGGAATCAGTTTTCGAGTGGCAAAGAAGGAATTTTGCAGACCCAGGTAGATGCGTCCGCTTGCGCATCGCCGAACAAGGGTAGAAAGCCAGATTAATTCACGCAATGCGCTTCGAATCTGAACTGCAGCTTACAGTTCGCGAATCGCGGTCACAGGGTTCCGGCGCATCGCTCGATGTGCCGGAAAGTAGCATGCTAGCAAAGACATCGCTCCCAGGAGCATGACGACGGAAACGACGGTGACCGGATCGTTGGCGCCGATTCCGTACAACAGCCGGGCGATGATACGTGTCAGTCCCAACGCAAACGCCAGTCCCAGCGCCAGCCCAATGCCTGTGAGCCACAATCCCTGCAACAGCACGAGTCTCAGCACGTCGACGCGCGAAGCGCCCAGAGCCATTCGTACTCCGATCTCGTGGGTCCGCATTTGGGTCCGATAGGCCACGACTCCGTAGATCCCGGTTACCGCAAGAACCAGCCCGATCAGCGCGAACATTCCCGCCAGGGTGCTCTGTATGACGGCGAAACTGCTCGCCATCTGGGTACTCTCTCGCATGGGACGCACATCGAAAACCGGCAGCCGTGTATCGATTTCGTGGATGGCGTTTTCCACCGCTGGCGCCAGGTCGACCGGATTTCCCTCGGTCTTCACCTGCACGATCGTCTCGTACCCCTGCCTGGAAAAAGCTCATATAGACCATAGGCTCCGGTGACTCATTCACGAATATATGTGTTGAATTCCTCGCAACGCCGACAACCGTGAAAAGGCTGCCCCACATCCTGAGTTTCTTTCCCAGCGGATCCTGTCCTGGCCAGTAGCGCCTCGCCGCAGTCTGATCCACGATGAGTACCCTCGGGGCCTTTTCATCGTCATCCGGCGTAAACTCGCGTCCTTCCAAAATGGGTATATGAAGGGATTCGAAATACCGCGGGGCCACCTCGGCGTGGTACACCTGCAAAGATTCATGCGGGTGTGGCACATACCCTTCCGGATACGCATCGTCCCCCTTGTGGCTCAGGGTCATCGGAATCCAGTCCGTAAGAGACGCAACCTTCACGCCGGGCAATGCCGACACGCGATCAAGTATCTTGTGACGGATCACCTGTTCCTCGTCGTTGCTGTAGCCGGCGATATTCAGCCCCACGGACGCAGTGAGAATGTGGTCCTGCTCAAATCCGGGATTCGCGCCGGCGAGATTCCGCAGCGTTCGCAGAAATAGCCCGGAGCACAACAGCAGAGGAAGTGAAAGCGCGATTTGCGCCACCACCAGCCCGCTGAGCAATTTCCGGTTGCGTGAGCCGCCGGAGATGCTTGCAGACTCTGCCTTGAGTACCTCAATGGCCGGCGCGTGGGACGAACGCCAGGCGGGGAGCGCGCCGCACAGCATGCCGGCCAACAGGGACGACACCGCAATCCCGATCACCACCTTATGGTCCATGCTCCCGTTCAGTATGAGGGGAATCGAGTTCGCCGGAAAGAACCATGCGAATGTCTTCGATGTCCACGATGTCAACACAAGGGCCACGGCTCCTGCGACGATGGAAAGCACCACGCCCTCCAGCACCATCTGCCGCACCAGTTGAATGCGATTCGCCCCGAGCGACTGCCGGATCGCAAGCTCACGCCGCCGGGATACAAACCGCACCAGCGTGAGCGTAGCCACGTTCGCGCAGGTCAGCAACAGCACCACAGCGGCGAAGGCCAGCAGAATGGGCAGCGTCGCCGCCATGTATCCGTTGGCGCCGAATGGCGAGCGCCACATGGGATCGAGCGTGATCCGGTTATCGCCGAGATGATCGTCCGGATACGCCGCCACAATATGGTGCATCAGGGTGTCGAGATCCTGGGCTGCCTGGCCACGGCTCACGCCGGGCCGCAATCTTCCTATTACGATTCAGCCAGACCGCATCAACTGCGATGCGTCATCCGCCACACATCCGTCCCGAGGGGATCGAGCGTTACCCACAGATCGTCACGCAGCCCGGGCGCTGCTCCGACAAACCCCTCCGGCGCCACACCGATCACCGTCACAGGATGCCGGGCGATCTCGATCGACTTGCCCACAATTGCCGGGTCTTCGGCATAACGCGTCTTCCAAAGCGAGTAACTCAGGACCACGTTGGGAACGGCATCGGGACGCGACTCTTCTTCAGGCAGAAAGAAACGCCCCAGCACCGGCTTGATGCCGAGCACATCGAAATAGTTCGCCGACACGTTCGCAATATAGACGCGCTCCGGCTGTGCGCCGCCAGTCAGCGTGATCCAATCGTGATGATAGGCAAGTATTCCGGCGAAGGTGTGGTTCTGCTCGCGCAGATCGCGATAGTCGAGATACGAGAAGGGCGGAGTCGGAGAGAAGTTCCGTTCCCCCCGCTGCAGGCTAACAAGATCGCCCGTGTCCCGCGCGCCAGGAATCGGACGCAACATGGTGCCGTCGATCCAACTGAATACCGTGCTGTTGGCGCAAATAGCTACGGCCAGCATCGCCGTCGCGGTGATCGTAAAACCGGGGCTCTTGCGCAGTTGCCGCAACGCATAACGGACATCCCGGCCTAGTTGTTCAAGCCAGCCTCCGCCCCACATCTGGCGCGTCACATCTTGCACAAGAGGAATGTTTCCAAACTCCCGCACTGCCGCTTGTCGCGCCGCCTCTGCCGTCTCGCCTCGCGCCACTCGATCTGCAATCGCCATCTGCAGGTGGGCATCGATCTCTTCCTGCAATTCGCGCTTTCGCCGCTGAAAACCGAAGCTCGGGAAACCACTTCATGACTCACTCTCCTCCGGCTTGACGTACATCACCGACCCAATCGCTTCGACAATCCGCTCCCATCGGCCCAGATCCGAGGCCAACTGCTTTTTCCCCTTGGCCGTGATTCGGTAGTATCGGGCTTTTTGCTTGCTCTCTGACTGCTTCCATTCAGACTGCACCCAGCTCTGACGCTCCAATCGATGGAGAGCCGGATACAGTGATCCGGTCTCCACCTGAAGCACATCTCCGGATTGCAAACGTAAAGCCTGGACAATGCCATATCCATGCTGCGGTCCCCATTGCAGCGTCTGAAGAATGAGCATGTCGAGTGTTCCCTGCAGCAGCTCAATTCGGTTCTTATATTGGTCTTTCTCGTTCATAGATGTAGACACTCTACTCGCAGTGGAGGTAGATTGTCTACTCCCGCTTCATGGCGATGCTCAATTAAACCGTGCTAATAGCGGCTCCTCGGACGAGATCGGAATCTGGCCTGACATTCCGGTCGAAGCAGTCCGCTGTGTGGCCTGCTGACCCACGCGGTCGGCGCGGCGGCTGCGAGCCAGCAGGAAAGACTCGCTATTTGCCCAGATTCCACATAATGCACCGACGCGCTGTGCTTCCGTTCTAAGATCGATGCCCATGTCGCGAAGACGCTCGAAAGCAAACCGACTCTCGTGCAGATATCGTCCGCTTGGAACTCCCGCGAGGGCACACCCTTGGGACGAAATCAGTATGTCGAATTGGAAATCAAGAAGGCGAAGGCCAACGGGACAGCCGCAAAGCTGCCAGCCGCGCAGAAGCCTTGTGACAAGATGGCCGAGGCCATTGTCATGGACGGCGGCAAGCGCAAACAGACAGTGGAGGTTTGCGCCGATCCCGATTGCCGCGTCCATCATTCCGACACACCCACTTCGCAGCAGGTCGAAGGGTGCCCAGGATTTCAGGATGCCGACGCCAATATCTGTGTGGGTGCCCGTGGCTGGATCAGAAGAGTCTCGGCGCGAAATCCTTCAGATCGCGGCGCCAAGTTTGCCATTCATGGTCGGTGCCGGGTGATTCGTAGAAAACATGTTGTATGTTCGCTTCCTGAAGCGACGTGTGCAGTCTCTGGAGTCCTGCGCGCATTCTTTCTGGCTCATTCGTTCCTACGCCAAGCCAGAGCAGGTGCACTTTCTTGGCGAATGCTGCCGGATCAGCGAACACTCCGTTGTAGTCGGTCTTGGGATCGAGTTTCCGATTTCCGAGCACGAGCATCCCGCCCGCTCCACTGAAACCGCCAATGTAAGAGAAGAGATTAAGATGATCCAGCGTAATCTGGAACGTTTGCATGCCACCCATCGATAGGCCTGCCATCGCGCGGTGGTCACGGTCGGATAACGTGCGGAAGGTGGAATCAATGAATGGGATGAGAGCTTGCGTTACATCATCTTCGAATGCCGCCGCCATGTCCTGCATGGCCTTCAGCATTTCCGGTGACCCAAACCCCTTTGCGAACAAATCGACAGGCGCCTCGCCCGCGCGGTGCGCGTAGCCATAGGCCATCACCACGATCATCGGCTTGCAACTCTTGGCCGCGATCAAGTTGTCCAGGATGAAATTCGCGTTGCCCTGACGCATCCAGCCGGTCTCGTCCTCGCCCGCACCATGCTGCAGATAGAGAACTGGATAGCGCGTCTTCGTCTGCGCGTCGTAGTTCGGAGGCAGATAAACTAATGCGTGCCGCCAGGTCCCCGTCACCTTCGAGTTGTACCAGACCTCGCGAACTGCACCATGCGGCACATCTTGCACCGAATAATAGGTAGAGCCTGGCTCCGGAACTTCAACGCCACTTGCGGGCTTTCCTCCTCCGAAGAAGGCGTGAGTGTTGGGGTCGCTGACCTCGGCTCCGTCGATGATCAGCGTGTAATAGTGAAAACCGGGAACAAGCGGCGGAGTGGTGATGGTCCAGAATCCATCCTGCTGTTTCTCCATGTCCAGTTTCGGACCGCTCCAGAAGTTCAGTCGGACTTTCGTAGCGTCTGGAGCTTTCACGCGAATCTGTACTCTGCCGGCACTGTCAACCCGTGGATACTCTGCTGCCCAGACATTCGTCGAAGAGGGCTGAAAACTGCCTGATTCCTGTGCCCAACAAAAACTCAAAGACAAGAGGACCAGTATTACGAATCGCCGCATGTTGTTCTCCTTCGTTGCCATCGAATGTGAACCATAGCGCCGTCGAGCGATAGCTTTCCGTTAGCTTCGGCGTTGCGGTCGCCGGATCCGGTTTGGCGTCACTGCTCAACTGAAACGACGGTTACCGACTTAGGCTCCAGTTTCAAAGTCAGCTTGCCACCCTGAACCTTCGCTGAGATCGGCTTCGGCATGACTGTGTTAGGTGCGTCGAAGGTGTTGACACTGTCCACCTTCGGTGCGGTCAGAGTTTCTCCGCTCGCTGATTTGGCTGTGATACCGGCCAGACTTGCCTCGATTTCGACCGGCTGATTGGGATCGAGATTGGTGATCTCCAGCCACAACTTGCCGTTCGCGTCCTTTCGCTGCGATCGCGTCCACGCGCGGCAGGGCCACGTCCCCATGTGTGTACCAACCCGCATCAAAAGTCACCGGCACGAACGTGGCGTCCTGGAACGGGACATACATTTTGAAGACGTAATAGGTCGGAGTCAGGACCATCTTCTCTTTGTCCGTGATGATCATTGCTTGCAGCACATTGATCATCTGCGCGATATTCGCTCCGCGTACGCGGTCGGCATGACGGGCAAAGATATTCAGGTTCAGAGCCGCGAGAATGGCGTCGCGCAGGCTGTTCTGCTGGACCAGAAACCCCGGATTGCTGCCCGGTAACGGCGCGTACCAGCCTCCCCATTCGTCAACAATGAGCGCTACCTTCTTGTCGGGGTCATACTTGTCCATGATGGCCGAATGCTTGCTGATGAGACCGTCCATCTCCAAAGTGGATTTGAGAATTTGACTGTACTCAGTCTCACCAAATCCCGACGGACGCATAGGAAGGCGGCCAGTGCCCCACCGTGTAGTTGTGCATGGAAAGACCGTTGATGTCCCAGCTCCACGTGTGTTGCTGATAGGCCTTCATGACGGTTTCCGTCCAATCGGTCCATCGCGGGCCGTCGCCGCCAGGGCCGACGGCGATTTTCAGCATCTGGTGTTTGTCTTGCTGCTCCGGATTGAAGTTGCGCACGAAGCGGCTGTAAATCTTCATCTGGCTCACGTAGTAGTCGGGCGTCATGTTTCCGCCACAGTCCCAGCTTTCGTTACCGATGCCGAGCAAGGCGACTTTGTATGGAGTTGGATGCCCGTTGGCGGCACGTTCTTTGACCAGCGTCGTCGGTGCTGCCGCCGTCATGTATTCCAGCCACTCGGCCGCCTCCTGGGGAGTCCCGGAACCGACATTGACGGAGACATACGCTTCCGCTCCGATCTGATCGATGAAATCCATGAACTCATGCGTTCCAAACGTGTTCGCCTCAGTCACTCCGCCCCAGTTGGGGTTGAGAGTGACTGATCGTTGAGGGCCGATGCTCTTGCGCCAGTGATATTCATCGGCGAAGCAGCCACCGGGCCAACGAACGTTCGGCACGTTGATCGCTTTCAGGGCTCCCACAACATCGTTCCGAATCCCGCGCGTATTTGGGATTCTGGAATCGGGCCCGACCCAAATGCCTTCGTAAATGCCGTGGCCGAGATGCTCTGCGAACTGCCCGAAAATATTACGGTCGATCTTCGCACCGGTTTTGGATGCGTCAATCGATAATTCAACTTTCTGGGCAGCCATCATCGGTGCAGTGATAGCCACAACGATCAGCGTGAAGCCGACGAGAAGTGAACGCATAAGAAGCGATGTCCTTTGAAGCAGAAATAACAACTTAACGGCATTCGAAGTTGGCTGCGTCTTCCGTATCTGCTTGCCCCTTGTAGTGTGCGTGCTTCGGATAAGGACACAGCGGTCGGCTGCGCCCAGGGAAGGCTTTGCCAGTCGCGATCACTGACATCGGCGCCGTTCCCTTCTCGACCCAATTGACGATCGCGCCCAACAGATCAAACTGATCCAGCGCTTGCCCTCCGCCACAGTGGCTCATTCCTGGAACGAAATAGAACTGACTCCAATTGGACACGGCGTCGAAGCCCCCGTTGGCAGCTGCCGTATCCTTGTAATAGCCGAACGTGTCGAGCGGCGAAAACCATGGGTCGCTATCGCCGTGGTAGAAGATGAGCTTGCCTCCGTGCGCCGAGAAGGTCGTCAAGTTCGTGGACATGGAGTCCACCAGTGGCTGGATGGCAGCCAGAGCTTCCTTATCGACATCCATTGACATGTCGGTCGTCGCAGGACCGAAAATGCCGGGACCGGGTGACAGCAATCCTCGGAAGGGCGGACCGTTCGTGATGCCTGTGTCGTAAAGGAATCCAGCATAGACTTGGGTTCCACTCAATGTTTTCGGGCCGCCGAAGGCCTTCTTGATGGCGGCAGCCTTTTCCGGAGCCAAGCAGTTGTCGTTCTCTTCGCCCTTGCAGGCCAAAATCTCAGGATCGAAGTCGCACCCGAGAGGATCGGAGATCAAGCCGTCGGCAAGACCATCTTTGGCGTCGCACTTCTTTATGAGGGCATCCTTGATCAGCTTGCGATCGTTGTCGGTGATGGCTTGCTCGATGATGGGTTTCCCATTCGCATCTTTCGGAGCAATGTGATTGAAGGCGATGGGTATCCATCGCCCGATCGCGAGATTGGAAAGCCCAGTGCGCATAGCGGGATCGCCGGAGATGATGCCATTAAAAGCTGTGGGATAACGCTGCGAAAGAATCATGCCTTCGCGGCCGCCCGTAGAGCATCCAGAAAAATACGAAAAGGCTGCCGGTTTGCCGTAGTGTTGCGCGATGAGTTGTTTGGCTAAGGCAGCGACCTCAGCATTCGCGAGATAAGCGAAGTCCAGATATGCCTGCTGATCTCGCCTGAAACCGAAATCAAATCCTGCATGGCGGCTCTTATGACCCGAATCGGTACTTACAACGGCGAATCCGCGCATGAGAGCGGGCGTGTCTCCGGCAGCATTCAATCCAAGAGGCGCAAGTACAATGCCGTTGCTACCACCCCCGCCTTGCATTAGAAAGTCGCCATTCCATTTGTGGGGCATGGCCAATGCGAAGGTGATTCCGAACTCTTCTCCGTCAACTCCGGTGCGTCGGTTAATCACACCTTCGACTCGGCAATATGCAGGCAGAGGTCCGGTACGAGTCTGGTTCCAGGGAATAGCCTCGGTGGTTCCGGCAGCAATGGCGGCCGCTCTGGTGATTTCGACATTCTCGGCTTTGAAGTTTGCCAGCTTCGCGCAGGAGTTCGGTCCCTGCGCCCACGCAGAACTACACGAGACAAACACCAAAAGAATGTTCCTTAAGAATTTCGTATGCATATCACCTCAATCTCTTTAACCAAACAACTATTCCGGCAGCATGATTTGTCCTTTGACTTCAAGATTCCCGGTCACTGAAGGAACTCCGGTTCCCGGTTGGCCGCTCCCGATTGAGACCGTGTACTTGCCTTGCGCCACGATGACGTCCCCCAAATCGTCGACCATGCTGAGGTCCCGCGAGTTCAACTGGAACTCGACCTTCTGGCTCGCTCCGGGCTCCAAGTGAACACGTTGAAATCCGCGGAGTGCGCACCGCGGCGCACCCGACACTTCGGGAAACTGCAGGTACAGCTCGACGACTTCGTCTCCGGCAACCTTTCCGGTGTTTGCGACTGTGACGGAGGCGTGCAGTGGATCACCTGCGTTGAGCGGGGAGTCCGGTAGCGTGAGATTGCTGTAAGCGAATGTTGTGTAGCTGAGGCCGAATCCAAACGGCCAGAGAGGTTCGCCCTCAAAGTATCGGTAGGTACGCCCCTTCATTGAATAGTCTTCAAAGTGTGGAAGCTGGTGAACATCTTTGTAAAAGGTGACGGGAAGGCGGCCGGCGGGGTTGTTCTTGCCGCTGAGGGTTTCAGCGATAGCGGCTCCTCCTTCTTCGCCGGAGTACCAGGACTCGAGGATCGCGTTGGCGTGCTCCTTCGCCCAGTTCACGCCGAGAGCGCTGCCGTTCATCAGCACGACGACGAGAGGCTTGCCACTCGCGGCAAGCGCCTCGATCAAATCTTCTTCAGGCTTTGGCAAATCAAGGCTGGTACGGTCCCCGCCGGAAAAGCCGGGCTGACTCACAGGCATTTCTTCCCCTTCGAGGCGGCTGGTGATGCCGACGACGGCGACGACGACATCGGCGTTCTTCGCAGCAGCCACTGCCGCGGGATCGGGCATGTTGTTCACGGGACTCCACAGAAGCTGCGCGTCTGGCTTTCCCTCTCCGGTGCGCCCATAGAGGACCTCAATCTTAACGGGATGATCTTTTTCGAGGTGAACCGGGCTCAGGTTCATGTTCTTGCCCCATAAGGTCGTAATCTCTCTTCCATCCACCGACAGGCGACCGAAGCCATCGACACTGAGTCCCAATAGATAGTCGCCAGTTGCGGTAGGGCTGAGAGAGCCAGTCCACTTCACAGATAGGTCGTGAATTCCTTTCGCCTTTTCGGGAAGACTGCTCTCGTTCAGATTCACGGCGGACTCGACCCGCGAGGTAATGGGAGTCGGCTTTGCCTCAAAGCTGGGACGCGAACTGTATTCGGCGTCGAGGCCAGGCTTGCCATCCGGCGTGGTGAGGACAGATGAGGGCACGGGGTCTGCCTTGTTCGAAAGAAATTGAGTGCCGGGCACGTAGGTGATTTTCGCCTCCGGGAACTCAGCTTTCATTCCTTCCAGCACGGTGACTGTATGCGATGTACTGCCGTTGTAGTTACCGAGGAGAACGGCAGTCTGATCGGCGAGTGGGCCGACGATGGCGATGCGCTTGGCAGATTTCAGCGGCAGGACGCCATCGTTCTTGAGCAGAACCATCGATTCGTTGGCGATGCGACGCGCAAGCTCGCGGTGTGCTGGACTGTCAAGTTGCTTCTCGTCGATGTTCATGTAAGGCACGGTGGCGGGCGGGTCGAACATGCCGAGGCGGATGCGAGCCGTAAACAGACGAATGAGTGCAGTGTCGACCGAGCTTTCCGGAAGATAACCCTGCTGCACAGCCTCGATGTAGGGCTTGTAATCGTGGTCGTCACTCACTTTGGCGAAATCGATGCATTCATTATCCATGCCGCGAATCACCGAAATCGCGGAGGCCTGTGGCTGCGTCGGCCGGTAGTGGTGTCCGTTAAAGATGTTGCGGACAGCGTCGCAATCCGAGACTACATAGCCCTGGAAGTCCCATGCGCCGCGAAGAGTGTGCTGCAGCAGGAATTGACTCGCGCACGCCGGCTCGCCATTGATCGCGTTGTATGCGCACATGACCGAACCCGCATGCCCCTCGACGACGGCCGCGCGAAACGCAGGTAGGTACGTGTCTTCCTCGTCGTGTTTGCTGACGTCCACGTCGGTGAAGTGACGAGTGGGCTCGGGACCACTATGAACGGCATAATGCTTGGGTGTGGAGATGACACGGTAATAGTGGGGATCGTCGCCTTGCATCCCAGTGACGAACGCGACGGCTAAGCGAGCGCTCAGGAAGGGATCTTCACCGTAGGTTTCCTGGCCGCGTCCCCAGCGCGGATCGCGAAAGATGTTGACGTTGGGAGCCCAGAAATCGAGACCTTCGAAAATATTGGAATGACCGGCCCGCTCGTGCTGGGTGTGTTTGATTCGTCCTTCGATGCCGATGGCGGTCGCCATTTCGTGAATGCGGGGCACATCGAACGTGGCGGCGAGACCGATGGGTTCGGGAAATTCGGTTACGCCATCAGAAATGACGCCGTGCAAGGCTTCGCTCCACCAATCGTAAGAAGGAATCTTCAAGCGCGGGACGGCTCGTGCCTGATTAACAAGTTGTGAAGCTTTCTCTTCCAGCGTCATCCGGTGGACCAGATCGGCCGCGCGTTCTTCAGGAGAGAGCTTGGGATTCATGTAAGGCAGGCTGGAAGTATCCTGCGCCATTGAGGTGGAAGCGAGAATGGCAATGATGAATGCGGCCAGCGAGAAAATTTTGTAATGGTTCATTTCTACTCCTGGACTCTCGATACGTCCTTAGCTGCTTCGCGCAGTTCTTACCGCTCTCGAACCGAAATTGATTCTCCGTTGTAAACAACGAGCTTGTCCGGGTTCGCGGTCGATTCAAGTCCCGTTCCGTGTCCGGCAGATACCAACACCACCTTCATCTCCATGCTGGCGGGCATTCCGGGGTATTCCCCTTCTCGCTGACCAATCGTCAAAGTTCGGTTCGACTCCGACCAGTGAATTGGAATCAGAGAGTGCGCGCCGTGCTCATAGTCGTAGTTGTCGCCGGCGTCTTGATAGAGATCGAAATCTCCATCCGCTCCCGGATATATTCTCAGTTCGATCGGTCCTGCAGGCTTCTCGTCCGCGTACTCGATTTCCGGACCGAGCGGAAGAATCGAACCAGCCCGCACGTACAGCGGAATACGATCGAGAGGCGCGTCAGCATCGATCTCGCGGCTTCCATTTGTCGAAGCTCCCGTCCAGAAGTCGTACCAAGTTGGGGCGTCCGGCAGATACAAGGCCCTGTGAGTAGCGTCTGGCTGCAGCACAGGGTTGACTAGGAGCGCGGGACCGAACATGAACTGATCACCGATATCCCGAACTCTGACATCAGTGCGCCAATCCATTACTAGCGGACGCTGGATCGTGTAGTCGTCGTGTGTTACTCGCCATGCCAGGGAATAGACATAGGGCATGAGGCGGTAGCGCAGCTTGTCGTAGTTGATAAGAATCGGCTCGACCTTATCGAAGGCCCAGATCTCATTCTGTGGGCGGTGACCATGTGTGCGAAAAATCGGGCAAAAGGTTCCGTACTCGAACCAACGTGCATACAGCTCCTGGAATTTCTGGTCCTCGACAGGGTTGTCATGCGGCGGCCAATACCCGCCAATATCGGTTGTCCAATAGGGATATCCGGAAAGCGCGAAGTTCAACCCAGCGGCCACTTGATGGCGCAACCCCCAGTACGAGCCGTAGACGTCACCTGACCAGACTGCCGCTCCAACTCGCTGCTGGCCGAGGAACGCAGACCTCGTCAGGAGAAAAACTCGCTTCTGTTCGCTGGAAGCTTTCCAGTGTTCCTGAACGCCCAGCGTGTGCATGAAGGGAAAGATGTTCGTGTATTCGGCGCCATTGCCGATCGAGATCTTCTTGTCCCGCAAAATAGCGTCCCCCATGTGGGGCCAATATTCTTCTGGTTCCGCGCTGTCGAGCCAGAATGCGTCCCAACCTAAAGAGAAGAGCTTGCCAGCAAGGTTGTTCCAAAAGAAATCACGCGCTTTGGGATTCGTAGCATCGTAAACATGGGCATTGGGGACATCCAGGTGTTGCTGCGTCATTTGCAGGAAGTTCTTAGACTTGGAATCAAACAGCCCCCAGACGGAAAGCATGGCATGGACGTGTTCATCATGGAGTTGCTTGAGTTCGCCGGGAACGTCGGGGAAATTGGAATTGAAGATCGGATCACCTTCTGCTTTCCACCAGAACCAGTCCTGAACAATTCCGTCGAGCGGTATGTGCTGTTCGCGATAGCGATGTGCGATTGCTAGAACTTCTTCCTGCGAAACATACCGGTCCTTCGACTGAAAGAATCCGTACGACCACTTCGGCAACATCGGTGTATGCCCGGTAAGGTTCCGATACTCGTGGATGAGCTGATCCATCTCCGGGCCGTAAATGAAGTAGTAGTCGATGGCATGGCCGGCAAGTGAATCCAAATTCAGTTCCAGCGGGAAACGATTATCGACGTGTGTCAGCGAGGCGGTGTTCCACATTACGGCGTAGCCTTTGCTGGACAACAGCAAAGGGATTGCGACGTCGGTGTTGTTTTGCCCAAGTTCGACGGTCGCACCTCGGTAGTTGAACATTCCGCTCTGGTGTTGGCCCAAACCGTAGAGACCTTCCGAGAAATCCGGGGCAAACCTGTCTTCGACGTGAAATGTCTTTTCGCCATTCAGTTCAGCCGGTTCGTAGGTGCGGGGAATCGAGTTCCGCTCGCGTAAGAGATTCTCGCCTCCTGCCGTGCTGAATTGGACGTTGCCCCACTTGAGCGAGAGCTCGATCTTCAGCGTATCGGTGGTGAGGATCGCGGCATCAGTTGTTTCTGACACTTTAAACTTTGCACCTGGACATGATTCCTTTGAATCGAGCATCCACGGCTGGATTTGTCGAATCGTAGTGGGCGGCTCGGGTGTAGACACGAAATGGATAACGGAGGGACGGCAAACGGAAATGTGAATGCTCTCGTTTCCGATCGTGGCCGTCATACCGTCCTGAACTTGCGCGTACTTGACTGGAGGTAGCGGGGGCACATCCCACAGTTGGGCAGTTGCCTGTTCGCCATCCAGGTCAGCCAGCACAGGCTGAAGAAAAAGAGAAGTCCAGAGCCTGCTCGATGGAAGTAAGGTCGATCTCATTCGCATGACGTTATCGCTAACTGTAACGAACTGCGCAAAGCAAATCCAGACGACAACAAAGTTCTGCCAAGCGAGGGAGCCGTTCTAACGGCTTTGGTTTCGTTTGACTCCTGTTCGCGCCTTTTTTGAAATGTTCTTACTCATGCGTCGTTGTGTCGATTCGCGCACAACCAACTCGGGCTGTAGCACCACAGTTTGCGGCTTTGGCGGCACTTTCAAATTCAGAATGCCCAATGCAATTCGCGCAGCCTCTTCTCCTATTTTCCGGCTATGCTGGTCGATGCTGGAGAGTGGGACACGAAGTGAATCATCGTAGTGGAGATTTCCGCAGCCCACGATCGACAAATCCTCTGGGATTCGAACTCCGTGATCCAGCGCATAATTCATGGCGCCCATTGCCAAAGGATCGTTGAAGCAGAATAACCCGTCAGGTCTGGGATCGAGGCTTAGGAGTTGGCGCATGGCTTCTGCGCCGCCCTGTTTGGTTCCGACATCTCCCTTGCGCTGCGTGATGATGTAATCGTCGACGATTTTCATCCCAGCTTGCACGAGGGCGCGTTTATATCCTTCCATCCGGCGAATCCCGGGACTGATCTCCGGTCCACAAATGTGAGCAATCTTTTTGCAGCCAATATCAATCAAGTGCTTAGTGGCGAGCATTCCCACCGATTCATCATCTACACCGACGAAGTTCGCCGAAAGACCGGGCAAGCATCGATCAATCAATACATAGGGTGTGTTCTGTTTTTCGATGTGAAAGAAGACCTCTACGGTCGTGCGGCACGATGCAATGATTAAGGCATCAAGCCGGCGTGCCAGCAAGTGATTGATTTCGACATCCTCAAGATCCGGGTCTTCGTCAGACGAGGAGACGATCAGATAGTAGCCGCTTTGTCGCAAAACTTCGGAGAGAGACTTGGCAACCTCCGCAAAGAAGGGGTGCAGCAGATCGGGAACAACCAGGCCCACAAGATACGAGCGCCCGGTCACCAGGCTACGGGCAGCAAAGTTGGGACGATAGTCCAGCTCTTTCACGCGCGCGAGGACCCGCTCACGGGTCTCATCTCCGATGTCAGGATGATTTCTCAGAACCTTGGAAATCGTGATCATGGAAACTCCAAGGTCTTTGGCGATGTCCTTCATTCGTATGTTCATAAGCAGTCCGTCACTTTTGGAAGCTCAGATCGCCCTCTTGTGCCGCGAACCATCGAACCTAAATAGACCCTTGCCACGGAAGCCAGTTTCTGTGTCCCGAGCTTCTATGGTTGACATCGATAACTTTACCGATTATTTTCCACGGAGTACAGACATGAGAGCGCTTGTGCTTCGCAAACCGGGTCAGGCTGGTCTGGAGACCATCGCCGATCCGGTGCTCACAGACACGAACGTGCTGCTCAAGGTGCGATTCGTAGGATTCTGCGGAAGCGATCTGAATTCGTTTCGCGGACTCAATCCTCTCGTCACATATCCTCGGATTTTGGGGCATGAAATAGCGGCTACCGTCCTTCAAGACCTCGGACGCGAAGCCATATTGTCAGCGGGCACGAACGTAGCGGTCTTCCCATACACGAGCTGCGGGAAATGCTCTTCCTGTCTACGCGGACGTCCGAACGCTTGCCAGCTCAACCAGACTCTCGGTGTGCAAAGGGATGGCGCACTCACCGAATTCATTGTGATACCGCGAGAAAAGCTGTATCCCGCCAAGTTGACGCTGAAGGAGTTGTGCTTGGTGGAACCTCTTACCGTGGGATTTCATGCCGTCACACGTGGACGTGTAACCGCCAACGACACGATTGCGATTTGGGGTTGTGGCGGAGTGGGCCTTGGGGTCGTAGCGGCTGCAAGTTCTCGGGGTGCGCGAACGATCTGTATCGATGTGGATGACGAAAAACTCGAACTGGCGCGCATGGCCGGCGCTCAACTCACCATTAATAGCACGCGAGAGCCGCTACGCGAACGATTGCTGGAAATGACCGAAGGCCGGGGACCGGATGTTGCCATCGAAGCGATTGGCACCGCGGCTACGTTCCGAGCAGCCGTCGAAGAAGTCGCATTCACCGGACGCGTAGTGTACATCGGGTACGCAAAGGAGCCGGTCAGTTACGAAACCAGGTTATTCGTTCAAAAAGAATTGGATATTGTCGGCTCCAGAAACGCTCAACCGGCGGATTTCGAGGCCGTCATCAAGCTTCTGGAAGCGCAGACGTTCCCCGTTGATCAAGCCGTGAGTCTGGTTGTTCCCCTTGAGCAAGCAGCGGATGCACTTCGCTCCTGGAGCGAAAATCCGTCACGATTCAGAAAAATTATGGTCAACATGGATTGATGTTCTTATCTTTGGTTGTTGAGCCGCGTGCTGCTTGACCAGAAATTGCTGCTTGAATTGATCCGGCAGAAATCGACGATGCGTTTGACGAAAGGGCAATAATGCTTTCACCTCGTTTACTCTCAATTCTAAAAATTAACGCAATTTTATTGCTGTCGTCTGCGGTTTCTATGACGCACGCCCAGAGTGCCACGGCTCCAACCGCCACTCAGGAGCCGGCTAGCATCGATCAAATCTGGCAGAAAGCGAGCAGCAAATACGATTCAGAACGCGCTACGTTGCTGAAAAAGGTCGACACCGTGGATCAACAGGGTCCGTTCCGGGCGGACTGGGAATCACTTCAGAAGTATGAAGTGCCCGAATGGTACAAGGACGCGAAGTTCGGCATTTTCATCCATTGGGGAGCTTATTCAGTCCCTGCTTTCGGCAACGAATGGTATCCGCGAAATATGTACGTGCCAGGATCGCCGGAATATAAGCATCACGTGGCGACCTACGGTCCTCAGGACAAGTTCGGCTACAAAGATTTCCTCCCTATGTTTAAAGCCGAACTCTTCGATCCAGCTGCGTGGGCTGAGCTATTCAAGAAATCAGGGGCAAAGTACGTCGTTCCCGTGGCAGAGCACCACGACGGCTTTGCCATGTATGACAGCGGATTGAGCGACTGGACCGCAGCCAAAGTGGGGCCGCATCGCGACACCACGGGAGAACTGGGCAAAGCCGTGCGGGCTGCGGGACTCCATTTTGGAGTGTCATCCCATCGAGTCGAACACAATTTCTTTCTCGGCGTGGGGCGCAGTATTTCCAGTGATGTAAACGATCCGAAATACGCAGCGTTCTACGGACCGGCTCATAACTGGTTGTCGGCCCCCTGGGGCGTTCCTCTTAACGATGACTTCACTTACGTCTCTTCCGCCTGGGCCGACGACTGGCTCGCGCGCGGCGCGGAACTTGTGGAGAAATATCATCCCGACATTGTCTACTTCGACTGGTGGATCGGACAGGCTTCGATCCGGCCGAATCTCGCCAAGTTCGCCGCCTTTTACTACAACAGTTCTCTGAATTACGGTGATCACGTCGGAGTGATCAATTACAAAGACTATGCCATGCAGGAGCACTCCGCCGTGCTCGACCTCGAACGCGGACAGCTTGGCGATATCCGTCCCCTCTATTGGCAGACCGATACTTCTGTAAGTAACAAATCATGGGGCTACATCAAGGACGACACGTTCAAATCGCCTGAATTCGTGGTCCATCAACTCATTGATATCGTCAGCAAAAATGGCAATTTGCTGTTGAACATCGGTCCACGCTCTGACGGCACTATCCCGGACGAAGTGCAACAAGTTCTTCTCGACGTCGGCGCCTGGTTGAATGTGAATGGAGAAGCGATCTACGGCACTCGGCCATGGAGGATCTATGGCGAAGGCCCAACCAAAGTAGCGGCGGGATCCTTTCACGATACCGACACGACGCGCTATACAGCCGAAGACTTTCGTTTCACGACCAAAGGCGATGTGCTTTACGCGATTGGGCTCGGCTGGCCGACCAATGGCAAGGCTGTGATTCACTCGCTCGCATCGAGCGTCGGCACCGAACATGTACAGTCCGTAACGTTGTTAGGCAGCGATGCGAAACTGCAATTCGACCAGCGCCCCGACGGCCTCCACGTCCGGATGCCGGGACAGGCTCCAGCCAAATACGCTTATGCACTTCGCGTCATCTTCCATTGAAGCGTGAGTAATATCTGCTGTTATGACACGCCGAAGACCGTGGGCGACCCGGATGATGTCCGGGCAGCGGTTGACGAAACTGAGTATCCTCACAAATCGAAGACGCTTCATCAAAACTGGCGGCAGCATGGTACTGCTGGGACGATTTTAATACTGGGTCTACTTCGCTTCCTTAGTGATTGCGTCCGCGGCGTTGCCGGCCACGACCCAGCTTGCCGAACCCGCAACGACGGCTTCATCCTCAAACCAGAGGAATCCGAAGTCGTCGATGCACTCCGGAAAATCCGGTTTGATGATGATATATCCCGGAATCACGGCACCCGGGATGTAAGCATTGTCGGCGCGATTGTTGCTGTACGTCATCGTCTTCGAGACCGTGCCGACTCCGGCTACATACGAAGTGCTCGATACCGGGTGCGTGCCGAGAATGTAGTTGACGGCGCGAAGTGTGTACTCGGGGCCCACGAGATCCGGAAACGTCTTGTGCAGGAAATACATTCGGATGGCCATGTCCACCACGGCGCCCGATCCGCCCCAGGTGCCGAGGCTCGGGGGCACGCCGAACGGGGTCTCGTCCAGCCGCTTGTCCAAACCCGCCATGTATGTTTTTACTGCTTCGCGCATTTGATCTTTCGCGCTCGCGATCCAGATAAGGCAATGCCCGGACTGCTTTCCAACCATTGAGGTCCATCTGCTCGGGAGTGATCATCTGAGGGAATAATTCCTTCAGGCGGGACTTGTAGGGCTCGGCACCATTTGTGGCGATGGTCAGTTCCAGAGCCGCGGACCAGTCCATGCCGACGAAAGATCGGCTCCGGCCGGAGCCAGCGGGCGGAGCTGCCGGAGCGCCTGGCGCGCCAGAGTTTGTTGGCGTACCCGAACTGCTCTTTGGCTTACGACCTTGCGCGCCAGAGACCATACCCTGAGACGCAGCGAGCACACCACCTGCGGGAGCCTCTCGGTCTGGCCCGGCGCTTGTCGGATACAGCGTTGGATTTGCCGTCGTGTCCTTCCATGCTTTGATTGCGGTCTCTAGGCAGTCTTTCGCTAATGCGTCGTCCCAGCCTTTCAGCGTATCCGCCGCTGCAGCCAGCGCCGCGATGGCATTCCACTGGAAGTACGAGTTGTTCGTGGTGAAGATCCAGCGATCGTCGGGCTTGCCGGAGTACTCGCCCTTGGTCTCGTTCGGGCCGAGCTTCGAGTCGTAAATGCGGCCGTCAGTTTTCGACGCTCCGTCGCCCACCTGTGTGTACTGGCGCAGATCTGGCTCATGAGTGCCGCGGATGGCGTGGCCGATGTTGTGGAACTGCGCCAGGATGAGCAGCGCGCCATGCTTGACTTGCTGCACCGTATCCGGCACGCCATCGGGACGGTGCATCTCAACCTCGCGGGCGGCTTCATCTACCGTAAGCTCGTCGTACCTGAGGTTGAATTCGCGATATCCCAGAGCGAGGCTCTGAATCACGCTGAGCTGCGCAGGCTCCTCGAGGTCGAAGTCTCCGGCGTCGTACCACCCGCCCACGTTCATCCCCGGGATGTGATCGCCGCCTTTGTATTTCCCGTCGGTCGCTGACGACTGGTTCCAGCCGTCGAATTGCTCCCCGACCACTGGCGCCATACGGCCATCATCGAGGTGCGAAGCGCCATGCCACACGCGGTAGCCTTCGCGAACGGCAACGTGATCCATCTGCGCAGCAATGTGATGGTCCAGGCTGTCCTGCCAAATGTTGGCGTAAGCGTCGTTCGAGATCGGAAAGGGCGCGGTGCGCCGGTCTGCGTACTCGATGACATAAAGGCCGGAGTCCTTCACGGAAGTAAAGTCAAATTTGGAATAGACGTAGCGCAGCCACGGTGCGGGCGGCGTGATCGGGCCCTCGAACACCTGCTTGTAAGATCCGTCCTCCATCAGGCGCGACACTCTGGCCGTCTTTGGGGCGTCGTACTTCGGATCGAGTTCGAGCACCGCCACCTTTGAGAAGCCCGGTGCATAACCGACCTGGCTGTGCGCGATCACCGGCGGCCGCGTCCAGTTCGGAATCACGTCCGGCCTGATGTGCCAGACGATCGCGCCGGTGGTCTTGTCCGGAGGGATCAGCGAACGCAACACGAACCAGCCATTTGGCGCGCGGTCGCGTCCATCGAACAGCATGAGGTTGGCCGTATCCGATACTACGTTCAACCGAGCCAGCGCGTCGTCGATCCCCAATGTGATGCTCTTACCCTCGGCGAACGGCAGCGGCTGCGTGTATCCCTTGGCCTTATCCCAGTCCTCGAGGTAGTACGCCTTTTTCGGTTCATCCGGCAGGGGCAAAACCTTCGTCATCGGATCGTTCGGGGTACGCGGAAAGATGCCGGCTTTAGTTCCGTCCACCAGGTAAGCCTTGCCCATGTAGATCGAAGGCAGGAACTCCAAATTGAAACCCGCCCGCCCTGCCAGTTTCTGCGGTAGCGGCTTGTCGAGATTGATGCTGACCTTCACGCCACCTGGTTCCGCGGCCACTTCCAGCGTGTAACTGAAGTCAAAGGTCGGGAAAGCGAGGTCGGCGCTGAGCCGGTTGTTCGCTTTATCGGCATGGCGATCTTTGAGAGTTGCGACGAGGTCCCACTGCTCGGGCGTGGGCATCAGGCGCACGTCGCCGTTGGTGGCGATGCGTTGGCCGTGGAGAATCATCTCCATCGCGGTGTTCTTCTGGTCCACGAAAATGGGATGGTACGTGCTGTCGTAAAGAAATACGCTGAAGCCTTGGGTATCGAGGTAGTTGTTGTCGGTCACCTTCATCGTAAAATCGGCGCCAGACAAGCCTGGGGCCGAGATCAGGGTCAAGAGGAGACAAGCTATGATTCGCGTGAACATAAATTGGGATGAATGCTGCTCCTTTGCCGCTACATGATATGACATGCACATTGTGATCCGTTAACACTGCTTACCACTGTCTTCCATCGCTTTTACGGTGCCCGCCGTGTCCTCTATGTTGTTGAAACAAGGTTTTCGAGCGAATTCGAACCTCACTCTCTCCGCCATGTTATTGAAAATAAACAAGTTATATAGAATTTTGAACCCACCTCAGAACCTCCTTTCGTCTTTTGGAATGAGTGACATGCGGTTTTGCAAGGCATAGGTGCGTGCCGTTAAGACTAAAACCGACTGATTGGGAATCAGTTCTTCGATCGGCGAAGGTGGAGTTTTGTAGGCTGAGGTTGGTGACTCCGCTTCTGAAGCGCCGAACAAGAAGCTACAACCGGCAGCCCCACCGATTGCGACTCATGACTTGCAGGGTCCGGCCGACAACCCGCAACTCCCACGCCAAGCGAGCGGGGTTTCAGTTCACGCGCCGTCAGGCGAACTGCTATCACTTACGCCTTACATGTAATGGCCGGCTTCACAAACCTCCGGATTGATCGGTATCCGGAGTGCCTTCGAATCGATCCACATAGGCCGACTTACCGGGACTTATCCAGAAACTCATAATTCCTACAGAACAACGCCGCTCTAAGCCACTGCAAAGGACAGGGTTTGAGTTTGGACCTTCGGTTGCAGGGCGTCTCAGCAGCAGTGGAGATCCTCCCGCGCCCGGATCGCTTAGCTGCCAGGCTTCGGAATGTACACTGGAACCAAATTTTCGACTGCGGTTCCCAGCTCGAACGGGGTTAACTACGATCCGCGCGGCCCACGGCATCGGCACCCACATGGTCTGAACCTTGGGATCGGCAGCCATGGGCACGCTAAGCGTCGAGCCTTGAGTAGTTGCGGACACGTCTTCGCAGAGAGGAAACGAAAACGAGCATGATGCGATTTGCAAAGATCGAAAAGATTGCAGCCAGAGTTGCAGTGGGAGCGCTTGCCCTCGTGAGTTTGCTGAGCATGACTGCGAGCACGCGGGCACAGGATGGAGAGAGGCCCTATCCGACGATGCTCCCACTTTCGCAGTATTTAATGGACCGGGATGCGGCAATCGCGCTGGCGCGAAGCGCCGCTCCGGAGGGCATTTCAAAGGATGCGGCTGTTTTGGTGCTGACGCCCAAAGGCTGGGAAACAGCGGTCAAAGGTACGAACGGTTTTGTGTGCATGGCGGGGCCGTCATGGACGGCCAGCATTGACTTTTATGACGTCTGGAGTCCGAAGCAGAGAGGGGCGATTTGCCTCAATCCAGTGGCTGTGCGGTCGATCCTGCCGATTTTTCGCAAGCTGACACAAATGACGCTGGCTGGAGTGACTTCTGTAAGAGAGCGCATCGCGGGTATTCAAGAGGCGTATGCGAAGAAGGAGATTCCGCCGGTGGAGCCGGGGGCAATGAGCTATATGATGTCCAAGGATGCATACCTTACGCATTTGGGCCAGTCACACAATTTATGCCACGTGATGTTTTTCTTGCCGATAAAAGATCCTGCTGATTTGAACGCCAATGATCCGAACGCACCCATTTCTTCTACGTCTATGTGGTTCCCGGACCCTGACAAACCGGATAGTCCACTGAACAAAGAGCTGCCGCCGCTGCGGACCGTGCCAATCGAAGTGCCGTATTGGTCCGATGGCACTCTTGCGTTCCATTAAATAAAGCCGTATGGCAACAGCGTCGATCCATAGACGACCTACAGGTCCTGGTAAACGGGCTTACCGCTCGTGGGTGGCTTCTTCTCAGCCTCTATTGCGCTCGCACCTTAGCGATAAGACATTCGCAAGATAGATTCAGGAAGACGCTCGCCCTGAATTGGGATCTTGGACGCTGCCGCATTTATCTCATCAAGATCGTCCGTCGTCAGCTCGACTGAAGCGGAACCGATGTTCTCTTCGAGCCGATGAATCTTCGTTGTGCCGGGAATCGGAACAATCCAAGGTTTCTGCGCCAGCAACCAAGCCAGCGCGATTTGTGCGGGAGTTGCATTCTTTCGTCCAGCGATTTGGTTCAGAAGATCCACCACCGCCTGGTTTGCCTTACGCGCCTCCTCAGTGAATCGAGGAAATACTGCTCGGAAGTCCGTGCTTTCAAATTTCGTGGAGGCGTCAATCTTCCCCGTCAGGAATCCTTGTCCAAGCGGACTCCAGGGAACAAAACCGATCCCCAGCTCCTCGCAGGTTGGCAGCACCTCTGGTTCAGGGTCTCTCGTCCAAATCGAATACTCGCTCTGAACTGCTGTGACCGGATGGACCGCATGTGCGCGGCGAATGGTCTTTGCTCCCGCCTCAGAAAGGCCGAAGTGATTGACCTTGCCGGCCTGAATCAGATCTTTCACTGTGCCCGCGACATCCTCGATGGGCACATCTGGATCGACGCGGTGCTGATAAAAGAGATCGATGACATCGGTCTTGAGGCGCTTGAGTGATGCTTCAGCAACCTGCCTGACATGCTCGGGCTTGCTGTTGAGGCCGCCCGACCGTTGCCCATCAGGAGCGATATCGAAGCCGAATTTGGTGGCAATGACGACTAGTTCACGAAACGGCGCGAGTGCCTCGCCTACGAGTTCTTCGTTCGCGAAAGGCCCATAAGCTTCCGCCGTGTCGAAGAATGTCACGCCACGGTCAACCGCCGTGCGGATCACATTAATGGCTTGCTGCTTTTCGATAGCCGGACCGTAGCCATAGCTCAACCCCATGCAACCAAAGCCGAGCGCCGATACCTCAAGATTGCCAAGTGTGCGTTTTTTCATGCAAATCTCCATACTGCTACGGGCGCTACTTCACGCTGGTATAGTCTTTATCGCTCACAGGTTCTAACCAAATGGTTTTTCCCTTTTGAGTGGGCGTTACCGCGATATAGGTAAAGGCACTTTTCGGTGATGCACCATGCCAATGCTCTACGCCTGGAAGACACTTGATTACATCTCCCTTGTGGACCACCTGTATTGGCTTTCCCCTTTCCTGATAGTAGCCAGTGCCTTCTGTAATGAGTAGAACTTGGCCACCAGGATGAACATGCCAATCCAGCTTCGCTCCGGCATCGTAGGTTGCCATGGCAATACTGGGATCGAACGTACTGTCCCCTACGTTTAGCTCACTAAGCCAGATATTCCCCGTGTGATTTTTGGCGGTAGACAGCTCGCCCTTCGGGAAACCTGAATCCGCTGTTTGTGCTTGGGACTGGAAGCCGAATACAAGGCTGACCGCGAAAACGATAATTTGAAATGTTGTTCTCATGTTTATCCCCGTCTTCTTGTGCTCAGAACGTCGCTACCTATTTCTTCGGCGCTGCTTCGACTCCTGAGAGAGCAAGCACCATATCCGGAAGCCGGGCCCCGTGGATCTCGATCGCCGAAACCGCAGCATTCAGTTCGGCAAGTTCAGTCGACCTGAATCGAACTTCGGCCGCGCCGCTGTTCTCGACCATGTGCGCCATCTGAGTCGTTCCTGGAATAGGTACGATCCACGGCTTCTGGGCCATCAGCCATGCGAGAGCGATCTGACCGGGAGTGGCACTCTTGCGCTCGGCCCAGCGCTTGACCAATTCCACGAGCGCCAAATTGTGCGGCAGGTTTTCTGGCGAGAATCGTGACTCGACGGCGCGGATGTCACCGGGCGCGAAGCGGGTATTCGCATCAATCCAGCCGGTGAGGAACTGCACACCGAGCGGGCTCCAGGGTACGAATCCAATGCCCAGCTCTTCGCATAGCGGAATGACTTCCTTCTCCGGGCCACGCCACAGCATCGAGTACTCATTCTGCACAGCGGTTAAAGCCAGAGCGGCATGAGCGCGACGCAACGTGTTCAGACCCATCTCGGACAGACCCCAGTGCAGAACCTTGCCCTGTGTCGTCAAGTCTTTGACCGCGCCGGCAACGTCCTCGATCGGAACCTGCGGGTCGACGCGATGTTGATAGAGGAGATCAATGCGATCGGTGCGGAGCCGCTTGAGCGACCCCTCGACTGCGCGCTTGATGTGATCAGGCTTGCTGTTGAGCCCCATTTGGAACTGACCGGTCTCGGGATCGATGTTCCAGCCAAACTTCGAGGTGATCACGACCTTGTTGCGGAAGGGTGCGATGCTCTCACCCAGGATGCGCTCGCATTCGAAAGGCCCGTAAGCTTCAGCCGTGTCAAAGAACGTTACGCCGTGGTCATACGCCGCGCGGATGATGTTGATCATCTCCGGGCGGTACGGCACGGTCGTCTCATACTTGCGGCTCATGTTCTGCACGCCGAGTCCCACGCCTGAGACCTCAAGGGAACCGAGCTTTCGCCGCCCGCTGAGTTTTGGTGCCGGGCTACCTGCGCCTGAGGATGTTGCTTGGAGCAGCACAGCTGCCGTTGCGGTTGAACTCAGCGCCAGTGCTGCGCCAGCAAGCGCTGCTTTCGTCAAGAAGTCGCGGCGTCTGACATCGGCACCCTCGACTGGAGGCTGATTCTCTTTCGAGTTCTTCATTGCCGGTCCTCTATGTCTCGACAGATATCTCTGAACGAGACTTCAATGGCTTAGTGGCCTGGCTCTGGGGTTAGCAGTCTTGTGAAGGAGAGCGAAGCCAGTTTTCGAACGCCACCTTCTTGCACGTAAACCTCGGTGACCATGAACGGATTCGTTACCTCATTGCCGCCAACCACGGCCAACAAATGCATCTTGGTCAGTACGATCGCTGTGCTGCCGAAGAACCTCACGGAGGCTTCTTCAATGTCTGCCTTCTTGTACTGAATCCGCCCGCTTTTTATGACATCGAGCTCTTGTGTTTTGGACATGGTGGCACCCATGTGGACGAACATGCATTGCTCATGGAAGAGGGCAGCGAGTGCATTCACGTTGCGCTCAGACATCCAGTCCCACTTCTGCTTCGAAAGGTTGAGTAGTTCCTGTTCCGCATTCGCGGTAGGAGTAGCGGCTTGAGCGTAGCTTGGTAGCGTGCCAATCACCAGCAGGCAGATTGCGAGTGTCACTGCGCTTACAGAGGTGGCGATGCGTTCGGTGTGGAGCAGCATAGATCTCCTTTTTCGCCCGCTTCAAGCCGGCGATTGGTTCAGTGTTGGATCTTCCATCGCACATCCCGACACTATGACCAAGTGATGGTGAACCGGTAGCCCGATCCTGCCTACTTATTGCCTATTCCTCTTGTCAGGGGAAAAATCAGTGGCTTTGCTGGAGACACGCGGCTATCTTTGGAAGGACGGTAGAGATCGTTGACATGAAAAACACAAAAGAAAAAGCCACTCTGAAAGCGAACCACGCCCACGGGTCGCAGACGGAACTCGCGCAGAAGATTGCCTCCTTCATGGGCAAGGAAGAGAATCGGACAACAGAGATTCCTGGCGTCAGCCTCCACCTGCGGACTGCGCCGACCGCGCCGTGCCGGATGACCTACCATCCGGGAATCATCGTGGTCGCCCAGGGCAGCAAGCAGGTGAACCTTGGCCGGACCAGCTTTATCTACGACGAGTCGCGCTTCGTCGTGACTGCGGTCGATTTGCCGATCGTCAGCTGGGTTGCCCAGGCGACCGAGGAGTTTCCCTGTCTCGCACTGTCGATCAAGATGGACATGTCCATGGTGCGGGAGTTGCTCAGCCGTGAGGAAATTCATGTCGCCGAGGCTCCATCTGACAGTCCCGCTATATCAATCGGCGAGACCACGCCGGAATTCCTGAACGCATGCTGCCGCCTGGTGGATCTGCTGAGTAATCCGCAGGACGTTCCTTTTCTGAGCGGCCTGATTCAGCGCGAGATCATCTATCGCGTCCTGCGAGGACGCGTGGGAGCGCGCTTGCGCGGAGTAGCAACACTCGGAGATCAAAGCCACCGGACGGCAAAAGCGATTGCGTGGATAGCCGCGAACTATGCCAAGCCTCTGCGCGTGGAAGATCTCGCACAGGTGGCGAGCATGGGCGTATCCACCCTGCACCATCATTTCCGGATGCTGACCGCGATGAGTCCACTGCAGTATCAAAAACAACTGCGGCTTCAATCAGCGCGGAGCCTGATGCTGAACAATGGTCTCGATGCCGCCAGCGCGGCCTTTGAGGTCGGCTACGAAAGCGCGACACAGTTCAATCGCGAATACAGCCGCTTCTTCGGCCAACCTCCGATGCGAGACGTTCGAGCGCTTCTTTCTCCGGGTGCTCCGAAACTCGAATTGATAAGTAGTCTCTGAATCAGCTTTGACTCCGACGCGGGCATACAGATCGGAACCTCTTCAGGAGATCACTGAGCCGTGATCCGTTTGTGATCCGTTAGCACTGCGTACCAATGTCTTCCACTGCTTTACGGTGCCCGCCGTGCGCTTTATGTTGTTGAAACTACGTTTTCGAGTAAATTCGAATCCCACTCTCTCCGCCAGCAAGTCTGCACTGCAGAGAAACTGACTCTTCCTTGCCGAGAAATACGCGAAATGCGACCATTTTCGCGAGTTTTGATCGCCAAAGCGGACTAGAGAGAATGGACTATTAAGTGGGTATGCCCGGGGATATCCGCGTTTTCTCTGTTCCGGATATGCGAAGAAGTCGGATTCGCAAACCACTCGGTTGGCGATCGCCACGCATTCGCCTTGTGAATATCTTAAAATCGGACTGCTCATTGCCGAGTGTTGTGGCAGCGTCTTAAATTTCAGTGATCTTCGCCTATTTCTGCCAGCTCTGGATTTCTCTAGTCAGGTCGGAGTGATATCGCGCGATTCTGTCCCTCCGATAACATGGGTCCGCCGGTGGGGAAGTGCGTTGTTCCCACACGTACAGCAAGGCGTGCTCGCGGTCGGGGTATCGGGTCATGAGCAAGGTCGGACATCACCGGGTCATTGGGCGAAGCCGCGGACAAGTACGCCGACTATTTCGAGGAGTGTCGGCGAAAGCGAACGCTAGACTTCACCTTTTCTAGCGTTGCCACGGAGACCGAAGCGAAAGAGATCGTCGCGACGGGCAGTCGCGCGCCTGCCGCCTCAGCGGTGATGCTTGCCGCCGCCGTGACCGCCGGAGTGACCTCCTCCGCCGTGCGAGTGCCCGCCGCCGAAACTCCTCCCGCCGCCCTGGAAGCTCTTCGGCGCATGCCCGCCGCCTCCCATGTGGAAGCCGCCTGAGCCCCGGCTGCTAACGTTCTTGGGTGCGTGTCCGCCGCCAAACAGATGGAAGCCAGCCGAGTGCGGTGGTTTTCCGGTGGAGTGCGCAAAGTTCCTGGTTGCGAAAGCCGCGGACGACCGTCCCCCGAATTCGCCGCGCTGAAAACCTCGGGTCGGCGCGCGATAGGCCGGCATTGAACGGTCGTAGGCTGCGCCCGCCCAGCTGCGGTAGCCTTCTCCGGTCGCGCGGTTCAGAGTGGATCCGTAACCCCGGCGGTCGAGCTGCTGCCTGCTTCGTGGCAGCTGCATATGGTTGTAGGCTTGGCGCGGCGCCCGGTCGTAGCCGCCTGCAAAGGCATGGAAGCCGGCGTTGGAGTTTCGTCGCCAGTTCTCTGCATATCTGTCCGAGGTGTGGCCGAATCCCTGTCCGCGGTTCCGGTTGTATCCGTCGCCGAACCGGCGGTAACCGTCCAAGGTGTGGCCGTCGCCGTGCCTCGCAAAAGCTCCCCTTCCAGCGTAGGCATGCAGCCCATCGTGCCGGAATCCCCAATCAGCGACCGTGGAGCTGTTGCGAATAGTAGTCCGACTGGTGGAAGAGCACGGACTGAGCTAACCAGTTCAAGCCCCACGCCAGCCAGCCCCAGGGCGTGTGGCTGAAGGCGCTCATCGCGATCCCGAGTCCGTACGTTATCGGCGACGAGCCGAAAAATGATCCCACTGCGCCAAGGAGCGAAAATCCGGGGTAGGGCGAAACCTGGTCTCCATAGACCGTCCACGGGTTATACGTCGGCACGTATACGACTTGCGGATTCACCGGCATCAGCTGGATGTAGCCCTGGTCGTACTGCACCGCCTGCTGCGGCGTGCTCTGCAGAGTTCCGGCGGCCTGAGCGCGCCGGCGCATCACCTGGACTGCCTCGAGTACATCTTGCGGCTGGTTGTAGTAGGCATTACCCAAAGCGGTGGTCCATTGCAGATTGCGGTCCATCTGCGCCAACACCTGGGGAAACGCCGTCAAGGCTTTTACGCTAGGGTCCCAGTTCTGAACGTCGGCACTGGCCACAATCTGGTCAGGGGAAGCGTAGCCTTGCGTCTGCCGCCAGTGATCAGCGTCCGCAATCTGACCGGGGTAGGTCGATGCGGCCAGGACCTGCGCCACCAGCGTGTCCGGATAAAGCGCGATCGGGGCCACGAGTTGTTCCAGTTGCACCGCATTGAGCGGCTGAGCCGGAGCCGGCGCTTGGCCGTAACTCCGCCGCGAATACGCCTGACCGGAATCCGGGAAAGATTGTTGCGCGTCCGACTGCTGTCCATAGTCCGATTGCGGCTGGGAGCGCTGATTGGGCGCGTATTGTCCGTTGTATTGATCGTTCTGGGACCATCCCTGATCGCCGGGCTGCGTTTGCTGCGCGAAAAGTCTCCCCGGTTCCAGCAGGACGACGAGAACGGCCAGCAGACAGCACGAGCAAACCTCCGAGCTGGCGCGCCGCGTTTTTCGCGGTGCTCGCGGCGGCTGCGGGACGGCAAGGTGGACCAAGCGGTGGACGAAAAAACGTGGCAGCGCGCGGTGCATACCGGTGCATTTGGGGCTTCATTCCTTTCGGCGTCCGACGTAAGAACGCTCGCACGAGGAGAAACTGATATTCCGAAGCCGACGCCGACTGGTTCTGTGACCTTGATGCTTGAAATCAATCAGGAAAGCAATGCAGGGCGAATCAATTCTGGCTCAACAGCGAAGTCCGTGAAAGCACAGGGGTTCTACTCCGAGGTAAATTCCTGCCAGTCCAGCTTTGGGCAGGTCGCTCGGCTGTTTTCTTTCCGATTCCGGAACAAGTGGGCCCCCTTAACTCGGACGAGCGCATCTAAGGCATGGGAGTCTATGCGCAATTTCACTCGCCGGGAACTGCTTAAACTTGGGACTGCGGCAGCGGCAGCAGAGCTGGCGTCTTTGGGTTTGCACGGTTGCGGTAGCTCCAATCTGATTCCGTTCGTTCCCCCCGGTTGCGCCAAGTTGAGTGACATCGAACATGTGGTGATCCTGATTCAAGAAAACCGCTCTTTCGATCACTACTTTGGAAGCTACCGGGGAGTGCGTGGATTTTCCGATCCCAGCGCGGCATTCCAGCAACCCGATCCAGCGAACACGACGAGCTCCCCGGTGGGACAGCTTCTGCCGTTTCACCTGGACACCTCGCAAGTGAATGCCGCGTGCACGCACGACATTAGCCACGACTGGGTGGCGCAACATCAGAGCTGGGACAACGGCAAGATGGACGGTTTTGTGAGTTCGCGTCTACCGGTTGATCCCAACGATGCGGTATTGAGCATGGGCTATTACACGCGCGCAGACCTTCCTTATTACTATTCTCTGGCCGACGGCTTCACGATCTGCGACAACTATTTTTGCTCAGTCATGGGCCCGACCGATCCGAATCGCCTGTATACGATGGCGGCCTCGATCGATCCAGATGGGAAAAATGGCGGACCGATTTTGCAGACGATCGTCACAAATCGCTCGGCAATGAACGGCCGTCTGACCTATACGACCATGCCCGAGCAACTTCAGGCTCGGGGAATTTCCTGGAAGGTATACTCGTCGCCGGATGAGAATATTCTGGGCGGGATTCTGTCGGACAATGTGCTCTCCTATTTCAAGAATTTTCAGGATCCTGCATCGGTGTTGTATCAGAATGCATTTGGGCCACAGTTTCCCGTCGACTTCCTGTCCGATGTAGCGCTTGGCAATTTGCCGCAAGTATCGTGGCTGGTCGGGTCGATCCTGACTTCGGAACACCCGCCTGCGCCGGCGCTGTTCGGAGAGAATTTTATTTCCCTTATCGTCAGTGCTCTCAGCGCGAACCCCGCACTATGGGCGAAGACGGTTTTGTTGGTTACCTATGATGAAAATGGCGGATTTTTTGATCATGTTCCGCCGCTCACGGCGCCTCCGGGCACGCCCGGCGAATATGTGACCGCGCCTGCGGTTCCGGATCCGACCGTAGTCGGCAGTCCGGCGATCACCGGACCGATCGGGCTGGGTTTTCGCGTACCTTTGATGATCATCTCGCCGTTCAGTCGCGGCGGATTCGTGTGCTCGGACCTCTTCGACCACACTTCGGTCTTACGATTTCTCGAAACTCGATTCGGGGCCGAAGTGCCTAATTTGAGCGCCTGGCGCCGGGCTGCGGTGGGCGACTTAACGAGCGCGTTTAATTTCAAGAATCCTGACCAGTCAATTCCGAGTTTGCCGTCTACTCTGCAAGGCGATGCGCAGGCGATCTTAGAATGCGCGAACAACCTGGCCGGAACGACACCGTTCATCGTGCCAGCGACGCAGACCCTTCCGACTCAGGAATCCGGGACGCCCAGTCGTCCCAGCGGAAAATGCTAGCCCGGATATGCAGCCGGTTGCGTCTTGGAGCGGCGATGTGCAGGCGACACGACGTGGAGATTGCGAAGGGTTGCCTTAAAAGAAGACCCCTCTCCAAGCCGAACACAGGATTCGCGGCAGTGAGTTACGACAGGCGCAGACTCTTGAGCGATGCGCGAGCCAATCCTCCACTGATGTCGGGCACAATGACTAATTCAAGAACTGTGACCCCGGAGAGGTGAACCTGATACTGTGCGCCGAGGCCGGCGGACAGCCCTGACCTTCCCCGTCTTTCCTCCCCCGCAGAAGAACTGGTCGGAGCCGTTGGATTCGAGTCCTGAAACGTTGACGCCTGGCGGCATCTCGAGGCTTTCAAGAACCTCGCCCGTTTGAGGATCGATTCGCCTCAGATCACTGTCGTCGCGTTCCCAGGTGGCGTGCCATAACTCTCCTTCGACCCAGGTGACCCCAGTGACGAAACGATTGGACTCGATGGTACGAAGAATCGCGCCGGTGTCAGGATTGATTTGATGGATCTTGCGGTTGCGATACTCGCCGACCCAGAGCGTGCCTTCGGCCCAGGCCAGGCCAGAGTCGCCGCCGCCGCCGGGCGCAGGAATGGTGGCGACCACGCGTCCGGTCTTGGGATCAATCTTGTGGATGCGATCTTCGGCGATCTGATAAAGGTGCTTTCCGTCGAAAGCCGTTCCCGCATGCGCCGCGACATCGATCGTGCGCTGCATCTTGCCGCTCGAGGGATCGAAGGCGTTCAGCTTGTCTCCGGAAGCGAACCAGACATTCTGACCATCGTAGGTGACGCCATGGACTCGCTCTGCACCCTGGAAGGGGCCGTACTCGCGGACGATTTCGGCGGTGGATTTATTCATGCGTCCATCCTAGTCGCCCGGCAGTGGAGCGGGGAGTAACAAGATTGTCGTGAAACCGGGGAGGGGCGGACTGATCCAGCGGCGGGCTCGCGCTTGGCCGAAGGACTGCACTTTGTCCGCGGCCGCTAATTCGTCGAGTGCGCGCTGCACGGTGCGCTGGCTGGCGCCGAGAGCAAGGGCCAGGGCCGAACTGGACCAGGACTCGCCATCGGCGAGGAAGGCGAGGACTGCGCCATGTTCTTCTTCGACGGGGCGTGCCAGTACCACGACCTCGCTCCGGCTGCGAGGCTTTAGTGCGAAACCGCGCTGCGTGGCGGTGATGGCGGCCAGCGGGCGAAGCAACCTGCGCAGACGTCCGATTTCGACGCGCAAGCGCGCGCGATGCGATTCATCAACGAACCTTGCTCCGAAGGCGCGCGTAAGGAGAACATCTCTTGGCACGTCGCCGGGCCAGGCTTCCCCCAGCGCGCGCGCCAGCGCGAACAGCACCGGACGCGAGGTCAGGGAAGCTCGGGTGTTTGCATTGCGCACGACATTCCGACAGGCGTCGATCACAAGCGCTTTCGATGAGAGGAGCGTCTCGACTTCTTCGAGCAGGAGGAGGCGGTCCTCGCCACGCGCAATCCGGCGCGCCGCCGGGGTATTCAGGATACGGCACGCGCTTTCGACTTCTGCTGTCAGCGCCGGGATGCGCGCTTGGCGTGCGGTTTGCTCGGCCCGCGTTAGTGCGGCCCGCGCCTCTTTCGTCCGGAGGCGACGCATCGCAATTCCTGCCATGACGAGTTCGTGAGCTGTTCTCAAGGCAGGGGGGAATGGTGCGGGGTCGAGATCCGCGAGCATACGCTCGACGTCGTCGAGATGACCGATCAGGAGCAGACGGCGGACCGCGAGATAGCGCGCGAATGCGGCGTTCAAACGGTCACCGTGCTGTTCGAGCGTCGCTCGCGCTGCATCGAGAGTTTTAGCGGGCCAACTCAAGTCGCGCGACGCGAGGGCAACCTCGGCCTCGGCCACCACGCATCGCGCGCGCGCGACGGCTTCTTTCGCAGTGAATGCGCGCGCGGCACGCCGCAAGAGTTCTTTCGCGCGTGGGAAATCGCCAAGTTGCGCCATCGCGATGCCGCGAAGCGCGAGAGCAGGAGCGTCGTTCCGCAGGGCGACTCGCTTCAAGGCGCCTAGAGGGTCACCGGCCGCGAGCGCACGCGCCGATGCCGTGATCAGCGAGTCCATCGAAATCCCGCCACACTTGTCACTCCCACCCCTTCGACGCCCTGCGCTAAATATATCGCATGGTCACGAACGAAACGGGCCATCGAGAGCGGAACGAACAAAGGCATGGAACAAAGGAGAATTGGTATGAACATCGAGAACAAGACAATCTTAATCACTGGGGCGAACCGCGGTATCGGGCGGGCGCTGGTTGCTGAGGCGCTTCGACGCGGAGCAAAGAAGGTCTACGCAGGTACCCGCAGCACATTGCAAGTCACCGACGAACGCGTGACGCCCGTGATCCTGGACGTGACCAACACTTCGCAGATCCAGCAGGCAGTCGAGAAGGTCGGTACGCTCGATATCCTCATGAACAATGCCGGCATCGCGATTTACGACGATCTGAGCAATTTCGAAGTAATCGAAAAGCATCTGGCCGTCAATTTCATAGGGCTGCTCAGAGTAACGCATGCGTTCTTGCCGGCGCTCAAGCGTTCGCAGGGAGCCATCGTCAATAACCTCTCCATGGTAGGACTGGCGGCCTTGCCGGTCATACCTTCCTACTCCATCTCCAAGGCGGCCGCGTTCAACATGACGCAGTCCCTCAGGGCGCTGTTAGCCGGCCAAGGTGTAAGTGTTCACGCCGTGGTGCTTGGCCCGGTCGACACAGACATGAACCGCGGCTTCGAGATACCAAAGGCCTCGCCCGAGTCCGCGGCGAGCGGCATCTTCAATGGCTTGGAAAAAGGCGAAGACGAAATTTTCCCTGACCCTGCATCCCTGTCGATTGCCGAAGGCTGGCGCACGGGAGCGCTTAAGGCGCTGGAGCGACAGTTCTCAGCTTTCCTGCCAGGGATTCCGGCCAGTGCCGCGTGACGTCGGAAATGTAGCCAGCAGCAACGACGCCTTCGGCAAACGAACAATGAAGGTCAAACAATAGAGGAGAAGGAATAAATGACGACACATAAAACCGGAACACGTGAACAGTGGCTGAAGGCGCGGCTCGAACTGTTCAAGGTGAAGAAGGAACTCACGCGCCTTTCTTGGGCTGGAGGAATGCAGAAACACGAAAAACAGAATTCAGAGGAGGGATATATGTGCCCCGCATGCATCGAAAGTACAGCACTAATGGTCGCCGGAGCAGCATCCACGGGAGGAATTCTGGCGGTGTACATCGGCAAGTTCAGAAGATTTGTCAGAGCGAGTCGTCTCGGTCGACTTCAGAAAACAAAGGAGAAGTGATATGGCAACCAGCAAAGAGAGAGGCAACAAAGGACATGTCGCGATGAAGACGCCTCCGATCGTGTCGGAGCAGGAGTGGGAGGCTGCACGGCAGCAGTTCTTGGTGAAGGAGAAGGCCTTGACCCGCTCCCGTGATGCTCTGGCCGCCGAGCGTCGACGAATGCCGTGGATGCTGGTCGAGAAGAATTACGAGTTCGAGGGGCCCAAGGGCAAGGTTAGCCTGCTTGACCTGTTCGAGGGCCGCAGGCAGTTGATCGTGTATCGCGCCTTCTTCGAGCCCGGAGTGTTCGGCTGGCCCGAGCACGCCTGCCGAGGCTGCTCCCTGGGTGCCGATCAGGTCTCGCACCTGGCCCATCTGAACGCTCGCGACACCACCCTCGCATACGCCTCGCGCGCACCGCAGGGGGACATCGCGCGCCTGAAGGCGCGGATGGGGTGGGAGATGCCTTGGTACACAATGACTGACAGCTTCGATAAGGACTTTGGCGTCGATGAATGGCACGGCCACAACGTGTTCTTCCGCGACGGCGAGCACGTATTCCGCACATACTTCATCAACAGCCGCGGCGACGAGGCAATGGGGACCACCTGGAGCTACCTCGACATCACGCCTCTCGGCCGTCAGGAGGCCTGGGAGGACTCGCCAGAGGGCTACCCTCAGACTCCGCCGTACAAGTGGTGGAACTGGCACGACAACTACGGCGCCGAGACCTCGCCTAACCCGAAGTGGGTCGATATCATAACCGACCCTCAAGCAGCTGCGGCCCGAAGGCGCGACGAAGAGGCGAAAGCGAGCTAAACAAGCGCGACCCCTTCGCCGCCTTCAGCAGCCGGCCCCTGCTGGTTTAAAGATGCCGTGCCTAACACCCAGAGTTTGTCTTGCCCGTAGTGCTGGATGCCCTCCAGCACTAAGGACTCTTTTGATGTTGCAGAAGGATCCGGAAGGCGAGCCCATGCGTGATCAGCAGTAGCGGCACAACGACAGTCGGAATGAAGTAAGTGGCTCCCAACTGCCCCGCCAACAGCCCGGCTGGGATTGGCCTGGTAGAAAGCGTTTAATAGATCGGCTGTGCCCCAGAGATTGAAGATCCACGCGAGGACAACGCCAGCGCCGCCGGGCAGCGAATAACAGTGAAAACAACGCGAGCGTCGCTGCGACGATGTCCCCATAGGCGGCGGAATGCGCGAAAGCTGTCGGCAAATCGGGCGACACAACGCCGGGACCAGAAATGCCAACCCAATGAAGCGGAAGCTGTGCAGCATGAGTAGAGGCCGCAGCGCTTCGGCTCGCGGCAGAACGCGAAGTTCTGGCCAGACGTACCGGGTCGCGAGGATCCCCCACGCGATGAAGACTGAATGCGATGCTGAGGAAAAAGCAGAGTTGCGGTGGCATCGGTGCTCTCCTTATTGGGATTCCAGCCATTGAACGCGGCTGGTGGCAGAACGTGGACTCGTGCTCATGGACTGACGCGGCAGGATCGGCCGGATTGTGATACCGTGTTCGCGCCGCCAGATCTTGGATTCAGGTGCGAATTGCGGCTCCGACGGGAACGGGCTGCGCAGTTCTCGGTCGTAGCGATCGAAATTGAAAGCCCGGGCTGAGCGGTGCGATCATGAATTGCGCGAACTGACGAAGACAGTTGCCGAGGGTCCGCCGGTTGCGGGGCAGCGACTGCATAGCGACGCGCGATCGTCTCGAAATCTTCCGCGGGCTGTCCGGTCACATCCAGCACGTCGGTGGTCGGTGCGCCCAGCTCAAATGCCCCGCGCTTGTGATCGTCGATGTAGTAGCGCACGTTGCTCATCAGGTCGATCGGCATACCGCCCATCCGGGCGGTCTTCATGAATAACCAAGCCGGCGTCGGCACAACCCTGACCGATCGCCCGACAGCCCGGCCGATCGCCTCGGCCATGTCCTCCGCGCCGAGAAGCTCAGGACCCGTCGGACGGTAGATCTTCCCGGCATGCCGCGCCGGATCCATCAGGGCCGCGGCGGCGACTCGCGCGATATCCTCGTTCGAAGGCGGTGCGTTGCGGCTGTCGCCATACATCCAGGGAAATACGCCGAAATGCGCCGCCAGCCCAATCATCACCAGGTAAGAGTCAGCGAAGAAACCCGGGCTAACGATGGTATGCGCGACTCCGGGCGTCATCGAGAACAACTGATCGACTAGCCAGCTCTGGCGGGTCATAAAGCGACGGATGGGAGGGGCTCGACAGCCATTGGGTCAGGCCGACGATGTGTTCGAGCCGCGATTCCTGCGCGGCGATGGCGAATGCAACCGCGCCCTGAATCATGTACGGATCGAAAGGCGGACAAAAATAGGCGCGCTGAACGTCCTTCAGCGCATCGGCCACTCGCTCGACATCGCTCATGTCGGCGACCGCAGATCTCAGCCCCCTGCGCCTTCAGTCGCGCGCTGCGGCCATCTTCCCGGTGCACCATGGCGCGAACGGGATAGCCGGCCTTCAGCAGTTCGGTAACGACGACGCTGCCGGTTTTTCCGGTCGCGCCGGTCACGATAATCTTCGGCTTGATCATGATCGTCTCCTTTTGCGCATAGGATTATGTGCATCATCCTATAGATTCAAATTTTCTTTTGGGGGGAAGTGCGGGGACGGTTTGCACCGTGAGATGATCGCCAGCATCCTATAATGAGCCATGCGTTACCGACCCGAGCATAAAGTCGAGATCCATCAAAAGATTGTCAAAGACGCCTCGCGGCGCGTACGCGCCAAAGGCCTGACTGGTGCAGCGGTTGCGGCGGTTATGCAGGACGCCGGTCTGACCCACGGAGGCTTTTACAAGCATTTCGGGAGCAAGGACGAGTTGCTAATTGAGTCCCTGAAAGAGAGTTTCCGGGACATCATCGACGCACTGGTTCGTGCCGCTGAACAGTCGTCTCCTGCAGAGGCGTGGAAGGCTATTGTGAAAACTTATCTGCGCCCGGAAATGTGTGACCATCCCGAGCGCGGGTGCCCCCTGGCGACGCTTGCGCCCGAATTGGCGCGGGTAGACAAGAGGATGAAGCCCCAGATTGTGGCGGAACTGGTGAACTACAAGAGCCGCATGCTGCCGTTCATGCCTGGCCGGCGAACCGCAGATAAAGAGCGGGCTTTCTTTGCGATTTTTTCGACGATGATCGGGGCAGTTGAAATTGCTCGCATGCTGCCCGATCCCGCGACGCGAGAGAAGGTGCTCGGAAGCGCGAGAGATTTTCTCCTGGGCAGCTTTGGACCCGCTCCGTCGTGAGGCCCAAGGAACGGGTCTGGCATCTGAAGATGTTTTTGGGAGCCACGGTGTACGTGGGTCCACTATTGAAACATCTCGATCTCACTCCTTGACCCGCGGCGGCAATCTGAATGGGCATCATTGCCGTAGAGCAACGACGTTGACTCGCGCCCCGGCCTCCCAAAGGCTGCGTCCCGAGTGGAACTCGGGTCCTTCCCGTTCGTGCAGGAGTCGGCAGTTTTCCGATCTACTGCTCGTAGCCTCCGATGTCGATGTTCGAGCCCTGGACGCGCGCGTTCCCGGCAAAGTCGAGTGTCCCCACCACCGCCGAGCCCAGATTGATTCCCGCATTGACCGCCGGCGAGGTTGACTGGACATGCAAGTCCGGCGTGGATCCGTTCAGGAACTGCGGGTCGGAAAATTTCCCATTTCCGTCCTTCCCCGAACCGGATTGATAGGCCGTGAACGTGCCATAAGTCTTGCTGTTCCAGACGAAGGTGGTGCCGGTGGCTCCGCCGGGGGAGAAGTAGAGGTTGTAGTCCACATCTGCGGGGTCGGCCACCGATGTGGTGAAGTTGTGGATGGCGAGGGCTTGTGCGCCCGCGTACACAATGTTGTTCTTGAACACGTTGTTGGTGGCGTGGTACTGAATCTGAAATTCGCCGCTGCCCGTGTTCTTGCCATCGTTTTTGTACAAGGTGTTGTTGACGATGGTGACATGGTCGCTGCCCCCGACCTTGCTGGCGTAACCACCAATGGAAACTCCCGCGGAGTTGCCGAAAGAGTCCCACCACTTTATCAGTCAGCTTCTGGGTTTCAACCCAGTAATCCATTTTATTTCGTGTGAAATCTACAGATCTCGGGACCTGTCCTCTTGTTGTAATTCATATACACCTCGCCGTTATCGTCTGCACCAATAAGTGCGCTGGCGCCGTCACATTGATCGACCGTGAACTGAGACCACGATCCTGAACTGGGTGACCACGTGTAATAGACAGTTCGACCGTCAATTCTTGGGTTATCGTATTCTCGAACTTGGGCTACCATGTTGCCTGACGGTTCTCGCACAATACCCAACAAAACCTGAAGCTGTGCGGTGCTGCTCGGCATGTGCGTTTTCGTCATCGATGCCTTGCCGTCGCTTGTCGTCATGGTTACCATATCGGTTGAACCGGGAAGCCAAAACCAAACGATACCAGAACTGTAACCCATTACTGGCGCCCCGATCTTCACATCCTCCTTGGTATCAGAAGCGTGAAATGGAAACTGACTTCGGGGCAGGAGCTGTTTTTCAATTGTGCCTTCGGCCGAGTATTCCACAAGCATCGGAACCGTGGAGGGGTCCACATTTATGTCTGCGTGGTCAGTGAGCGTCCAAATATTCCCCTGCTCGTCTAGTGCAAGTCGCCGTATGGCATACGATGGGGCCAAAGCGAATGCGGACGCGAGGCGACCCTTAGCATCGAAAAGCATCAGCGAGGATGTTGGACGAACTTGTTTATTGCCTTTCTTGCTTTGAAACACTGCCGCGACGGCGATGACGTTCCCACGCATCGCAACATCGTAGATACTCACGCGGCTAGCATCGGGTACACATTCGAGTACATTGATGTCTACAATTGTGGTCTTTTTCTCATCTGAAATATTGATTTGATTAGAGCTAACATCGCTCGATACTCCATCCCACGAGACTACCAATCCATTCTCAAATTTCGTTGTGCGGGGATGCCGGGACTCGTGGGCATATGTAAGTCCCGAACTAACGATAAGAACAACGACCGCCGATCTAAGGATGGTACGCATGCGCCCTCCAGATATTAATGGCACGATCCCGTTGTCGAACATCCAACACAGGTTGGAGGATAGAGCTGGTTACACGGCTCACCACAGCAGGTAGGTTTATCCGTGCCATAGCAAGCGGCTGAGTTGCATTGTCCTACATGACATTGTACGACCATTGGTTTGTAGCCGGGACCGCTGCAACAAGTCACGAGGGGATCTCCTTTAGTCCCTAGAGGGCAAGTGACTTTGCCGTTACAGTCGGTAGGTGGAGGAATTGTAAACTCAAATCTGCCGAACAAGTCGTGCACAACTACGCCACCTGAAGTCTGCTCCAATTCCAATCAATGGATCGGGGCTCCCCAGACTTACGGCCCGAGTGGAACTCGGGTCGTTCCCGTTCGTGCAGGAGTCGGCAGTTTGCGGATCTACTGCTCGTAACCTCCGATGTCGATGTTCGAGCCCTGGACGCGCGCGTTCCCGGCAAAGTCGAGTGTCCCCACCACCGCCGAGCCCAGATTGATTCCCGCATTGACCGCCGGCGAGGTTGACTGGACACGCAAGTCCGGCGTGGTTGCGTTCAGGAACTGCGGGTCGGAGAATTTCCCATTTCCGTCCTTCCCCGAACCGGATTGATAGGCCGTGAACGTGCCGTAAGTCTTGCTGTTCCAGACGAATGTGGTGCCGGTGGCTCCGCCGGGGGAGAAGTAGAGGTTGTAGTCCACATCTGCGGGGTCGGCCACCGATGTGGTGAAGTTGTGGATGGCGAGGGCTTGTGCACCCGCGTACACAATGTTGTTCTTGAACACGTTGTTGGTGGCGTGGTACTGAATCTGAAATTCGCCGCTGCCCGTGTTCTTGCCATCGTTCTTGTACAAGGTGTTGTTGACGATGGTGACATGGTCGCTGCCCCCGACCTTGCTGGCGTAACCACCAATGGAAACTCCCGCGGAGTTGCCGAAGTAAACGAGGTTGTTGCGCGCAGTCACGTTGGTGGTGTTCCTGCCGGAGTGCTCGCTGGCCATTTCGATGCCGATGTCGACATTGTGGATCAGGTTGCGCTCGATCAGGATGTTGGCGCCCCCGTCGACATAAACCCCGTTGGCGCACCAGCAGTTTTTGGGATAGGAAGGATTTCCGTTCGAACTGATGTTGTAGACGGTATTGAGGGTAATGGTGCCGTTGCGGGCCTGATCATACGCGGAATTAGGCGAGACACCTTCAAAGCCAATCGCGTCGATCCCGATGTTGTTGTTGTCGTGGATCAGATTGTTGGTAATGGTGAAGGTATCGACGTTGCCGTCGACGGTGAGGGACTCGCTGCAGCCCGTCTGCAGGTGGTCGATTTCATTGCCGCTGATGGTGATGTTGTTCAGAGAGGCTGGCGCCTGCGTGCCGTAGAAAGCGACGCCCAGCGCGTTGGCGTTGCAGCCCGATGCTGTCGTCACTATGTCGTGGATGTGGTTGTTCAGCAGTTGCAGATTGCTTCCGGCGCCGGTGACCCAGATCCCGACCGGAACCTTGCTTCGGGAAGTGGTTTTGTAGTTGCGGATTTCCAGTCCCCGGATGATCACGTAGCTCTGGCTGGCAATGTTGATCAGGCCGCCCTGGGCGGGAGGCGTGAGTCCGGTGCCGTCGATAATCGCGGCTTGGCTGGCATAGTTCTGGAAGGTGATGTAGCCGGCGGTAGCGGAGCCGGAGGCGGGAATGGTCACTACTTCGTTGTAGGTTCCGCCCAGCACCTGGGCAGTGTCTCCCGCGACGACGTGATTGGCGGCGTATTGAATGTTGCGCCAGGCACTGGTCGTGGTCAGGCCGTCGTTGGTGTTGCTGCCCGTGGTGGACACGTAGTAAGTGGTGGCGGAGGCGAATAGCGCCGGCAGGAAAATGCAGAGCCCTACAACCAGCCGGACAAGGAGGCGAACGGCAGGGGTCTTCATGGGGATTGCTCCTTTGCGGATTTGCGTTTCTGGGGCCCTTTCGCTCGGTTGCTTGTGTCTATTTCGTTATATTACGTCTACTTGCGTTTCATTGAGATCAACGAAATGTACACCTGTCCGCGCTTGCCGTCAACGGAGATTTGGGGGTTTGGTTAAGAGCCGCGGAGCAAGGGGGCTGGCTGCGAAGAGTGGCGGCAGTTGACATCCGACCAGTAGGTGAACATGAGTTCCTGCTCTCGCATCTGAGACGAAGGACCTCTTAGACAGGAACGACTCCCAGACCCGGTTCATGGGGAAGAACGAGTTTGCCACCTCGAACCTGGACACCTCGAAACGGATCGTTGGCGATGAGGAGATTGCCATCGAGGTCGGCATAGTCGACCAAGGGGGAAAGATGCGCGGCCGCGGTTACGCTCACTGAACTTGAGACCATGCAACCCAACATCGTCTTCATTCCCAGCGACTTGGCGATTTCGATAGTGCGCAAGGCTTCCTGGATACCTCCGCACTTGTCCAATTTCACCTTCACCCCATCGTAGGCATCAATCAGGCCGGGGACGGCAGATGCGCCCAGGCAAGCTTCATCCGCAATCAGAGGAATATGCACGCGCTTCCGGACCCAGCGAGTTTCCTCCAGCATGGCGGCGGGCATGGGTTGCTCTACGAACTCGACTCCCTCAGATTCCAGCCAGTTGATTTTCCGAACGGCTTCTTCCTTACTGGTCCATCCTTCGTTGGCATCGAGGACAAGGGCGCCCTGAAGATCAGCTAGGCCAAGAAGGCTGAAGCCAAGAAGCGAGAACGCCAAATTGAACCTCCACCTGCGACTGAGGCAATGAGGATTCCGGGATAAAATCGCTAGATCGTTGAGCTTACGCTTCGTGGAGCGGTGCGTCTAATAACTCGCCATCGGTGCGGCGGAGAATTCCATGTCACTCAAGCTGCGAAACCTCATCCCTGGACGCCCATGAAACTGGATATCTTCCTGCAGGATCTGAACTACACCTTCCGGACGCTGAGCCGCGATCGGAGCTTTACGGTCGTCGCGGTCTTCATCCTGGCTCTGGCCATCGGAGCCAACATTGGCGTGTTCAGCGTAGTCAACACGCTACTGCTGAGGCCGTTGCCCTTCCCCGACTCGCACCAGCTCGTGTGGATTGCCCCGCCGCCGACGGCATGCGGGCTCTCTTGCTCCACCTACTCCGCTGATGCATACGAAGAATTCCGCGATCAGAGTCGCGCTTATGAGGGAGTGACTGGATACATGGCATTCACCACGCCGGACAATCTGCGCCTTACCGGCCGCGGTGAGCCCGAGCCGGCGACGGGCATCGACGTCATTGGCAACTTCTTTCAGGTTCTCGGCGTGCAACCTGCCTTGGGGCGACTGTTCACGCCAGACGAGGCCCGGGGCGGCCCGCACCCGGTGGCTGTGCTGACCAATGCCTACTGGCGGAGACAATTTTCCGCCGATCCCGCAATCGTCGGCAAAGCTATTGAGCTGAACGGGTCGCCGGTAACCATTGTGGGCGTTTTACCCGACAGCTTCGACTTTGGCGCGGTATTTTCTCCCGGCGCAAGAGTCGATCTCTTCACGCCGCTTGACTTAAATCTGGAGCGTAATTGGGGCAACATCGTCACCCTCGTCGGCCGCCTCAAGCCGGGCGTGACCGTGGCCCAGGCTCTCGACGATGCCAATCGCATCGCGCCCAATATCTATTTCAACGTGAAGTATCCCGAGACGTTGGGCCGCTATAAAGGCGATCTGATTCCGGTGCCGCTGAAGGATTACGTTACGGGCAAGCTGCGCCGTTCGCTGATTGCGTTATGGTGCGCCGTAGGCGCGATTTTGCTCATCGCCGGCGTAAACCTCTCGAACCTGCTCCTGGCTCGCGCCGCCGCGCGCGCCAAGGAGTTTGCCGTCCGGGGCGCACTGGGGGCGAGCCGCGGCCGCATCGTGCGCCAGTTGCTCATGGAAAGCCTGGTGCTGTCCGGCGTGGGCGCGGCCTTCGGGCTCGGACTGGCGCTGATCTTGATCGCTTGGCTGGCACACCAGGGATCTCTGGCTCTGCCGCTGCTCAGCACGCTGCGCATCGACGGGATGGCGCTAGGCTGGACCGTTGTCGTCGCCGTCTTCACCGCCACGATTTTCGGCTTGCTTCCGGGGCTGAGGATAGCCAGCGGCAATCTACAAGAGGTGCTCAAGGACTCCGGTGCCGGCGCCGGCCTGGGCCGCAAACACGAGCGCGTTCGCGCCGCGCTGGTCGTCTCCGAAATTGCCCTGGCCTGCGTGCTGCTGGTCAGTGCGGGCCTGCTGCTGCGCAGCTTTCTCAAGGTGCTTGACGTCGATCTCGGCTTCCAGCCTGACCGTGCTGCCTCCATCAAAGTGGACTATGACGACAGCGCTAAGACCGAGGAGGCGAGCCAGGCCAGACGAGGCGAGATCTTCCAGCAGATCATCGCCCGCGTGAGTGCGCTGCCCGGGGTCGAGGCCGCGGGCATGTCCGATTACCTTCCGCTGGGACCGAACCGCGAATGGGATACCCCAGTGCCCCAGGGAAAGATTATTGCTCCCGGCGAGCTGCCGGACCCTCTGGTGTATGTGATCACACCGGGCTTTATTCGTGCCATGGGCATCGGGTTGCACGGCCGAGACTTCACCTGGGCGGATGGGCCGCATAGCGAGAGAGTTGTCCTCATCAATGCCTCTGCGGCTCGGGTCTACTGGCCCGGGGAAGACGCGGTGGGCAAGATCCTGATGCGCGATAAAGAGGAGGATCACGTCGTCGGGGTCGTCGACGATGTCCACGAAGAAACCGTGGAGGGCGGGGCTGGCTCGCAAATTTACTACCCCGCGCTGCAGCAAGCGCCAGCGGGAGCGCAGTTGGTGGTGCGCACCAGCTTGCCGCCGGCGGCCCTCGCCGCGAGCGTTCTACGCGCCCTGCGCGAGTTGAATCCCAAACAGCCGGCCGCCGAATTCCGGCCGATCCAGGCCGTCGTCGACCGCGCCGTCTCTCCGCGCCGCTTCTTCATACTGCTGGTGGCAGCGTTCGCCGGTCTTGGCCTGTTGCTGGCTGCGCTCGGTATCTATGGCGTCATCTCGTACTCGGTTACGCAGCGCACCCAGGAGATCGGCATCCGCATGGCGCTGGGCGCAACCACGGGGCAGGTGCAGCTGGGAGTCATCGGAAGAACTCTCCGCCTGACGCTGATTGGAATTGCAACGGGAAGCATTGCATCGCTGGTGGTCGCGAGGGCGATCGCCGCGCTACTTTTCGGCACAACTCCCACCGACCCGGTTACGTTCGCAGCTGTGATGGTCACGCTCGCCATAGTGGCGCTGTTCGCCGGCTATCTTCCTGCTCGAAAAGCCTCGCACATCGATCCGATGGCTGCGCTCCGTAATAACTGAGGCGGAAATAAGGTCCGCAAATCGATCAGCATTACCTGACAACCGCGATAACGGGCAGCACTACTTGCGAGGGGTGCGTAATGTCGTGAAATACGCGAACGTGTGCCCTTTTCATCTCGGCACTGTTCACCTCCGATTTTCCGCTCTGGAGGTTGCGAGAAAAGTTTGGGGTGAAGCTGGTGGAGATCTGCAGGCGGATCCTGTGTCCCTGCAGAAATACGTTGCTGGTGATCAGGTTCTCCAACCTCAGTTCGTAGATTGCCCCGGGCGACAACAACTGCCGGCCCCGGCTGAGGTCGCGATAGCTTGCGCGCAGGACATCCAGCCCTGGACTCATCAGGTTCATCGCCGTTCCATCCGGGGAGACGTCCAGAAGCCGGGCCCAAAGATCGAAATCGCGGCAATCACAGGAGACAAAGATGCGGGCTTGGATCGGCCCCGTAATTTCGGTATCTTCCTGCAGTAGAGCAGAATCGAAGGTCAGAACATCGGCACGATTCGCCAGCTTGCGATAATCGTGGGCGCCGGAGGAGTCGTACATGTTCACCACGGGATCGGACGGATCGGATACGAATTCGCTGAAGCTGTCCGGGTTGTCGAAAGGCGTGGTCTGCAGTCGACCCAAACTTGTACCATCGGTCGCCGGAGCCAGGAACGCTGGCATCCCTTTCGCTGCCGGCGGCCACCGATCCGCGTCCCGCCACTGGTTGCGCCCCATTACGAAGTAACGCACTGGCTTTTCGCGGTCGACGCCGTTGTCCATGCCCTTCAGGTAGTGATCCATCCAGCGCAGCACTACCTCGTCGTAGTCGATTGCCGCGGTCGGGCCGAACTCACGCTCTCCGGATCGCGTTTTTTCGGTATTGTCCACGCCATGAACCCACGGTCCAAGCAGCAGGTGAGTGCGAGGGTCCTTCTCGCCCTCCCTGGCCTTGAGCAGGCCTGCAAAGTTCGTAGTCGCGCCCTCAGGGCCATAATTGTCGTCGTACCAGGCTGAAAGGTTAAGGACAGCTGCGTGCGTGCGAGAGTACTTGCCTCGCAGTTCGCTCCAGTTCCACCACGGATCCTCCGGCGGATGTTGTAACCAGTCGAAATAATAAGGGGCGGCTTGCTGCAAAGGCTTCACGTCAAGCAAGGGCAGGGTATTCAGCATCTTAGCCCCTTCTTCCTTCCAGGCAGCGAGGGCCTCTCGGTAAGTGCGCGGGCCTGGCAGGTTCTTTTTCGCGCGAGTATCCCAGGCTATGTCGTCCCAGATCCACTCGATCCATGACATGTCCCACGTTCCGCCGGCGTAGAAGAAGTTCTGCGGTGTCGAGAACGTCATGGCCGGAATCATGGCCCTCAAGTGAGGAGGGCTCTGAACGGCGGCGAGCCATTGCACAGCACCGGGATAGGAAAGGCCGAAGGTTCCCACATCGCCATTCGACCAGGGCTGGGCGGCGGCCCACTCGATCGTGTCGTAGCCGTCTGGCCCTTCATTTTCGTAGGGACGGAAATCTCCATCCGAGTGGTACCGTCCCCGAACGTCCTGGATTACGACGGCATAGCCACGCTCGACGCCATGCTTGAAAGTCGAGTACTCCTGCTGCGCGGCATCTTTCCCGTAAGGCGTCCGATACACCAGGGCGGGGAATTTGTTACCCGCGGCCGGGCGCATTACGTCGGCGCGCAAAACCACACCATCGCGCATGAGCACGGGGACGTCTTTCTCCAGAACAAAATGCGGCGTGGAGTTCGGGGCGTCCTGAGCAGAGATGAAAATGGAAGTTGCGAGAATCAGAACCAAGACCCAAAGTTTCATCGGGCGTTGAGACTAACAGGGTGCAGATGTGGCGGCAAGTCTGGATCTGCGCCGGCGTGCAAATCAACTCCCGCCGCGGGGCGGGTTTCTTCAGCAGCGCGAAATGGACTACTTCCGGCTTGGGCGTGACCCTGACACGATCCAGGACATGCGGGAAAACACGCTCCAGCTTCTCGCCCTGCTACAATGCGCTGCTTCCCGGTTTTGGATTCTTCTGGCTACTTCTTTGTACGCGAAAGGGAAGTTCCCGATGACCGACACATCCTGGTTGTCGATCTGGTAGGGTGCTTCGCTTGGGGGTGATGAGTGTGACTCTTTCAATTGTTCTAATGTTCCTTGTGTGCGTCTCCGGCGCTTTTGGCCAGTCCAGCCCGTCCTTCTACGTGTCGACGACCGGGGATGATAAGAATCCCGGCACCCAAATGGCGCCTTGGCGCACCGTTCAACATGCCGCCGACACCGCGCGCGCGGGCAGTACCGTCAACGTGCGGGGTGGAATCTACGAAGAACTCGTGAGCATCAAGGCGTCCGGCAACGCGACTGATGGATACATTACTTTTCGAAGCTATCCCGGCGAGACGGCCGTCCTCGACGCCGAGCATCTTGTTCCGAATGGCAGAAGCGCCATACTGACCATTCATGACAAGAGTTACGTGAGGATCGAAGGCTTTGAGATTCGCAACTTCCGCACCGCCGAGCATCGGCTTACTCCATTGGGAATAAGCGTTATGGGGGCCGGCTCCCATATCGAATTGCTGAAGAACAACGTCCATCATATTGAGCAGACGTTTAACGGGCGGGATGGTCCGGGACATGGCGCCAACGGCTTTGGCATAGCGGTATACGGTACCGACGCCAAGACTCCGATCAGCGAACTGGTGATTGACGGCAATGAGGTGCACCATCTCCAAACCGGCTCGAGCGAGTCGCTGGTCGTGAACGGGAACGTTACGAACTTCCGCATTACGCACAATGTTGTCCACGACAACAACAACATCGGGATCGACGTCATCGGTTTCGAGCGCACGGCGCCCGACCCTGCCGTTGACCAGGCTCGCGACGGGGTAGTCAGCGGCAATCTGGTTTACAACATCCACTCGCGCGGCAATCCGGCATACCAGAACGAAGAAAATTCCGACGGCATTTACGTGGATGGCGGCACCAGAATCCTGATCGAGCAGAACATCATCCATGATGACGACTTCGGAATCGAGCTGGCCAGTGAGCATAAGGACCGCGCGACCAGCTACATCACTGCGCGAAACAACCTGATCTATCACTGCCATACCGCCGGTGTTTCCATCGGAGGCTATGCGCCCGAGCGGGGGCACACCGATCACAGCACGGTGGTCAACAATACGCTCTATGACAACGATACGTCGGGAACCGGGTCCGGTGAGTTCCAGATGCAGTGGAACATGGCGGACGATATTTTTGCGAACAACATCGTCTACGCAGGGCCCCGCTGCCTTATCACGGTGATCAGATCCCAGGTTGACAAGCAAAGGCCGCCGGTCGCGATCGATCACAACCTTTATTACTGTGCCTCCGGAGCGAAGGCGAGCGCCTGGGCGGGAGCGTCCGCCACAGTGACAGGATTCGAACAGTATGTTCAGTCAACGGGGAATGACTCTCATTCCCGTTTTCTGGACCCACATTTTGTTGACGCCGCCGCGGGCGACTTTCATGTGCGTGCAGATTCTCCCGCGATCGCTGCTGGCACGAATGACGGAGTGCCGGTGGGAGAACTGGATCTGGAAGGCTCACCGCGGGTCACATCCGGAAAAGTAGACATCGGCTGCTACCAAAGAAAACAGGAGTAGCCTTGCCGAACTTCGCCCTTGCAGGAGCGCCAATGAATCGACGCAGCTTCTTGAAGTCCGCCACCGCAACAGGACTCGCAGTTGGGTTGTACAAGGGCAGCGCCAACGCCTCAATTCCTGAGCATAACTGGGACAAATATGATTGGGGATCAGGGCCTCCAGTCCTCGACCGGCTTTATCAGGGCCCGTTCCCACAGTATGGTCCCGCTGCCGTAGTTCCCGAGAGCGATGTCTCGATGGTCACTTCACCATCCAAGGACATCGTCAGCAATTACGGCATGGGCCTCGTTGTTTATGCTTCTGACGACACCGGACCACTTCGTGTCCCCGGGCAAACAGTGGAACGGACCCTCGAAGATCTGATCAAGCTGCCCTTCGCACAGAAGATATACATCCGCCCCAACTGGCGCGATGTCCAGAAACAACCTGGACGGCTCGACTTTCCGGAGTGGTGGAAGATCACATTCGATCTTGCCCGCCGTTATGACAAACGTATCGGGTTCCGAGTCATGCTGGAGAACCCCGACTCGCCTGATCCGGGTATGCCGGATTTTCTCCTCCACAAGGTTCCCTACGTAAAGCTCAAAGGTGAGTGGAAGGGCGACCCCGCGCAAATGCGCTACCGGAAAGATAACCGCGTGCCGCGTTACGATCACCCAGCGTATCAAGCTGCATTTCGCGAGTTGAATGGGTTGCTGGCCGCCGAGCTCAACGGCCATCCACAGGTCGAGTTCATGGACACGATGATGTACGGTTTTTGGGGCGAAGGGCACACATGGCCGTTCGAGGGCAATCCCTTCCCCAGCCAGTTGGTCGCGGAACAAACCTGGGCAGCCATGTTCGAGATGCAACTCGAACACTGGACCAAAGTCCCGCTGGCCACGAACACGCAGCCCGACTTCAGCAACGTGGGCAACTCCGGCCTGCTGGATCGCACGATGCGCAGCGGCAACTGGCTGCGTACGGACACGATCTTTATCGAGAACACGCAGATCGAGGCGCTGAGCTACCGTCCACCTTGGGCCGCCGCCATCTGTGAGGTTGGTTTCACCACGGGTGATCCGAAGGAACTTCAGATCGACGAAGATGGGATTACTTACAACGAACAAATCATTTCCCACGCAGCCGATGTCGGCGTCAACTATCTATCGCTTTGGAGTTGGCACACCCAGTCCGCCGCCAACATCTTGAGTTACTACGAAAAATTCCCGGGGCCAATCGACGAGATGGCCCGCCAGATCGGCTACCGCATCCGCCCCTCGTTTATCTGGACCTTCAAGCGGGACGGAGTTATCGGGATGGTGATCGGACTCGCAAACGATGGAATGACGCCTGTTCCTGGAGTGCTTCGCTTGAGTGTGCTGAGTGAGGATAGCAAGATCAACGTATCAGGCTGTATTGACGCTGGGGATCCGAAACCGAGGGGCGTCCATCAAGCGATGCTGATGCTGCCCGCAGGCGTCCAATGGGAGGGTCTGCGGCTGAAAGCTGAACTCGAAGTGAAGGGCGTACGTTATCCGGTTCGATGGGCTTGCCGGCAAAAAATCAATTCGGATGGCTCATTGACGCTGCGCCACAATTACAACCCTGATCGGCCGTTGGTGTAGAGACAGTTAGGAGTAATCCGTTGAGATTAGACGTGAATCGCCGCGAATTCCTGAAGATCACCGCTGGAGCCGGCGCCGCCCTGGCCATGCCAACTTCGGGACATGCTGCCGCCTCCGCAAGAATGGTCGGCATCCAGGTCGGAGCAATTTCGTTTGTGGATGAAGGTACCGAGAAGGTCCTTGATGTTCTGCAGGAACGTGCCTGCGTGAATACCTTGTTTCTTGCGGTATTCACCTACGGTCGAGGCATCGCCGGAAGACAGATTCCGGGCCAACCGCTGCCCGATCACGGCAAGCAGGAATACGATCTCAATTTTCACGGCGGGAACTTCGCCACTCCTCATTCCCAGTACTACAAGAACACGGTTCTCAAAGACACTCGCGCGCCCGACCACGGCGACCTGGATATCTTGGCCGAAGTGGTCCCTGCGGCTAAAAAGCGCGGCATGAAAGTCATCTGCTGGCTGGAGGATGTGTTTCGCACCGACTTGCCGAACATCGAGAAACTGCAGGAGCGGGATCTGTACGGGCGGAATGCCGAGACGCTGTGCGTCAACAATCCGGACTACCGGAATTTCCTGACCGGGCTGGTCGAGGATTATGCCCGTTCCTATGACATCGACGGCATCATGTGGGGATCGGAGCGGCAGGGTGCGCTTTGCGACAGCCTTGGGAGCAACGCATGACACACCGCCGGTTGATCCGGGGAACGTGACTTGTTTCTGCCAGTTTTGTCAGAGCAAAGCCAAAGCCCGCGGCATCAATGCAGAGCGCGCCCGGCAGGGATTTCTGGAGTTGGAAAAATTCGTTCGCTCGGCGCGCAGCGGCAAACGCCCCGTGGACGGCTACTACGTTCAATTCTGGCGGCTCCTGTTGCGGTATCCCGAACTAGCCGCCTGGGAAATGCTTTGGACTGACAGCCTTCGCGAGACTTACGCCGCAATATACAAAACGGTGAAGACCGCGAAGCCGACGGTGCCGGTGGGTTGGCACATCTGGCACAACAATTCTTTCAATCCGATCTACCGCGCGGAACAGGACCTTCACGAGCTCTCGAATTATTCGGATTTTATAAAGGTCGTTATGTACAACAACTGCGGCGGCGAGCGGATGGCGCTTTATGCAGACAATATCGGCTCGACACTTTATGGAGATCTCTCGAAACAGAGCCTGATCGAACTTAACTATGCGCTGATGGGATTCAAGGAGGGCAGCTACGATCAGATTCCTCACACCGGGCTCTCAGCCGACTATGTCTACCGCGAGACGAAACGCGCGCTGGAGGGCGTTGCGGGCACGAGGACTTTGATCTGGCCGGGCATTGATATCGATATCCCGACCGAGCCCAATAACAGCAAGTGTACGCCGCAAAGCGTCAAGGAAGCGGTCTTGGCGGCTTTCCGCGCTGGCGCGCCAGGTGTGATTCTATCTCGCAAGTATTCCGAGATGCGGCTCGCCGACCTCAGCGGCGCTGGGGACGCGATTCGCGAGTTGAAATTATAGTTGCGGAAAAACCTGCTCTACGAACAAGGGACCACGGGGGCTGAAGCCCACAGGGATTGCACATGTCCTACGCGGCCCCTTCGGCTGCGCTCAGGGCAGGCTCTAGAAGGGCCGCTCTTCCACAGTAGCGCACGCATTTGTAGTTTGTCCGCAACCTCGAAAAGCCGTGCTAAAGACGTTCAAATCGTGGCACCTGCTGATTTCGCAGCATCTGGCTTCAGGGTTATTTCGGGGGCGACCCGCACCGGACGCTATCCCTTCTGAAAAAACCCTAAAAAACAGCTTGGATAGTTGCCCGATATGAGGTATTTTTGCCCACATTGAATCTGGAGCAAGGCCAGGTTCTCACCAAGCCTAGATCTGGGGACATTGCGGTTTCGCGAATTTGAAGACACCCCCTGCCTTCCGCGATCGATTCCAGGTGAAATGAGGTCTCGCCCGGCTCCGAGAGGAATCCAGCCGTGAAATGTCCTGTTTGCCTGTCCGTCCTGGTTGCGTGTTCTCTCTTGAATTGCGATCTGTTCGCGGGAAGCGGGGAACTGCCCCCGGCCACTCCCGCAAAGCACTCCAGTGCGGCCGTCATCTCTTCGGCGAAACTCTGCAGAAGACGGAACGCTCTCGGCCTCGTCGCAGTTCGTGATCCCAGGCCCACAGCGATCGTTTCTGCGCATGGCCGGGATCAGTCAAAAGATTACGCCCGAAGAAGTCCTGCCTTTGCTGAGCCGGAATGTGTTCACCGAGGGGTATGAGAGGCCCCACTCGCCCAACGGAGTTCCTTGTCCTATTGAGGCGATACGTCGTGCAGGCCCGGGAGTTGACGGCTTTGGCCGCGGGCAGTGGCATGGTGATTCGGGTTTCGAATTGTGACGATGCCAGGCCGCTTCTGCGCATTCTCGGTTATCGAACCCGGGCAAATTGCGGCGATCCTGGAACGTCCTTGCAGACGGAGGATCCCGAGAGGGCTTTCCTGGCCATCGATTCCGGATTTCCCCTCCCCGAACTGGAACAGACACTGCAAGGCGGTAAGCCCTTTGAGTACCCGTTCTCCTCTTCCCCGGTGCCGGTGATGTTCGCCGAAAGCGACTGGACCAAGGCGAGCACCAAGAACTACAAAGAAAACAGCAAGGACTTGCTGGACACGATCCTGAGCGACCCGAGCAGTCGCGCGCCTGTACTGGGCGCTCTCACGGCTTGACCCCGAAACCAGCAAGTTTTTGCAGCAATCGATTGGGCTCGCAGAGGCTGCTTCCCTATGCCGCGGTCCTTGATTTTTACGGAAGGGGACTCTGCATCAGCGCGGGCCGAGTCAACGTGCCGGGAGGAGCGGGTGCAGAGGCTGCATGGAAGGACCTGGTGGGAGCGAGCCCAGAGTCCCCCGCCGCTTTTGTCTCGAAGTTGCTGGCTAAGGACAAGGGTTGGCTGGTCGCGTATTTTGACGTGCTTTCGCGGGTGAGTGGAAGTCAGCAGGCATATTTCACCGACCCGCATCGGCTGCGGTTGTTTTACGAGGGCCTTCGCGCCCCGGATCCGACCGTTCCGGCCACACGGGGTGCGTTCCGACCGGCACCTGCGCTGTTGCTGTCTGGTCACTCGACTGCAGTTGGAGAGCAACGGTGAGCCCCTCGTCCCCGGGAATCTCGAAGTATGGAAAGACATTCTTCTCCCAGGGGCACAACTCCAACCTCGTGCGCAAATGGGGAAAGCAGACCGCCCGCCTGACGGGTCGCGGATCAACTGGTGCAAATCATGTTCGGCCTGTCCCGGGCGCCAACCGAAAGTGGGCCTCTGCAGATGTACATGGCGATCAGCGAACTGGACAGCAGACGGTCTCCCGAACATCGCCTGGCGCCGGCCACGGTCCGCTTGCTGGCACGCAGGTTCGAGGAATTCAGTGATCAGTATCGGGTCTTCTCCGAGTTTCCAGAATTAAGCGACGAGTCGATTACCCTGTTTCTGGATGTAGCCCAAGGCCTGAACAGCGTGCCCATGGCGGTGCGTGGGAACGCATTCGGCACCTTTCAAGCCAATGTTGGAATCTGGCAGATTCTGGCCCGACAGGGACAGATCTCGAACTCACACCTGAACGAGTCGTGGCAGCAAGTGGTCAAGCCTTTCGCCACGATTCGATCGGCCGCCCAGCTGTATGACGCGGGGCGAACTTCCCTGGGAGAACTCTTCCGGTTCTCCACCGGCAAAGCTAGAGGTTCGCAGGACGAAATCATCGACTTGCTGGCGGGACCTCGACAGAACACCCCGGAGGGAAGGCAGATGCACCGGGAAGTTGCCGGCAGGATCCGCTCCGTCCTGGATGACCAGCGACTGGTGTCGCTCGACACACTCCTGACGCTGGGAGATGCGCTTGGCCGAAAAGGCGCGAGGGAAGCAGCCGCCAGACTACGTGATCCTTCTGGCTGGCGAGACACGCGAATTCGAGATGCCGCGGCCGATCTTCACCAACGGCGAAAGATCGGAATGGGCCGCGGGAGTCTATAACAATCATCACACCGATGTGCAGATGCGAACGGACTTGCCTAAAGTCCTCAAGTCCACCACCGCTACGCGTGCACAAATTGACGAAGCGCGCGGTCAGCTCTCCTCGTTTCTGAGAGATGCTCTGGTTGGTTTGAACTATGCCTACTACGAGCCGCCGGGGGCGCAGGCGCTGCACAATAATCCGCTCTTCGTCCGCTCCCACGACTTTGCCGGAGAGACGGTCGGCGGCATGAAGACACTGTGGCAGGCGCCAGAGATCCTGGGCCAAGGTTCTCCGGCGGGCGGAGGCGCCCATTTCGTGGGCTCGCTTGCCGATCTTCCCTACGCCTTGGCCGAGCTCGAGCAGGATTTCATTTCTCCGGACAGTGTTCAGGCGCTCATCTGGAAGGAACTGACGCCGGAGCTGTTGGCCAGCGCGATCCTGCCCCGCTGGTGGGATGTCAGCCCCTTGGAGCTGCACGCGATCGCTCTCTATCAGCGGACGCGGAGAAGAACTGCTGGCGGCTTCCGCCAAGGACGAGGCGCTGCGCAGTAAGGTACTGACCATTCTGTCGGATCGGTTGCTTCCGCAGCGATCCAGGCAAGTCGAGCAAGCGCTGCGCGCAGGTCGCGCATCGGAAATCATTCCGCAAATGATGCCGGCCGACACTTTCTATCTGGCGGCGGAGTTTCGGCACAGGTATCCGGAACAGACCCGCTGTGTGGGGAACGGCGACCCAGGAACTGCAAGAGTTGTGCCGGCAGCATCCCGAACAGGTCAGCTGGAAGCGCCTGTCGCATGATTTTGGCACGCCGCATCCCAGCATGGCTCAGAACTACGGTCTCGAACTGTTGAACATCGTCGCCCATGCCACCGTTCTCGGGAAACTCCAGCCGTTTTCTGGCGGAATCCTGGGATTCGCCCAATTTGTACTGGGCTCGCCTGGCCGATGAAGCAGGATATTCGCCCGTCATGCTGAACCATATGGTGCCGGAGCTTACGCGGGTGATGGTGGAGAGGATCTTCGCCACCGATTTTGAGGATTGGCCAGCACTGCTTCGGGCGATGCACGAAACCGGCGCTGATTTCCGCGAGGGCAAGTTAAGTTCGCCGTCGAGGATTAGCGCCGTTCGGCCTTGACGTATTCATCGAAGCATCGACCGATAAGGCAGCGGTCCCAGGCACAGGGGGTCGCAGAGTAGGAAGCTTGAAACCATGGTACGGAAACTGTTTCTGCTGATTCTGATTCCCGCGGGGTTAGTACTGGGAGATGACACTGGCGTCGAAGCTCAGGAGAGCCCGGACCTGCACGTCGTGGTGAACATGGTCCAGCTCAACGTGGCCGTGACGGATAAGAACGGAAACTATATTACCGGGCTCCGCCCCAAGGATTTTGCCATCATTGAGGACGGGATTGTGGAGAAGGCGGCCACCTTTGCCGAGGGCAATGAACCGGCCCGCAGTCTCAGCGAGTTTGCCGAGCCCGATTCGCCTGCGGCAGCGTCTGAAACTGGCCAAACACTCCTCGGACGGCGCCTCACCGCAGACGTTCGCCTCGCTGGTGAACGGCGCCAATGTGTTCGTCCTGTTTGATACCAGCGATTACATGTACCGGGGCTTTGTCTTCGCACAAGATGCGATCACCGAGTTCATTCGCTCGCTGGAAAACGCGGACAAGATCGCATTCTATTCTTATAGCCGGGATCTCTCGCGCGCTGCCCCGCTTACTGCCGACCGGTCGCAAGTCGTGCGGGCGGTGCGCTCGACCGTCGCGGGCGATGAGGCAGCGCTCTACAACGCGCTCTTGTTGACCCTGAAGGACGCGGCTCAAAACACGGGCCGGAAAGTCGTAGTAGTGTTCTCCAACGGCCCGGACAATTCCAGCGTAGTTCCACCCGAGGACGTGGCTGAGTTTGCCCAGTCCGCCGGAGTTTCCATCTACATGATCAGCACGCAAAAGGCGAGATTGGAGCCGGTGTCCACCGCGGTATTTGATCGCATGACCGCCGCCACCGGGGGCAAGGCCTACTTCGCCAAGGACTGGAAAGATGAACACCGGGCATTTGCGTCCATCCGCGACGATCTGGCTCATCTGTACTCGCTGAGTTATTACCCGAAGCCCAACGCCAATACTGGCTGGCGTGCGATCACGGTGCGGCTCGTGGGCGAGCCCTTGAAGAAATACAGAGTGCGCACCCGCAACGGGTATCGTCCCCAACCGGCACGGTTTTCAGGCGCCGAAAAAGCCACGGTGTCGGGGCTCGTTCCGCAGTAACAATGCCATTTTCATCAGCAGGCAAAATTTGGCTGGCGGGGTTCCATCGACCCCGTCAGCCCAAGATTGCGAATCCAAATGTTCGGTTCAATAGGAACCGCTCGCGTTCGTAACTGTCGACCTCAGCTCGCTAGCTGAGCGGTGGCAGGCCTGACGAGCAGTTGGGTTGTTTGGGGGGGCACAAAAGGAGCGGGCCTCCGTCTGCGGTGGGAACCGGTTGAACGCTCGCTGCCACGACGGTGCCTACCATTACTGCCGTCAGAATCGCAATCCTGATTGCCAGCTTTGCATTCATCTTTGCCTTCATTTTCGTGCTCCTGTTGATCCTGGGATGTCTTGCTCGGTTCGACCGTTGCAAGTGCTTTGGTAGAGTGCAAGCCGCGTACCAAACCCGACACCGGGATGTGTGGGGTCCGGCCACCAGAATTTGCCAGCAAAACCGGGGTAAATCAGGTTGACCGACCAGTGGAGGGCTGACCCTGGCCTGGCTGGGGGCTCAATAGGCCAAACAAAAATGTTAGGGGTAACATTTATGTTAGGTGCAGGGGACGGCGGAGCCGGGAACGTCCGAGTATACTCATTGCGTCATGGGCGATTCGGCTGAAGAGGGTGTCGGTCCCCGGAACGGGGCAAGGCTGGAGGCGGTAAGCGGCCCCCTCAAGGGTAAGTTGTTCCTCCTGAGCAGGAGTGAGGTCTCGATCGGCCGCGATCCGTCCAATGAGATTTCCCTGCTCGACTCGCTCGTATCCCGGCGCCACTGCGTCATCCGTAAGGAAGCGAACGCATTCCGCCTGCAGGATCTGGAGAGCCGCAACAACACCTTCGTCAGCGGGGTACCCGTAAGGGACAGAGTCCTGGTGCATGGGGACCAGATCCGGGTCGGCAACTCGATCCTGGTCTTCCAAGGGCCAAGCAGTGAGTCCATTCCCGGCAACGCCTCGCTGCAGCTCGATGCGACCCCGGTGCCTGGCGCCGCGACCGTAATACTGCGAAAAGAGGATGTCCGGTACCTGCAGCCGTCACGGCCTGACGCTTTGCCCGCCACCCCTAAGACGGTTCGCGACCTCAATGTGCTGCTCGATTTCAGCCGGACTTTGAACTCGGTGCGCGGCCTGGGGGCTCTGCAAGAAAAGGTTCTGGAGGCCGTGCTCGCGATTGTCCCGGCGGATCAAGCCGCCATCTTGTTGACCGAAAATGGGGCACCAGGACTCTCTCCGAACTTTTCTTCGATTGTAGGCCGGGACCGCCGGCTGGGACCCAATCAGCCGATACATGCCAGCCAGACCATTCTGAAGCGCGTTCTGGAGGAGAATCTCGCGGTGCTTTCCAGCGATGTCCAGAGCGACGATGCCTACCGGGAGGCCGAGAGCTTGCTGGAACGCCGGGTACACTCGGTCCTGGCCGTGCCTCTCGAAGTACAGGACAGGGTGTTGGGCGTGATGTACCTGGACGCCAGTTCTCCGGGCGCGCGCTTCGACTCAGACCTTCTGCAACTGGTGACAACGCTCGGAAATATCACTGCGCTAGCGATTGAGAATGCCCGGCATCTGGAGAGACTGGGAGTTGAGAACCGCCGCCTGAACGAGGAACTAAGCATCCACCACAGCATGATTGGGGAAAGCAAGGCCATGCACGAGGTGTATGAATTCGTTTCCCGGGTGGCCGGGCGGGATTCAACGGTCCTCATATCAGGCGAGAGCGGCACGGGAAAGGAACTGGTGGCGCGAGCTGTCCACATCAATAGCGGCCGGGCCGACAAGCCGTTTATCGCCATCAACTGCGCGGCCATCACTGAAACGTTGCTGGAGAGCGAGCTGTTCGGACACGAACGCGGGGCTTTTACCGGAGCGGTCTCGCAGAAGAAAGGAAAGCTGGAGGTCGCCGAGGGGGGCACGGTATTTCTGGATGAGATCGGGGAGCTGGCGGTCCCCATGCAAGCCAAGCTGCTGCGAGTTTTGCAGGAGCGCGAATTCGAACGGGTCGGCGGCACGCGCCCCATCAAGCTCGATGTCCGACTGATCGCCGCCACCAATCGGGACCTGAAGGAGGCATCCCGCACGGGAGCGTTTCGGCCGGATCTCTACTATCGGCTTAATGTTGTATCGCTACAAATGCCGGCCCTGCGCGAGCGGCGAGAGGATATTCCACTGCTGGCGGCATTCTTTGCGGCGCACTATGGCGAGAAGGTGAAGCGCCGGGTGGCCGGCATCTCTCCGGAGGCGCGTGCCTGCCTCACGCGCTACGACTGGCCGGGCAACGTGCGCGAACTGGAGAACGCCATTGAGCGGGCGGTGGTTCTGGGCTCGACCGAATTGATCCTTGCCGAGGACTTGCCGGACTCTATTTTGGACGAAACCGCCGCCTCGGGGGAGCCCGTAAGCGCGCTGAACGAAGGTGTGCGCGAGGCCAAGAAGGTGTTGATCGAGCGGGCCATCGAGCAGGCGAACGGAAACTACACCGACGCGGCGAAAATGCTTGGGGTGCATCCCAACCACTTATTTCGACTGATTCGCACGCTGAACCTCAAGCCCAAGCGGCAGCGGCAGGGGTAAGGACAATCCATTCTCAGTATCAGCCTCTAGCCGGCAACATCTTCGCAATAATCGAGGCTACAGTGCTTGGCTCGTGCTGTCCGAGCGTGCCCTCAAGCGTATAGGAGCGCTCGAAGGCGTTGGGGCCTGTAATCTGCATCTCCCAGCAGTCGTTGGCTTGCGAGCCAATGATGACAACCCGCCAGTCTCCGAGACGGTCGGAGAGGACGTGCTCAATCATCGCGATTACATCCCGCCGCGACTCGGCGTCGGCGGTGTTGTGCATTTCTACCGTCACAGCCATAGGCAAAGTCTACGACATTCCGCGGGCTGCTCGCGCTGGCTGGTTGTCCGACGGGCCATCCACAAAGGTAATTAGCCATGGGGAGCATCGGCTCCAATAATGGAAGAGCGATGGCGAAAATCATCTTGCGAGCTAGGATCTCATCCTACAAAGTGTTGCTGTAGCCGCGCTGCTATTTCTGAATGCCGGAGCTGCTTTTTCAACCGACAAGCTGATTGCACTGACGTTTGACGATGGCCCGCGGCCCTATGTTTTGTTTGGCACTAAGGGCGGGCACCCCGGTGCGAGCTTGCTCAACGTGCTCGACGAAAATGGCGTCAAGGCGACGTTCTTTGTCGTGGGATGGCGACTCACCCCGAAGACCTGGGGAGAACGGCGTTACGAAGAGAATGTTGGAATCACATGCATCGACGCGGCCGAGCAGTTGGTGCGTAGAGGCCACGAACTCGAAGACCACACGTACAGCCATATCGAACTGCGCGGCGCGGAGCGGAAACAGGGAGAGCAGTGGGTTATCGGCGACGTGAATCGAGGTGCGGAAGCGATCAAGGCGGTCACCGGCACACAGCCGCACTACTTCCGTCCTCCAGACTGGGTCATTTCCGACGATGCCCGCCGCGATCTCGAACGGCAGGGTTACCACCTGCTGACCATCTCGCAGCAGAGCCCCGTAGCGCTGCGAGACGTGAACTCGCTCGACTATTTGTGCGCCAGAAATGCAGTCGAGCTGCCCCAAGCCTTCTCTGGCCGACGCAGTCTTGAAGCAAGTGGAACAGCGGGAAAGACACGGAGTGTACACGCACATTCTCGCCTTCCATGAGTTGTCGACCACAACGGCGGTCCTGCCGGAATTGATCGCCAATCTTAAAGCGCGCGGCTACCGCTTCGTGACGCTGAGTGAGTACATGCGGCTGGTGGACAAAAAGCCCTAGTCGAGGAACTCAACTGGAGACGCTGACGAACGCAGCCACGCCCTCACCGTGCGACCGGAATCTCGTTCTCTTGAGGAGCGGGAGACGCGTCGCTCGGAACGCGTCTTCTACTTCAGGCCGCGCACCAGAAACAGATTGGCAAGGTCGCGCTGGAAGGTGGTGGCGCAAGCCTTTCCATCGGCGGACAATGCCAGTGGTCCCAGGAACTGAGCCCCGGGTTCGGGAACCTTCACTTCCAGCCAAGGTTCTTTGCGGCGCGTGGCTACGTCGAGACGGCTGATCTTGATGCTGGCGGGCTCCCGCTGTTGCAGGAACAGGTATTGCCCGTCACCGCTCCAGCGCACGACACTCTCGCCCTGCAAGTCCGCGATGGTTTTGGAATCCCCGCCGCCAACCGGGGAGAGCAATACCTTGTGCGGGTCTACGGTGACGAACCACCGGCCGTCGGGCGAAACCTTTGTTCCCCGCGAGCCTTCGGGAGTGAGGGGTGTCGATTGATTGGTCTCCAGGTCGTACATCCACGTGCGAGTCGCGTGACCAGTTTCATTGCCAGTGAAAAGAATGCGCTTGTTGTCGGGGAACCACTCCACGCCGTCAAAGTGCATGCCTTCGATTTTTGGGAGGCGCGATTCTCCAGGGCCGGTCGGAAGCAACATCAGAGTGGAACTCTCCGCCCCATGGTGGATGCAGGCTACCCATTTCCCGTCCGGGGAAAGGGAAGGCCGGTTTCCGTAACCCAGTTGTATGGCGGGAGAACCGTCTGTCTTCCTCAAGTAGATGGCGGAGTTGCGCCCCTGACCATTGGAAAGCTCAACGAATACGAGGGAGTGGGCGTCATTGGATAGGTCGTACACCAAGGAAGCGTCCAGCCAGGCGAGATCGCGTTGTGCGGCTCCGCTCGGAGGCAAGTAGAGGATACCGAGACGTGAATTGACGGTGCTCAGCAGGACGCGGCCATCGCGGGCCACGTCTTGCATCACGATCATTCCGCCAGCCTGCGAAACCAGGCGCTGGGTACCCGAGAGAGTGACCGCGTAGAGCGCCGGATCGCCGCCGGGTTGGCCGCCAGAGAACCAGACTTCGCGATTGTCGGGTGACCAGTTCAAGGCACCGATGGCGCGCCATCCCCGGGAAAGAACTTGCCGGGGATGGTTGGGACCGATCACGCAAAGGGCATAATCGCCAACTTCAACATCAAAATCAAAGAACGCAACCAGCTTGCCGTCGGCCGACACCTGCGGCATCATGGGCGGCCGCTTCTCCGTTTCGTACAGCACAGTACCGATGGGATATTCCAGATGGAACTTTCCGCTGACCGCGCGCACTACGGCGAGTGATTCTCCATCCGGTCCCCAATCTGCGCCACTCACACCCTCCAGCACCTCTCGCGGGGCGCCGCCACCAAAAGGCACGCGGGCGAGGGTGCCGACGTCACCGCCGCCCAGCAGGATGGCCATCTCCCCGCGCGGTGAGATCGCCAGCACTCTTGCGCTGGGCAGCGCCAGTGGCCGCGCTTCGCGATTGCCGGGCTGAGCGGAAAATAAAGTGGATGGGGCGCCATCCCACTCGGCACTGTAGACGACCGTGTCACCGGGAGCGAACTTCGCGGAGGTGACGTCACCGCGACGAAACGTCAAGCGCTGAAACGATGGCGGTTCGGCGCGGCGGAGGAACTTCGGCTCATAAGAGATGCCCAGCGCGAGTCCCAGCAAAACTCCGGCCAGCAGCCCTACCCCTGCCCACAGCGTCTTTCGCGGTTTGCCCCGTGGCAGGCTGCGCGGACCTGGGGACGGACTGGGGAGCGCGAAGTTGCTGGTATCCATCTCCTCGCGCAACTCTTCCACCGCCACCTTCACATCCGCCATGGTCTGCCAGCGGCGTTCCGGATCCTTCTTCAGACATCGCCCAATGATGCGATCGAGTTCGGGTGGTAGGTCTGGAACCGTCAATGAAGCTGGCTGCGGATCCTTGTAGAGCACCGCCGAAAGCGACGACAGCTTGGAGCCACCCCCGAAGGCACGTTGACCAGTTGCCATTTCGTAAAGAACCGAGCCAAAGGAAAAAACATCAGAACGGCTGTCGACCGTCTTGCCCTCAGCTTGTTCAGGGGACATGTAGGCAACCGTGCCGAGGATGGTGCCTTCTTCAGTGAGGGGCGATCCTTCGCCGTGCAAAGTTTCGGCGTAGGCATCGGCGTTTGCGGGTTCGCTGAGCTTGGCTAAACCGAAATCAAGGATCTTGACCACGCCCTGTGGAGTTACGATCACGTTCGACGGCTTCAGATCACGATGCACGATTCCAGCTGCGTGAGCTGCGGAGAGGGCGTCCGCGATCTGGACGGCATATTTCAACACGTCCCGAATCCGGAGACCCTTCTTCCCAATCAGGTGATCGAGAGTATCTCCCGCCACATACTCCATGGCGATGTAGGGGATCGGCTGTCCATCGATGTCCTGCGTGTCGATGTCGTAAATCGTGACGATGTTGGGATGGTTCAGGGAGGAAGCTGCCTTGGCTTCCTGCACGAAGCGCCGCTCGCGCTCTGGGTTGAGAGCCGCGGTGGACAGAATCTTGATGGCCGCGGCTCGTCCCAGCCGGGAATCCACCGCTCGATAAACCACACCCATGCCGCCGGCTCCGAGCTTGGCCTCAATGCGGTACGAGCGAAGTGATTTGCCGATCATAGGCAGCCCTGAATGAGCGGTTCCGACTTGCGGCACGGAATCTGCAACCGTTGCCGCCACAAAGGAACAACCTCAAATGAAAACCGTCACAAGAATGCGGAGAAAGAAATCAATGCAGCAGGTCCGCGGGACAACTTCATCGTCTCTCTAAAAGCTGGCGCTGAGGCGGCATGCCCTTGCGCGCTGAAGACTGAGTGGCTGCAATTCTACTCCACAAGGGCAGTGCGTTGCTGCTCGGGCGCGGCAATTCCGGGGAATCCAGTTCCGCCCGGGCTACGGGTACCCGTGCGGCGATCACACCTCGTGGCAATTCGCCATCGCGGCCCGAAGCCTCCGCCGTGGCTCCAATGTGTGGACTGAAGGTTCATTGAACCGGCGGCTGGGCGCGTGGCAGCACAACTCTTGCCTGGCAGCCTTTCTGGTCAGGGCGGTTCAGGAGTTCAATCGAGCCTCCATGCGCTTCGGCGATCTGGCGCGAAAGCACCAGGCCGATTCCGCTGCCCGATGGCTTGGTTGTGTAGAAGGGGACGAAGACGTTGGCGGGATTGCCCAGCCCGGGACCGTTGTCTTCAATGGTAAGAACCAGATCTTTGTCGGTCAGTTCCCACCGTACAACAACCAGGGGCTCCCGGGGCTGTGATGGGGCGACCGCTGCCGCGCCGGTCGAGGGGACCGAGTGTTGTGGCTCGATTGCGGCTTCCACTGCGTTTCGCATCAGGTTGATCAGCATTTGCTCGAGCTGATCAGGATCCACCATCAACTCGGCCGGCGGGCTGGGAAGAACCTGCACGGGCAAGCTGGCCTCAAGCGCAACGACCCGTTGAACAATCGGGAAAAGCTCCGTCTTGCGCACGATGGGCGGCGGCATCTGGGCGAGTTGCCGGTACGCCTGCAGGAAACGATTGAGGGAGTGGGCGCGGGATTCGATAATCGAGAGCCCACGTTCAAAGTCTTCGCGGTGATCAGAATCGAGGGCGCTGTTCGAGATTTGTGCCCGCAGGGTGCCAGCGATTGATTTGATCGGCGTGAGCGAGTTGTTCAGTTCGTGACCCAGCACGCGAATCAGGCGTTGCCAGGCGCCTCGTTCTTCTTCGCGCAGAGCACGGCTGACGTCCGACAGAACGATAAGAGTGTGCGGCACGCCTTTCTGACGAAACGAACTGCGCCGGACCAGCCAACGTGCGTTCGGACCCTGGAAGGGAAGGGGAACCACGGTCTCGCTCTCCGCTTCCATGCAAGCGACCAGTCCGATCTCTTTCGCGGTACGCCCAAGCAGGCGGACTGAGGGCTGCTGCAGAAGGCGTTCTCCGGCGGAGTTCACCAGGCGCAGGATCTGGTCAGGATCGAATGTAAACAGCGGGACTTCGATCTCTTCGACCACGCGGCGCAACAGAGCGGCGGCTTCAATGGCTCGAATCCGCTGATCTGCGAGCAGATCGGCCAAGGCATTCACTTCGATGGAGAGTTCACCCAGCACGTCATCGGTGGCGGCACCCCTCGCGCGAAACGAGTAGTCTTCCTCCCGCAAGGCGGAGATCACATTGGCCAGAGTCTGCAATGGCCGTGAGGTTTGCTCCTGGAGCGCCATCGCCAACAGCCACCACACGAAGAGCAGGGCGAACATCAGCGCTATTTTTGACTCCAGCGTCCAGGATTGCAGCCAAATGAAAATACCGGCGGCGAGCAAGCCGGGAAACGCCACCAACAGGGCGAATAGACTTACCCGCCGCTCATACAGAAGGCGAACCCGCTTTTTTGGAGGCTTGCTTGCGCCGCGATTGGGGATCCCTCGCGGGCTAGAGCCCATACTTCTCCATCCGGCGGTAGAGGGCGCCGCGGCTGAGCCCTAGAGTCTCCGCAGCCTGGCTCACATTTCCCTGAGAACGCTGCAAGGCCTTGCGGATCAGAATGGCCTCCACGGATTCGAGGCTGAGTTCTTCGAGATTCTGGCTCTGCGGCCGGAGCATGTCCAATCCCAGGTCGGCGCGCTGGATCTCGTTGCCACGACACATCAGGACTGCGCGCTCCAGCGTGTGTTCCAGTTCGCGTACGTTTCCAGGCCAGGAGTATTGCATGAGCAGTTGCAGGGCGGAGGCCTCGAACCCCTGAATCGGGCGCCGGTAACGCGATGCATAACGGGCCAGGAAGTGTAGGGCGAGGGCGGGGATGTCTTCGCGGCGTTCGCGCAAGGCTGGTACGTGGATCTCGACGGTATTCAGCCGGAACAGCAAGTCCTCGCGAAACTGGCCGGAGGAGCAGGCTGCCCGAAGATCCGTGTTGGTGGCAGAGACCACGCGTACATCTACGCGCACGGATCGGGACGAGCCAACCCGCTCGATTTCACCTGCCTCCAGCACGCGCAGAAGTTTGGCCTGCTGGCGAAGAGGTACATTTCCAATTTCATCGAGGAAAATGGTGCCGCCGTCAGCCAGTTCAAAGCGTCCGATGCGGTCGGACCGGGCATCGGTGAACGCGCCTTTCACATGCCCGAAGAGCTCGCTTTCAAATAGCGCTTCGGGTACGGCTCCGGTGTTGACGGAGACCATGAGGCGCGACGCCCGCCGAGAGACTGCGTGCAGGGTTCTGGCCACGACCTCTTTTCCTGTGCCATGCTCCCCGGTGATCAAGACATTCGCATCGGAAGGTCCAACGCGGGTAATGGCCTCCAGGACGGGTTGCATCAGCGGGGCGGTGGCAATGAACTCGGGACGTCCCTCGGCCTGCAGCAAGCGATTCTGGGCGGCCAGGCGCTCGGCGCGTTGCAGGGCCCGGCGAAGGTCAACCTGCGCCCGCAGGATGGTGAGCAACCGCTCGTTCTCCCAGGGCTTCTGGATAAAATCCCGAGCTCCACGGCGCATGGCCTCGACGGCCAGTTCAATGTTGGCCCAGGCGGTCATGACAATGACGGGAATCGAATTGTCGAGAGCAACAATTTCGGAAAGAAGGTCGAGTCCTTCCTGGCCGGAGGTGGTATCCCGGGTGTAGTTCAAATCGATGAGCAGGGCATCATAGGACCCTGTGGCAAGAGCATCGCGAACCAGGGCAGGGGATTTCGCGGTCTCGACTTCGTATCCCTGGGGACGCAGGAGAAGTTCGAGAGCCTCAAGAACATGCTGCTGGTCGTCGGCCGCCAGGATGCGAGGCCGTTCGTAGCTGCCCTTCGGCGGCGTAACGGCGGAAAGGCCGCCGGGTTTGCTGGTAGTTGGCATGGACGTTATGGGGTCGCGGCGCTGATGGTATCACCAACCGTGCCGTTCACCGCGTTTTGAAGCTGGATTCCATTATGTTCCAAAGTCGCACCCGTTGCCCGATCCAATTCAACTTTTGCTTTCGCGAAGACGGTCATCGCCGTGACCAGGTCCAGTTCAGCCAGCGCGAGATCTCGCTGGGCGGAGAGCGTCTGGTAGCTGGATCCCGCACCCAGATCCTGCTCTTTCTTGGTGATCTCGAAAGTGCGCTGTGCGAGATCGCGGGCTTTGCGGGCAGCCTGAACGCGTGCTCCGGTTTGCTCGACCGAATACTGCGCGTTGCGGACCTCGATGCGGACCTGCTTCTTCAGTTGCTCCAATCGCAACTCGGCCTGCCGGTATTCAAGTTCGGATCGATACTGGTCAGCTTTTGCGACGCGATTCCGCAACGGGATATTCAGGTTCAAGCCCACAAAGTAGTCAGGGGAGGAATTGTTGAATGCGTTGGCCAGTGCTCCGGCGAAATCAACCGGCACGTTAGCGGTGCATCCCTGGGTGCAAATGGGATTCAGAGGCCCTGCCAACCCTGCTCCTGAGTAGAAACCCACCGCCGAAAGTGATGGCAACAAAGCATTCCGTGCCGCCCGACGGCTGATCTGGCGGTTCACCAGGTCCACGTCCGACTCCGCGAGTTCCGGCCGGCCCTTGCAGCGCGATAGCGGTCAAATCCTGGATGGACTGGCTGGTTTGAGGCTGCAAACTCTCCGTCCGGTCAGTGGGTATGACCGGCATTGCTTCCAGAACCGGATCATCCAAATTCTTCGTAATCGCATTCTTCATGAGTGTCTCCTGAAATTGGAGACTGGTCCGGGCCACAGTTAAATCCTGGTCACGCCGGGAAACCTCCGCCTCGGCACGCAGGACATCCATCTCTGGAATGCTTTGCAGCTTCAACTGCTTCTGCGCGTTCTCGAATGTTTGCTGAGCGAAAGCCGAGGATTGCTCGTTCACCTGCGTCTGTTCGTAGGCACTCACCAGATCCCAGTACATATTCTCGATCTGGGTAACCGTCGCAATCACCTGGTCCTTGAAGGCAATGTCTGAGATCTTCTTGTTGTTCCTGGCGATTCGCAAATAGCGCAGGTTAGGGCCGAAACCGAATCCGGCGAGGAGTTCCTGTTGAATGCCGAAGCGGTAGGCCGAGGTAAGCGTAGGAGACAAGGTGAAAAATGGGCTGTTCGAGGTTTGCCGTGCGTTGTTGAATGAGAAATTGATGCTGGTTCCGGTGGCAAAGGCCTGAGAATAATTAAGGTTGAATTGCCCGGTATTCAGTTGCAGAGACGGAACCCCGTACACCGCCTGGTTGACGACCGGGGAAGTCTGATGCTCGTCTCCACCGTTCGCGCTGATGAACGGATCGTAGGAAGATACCGCTGTACCGGCGCCCAGCGTCGACTGAACCAATCCGGACGCGCCCGCTCCGGCTCCGCCAGCACCGCCCGTCGTGCCGCCCGCGCCCGCGCCCGGAGCTCCGGTGCCAAAGCCGCCGACTCCGCCGCCGGGCGTTCCCTGGACCACTCCGGTGTTTACGCCGCGAAAAAACCCGCCGGCTTGGGTGCGCAGGATATCTGTGTTCGCGATTGGAAGATTGTAACGGGCAATTGCCAGGTCCAGATTATTTTCAAGCGCAAGATCAATGGCATCCTTCAGCGAGAGATAGAGCTTTCCATCCCGGACTAGTCGATCGATACGCGGTGAGTTCGCCAGCACCGGCTCGGGAACGTAGTCTGGCGAATAGGCATTGAGCGGGTTGTGCGACTTTGGCATATCAAACCGGACAGGAAGGTTGCTTGACGGAACAGTGGTCTGCGCGCCAGGATTCTGCGGCGGAGTCGGCGCAGCGGGGCTGGAGGTCTGCGCCGGCAGCGTCGACGCCAGCAATGCATAAATGCAAACGACGATAGTTCCCCGTTTCAAGAAAGTGGTCCCGGAAACATTCACGATGCGCTGACCTCCGCGGATGGAGTAAGGTTTGGATTGGCAGTGTCTCCCACCAGCCACCCGTCCCGCAGTTGAATGGTGCGGCTGCCGTACGCTGCATTTGCTTCCGAGTGCGTGACTTGCACGATCGTGGTCCCTTGCTGATTCAGGGCGCGGAACAGCTCCATGATTTCCTTGGCTTGGGTCGAGTGCAGGTTGCCGGTAGGTTCATCGGCAAGCAGCAGCGGAGGTTTGTGAATCACTGCCCGCGCGATCCCTACGAGCTGTTGCTGCCCGCCGGACAGCTGGCTGGGATACAGATCTTTCTTGGCCACGATCTGGAAGCGATCGAGGGTGTCGGCTACCAAGCTCTGCCGCTGGTGGCGCGGGATGTCTTTGTAGGAGAGCGGCAAGTCGATATTTTCCTGCACCGTGAGGTCGTCGAGCAGGTGGTAGCTTTGGAAGACCACGCCAACATTCTTCTTAGCCAGTTCGGCCCGCTGCTTGCGCTTCAGATCGTGAACGCCTTGCTCGCGAAACCAGTACTCACCCTCCCATTGGTCGTCGAGAAGAGCCAGCACGTTAAGGAGCGATGACTTTCCGGCTCCGGAGGGTCCCATGACCGTGATGAACTCGCCTTCACGAATGTCGAGGTTCACGCGGCGCAGTACCCAGGTTCGTCCGGCGCCAGTTTTGTAACTGCGATCTATGTTTTTCAGTTGGATCATTTCACTCTCATTTCATGGATCAAGATTTCTATTCGTATCGCAACGCCACCATGGGATCAACTCTTGCAGCTCGCCGCGCGGGAATGTAGCTGGCGAACAGGGCGACAGTAATCAGTGCGATTGGAACGCAGAGGAACGTCAGAGGATCCGTCGGACCCACGCCAAACAGCAAGCTGGCCATGAGCCGCGTCAGAACAAACGCGGCTGCCAAGCCAATGAGAGCCCCAGTGCAAGCCAGAAGCGCTCCGTTCTTGACGACCATGCCGAGGATTGCAGTGCGATCCGCACCCAAGGCGATCCGAATGCCCATCTCTCGGGTCCTCTGAACCACGGTGTACGAAATCACTCCGTAAAGCCCAACTGCCGTGAGCAAGAATGCAAGCGCTCCGAAGGTTCCGAGGAGAAAAGTTTCAAAGCGCGTTCCGATGATGGAATCGTCCACATATTCGTCCAGAGTCTTGACGCGTAGCAGAGGCAGGGCGCTGTCCAGGGATTGAACTTGACTGGTCAGAGTGGGCACCATGTTCGCGGGAGGGATTTCTGTGCGCACGACCACCGACATGGGAGCGAACGGCAATTGGGCATAAGGCACATACGATTCTGGAATGGAGGGAGCAGCCAGCCCTTCGGCTTTTACGTCCCCGACCACGCCCACGATGACACGCATAGGTGCGTCACCGGATCCACTCGAGATGTTAGGCCTGATCCGCCGACCAATCGGATCCTCTCCCGGGAAGATCTGCCTCGCAAGCCTCTGGCTGATGATCACGACCGCTGTCGCTCCTACGGCGTCATCCTGAACGTTGAACGGGCGGCCGCTCAAGAGCGGGATGCCCAGGGTGCGGAAATAATCGCGATCAATGATGTGGAAGGTTGTAACCGGATAATCCGACGGCTTCATGGGACGGCCCTCAACTTCTAAGGTCGTCTTGACGTCGTCCGCGGAAAGAGGAAGCGGAAACGCGGCGCTGGCGGAGCGCACGCCCGGAGTGGCGCGAACCTGATCGAGCAGGCTGCGATAGAAGGCGACTCTCTGAGGGTGTCCGTAACGGTCGGGCAGGTCGAGTCCGAATGTGATGACGTGATCCTTGGCAAAGCCGGGATCGACTCTTCCCAAACCCAGAAGGCTTCGCAGCAACAGACCCGAACCAACCAGCAGGATCATGGCAAGAGCCGTTTCCATGACGATCAATGCGGACCGCAGGCGGCTCCGCGTCAGAGTCTCCGTACCGCTCCGGCCGCCTTCCTTCAGCGAGGCTGCTAATTCAGGCCTGGCAGCCTGCAGAGCTGGCATTAGCCCGAATAAAACGCTGGTCAAGACCGCGACCAACCCGGTGAAGATCAGAACCTGCAGGTTGATGCCGCTTTCCGTAATTCTAGGCAGGTCTCCCGGCGCCAGCGCTGTCAGCAGCTTGATTCCCCACGCGGCCAGCCCGAGCCCGGCCGCGGCGCCCGCCGTTGCGAGCAACGCGCTTTCGGCCAGTAACTGGCGCACAATCATCCAGCGCGTCGCCCCCAACGCCGTGCGCACGCTGATCTCTTTATGCCGGGTCGTGGCTCTGGCCAGCAACAAGTTCGACAGATTCGCGCAGGCGATGAGCAGAACCATGCCGACGGCTCCGAGAAGAATGAACAGGCCCGGGCGCATCTCTCCCACCACGGCATCGGCTTCCGGAACCAGGCTGATGCCTTTGGGCCGGTTCTCCGGATAGTGCCGATTGAGGCCATCCTGAATCCCTGCCATCTCGGTCTGCGCGGTTTCGATTGTGACTTGAGGCTTCATGCGGGCGATGACATCGAGGTATCCAGCACCGCGCTGGGAGGTCATGGGAGTTGGACCCTGGGTATCGAGAGCAATTGTGGTCCAGAATTCCACCGGAGTACGCTGTACCGGAAACTGAAATCCCGCCGGCATCACGCCCACGACGGCAAACGTTTGGCCGTCTAGAGTGAGGCTCTGGTCAACGATTTTCGGATCGGATCCGAAACGATTTTGCCAAAGGCTGTGGCTCAAGATGATGGGCGAGCCCGTGCCATTGAGCTGGTCTTCCGCGGGGGAAAAATCTCTGCCGATGACCGGGCGTACGCCGAGCACGGTGAACAGATTGGCAGAAACGATAGCGCCGGTCAGATGAGCGGGCTCGCCTCGGCCGGTCAGTGTGAAATCGTCTTGCCGGAATACCGAGACACCCTCAAACACATGATTCTGTGCTCGCCAATCCAAAAAGGTGGGATAGGACACACCAATATCGTCGCGCCGGCCGGGTTCGGTGGGCTTGACCACCACCAGGCGGCTGGGGGCATGGAAAGGAAGAGGGCGCAGCAGAACCGCATCAATCACGCTGAAGATCGCAGTGTTCGCACCTAGTCCGAGGGCTAAAGTCAAAACCGCGACGGCGGTGAACCCCGGATTCTTGCGCAACTGGCGCAGCGCGTAACGAAAATCCTGAAACAATCCATTCATAGCGAACTCCAGTCTCCTACTCGTACCTCAATGCGACCATGGGATCAGTTTTGGCGGCGCGGCGGGCCGGCAGCAGTGCAGATGCGAGCGCGACCGCCGCGACCGCCAATGTCACTACGACGAGCGTCAAGGGATCGCTGCTCGAAATACCGAACAACTGGCTGCGAACTGCGTAGGTGAGCAAGAGCGAAGTCGGCAGCGCAATCGCAATACTGATTCCCGCCAGCCACAGCACTTCCACCAACACCATACGCACCACGGAAGTGCGGCCCGCGCCGAGCGCAATGCGAATGCCGATCTCACGCGTCCGCTGCGCTGTCGAATATGCCAAGACGCCGTAGAGGCCGACCGCGGCCATGAGCACAGCGAGCGCACCGAAGGCCGACGCCAGAATCGCGATCACCCGCTCGGCGGTTAAGTTGTCGTCGATCTGTTCCTGCATGGTTCGGAAAGTATCCAGAACCAGTTTCGAGTCGAGGGTTTGCATCGCGCTCCGGATAGTTGCTTCCGCGCTTTCCGGCGACTGCCAGGTTCGCACGTAGAAGGTCATGGCGCCGGGATCTGGATCCTGAAGATACGGAGTAAAAGCAGTGCGCACGATTTCGTCACGAACGCCGGTATGCTTTGCGTCCTTCACGACACCGATGATCTCCGTGTCGGGCTTCACGGTTCCACCGCCTTTGCAGTAATAGTGGCCGATGGCGAGTTGCGGCTCTCCGAAATAGTGGCGAGCGAAACTTTCGTTCACCACCGCGACTTTCTGGGTTCCTTCCCGGTCCTGGTCACCAAATTCACGTCCAGCGAGCAAAGACGTGCCCATGGTCGAAAAATAGCCCGGGCTAACGTTTGGCGACTCCACATTCATGTTTTCGTTTTCTTTTGCTGTGTAGCCAGCCAGCGTAATGTTGTTCGACGTGTTGTCATTCGCGAGTTCAGGATCAGTCGTGCCCGCGACCGATCGCACTCCCGGCAGTCCCGCCAACGTTTGCAGGACTTGTGTAAACAGGCCGCGCGCTTGATCTGGCTGATATCCCGCGAGTGTGGGCTGAACCCCGAAGGTCACAAGATGGTCTGTCGCAAATCCCACGTTCAACGATTTGAGGTTGTGCAGCGTCCGCACGAACAGACCTGCGCCCATCAGGACAAAAAGACTCAACCCCACTTGGACTCCAACCGCAATGCGCCGGAAGCGAAGGGGTCCACCGCCTGCCGTCATCGCTTGCTGCTTGAGCGCCGGAGCCAAATTCGGGCGCCAGAATTGCGCCGCTGGAGCGAGACTGAACACCAGACTTACCAGCAGCGCCAGAGAGAAATTGAAAATCAGGATTCGCAGATCCGGGTGCGAGGAAAATGGAAGATCACCCGCAGTACTGCTCCAGATCATGTTGATCAGCCACGCTGAAACTCGCGGGGCGATGGCGATTCCGAGCGCACCGCCTGCCAAGCCCAGCAACAGGCCCTCGACCAGCGACTGCTGCACCACGCGCGCGCGCTTCGCCCCGAGCGCGTAGCGGACTGACATTTCGCGCACCCGCCCCGCGGCCCGTACCAGAAGAAGGCTGCCCACGTTGGCGCAGGCCATCAGCGCCACCAGTCCAACCATCGCCATAATGATCAGCAGCGGCGTTTGAGCGTCGCTGCGCAGCGGGGAAAATCCCTTAGCTCCGTCGCGAATGAACAGATGCGACTTGGTCAGGAAACTCTCCTTGAAGTGCTCCGAGCTGTGTCCCCTCTGTTTCATCTCGTCCGCGCGGATGGAATACCAGAGCGGATTGATCCCCGCTTCCGCCTGCTCGCGGCTGAGCCCGGGCTTGAGTTTTCCGATGATGTTGAGCCATCGGGAAGTACGGTCCTCGAGGTCCTTGAACCCAGGCCTGACTTCGGCCTTCATCGTCATGGGCGCAAACAGATCGGGAGTATCCCCCATCACCGCGCTGTGAAAGCCAGGCGGCGCGACTCCGAGGATCGTGAAGGGACGGCCATTGACGAGAAGGCTCTGGTTCACGACGGCCGGATCGGCGCCAAAGCGGCGCTGCCAGTAACTGAAGCTCAAGACCACGACTGGGTTGGCGTCGGCGACAAGGTCGTCAGAGGCAACCAGGACACGGCCCAGAGCGGGCTGCACGCCCAGCACGTCAAAGTAATTGCCCGAGACCAATTCGGCTGCGACCAATTCCGGCTGGTTGCGCCACTGCACTCCGACCTGCGTCCAGTCGGTTGCGATCAGGCCGCTGAACACGGAGTTGCGGTCGCGGAGGTCGCGATACATGGGATACGAAAAATAGAAAGTGTCGTCGGTTCGAGAACTGACGTGGCCGCTGCCGTTCCCGGTGAATTGCAGGACCACCAGGCGATCGGCATCCTTCACCGGCAAGGTGCGCAGCAACGCCTGATCGAGCAGGCTGAAGATCGCCGTATTCGCACCGATGCCGAGCGCAAGCGTGATGACGGCGACCGCTGCAAAGCCCGGCGCTTTAGCCCAACTGCCGCAAGCGCGTACCGAATGTCTTGAGTGAATCCGGTCATCATGGTCATCTCCTATTCGTAGCGCAACGCCGCCATGGGATCTACTTTCGCCGCGCGGCGCGCGGGAATCCACGCACCCAACAGCGCCACAGCCAGAAGCAGCGCTGCGGCCTCAGCCAGCGTCGCTGGGTCGTTGGCGCGTATTCCGAAAAGCAATGAACCGATCCAACGGGCCGCAACCAGCGATCCGAGAATCCCCGCGGCGGCGCCTATAGCAATCCACAATGACGCTTGCCACACCATCATTCCGATCACATTGTTTGGATCTGCTCCCAGCGCCATGCGAATGCCGATCTCTTGAGTACGTTGATTCACCAGCAGAGAGACGACGCCATAAATGCCTACCGCAGTCAACAGAAGGCCAATGACGGCAAACAGCGAGAGCAAGGCTGCGCTGAAACGCGGACGCTCCGCCAGTTGAGCGACAGTCTGACCCAGCGTGCCCACATCCACCGGCAATGCCGGGTCCAGCGTCGCAACGGTAGTCCGCAATTCCTGGGCTACGGTCGCCGGCCCCACTGCGCTTCGAATCAGTATGCTGATGTGTTGCGAATCAGGGTAGCGAAAGATCGGGTCGTCCTCTCGATGCCGCCGCACCAGGTAGTACTCGGGACCGACGCGCCCCCCGAGACCTTGATTTTGGGTGTTGCCCGACACGCCGATTACTCTGAAAACAGCACCCGCTACGCCTTCCGCCTGGGGAAGACGCACGACCCGGTCCAGCGGATCCTCGCCAGGAAAAAGACGCTCTGCCAATGCTTGATTGAGGATCACCGCACTCGAACCCGAATTGCGATCGGCTTCATCGAAAGCGCGCCCGCGGAGCAGGGGAATGCCCAGCACCGAGAAGTAATCCGGTGTAACTGATCTCCATCCCACCACCCCGCCTATCCCCTGCTCCGGCGAAAGCGGGGGCCGTCCTTCGGGCTCCACGGCGACAAATGGCACGGTGCGAGCGGTTGCATCCGGCGGTAGCGAGTCGCTCAGGGCCATGCCACTCACGCCGGGAAGGTCTTTTAGTTTTCGTTCGAGTGCTTCAAAGAACGCGAGCCTTTCGGGCGGACCCGGATATTTTGACTGCCCCAAGGTGATCTGCGCGGTCGCAATGTTTTCCGTGTTCATCCCCAGAGATTCGGTTTGCAGAGTGAGCAGGCTGCGCACGAACAGCATCGCGCTCGCCAGCAGAACGACCGTCATCCACACCTGTGTGGCCATGAGGAGTTGCCGCAGCCGACTGCGGCGCACATCCGGCGTGGCCTTGACCACCAGCATCTGGGTCGTCGGCTTTTCCAGCGAGGGCACGGTGCCGAAAACAATTCCCGAAGCGAGCGACACGATGATCGAAAACAGCAACACCCGTATATCAACCGTTGCCTGAGACAAACGCGGAATTCCCACCGGCGCGAGGGCAGCAAAGGTGTGAACGACAGCGTATGCCAGTGCCGTGCCGGCAGCGCCTCCCATGAGGGCGAGCAGTACGCTCTCCGTGAGCCTTTGCTGGAACAGACGCGCGCGTCCCGCTCCGATCGCACAGCGCACTGCCAACTCATGGCGCCTGGCCGCATTGCGGGCCAACACAAGGTTGGCCGCATTGGCACAAGCAATCAGAAGTACCGCCAGCGCCGACACTAGCAGAAGCCAAGCCACTCGTTGAGAGTCGTGGACCTGCAAGTCCCGAATGGGGCGAACCTGGAGTCTCAGCACCTTGCGAAACGGCGGTGGCGCGGACTCGACAAAGGAGCGAAAGAGCGGTTCCAACTGCGCCTTGGCTTGCTCGACGCCGGTTCCCGGCTTCATCCGCCCGAATACCCGAACCACCGGTCCCATTACGTTGCGCTGCACAATGGATTCGTCCAGCGCTTCCGGTACCAGGATGCCAGTGTGCGCAAGAGTGGGAAATTCGAAATCGCGCGGCAATACTCCCAGAATCTGCGTGGGCTGGCCGTCCAGCGAAATCATGCGGCCAACCACGTTGCGATCTCCACCGAAGCGGTCTTGCCATAGTCCATAGGCCAGCAGCGCGACCTTGGGCACGTCGGGCCGGTCCTCCTCAGGTGTGAAGTTCCGTCCCAACACCGGCTGGATACCAAACGTCGGCAAGAATGTCGAAGCGACCGCGGCGCAGGCTACGCGCACGGGATGCTCGTCGGTGAGATCGCAATCGCTGACACCAGTGGACGAAGTGAAACCAACGAACGGAGCCTGATGCTCGCGCCATCCCAAATAATTCGACGCGAAAAGAAACTTTCCGTCGATGATGGGCGCAATCACCCCGACCGACACGAGTTCGTTATCGTGCGGGTAAGGCAGGCTCCGAAACAGGATGCGGTCCACCAGGCTGAACATCGCTGTGGTCGCTCCAATGCCCAGCGCCAGCGTCATTATGGCCACCGCAGCGAATCCCGGGCTCTTGCGCAGTTGGCGCAGAGCGTAACGCACATCCTGGATCAGTCCATTCATTCTTTTCGTCTCCTACTCGTAGCGCAACGCCACCATGGGATCGACTTTCGCTGCCTTGTTCGCGGGCAAGTAGCAGGCGAGGAGAGCGGCCATGAACAGCGTGACCGCGACCGCGCTGAATGCTGCGACATCAATCGTGCCCACTCCGTACAGCAATCCGCGCATAGCACGGCCGACAAAGCAGGCCCCCACGAGGCCCAGGCCGAGTCCGATGGCTGCCAGGATGATGCCCTCTTTCAGAATCAGGCCGAGCACGTGATCCTGGCTCGCGCCCAGCGCCATGCGCAATCCGATTTCATGAGTGCGCTGCGCTACGGCGAAAGCCATGACGCCGTAAATGCCGATCGCGGCCAGCACCAGCGCGACAGTTGCGAAGCTGATGTAGAGCGCGGTCGTGAACCGATCTCCCACCAAAGACTCGCTGACAATCTGATCCATCGTTCTTACATTGGCCAAGGCCAGGTCAGCGTCGACGGAGTGGACGGCGCCGGCGATGCTCTTGCTCATCTGCGCCGGATCGCCGGTGGTTCGCACCGCCATGGAAGCTTGCGGCCATGGACTCTGCGCGAAAGGAACATCGATCTCCGGAAAGCCAGTGCTGCGAATACCGCCGTTATGGGTATTGCGATACACCCCGACGATCTGCCACTCGAGCGGCGGTCCCAGCTTGGTCACGCCCGGAATCAGTTGCTCGACCAGGATGCGCTGGGTCAGCGGATCCACTCCGGAAAGATAGCGGTTGACGAAAGTCTCATTCACGATCGCGACTCGCACGCTGGTCGAAGTGTCCTGATCGGCGAACGCCCGGCCTTTCGCCATTTGGATGGCGAAGGTCTGGAAGAATCCGGGAGTGACCATCTGGAAGCCGGCACCGGGGCGAGCAGACGGATCTGCGACCGGCTTGCCCACGATGGTGAATGGCATTCCGAAGTTCGTGCCTTGCAGAGGCATTCCAGTGGCAGCTTCGGCCCGGATCACTCCCGGCAGCGACTCAATCTTCTCCACGAGTTGCTTGTAATACGCAACGATCTGCTCGGGTTGCGTGAGCCGCTTCTCCGGCACAGGAAGGTTAAAGGTGAGAATGTGATCGGTGCGGAAGCCGGGATCGACTCGTGCCAGGTTCCAGAAGCTGTGGATGGCAAGACCTGCGCCGGCCAGCAAAGTCAACGCCAGCGCAAACTCGCCGACCACCAGAGACCTGCGGAGCCGATGCCTTCCGGCGCTGGTGCCCGAGCGTCCGCCCTCTTTCAACGTCTCATTGGGATCGACGCGCGAGGCTTGCCACGCTGGGGCACAACCGAACAACATACCTGCGATCGTAGTAGCCAGGAAGGTGAATAGCAGAACGGGGATATTCAGAGTGACGTCTGCCTCGGAAGGAAGAGTGTACGGAGGCATCTTCGCCATCATGATCCGGATGATCGCTGCGCCGAGGCCAATCCCGAGCGCGCCGCCGATCACCGCCAATACCAGGCTCTCCGTCAGGAACTGGCTGAACACGTGCCATCGAGTCGCACCCAACGAAGTGCGCACCGCTACTTCCTTCATCCGCGTGGTTCCTCTGGCGAGCACAAGGTTGGCAACATTCCCGCAAGCAATCAGAAGGATGAACCCAACGCCGCCCATCAGCAACCAAAGTGTTTGCTTCGCTTCCTTCGGGAAAAAGTCGTTGTGAAGTTCCTCCACGCTCACGCCCCACCCCTTGTTGCTTTGCGGGTGGTCTTGCGCAATGCGGTTGGTCACGACTTCCATGTCAGCCTGTGCCTGCGCCAGCGTCACTCCCGGCTTCATCCGGCCCATAACCAACAGCCAGTGAAAATCGTGATTGATCTGATCGGGCTTAAAGGCGAGCGGCACGAAAAACTGCGATTCGAGACGATCCGTTTGACCGGCTGCAAGCACTCCCACCACCGTGTATGGATCGCTGTTCATGCGGATGGATTTTCCGATGATGTTGTGGTCAGCGCCGAGATGCTCCCAGAGCCGATGGGTCAGAATGACTTCATGATCTTTTCCGGGCTCTCCTTCTTCCGGCAGAAAGTCGCGCCCCATCAGGAAAACATTTCCCGCCATGCGCGCCATGCCGGGCGTGTTGGCTCGTCCGTCGATCTGTTCCGGTTGCGCGGGTGTGGCGAAGTTGTAACTGGCGCCGGTCCACGCGTTGATGTCGGTGAAGCTCTTGTTCTGCTGCTTCCAGTCGAGAAAATCGCCCGCGGCTACGGAATTGTTACCGCCCTGAACCTTCGACCAGACCATCACCAGCTGATCGGGATTGGGATACGGCATGGGAGCCAGCAGCACAGCGTAGATGACGCTGAAGATGGCGGTGTTCGCGCCAATGCCCAGCGCCAGGGTGAGCGCGGCAATCAGGGTGAAGCCGGGATTCTTCCTCAGCAATCGAAGACTGTAGCGAGCGTTCTGCCTTAGTGTTTTCATAAGAGTCCTATTCGTAGCGCAGGGCTACCATGGGATCGACGCGCATGGCACGGCGCGCAGGGATGTAACACGCTGCCATGGTGACCACCGTCATCGCGACGGCCACCCCCATGAAGGTAATCGCATCCATCGGGCCGACACCATAAAGCTGGCTCGCCAGCAACCGCGTGAGCACGAAGGCTCCCACCAGGCCCAGCGTGATCCCGGTGAAAGAGAACTTCGCGCCTTCCTTCATGACCAGCCACAGAACATCGCGGCGCTGTGCGCCCAACGCCATGCGGATGCCCATCTCTCTTGCGCGCTTGGATACGAGAAAGGCGAGGACGCCATAGATGCCAACCATGCCCAGCACAAGCGCTACGCCGGCAAACGCGGCAAACAGGAAAGTGGTTGAAGCGGGCGTGGAAGCGGCTTCCGAGACGACCGCGCGCATACTTCGGATTTCGCTGACCGGTACCTGGGGGGCGAGCTTATTCACGATTCGCCGGAGTGTCGTCCCCGCCTGCTGCCCATCCGAGCTTGTGCGCACCGCAATGGTCATCTCCGCAGGCACGCTGCCATCTTCCAATGTGGCTTCTGACGTGTAGGGCACGTAGGCTGTGCCTCTCATGTAGTCGGGAACGCTGTTTTGTAAGTCATAGGCACGCACGTCGGCGACAACACCGACTACCGTGCGCCAATCTTTCTCCCCGACAAAGCGGACGTGTTTTCCAACCACGTCACGTCCCTTCCAGAAGCGCTGCCCTGTTTCGGCAGTGATCACTACGACCGGTGGCCCTCCGGACTCGTCGGCCTCGGTGAACCACCGGCCCGCGACCAGGGGGATGCCCATCACTCGGAAATAGTCGGGAGAGACCACGTCGAGCCAGAAGAGTGGCTGCGTGGTTCCGGCTGGCAGATTCATGAAGTCCTCGAGGTCAAAGGAACGCTTGGTCACGCGTCCGCCCAGCGGGAGCGTGTTCACCAGGGCTGCACCGCTGACCCCGGGAGCGGTCCTGGCGCGCTCCAGCACGCTGCGATAGAACGCCAGACAGCGCGCGGTGTCGTTGCAAAATGTCTGGTCGGGGGTAATCCGCGCGGTCACGATCTGTTCCGGCTGGAAACCCGGGTCGACGTGGGATAGCGCCCAAAAGCTGCGGATCAGCAGTCCCGCAGAGATGACAAGCAACACGGCAAAAGCGACTTCTGCGATCGCCAGGAAGTTGCGCAACCATTGAGACACGGAAACAGCGGCACCACGCCCGGCCGAGTTGAGAGCCTCTGCCAGCGCGGAGCGTGACAACTGGAGAGCCGGCGCCAAGCCGAAGACCAGACCGGTCACGAACGCGAGCGCTCCGGTGAAGACGAATACGCGCCAATCCAGGTGCACGTCCGCCAGGCGTGGGGTGTCCGCCGGCAGTGCGGTCTTGAGCAGCGAAACTCCCGCTGCCGCAAGCACCAATCCGAACAGGCCACCCAGCAGGGCCAAAACCACGCTTTCGGTGAGCAGCTGCCGGGCAATTCGCTGTTTTCCCGCGCCCAGGGCGGCGCGGATGCCCATTTCCTTTCCACGTGCCGCGGCGCGCGAAAGCGTCAGATTGGCGACATTGGCGCACGCAATCATCAAGACCAACGCCACGGCGCCTAGTAGAAGCAACAGCCGCACTCGCACATCCGCGACCATGCCATTCTGCAGTTCGACCACGCTGACGTCCGCGTTCCAGCTGGCCGGCATACGCCAGGGAAACAGTGCGGACACGTGGGACTGGAACAGGTGAATCTCAGCGGCGGCCTGTGGCATGGTCGAGCCCGGACGCAGCCTTCCGATCACCGGCATAAAATCGCCGGCCCAATAGGTTGCCGGACTGCGCGGGTCGTTGTGCAAGGGCACCCATAACTGCGTTTTTGCCGAAGGAAAATGGAAGTCCGCCGGCATCACACCAAGGACTTGGCGGCTCACACCTTCAAGTTCGATTGAACGTCCGATGATTGCGGGATCGCGTCCGAAGCGCTGCTCCCAAAGGGCATGGCTCAAGACGACATAGCTGTCTCCGCCAACCGCATCCTCACCGGGATGGAACGTTCGCCCAAGCTCTGGTTGCGTTCCCAGAATCGACAGCAGTTCAGCGGACACTGCCGCCCCAGTGAGCCGGACTGGTTCGCCAATACGGGTGAGGTTAAATTCGTGGCCCTCGGCGTAAGCGGCAACGTCCATCGTGTGGACCTGCTCCCGCATCGCGACGAACGCTCCTTTCGGATATGTCCCAGTCACGCTGACCAGTTCCGCAGGCTTTGGGTAGGGCAATGAGACGAGCAGAATTCCGTTTACCAGACTGAAGATGGCGGTGTTGGCGCCGATGCCGAGCGCCAGCGTGATCACCGCGACCGAGTGAAGCCGGGGCTCTTGCGGAGCTGGCGAGCGGCGTAACGAACGTCCTGCAGTATTCCTGTCATCCCGATCTTCTCCTACTCACTCGTACCGCAACGCCACCATCGGATCGACCGACGCGGCGCGCCAGGCTGGGCCGAGACAAGCGACCACCGACACCAGCATCAGAACTAGCGCCGCTCCCAGCAGCGTCAGTGGGTCGCGTGGAGTGCCGCCCGCCCATGACCCGACTACACCGCCCAGAGCGATGCTCAGGACGAGTCCGACCGCGACACCGGCAGCCAGCATCAAGGCCGTGGAACTGATCACTAATCGCAAAATGCTGGCGCGGGGCGCACCCAGGGCCATCCGTATGCCAACTTCCTGCGTACGCTGCGTGACGGCGAACGAGACGACGCTGTAGAGTCCGGTGGCGGCCAGGGCAAGGGCAAGAATCGCGAAGAGCGAGAACAAGGTAGCAATGAAGCGCCCTTGTCCCCAGCCTTGGGTTTCCAACGCCCAGTTCAGCGAATGAGCGTTGCCCACGACCATGTCAGGGTTCAGCTGGCGCAGTTGGCGTTTCACGGCCTCAATGGCCGCGTCGGGATCGCCCGCCGAGCGCGCGATCACGGATTCGTCCGGCGGCAAAATGAAGCTGTAGGGAAGAAACACAGCCGGCTTTGTCGGATGATCGAGTCCGTCGTTGCGCACGTCCCCGACGACTCCGATGATCTCCAGCCAATCGTCAGGAGCCTGGGTCAGCAGCAGGTCGGGGCGCTCGACTTTGAGCATGGAGCTGCGCACTGCCTGACCAATCGGATCGCTGCCGGCGAGAAACTGCTTCACAAACGATTGATTCACTACCGCCAGGTGAGCGGCGCGTCCCACTTCCGTATCATTGAAGAGGCGTCCTGCCACCAGGGGGATGTGGAAGGTCGCAAACTCCTGCGGGCTGATGAGTCCCAACATCGCTTCCGCGCCGGTCAGCGACGGTTTGCTGCGGATGTCAATCTTGGCTCGGAATCCTCCGAAGGGTGGAAAGAATGTGGTGGAAACGCCAGCGCTCTCCACGCCCGGTGTCTCGGCGACAGCCTGCCGAACCGCTTCGTTTGCATTCAAACGCGCCTGCCACGTGGGATACGCGCCCTTGGGCAAGGAAATGTCCAAAGAAAAAAGGTGGTCCGGCTCGAAGCCCAACGGGGTGTGAGTGAGTGCCAGGAAAGCCTTGGTTGCGGCGCCGGCGCCGGCCATGAGCAGCAGCGTAAGGGCGACCTGCCCGGCAATCAGAAGCCGGTGCGTGTTGCGGCTGCGCGCGCTGCCCGTAAGCTTTGTGCTGTTGGCCTGGATCAGTTCGCTAATCGGAGGGCGCGAAAGCTGCCAGGCGGGGGAGACGCCAAACAGGATCCCGGTAATCACGGCGACCGCGGCGCTGAATACCAGCACTGTGCCATTGACGTGAATCGCGGCCTCATGCGGAAACGAATACAGAGGAAGCATCGCCGACAGCTTTCCGACCCAACTGTAAGCTGCCAATACGCCAAGGGCTGCGCCTGCCAGCGAAAGCAGGACCGCTTCGGTCAGAAGTTGACGGATCAGGCGGCCGCGGCTGGCGCCGATCGATGCGCGAACCGCCAATTCGTGCTGGCGTGCGATTCCTCGGGCCAGCAGCAGGATAGAAACGTTGGCGCACCCAATTACCAGGAGCGCAACCACTGCCGCGAACAAAAGCACAAGCGTCCCGGAAAAACGGCCCAGCACTTCTTCGTTGAGCGTGACAATTGCAACCTTTCGATCGCGCCGGAAATCGCGTGGGTCATCTCTCACAAAGCGGTCGACCAGAACCTGCAACTCAGCCGCGGCGGCTGGATGTTTCACACCAGGCTTGAGCTTGATAAAGGACATCCAGTAGTCGTGGGGATCTCCGCTCGGAATCGCAGGAACATACACATCGGAGTCACCCCAGGTGAACCTTGGCGCCGCCACGCCGATGACCGAATAGAGGTTGTGGTCGAGTTCAATGGTCTGTCCGACCACGTTGCGATTTCCTCCAAACTGTCGCTGCCAGAACAGATAACTCAATACCGCAACGGGAGAGGGTTTCCCGCCGGGCGCATCGGACGGAGTGAACCCGCGCCCCAGCGCGGCGGGCACGCCCATATAGGTGAACAGATTCGGCGAGTAGCGGCCGACGTCGACGGAGACGGGGAACTGACCACCGGTTAATGTTTCCTGACTCTGGTTTTGCAAGAACACATCATCGATGGAAGATGCCTGGCGAAGTTCCTGATACTCCGAACTGCTGACAAACAGCAGCGGGCCCCGGCCGCTCTTGTCGCGCAACTCCACATGCACCATGCGGTCCGCATCCTTGTAGGGATAAGGATCGAGCAACACTCCGTATATAACGCTGAAGATCGCAGTGGTGGCGCCGATGCCCAGAGTAAGCGAGAGCAGAGCGGTGACGGTAAATCCCGGCGATTTCCGGATTTGGCGAAACGCGTAACGAAGATCCTGGACGAATCCGCTCATGTTCTTTTACCCCTGCCATGTCCCTACTCATATCTCAGCGCCACCATGGGATCGACCTTGGCTGCACGAAAGGCTGGGATATAGGCTGCGGCTAGTCCCGTGACCGCGACGGCCATGCACACCAGCGTCAGCACCATCGGATTGCGCGCTCCCGTGCCATACAACATGTCCTGCAACACGGACATGGAAATTAGCGCGGCCACAGTGCCAATCACGATTCCCGCGCCGAGCAGGATGGCGGCATCCCGCAACACCATGGCGAGTACCGCGCCGCGCTGTGCCCCGAGTGCCATGCGAACGCCAATCTCGCGCGTACGCCGGGCAACCGAATAGGTCATCACACCGTAAAGGCCGACAATCGTGAGAACCAGGGCAAGCAGGGCAAACGTACTCAGGAGAATGGTCGCAAACCGCGGCTGCGAGAGTTCGCTGGACATTAGTTCCCTCATGGTACGAACCTGGGTGATGGGAATGTCTTTGTCCATCGCCGAGACGATCCGTTGGACGCTTGCTGCAAGGCTCAGCGGATCGAGCGACGTGCGTACCACCGAATACAGGCAGCACCAGGTGCTTAGTTGGTCGGCAGGCAAATACATTGCCGGGCGCATCTCGCGTTGTGTCGCTCCCAGCCGGATGTCGCCGACCACGCCGACGATTTCCCGCCATGCTGGCCCGCCCGTGCTCCGTTGCCAGCGCCTGGCTTGAGCTTTTTACCCAACACTTCTTCGCCGGGAAAAAATTTCTGCGCGAATGCCTGGTTCACGATCATGACTTGCAAGGAGCTTGACGTCGTCGCTCCAGAGAAGTCGCGTCCTTCCAGAAGTGGAATCTGCATCGTGCGGAAGTATTCGGGCGAGATCGGGGTCAGGTCGGCGCTAGGGCGCTGCCCTTCCGGAGCTAGGGTGCTCAGGGTCCTCAAACGTGATGGCGCGCCGTCGTTCGTCATGGGCAGAATCATCACGCCGCCCGCCGACTCCACGCCGGGGAGGGCTGCGAACTTTGTCGAAATATTCGCGATAGAACTGCGCGCGGGTCTCTTTGTAGTGCGCGTCCGGCGTTTCAAAGAACAGCGTCGTGAGGTGGTCGGGATTGAATCCTTCGTTGGTATGGACAGGTTCACAAAGCTGGTGATCAGCAGGCCGGCGCCGGCGGTGAGCACCAGTCCGAAAGCCACTTGTCCCACGATCAGCGATGCCCGCAGCCAGTCGCGCCCAGTGATTTCGCTGCGGCCGCCCTCTTTCAAAGTGGAGAGGAGATCGGTTTTTGAAGCGGCGATGGCGGGAACGATGCCGAAGATCAATCCCGCGGCAAAGGAGACGAGGACGGCAAACGAGAGCACGCGCGGGTCGACGCCGGCGTCGGCTGCACGTGGCACGCTGTCGCCGATGAGAGAAAGAATCACCGGCGTGCAGAAACAAAAGCCAGCCGCAACCCGCAAGACCACCGACAGCGCTCGAGAACGAGGCTTTCGGCCAGCAAGTTGACGGACGATCCGCTTCCTCCCCGCGCCCAGGGCCGAACGCACGGCGATCTCGCGTTGCCGTTCCCGCATGCGCGCCAGCAGCAAATTCGCGATGTTGCCGCAGGCGATCAGCAGCACCAAGGCGACAGCGCCCAGCACAACAAGTAGTGCCGTTCGCGTGTCGCCGATGAGGGCACGCAGATTGCCGTTTCGGCGCGAGCCGAGTCATGGCGCGTATTGGTGTTCGGGATACTGTTTGGCCAGATTCGCCGCGATGGTCCGCAAATCCTGATTCGCTTGCTCCACCGTCGCTCCCGGCTTCAGTCGTCCGAACACATTCAGGAAATGAGCTCCGCGATTGCTTGGTGTTGGGGTGCGGGATCGGTAGGATCGTCGTCCACAGCAAGCGTGGTCCAGACACTGTTGCGCGGCTTATTGACCGGGAATCGGAAAGAGGCGGCATCACGCCGATCACGGTGTAGAGATCCCCACTCAAGCGAACGCCACGGCCGACGATCGAGGGATCCGAGCCGAATTGAGATGCCCATAGTGCGTGGCTGATCAGGACGACCCGCGTGCCGGCCTTTTCTTCGTCTGCCGGAAACCTCGCCCCAGTTCCGGACGGACTCCGAGCGCGGGTAACAAGGTCCCACGAGACGATTTCGGCATCCACTTGAATGGGGCGTTCCAGGCCGGTCAGGGTAAACAAGTTGTCGTGATACGAAACCAAATGTTCGAGCGTATGGTTTTGTGATCGCCAGTCAAAGAAATCCGGATAGGAGATCTCGCTGGGCTGAGGATTGTGCGAGTTGACTGATTGTGCCTCGATCAGGCGTTCGGGCTGATAGTAAGGCAAGCGGGCGGAGCATGACAGCGTCGATCACGCTGAACACCGCGGTGTTCGCGCCGATGCCGAGCGCCAACGTGATTACGGCGATGAGCGGTAAATCCAGGGCTCTTGCGCAGCTGGCGCAGAGCGTAGCGAAAATCTTGCAGAAGCCCAGTCATCATTCGTCTCCTCTTATTCGTAGCGCAGAGCAACCATGGGATCGACCCGCGCCGCGCGCCGCGCAGGGATGTAGCTGGCGAGCAACGCCGAACAGGCGAGCACAACAGAAACTGCGGCAAGCGTTGTCGCGTCCCAGGATCGAACTCCAAACAGCAGACCGCGAATCAGCGTTGCCGCGCCGATCGAGCAGAGAAGGCCAGCCCCAATTCCAGTTCCCACCAGCCAGCCCGCTTCTTTCAGGATGAGCTGATAGACCGAACTGCGTTGTGCGCCGAGGGCCATGCGAACGCCGATTTCGCGCGTTCTCTGGCTCACCGAATACGCGATCACGCCATAGAGACCGACTACGCCGAGCAGTAAAGCTAATCCGGCGAAGCCGCCTACGAGCCAGGCTGACGAACGGTGGAGATAGGCGGTGGGTGAATCGTTGATTCTCGTGACCATGGTCGTCTCATTCATCGTGCCAATGCCGGGATCGATCTCCCGGATGGCGGCGACCAACGCTGGAAGCACAGATTGCTCGGCCTGCGACGTACGAACAACCACGGAGAAATACGTGTCACTATCCTGGTTGAACGGATAGTAGACCGCCGGCCAGATCTCGGAATCCAGCGAGCCATCCTTCACGTCTTCGACAACGCCGACAATTTCCTTGATCGACTTCGGCGTCAGCTCGGTGTCGCCGATTCTCTTACCGATGGGATCTTCTCCGGGAAAATACTTCCTGGCCAGAGTCTGGTTAATGATGACCACGAGAGGCTTCGACGCATCATCGGATTCTGTAAAGTAACGGCCGCGCAATAGCTTTGCCCGAATCGTGGAGAAGAATGCGGAACTCACATCCCGCTGGTTCACTTCATTGTGTTCTCCGTTGTACGGACGGCCCACAAACCGGATCCATTCGGTGTTGCCGTTAAAGCTGACGGGCAACACGCTCGAGACACCCGCCGACTGAACTCCCGGCAAGCTGGAGACGCGGCTGATGATCTGCTTCTGGACCGCAACGACTTGCTCGTCCTTCGCGTAGCTCACATCCGACAAAGCAACCTGCACCGTGGCCAGATGATCGGCCTGGAATCCGATCTCCACATGGAGCAAGCGATAGAAGCTCTTACCCAGAAGCCCGGCGCTCACCAGCAGCACAACGGCAATCGCCAGTTCGACGACGACCAGGTTCGTGCCGAAACGACGCCACAAAGTCCCCGCGTATCCGCGGCCGCCTTCGGTCAGACCCTCTCGCATTTTGTTGAGGGGCAAGCGAACGATCGGCGGCAAAGACAAGAGAGTCGCTGCCAAAAAGAAGATGGTGCAAGCAAATACCAGTACGTGGGAGTTCAGGCCCAGCCCACTGAGATACGGCATACCTGTCATCATGTCTTTGGAGATGAGCCGGGTAAGGATCTGCATCGCGCCATCCGCGGCGGCTAAACCAAGCAAGCTGCCTACCGCCATCAGCACCAGTCCCTCGGTTATGAATTGGCGAACCAGCCTTCCTCGCGAGGCACCGAGCGCGCCGCGAACCGCGATCTCACGCCTGCGGCTTTCCGAGCGAACCAATAGCAAGCTCGACACATTCACGCACGCGATCACCAGCAGCAATCCCGCCCCCCCAAGCAACGCGAGCAAAATGGGGCGGATATCTTTAACAATGACCTCAGAGAGCGGCAACACGGTTGCCCCCTGGCCGCGGTTGTCTTTGGGGTACTGCAGCTCCAATTGACCCGCGATCGCTTTCATGTTGGCCAGGGCCATCTCGACGGAGACTCCAGCCTTGAGCCGCCCGATCCCCGTCAGGCCGTGGCAGCTTCGCCGGATGGAGCACGAGTCGGAGGCATGCAGCGTCGTCCAGAATTCATCTTTCCTGCCCAGCGCAAATTGGAAGCCCTGCGGCAACACTCCGACGATGGTGTAAGGCGTGCCGCTGAGGGAAACGGATTCACCGACTGCATCTTTCCGCCCGCCAAACCTTTTCTGCCAGGTGGAATAGCTCAGAATCACGGTCTTGGGCGCGGACGGTAGATCCTCGCCAGCATAAAAATCACGCCCCAGCATGGGAGAAACGCCCAGGGTGTGAAAGAACCCGTCACTCACCCGAACTCCCGGCACGGGCTCGGTACCGGTTGGAGTGCGAAGCAGATATCCCGTCCCGTTGTACACATCCATCGAACTGAAGACCTGGTTGAGCCTTTTCCAGTCCAGGTAGTCTGGGTAGGAAAGGTTCGCGAGTGGAATCATCGGAATACTCTCCGTCACGAAGACCAGGCGGTTAGGGTTCGGGTAAGGCAACGGCTTGATCAGCGCGGCGTCCACAAAAGCAAAGATGGACACACTGGCGCACATTCCCAGCGCCAGCACCAGCACTGCCGTGAGCGCAAAGCCAGGGCTCTTGCGGAGTTGGCGCAGTGCATAACGGAAATCCTGTAGAAAGCCGTTCATGTTCCCCCTTCACTCGTATCGCAATGCCGTCATGGGATCGACCCTGGTTGCGCGGTAAGCCGGAATAATGCTTGCTAATAAAGCAATCACAGACAGCAATGCGGTCACCACCAAAAACGTAACGGGGTCGGTGGGCCTTACCTCAAAGATGAGGCTGGACAAAACTCGCCCAAGCAACAGCGCGCCAGCCGCTCCGATGGCGACGCCTAGTAAGGTTGGCTTCATGCCTTCGAACACGACCCCGCGCAGCACATCTCCCACCCGCGCGCCCAGAGCCAGGCGGATTCCGATTTCTCGCACACTACGCTTCACGCTGTAAGACAGCACGCTGTAAATGCCCACTGCTGCCAACAGAAGGGCGAGCCCGGCGAATGCGCCCAGCAGCAGCATGTTGAACCGTTGCTGGGAAAGGGAGTTCGCGACCAGATCGTCCATCGTAGAAATGTCGCGTAGAGGCATATCCGGGTCGACGCCGTGCACCGCGTTCACCACGGGCGAGACCATGCCTGCGGAACTGGAGGCCGAGCGGACGACCAGCGTCATCGGAAAGGAGTTCCATCCGCCGTTCGACGAGGCCGAAATCTGGTCGAGAGGAAAGTAGAGAGCGGCGTTCGGGCGGGTCTGATCCAGGCTGTCGAGTTTCACGTCGCCCACAACTCCAACCACTTCGCGAAGTGCCCCGGGATAGAACGTCAACGTCAGACGCTTGCCGATGGGATCCTCGCCCGGCCAGAACTGCCGCGCCATGGATTCGCTGATCAGGATGACGTCCGGCCTGCCGGCGCCGTCTGTGTCGCTAATGTCTCGTCCTCGCAGAATCGGGACATGCAGCGCGGTCATATAACCCGGGCTGATGAGGCGCACGTCGACTTCCGGTTGTTCCGACATCGGCACCACGGGACGCCCTTCGATCGCGATGGGTTGATGTGAGCCACCGTTGTCTAAGGGAAGGTCATCGATCACGCCGGCGGATTCAACCCCGGGTAGGGTTCGTATCCGCTGGAGCACTCCCTCGAAAAAATTGATCTGCTGCTGCGCAGTGGCAAATTTCGCCCGGGACACCATCGCGTTCATGGTCAGCACATTGTGAGCATCAAAACCTGGATTCACGCTCTGGAGTTTTTGAAAGCTGCGGATCATCAACCCCGCGCCAACTAACAGCATGAGGGAGAGGGCGACCTCGGACACAACCAGAATGCTGCGGGTGCGATGTCCGCCGGAATCCGCATCGGTGCGACCCAGCCCCTGTTTGAGCACCTGGTTTACATTGCCCCGCGCCAGGCGCACGGCCGGCAGCACTCCCGCAATAATTCCGCTGAGAACGGAAATGACGGCTGTGAAAGCAAGGACCTGCGAATCCAGCGTGATCTCGGTCGAAAGTCGGCAATTTGTCCCCGAGAAAGGCCACAATCAGGCGGATTCCAAAATGAGCGCAGGAGAGGCCAAGCGCTCCACCCGCGAGCGCGAGGAGCACTGTCTCGGTGAGTAGTTGCCGCAGGACTCGAGGCCAGCTCGCGCCCAGCGCCGTGCGAATCGCGATCTCCTTTTGACGGCTGAAAGTCTTTGCCAGTGCCAGATTGGCCACATTCACACAAGCAATCAGAAGGACGAATGCTACCGCTCCGAGCAGCACCAGCAGTGGAGTGCGCACATCGCTCACCATGTCGTCGTGCAAAGGCAGGACTGTAGCGCCCCATCCCTTGTCGTCATCGGGATAGAGTTGCTGCAATCGGTCCGAGATGGTGTTCATCTCTGCCTTCGCTTGCTGTAATTCAACTCCGGGCTTGAGGCGCGCGATGACCATATAGTGGTGCTCGCCGCGCACCGCGCGTTCTTTGTCGGTCCAGGCCATCGGCGTCCACATCTGGGCAAAGTCAGGAAACCGGAAGCTTGCCGGCATGACCCCGGCGACCAGGTAAGCTTCACCATCCAGATTGATGTTGTGGCCCACGATGTCCGGGTTCGATCCGAAATTCTCCTGCCACATGCGGCGACTGAGAACCACCACGTGCGAACGGCCCACTTGATCTTCATCCGGAGAGAAGACGCGACCCAGCATGGGTGGAACACCCAAGGTCGAGAAGAAATCCGACGACACCGCGCAAGCAGCTACCTGTTCGGGCTTGTCGCCACCCGTCATCGTGAAGCCGTGGTAGGCCATGATCGCCATGCTGTCGAATACATGGTTCTGGTTTTCCCAGTCTCGATAATTCGCCGCCGACACTGCGAACAACGTCATTCCGGGGAAGCTCTTCGGGGGCGGAACATGCCAGATGCGAACGAGGCGCCCGGGATCCTTGAACGGCAACGGGCGGAGCAGTACTCCGTTGACCACGCTGAAAATCGCCGTGTTCGCGCCGATCCCCAGTGCCAGGGTGATGACCGCAACCGCCGCGAACCCGGGGCTCTTGCGCAATTGCCGCAAGGCGTAGCGAATATCCTGGAGCAGCCAATTCATCACAGCCTCCTACTCGTATCTCAGCGCCACCATGGGATCGATCTTGGCGGCACGCCATGCGGGGATTCCACACGCCACCGCCGACACAACTCCCAGCAGCGCGATCACACCGAAGTACGTGACGGGATCAAGACGGGAAACGTCGAACAGCATCGCAGCGATGGCTTGACTGGCCGCCGCCGCCCCGAGCAGCCCCAACCCGATTCCGATCGCAGTGAGGGCCATCCCCTGGCGAAGTACCAGGGCGAGGATGTCACGGCGCGACGCACCCAGAGCCGATCGCACTCCGATCTCGCGGGTTCGCTCCGTCACGCTGCCGGAAAGGACGCCATAGATGCCGGTCGCCGCCAATATCAAGGAAACCAGACCAAAGGCCTCGAACAGGATCACTACAAAGCTTCTCTCTGCGGCCGACGCGGCCAGCAAGCTCTCCATGGTGGCGACGCGGAGGATGGGCTGATCCCTGTCCACCGACCAGACCGCGTTCTTGACAGCAGAGGTAAGCGCCGCCACGTTACCGCGTGCGCGAACCACCAGTGACAGCGTTCCGTCTGCCCAATTCCACTGCGTCGTGGTGGTGTACACCGCATCGGAGTCGCTCAGGGCCAGAGACATCTGCTTCACGTCACCCACTACGCCGACGACGGTAAAAAACGGCGCACTGATTGGACCGACATGGAGACGTTTTCCAATCGGGTCCTGATCGGGGAAGCGGCGCTTGGCCAGCGATTCGCTGATCAGGATGGCGCGCGGCGCACCCGGCGTGTCATGCTCGTCCAACAGACGTCCACGACGCAGCGGGATACCGAGCGTTGCGAAATAACCTGGCGTGACGGCATATCGGAATACTGGGTAACCAGTCTCAGGATCGTCATTTTCGAAGCGCGCGCCGTACACGTCGGAGTCGCCGCTGAGCGGCAGTTGGCTGGTGAATGCCGCCGCACTGACCCCCGGGACCTCGATTACCCTGTCGAGGGCCTGGGCAAAGAATTGGTGACAGACGCGGTCATCGTCGTAGCGGTGTCCGTAGGTCTGCACTTGCATGGTGAGCACGCGGGAGCCGTCGAAACCCGGAGGCACAGCGAACAGCCGCCGCAAACTGTGAAGCAGCAATCCCGCGCTCACCAGCAGTACCAGCGCGATCGCGATTTCGGCGACGGAAAATAGGCGGCGAGTCATCTGGTGAGTTCCGGCGGTACGTTTTGAGCTTTCCTGAACTCCCACGTGGAGGTCGCCGTGGGAGGCGTGCCCTGCCGGAATCAGCCCCACCGCCAGCCCGATGAGCGCCGTGATGCCGAGTGCGAAGACGAATACTGTGCCGTCGAGGCGAATCGCGGCTACTCGCGGTAAGTCCGGTGGACTGAGCGCCACCAGTGCGCGCACACCGACCTGTGCCACGATCAGCCCGCAAGCACCGCCTAGAATGGCTAGCACCAGACTTTCGGTAACCAGTTGCCGGATCAGGCGCGCTCGTCCCGCGCCCAGTGCGGCACGCATCGAGAATTCACTGCGGCGTTGCGCGCTTCGGGCCAGCAAGAGGCTGGTCACGTTCACGCAGGCGATCAGGAGCACCAGAATCATCGCGCCGAAAACGGCGAGCAGCGCCGGCTTGACGCCACGCGTTACTTCGTCCTGCAACGAGTTCGCGATGAGCCCGTGCGCCAGAGATACAAAATGAGGGCGGGGAAACTCCGGGACGGGAGTGTGCGCAATCCAGTCAAGATCGCTTCGGGCTTGGGCGACGCTGACGTTTGTTCGGAGCCGACCCACCATGCGCAGGTGATGACCCCATTCCCTGGCCTGGGTGGAAGCGACATTCCCGGTGTCGTATTGCAAGGGCGACCAGACCTCGGCCGAGGGAGCGAGGACATTGTCGAACCCACGTGGCATAACGCCGACGACGGAATAGCTGTCGCCGTCGAGCTTGACCTGTTGGCCGATGATCGTGCGATCGCCGCTGAAACGCCGACGCCACACCCCGTTGCTGAGGACCACGACTTTGGGGCCGTTGAGTACATCGTCAGAAGCTTGGAAGTCTCGCCCCAGCGCCGGCGCCACGCCCAGTGAGCGGAAGTAGCCGGCGCTTACTTGCTGGCCGTCAAAGCGCTCCGGTTGATCGCCGCCAGTGAGGGTCGGCTGCCACGGTTTCACGACCGCGATCGCGTCGAAGGAGCGACTCCGCTCAGCTACTTCGCGATAGGTGTGGAAGGCTTGGGGAATGCGGGAGCCATCCTCCCCGGCGTACCAGATCATCATGATTCGGGCGGCATTGGGATAGGGCAACGGCTCGAACAGAATGGGGTTGATTGTGCTGAAAATGGCCGTCGTGCCTCCAATGCCGAGCGCCAGAATCACGATGGCCGTGCAGGCGAACCCGGGGCTCTTGCGGAGCTGGCGCAGCGCGTAGCGAAGGTCCTGGAACAGGCTGGTCATCGCAGTCTCCTTACTCGTAACGCAGAGCGACCATGGGATCGATCTTGGCCGCCCGATGCGTAGGGATAAAGGTGGCCACGCACGCAACGGTCGCCAGCAACAGGGAAACCGCCACGTAGGTGAGGGGGTCCGTCGGTCCAATCCCCACCAGAAAATCGCTGACCAGACGTCCCGCGGCGAGCGCAGCAAGCAAGCCAACGGTCAGGCCCGACGCGACAATCACCGCGCCCTGCCGTCCGATCATCCTGAGAATGTCGCGACGCTGAGCCCCCAGCGCCATGCGAACACCAATCTCTTGGGTGCGTTGGCTGACGGAATAGGACATCACTCCGTAGACACCAACGACTGCGAGAAGAAGCCCGAGCAACCCCAACCCCGCCGCCAGGCTCGCCCCGACTTCGAAGAACAACAAGCCATTCCCTCCGTGCAGGGCTTCCGTCATCGTGCGTATGCCATAGACGGGAATCGCCGGGGCCAGTGACTGTGCGATTGTCCTTACTTCGGCGACCATGTCCTGCGCACTTCGTTCCGAGCGAATCTGCAGCGTCTCTGTCGACACGTAACTCTGCGCCGCCGGCAGATAGAAGATCGGTTCGAATTCCCCGTAGAGTTGGTTCATTCGGCTGTTTTCGCACGACGCCAACGATCGTCGCGGGATGTTTTGGATCAGAAGTCAGCGTAAAAGATTTTCCCAGCGGATCTTGACGAGGCCAAAAGCGCTCTGCCATGGACTGGTTGATCACAGCAACGTGGGGCGCGCTTTCGTTGTCCGCGTCGGTAAAATCACGGCCGCGTTGCAGCGCGATACGCATGGTGCGGAAGTAATCCGAAGACACAACATCGTCTTCGGCGTGCGGCGCTTCCTGGTTTGCAGAGGTAGCGTATCCGGGAATCACCAGGTCGCTGCCCTGGACGGAGTCGCTCAACGGAACCACCGATGCGAGGCTGGCAGACTGTACTCCGGGCAGCGCGCGCGCACGTTCCAGCATCGCTCGATAGAAAGCCCGGCCCTGCTGCTCCGTGTAGCCGATCTCGTTCGGGTCGAGCGTCAGGTTAAGGACATGCTGGGGATCGAATCCCAAATCGCTGGTCTGAACGCCGCGAAGACTGCGCACAAACAGCCCTGCAACGATCAGTAAGGTCAGTGACCCGCCAACCTGGACGGCGACCAGGACGTCGCGCAAACGCTGGCGTCCGCCGGTCGATGTGCGTCCGCCTTCGTGCAACACCTCCCGCAAGTTGCCATGCCGGATGCGGGCCGCAGGCACGACAACCACGAACGCCGCGGTCGCTGCCGCCACTGCCAAGGCATACGCGAACACGCGCCAGTTGAACTCGAAGTCGAGCGCGACCGGCAACTCAGTCTGCAGGGGCAGAGAGCCAAGAAGACGTGCACCGCTTAGGCCGATCAGAGTTCCAACCCCGCAGCTGAGCGCTGCCACAAGCAAACTCTCCGTGAGCAGTTGGCGTACTAATCGGCCACTTCCAGCGCCCAGTGCGGCACGCACCGCCATCTCGCGCTGGCGTGCGGCTGCACGCACAAGAAAAAGGTTCGCAACATTGATGCAGGCCAGCACCAGCACCAGGCCGGCTAGTGTCAGAAACAAGGCTGCCAGCTTGGGGAAGGGATTCGCCGCCCCGCTCATGATTCCAGGCGGCCGCAAAGGATTGGCCTGCAAATCGCCAATTCCGCGATCTCTGGGATATTGCTTCAGCAGGCGCTGGCCCACGACCGCAAGCTCGGACTGGATCAGTTTCGAATTCGCTCCGGGCTTCACTCGCGCCAGGGCGAGCATGCTGCGAGCGCTGGGATTGGTCAGGAAATCGCCATCGACTCCTCTCTCTATCAGGAACATGCTCAGCGGAAGATAAGCCTGAATCTCGAGGATGGGAGTCGGCCCAAAAAACGCCTTCGGGGCAACTCCGACGACCGTGACTGGATGACCGTTAATCGAAACGGCCTTCCCAACAATCGCGGGGTCACCGGCAAAGCGAGTCTGCCAATAGCTGTAGCTGAGAACGACGACCGGGTCCGCGCCAGCCGCCTTCCCCTCCGTGTTCAAAATGAAGCGGCCCGCAGCCGGCGTAATGCCCAGCAGTGAGAAGAAATCTCCACCCACGTATGCCGTCTGTACCGCTTTGGTTGTACCGTCAGCGGTCAGGCCGCTTTGCGAGCTCTGCTCGCCCGCCAGGCCGCCGAAAATGAATGGCGTTATGCCCGAAAACACATCCGTTGTTTGCTTTTGAATATCTGCAAACTCCGGATAAGAGAATTGAATTTCGGAATTTGCGCCGGGCCGTGTAAAGGACAGAAAATGCATTTGCTGCGGATCTTTGATGGGCAGAGACCGCAGCACCAGCCAATCCACCATGCTGAAAATGGCAGTGTTGGCTCCAATGCCCAGCCCAAGCGTCAGCACGACGACCGAGAAGAATCCCGGGCTCTTGCGCAACTGCCGCAGCGCGTAGCGAAGATCTTGCAGCAACCCGTTCATCGTTCGCCTCCCACTACTCGTACCTCAGGGCCACCATCGGATCGACTCTCGCCGCGCTCAGTGCAGGTACCGCCGCTGCTGTGAATGCGACCACCGCCAGCACAGCAACCGCAATCGCAATCGTGAATACGTCGGCTGGTGCGACTCCGAACAATAGGCTGCGCACTGCTTGCGCCGCTGCAATGGCTCCTGCTACGCCAATTACCGTGCCAATTGCTGTCAGCCGCAGAGCCTGTCCGATGACCAGCCAGAAAATTCCTCCGCGCTGTGCGCCCAAGGCCATTCGGACTCCGATCTCCGGGGTGCGCCGCCCCACCAGAAAGGCCATCAGCCCATAGATTCCGACCGCTGCCAGCAAAAGGCCCAATCCGCCCATTACGCCAACTAGTCCCGCCATGGCTCGTTCTTCGTAGAGCGCCTCCCGCATGTGCTCTCGCAATGTCACGAGAGAAATAATGGGCACTCCGCGGTTGAGTTCGCGTAGCACTCTTCGGACCGCAGGGGCGAGTGCCTCCGGATCAACGCTGGTTTTCACGGCCATCGCCAGTTCGCCGTATTCGTCGTTCTTCATGGGCAGAAACAAGTAGGGCATCCGCTCTTCGCGCACATCGCTGTACTTCCCGTCTTCAGCGACTCCGATTACCTCGTACTCGTCTCCGTCTGCCCGGCCCAGGCGCAGCCGTTGCCCCACGGAGTCCCCAGTGGGCCAGAAACGGTTTGCCATGGCTTGATTCACCACCGTGACATGGGCATTCGTATCCAGGTCGTGCTGCTCGATCGCGCGGCCACGCACGAGTCGGGTCCCCATTACCGAAAAATATCCTGCCCCGACGGGGTCAAAATTGATGGTGGCGCCCTCAGCGCCTGCGCTTGCCAAGTTCCCGGGAAGAAATACTTTGCGCGTCGCACCGCCGCCACTCATCCCGAACGGGAACCGCATCGCGGTGGTAGTCGCCGTCACTCCAGGCAGCGCCTCCAGCCTTCGGCGCGCCTCGTGCACAAATGCTATGCTGCCCGCTTCGCTCTTCGTACCGAAGTCCGGCACCAACTCCATGATGAGCATATTCTGATGAGCATTGAAGCCAGGATCGAGGGCCAGCGCTTTCATTACCGACCGTGCCAGCAGACCGCTGCACACGACCATCACCAGCGACAACGCAACCTGCGTCACGATAAGGGCGCTTCTCAGCCTTCGGCGTCCGGTTCCTGCTCTGGATTGTTTGAGCACGGCGGCCGGTCCGATGTTTGTGGCCTGTAGTGCCGGAACCAACCCGAAAAGGAATAAGGAAGCGGCCGCAGTCGCCAGAGCAAATAGCAAAGCACGCAAATTCAGATGGGCGTCTACGGAAATCGGGAAGCTAGTCTGCGGCAAGAGGGTGGGAAGTTCGTTGAGGAAAACTCTTCCGAAAACCAATGCTGTCACCGTAGCCGCTGTTGCCAGCAAGGCGGTCTCGGCGAGTAACTGGCGAACGATCTTTCCTCGTGAAGCGCCCAAAGCTAACCGCGTTGCAATCTCCTTCCGCCGAAACTCCCCGCGCGCAATCAAGAGACCGGCCACGTTGACGCACGCGACCAACAGCACCAATGCCGCTATGCCCAGCAATGCCAAGCCGACGTTCGCGACTCCACCTCGCGTCTCATCTTCTGCAACGATTGTCATTCTGCGTCCGGCATCGGACTCCGGATAAGAACTGGCCAACGCGGCAGCAACAGTTCCCAATTCCGCTTTGGCTTGTTGCAGGCTGACGCCCTCCCGCAATCGCCCGAACAATTCGTATTGGCGCGATCCCCGGATCGTCTGTTTTTCGCGCTCTCCCGTGAGTTGCTTCCATGTCGGCATGGGAATCCAGAGGTCCGGCACCACGAGCGCTTCTGAACCGCGGAAACCTCGCGGCAGAACGCCCAGTACGGTCACGGGCTGGTTGTCGACGTTGATCGTTCGTCCCGGCAGCGCCGGGTCTCCGTTGAATTGGCGACGCCAGAATGGGTAACTGAGTACAACCGACGGTGCTGGCGAATTCTGAAATTCTTTTTCGGTGAACGTCCGCCCGAGGGCTGGAGAGGCTTCGAGCACCTCAAAGAAATTCTCCGAGACTACCGCCGCTGACACCAACCTGTTCTGCACTCCGTCATCCACCTGCGCCCCACGATTGTCGAGGGCCGCCACTCCGGCAAGTGTTTTGGAATTGGCGCGCAGGTCCAGAAAGTCAGGGTACGAACTGTAGCCGCGCTCGATTTCCCCCTGGCTGCTGGGATTGCTGGTGAAGATGCGTACCAGACGGTTCGCATCTCGTACCGGCATGGGATGCAACCACAGTTCGTCCACGAAACTGAAAGTGGCAACATTTACGCCAATCCCCAGCGCGATCGTCAGCACGGCGACACCTGTGAACCCCAGGTTCTTGCGTGACTGCCGCAGCGCGTAGCGCAAATCTTGCATCAGGCCCTTCATGCGTGCGTATCCGCCATCAATTTCTGCAGTTCTTCTTCCGCCACGACCTTGCCGTCAAACAGATGCACTTCGCGTTGCGCGTGCTTGGCGAAGCGCGGGTCGTGCGTCACCATGCAGATGGTCGCGCCCTCGCGGTGCAGGTTCTGCAACAACTCCATCACGGCTTCGCCATTGCGCGAATCAAGGTTTCCGGTAGGCTCGTCGGCCAGGAGGATGGAAGGCTTCCCTCCGAGCGCACGCGCCACGGCGACGCGCTGCTGCTGACCGCCGGAAAGTTGCGAAGGATAGTGCCGGACGCGGTGCGCCATTCCCACGCGTTCCAACGCCTCCATGACCCGCGCCTTCCGGTCGGCGGAAGGCATTCTTTGGCGGTAGGTGAGCGGAAGCTCGACATTCTCGTACACGGTGAGGTCGCCGATCAGGTTGAAACTCTGGAAGATGAACCCGATCTCCTGGTTGCGGATGCGCGAACGCTCGGCAAAATCGAGGTTCTCGACCGTCTTGCCGTTCAGCGAGTAGCGTCCCTGCGTCGGCGTGTCGAGCAACCCGATGATGGAGAGCAACGTGGACTTGCCACAGCCCGAAGGTCCCGACATGGCCACGTATTCGCCCTTGGCAATAGAGAGGTGCACGCCCGAAAGCGCGTGCGTCTCAATTTCGTCGGTGTAGAAAACCTTCGTCAGTTCCTGGATCTGGATCAACGGCTGCCCTGCTTCGGTCATAGCGTCTGCCTCGATATGGTTGGATTTCGTTCTTGATTGCGTTGCTTACTCCAGACGGATGCGGTCCGTCTTATCCCAGCGGGACATGTCGGAAAGAATGACGGTGTCGCCCTCGCGAAGGCCCTCGAAAACCTGAATCGAATTCACCGATTCGCGTCCAACCTTCACGGGTACACGCGCTGCCTCTTTGCCGTCCGGGTCCAGCTTGAACAAACTGATGGTACTGTTCTCCTGCCCAAAGGCTGGACGGCCCACATAGAGGATGTTATCCAGCCGTTCCAGGTCGATGGTCCCGTCCACGCTCAAATCCGGGCGTGCCCCTTCGGGCAGTTGGCCTGTCAGTTTGACGTCTACGGTTACGGTTCCGTTTTGCACCGCGGGGTCGACCCGCATCACCGTTCCGCTGATGATCCCGTTATGCGTGTCGATTGCCGCCGGTTCGCCATCCCGCACATCCCGAGCCTGGGTTTCAGCGATCTTCAATGTCGCCATCAGATGGTTCGGCTCGACCACTTTTGCCAGCATCGCTCCTGGCTGAACGTGTTGTCCGACCTGCAACGGAAGATCCACCAGAACGCCGTCAATGCCGGCCCGGACCTTCAGCGCACCCAATTGTTTCTGCTTCAGGCCTGCCAGCGTGCGTGCCTGGTCGACCTTGGCCTGTTCCTGGGCCAGTTGTGTCTCGATGGCCTTCTTGTTGATCGTCAGTCGCTGTTCTTCCAAGTCATTTCTGGTGGTGAGTTCGTCCGCTTTTCCCTTGGACGCTTTGTAGGCCAAACCTGAAATCACGCCAAGATCGTAAAGGGCCTTGTCGGTATCCGCCTGTCGTTGTGCCTGGTTGTAGTCGGCGCTCACGGTTGCGGCGCCCGCTTTCTGGGTCATGAGATCGCTGTCGAGCTTTACCTTGAAGCTCTGGTACTCGGCCTCCGCCGCCTTCAACTGAAGCTGCGCATCCACAGCTGCTTGCTCCACTTGGGGATTGCTCATTTCGAGAAGAATGTCGTCGGCTTTCACCTGCGAACCCGGCAGCATCCGAATACGCACGACGGTGGCTTCCGTTTCGGCGGGAATCTGGCGAACGGCTTCCTGGCTGGGGACCAGCGATCCTGGTCCGCGCACTTGCCGCAACATGGAACCGTGTTTCACCGTGTCGGTCCACACCGTTCCTCTCTCGACCGAAGGCGCGGCCGGTCTCAGTCGCGAGACTCCGACCGTCAGCGCTGCGATGACGACGGCTCCGATCGCCGCAAACACAATCTGGCGGCGGAGTTTCTGACGCTTGAACTCTGGGCGGGCGATATCCATCACGTTAGCAAGGGCAACTCGCCCTCCATACCTCGGAAGTATCTAAGTGGAGCAAAGACAGCAAGATAGGCGAGCGTGCCAAGTCTTCCAGCAAAGGGCGCGTGTCCACTGCCGGACCTGCCTGTTCACTACCGGACAGTACAACCTGTTGATGACTGTCTGTTGTGCGCCCGCAATCCTCTAGATTTCCACACCACCCAGGCGAGATGCTCAGCGGAAATTGTCGACCAACATAGTTTGGGACTGCTCCTGCCCAGGCTGGTCGAAAGCGACGGTGCGACCGTCGATCGTGGCTCCCAGCCAGAAGGGGACCCGATCGAGTACGGCGATTGTGGTCGCCCGCTGGTGGGCAAAATCGTAGAGGCTCAGGACCGCCTGATGGCCCAGCAAGGGCCCCACAAAAAGAATTCCACCATCGACGACTTGCCAACTTGCCCAGGTGCCGGGACGCACCAGGGGCAAGGGCGTCTCCGGGCCTCCTTCGACGGGTATTTGCCAGATTTCGGGGTCGGCCATTGACGTCTTGGCGTAGTACACAAACCTTCCGTCGAGAGATTCAAGAGCGGCGTGTCCGCCGTGGTGGGTAACCTGCACGGGTGAGCCGCCGAAGGCTGAGACTTTCCAGACTTGAGGGTCTCCGCCACGCGTCGAGGCGAAATAGATCCATTTACCGTCGCGCGACCAACTGGGGACTTGACTCTCAAATTTGTCCGGCGTAAGGACCTGCGGAGCACCACCGCGGACGCTGATGGTCAGAACCTTGGGGCCGTCTGGCGAATTTGCGTCGAACGCGATGGACTGACTGTCGGGCGACCAGCGCGGCGTGCCCGCTACGCCCACCGCGGTCAACTGGAACGGGTTGCTGCCATCGCGATTGCTCACCCAAATTTCCATGGTGCCGGAACGATCGGACATGTAGGCCAGCTTCTTGCCGTCAGGGGAGAACTGCGGCCCAGGACCCTGATCGGTATCGCTGGTTGAGGAGACCAGAATGCTCGGGCGTTCGTGGCTGGCAGAAGACAAATCCAGTTGCCAGATGCTGAGGCTGCGCATCACTCGCTCGTAGGCCATGCGGTATCCACGACGCGAGACTGCCGGGTCCCAGGCCGGAGATCCGGCTTCCTTGATTTGAACGACCGAGTCCGGGGTGTCGAGCGACGCTCTCCACAGACTGGGGTGACCGTTGCGATTGGAGGAGTAGATAACGGAGCGTCCGTCGTAGGACCATTGGGGTGAGCTGACGACCTTGCCGCGTTCCGAGAGAATTCGCGTGCCCACGCCACCACTAGCGGAGGTGCACCAGATCTCATCGGGAAGGCCGACTTGGCGGTTGCGCACAAACAGAAGCTTTTCGCCGTCGGGAGAAAAGGTCGGTCCCCAGTCCTGAGCCATCGGTGGAGGCTCGGTGAGACGGTGCACGGTGGCGTTGTCCAGCGAGACCAGATAGATGCCGCTTGTGCCCGCGAAGGCGATGGATTTGCCGTCGGGCGCCCAGTCCAGTTCTCCGCGCTGGGGGACAACACCGTTGGTATCGAGTTGGCGATCACTGGTGCCGGCTGCGGTCGGAGAATACGCGGCGGACATCGGATTCAGCGTGTTCTCCGCTTGCCGCTTTTGACCGGCGCCGCCGTCTGCGGACACGACGTGGATCGTGAATTCCTGGTTGGCGAAACGGGAGAAGGCGATGGAGCGTCCATCGGGCGACCACACCGGACAACAGTCGCCATCGTTGCTGGTCAACTGCAGAAACTGGTCGCTGCCGACGACGGTGGCGAAAATGCCCGCCTCGCCCGGCTTTGCTCCTCGGCGGACAAACGCCACCGAGTTGCCATCGGGAGAAAAGGACGGCTCTGTCGCCGCTACCGCCTTGAGCGATCGGGTTCGCTGCGGGGACACGCTCGTTACCAGCCGCGCACTGTATCCGGAGACTACCTTCAACAAGAATGCTCCGGTGAAGAGCAGGGCCAGAAGGATTGCCATCCTGGGGACGACCCTTGGCCATCTTCTGGTGGGGAGCCATTCTCGATCGCCTTCCAGCCCATGGGTTGGCGCCGGTGAGAAAGGGACGTCCGCGGGCATCGCCGCCGGCACACTGGCATTCGCACTCTCGACTGTTGGGATCGGCTTGGCATTCAGCCACTCGATCGTGGCAATAAAGCGGTAGCCCCTGCGGGGCAGGGTCTCGACGTAGCGGGGGGCGTCCGCAGAGTCGCTCAGCGCTTCGCGGAGTTTGTTCACGGCGGCATTGAGCCCGTGGTTGAAATCGACGAAAGTGTCGGCGGGCCAGAGGCGCGCGCGGAGTTCTTCGCGAGTGACCAACTCGCCGGGTTTGCTCAACAGGACGGCCAGGATTTCGAAGGGCTGGCCCACCAGCTTCAACCGGGTGCCAAATTTCCACAGTTCGTGGGTGTGCAGGTCCACCTCAAAGGAACCGAAGCGCGCCCGATCTGTGCTACTGCGTGTCATTTTGCGGTCCTGCGGTTTCCGATCGTACTTCATTGTACGTCGAGGGCCCCAGTCTTGTTCCAATGGACGAACGAATAAGTCTTTTGTCATCAAGCCATTGCTGGATGAGGTTTCGATTCCTGCCAAATGATCAGGGTTGCACCCACGAATGACCCGGCTTGCATTGCGGTATCTGCGCTCCCAAGGCAAGTTTGGCCTGCGCTCGGGGAAGCGAGGTTCCAAACCTCGAGCCGGGAGGGATACCGTGAAAAGAACAACCGTGGAAAGCAAATTTGCAATGGGAATTGTCATCGCTATCGGGGGAGTCCTGCTGGGCGGGAACGCCTGGGGACAGAGGCCGTCGCCAACCCCGTCGCCAACCCCACCGAAGGAGCAGTGCAGTCTGGCCGTGGTCTCGCGCCTGGTGGAAAGCGGCACGCCGGTTTGCGACGACTCCGTGGTTCAGAAGATGGCGCGCAGCGGGCACGCGTTTGAGCAGAACCAGTTGGGAGTCGCTTCCATTCTGGCGATTGGTCCCGACTACAGCGAGAAAGAGGCATTGCAATGGTTTGGGCGGGCGGCGCAGCGAGGGTATGCTCCGGCCGAAGTAAACCTCGCGGTGATGTACATCAACGGATGGGGCACGCAGGTCAACTACGGAGCGGCGCTGCACTGGCTGCACGCTGCCGCCGATCAGCAGTTCGCGCGTGCCTACTACAACCTCGGGATTCTCTATATGGAAGGGAAGGGCGTGCGACCGGACAGTAGCGAAGCCTTTCGCTGGTTCCAGAAGGGAGCCGAAGGCGGCGACAGCAGCGCCCAGACTAATCTCGGTTATATGTACGATCAGGGACTCGGCTGTCAGAAGAACGCTGCCACGGCCTTGATGTGGTATCGCAAAGCCGCTGAGGCTGGCAATCCCCTGGGTGAAAACAATCTCGCCGACATGTACCTTCGCGGCGAGGGTGTGCCTCAGGACAGTGGCCTCGCATTCCTGTGGTTCCAGAAAGCGGCAGCGCAGGGACACACCGGAGCCCGCATCAAGCTGGGATACCTGTACGCGGAAGGCCGGGGGACCCAAAAAGATCCGGAGGCTGCGTATTCCTGGCTTACCGCGGCGGACATGGCGGGAGATCCGCGCGGCAGGGACCTGCTGCGTTCGTTGGAAAGAATGTTGAACAGCGAGCAGATAGCAGAGGCTCGAGAGCGTGCGAGCCGGATGCGGCAACAAGAGCCGCAGTTTTCGGCCAGGGCCTTTGCCCAATGAGAATGCCGGAGGCTCTCAGCGCCTGTGTCCTGCGTCGACTCACTGCAGTCCAACCGCGGAAAAAGCGCTCTGCGCCTCCGGGTTGGCCATGAACGTGTTCCAGACGAAGCCGCTGCGCTGGTTTTCTGCCATCAGCATGGTAATGCCGGCGTCGATTCCGAGAACGTCGGAGTCATACCAGCCAGTGATCGGATTAAAGGCGTCCAGGAATCCGTAGCGCTGCCACGCCTGCGGATATTGCTGGCGAATGGCGCGCAGCGCGGCGATGCAGTCGGTCGGCAAGAACGGCAGGGAGCCTCCGGCGGCACAAGGCACGATGCTGCCGTCGATTGCTCCCATCGCAGGAGGGCCGCCCCACGCAGTGTATCCGCTGGCTGAGTCGGAGGCCGTGATGCCCCACACGTTCGACTGGTAATCGCTGAATTGGGATTGCAGCGCAAGGCAGAACCGTTTGTGGGCCTGGGTGGCGGTCACGGAGTTGGCGAAATAATTCGCGTACTTATCCGTCTTATTGCGGAAATCGAACCATGCGTGCGAATACTGGTGAATGAACAGTGGGGCGTAGAGGTTGGTGATGTACGTCAGTCCCTGGTAGGTAAAACTGGGCCGGGTGAAGGCGTCCCATGCGGACGCCGGGACCGGGCTGGTGGTCGAGCCGATCGCGAGCAGATACAGCATCATGAGTTCGCTGTAGGTATCCCAGCGCGTGCTGATAAAACCGTTTTCCGGAGTCCATCCCATGGAAAAGGCGGAGCCGCCGTTCAGCATCCACGGCCAGTTGACGCGGTTGTAGATCTGGGAGGCGAGGCTCTGGATTTTGGCGTCCTGAAAATATTGGCGGCAGGTCAGCACTCCACAAAGAAGAATGGAAGTGTCGATCGAAGAGACCTCGCTGCTCCAGACCCGAGCGCCTGTGTTCATGTCGAGGAAGTGATAGAAAAAGCCGTTGACGTTGGTCAGTTGATTGAGCAAGAAGGTGAGCGTGGTGGTGACGCGAGTCTGGATTTGCGTGGAGTCGCCGTAACCGCGTTTGTGGCCGATGCACAGGGCCGTAAGCCCGAAGCCGGTGGCGGCGATGCTGGCCACGGTACGAGGGTCATTACCGGCGGCGAGAGCCCGATCTTTCACCAACCCCGTTGTCGGGCTGGACTGCTCCCAGAAAAAAAGAAAGACTGCGCGCTGAATCTCGTCGAGAAACTCGTCGTCGGAGACAGGAGGTGTTGTCGGTGGAGGTGTGGAGGAACTGCTGCCTCCGCAGGACATCATCGTTGCTGGCCAAGCCCAGCGCCGGGCAGGCTAGCATGGCCTGGGCCGAGTAACCCAGGATTTCGCGGCGCGTGAGCAGGCGAGTTGGTGGCAGCGGTTTCATCCGACGTAGATCACCCCCGAGCCCTATTTCCCGGTGACAGCGTCGAGTCTATGGAGCATCCCAGCGATCTCAGGATTCGCCATGAAGTTCTTCCACACCAAACCGGTGCGGTGGTTTTCAATCATCACCGCGATTGGGGCCTGGTTCAGCCCCATGTAAATCGGAGAGATCCAGTTCTGCCCGGGATTGTAGGCATCGCGCGGTCCATAGATGTCCCAGAGTTGGGCGCCCAGGTCGCGGTAGTAGTGCTTGAACGCCGCCATGGAAGCTTCCGGCGTGTAAGGGAAAGACGCGAGCGCGCCCGTCGGGGTGAGCGTCCCACGGTCGTTGTTCTCGTCGGGCGCGTGCGGCACGTAGCCCTCAGGGCCGTCGCTCGCCGTCAGGCCCCAGGCGTCGGGACCGTAACCCTGGAAATGTTTGGGATTGGCTACACAATAGGCATGATTGATGAGCGCGATGTTGCGGTTGTTCTCGAAGTATGACTTGGTGAAGCGATCGTGAAGGCTGTGTGGATCGAAGCCGAAAAAAGAATAGTGAGTGAAGAACAGCGGGCCACCGGTACCGACGCCTACGTCGAGCTTGATTCCGTAGTAGGTGTGGCCGTTGCCGTAATGATTGCCGTCTTTGCTGCCCGACCAGCCTTCGCGGTATTGCAGGGCGCGCTCGTCTTGCGAAGCCCAGCCGGAGTAGTACATCTCAGGGCCAACAGCGTGCGTTGGCGACGACATTGCCAGCAGATACGTAATCATGACCTCGTTAAACCCGATCAGCGGGTGCTGGATCTGCCATCCCCACTCGGCGGACCAGTGCCAGTAGATGAAGTCTCCGGGTTGCGGCCCGCGATACCAATCCCACTCGACGGTCTCCCAGAGTTGTGAGATGCGCCGGTAGAGATCGGCCTCCGGTTCGCTGTTACCCCGGAAATACTGGCGAGCAGCGAGCAAGCCTTCCATCAGGAACGACGTCTCCACCAGGTCTCCGCCGTTGTCGAACATGCCGAACACCGGCAGGGTTTTGCCGGTGCTCCCCTCCATGTAGTGCGACCACGCTCCGTGGTAACGCTGGGCGTGTTCCAGAAAGTTCACGATCCTGGCCAGGCGTTCGATCCCCTGGGCGCGTGTGATGAAGCCGCGGTCCACTCCCACGATCAGCGTTGCAATGCCCATGCCACTTGCGCCGGTCGCGACGATGCGGTCGTCGCCAGGAATATTTTCCCGGGTCATCCCCGAGTGCGGATCGGCGCCTTCCCAGTAGTAATGGAAGCACGCTTCCTGCAGCATGGTCAGCAGTTCATCGTCGCTGAATTCGCGGGTTGAAGCATTGGTCGTCTTCGAAAGGGGAGACACCCGATACTGCCAGTCGGCAGCCGCTACCTTGTATTGCGCCGTGATTCCCGACTTTCCCAGAAAGTCTGAATAACGATTCGTCCCCGGAATTTGAATGCCGACAGGCTCGAACTGCTTCCCGTCGAGCGCGCGATAGATCACGTAGCGGCCAAGAGATGGTGAGCTCACCGGGTCCCATCGCACCTCCACGTGCCGGTCGTAGCCGATGGCGCGGACGTTTTCAGGGGCCGGCAGGGAAGAAATGCTCAAAGGCGGATCGTCATCCACTCGAATCTCGTCGATGATCAGGGTGTGGCGCGCTCCGTCGGCGCGATTCTGATGAAAAATTATGTTCTGCAAAGACTCCGGACGAAATTCATAAATCGACCCAGTGCGAAATTCAGACAGCGGAATTCGCACTTGAACCCATTTCCCGGCCGGAATGTCTTCAGCGATTTTCCCCAACGGCAAAGGCTCGGTAAAAGCGCCGGGAAATTCCGCTACCTGGAGACCCTCGCCCGTGTTGGAGAGCACCATCATCGGAAGATCACCGGATGCAATCGCCTCCGGGGCGAAACACCAGAAGTAGAGGTTGTGCCCCTCGAATTCGGGGAAGCGATTGCGGTGGCCATCGACCCGGACTTCCGCTTCCCAGCCTCCTCCCGGCTGCGACTGCCACTGCAGGCGGAGCGCATTCGGCGGGGTCAGAAATGTCTTCGTCTCGACCGGGAGGCGACGATCTTTCAATTCCAGAAAACTCGCGCCGTTGGCCATGCCCTGGCTGTAAAAGTAGGATTCGGGCGTCAGGCTGGTGTCGAAAACGACGTGGCGATAATATTCTGCGCTGCCCCACGCGGCCGAGGTAAACCACACCACTCCCAGCAGCAGAAGAAGATCTCTGGAAGCAGAAAGAGTACGCTTGCAGAATTTCATGGATTCATTCCTCGAACGTTGAGTCGACTTGTTCGCGCGGGCGTCACACCTCTCTACGGCAGAATTTCTGCTTCTGCGGCCGAACCGTGGGCGGAATCAGGACTGATCCAAACCTTTACCTGGGCTGCTTCGGCAGCGAATTCATTGTGATCGTTCCAGATCGCAAACGCCTCCGGCTTTAACTCAAACGTTACTTTTTTTGTTTCGCCGGGAGCTATAGCGACCGTCTTGAATCCTTGCAGCGCGCGCACCGGCTCCGCAACGCTGGTCCCCCGCAGCTGAATATAGAGCTGCACCACCTCTTCTCCGGCCCGTGATCCGGTATTCGTCACCTCGGCCTCGGCGGTCATGGCCGTTCCCTCATCCGCTCCGGCGTGCAGGCCCTGATTGAGGGCCGCTGCGCTCAAGTGTCGCGTGCTGACCGTGGTGGTTCCGTAAGAAAAAGTGGTGTAAGAGCCGCCATATCCAAAGGGAAATTGCGGCGTGTTCAATTCGTCAAGATAGCGCGACACGTACTTGCTGACGATGTCTGTTGGTGGCCGAAGCAGGTCCACATCGGTGGGCGGGCGCCCGGTGTTGAGTGCGTTGTAATAGAGGGGCTCTTGCCCCACGCTACGCGGCCAGCTGACCACCAATTTCCCGCTGGGATTCACCTCGCCGAACAAGGTGCGCGCCAGGGCAGGTCCACCGCCGAGCCCCGGAAGCCATGCGGCGATCACGGCCGGCACATGGTCAAACGCCCAGGGTACCGTCAGCGGTCGCCCGCTGAATAGAATGAGAACCACCGGTTTGCCCGTGTGGACAATAGCTTCCAGCAATTCCTGCTGTCGACCTGGAAGTCCGAGGTGGGCACGAGAGGCCGCCTCGCCACTCATCTCCGGACTTTCGCCCAGGGTCAGAATGACCAGATCAGCCTTTTGAGCACCCGCCACTGCGTCGGAAAGCTGTTGGTCAGTGCCGTCAAGAATCCCGCTTCCTTGCAAGCGGGAAACGTGGGTCTTGCCAACCCGTTCCGCCAGAGCCGTGGGCAGCGAAACCCGGGGACCCGCACCCTCCGGCGCCCCGCCAGGAAACGAAGAATCATCGCCGAGCGGCCCGATTACGGCAATGTTCTGAACTCCCTTCGTCAGCGGCAACAGCGCTTTGCCGCCGGGCCCATTCGCATTCTTGAGCAGCACGAACGACCGCTCGGCCGCGGTCTGCGCCAGTGCGATACTGTCCGGATGGTATAGCGCCTTGGCCGCGGCGCCTTCGTCCACAAAAGGATGTTCGAACAGGCCGAGTGCCAGCTTGACGCGTAACACATGTCGAACTGCTTCATCTAAATCATCGGGCGTCGCTTGGCCCGAGCTTACGATCTGTTGCAGGTGGTCATGGTAGAGGCTGCTCACCATATCCATATCAACTCCGGCCACAAAAGCCTTGCGCGCTGCGGTGGCGCCGTCGGTGGCAACGCCGTGCGGGATGAGTTCGCCGATTGCGTTCCAGTCGCTGACCACAAGCCCTCGAAATCCCCACTCTTTTCGCAAAACTTGTTTCAAGGTGAATGGATTGGCCGATGACGGTACTCCGTTTAAAGAGTTGAACGCACTCATCAGTGACGCGGTCCCGGCATCAACGGCCGCGCGAAATGGAGGCATGTAGAACTGGCGCAAGGTGTGTTCGGAAATCTCGGTGCTGTTGTAGTCGCGCCCACCCTCGGCGGCGCCGTAACCGACATAGTGTTTGGCGCAAGCCGCAATGCTGTCCGGCGCGTCCAACCGCGCACCCTGATAGCCCCTCACGTAGGCCGCGGCCATCGCCGACCCCAGAAAAGGATCCTCCCCCGCGCCCTCCGCCATGCGGCCCCAGCGTGCATCCCGCGCGATGTCGACCATCGGCGAAAATGTCCAGCGGATGCCGTCTGCCGATGCCTCCATGGCCGCCACGCGAGCCGCTTTCTCTACGATCGATGGATCCCAAGTCGAAGCCAGCCCCAGGGGAATCGGAAACTCCGTTTTGAATCCGTGAATAACGTCGAGCCCAAATAGGATGGGAATGTGCAGCCGCGACTTCTCCATCGCAATCTTCTGATACTTGTTGATCTCGCGCGGATCGACCACGTTGAACAGCGAGCCGATCTGTCCCCGGGCAATCATGTCGTCATAGTCGGTCCGGCCCGTTCCAGGGCCGGTGGGTTGGCCGGCGGAATACTGCACTAGCTGTCCGACTTTCTCTTCCAGCGTCATCTGGTGGAGCAGTGATTCCACTCGGGCGGTCGAGACTGGTATCGGCGACGCCCTCGGCCGGTGACAATCGCATGGATGGCGCTTGCGCCAGCAGGACCCCGCTCATGAACAAGAAAATTCCGCCCAACAGGAATGCGTGCGCGATCCTCCTCCTCAAGTTCAAGCTCCTCAAGCTCAAGCCAGGTCTTCGATGCAACCAGGAAGGGAAGATGACGTTGCGTGCTGCGGGTGGCATGGGGTACTACCTCCGTCGGGCCCGGGGTCCGAGTAGCTACTAAATCGGGTTAGTAGAGCCTTCTCGCAGTGTATGAAAAACGTTTTTCTCGCCAAAGTCAATAAGTATTGCGCGTGCTGTCGCAAAACATCCGCTTGCTACCCGGATTCAGTTTGTGCGAGACTGCGCAGCGTGACGACAAAGAAGACGGGCCGAGGCGTCGGGAAAGCCGTGCGGATGGGGCCGAAGCCGGTGAGCCTGAAAGAGCTGGCGGAGCGCCTGGGACTTTCGCCCGCCACCGTATCGCTGGTCATCAATCGCTCGCCTGTCGCCGACTCCATTCCCCAGGAAACGAAAGATCGCATTCTTGACGCCGCCCGCAAGTACAAATACCGTCCAAACTTTTTTGCCCGTTCGTTGCGCGCCCAGCGCAGTTTCACGATCGGCGTGATCGTCCCCGAAGTCAGCGACGGCTACTCAGCCTCGGTCATGAGCGGAGTGGAAGACCATCTTCTGCAGGAGGGATATTTCTATTTTGTCGTGAGCCACCGCCACCGCGCGGACCTGATCGACGAATATCCCCGTCTTTTTCTGGAACGATCCGTGGATGGCCTGATCGCAGTCGACACTCCCTGGACTCTTTCGCTCTCGGTGCCCGTGGTCACCGTGTCCGGGCACAACCAGGTGAAGGGCGTGACCAACATTGTGCTGGACCACGTGCGAGCGGCGGAAGTCGCGCTCAAGCATCTTTTTCAGCTCGGTCATCGCGACATCGCCTTCATCAAAGGACAGGAATTCAGCTCGGACACGGCTGTCCGCTGGGCGAATATTCAAAAGGCGGCCCGCCAGTTAGGCCTCCCCATCGTCCCGGCGCTCATTTCTCAACTCGAGGGAGATTCTCCCTCTCCCGAACTTGGCTATGAGGCCACCAAGAAGCTGCTGGCGTCGCGCAAACCGTTCACGGCCCTGTTCGCGTTTAATGACATTTCAGCGATGGGTGCGATCCGGGCACTGCGCGAGGCTAAGATGCGCGTTCCCGGCGACGTTTCGGTGGTGGGCTTCGATGATATTCAGAGCGCGGCGTACCAGAATCCGGCGCTCACCACAGTGCGGCAGCCGCTGCGCGAAATGGGAAGGATCGCCGCCGAGACTCTGCTCACGCGCATCCGGCGCTCTGGATCGGATTCGCATGGCGGCGAAACCATGGTCGAACCTACACTGATTATCCGCGAGACCACCTGCCAGGCTCCGAACGGCGTTCGTCGCCGCAAATAGCGAACTTGCCTCCAAGCGCCAGCCGACCTGTTCCGGTCACAAGTTTCCCGAAATAATGTCACCCCCAGGCCACCGCAGCTCGCGCCTCCTGAATTTCTCGTAAGCGGCCGAACAAAATCGATAAGGTGCGCGCTCGCGGGAATCCCGTTTCGGAGCCAGCCCAGGACGCGGGTTCCTCCTGCAAAACAATGCGCTTGACTGTGGAAAATCGCCTGTGCTATAAGCGGTCGGAATATTACTAAATCGCTTTTGTAGCGTTTTAGTAGATGTAGTGCTCGGGAAAGTGAGTTCTGAGAAATACAGGGGGCGTCAATGAGCCGATCCACTTCTTGTGTACTCCGCGCCATTTCGATGGTTGCCTGCGTCATCCTTTCCGCGGTCATGGCCCACGCACAGTATCGGGCTTCCATTCAGGGAGCGATCACTGATCCGCAGGGTGCAGTGGTTCCTGGTGCAACCGTCACTTTGATGGACAAGGAGACCGGCCGTATCCTGCAGGCCACCAGCAGCGACAGCGGCATTTATAACTTCAATGCGCTTCCCCCCACCCTTATTCGCTCACTGTCGAGAAATCTGGATTCAAAAAGAAGATTCTCGACAACCTCAACGTGATCGCGGAACAGGCGAACGCTATCAACGTCGAACTGGATCTCGGAGCCGCTACGGAAACCATCACGGTGAACGGATTGAACGTGCCTCCAATCGACACGCAGACCGCTCAGGTGAGCGGGACAGTGACCAGCCAGGAGATTCAGAAGTTGCCCTCGTTTGGCCGCGACGTGTTTCAACTTGCGCAACTGGCGCCCGGTGTTTTTGGCGATGGTTCGCAGCAGCAGGGAGGTGGCTCGTACCAGTTGCCGGGCACCAATTCCAGCGGAAGCGGCGCTACCGACGGGCCCTTCAAAACGGAAAACGCTCCGCAAATCGTGGCCAATGGCGGCCGGCTTAATGCCAATAACATCACCCTCGACGGCGTGGGGATTACCAGTGTGTCGTGGGGAGGCGCGGCGGTCGTCACTCCCAACGAGGACTCCGTCAAGGAGGTCAAGGTCGTCAGCAATAGCTACGACGCCGAGAGCGGACGTTTTTCAGGCGCGCAAATCCAGGTGATTTCGCAGAACGGCACCAATAACTATCACGGCAGTTTCTTCTTCAAGGCTGACCGGCCAGGTTTGAATTCCTACCAGGCATGGACCGGTACGGCCGGTCAACCGGCGACGCCGCAGAGGAACACCTCCCGGTTCAATGATTGGGGCGGCAGCATCGGTGGTCCGATCCTAAAGAACAAGCTGTTCGGCTTCTTCTCGTATGAGCGGATCAAAAATACCGCGACCGTTACCGGCCAGCAGTGGTTCGAAACACCGCAACTCCTGGCCTTGGCGCCGGCAGGCAGCATTGCTGCGCAATACGCCGCATACCCGGGAGAGACTGCGAAGATCAGCGGAGTGGTGGATCAAACCTGCGGTTCAATCGGGCTGATCGATGCGGCAAACGCGAACCCCTCCCAGGGCATTTATGCCAACTGCAACGAGATCCCTGGAAAGGGGTTGGACATTGGGAAACCCTTGAATCCGGCTTTGTTCGCGCTGGGAACGATGGATCCCAGTTTCTCGGGCCACCTTCAGCCCGGGATGGGCGGAGACGGTACCGGCCCCAACGCCAACAACACCAACCTGGACGGCGTCCCTGACATCATGAACGCCAACACGATCGGCCCTAACAACAATACGAACCAGCAATTCAATGGGCGGGTGGACTTCAACGCAACCAGCAAAGACCTGATCGCCTTGAGCCTTTACAGAGTGCCGGTGTCGTCGCTTTCCTACAGCGGGTTCCGCTCGGCCAACCTGTTCCACCATGACGCCACGAATGAAGCAGAGACGGCCTTGTGGGACCACACCTTTTCCGCGACCCTGCTGAACGAACTGCGGTTCAATGCGGCGGGTTGGCGCTGGAACGAATTGAAAAGCAACCCTCAGATCCCCTTGGGGTTGCCGCAGACTGGAAGAATCGGTGATCCCAATGCCGGCGGCCAGATTGGAACCGTATGTCCGGGATGCAATGCATCTGGGCGGCCCTGCGGGCAGCATTTTCGATCAGTGGACCTACAACCTGAAGGATGTGGTCACCAAAGTCCACGGCAGCCACACGCTGAAATTTGGCGGGGAAATCACCAAGCTTCAGTTTGTGCAGGATGCTCCGTGGTCGGCCCGGCCCAATTTCTACTTTCAAAACTACTGGAACTTCCTCAACGACGCTCCGGATCTGGAGAGTGGTACGTTCAATCCGCAAACGGGGGCTCCCACCGATGTGCGGAAGGATTCTCGCTCCACGCTGGTGGGACTCTTTGTCCAGGATGATTGGAAATTGCGGCCAAACCTGACCGTCAACCTGGGCATGCGCTGGGAGTATTTCGGGCCGGTTAGCTTTCTCAAGAACCAACTGAGTACTCCGGTTCTGGGATCCGGATCGAGTGTGCTCACCAACCTCAGGATGAGGGTAGGGGGCAATCTCTACAACGCCTCCAAGGCAGATTTCGGCCCGCAGCTGGGATTCGCCTGGAGCCCGAGTGCGATCGGCGGCCACGATCTGTCCAACAAACTGGTGATCCGAGGCGGTTTCGGCATCGGCTACACCGGTGAAGAGGAAGCGATCACGTTGAACGGCTGGACCAATCTGCCCTTCACCAACGGGAACTCGAACCTCACCGGGTCGCAGATCGTCTATGCCATCCCCAGCGATCCGCACACGTTCCTGCCGTACCCGAGCAACACGAATGCGAAAATCACTTTGGATCAATCCACCTTCCTTCCCGTGATCACGGCTGCGCCGCAGCTCACTGTCGGCGTAACTGGGTTTCCCGCAAACTACGCGACGCCCTATACCTATCGTTACTCGCTCGATGCGCAGTACGATCTGGGACGGCAGTGGATTGCCAGCCTTGGCTACCAGGGCAGCAACTCGCGTCACTTAACCCGGCAGTACAACCTGAATCAGATTTATGGAGCGCAGGGCATAGCATTGAATCCCGTGGTGACTGATGTGGACTGGTACGCACAGGATGGTAATGCGCATTCCAACGCCCTGCTCGCCGAACTTGCCCATCACTTTGCGCATACCTTTGAACTGGATGTGCAGTATCGCTTCGCCAAGAGCATGGACAACGGATCGCAACCTTACAACGTCAGCAACTATGTGTGGTCCCATGGAGGCGATTGGGGTCCGTCCGACTACGACGTGACCCATGCGTTCAAGCTCTACGGGATTTATTCGCCAGTTCTTTTCCACAGCAACGGCTGGCTGGAGAAGATTGCCGACGGATGGAGCTTCAGCGGAATTCTGAACGCGCACTCCGGCTTCCCGTGGTCGCCGGTCTTCAACAGCACCTGTAATCTGATCTACAACAATGGCGCTTGTTATCCGAACAACGGAGGCAATTCCCAGTTGCTGCCGGCTCAATACCTGGGTGGAGCGAAGACCACATACAGCAACTCAACCTTCCTGAGTCCGTGCGGAAATTTCCCCACAAATTGCGGGCCGGGCACCAGTGGGCTCGCTTACTTCAAAGCCCCAACCTTTACGGATTGCACAGCTCCTTTTCCCGCCACCTGTGCCGCGCCGCAGGCGCCCGGCGTAGGCCGCAACTCCTTCCGTGGACCTCGTTACTTCGACGTGGATGCCACGATCAGCAAATCGTTCGGACTTCCGACCATGCCCGTGCTGGGCGAAGGTGCGAAGCTCGAATTCCGCATCAACTTCTATAACCTGTTGAACTCCCTGAACCTCAACAATGTCGATAACACCGTCACCGACACGGCTTTGGCCAGGCGACGGGTGCTCTGGGTTCGCGCACCATTGAGATGCAGGCCCGGTTCAACTTCTAGTGCAAGTGTGCTCCTCCGGAAACGGGGAGCCTCCGAAACACGCTGCCGCAGAATGAATGGACGATTCATTTTGCGGCAGCGTGTCATTTAGACTGCGGGTGTGCTGAACTACCTCCTGAAGAGCACTACTCGATTCATCCTCCGCGTGGGTTCTCGTCTGTCCAATTTCCGGAGCGCCAACGTCATGGCAGGCCGGGCAGCGTTGGTTGTTGTTCTGGTGGGTTCATCCGCAGCCGCGCAGAGCCACGCCAGCTTCTCCGCCGGCTTCCGCGGCGACCTTTGCCAAACTCTCAGCGCAGGCCGATGCCGCGCGCGACGCCAATCGACTGGACGAGGCTTTACCCCTCTACCGGAAGGCTCTAGCGCTGCGTCCAGGGTGGGCAGAAGGCTGGTGGTCGCTGGGAACGATCGCGTACGACCGAAATTCCTATGACGAGGCCGCCCGAGCCTTCCAAAAAGTAACCCAACTCGCGCCTGGCAACGGCACCGCTTACGTTATGCTCGGACTTTCCGAGTTCGAACTCGGCCACGATGATTCTGCCCGCAAGCATCTCGACAAAGGGGCGGCGCTCGGTCTCGATAAAGATCCCGAACTACGACACGTCGCGCTTTACCACCAGGGTGTGCTGCTGCAGCGTCAGGGACAGTTCGAGGCCGCGCGTCTAACCCTGGGACAATTGTGCCTGCAAGGGGTGCAAACGGATGAAGTCGACCACGGCGCTGGGCATGACGCTGCTGCGTAACCGCGGCAAGACCCCGCCGCAAGGTTCCACAGACTCCGAGATCGTGACTCGAGTCGGCCGCGCCGCATGCCTGGCCGCACAGAAGAAGTTCGATGAGGCCCGCGTGGTTCTGAGTGCAGTGATCACTCAATATCCGAAGTACCCCGGCATTCACTATGCCTTCGGACTGCTTCTGGTCGAGGCCAGTGACCTGCCCGGGGCAGTCGCTGAATTCAAACAGGAGATCGAGAACAATCCCTCGGATGTAGTCTCGCGTCTGCAGATCGCCGCTGCCATGTACAAGACTGACTCTGCCGCGGGCGTGCCCTACGCGGAAGAGGCGGTGAAACTTGCTCCCCGGCAGCCCTTCAGCCACTACTTGCTCGGCATGCTGCTGCTCGATATCGACAACTACCAGAAGGCGATTCCAGAACTGGAGGTTGCGCAAAAGGCGTTCCCCCGCGAAACCAGGATCTATCTTGCGCTGGGCACCGCGTACTCCCGCGCCGGACGCAAGCAGGACGCAGCCCGCGCCCGCGCCACGTTCCAGCGTTTAACGGCAGAAGGGAAGCAGTCGAAAACCGGTGGGCAGCTTGCACCTGACAGCGCAGCCGACGGAAAGATTCCGGTAAAGGACCTGCCCCCACCGCAGCATTGAACCGCTACTGCCGGGGTTCCTCGATGCTCAGGATGCGGTCCACGGCAAGGTCGTGAAGGGTCTGCTTAATCCCGCTCGGCCACCGGATTTCCATATCCTTAATATGTAGGTTCTTTCCCAGCCCAAAGTGCACCCGGCTGTCGCTGGAGGAAGCGTAGCCCACCGCCGTGGTGACTTCATTCCACTGCGACCGGCCGTCTTCCGTCGTGATGTGAATCTGGGCCCCGATTCCCATGCGGTTACTCTTCGTGCCCACCAACTTTAGAAGGATCCAGTGGTTGCCCGTGCGGGAGATATTGTGCAGCAGCTTGACCGGTCCGCCGAGCACGGAAACAACGGCGTCGATTCGTCCATCGTTGTCGAGATCGCCGAAAGCGACGCCTCGATGTACGCCTTCTGCCTGGAAATCCAGCCCTGCCTTCTGGCTACCGTCGGCAAACTTCCCATTGCCAAGGTTCCGGAACACCGAATTCGGTTCGGGATACCTTCGGTCGGGAAACAGTTCGTTGATATTGTCCATGACGTTCGCGCGGGCGACAAACAGGTCTTTCCATCCGTCGTTATCAAAATCGTAAATTCCGTTGCCCCATCCGGACATGTTCGTGGTCGTTTGCAAGCCGCTGGCTTGCGTCAGGTCGTCGAAATCACTGTGCCCGCTGTTGATCAGCAGTGGGAACGTCTCGTGTTCCACCGCGGTGTACCAGATATCCGGCCGCCCGTCGTTGTTGACGTCACGAAAATCCGATCCCATCCCCGACAGCGCTGTGCCGTCGGGCGCGTAGGCCACACCTGCTGCTACGCCCACTTCTTCGAACTTCTTTCCTCCAAGATTATGGAAAAGAAACGCCGGGGTCGTATCGTTTGCCACGAAAGCATCCAGGTATCCATCGCCATCGTAATCCGCGAACGAAACGCTCATGCCCTTGCCCATGTGCGCCGCGATCCCGGTTTCCTGGGAAACATCGGTAAAGGTTCCGTCCCCATTGTTGCGGTAAAGCGTGTTGTGCAGGGATGCGTAAAGCTTGGGATGACAGTAAGCCCGCACTCCATTCTTGAGACTGCAGTATGGGTCTTTATTGACTTCCCAAACGCAGTAATTGACCACGAACAGATCGAGCCGCCCATCATTGTTGTAGTCGAACCAACCGGCGCCCACCGACCACATCTTCTTTCCATTCATTTGAGCGCCCGACAGCCCCGCCTTCGCGGTCACATCCGTGAATGTCCCGTCACCGTTGTTATGGAAGAGTTGATTGCCGGTGACATTGGCCAGAAACAGGTCAGGTCTTCCGTCGTTATCGTAGTCGCCCACCGCGACGCCCATCCCGTACCCGGCTCCGGCCAGTCCCGCCCGCTCGGTCACGTCCGTGAACGTTCCGTCGTGATTGTTGTGAAACAGCCGGTTCCAGTAGGCAGGAGATTCTTTCTTAAGCGAAGGAATGGCCGCACCGTTCACCAGGTAGATATCCAGATAGCCATCGCCGTCGTAGTCGAGCAGCGCCACTCCGGCCACCATGGTTTCAATCTGATTCTTGTTCGGAGTCGGTGAGTTCTGGGTGACGAAGTGCAGCCCGACCTTCCCCGCGATGTCCTCGAATTCGATGGGTGCTGGAGCGGAAGGTTGCGAGGAGTTCGCCGCCAAAAGACTAAGGGCCAAGATGAGAATCAATTCACGCATGTTGCGTCTGGAACCCGGCCTTCTCCATCCCTCGCTGCGCCTCTTTGTTTTTCATGAATGTGTTCCAGATAAAGCCAGTGCGCTGGTTCTCTGCCATGAGCATCGTGATTCCCAGATCGATCCCCAGCACGTCTGGGTTATACCAGTTGGTCAGCGGGTTGAAGGCATCGGCGAACCCGTAGCGTCCCCAGGCCTTGCCATACCGTTCCCGCATGGTGCGCAGAACCTGAATGCAATCAGGGTAGAGAAACGGCAGCGAACCGCCCGCGGCGCAGGGCACCACACTGCCATCGAGCTTCCCCAACCGCGGCGGCCCGCCCCAAGCCTGGTATCCGGCAGCCGAGTCGGACGCGCTGATGCCCCAAAGGTGGTCGCTGTAATCGGGGAATTCCGGGCGCAGGGAGAGGCAGAATTGTTTATGAGCCGCCGTCGCCTTTGCCGAGTTTTCAAAATAGTTTGCGTAAGCGTCACGCTTGCCCCGGAAATCGAACCAGGCTTGCGAGTACTGATGGGTGAACAGCGGGTCGTTCCCCGAGATATATTCCAAGCCGTGAAATTTGACGGTGGGCCGGGTCCACGCTTTCCATGTGTCTGCCGGAACCGGATGCGTCGGCGACCCGAGCGCCAGCAGGTAGATCATCATCAGCTCGCAGTAGTGTTCCCACCGGGCATCGAGGAATCCGGACTCGGGATGCCAGCCCATGGAAAACGTCTTGCCGCCGTTCAACATCCACGGCCAGTCCACGCGCTCGTAGATCTTGGTTGCCAGGTCCTGAATTTCCGCGTCCAGAAAATGTTGCCGCGCGGTCAACACCCCGCAGAGCAGAAGGGAAGTGTCGATCGACGAGATCTCGCACTTCCACTGCCGCTCCCCGCTGTTCATGTCGATGAAGTGGTAGTAGAAACCGTGCTCATGGGGCAGTTTCTGCCACAGGAACCGCAGAGTTCCGCGGACGCGCTCGACGATCTCTTCTTTTCTTCTGTAGCCGCGCGCTTCTGCGATGCAGAGCCCGGAAAGCCCAAACCCAGTGGCCGCGATGCTGGCAATCGTGTGATTGTCATTGCCGTTGAGCAGGGCGCGATCCTTCACCTGGCCAGTCGTCGCGCCCGCCTCGTTCCAGAAGAAATCAAAAGCAGTGCGTTCAATCTCGTCCAGCAGCGCATCATCCGAACCGGCGTAGGGAACAGGTGCTGGTTCTGAAAACTTTCTTTCCTTCGACCATGCGGCGAGCGGTGAGAAGGGAAGCGAGACTAGGCCCAAAGCTCCGGCCCACAGCAGTTCGCGGCGGTTGAATTGAATTTGTTGGCGCATAAGGTGTGATAGGACATAAGGGAACAAAACGCTCCTGAAGAATGATACACACCCCGAACACCGGTTGTGGAATCGTGGCTTGCAGAATTTTCGTTGCGCGGGCGGGGTTTGCGGCGTGGCAAGCCGTACCTGGATTGGAAGGGCGATGTCCGCGGTCACGCCTCGATGCAAAAAGCCGCCGGATCGAAGACCCGGCGGCTCCCGACTACTTCACCAGTTTCACTCTTCCGAGTTCACTGGCCGGTTCCCGACAGCGGCAGCAATTGCGGGCTGCCCGGACCGCTGTCGTAGACCTTGAACGTGGCTTTCTCCGCTCCCGTCTTGCTGGGAGTGAAGTACATGGTGAGGGTGCAGGTTTGTCCTGCGGCGATCGAACTGCCGCAAGGCGCGCTAAAGAGGAAATCAGCGCTGTTGACTCCCATCATGTCATAGCCGGTGATGGTGACCGCGCTGGTCCCAGCGTTGGTGAACGAGACCGTGGAGGAAACCTGCGTTCCCTTGGTCACGGTTCCGAAGTTGATGGAGGTTGGGTTGAACTTCATCGACGTCCCTGTTCCCGACAAGGCAACGGTCTGCGGGCTGGTTACGTCGCTGTCCGATACGCTCAGAGTTCCCGAGGCATACCCGACCACTGTGGGCTTGAACTGGACATTGATGATGCACGTGCCCAGGCTGACGATGATCAGGCCGTTGGTACACGTGGTAGTGGCTGCGTTGACGAAAGGCCCGCTGACCGTGACGGCTGGAGTGCCCAGAGTGATGGACGCTCCCGTCTTGTTGGTCAGAGTGATTTTACTGGCCCCGCTGGTGGTGCCCACCGCGGTGGTGGCGAAGCTGATCGCCGTGGGTGAGAGAGAAACGTTGCTGGTTCCGGTCCCCGACACGCCGATAATCTGCGGGCTCGTGGGATCGTTGTCGTTGATGATCACCGCACCCTTCTTCGTGCCCGTGGTCTGGGGAGTGAAGGTGAGGCCGATGATGCAGCTGGTCTTCGCCGCCAGGGTCGAGCCGGAGGCAGGACAGGCGTTGGAAGAAATGGCGAAGTCAGTGGTCTCATTGAGCGTGATGGCGCCCATGGTGATCGCCGTCGTGCCGTTGTTCTTCACGGTCACGTTCTTCACCACGCTGCTGGTTTTTTCCAACTGGCTGCCAAAGTTGGCAGGGGCTCCGCTGAGGGAAATTGCAGTGCCGGTTCCGGACAAGGCCACGGTCGAAACCGTGTTGAAGAAGCCGTTGTCGTTAATGGTGAGCGTGCCCGTGCGGATTCCTGCGGCCTTGGGCGCGAAGAAAATGTACATGGTGCAAGTGGCGGTGTTGGCCAGGGCAGATGGGCAATCGTCGGACTCACTGAAATCGCCACTGATGGAAATGTTGCTGATGGTCAACGGCCCTATGGCACTCAGAATGACCTGCTGCGCCGGGGTAGTGCCGCCAACATTCTCCAACGGGAAGGTGAGACTTCCGGCGGTGGAGTTGAGTGCGGAAAAAGCGGTGATGCCACGAATGCGGTTGTTGTACTGGTCAGCCACCAGGAAGTTTCCTGAGGAATCTTCCCAGACGTCGGTTGGGTAGTACAGGTCGGCGTCTGTGGCCAGGCCCCCATCACCGTTATAACCGCCGGTTGCGTTCCCGGCGAACGTGGTCATCATGCCGGCCGCGTTCACCCAGCGCAGGCGCTGGTTGTACTCGTCGGCGATGAACAGATTGCCGTTCACGTCGGCCCGGACTCCCTGCGGGTAACACAGTGAGTTTTCTATGGCAATCCCGTCGCCGGAGAAGGCACACGCTCCATTTCCCGCTACCGTGCTGATCACACCGGTAGCCGCATTGATCTCGCGGATGCGGTGGTTACTGCTGTCGGCGATGTACAAGTTTCCGGCCCCATCTTCAGCCACGGCGGCTGGCAGATTCAGCTTCGCGCTGGTGGCTGGCCCACCGTCTCCCGAATAGCCGGATACGCCGGGAATGCCGGCGATGGTGTTGATAGCGCCGGCAGTGACCTCGCGGACCACGGCGTTATAGGTGTCGGGAATGTAAACGTTGTTCTTGTTGTCCACAAACACGGTATAGGGGTAATAGAGTTGGGCGCTGGTGGCCGGTCCGCCATCGCCGCTATAGCCGCAGGATGGGGAGGGGGCCGCCGTGTCGATTCCCGCGAACGTGCTGATATTACCCGCCGGGTTAACCATGCGGATCACGCAGTTGTAGCTATCGGCGATGTAGATGTTGCCGGCGCTGTCGCGTGCAACGCCTGAAGGGTAGTACAATCCGGCGGAGGTGGCCGCACCGCCATCGCCGGTGAAGCCTGCGGTGCCTGTGCCCGCGTAGGCGTTGACCAGGCCGGAGGACAGTTCACGAATCATCTGGTTGTAGCTGTCCGCCACGAAGATATTGCCGCTGGGATCTTCATAGACCGCCCACGGATTGTAGAGATCTACGCCGTTGGCTGGAACTCCGTTGGCCACGGTGGCTTCGGTAGCGCTGCCGTTGCCCGCCACGGTGTTGATGTTGCCGCCGACGGTGAAGGTGCGGATGCGATTGTTAAAGGTATCGGCCACGTAAATGGTGCCCGCGCCGGTCGCCCCCACGCCCCGCGGATAGTACAAGCAGGCGGCGGTGGCAAGACCACCGTCTCCGCAAAATCCGAGGCTGCCATTCCCTGCCACGGTGTTGATATTGCCGCCCACAGTGAATTGGCGAACGACCAGATTGTTGTCGTCCGCGATGGTCACGGTTGTGCCTGCGCCGTTGACGGCAAGCTGATAGATGTAACTGATCAGGGCGCTGGTAGCCGGGCCCCCGTCGCCGCCGAAACCATAGCTCCCTGGCGTGCCGGCGACGGTCTTGATCTTGCCGGTGGACTTGACCACCTCGCGGATGGCGGAGTTGTTGGTGTCGGCAATGAAGAAGTCCCCGGCGGTATCCACAGCGACGCCACTCGGGTAATTCACTTCGGCGGCCGTGGCGGTGCCGTTGTCCCCGCTGAAGCCACAGGTGCCGTTGCCGGCAACAATGCTTATGGCGGAACTGGAAAGGACGAACTTCTTGATCTCGCAGTCGTAGCTATCGGCGATGAACAGATTGCCGGCACTGTCGAGGGCCACACCCGCGGGATAGCACAGTAAATTAGTGGCGCCGCCGCACGTGGCCTGAGTTCCCACAATGGTGGTGATGGTATGGGTAGTGTCCACCTTCCGAATCACGAAATTGTACGAGTCGGAGATGTAGACGTTGCCGGCAGCATCGACAGCGACGCCTTGGGGAGTGTTCAGCATAGCGTTCGCCGCGCCCCCTGCGACCCCATCTCCGCTATAACCCGGCAGGCCATTGCCGGCGACCACGGTGAGCAGGCCGGTGGTGTCAACCTTGAAAACGCGGTTTTGCGCTTCAGCGGCGATGTAGTAATTTCCCGCGCTGTCCACGGCAACTGCAGCGGGTTGGTTCAAGTTGGCGTCGATGGCGGGCATGTTGCTGGGTCCACCGCCGATCACGGTGGAAATCACGTCCTGCTGGCCGAGCGCCGGCAGAGCCAGCAGCATCGCGGTCAGCCCAATCGCAAAAAGTCGTGTGCAGCGCATATCTCCTCCTGGGAGCTTGGTCGTTTTGGTCTGAGGGTCAATTGCCATTCGCTAGCCGCGGCTCGACTATTCAGGCAAAGCCGGCCGGCCGGTCACCTGTACGTAGCGCTCCCACCTTTGTCCTTGCTTATCGCGGTAGACGACAAATAAGGCCGGCTGCGAACCGTGGTGCCAGCGCTCGAATTCGTGCTTGGAAACGGTGAACTGCTGGGTGAGGCGAACTTCCGTCCGATTCCGCCACAGCGCGACCGGCTTGAAAGCTGCCGGTGCAGCCAGGCCTGGATCCAGCGTATGCAGCTTCACCACTGCCCCCTTCAAGTCGGCGTCGCTATTGTTGAAAAGGTGGACGCGGAACGTGACCACCATCTGGTCGCCTTGTTCCACCGCACTGCTAACGTTGTAGACCCCGGCGAAGTCCCGCCCGTTCTTGGCGGTGGCCATGATCGCGGTGAAAAGCAGAATTACGAGCGAGACTCCCATCAGGGGTGTCCGCATCAGGCGCTGAGACTGCATAGTTCCTCCTTGACGTTCTGGTGACTTCTGTTCACTAACCGTGCAAAACAAATAATGAAGACGATTTCCGTAGAGCAGATATTCCTGGAGTCGCTAGGCCACAGATGAAAGCTTTCGTCGATCGGGAACGGCTGGTCGGAATGGGCAGGGTGAATGGCACAGACGTTCCATTGCTCTGGGCACACCGAGCCTGTTAGAGTGCCGCCACAGTCTGAGATCGGCGTCCAAGCGGGGGTTGCTTGGTCACCCTCAGCAGCATTCTCTTGTGGGCCCCGAGTCTTTGCGCCAGCCACGCTAGCGAAGTTCGGGTGAACCGTCCTTACAGAAGTCTTAAAAAGTTCTTAAAGGTCCTATTGGGCGCGCTATGAACGACTTGCCGGCGACGTGCTTTGCCTTCGGTCCATTCTTATTGGACCTGCGGACTGGAATTCTCAGCCGCGAAGGCCAGCCCGTGGCCCTAACTCCCAAGGAGTTCGACACGCTGGCTGTGCTGGTGGAAGCAGGCAGCAGGCTGGTTCCGAAAGACGACCTGATAACCAGAGTGTGGCCGGACAGCTATGTAGGCGACGGCAGCTTGGCTCGCAATATCTCCATCCTGCGGAAGACCCTTGGGGAGGATTTGATCGAGACCGTTCCCCGGCGGGGTTATCGACTGACTGTCCCAGTCATAGTGTTGCGGCCGGATAATCTGGCAACTGGAGTCCCTCCTGTGAACGGCTCTGTACCAGCCGCGGACCTGACTCCACCTCCACCGCCAGTGCAGCCTGTCCCGATCGCAGAACCAATTCGTTCGAACACGGTCCGTTGGTTCGGCGCCCGGGTACGCTGGTTGACGGTTGCGAACCTCATTCTCCTGGGCGGCGTCCTGGCGTTGTTTTTCAAAGGGAGTTCCTCCTCGTCGGGTGTGCGCGCCAGCGCCCGTTCGGTGCGGATCGCGGTCCTGCCCTTTGCCAACTACACGGGAAATGAGCAGCAGGCTTACCTGTGCGACGGTCTGACGGAGGCGATGATCTCCGAGTTAAGCCGTCTGAACCCGTCCCAACTTGGGGTGATTGCGCGCACCTCGGTCATGAGCTACAAGCAGACCAACAAGGCGATTCCTGAGATTGCGCGCGAATTGAGTGTGGACTACGTACTCGAAAGCAGCGTGCGCTCGGCCGGAGACCGCGTGCGAGTCACCACTCAATTGGTGCGCGGCAGCGACGCTTCCCACGTCTGGACTGGAGAGTACGAGCGCGACCTGCGAGACGTTCTGGACTTGCAGCAGCAGGTGTCGATTGCGATCGCAGGCGAGATTCGCATTCATCTAAGTCCCGCCGTCCAGGCCAGGCTGCACGGTACTCATCCCGTGGATCCCGAAGCGTACCGTGATTACATGCTGGGCCGTTTTTATTGGAACAAGCGCAACGAGGAAGGCCTTCTCAAATCGGTCGAGTTCTTCAATCGAGCGATCGCGCGCGACCCGCAGTATGCCCGCGCTTATTCCGGCCTGGCGGATGCCTACCTGGTGCTGGGCGGCGGATATCTGCCTGACCTCGAGACCTATGCCAAGGCCAGAGTAGCGGCGTTGAAGGCCATCGAATTAGACAGCTCCCTGGCCGAGGCGTATGCCGCACTGGCGTATGAGAAATTCGTCAACGAGCACGACTGGACGGGTGCAGACGAAGACTACCAGAAGGCCATCGCACTCGATCCCGAATATGCTACGGCGCACGCCCGGTACGCGCTCTACCTGATTGCCATGTCGCGACCCGAGGAAGCGATCCAGCAGATCGATCGCTCTTTGGAACTCGATCCGCTTTCGTTGCCCATCACCTATAGCGCGGGATGGATCTATTTTCAGGCGGGCCGACACGAAGAAGGTCTTGCCCTGTCGAAAAAGGCGCTCGAAATCGATCCCGCCAATGCACCGGCGCATGGCGGTCTCGCTGCCGATTACCTGACGACGGGGCAATATGATCGCGCGATCGACGAGTTCCGTACCGCACAGAAACTAAGAGGCGGCTATTCCCCATACGCGATTGAGGTCGCCCACGTGTATGCCGTGGAGGGCCGCCGGAGCGAGGCACGCAGTACTCTCTCGCGCCTGCTCGTCGATCCCCAGTGGGGCAAGGTCGCTCCCTACAGCTTCGCTGTCACCTATGCCGCACTCGGGCAAAAAGACAACGCGTTTGCGTGGCTGCGAAAGTCGGTGGACGACCATTCCTGCACGGTCATTGAGATCAGCACCGATCGCGCCCTCGATCCCCTCCGTTCTGATCCCCGCTTCAGCGAGATTCGACGGGCATTCCGGCTGCCCGGCTAGCGGGCGTGCGTCGCGCGAAAGCGCCGCCGAACTTTTACGTGCAACCTGCTGTGGCTTACGGGGTCACGGTGATCCGTGCTCCGGAGTATTGCACGATTTTGTCAGCCTCGTCCGCCGGTTTCCGCCCACTCCGTGGTTCTCTCGTACGAAGACTACGCGGAATGCCCGGCGCTCCAGCATCCCGGGAACTGTCCTTTGCGATCGCCGATCGTCAAGGTGTGCGCCACTCTCGTCCCAGTGCAATGGAATGGTCGCGTAAGCGCCCTTTTCGTAATCGTAGTTGTCGTTCTCATCTTCGTAGAGAGTGAAGTCTGCCGTTGGCGCCGCGGTAAATGCGAAGCTCGATCGGGTCGGCAGTCTTCTCGGTGGACCATTCTTCGTCCGGGCCTAGAGGAACGATCGATCCGGCGCGAACATATAAGCGGCAGACGGTCCAGCGGAGCGATGGCGTTGATCGAGTCTGCCCTCCTTCGACCACCGATCCCGTCCAGAAGTCGTACCACTTCGCGTCTGGCAGATAGAGTTGCCGGGTCGTGGCAGCAGGATCGGTCACCGGATTCACCAGGAATGCCGATCCGAACATGAATTGGTCGCCAATATTCTGGGCGCGAGGATCGGTGCGGAAGTCCATCACCAGCGGCCGCATGGGCGTGTAGGCTTCGCTGGTGGTCTTCCACGCCAGCGAGTAGATGTAAGGCAGCATGCGATAGCGCAGGCGATCGAAGTTCACCAGAATCGTCTGCGCGTCGGGCCCATACGACCACAATTCGTTCTCATCGGGGTTACGCGTGCCGTGAACGCGCAGGATGGGATTGAACGTGCCGTACTGAAACCAGCGAATAAACAGTTCGCGGAACGCTGGATCGCGTGGGACTGCCAAAGACAAATCCGCCAATATCGGTGGTCCAATAAGGAATTCCCGAGAGCGCGAAATTCAAACCTGCGGGAACCTGCCGCCGGAAGCTCAGCCAATCCGAGTTGATGTCGCCCGACCAGGCGGTCACTCCATTGCGTTGCGATCCTGCGAATGCGGAACGGGACAGGATGAACACGCGCTTCTTGTCGGACGCGCTCCGCTGTCCCTGATACACCGCCTGCGTGTCGAGCAGAGGATAAGCGTTGACATAGCGATTGCCGCTGCCGGCCGCGAGTTTGTGATTCAGCAGGATGTTCTCTTCCTGCCCTTCGGTTTCCGGTTCGGTCGTGTCCATCCACCAGGCATCAAGCCCAATGCTGAACAATCCTTGATTGACCTGATCCCAGTAATATTTGCGCGCCTCCGGACTGGTGGCGTCGTACACGGCCATCGCATCGGTATGATAAGGAGGCTTCGCATACTTGAACTTGTCGACGAACCAGCCCTTGCTCTGCATGTACTCATAGTTCGTGGAGCCGGGCTCGAAGAACGGCCAGATCGAAATCATCAGGTGGAAGTTCTCGCCGTGCAATTGGTCCACCATGGCTTTTGGATCGGGATAGTTCTTGTTAAAGACGAATTCGCCCTTGCGATTCCACCAGAACCAATCCTGAACGATGTTGTCGACCGGGATGTGCAGGTCGCGATACTTGCGGGCCACGCCCAGGATTTCGTCCTGCGACTTGTAGCGATTCTTGCATTGCCAGAACCCGTAGGCCCACTTGCCGAACATGGGGGCTTGTCCGGTGAGGTCCCGATAGCCGGCAATGATCTTGTCGAACTCGGGGCCGTAGAGAAAGTAGTAATCGATGACGTCGGCAACTTCGGAACTGATGTAGAGATAATTGGCGAAGCGGTTGTTGAACCGGCTGCGCGACGTGTTGTTCCAGAAAATGCCGTAGCCTTTGCTCGAGAGCATCAGGGGCACGGCGATGTTGCTGTTGTCCTGGGAAATGTCGACCGACTCTCCGCGATAGTTCCACACGCCGGCCTGGTGCTGGCCCAAGCCATAAAGGCCTTCGTGAGAACCATAGATGTTCACGAAGGATTCGGCGCGGTAGGTGTCTTCTCCATTCACTGTCTCGGGAGTCAGGCGGCGGGATGATTCCTGCACCAGCGAGTCGCCATGGACTTCGGCGTAAACGATGGCTCCATCCTTGCGGGTGACGGTTACTCTTCAGCAGGGAAGTAGTGAGGGTAACGGCATCAGCGGTCGATTGCATCGTCCATTGCGCGGCGGGCCAGTTCTCTTTGATGACAACATAGTCCGTCCGCTTCGGGAACGAGGCCGTGGGTGAATAAAGAACGTGGATCACGGAGTCCGAGCACACTCTTACCTTCAAAGTGCCGGTCTCCATGGAGAAGAGAACCCCGTCGGGTTCCTGCTGAACTTTCCGGACCGGATTCATCGCAGTCCACTGCGCGTGGGCGTAGGTGGTGGCGCTTAACAGGAAGAAAGAAAAGCCGACGAGCAATGAAGCGAGGAACGCTTGCGATTGTCTATTCTTTATAAGCATCGATGATCCGAATTTCTGACTCAACCTGCCAGAACGATTATGTTAGCGAAAGAATGAGGTCCTTACCGGGAATCCTTTTGATTTATTCACAGTACGCAGTCAGCCGCGGCGCTCTCTATTCTGTGAGATAGTTACGTCTTGAAATGAGAATGGGGACTCCGATCCATATCGCGGCAGCCAGTCCTGATGACTACGAATGGTGTGCCCGCGTAATGGCTTCGACCGAGCCCTGGATCACGCTCCAGCGTGATCTCCAGGAATGCCGCGCGGCGCTGGCGCGTCCGGGTACCGAGCTTTTTGTTGCTCGGGACCAAGGTCGTCTAGCCGGGTTCATTCTGGTCGCCCCTTACGGTCTGGCGGGTTCGCCTTACATCGCGTCCATTGCGGTCGCGGCGAAGGCGCGCGGGCAAGGGGTCGGATCACAACTTCTGCGCTTTGCCGAACAATACTTCGCCAGCCGCGAGCACCTCTTTCTGCTGGTGTCGTCGTTCAACCACCGCGCTCAACAACTTTATGGCCGGCATGGGTACGAGATGGTTGGCGAACTGAAGAACTATATCGTGCCCGGCCACTCCGAACTCATCATGTACAAAAGGTTGGCATGACGGCAGCCCCTGCGACGCAACCGCGCCGGCCTCCGCGAGGAAACGTCTCGTGCTGCTACTGATGGCGGCTGCCTCGGCAGGATATGTGTGCCGCGTGGCCATAACCGTTGTGGCTCCCAACATGATGCGGGAGTTCGGTCTGACCCAGACGCAAATGGGGACCGTGTTCAGCGCTTTCCTGGTTGGCTACACCTTGTTTCAGGTGCCTTCGGGAGGACTGGCCGACCGGGTCAGTGCTCGCCGCATCTTCCTGGTTCTTTGCAGCGGATGGGCAATGCTCAGCGCTCTTACCGCGATGGTGGGATGGCGTGGAGTCGGACTGGCTATGGTCATTCCGCAACTGTGGCTGATCCGCGCCATGTTTGGCATCGTTGCCGCTCCCACTTATCCCACGTCGGGCAGAACGATTGCGATCACGATGCCGCCACGCCTGCAAGCCCGGGCGAACAGCCTGGTGCTGGCGAGCGTGGGCGTGGGATCGGCAGTGACGCCGCTGCTGCTGGCACCCATCACGAGCCGCTACGGGTGGCGCACCGCATTGTGGGTAGCGGCGTTACTCAGCGCGGCTGCCGGGTTGCTGTGGTGGTGGTTCGCGCCACGGCAACATCACTCGCACGGGAGTCCAAATGGATCAGCCGCACCTAGCTCTACGACTGGATCAGCGAAGGCCTCTGCGCAACCGTTGCGGCTGCCAAGTTTCTGGTTTCTATCCGCCAGCTACCTGCTGCAAGGCTACCTGGGATACATCTTCATTTTCTGGTTCTACCTTTATTTGGTCCAGGTGCGTCACTTCGAGGTGCTGCAGGCCGCCAGTTTCACCGCGCTGCCATGGATCGCGACTATGTTTGCCATCCCGCTGGGAGGAGTTGCTTCCGACGCAGCAGTGGCCCGCTGGGGCGCAACCTGGGGACGCCGCAGCGTCCCACTTGCGGCCCTATGCGCGGCGGCGATCTTCCTGGTCATTGGCGCTCGTACTCCCAGGCCGATGGTGGCCGTGGCTGCGCTTACAACTTGCACCGTGCTGGTGCTGTGCACCGAGGGCCCTTTCTGGGCGACGATGAACCAACTCTCCGGCGAGCACAGCGGCATTGGCGGCGGCACGATGAACTTTGGCAGCAACCTTGGCGGCATGGTTTCGCCGGCGCTCACGCCTTGGGTTGCGGAGCGCATCGGATGGGAAGCCGCATTATCTTTGACCGCGGGGTTGGCGGTGGTGGCCGGGTTGTTGTGGCTGGGCGTGCGTGTCGAGTCACAGAAAGAATGAAATCGCGGTACTCAGCCAGCAGCCTGTCACTTCACGGTCACTCCCACTTCGGCTGACCCTCGCGAATGGTGATGTAGCGATCGATGGGAAGATCGGTAAAGCGCTGGACGATTCCACTGGGCTGCGGCCACTTGATTTCGAGCCAGTCCAGCTTTGCGCGCTTCCCAATGCCCAATACCATGCGCGGGTCGTGCGATGAGAGATAGCTCCCGCCGCCCACTTTCATGCGGCTGCGCTTCAGGTCGTTCGCCTGGTAAGTGACGACGGCCCCAATCGCGTCGATGTTTGCCTTCTTGCCAACCAGTTTTACACCGAGCCAGTGATTCTGCAGTCCGATGTTGTTCTGGAGCAGCGCCGGAGGTTCGTTATTGCAGGAAATCAGCACGTCGACCGCGCCGTCGTTGTTGAAATCGCCGAGGGCAAGCCCGCGGGCCGACATCGGACGCGCGAATGCGGGCCCGCTGTCGTGGCTTACGTTCTTCAACCCGCTCCCCGAGTTGTGGAACAGCAGAAGCGGCTCCCGGTAGGCCACATTGTCGTAAATCTTTTCGATTAGATCGTCGGGATGTCCATCGGCGATCATCAGATCGAGATTGCCATCGTTGTCGTAGTCGAAGAATTTCATCCCCCAGCCGGACATGAGTTTGGTAGCGCTGGCAATACCGGAAGGTGCGGCGATGTCATCAAAGGTTTCGTTGTGCGGTTCTGATAGAAGCCGTCGAGCTCGTGATTCAGGTTGGTCACAAACAGATCCATCCACCCATCCTGGTTGAGATCGGCAGAATCGACGCCCATACCCGAACGTGCTTTCCCTCCTTCCCCGAAAGCCACGCCCGCGGTAAAGCCGACTTCTTCAAAGCGCCTTCCACCGCGGTTCATGAAGAGAAAATTGGCGACCGTGTCGTTCGCGACGAACAGATCCATCCACCCATCGTTATTCGATGTCGGTCGCCACCACACCCCAGGACTTGCCCGGATTGTCCGCAATTCCCATCTTCTGACTGACATCGGTGAACGTGCCATCGCCATTGTTGTGGAAGAGCCAGCTCGCCATCGGCGAATAGATCCGCGGATAGCAATACTCATTGAACCCCTTGATCGCTGGAATATTGGGTGCGCCACAATTGTGATGCTTGGACTTGTCGAAATCCACGAAGCGGCAGACAAAAAGATCCAGGCGTCCGTCGTTGTCATAGTCGAACCACACCGCACTCGACGCCCATCCCGGAGCCGCTACGCCGGCATGGTCCGTAACGTCTGTGAACGTGCCATCCCCGTTGTTGCGATACAGAATGCTCCGACCGTACTGGGTCACATAAAGGTCAGGGAATCCGTCGGCGTTGTAATCGCCGACCGCGACGCCCATCCCGTAGCCGCCGCCGCCAACGCCAGCTTTCTCGGTTACGTCGGTGAACGTGCCATCACGATTATTCCGGTAGAGGGCGTTTCGTAAGGGCTGCGCGGGACTAAAAATGTCGCACTTCCCACTGTTAACGAAGTAGATGTCCATCCAACCGTCGTTGTCGTAGTCGAGAAACGCGCAGCCGGCCCCGGTGGACTGGGGCAAGTATTTCTCAGGGGACAGGCCGGACGTGTGCTTCCAGGTGATGCCACTGGCAGAGGAAGGGACTTCGGAGAATGGATACACGGCGGAATCGCGCGGCAAACGCCAGACGGCCGAGTGCGGGCAATGCGAGGGTTCCGGCCAAGAAGCCGCAGAAAGTCTCGTCTTCGCGTTGCCCAGCTTCCGGGATACGAGCGACATCGCTACTTCTGCTCCGAAGAGCCCGAAGACGGTTGTTTCTCCATGGCCGTCGCTGCTTTCCGTTTCACAGCTTCCAGCGCCTCAGACGGTTTGGCGCTGCAGGGCGGCTTCGCGGTTCGCGTCCTCTTTGCGTCCCGCCCCGGCGTAAGCGAGCGCCAGTTGATAGTGTCCGGTGGGACTGTCGGGCGCCATCTTCTCGTAGGTTTCCAGAGGCGGGGACCGCATCGGTGAAACGTTTGGCTGAATTCAGCGAGGTTCCCAGCCCCAGATACGCCTCGGCGAAATTCACATCCACCTTCGTGGCTTTGGTAAAGTGTCGAATTGCGGTCGAAAAATCGCCCGCGTCGGCCGCCAGTTGTCCGAGGACATACTCCGCTCCCGCGTTCCGGGGATCGATTTCCAGTTCCTCTTCAAAGTTCTTCTTCGCCTCCTCCACTTCCGCTGGCGAAGGTTGAGGTTTGGATAACAACGCCCGGCCGAGGCGGGCGTGGATCCCGGGAAGCATCGGATTGATCTCCAGGATCTTGCGATATTCCGCGGCAGCTTCCTCCCACCTGCCCTGGACCTCCAGCGCCTCGGCGTTCAGTGCGTGGACTTGGAATGAAAACGGCGCATCGCGCGCCAGATCCTGGGAAGATCGCATCGAAAATCGGAATAAGCGTGCGTGGCCGCGTACAGCGCCTCAGGATCATGCGCGAAATCGCGACTCAGCACGGCCAGGAAATCGAGCGCGTCGTACGGTGTGTCGTGCGTCATGGCGCAATGCAATCCGTCCAGCGCGATTCTCTTCTTGAGGTCTCGGTCGACGGTCTGCCTGATGCGCACGCTTCAGGAGCGGCAGTGCCTCAGCGCAATGTCCGCTCTCCGCCAGGCTGGCGGCGTGTTCTGCGTCTCCCGCGGGAGGCGCTGAACTCTTCTGCGTTGCCTGCCCAGTGAAATCGCCACCGGGAAGAACAAAAAAGTCAAAAAAAAGGGACCTGCAAATCGCCGCATCGACTGGTGCATTCGCAGATTATATTCCGAAATCATAGCTGTCATAATTCGTGGTCGCCGCCGCAGTCCGCAAAAGAAATGGCAGGCGCCTGGGGGAGCGCCTGCCTTCTGTGCATCTGACTGTTCTTTCTACGACAGGTGCGTTAGAAGTAGAACTTCAGGCCGAGTTGCAGATTGCTCTCGCGCCTTGTGAATCCACAATGCGGCCGAACTGTGATTGACCCGGATCAAACGATCCGTTCGCCGGCCCGCCCGCGAAGGTCCAGACTGGATGGTTAAAGGCGTTGAGTGCCTCAAACCGGAACTCCAGCCTCATCGCTTCCGTTGACGAGGAAGTCCTTGTGCAGGCTCAGGTCCACATTGGCATAGCCCGGCCCTCGAACGTTCCCCACCGAACAGGTTCCAAACGTATTCGGAGCAGCCGTGCTGACGTTGCTGGGATCAATCCACTGGATATAGCCTGGCGCGCCGCCCGTTGCGTTTACCTTTTGATTAACCACGTGCACGGCGCCATTGCAATCCGGCAGGTTCGCCAGGGTATAGGGGCCAATGCCATTGGTGTTGTCGGAATTGCCGCCTACGCCCCATCCGCCAAAATTATTCAGGGTCAGAGCATTTCCAGTGTGCAGAGTGACGATTCCGCCGATCTCCCAGTTGCCGAGAACGGCATTCAGCGCCGAGCTCATGTCGTGCCCGAACTGTTTGCCGCGGCCAAATGGCAGTTGATACGTCACGTAGCTGGTTACGACGTGCGTTTGATCGTAGTAGCACGGACCCCAATCCAGGCGCGGGTTATAAATATTCTCCCATCCAGGCTGTCCGCCCGAACTGGTTGCTTGCGTGCTTCCCCACCCCGTGCCGAAGTATCCCGGCGAATTGCTCATGCACTTCGACCAGGTATAGGCAATCTGCGCCTGCAATCCATTGCTCATGCGCTTCTGCAAAACCGCCTGCAGCGCATTGTATTTCTGATCGGAGTTCGACATATTGGTTCCGGCAAGGGTTTCGTGTCCACAGCAGGCTGGATTGCCAGTGGTTCCGCAATTCGCAGCATTGAACTGGGGATTGTCCGCCAAATACAACGACCCGGCGGCTCCGCCGCCCAGGAACGGTCCAGGAACGCGAGTTGACGATCGGGTCGCCCGTTCCCGCAACCTTGCCCTGCGCGTCCAGCGGAATCGATTGCGCCACATCTTCGAAGTTCAGCAGATGCGAGCCCCGCTGCCCAACGTAGCCGATCTGGAATGTTAGCGAGTTGGTCAGTTGCTGTTGCAGCGTAAGGTTCCATTGATTGATCATCGCAGGCCTGAAGTTCTGATCGAAGATTCGGAGTCGCACGCCACCCTCGATAGCAAGCCTGGTTGATGCCACCGGGACATTGCCGTATTGGTGGCGCTCCGAAACCGTTCGAGAGCGTCCCGAGTCCGCCGGCTGCCTGTTGCTGGAGGATGCCGAACGGCAGGTTCAGCGTGAGTTCCTCGTTGCTGCCGCCGCCCTCCATGAACTGGGAGATGCCGAATCCAGCGCGAATTACCGTCTTTCCGCCGAACCTGGCGGGAGCCCACGAAACGCCGACCCGAGGCTGCCAGTCGCCGATGCCCAGGTAATTGTTGTAGAGGGCCCGGTTGCCGAATTTCGCGGTTCCGTCCTGCGCCGTTTGCGGTGTAGATCGTACCGGTGTAAGCCCGAAATTTACCGCTGCGATTATTCACTTCATACAGCGGGGTGTGATCTTCGAAGCGCAAGCCCAGGTTCACAGTCAGGGTATTGGTCACGCGCCAATCGTCCTGCGCAAACGCTCCAAAAACATTGCCGCGAAGCTTCGCCGGATTGCTGACCACGCCGCCAGTATCTCTTTGAGAACCGGCTCCGCCCGACAACGTTTCCCAGCCAGAAGTCGGCGAGTCCGGAGCCGGTATGCCGTACCGAGACCCAGATAGCCGAGCGCGCCATTGTTTCCTTGATAGATATAGTCCTGACGCTCCCGCACATACTGGAAACCGGTCTTGATCTGGTGACGCCCATGCGTATAGATCACGTTGTCTTCAAACTGGATTTGGGTGTCGTGGAAGACCTGGATCAGGTTTTGCAGGCCCAAGGCCGCGGATCCCCCGTTGTTGCCCACAATGTTCAGCTGCACCAGGCCCGGCGCCTGGAGGTTTCCGCCCGTGATGCCGAGCTGCTGGCTGATATTTCCCAGGGACGAGGTCGGGGTCGAGCCGCGAATCGAACCGCACCGCATTAAATCCGACGCGAGCTTCATTCAGCAGATTGGTGCTGATCGGCGTGCGTCCAGTCGACCACGGCATTCCTGACCGGTTCATCGCTCTCTTCGCCGGCGCCGGCGTTGCAGAAAAGGCATCCCGTGAAGAAGGGCTGGTTCAGATCCATTTGCGACCATCGCCCGAACACGTGGTCTTTCTGCGAGGCGACATAGTCGATCTTCAGGTCGCCCTGGTTGTTGTTCAGATTATTTCCGCTCTTGATAGAAGAGGTTGTTCGCCGCCAGGCTGTCGGTCTGGGGCAACGGATAGTACTTCGCCATGGCAAACAGAGCGGAGGCACGGGATCGATCGTCAAGACCCGCGGCTGCCAGATTGTTGTTTGGAATCGGCTGACCGGCGTTGGGGTTACCAGTCGGATAAACCAGTTAGCGTCGGAACGCCGCTTGGAACGTTTGATGTTCCTGCGCAGGTGCGTTTCCGGGACCTGCTAAATCGTTCCGTCCCCAGTCAGTGCAAAGCTGCCCGAAGTTACCGCCTGCGGGCCTGAGAAGTCAGCACCTGCGCGACCCGTCCGGACCGGCATTCACCAGACGCTGCCCCTGATAGTCGGCGAAGAAGAACAACTTATTCTTGATGATCGGTCCGCCAATGGTTCCGCCAAACTGGTTATAGCGAAGTTCAGGCTTGTTCAGCACGCCCTGGGCATTGAAGCCCAGCACTCCGTTGTTCACGCCTTCGGTCCATCCTGCGGACGCCTTGTTCGCGTTCAAGCGCGTCGTTGCGGAAGAACTCGTACAGGTCGCCGTGATAACTGTTTGTGCCCGACTTGATGCTGGCACTGACGATTCCACCCTGATAGTTGCCGAACTCGGCCGAGGCATTCTGCGTGATCAGGTTGAATTCCTGAATCGCGTCGATGCTGGGTTGATAGCCGGTCTCGTTGTTCTTGTCCTCGCTGTTGAGGATGCCGTCGATCAGGTACTCGTTTGCCTGCTCGCGATTGCCGTTGATGTAGGGGCGGCCGGAGTTGAGCATGTTCTGCGGTTGCCGCATGCCGTCAGGATTGACGTTGGTCGCGCCCGGGGCCAGAAGCGTCAACTGAAGGTAGTTGCGCGACGCCAGGGGCAAACTCACGTTAGTGTTCGCGTCAATCAGCGTGCTGACCTCGTACGCTCTGCGTCTGCAACGCCGGCGCAGCGGAGGTCACTTCGACCGTCTCGCTGATCTTGCCGACCTTCAACTGCACGTCCACGCGGGCTGTCTGATTCAACACCAGCGTGAAAGGCAGGATGTACCGCCGTTTGGAAGCCGGCTGCGGAGACCTTCACTGTGTAGTTGCCCACGGGCAGGCGCAGCAGGTTGTAGGCGCCCGTCTCATTGGTCTGCGCCGTCCAGACTGTGCCGCGTTCGGTGTCCGAAGCCGTGACTGTGGCTCCTTGAATGGGTGCTCCGCTGGGATCGGTCACTGTTCCTACGATCGCCGCCGTCACTTCCTGGCTCCATGCCGGCGTCAGAAATCCCGAGAACACCACCAGGGTCATAAGGACCAGCAATCCCCAAGTCAATCTTTTCATCGCACTACCTCCTGAGAGCAACTCGCCGAACAGAGTGCAGAAAATGCCTCTAGTACAATCCGACTATGCTATATAGCACATGCATGATCGTGGTCAAGAAGAAAATTCATATTCTTGCAAGTTTTTGCCTCGCGATACCCGAATGTGCTCTATATCACAGAAACGATCCAAACTTTGGCTGCAAGGCCCCGTGTCCGCTGGGCCGATCTGCAGGCTGTGGAAATCTCGGTTATTTCGGTCGCAAACTGGAGTCCTGGCGGGCGATATCGGCTCAAGAGGCCGGTTGATCCAGTCGAAGAAACCGATCTGCTCTATAGCAAAAACAAGTCCTGGATGTTAGGCCCCGTCCGCAAATCCGCACTTTCCACTTTACAGGCTGCTCTAAGTAAGCTATATAGCACATGAGTAGGCGTATATTCTCTACGTGGTGCTAGAAGCGAAGATTGGTCGCTCGGCGCTGCGGTTCGGCCAGAAAGTCAATTCATGTCAGGAAACCATCGCAACGGAACACCGGTTTACAAGCGAATCCAGAACACCATCCGCAAGCGGATCGAGGCCTCGGAACTGAAACCGGGGGACTCGGTTGCTTCGGAGCGGGAATTGGCCAAAACCCACCGGGTGAGCCTGATGACCGCGCGCCACGCTCTTGCCGGCCTGGAGCGGGAAGGTGTGGTCGAACGCCGGCGCGGGGCAGGCACCTTTGTAGCCGCGCCCAAGATCCATTTCAACAAGCTGATGAGCTATACCGAGCACATGTCGAGCCGAGGGCTGAGTCCCCGGTCGCGAGTGCTGGTGTCGAAGATCGTCGAGCACGAGGCGGAAGTGGCGGCTCGACTGGGGTTGCCCGCGACCAGCGCCCTAGTCAAGATTGAACGCTTGCGCGAGACTGGCGATGAACCGTTTGCCCTGGAGACTTGCTACCTCCCGGCTAGCGAGTTTGCCGGATTAGTGAATGCACCCTTGGGGCGGGTTTCCTTGTTTGCGACCCTGGAACATGACTATGGCGTAGAACTGGCTTATGCGGATGAGGAAGTCGACGCCACCGCGGCCGATGCCAGCGTCGCCGAATTGCTGGGCGTGACGCGCGGCGCATCCGTGCTGCGCATTCGTCAAGTAATCTACTCCACCAAGGGAAAAGCCACCATCTACGGAGTAGGTTTCTACCGCTCCGAGCGCCACACCCTGTTCATCCGCCGCTTTCGCTAGGGCCGATTGGTGAAGGCTCCAGATCGTTAAGGAATTGGAACCGGCCGGGCGGTTATCGCCAGGAATACGTCGAAGACAAACAGTGCGATGGCAATGTCGTTGAAAACCGTTGCCTGGCGCAGGGTTGGCCAAAACTGGTTGGCGGCCCAAAACAGAAACGCAGCCGCCAGCAGCGCCGCTCTCACCAGTTCCGAGCGTGCCCCCCGCCGGGTCACCTGGTAAGCGAGACAGGCGCAGGCAATCATGGCGAGCGGAAACGCAGCCAGGAAATCATGTGCCTTCGCAGGAAAGCGTCCGGGAACAATGTCCCAGAGCAGGAGCACCCCTACGCCGGCGAGCGTCACAACGCCCAGGAGAATGGGTATGGCCCGGTGATCGCCGTCAAGACGCATGGACATAGACCTGCCCTTGTGAAATCACCCTTCTTCCCGGGCCCGACTCAGTAGGGAGCCGTGACCACCGCGTCTTCCGGGTAGCCGGGCATTCCAAACTCGGGAACATCCAGGCCTTCTTCTTCCGATTCGGGCGGTACGCGCATGCTCTTCACCTTGTTTACAGTCCAGAACACTGCGAACGTCGCGCCGAAGGCCCACACGGCATACAAGGTCGCTCCCATAAGCTGGCACCAGAACTGGCGAGTATCGCCGTGAATCAGGCCGGTCACGCCTTGACCTACGTGCCCCAGGTAGCTGGCCGCGCCCACTCCATTCCAGCCGGAGCCGTATGTGCCGTCCGCAAAAATACCCACGGAGACGGCGCCCAGCCACCCGCAGTAGCCGTGCACGGAAACCGCACCGCAGGGATCATCGATTTTCAGGACACGCTCGTTGAACAGGACGCCACCACAAACGAGGGCACCCGCCAGCAAGCCAATGATCACCGATGAAGTTGGCGAGACAAATGCGCAAGGAGCGGTAATCGCAACCAGGCCAGCCAGCATTCCGTTGCATGCCATGGTGACGTCGGGCTTGCCGAACAGGAAATACCAGATGAGCATGGCTGCCGCCGAGCCTGCGACTGCCGCGAGATTCGTGTTGACCGCAACCACGGAGATGCGAAAGTCCGTTGCGCCCAGCGTGGAACCGGGATTGAAACCCATCCATCCGAACAGCAAGATGAACGTGCCGGTCACGACGTAGACGATGTTGTGAGCAGGGAAGACGCGGATCTTCCCCCGGGCCCAAACTTTCCGAGACGCGGCCCCAGAACAATCGCGAGCGCCATGGCGCAGAACCCGCCCACTGCATGCACCACGGTGGAGCCGGCAAAGTCGACATAGCCGTGGCCCAGGTTCATGGTCGATCCGAGCTGCGAGAGCCAGCCACCACCCCACGTCCAGCAGCCCGAAATGGGGTAGAGGATCGCGCCGATGAAGAGTTCACAGAGCAGGAACGCCCAAAAGCTGATGCGCTCGCAAATGGCGCCGACGATGATGTATCCCGCGGTCTCCATGAACACGACCTCAAACAGCGTCAGGCAATTGCTGCCGCTGTCATAGGCTGGACCGACAAGAAAGAAGCCCTTTCCCCCCACAAACCCCCATTGACCGCTGCCAATCAGAAAATGGTTCAGGGTGGGGACGCCGCCCAGGTTGGTGGGCGCGGCGTTGATGGCTACCGCTCCGAACTGGAATGCGTATCCGACGGCGTAGTAGGCGAGGAAGGCAAAAACGTAGGCTGCGAAGTTCAGCATCATCAGGTGTGCGGCATTTTTTTTGCGAACCAGCCCGCAGGTGAGCAGGGCAAACCCGGCTTGCATGAACAGCACGAGATAACCCGTATTCAATGTCCAGGCGAAGTTGGTCGCGACCCGGACGTGTCCCACGGTATCGGCGAGCTTCACCGCGAGAGGTTCCTTCGCTGCCTGAGCCTGGTAGTCGTCGAACGCCTTCTTGTTGGTGGCGTAGTCGGGAGCGGTTTTATCCGTAGGCTCGGGAACGACAAAGGGATTTCCGGCGGCATCGACCGCTGCCGCTTTGTCCCCGGTAGCCGTGCCGGCCGGATCCGGCTTGGGCCCGTCGTCGGCAAAACTGAAAGCCGATAATCAGGCGAACATTCCGGCAACCAGAACGATGGCGGCGCTGGTTGCCGCCAACGACCGGCGCAGAGAGCGCCTCCCTGCTCGCTTTGTCATTTCTGAGTGCTCCTGTTTATGAGTGGACCGCAAATTCTTGGTGCTAATGCGTGCCGGCGAATCCAGCTGGAAAATGGAAACGCCAGCGCTGTCACAGATGTCCGAAGGCGGGCATGGCCGCCAACACGTTCTTCCATGAGAAGAGTTGTATCCAAGCTTTCGAAAATCTAAGCCCCGTCCCAGTGCCGGTGGCGCCGTTCCCGCCCACTAATGCCTTGGCATCCGCGCACACCCGGAACTGCTCCAAATTCAACGTGATCTCAATGTGGGTCTCTTAAGATCGAGTCTCTGTCAGCCAGTTCAATCCGCAGACAATAAATGTGACAACTGGGTCCGTCCAATACAAATTTCTTATAGCAACCATCAGAAAAGACTCGGCCCTGCCCGGAGGCGAGCAGCGGCCATGGCGCTGGTGGACTGGGTTGTGAGTGACCAGGATCACGGGTCAGCGCGGTGACAATCACAGTGCGCAGCCGGGTCCATGGTTAGCCTTGGATAAGGGGTTCCGGCGGATGGTGATCCCCGTCCGCGGTTTGCTGCCCGCCAAGCAAACAAAGGGGTTCCGGGTCCAAAAATGCCTCGAAAACTTGGCCCAAAGCTGATCCTCTCCCTCACCATCCTGATCGTTGCGATCAGCGGAGTCAGCGGATATCTCAATTTCCGTACCCAGAAGAAGCAGTTAGTGGAGACCATGATCCTGGGAGCGGATCAGCTTTCCCGCAGCATTACCGGCGCCACTTGGCACGCCATGCTCGACGACGACCGCAAGGCCGCCTACCAGATCATGCGCGTGATCGCCGACAAGCAAGGGGTCGACCGAATCCGCATGTTCAACCGGGAAGGCCGGCTGGTGTTCTCGACCGACTCGGAGGAGCAACCCGGCATAGTCGGCCAATCCAACGAGGTTTGCGCCAGTTGTCACAGTAGTGGGCCGATTCGCAGCAGGCCGACGGAAGATTCGCGGGTGCGCTATGCCACTTCGCCGGGTGGCGTGAAGACGATCAACATGGTGGCGCCCATTTACAACGAGCCTTCGTGCAGCAACGCCAGTTGCCATGCGCACCGCGCATCGACCAAGGTGCTCGGCGTCGTGGATGTTGCTTTGCGCCTGGATCCGGTACAGAAACAGACCCGGGCCATCACTCTTCAGACCGTGGTCGGGACGGCGCTGGAGGTAGCGATAGGAGCGGCGTTCGTGATTCTGTTTACCAGGCGTTTCGTGGCAACTCCCATCGAGCAACTGATCGAAGGTACGAAGGCAGTCAGCGCCATGGAGTTGGACCGTCCAATCCAAATTACGCGGCGCAGCCAGGAAATCGATGAGCTGGTGGACTCGTTCAACCGCATGCGGGAGCGCCTGAAATTGGCGGTCGCCGAGCTGAACGAAATGCAGCAGACCCTGGAGAGCAAAGTGGACGAGCGCACCCGGCAGTTACAGGCTGCCCAGCGCAAGCTCATCCAGTCGGATCGCCTGGCTACGCTCGGCCAGCTCGCGGCCAGTGTGGCTCACGAAATTAACAATCCCATCTCCGGTGTGCTCAACCTTTCGATGCTGCTGGAGCGCCTGATGGCGAAAGGGGAATACCCGGCGGGACGCGAAGCCGAATTCCGCAAGTATCTCAGTCTGATCTCGATCGAAACCGCCCGAGTTGGACGCATCGTCTCCGACCTGCTGGCGTTTTCACGACGTTCCAAACCTCAGCGAGCCCCGGCGGATCTGAACAAGCTGGTGCGCACCACGCTGGGATTGGCGGACCACAAACTCAAACTCATCAGCGCCCAAGTCGTTCTGGATTTGCAGGAGAATCTGCCCCTCGTGGAATGCGACTCGTCGCAGATTCAGCAGGTGATACTGAATCTCGTCTTCAACGGCGCTCAGGCCATGCAGCCGCAGCGGTGGCGGCAAACTTACCATTCGCACCCGCCTGCTCCCTGACGGCAATAACGTGGAGCTTTGTGTGCAGGACACCGGCGAAGGCATCGCCCCAGAGAACCTCTCCAAAATCTTCGACCCGTTCTTTACCACCAAGCCCGAGGGCAAGGGAGTCGGGCTTGGGCTGGCCGTCTTGTACGGGATCGTGAAGGCTCATGAAGGGGAAGTTGAGGTCACAAGCCAGCGGAACGAGGGCACAACATTTACCGTTACTCTTCCGCTCAGGTCGCAGCACAGTACTCCGGAATCCAGAGAAGTGCAGGTCCAGACAGTGTGAATGGTCTCTATCTGGTGGCGATCGGAAACGTGCCGGCAAGGGCACTGGAGTGGATCGAAAGCACGACTGCCGAATGGTTTCCCCTGCCCATTCGGCGATTGCCGCCTTTGTCGATTCCCGAGGGCGCCTATGACGAAAAGCGGGGGCAATATCAGTCCGTGGAAATCATGAAGATGCTGGCTCAACATGCTCCGCGCGATGCATCCCGGGTACTCGGGGTCACCGATGTCGACCTGGCCATCCCGATGCTCAGCTTTCTGTTTGGCCAAGCCCAGTTTGACGGGCCCATCGCCGTGGTCTCGCTCTGCCGCCTGCATCAGGAATTCTACGGGCTTCCCCCACAGGAAAGCCTGCTGCGGGAGCGTACCGCCAAAGAAGTGCTGCACGAGTTAGGACACACCTTCGGACTCGCTCACTGTTCGGAGCCGACGTGTGCGATGAGCCTGGCGACGCACATCGAATTGGTGGATGCCAAGGCAGAACAGTACTGCGCGCGCTGCGGATTGCAACTGGTGCACAGATTTGCCGCAAGAGAGGGAGAAGTATGAAGAAGAATTGGCCAATCCTGGTGGTGGACGACGAAGATGTCATGTGCGAATCGATGGCGAGCATGGTTGCGGGAGGACGGCTACCACGTCGACACCGCCTCCAACGGGCAGAAAGCGGTCGAACTCGCCAAGTCCACCGACTACGCCATCTGCTTTGTCGATTTGAAAATGCCCGGCGGCATGGATGGCATCGAGACCATGATGGAAATTCACCGCGTCCGGCCGGAGGCCTCCATCATCATCATCACCGCCTATGCCACCGTCGACACCGCCATTCAGGCCATGAAGGAAGGCGCGCAGGAGTACATCGTGAAGCCCTGCAATCCGCAGGAAATCTCGATGCTGGTCTCGCGCATCCTGAAGCTGAAGAAGTTGCAGAGCGAGAACGCGATTCTGCGCAAGAAGCTGAACCGTCAGTATCGCCACCGCGACATCATCACCAAGAACCCGCGCATGGAAGAGATTCTTGCCCTCACCCAGGACATCGCCAGCCTTCGCAGCACGGTGCTGATCCGCGGCGAAAGCGGTACGGGCAAGGAACTGGTGGCGCGGGCGGTCCACTTCTCCGGGAACCGCGCCGACAAGCCGTTCATTGTGGTGAGTTGCGCCGCGCTGACCGAGACTCTGCTCGAGAGTGAGTTGTTCGGCTACGAAAAAGGCGCCTTCACCGGAGCGAATGCGCAGGCCAAGGGAAAGTTCGAACTGGCCGACGGCGGCACCATCTTCCTCGATGAAATCGGCGACATCTCCCCCAAATTGCAGGCGGACCTTCTGCGAGTCTTGCAGGAACGGCGTTTCTACCGCGTGGGAGGAAATCAGGAGGTGGAGGTCGATGTGCGGATCATCGCCGCCACCAACAAGAACCTTGCCGACGAGGTGCAGCAGGGAAGGTTCCGCGAGGATTTGTACTACCGCCTCAACGTGATTGAGATTCGCCTGCCGCGCGCTGCGCGAACGCCGCGAGGATATTCCCTTGCTGGCCGAGCACTTCGTGCAGCACATCTCGTCCGCCCTGGGCCGCGATGTCAGCGGCATCACGGCCGCGGCCTTGAAGGTGCTCATCGCCTACGATTGGCCGGGGAATGTCCGCGAACTGGAAAATGTGATTGAGCGAGCGATCGTGACCTGCCGCAACGGCACCCTCGACGAGCAGGATTTCACCTGGCTGCAGCAGAACGCCGGGCCGCCCCAAAACTGGGAAGTTCCTGACGTTCCGCTCGGCGAACTGGAACGCCGGGCGATCGTGGCCGCACTCGAGCGCAAGCACGGCAACGTCAAAGAGGCGTCCACCGCCCTCGGCATTGATCGCTCAACACTTTACGACAAGCTCAAGCGCTACGAGATCGTGCATTGATTTGTCGTCGCCGCCACTGGCGTCACGCTTCAAGAAAAGTGTCCGCCAGCACGCTATCCCAGTCCGCTTCGGGCACGGCATCCATCAGTCCGGGCATGAGTACTCCGCCATCGGCGAGGCTGGGAGGAGTGTGAGGGGCGCGGAGCTGTATTTGCAGTCGCTCCAGTTCGCGCGTCAGCCACCCGTGTACTTCAGGTCCCCGCAGCAGATGCCGCAGGGTTGCCGGATCGTGTGGATTCAGTCGCGGACGAATCTTAAGATACCAGCCCTCCTGCGGTCCCCCGACCCCGACCACGGTTCCTTCGATCGGCGCGCGCACTTGAATCTCGTTGCCGTTCTTCCTCATGCGCCAGGCGGGCTGGTTGATTTCGATTTCGCTGCCCAGTTCGCGGCATGGTCGTGGAATCGGGAAGGCCAATCAAATGGTCGGCCAATTCATCCAGGCCGATGGTACAAGTGCCGTCCTCCCCTGGCTTCACCCAGGTGTGTCCCCGATGATAGAAGCGGTCCTCCGGGTAATTGAGTCCCAGGGAGTGAACGACTCCCTTCGCGGGCAACACTGCAAACTGGGAGTATTTGTCGCAGTGGCGGCAATCGAACGCGTTGTCGCAGGTTCTGGAAATCACTCGCCCCGCAAGTTCGTGGCGGCAGCGTCGCTCGGATTCCGGCAACTCCGCAAAGTCCGCCTTCCAGCACAACTCGATGCCCGATGGGTGCGAAAGTCGCGAGCCGTGCGCCACGCCGCCGGACAGATCGTGGCCAGAATCGTCACCACCACGGCGAAAAACAGAGACAGGAAAACGATGTGACCAACGGTCCAGTGAAATCCATCAATCCCCGGAAACATGCGTGTTCTCTCCTTTTGATGCTGCAAACAGCGGCAGGTAGCGATACGACAGGGAGTAGACAATCACTCCGTACGCGATGACGCCGGCGAAAGCTGGCGACCTCCTGCCAGCTCGGTGTGTACTGCAGAAATTCGTCAAACGGCCAAAGTGGGCACAGCCAGAGTCTGTACCGTGAGAACAAAGCGGTTCAGCAGCACTCCCGCGCACGCCAGCGCGGCGCCGCTCAGCAGCCATCCGCGCCGCATGGCTGTTCTGCGAAAGGTCAGCAGAAATGCCGGAACCAATCCCAGGAGCACAATCTCGACAAACAGGATGGGCGTTCCAAAGGGCTTGTGGATGTAGTACTGCCACGGAGCAAAGCCCACCGCCGGCGAAGTGACGTTCAGCCAGATCAGCGTGTCAATCGACTTGGCCGCGACATAGATGGCGAGCAGGATCCCGGATATAAGTCCCAGTCGCCGGAACACATCCGGCGGCACCAGGCGCCGTCCGGTCACTTTCTCGACGGTGGCTGTCACCAGCATCAGAAAACTCGGCCCCGAGGCAATCGCCGACAAAATGAACAAGAAGAAAGTAGAAGGCCAGATGAAGAACCCATCGCGAAAGGCGAATGGACGTCCGCGCAACACGCCGTAAAGTCCGCCCAGCGATCCCTGGTGAAAAAACGAAAGCAACGTCCCCACACCCGCCAGCACCGGCACCAGCTTGTGCAGTTGGTGCTCAAAGACAAGGAACGACGGCAGCTTGCGCAACTGCCGATTACGCAGCAGGATCGGAACGTATTCCAGGCAGAGCACCAGCAGGTAGCAGGAAATGCAGAACGTAACTTCCGTGAGCATCGAGTGGGTGTTCGGATGCCAGAAGGTAAACCACGCCCGCAGATGGCTGCCCTACGTCGATCATCAGAATCGCCACCGCGCCGCTGTAGCAGATGAAGCCGACCACGACCGCGGTGTTCAGGATCGGCCTGAGTTCGGCACGCTTCAGGATGTAGACCAGGAATCCGGTGAAGAACGCGCCCGCGCCCAGGGCAATGATCCCCAGATCGAGAAAGATCCACAGGCCGAAGGCGAATCGATTGTCCATGTTCGTCTGGTTCAGCCCGTAATATAGGCAGAACCCAGCCGCATAGATGCCCACCGCGAGCACCACTGCCCAGGGAACCAGCCAGAGCAGGAATCGCGAGAGCGAGGTTCGCTCCACGCCGCGGGCGATCCATTTCCTGTCCGTCAGGCGGCTGTCGGTAACAGCGGCGCTAGCCATGCTGAACCTCCGAAGGCTTCATGTCCGCATGTTGAATCTCAGGACCGGGACCAGAATTGGACTCCGCCAGCGCTCTCACCCAGGCCTCCTTCGACTTGTAGTAAACCTTCGGTTCCGTGCCGATGCGTGCCAGCAAGCGGAATGCGTCCGGAGAGGCGGCCTCTTGCGAAGCGGGATCGTTCTGGTCGGCCAGGTTCCCGAACCGGATGGCTCCAGTCGGGCAAGCTTCCACGCAGGCGGGAACATAGTCCGCAGGGTCGATCTCGCGCTTCCCCGCGGCCGCAGCCTTTTCTTGCGCGGTATGCAGCCGCGCATGGCACAGATTGCATTTCTCCACCACGCCGCGCATCCGCACCGCAACTCCCGGATTCAGGCTCTTCTCCATCCCCGCGGGCCAAGACGGATCCCACCAGTTGAAGTAGCGCGCATGATAGGGACATGCGGTCATGCAATACCGGCAACCCAGGCAGCGTTGCGGCATCTGCATCACGATTCCAGTAGCCTTATCCACTTCCACCGCCTGTTGCGGACATACCTTGACGCACGGCGTGTCGTGCTCGCAGTGCATGCACATGATCGGGATGAAGGACTCGCGGCGCGCGACTCCCTCCATTCCCATTCGACGCCTTGCGTACCAGCATCGGCGTAAGGCCGGTTCTGGCAGTCGCCTGCGGCAGGGACGGCACATTGTTTTCCGCCGCGCAGGCCATCATGCAGGAGCCGCATCCGGTGCAGCGGTCCAGATCGATCACCATGCCGTAGCGGGCGCTCATGCGTTTCTCCTCTCCGGCGGTTCCCGCAAGCTCGATTCCTGGTAGAGCTTCGTGGCCAATGGAGGCAGAACCGGCGCGGGCCAGGTTGTCGTCCAACTCTCAGGATGTGCAGCCGGCACGGTCGCCGGCCATTCCTTCAGTTCGCATCGCAGGCTGCCGGGGCGCGGTGCGTCGCCAACCCAGACGGCTCCTTGCCGCAGCTGCTCTTCCAGTTTCTGAATGGAAGCGAGCTTCGCGACCGGAGTAGCTTCCTGTCCGATCACACGTTCCTGCACGCCGCGCGAAACAGGTCTGTCGCAACGGGCGTGAATGATTTTCTCCGCGCTGGTCAGAGTGGGATCGATGTTGCCGAGGAATTGCGCGGCACTGTGCACTTTGCTGGCGTCTTCACCAGGCTGGGAGCCACCGCGTAGGTCTCAATCGCCGAGGTCGGTGCGGTAGGAACATCGGTCAACTCTTCCAGAAAACCCGGCGCAGGCAGCAGCCAGTCTGCTTTGCTCGATCCTCCATCCCACGCCGCGAACCGGAAGACCTCAGCGTCGGTCTGCGGAGCAAAGTCCCAGGGCACGCTCGAATCGACCAGCACCGCGCGTGCGGAAATAACCGCATCAGCGGGAACATGCTTCTCCGAACGCATCGACCGTCTCACGATGCCGCCGCGCTGCTCCGGCAGCGCCCAGCACAACATTCAGTGCCGCGATTGCCGGATTGCCGTCGATCGCGATCGCCACTGCGGGAGGTCCGTGCGACCATGGTGCGCGCCAGATTGCGAATCGCTTCGATGGTTAGCCCGGTTTGCGCAGCGGCTTCAGCGAGTGTGAGTGGCGGCATGGGACCCCGCGCGGGTACAAGATGCTCTTCGAGAAGCACGCGCGCCAAGCCCGCGGCCAAAGCGGCCTCGCCGCCGGCAGGAACCGGGATCCACTGCCACGCCCGTGCCGAGGTGCGAGAAAGGGACGGTTCGACTTGGATCAGTCGCAGTTGCGGGTCCGCCATGCCGGCCGCGCGCTCCGCCCACAACCGGGTCAACCGCCCGGGAGTGCCCCAGCCATCCAGCAATGGCGCACCAAAGCTCACAATGGTCTGTGCGTTCTCAAGATCGTAGCCCAGCGCGGAAGCCGGCACGCCGCTCCAGGATCTCATACGGCGTCAGAGCCTGAGTCTCCGCGCCCAGCACCACCCGATAGCTGCCCCGCTTTTGTGCGAAGGACTGGAGCACCGACGAAGCGGCGCGGCCAGGATGTCCATCGATGATTACGACTGGGCCTTCGCTGCACGCTTTGGCAAAAGCCTGCTTGGCTTCGGCCCAGGAGGAGCTACCGCCGCGGTGCAGAAGCGTCTCGCAACCGGCGCGGATGCCAGTTCAGTTGATGGGCGCCGAATCCGAGCGGGCATAATGCCCCGCGACTTACGGGATGACTGCTTACTCCTGCCACTCCCACGGGCCATCCTCCGGCCATCTTCACCTTCATCCCGCATCCATGCGGGCACAGTGTGCAGGACGACTGCTTTACGTCGACCGGACCGCGCGCCGGCTGTGGAATCCACGGCCAGTTCTGGCTCCAGATGGAAGTGTCATCCAGCAGTTTCCAGGGCACCGGCGTAACCAGCAGTCCCGCCGCCGCTCCCGCGCTCCACACCAGCAGGTCCCGTCGCGTGACTTTCATGCTTTTCCCTCATGCTTCTCCCGTCACTCATGGCAACCGAGGCAGCCCACTTCAACGTTGTGCCGGCGGTGGCAGCCTTCGCAGTCGCTCATCTTCATGCCGTCGTGCGGCGCACGTCGCAGGCGCGACATCGAATGCCCCCAAATATCACGGCTGTATCCGCTGACGCGGTTCACCTGGTAAACCCGCGCCTGGTCCGACTCGCCATAAGTGGAATGGCATTCCGTACAGGCCAGGCCCGCCCGCTTCACATGGATGGCATGAGAAAACCAGACATTGGCCGGCTGCCGCGCATACACCAGCCACGGAGTCTCATGTCCAGGCTTGATAAAGTTGTCGACCAGCGTGGCCTCGGCTTTGCTTTCTCCGATCTGTTCGGAGTGGCAGGCCGCGCATTTCTCCATCGCGGGCAGGCCGGCAAAAGCTCCGTCCTGGCGAATCGCGTGGCACTCACCGCAGTCGGCAACGCCAGACTTTTCCGCGTGCGTTTTGTGACGAAACTCGAGCGGCTGTTGCCGCTGCACGTAGAGCGCGCGCGGAAATCCGACCCACCCCGCCAGCAGCGCGACCGCAAGTCCAAATCCGAAGACGAGAGTATTTCGCGCCACGCTCATTCCTCCACCGTCCAGCCTCGGTTGGAAAAGAAATGCTGGAACAAGCACACCAGGTGTTGCCGCGATACCAACTGCGCCACTCCCCGCACGGGCGATCCGCCATCACAGCCCGGAGCGTGGGTCTCGTGGATTTCGCGCGTCAGCCGTTGCCGTTCCTCTGCCTGCCAAGCGGCGGCTTGCGGTCCGGCGACCAGGCCCGTACGCGTTCGTCCCGGAACTTCCCAGCCTTCGAACAACCAGCCTGCGCCGTAGGGATCGGCCGTCAGCCTGGCGGGATCACTGCGTACCCGGCTATTCACTTTCTGAATCATCAGCGGATTGGGAAAGCTCATGGGCCATTCCACCCCATGGACGGTCAGGGCCAGGGCCGGGCAGTGCGTGCCCTGCGCCGTGACAAAGGTGATGCCGTCCACGCTCCCGGCCACATCCGCCAGAAATCCGTCAATGCCGATGTGGCACAGTCCGGATTCCTCGGCGTCCAGCCAGAAGTGGTTCGGCGCGTACAGAAGATGCCCTGGTGGAGTGCTGGTGTGCGGCCGCGCCAGCAATAAATAAGAATCGCAGTAGCGGTAGGTGTTGCTGGTGCAACTGGAGAGTTGCGAGTCGCTGAAGGGCACCAGCTTCGTGACCGGCGAGACGCCGCAATACTGCACCCGGATTTCTTCCAGGTGCGGGCAGCGATCCTGTTGCACGCCATTCTTCGCGACCAGTCCGCATTGCGTGTATTGTGCCGAATCACAACGCCCGCCATCGGTCGCGCCCGGTCCGTCCAGGATCAACTTCTGCACCGGCGCCGCGTGGCAATATCGCGCTCGACCTTCTTTCAGAAACGGGCAGGCCATGATTCACTTCCCAGGTTTCTCGTCTGAGGACTCTGGCTCGTCGGTTTCGATTTTCTCGCCGCCGTCTGCCATCGTCAGTCCCAGGCCGGGTACGGACAGGCTGTGCGATCCGCCGTGCAACATCGCGCGAAGTTCCGCATCCATGTTGCTCAAATCCATGCTGTCCGGTTGGCGTGCTGCGTGCACTTTGCGGACCAGTAAATCCCAGCCCACGGCCGCAAAGACGACCAGCAGCGCCAGAAGGGTGATGAGGCCCAACGCGAAGTTCGTCATGTTGAGCCAGAATGTCCAATTCTCTGCAGCCATAGTCGGGTGACCTCCCTGCCGTAAAACCCCACGGCCACCCTACACACAGCAATCCAGACACCATCAAGTAGATTCAACGAGATGTGCGGGTTCTGTTCCGCTTCGCGTAGGAATTCCCGACAACGGTGTAGGGTTCCCCAACAAGACCGAGTCATGCATCCCATGCCTGATGCGACGGATCAAGTGCTTCGGATCACCCCCAAACTGTGATTTTGTGCGTGCCGTTGCTCTCATGCGTGATCGAAATCACAAGCTCCTGCCTTCTTTCTCGATACAAAGGACTTAATGGGTCGTTGTTCTGGGACTCACACTGATTTTGCCCTGTATTGATGCGGGTCTAATAGGTTCGTAGTAATGATCGGGCACAGGCCGCTCATTAGAATGGCGGCGCGCATGAATCCTAAATGGAACGGCCAATTCTCCTGCTTCGATCTCGTCGCTAAGACCAGCGAGCGTTCCCGCAGTATTGTGCGGGTACGCGACATCGAGATCGGCGGCAGCGATTTCGTCGTGATGGCCGGTCCTTGCGCCGTCGAATCCGAGAGCCAGTTGATGCGGACTGCGGAAGCGGTGGCCGAAGCGGGCGCGCGCATTCTGCGCGGCGGTGCGTACAAGCCCCGATCGTCGCCTTATGCTTTCCAGGGCCTGGGAGTGGAAGGCCTGAAGATTCTGCGCAAGGCGCGCGAAGCGACCGGACTTGCGATCGTCACCGAAGTGATGAGCGAAGAAGACGTCGACCTGATCGCCGAATATGCCGACATCATGCAGGTGGGCACGCGCAGCATGGAGAACTATGCGCTGCTGGAGGCTCTCGGACAATGTGGCCGGCCGGTTCTGCTGAAGCGCGGCATGACGGCGACGCTCGAAGAGTTACTCTGCTCTGCGCAAGTGATTGCCGTGGCGGGCAATTCGCAAATCATTCTCTGCGAGCGCGGCATCCGCACCTTTGAAACTGCCACTCGCAATACGCTCGACATCGCCGCCGTGCCGGTGCTGAAGACGGTGTCGCATCTTCCCGTCATCGTGGATCCCAGTCATGCGGCAGGAGTTCGATGCCTGGTTCCCGTATTGTCGCGGGCCGCCGCCGTGGTGGGCGCCGATGGATTGATCGTGGAAGTGCATCCTTCTCCCGATCAAGCCCTGAGCGACGGAAAGCAGTCGCTTACCTTCGCCGAGTTCCGCCACATGATGCGGCGACCTCCAACCTTACCTCGACCTTGAGCAAGCAGCCCGGCAACTCTGTCCACAACTCCTCGCCATCGGGGGAGCAGACTAGTGGCGCGGCGCTCCATCCTGGCTTGCCTGATTTCGCTGGTAGTCCTCGGCCTCGCGAGGACCGCAGTGAAAGCCTCGCCCGGCACGGACGCCATCATTTCTTTACACCGTGGCGAAACAGTACGAACCTCTGGCGTGGATGCACGGAGATGATCGCTTCGCATCCGGCGCGGTAATCTTCATCCGTGACGCAACTGGCAAGCGTCCGCTGGTTCCGGGCTTTGCCGCATCCGCCGATCCCGCCGTCTCATTCGATGGACAAAGCGTGCTTTTCGCCGGGAAGCGGAAAGCTGGAGACCCCTGGCAGATCTGGGAGATTTCGCTCGCAGGCGGAGAGCCGCGGCGCATCACCTCCGGCGACGAAGACTGCATTCGGCCCTTCTATCTGCCCGAAGATCGCGTGGTGTATGCGCGAAAAATCGCCGGTCGATTCGTGATCGAGACCGTCGATCTGGCGGGCGGAAAGCCGCTGCCCTTGACGTACGCTCCCGGCTAATTTTCTGCCCACCGATGTTCTGCGCGATGGCCGCATCTTGTTTGAGGCGGCGTACCCGCTCGGACCGAAGCGCGCTCCTGAACTCTATACCGTCTATTCCGACGGCAGTGGGGTCGAGTCCTATCGCTGCGATCACGGCACCGCGCGTTACTCCGGCAAGCAAGTCAGTTCGGGCGATATTGTATTTGTCTCGGGTCATGGCCTTGCCCGATTCACTTCGGCGCGCGCCCAGGAAGTTCACATCGCTGCGCCCGCTGGAGAATACGCCGGAGACGTCGCCGAGACCGCGGCGGGCGATTGGCTGTTGCCCTGGCGGGCCGACTGCGAAAGCGCCGTTTCAGCTGATGCTTTGGACTCCGGGCTCTGCCACGCTGCGCCCAGCCGTCGCAGAGCAAAGACGCAGACGTCGTTCAGCCGGCGCTGGTTGCGGACGCGCCCGGTGCCGAACCGGCATCCCTCGGGCTTGCACGACTGGCCGAATGCGAACCTGCTCTGCCTGAATGCCTACACCTCGAAATACCAGTTTGCCGCGGGATCGATTCATTCGGTGCGCCTCTACACCCGCGATGCGCGGGCAACCCAAGCTGCTGGGAACCGCGCCGGTGGAGCGCGACGGATCGTTCTTTGTTCACGTTCCCACCGAGCAGCCGCTGCAGATCGAACTGCTGGACGGCGCCGGCAAAACATTGAAGCGCGAAGCGGGATGGTTCTGGATGCGTCGCGGCGAGCAGCGAGCCTGCGTCGGATGCCACGCCGGCCCGGAAACTGCGCCGGAAAACGCGGTGCCCATGATCCTGCTGAAGTCCACCACGCCGGCCGACATGACCGGCGCGAACGCTCAGAACGCTTCGGGAGGACATTAGCGTGACCACACGGATTCTAGGATTCTTTCTCCTGTCCTCCTCGTTGCTGGCGCAAGCGCCGCCAGCGAGTGCGCCCGGCCCGATCCGGTTCGAAGATGCCACCGCGAAGTCCGGCATTCAGTTCACGCACAGCTTCGGCGCGCAGCAACTCGGCTCGTTGCTCGAAAGCACCGGCGCCGGCTGCGTCTGGTTCGACTACAACAACGACGGACTGCCCGATCTCTACGTGGTCAGCGGCAAGCCGCTGGAAGACGGCATGCATCCTTACCCGCTGAAGCAGCCGCCCGCGACTCCGCCGCACAACCATCTCTACAGGAACAACGGCGACGGCACCTTCACCGATGTCACCGACCAGGCCGGCGTGGCCGCGAACATTTACGGCATGGCGGCGATCGCCGCCGACTTTGACAATGACGGCTTCGTCGACCTCTTCGTCACCGGCTATGGCCGCGCGATTCTCTACCGCAACAAAGGCGACGGCACGTTTGAAGATGTGACTGTCGAAAGCCGGGATCAAGGTCGACGGCTGGTCGATCAGTTCCGCCTGGCTCGACTACGATCGCGACGGCTGCGTCGATTTGTTCGTCGGGCGCTACGTGAAGTTCGATCCCAAGTACCGCAACTTCTATGCCGCCGACAATTATCCCGGCCCGCTCGACTACGCCGCCGACACCAACCGCCTCTACCACAACAATTGCAACGGAACCTTTACCGACGTGACCGACAAGTCCGGAATCGGCGCTTACAAAGGCCGCACCATGGGCGTGACCGCGGCGGACTTTGACGGCGACGGCTATCCCGACATCTACGTCGCCAACGACAAGACCGAGAATTTTCTCTTCCACAACAAACACGACGGCACGTTCGAAGAAGTCGCCGGCGATCTGGGCGTCGCCTACGGCCAGAACGGGGAGAACACTTCGGCCATGGGCCCGGTGTTTGCCGACATCGATGGCGACGGCCGCCTCGATCTTTGGGTCACGGACTCCAAGTACAACCGGCTCATGCGCAACACCGGGCCGAATGGATTCGAAGACATCGGCCCCAGTTCCGGAATCTCGCAGGCTACGGCGCAATACACCAGTTGGGGCAGCGGCATCTACGACTTCGACAACGACGGCTGGCTCGACATTCTGATTTTCCACGGCGGATTGATTCACCTGGTCCCGCAAGAGCAGTCGCTGTTTCGCGGTCTGGGCAACGGCAAGTTCGCCGATGTGTCGCGCGACGCCGGCCCGGTGCTCGACGTGAAAACGGTCTCGCGTGGCGCCTGCTTTGCCGACTACGACAATGACGGCAAGATCGATGCCTTCGTCGTGAACCTGGGCGCGCCCGCGACCCTGCTGCACAACGTCACCCAGAACAGCAATCACTGGCTGACCGTGAAGTTGAAAGGGAAGCAGGAAGAAAGCAATCGCGACGGCATCGGCGCGCGCCTGGAACTGCTGGCTGCCGGACGCAAGCAGATCGCCGAGCGCATCGCCGGATCAGGCTATCTCTCGCAGGACGACGGCCGCGTTCATTTCGGTTTGGGCGCCGCGGCCAAGGCGGACAAGCTCACCATCCACTGGCCCAGCGGGCAGGAGCAGGTTCTGGAAAATCTTGCCGTCGATCGCGTGCTCACGGTGGAGGAGCCGTAGATGCCAGCGCGCCCTCATACCCTGCACGCGCTTTCGGCGGATGGCTGAGCGTCGCTGCCATCTTCGCCGTGGCTTTGCTGGCGGTCGCGGCCAAGCCTGCGCCCAAGCCGTCCGCGGCGAATTCCGAAGGAACGCTATCTGTCCCCGATCGAAATGGCTTCCTCCCCGGATGGCCGCCTGCTCTATGTCGTCTGCCAGGACAGCGACGAAGTGCGCGTCGTCGATGTCGCATCCGGCAAAGTCATCCGCAACATCCCGGTCGGCCGCGTGCCGCGCGGAATCGCATTGTCGCCCGACGGCCGTCAGCTCTACGTCACCAATGCCTGGTCCGACACCGTGTCCGTGATCGACACGGCGACGTTGCAAGACTGTGCAGACTCTGCCCACCGGGTTCGAACCAAGCGGCGTCGTGTCCGACAGCAACGGCGAGACACTCTACGTCGCCAACCGCCTGAGCGGCGACATATCCGTGATCGATCTCAAGAGCGGGCAGGAAACCAAGCGGCTCCTGGCCGGCCGCGGCGCCAGCTACCTGGCACTGTCTCCGGACGGAAAGTCCATCTACTGCACCCACATTTATCCCAATCCCGGAGCGTTTCGGACGCAGCCGAATTCGGAGATCACCGTCATCGACACCGCGCGGCAGACCGTGGTCGAGCGCAAGCCGCTGCACAACGTGGCTGGCGTGTTTCACGTGGCGCTGTCGGCCGACGGCCGGCTGGGCGTCGCCGCGCAACTCCGGCCCAAGAATCTGATTCCCCTGGCGCACGTCGAGCACGGCTGGGTGTTTGGCGATTCGCTGACTTTGTTCGGCGCAGGACGTTGGCGGAACCGTCCAAGTCCCGATCGACGAACTCGACCGCTACTACGCTCTGCCCTGGGGCGTCGCAATCGCGCCGGACAAGTCAAAGATTTTCCTGACCACGGCCGGATCCGAGAGCGTCACGGTGATCGATGTCTCTCGCCTGCTGCAGACGGTGCGGTCGCGACGACAGCCGTTCGTCAATGATCTCTCGGCTTCCGCGGACTATGTAGTGGCCAGGATTCCGGTGGGCCACAATCCGCGCGGCGTTCTGCTCTCGCCAGACGGCAAGCGGCTCTATGTCGCCAACCGCCTGGACGACAACATCGCCGTCATCGACACGGCCACCGACAAAGTGGTATCGACCATCGACCTCGGCGGCCCGAGAAACGTCGACGCGCTGCGCCGCGGCGAGCGACTCTTCTACACCGCCGACTTCGCCTTTCAAGGGCAGTTTGGCTGCGCCAATTGCCACCTCGACGCCACCATCGACGGCCTGCAGTGGGATCTTGAGCCCGACGGCTTCGGCAAAGACATCGTCGACAACCGCTCGCTGGAAAATCTGGCAGGGACCGAGCCCTTCAAGTGGAACGGCGGCAATCCCGACATGCCCACCGAATGCGGCCCGCGCACCGAGAAGTATCTTCTTCCGCTCGCAGAGTTTCAATCAGCAGCAACTCACCGACCTGGTGACTTTTGTATTCTCGCTTCCCTATCGCCCCAACCGCTACCGCCTTTCGAATGGAGAACTGACGCCGGCGCAGGAGCGCGGCAAGGCGATTTTCGAGCGGACCACGTACAAGAACGGCAAACCGATTCCTGAAGCGAATCAGTGCGCGACCTGCCACAGCGGCCCCAAGTACACCAACCAGAAACAAGTCGACGTCGGCACCGGCAAGCCGACCGACCGCTCGCCCGTGGTCGATGTGCCCCAGCTTCCCAACGTGGCCTATTCCGCGCCCTACCTGCACGATGGTTCGGCGCGTTCGCTGGAAGAAATCTGGACCGTGTTCAACCCGAAGGATACTCACGGCGTGAGCAACGATCTGACCAAGGACGAATTGAACGATCTCATCGAGTACCTGAAAACGTTATGAAGCCGAGAATCTGGTTTGCGACGCTCGCCCTGCTCGTCACGGCCTCTCTGGCCGCCGCTCAGGACATGCCGCTCTTCCGCTGGGAGAACTTCACCACCGCAAACGGCCTGCCCGACAACCACGTCTTCTGCGTACTGGTCGACGGGAAACGCATCTGGGCTGGAACAGAAAACGGACTGGGCCTGTACGAAAACGGCGCGTGGAAAGTCTTTCGCCCGGCAGACGATTCGAAAGAACAAAGCCTGGCGCATCAGGCCGTGCTCTCCCTCGCGCTCGACAAGCGCACCGGCGATGTGTGGGCCGGCACCATGGGCGGGCTGAGCCGCATCTCGGCCGGACGCATCGACACCTTCACCCAACTGAACTCCGGCCTGAGCAACGACATCGTCTACGGAGTCGGCGTGCAAGGCGATTTTGTTTGGACCGCGACCGCCGCCGGCGCCAGCCGCCTGAACACCCGCACCGGGCAATGGGCCCTGTTCAACGAGCGCAACACGCCCATGTATGAAATCTGGACCTACGCCGTCAGTCCCGCGGAGGACAAAGTCTACTACGCGGTTTGGGGTGGCGGAGTGCTCGAGTACGACGTGAAGACCGAGCACTGGAAGGATTACAACGATCCCGACGGCGAAACCGAACTCGTGCTGATGAAGGATCAGGGCCTGATCCACGAGATCACGACTTCCGTCAGCTACGTGGACAAGATTCTGTGGGTCGCGACTTATTTCGGCGCCAGCCGCTACGACGGCCGCTACTGGCACAACTTCCTGCAGAAAGACAGCGGCCTGCCCAGCAATTTTCTGAACCAGATCAAAGGCGTCGACGCCAATCGCGCCTGGTTCTCCACCGACAAGGGCCTGGCTTACTACGACGGCACAAACTGGGCCGTGTATCGCCCTGCGCTCGATACGCACAAGCCGGAAATGCTGGTGCGCGACGCGGCCGGCACGGTGAAAAAGATTCCGGTGCAAAGCGCTCCCGCGCACAACTACATTCTCGGCGTCGACTTCCAAGGAGACGACATCTGGGTCGCGACCGCCAAGGGATTGAGCCACGGCATTCGGCAGAAAGATTCTGTCGAAACCGCACAAGTTTTAAGCACGCACAAGACAGCACGCAAGAAATGAAACCATCAGGAGCCATCCAATGAATGTTCAGGAGCTTACTCGCGGAAGTGGCCACAGCGCCGGTCGTGAAGCGGGCGATCACCAATCACTCAGCGCTGAACGAAGCCTACGACTACGGCAGCGCTTTCTCCCGCGGCATGCGGATCGATCTGAACGGCCTCACCATTCTGCTGATCTCGGGCACCGCCAGCATCGACGACGCGGGCCGCACCGTACACGTTGGCGACCTTCGCGCCCAACTCCGGCGCACCTTCGACAACATCACCGAGCTGCTGGCCTCGGAAGGCGCGACCTGGCATGACATCGTCCGCACCACCTGCTATCTGCGCGACATCGAGCGCGACTACCAGGCCTTCAACGAAGAGCGCACCGCGTTCTACAAAGAGCAGGGACTCGATCCGCTGCCCGCTTCCACCGGCATCCAGGCAATTCTCTGCCGCCCCGATCTGCTGGTCGAAATCGAAGCGATTGCCATGTTCCGGCGGGAAACGCCCGCGGAGTAAGCCATGCGCCTTGCGAGTGGTTTGACTGTGCTTGCGGATGTTGGCTGCCGTGCTGGCTGGCGCCGCGTGGGCCCAGACGTCCGCTCCTTGCGCGTGCGGCAACAATCCGCCGGGCCCGCCCGCGCCCCGTTCGCTCAAGCCCTACACCGGCGCGCCCGAAGACTTGCGCCCGTTCTCCAAGTTCACCACTCCCTACTACGAGTACTATCAGGATCTCGTCGAATACAACGGCGCGGCCCGCGATGTTCCCGATCCCGACCTGAAGACCTCGACGAGATCCGCATCGGCTTTCTGGCGCCGCTCTACGACCACCCCGACCAGGTGCTCGGCAATCGCATGCTGAACGGCGCAACCATGGCGATCGACGAGGCCAATGCTGCCGGCGGCTACGGCGGCAAGCCTTTTCGCCTCGTGACCCACAACGACTACGACAACTGGCAGATCAGCAAGTCTGCGGCTGTTGGCGCTTCGAAAGATTCCGCCATCTGGGGCGCGGCCTCGAACGACGCCGTCCGGATGATCTATGACGACAAGGTCTGGGCCATGTTCGGCTCCATCAGCTCCGAGTCCACCCACATCGCCCTGCGCCTCACGCTGAAGGCGGAAACTCCGCTGGTGAACAGCGCCTCCACCGATCCCACGATTCCCGAAACGATCATTCCCTGGTACTTCACCGATCTTCAGGACGACCGCGTGCAGGGCTACACGCTGGCGCGGCACATCTATACCGAACTGGGACTGAAGCGCGTTGCGATTCTGCGCGTCAACGATCGCTACGGCCGTTTCGGGGTCCTCAAGTTCCGCGATGCCTCGCGCCGCCTCGGCCATCCCGTGGTGATCGAGCAGAAATTCATGCGCGGCGACACCGATTTCCGCCGCCAACTGCAGGTCATCGAAGATTCCCGCGTCGATGCCATCGTGCTGTGGACCGACATCGGCCCGGCCGCGATGATCCTGCAGCAGATGCAGGAACTGGGCATGAAGCAGCGCGTCTTCGGCAGCCATCGCACCATCGGCGACGAACTCGTCAAACTCGCCGGACCGGCCGCCGAAGGCTTCGAAGCCGTGTTTCCCTACGATCCCAACCGCACCGACCCGCGCTGGCTGGAATTCAACGCCCGCTACGAGGCGCGCTTCCACGAGAAGCCCGATCACTTCGCCGCCCTGGCCTACGATGCAGATGCAAATCCTGCTCGACGCGATCTGCCGCGCCGGCTTGAACAAGGGCCGCATCCGCGATGCGCTGACCGGCACGGAACAGCTACAAGGGCGTTACCGGCGACATGGTCTTCGATCCGAACTGCAAGAACATCGCTCCGCTGTTTCTCGCTCACGTGCACAACGGAGCCATCGACTACCGGCGCATCACGATGGAAAAGCCCTACGCCCGCGTGGGCGAGAACGGCGTCCAGTACGCGGGGCCGCCAACTGCCGGACGAGAACGCTAGCAACCTGCAAATCGGCGTCTTCGGCCCTCATGCCGATGAGGTCGTCCGCTCCCCTGAAATCGTCCGTCTGCTGAGCGCGTTCAACGCGGCCAGGCAAGCACCTCTCGCTGATTGCGATTCCATCCGAAACTTCGTGGGGCAAGGCCTCCAACGATCTGGTGAAGGCGGTCTATCAGGATCACGTGCTGGCGCTGATTGCGCTCGACCGCCCCTCCAGTCATCTCGCCGAACAGATTGCGGTGAAGTCGTTCGTCCCCGTCGTCGCCATTTCTTCCGACCGCGCGCTCACCTCCACCAACATCCCCTGGATCTTCCGCCTGCCGGAGGGCACTCCTCTGCCGCAGGCTTTGCGCAGCCTGTCCGCTGCGATCGACCAGGCTGGACCCAACCGGGCCGGCATCCGGGAGTCACTGGCCTCCGGCAAATCCCTGGCTGGCGTACGCTTCCAGTCGACAGGAGAACTCGCCAAGTAGAGCGACACGGCGTTTGGCCGCACGGACGGACCGGCATCTGAAGTTGCCCGGCCGAGTCAGCCATTACCTCAACCGGAAAATCCACTAGAATCTGTCATTAAAAATAAGTCGTTGCACCGTTCGTCGGGCGTTGTGCGAGTGCCATGCGACGGGACTTCCACACCCCAGCCGCGAAGCGGCGAAAGAATGCTGCCCACGGCGCAAGCCGTGGGTCGGACGTGGAAAATGAGCAAGCCCCGGCGGGGCACGAAGCTGTCACGCGGGACGGCACTCGTAAATCCGCACCCGTTGAAAGGTTTGAGCATGCGCGGTTTTGACTTCAACTGTTTCGGCGACACTTCCAGAAGAGGCATGACGAAATGACCGACCCTGCAACCGCAGAGTGCGCGTGATCGACTCCCACACCGGGGGCGAGCCGACCCGCGTGGTGGTCAGCGGCGGCCCTGACCTCGGTCAGGGCCCGCTTGCCGAGCGCCTGGAGCGTTCCGCAGCGAGCACGATCAGTTTCCGTTCCGCCGTCGTCAACGAACCGCGCGGCTCCGATGTGATGGTCGGCGCGCTGCTCTGCGAGCCAGTCGATCCTGCCTGCGCCGCCGGCGTCATCTTCTTCAATAACGTCGGATATCTCGGCATGTGCGGCCACGGCACCATCGGCCTGGTTGCGACGCTTTGCCTTACATGAATCGCATTGAGCCCGGCGAGCACCGCATCGAGACTCCGGTGGGAACCGTGAGCGCCGTCCTGCACGCGAACGGCGAGGTCACGGTGAACAACGTCGCGAGTTATCGCCTGGCCGCGAACGTGGCGGTGGAAGTGCCCGCGCTACGGCAAGGTGCGCGGGGACGTGGCCTGGGGCGGAAACTGGTTTTTCCTGGTCCGCGACCACAGCATGAACTCTCGCTCCAGAATATCGAAGTCTCACCGATTTCACCTGGGCGATCCGCCAGGCGCTCCGCCAGCAGGGAATCACGGGCGCGGAGGCAACAGGAGATCGATCACATCGAACTGTTCGGGCCGTCCCATCTGCCCTCGGTCGACAGCAAGAATTTCGTTCTCTGTCCCGGCAAGGCCTACGATCGTTCTCCCTGCGGCACCGGGACGAGCGCCAAACTGGCCTGCCTCTACGCGGATGGCAAAATCCGCGAAGGCCAGGTGTGGAAACAGGAGAGCATTGTCGGCAGCGTTTTCGAAGGCACAGTACGGTGCGAGATGGCAAAGTATATCCCAGCATCAAAGGCTCTGCATTCGTGAACGCCGAAGCTGAACTGGTGCTCGATCCGCGGGATCCGTTCTGCATGGGCATTCGGGCGTGAACCATAAAGATGCTGATGAACGCTACGCGAACTCCTCAGCACTTCGAGAAACTCTTCGGCCATCGCCCCAGAATCTTCCGCGCGCCCGGCCGCGTCAACCTGATCGGCGAGCACACCGACTACAACGACGGCTTCGTCATGCCCGCCGCGGTCGGCTTTCTCGACATATGTAGCGATCTCCCCGCGCGCCGGACCGCAAGCTGGTCATCCATTCGGAAGAATTTCCCGGCAATTTCGAGTTCGATCTCGACCACCTGCCCGAGCAGCGCACCGGAGCGTGGTGCGACTACGTGCTGGGCGTCGCCAGCGTGCTTCGGCAGCAGGGCGCACACACTTCGCGGGGCCAACCTGCTCGTGCACGGAGAAGTCCCGATCGGCGCGGGTTTGAGTTCGTCCGCGGCCATCGAAGTCGCCTCGGCACTTGCTTTGATGAGCCTGGACGACTGCCACTGCCGCTGCCCGAGGTCGCCAAGCTCTGCCGGCAGGCGGAGAACAGTTTCGTCGGGGCGCGCGTCGGCATCATGGACCAGTTCGTCTCCTGCATGGGAAAGGCAGGCCACGCCTTCCTGCTCGACTGCCGCTCGCTGGAGTTTAAGTTCGTTCCCATCCCCGCCGGCATCCGACTCGTCGTCTGCAACACCATGGTCAAGCACGATCTGGCCACCGGCGCCTACAACACTCGCCGCGAAGAGTGCGAAGAAGGCGTGCGGCATTTCGCGAAGTGGGATCCTGCGATTCGTGCTTTGCGCGATGTCTCTGTCGAACTGCTGGATCAGCATGCCCACGACCTTCCCGCGACGATCGCGAAGCGATGCTCCCACGTCATTCGCGAAAACCAGCGGACGCTCGATGCCGCCCGCGCTCTTACCGAAGGTGATCTGAGTCGAGTGGGGAAATTGATGCGCGAGTCGCACGACAGCCTGCGCGATCTCTACGAGGTCAGTTGCCGTGAACTCGACATCATGGTCGAGGCCGCCGAAGGCTTGCCGGGTTTCATCGGCGGACGCATGACCGGAGGCGGTTTCGGCGGATGCACCGTCAATCTGGTGCGCGAAGAAAATGCGGAGGACTTTCGCAAAGCAGATTGCCGACCGCTATCGACAGGCGACCGGAATCAACCCGCAGGTTTACCTCTGCTCCGCGGAAGACGGAGCCGGTGAACTTAGCTAGATCTCGGTCTGATCTCCAACGTTCGGCGACCACCCCTGCAGCTTCACCAGCCAGTTCGCAGGTTCCGGAAGAATCGCAAACTTGGGCAGATCCCCGCGCACCATCGCCACTTCATCGCAGCAATGAAACCGCGGACAAGCGTGGCAGTCTTTATAGATCTTGTCCGGAAGGTCTTCGCGCTGGGCCACCGAGAATCCCTGCCCCGCAAAGAAATCGGGCTTGCGCGTGAACAGGCAAATGCAATCCACGCGATGCCGCTTCGCCTCCGCCAGCAGAGCTTTCACCAGGCGCCCGCCTCCGCCCTTGCCTTGCGCCCACGGAGCAACCGTAATCGATCGGATCTCGGCCAGATGCGTGCCGTACAAGATGCAGCGCTCCACAACCGATGATGCGCCCGTCATCTTCGAGCACCACGAAGTCTCTGACGTTCTCGCAGATCTCGGCCAGCGTGCGCGGCAGCAGCGTGCCGTCGCCGGAGTATGCCGCAATCAACTCGTGAATCTGCTGTGCGTCGGGCAGGATTGCTTTACGCGTGCGCATGGGCCTCCTCGCGAAGCGACTCGATCCTTTTTCTGGTGACGCTGATTGCCTGCCGCACCCGGCTCGGCGCCGTTCCGCCCGGAACATCGTGAACGGCCAGCACCGCAGCCAGCTTCAGAGACTCGTAGAAATCCTGATCGAAGGCCGGGCTGAGCGATTGCAGATCGTCGAGCGGCAAATCCTGCAGTTCGCAGTCCCGCTCGATGCACATCTGTACTGCCTTGCCAACCCGCTCATGCGCCAGCCGCGAAGGCACGCCGCGCTTCACCAGGTACGTCGCCGCCGCCCACGCATTCATGAATCCCGACTGCGCCGCCTGCTGCATGCGCTCTTTATTAAATTCCACTGCCTTCATCCATCCCGCCACCAGCGGCAACATTTGCAGCAGCGTATCGGACGAGTCGAACAGCGGCTCTTGCGTTTCCTGCAGGTCTTTGTTGTAGGCCAGCGGCAGGCCCTTGACTGCAACCATGAGCGCGGTGGCATTTCCCAGGACTCGCCCGCTCTTGCCCCGCACCAACTCGAGCAGATCGGGATTCTTCTTTTGCGGCATCGCGCTGCTGCCGGTGGAATAAGCCTCCGGCAGAGCCAGAAAACCGTATTCCTGCGAAGAAAACAGAATCATCTCCTCCGCCCAGCGGCTCAGATGCAAGGCGAGCAGCGACAGCGCGTTGACGAACTCCAGCGCGAAGTCGCGGTCGCTGGTGGCGTCGATGCTGTTCGCGGTTGCGGCCGTCGAATCCGAGGCTGTCCGCCATCAGAGCCCGATCCAGCGCCAGCGTCGCCCCCGCCACCGCGCCCGATCCCAGCGGGCAAACGTTCAGCCGCTTCCGGCAGTCCGCCAGCCGATCCGCATCGCGCAGAAACATTTCGACATACGCCAGCAGCCAATGTCCCACCAGCACCGGTTCCGCCCTTTGCAGATGCGTGTACGCCGGCATGGCAGCATCCGCAGCCTGTTCCGCGCGATCCACCAGCACGCTGCACAATTCGGCAAGTTCCTGCCGCAGTTGATCGATCGCCGCCCTCACGTACAGCCGCAGGTCGGTCGCAATCTGCTCATTGCGGCTGCGGCCGCTGTGCAGCTTGTATCCCGTTCGCCGATCAGCGCGACCAGTTGCTTCTCCACAAAATGATGAACGTCTTCCGCTTCATCGTCGTCGAGAAATGCCGGCGACGCCGCCGCCTTCTCGCCGATCTGTCTCAGCCCCTGCAGAATGCTGATCAGTTCATCGGACGACAGAATGCCGGCCGCTCTTCAGCGCCCGCGCGTGCGCGCTGCTGGCCAGCGAGTTCGCACTGCAGCAGCCGGCGGTCGAAACCGAACGACCGCTGCCAGCGCTCGAAATCAGGATCCAGCGGCTGCCGGAACCTTCCCGACCACATCTTCATCGCGTGACCTCCACGCGCGCCCGCGCCCGCGACCGCGACGGCAACCCGAGAATGCGAATGAATCCCGCCGCATCCTTCTGGTCGTAGCTGTCGCCCATCGTGAACGACGAAAGATCGGTGCGGTAGAGCGAGTGTTCCGACTCCCGGCTCACCACGGAAACATTTCCTTTGTACAGCGACAGCGTGACGCTGCCCGTCATCTCCTTCTGCGTGCTCTCGACAAAGGCATCGAGCGCCTCGCGCAGCGGCGTGAACCACAGTCCGAAGTAGACCAGTTCCGCATACTTGAGTCCGATGTGCTGCTTGAAGTGCGCGACGTCGCGCTCCAGGCACAGCGCTTCCAGTTCGCGATGCGCCGTGATCAGCAGCGTGCCGCCCGGAGTCTCGTAGCATCCCCGCGACTTGATCCCCACAAAACGGTTTTCGACCAGGTCGACGCGGCCCACGGCATTCCGCGCGCCAATTTCGTTCAGCAGTTCCACCAGCGATACGGGATCCATCTCCATCCCGTTCACGGAAACTGGAATTCCCTGCGCGAAGCCGATGCTCACCTGCTCTTCCTTGTCCGGCGCCTCCTGCGGCGAGCGCGTGATCTGCCACGTGGTCGGCAGAGGCGCGTTCCCGGCATCTTCCAATTCGCCGCCTTCGTGACTGATGTGCCACAGGTTGCGGTCGCGGCTGTGAATCTTCTCGCGGCTCGCTGCCACCGGAATCCCATGCTGCTCGGCATAGTCGAGACAGTCTTCGCGCGACTTCAAGGACCACTCCCGCCACGGTGCGATGATCTTCAACTCTGGCGCGAGCGCCTGGTACGTCAACTCAAACCGCACCTGATCGTTGCCCTTGCCCGTGCATCCGTGAGCGACCGCCGTCGCGCCTTCGCGCAGCGCCACTTCCACCTGATGCTTGGCGATCACCGGACGAGCCAGCGACGTCCCGAGCAGATACTTGTGCTCGTATACCGCTCCGGCTTGCAGAGCAGGGAACACGTATCCGGTCAGGAATTCCTCGCGCAGATCTTCCACGATCACCTTGCTGGCGCCCGTGGCATAGGCCTTCTCGACCACCGCCTCAATGTCGTCTCCCTGCCCAACGTCGCCCACCATGGCGATCACGTCGTAGGAATAGTTTTCTTTCAACCACGGAATGATGATCGACGTGTCCAGTCCACCGGAATATGCAAGAACTACTTTTTCAGGCATGAGCGCTCCTTACGGGCAGGCGAACCGCGCCGCCCAGCAATAAATAAAGAATGGATTTTTGAACGTGCAGCCGGTTTTCCGCCTGCTCGAAGATGACCGAATTGTCGGAGTCCATCACCTCATCGGTGACTTCCTCGCCGCGATGCGCCGGAAGACAGTGCATGAACACCGCATGCGGCGCGGCTTCCGCCATGAGTTTGCGGTTGACCTGGTAAGGCGGAAATATCTCGGCGCGCTGCCCCGCCTCGTGTTCCTGCCCCATGCTGGCCCACGCGTCGGTGTAAATGGCGTCCACTCCCGCAACCGCGGCTTGGGGATCAGTCAGCAACTCGATTTGCGCGCCCGTCTGTTTCGCGATCTTCCGCGCGTCGGCAACAATCTGCGCATTCGGCGAGTAGCCCTTCGGCGTAGCGATTCGGATCGACGATCCCAGGCACGCACAAGTCAGCATCAGCGAATGCGCCACGTTGTTGCCATCGCCCACATAGGCCAGCGTAGATGTTCTTCAGATTGCCGAACCGTTCCTGCAACGTGAAATAGTCCGCCAGCGCCTGGCACGGATGCTCCAGATCGCTGAGCGCATTGATCACTGGAACGGAAGCATAACGAGCCATGCCCTCGATGGTCTCCTGCGCAAACGTGCGCAGCACGATCACGTCCACCCAGCGCTCGAGATTGTGCGCAATGTCGCTCAGCGTTTCGCGAGCATCCAGCCGGCTCTGCGACTGGTCGACGAACATCGCCGTGCCTCCCAGGCTCGTCATCCCCGCTTCAAACGTCAGCCGCGTTCGGAGCGAAGGCTTTTCAAAGAACATCACCATTTGTTTCCCCGCCATCGACCGTTGAAACACCGACGGGCGAGACTTCATGAGTTCCGCCAGGTGCAGCACGGCCTGAACTCCTTGCGGCCCGAGATCGCGCGTCGAAACCAGGTCAGGACACCAGAAGATCCCAGGAAATGTTTCCGGCGCCGCCGGCGCTCTGCTTTGCAATGGACTGTTCAACTCTGACTCCTGTCTTGAAACTTCGTTTCTGCAGCTCATGCGCAGGTCACTTCTGTCCCACAATTCAGCTTGGTCAGGTAGAACTGCGGCAGAGCCTCCGCTTCGGCAGCGGGCAGGATCCGCACCCGCCCACGCCCTGCTTCAGCGCCTGTTTGCAGGCTTCCAGTTTGGGCAGCATGCCTCCGCTGATGATCGATCCCGTCAACCATATCCTGCGCCTGCTTGGTGCTCAGCCACGGGATCACCGCCCCTTCCGCGTCTTTCACTCCGGGCACATCGGTCAGAAAGATCAGCGCATTCGCGTGACAGGCCGCGGCGCACGCCGCAGCCATCTCGTCGGCATTCACGTTGTAATACTCGCCGTCCGCTCCCAGTGCGAGCGATGCCAGCACTGGAATTCCTCCCTGCTGCCACAGCGCTTCAATCCAGCACGGTTCCGCAAAGCAAATCTCGCCGACGAACCCCAGATCGTTGCCGCGAATATGCTTGCGCCGCGCCCGGAACGTCATGCCATCGCCGCCGCAGAATCCAACCGCGGGCATGCCCGCCGCCTGAATCGCGGCCACCAGCTTCTTGTTGACCATTCCGCCCAGCACCATCAGCGCCACATCGCGAGTTTCGGCATCGGTAACCCGCAGCCCGCCGACGAATTCGCTCTGCTTCCCCAGTTGTTTCAGAACGCGAGTCAGCGCGCTGCCGCCCCCGTGAACCACGGCCACGCGATGACCATCCTGCGCCAGTTCCGCAATCGCCCGGGCGCATTTGCGCAGAATGGCAGCATCTTCCAGCGCGGCTCCTCCGATTTTGACCACGATCGTCACTGCAGGCCTTCTTCCTCCGGCCACCCATACATCAGATTCATGTTCTGCACCGCTTGTCCGGCTGCGCCCTTCAGCAGGTTGTCGATGCAGGAAATCAACACCAGCCGCCGGCCGTCTTCCGCCAGGCAAAATCCGAGGTCGCAGTAGTTCGTGTGCAGCGAAAACTGCACCTGCGGAAGCTTCGGTGTTTGAAACACCCGCACCCAGCGCTTGCCCGAATAAAAATTCCGAAAGCACGATTCCACTTCCAGCGGAGTCATCTCGCGGTTGAGGTGCAGATAAATCGTCGACAAAATCCCCCGCGGAATCGGAAGCAGGTGCGGCGTGAAGATCAACTCCTCGCTGCCCAGCCCCAGTTGTTCGACCATCTCGCCGAGATGGCGGTGGTTGAAGACCGAATACGCCGACAGGTTGTCGGCCACCGATACGAAGTGCGTCTTCGCCGTAGGTTCCTTGCCCGCCCCAGACGCTCCCGACTTCGAATCGGAGACGATCCCGCGCTTGCGGTCGACCACTCCCGCCTTGAGCAGCGGCGCCAGCGCCAGGATCACCGAGGTCGCGTAGCAGCCCGGATTGGCCACCAGTTGCGCGTTCGCGATGCGGTCTTCGTTCAATTCGGGCAGTCCGTACACCGCCTTCTCGGTCAGTTTCGCTGCCGTCACTGCGTCAGAGTCCTGAAAGTTGTAGATCGCCCGATGTTGCTCCTGCTTCAATCGCCACGCGCCGCTGAGATCGATCACCCGCAACCCCTGCGCCAGCGCTTCGGGCACAAGCGTGCGCGATACCTCATGCGGCGTAGCCAGAAACAGCAACTCCACACCCTGCTGCTTCATCGCCGGCCAGGAGAGCGAATGCAGCGGGTAGCCGCCGTTGCCGGAAAGAACCGGAAACACGTCGGCCAAGTCCGCAGCCCCGCCGTTGTCGGCAGAGCGCCGAAGCAAAACGGGCTTTTCCAGCCGCGGATGCCGCAAAAGAATCCGCGTCAGCTCCAGGCCGGAGTAGCCGGTTGCCCCCAGCACAGCGGTTTTGAGTTTTGCGGCCATCTTCGTCAGTGCTAGCTCAGCATCTCCTCAATCCGGCTCGCCAGTTTCCGGGCGTCGTCCTTGTCGGGACAAACAATCAGGATGGTGTCGTCGCCCGCAATCGTGCCCACCACCTCGCTCCAATCGGCTTCGTCGAGTGCCGCTGCCACCGGCTGCGCGCTGCCCACGATCGTCTTGATCACCAGTTGGTTCTGGGCCGAGCGGATGTCGAGCACGAACTCGCGCACCAGTCGCGACACCGGAGGCAGGGCTACCCCAGCCCCGCTCTCTCCCTGGGGCAGGGAATAACCGTGCGAAGTCTTGCTCAAATTCAGATCGCGGATGTCCCGCGAAAGCGTCGCCTGTCCGACCTTGAACCCCCGCTTGCGCAGGAGCCGCTGAAGATCCTCCTGGCTGGCGATGGACCCATGCTTCAGCACATCCAGGACCGCCCGTTGCCGCAAGGTTTTATTCATAATGAATAAATATGCACTATAGTGAATAAATATTTCTCTATCTTACGGGCCTGCTCCGAAATGTCAAGAAAAAAGCCCCTGCTCGTTTACTTGCAGGAGCCTGCGGCCGGGAGCCAGCTGGCCGACCTGAACCGTGAAATAACGTACGGAGAACGCTGCCCCTTGGTAGACTACTTCGCGGTCACGAAGCGCGGTCCAGTCGAGTACCGGAGAGGCGAATGAACCCCAAGCCCACACTGATGGCGGAGTTGATTGCCGAGTTCCTGGGAACTTTTGTGCTGATCCTGTTTGGCACCGGAGTGGTCGCCATGGTCGTGTTGTTTCCCTCGGGCAACCCCGGGGAAACCATCCACGGCGGCTTCACCAACATCACCCTGGGTTGGGGACTCGGTGTAACCATGGGTATCTATGTCGCCGGCAAGGTGTCGGGGGCGCATCTCAATCCCGCGGTGACCCTGGCTTTCGCCGTCTTTCGCGGATTCCCCTGGCGCAAGGTTCTGCCCTACTCCATCGCTCAGACCGCGGGAGCGTTTGCTGCCGCCGCGCTCGTATTCTGGAATTACCTGCCTGCGTTCCGCCACGTCGATCCGCAACTGGAACATACCGCGGGCATATTCACCACCTTCCCGGCGTTTCCCGGATTGCCCCAGGCAGGTTTTCTGGACCAGACGATCGGCACCGCGCTGCTGGTACTTCTGGTCTTCGCCATCATCGATGAATTCAATTCGCCTCCGGGAGCGAATCTCGCTCCGGTGCTGATCGGCTTGGTCGTGGTGGCCATCGGCATCAGTTTCGGCGGCATGCATGGATATGCCATCAATCCGGCGCGCGATTTCGGCCCGCGTCTGTTCACCGTGTTCGCCGGATTTCGCAACAACGGCCTCACTGACGGAAGTCGCGTGTGGTGGATCCCGGTCGTCGCGCCGTTGCTCGGAGGTTTGATCGGAGCTGCCGTTTACGACTTCGGCATCCGGCGCTTCTTGCGTCCTTCCTGACCAGCGCCGCGGCTCACCAGCCGCATTAAGGAGACAGCGTGCAATACGTTCTAGCGCTCGACCAGGGCACAACCAGTTCACGAGCTCTCCTGTTCGATCAGGAGGGAGCGATCCGCTCGGTCGCCCAACGCGAATTTGATCAGATCTTTCCTCAGCCCGGATGGGTCGAGCACAATCCCGAGCAGATCGCATCGTCCCAGATTGCGGTGGCCCAGCAGGCCCTGTCTCAAGCCGGAGCGCAGCCGAGCGACGTGGCCGCGATCGGCATCGCCAACCAGCGGGAGACCACGATCGTGTGGAATCGTGAGACCGGTGAACCGGTCTACAACGCGATCGTCTGGCAAGACCGCCGCACCGCCGATTTCTGCGAGCGGCTCAGAAGTGAAGGCCACGGTCCGCTGATCCAGCAGCGCACCGGCCTGTTGATTGATTCTTATTTCTCCGCCAGCAAGATTTCCTGGATTCTCGACAACGTTCCCGGCGCCCGCAGCCTCGCCGAAGCCGGCAAGCTTGCCTTCGGGACCGTCGACACCTGGCTGCTCTGGAAGCTCACAGCCGGGCAGGTTCACGCCACCGACGCCAGCAATGCCTCGCGCACCATGCTCTTCAACATCCACACCGGCGCCTGGGATCGCGAACTCCTCGATTTGTTCCGCGTCCCCATCTCCATGATGCCTGCCGTCCGTTCTTCCAGCGAAGTCTACGGAAAAGTGACCGCGGCGAAAGGACTGGACGGCATCCCACTCGCAGGCATCGCCGGAGATCAACAGGCGGCTCTCTTTGGACAGCGCTGCATCCGGCCCGGCCTGACCAAGAACACCTATGGCACCGGATGCTTCATGCTGCAGAACACGGGCCGCCGTGCCGTGCCGTCCTCCAATCGCCTGGTCACCACCGTTGCCTGGAAAATCGGAGAGGTGACCGAGTATGCCCTCGAGGGCAGCGTCTTTGTTGGTGGCGCGGTCGTGCAGTGGCTGCGCGATGGCCTGGGCCTGATTCGCAAATCCGAGGAAGTCGAGGCCCTGGCCAAGTCCGTGCCGGATAACGGTGGCGTCTATTTTGTTCCGGCCTTCGTGGGATTGGGCGCGCCGCACTGGGATTCTTACGCGCGCGGCTCGATGTTCGGTCTCACTCGCGGCACCACCGCGGGTCACCTCGCCCGGGCGGCGCTGGAAAGTATTGCCTATCAGGTCGCAGACTTGCTGGATGCGATGCGTCTGGATTCTGGCGACTCGGTGCAGGAATTGCGCGTCGATGGCGGCGCCGCGGCCAATGACAGCCTCATGCAATTTCAATCCGACATTCTCGGCGTGCCCGTGATTCGTCCCGCCGTGACCGAAACCACAGCGCTCGGTGCCGCGTACCTGGCCGGCCTCGCCGTCGGTTTCTGGAAGACCGGTCTCGATGCGTCCACCGCGACCAAGGATCGCCGCTTTGAGCCGCGACTCCCGTCGTCCCAGGCCCGCCTGCTGCGAAACCGCTGGAACGAGGCCGTCTCCCGCTCCAAAAACTGGGAGAACGGATCCCTCGAACCGCGTTGATCCGATTCGTATCTTCTCTGCGTCCTTCGCGTCCCCTTAGCGTTCTCCGCGGTTAAGAGCTTTCCCAGCCTCTCCGCCGGCCCGAGGCTCGTACCAGAACACCGCCCCCTTTGTGATCGCTGGTAGAGCGTAGCTGATGCTGTCTCCGTGCCGGACTCCCTTCACCGTTTGCGCCTCCCCGAGAAACGGAAGGAAGGATCCCTCGCCCTCACCCTTCGCAGCCACGCTGACCTCGATGCCAGCTTGTGGCGTCTGCACGGGATTGGAGCCTCCGCGCAGCCCGGCGAAGTTAGCGAAGTAAATGTTGATATGACCGTCGGAGGTGCGTGCGATCGACGTCGCGACCTGCGGCCCAGCCTTGATCTGCACCGCGTTTCCCCCTTGCAGGCTGTCGAAGAATGGTTGCTCAGAATCCGGGGACGCATGCTCCATGTCCTTTTCCATGGCCGCGTTGTGAGTCCGCCCGGGACACGTGGGAAACCGGACCACATACTGCGACCTGCCAAGTCCGGTGGCGTCCGTTCCTGTGATCACGACCCTCTTTCCCTCGGCCGCGAAAGCTTGCATCCACGACTTCTCGCTGTCCCCCAGCACCCGCACATCCGGCAACACCAGCGTCTTCCCGTGAAAATCCGCCAGCGTCCGCGGCGTCACAATCTGAAACTCAAGATGCCTCTGCATCAGCAGAATCAAAATCCCGCGATACGACGCGATGAAATCCTCCGCATAAAAATTCCGCGTATCCGGCGAAAAATAGACACCAATCGGATCCACCGGCGAGCGCGGCAAATAGAACGTCTTTTCATGCGCCTGAATCCACGAAAAGATTTTCTTCCGCGTCGGCAGATCGTTCGACCCCGCCATCGAATGTCCCGGCGCGTCCCAGAAATTCGCGCCCACCATGACCTGCGACATGGCCAGATTCATCATAGATTCGCGAATCATGGCCTCGCTCCCATCCACTTTCTTATCGCCGTCCCAGGAGTAATTCAGAATCCAGGTGGCTTTCCCCTGCGCGAACGCGCGGAACGAATGCATGCCCACCTGGTAGCGGAACCAGTCCAGCGGCTTCCGCGCCGAAGCCATGTGGTCGCCTTCGCCAAATTCGTATTCGTGCGCAATCGCATCGACCACCGCATAGAGGCTGTAAACATCAGCCCCGACGCGCACCGACTCTCCCTCAATCCCCGGATAAATTTCAGGAATCGTCTTGATCTTCGGATTCACGGCCTTCGCCGTGCGGTCAATCTCGCTCAGAAAATCAGTGAAGGTCTGAATCCTGAACGTAACCCACTTGCGGAACGCCGGGTCAGAGAAATCGCCCAGCTTCAGATCGTGCTTCGCATCCAGTCCGCTCTGCTGCTTGAATGCCGCGACCGTGTAGTCATCGAAACTGGCCCAGGTCGTCTCCCATCCGTCGAAGTGGGTCATCCAGTAGGGAATATCAATGTAGATGCCGTCAATCCCGGTCGCCGCAATCTGCCCCACGCGCTCCATGTAGGTCTTGCGCCACTCCGGAGCATACGGGCTGACCCAAACGTCCTCATCTCCCTCCCGGATCCAAAACGCGCTCCCCCCTCCGAAAATTGCGGGCTCACCCGTGATCTTGCGCTGCAGCCAGTCGGGATGATCTTTGGCCAGCGTGTGCGCCACCTTATCCCCATGCGCGGTGATGCACTCCGTCCCCGCAATGTAGACGAACGCGTAATTGCCCGCCTTGTGCGCCGCTTCGGCCACCTCGCGGATCGCCTTCAGTTTTTCCTCGGGGTGGAGAAAACTCTCGTAGCGTCCGGGAATATCATTGTCGACCTCAATCCCGAACACCCCGCTGGCCTGCGCCTTGCGCACGATCTCCAGCGCATCCCCGCCCTTCAGACCATATGCGCCGATGCGAACGTAGTTGGTCCAGTCCTGTTTTTCGGAATCAGGCGCCGCGACCAGCCCCAGCGCGAACAAAAATAAAAAGAGAAATGCGAATAAAGCTTTTCGTGTCATACCCGCCCCTGAATCCCTATTTATCAACGCGATTTACTCTGGCCCTGATCAAGTCACACTTACTCCTGCTCGCCCGGCGGCAAGGTCCGTACCGTCTACAATTTGAGCAGGCTCTTTAGAACTCGAATCTCAATCCAAACTGGAAGGATCGCGGATTTCCCCCTGACGCGTCGCCCGTAACTGTCCCGAAAAACTGATCTCCCACGGCCGAATTTGGCTGTCCAAAGCGCGGATGATTGGTGAAGTTAAACATCTCCGCCCGCACTTCGATCCGCATGTTTTCTTTGGGCACAAAGGACTTGTAAAGATTCAGATCCATGTTGTGGATGCCGTCGACGCGCAGCCCGGAAAAGTACCGTGGCGCATTCCCGGGAACCTGGTCGCCGGGGTCGCCAAAGCAGTTGGCGTTGAGATAGGCGGCAGGATTCGCCGAGACTCCCACATTCTGCCAGTCCAAGGCGGCGGAGTGCATGCTGGTCCCGGTCTTAAGTTGGGAGCACACAACTTGGGGGCGCTGGGTGCCGTTCGCCAGACGGGCGTTGGACATGCCGATGGCCATGGGTTGTCCCGATTGCTCGGTGATGATCGTCGCCAGCGACCATCCTCCCACAACGGCGTCGACCGCTCGGTTCATATTGCCGCCAATCCATTGCTTGCGCCCAATGGGCAGATCCACGACCACGGCGAGCGCTAGTCGCTGTGGCGTGTCGTTGCCCCCAATGCTGTGTTCCAGTGACAGGCGATCCAGTTGTTGCGGAATGCCGGCCCCGAGCGCACCTACCCAGTTGTTCCTGCCTGCCGACGAATCGTCGGTTGCCTTCGCTATCGTGTAGCTACCCTCAAAACTGATGTGGTGCGTCGTGCGCTTCTGGAAGCGAACCTGCAGAGCGTTGTACCACGAACTCGCTTCCTCGATCATCAGCCCTTCAAAGTCACCGGCGAATTGCGGGTACTGGTTCAACAGAGTCCCCAAGGGCAGCGTCGCATTGCCGTAGTTCGAATTAGGTTCGTTGAAGCAGGGATGGGAAGCAGTCGACGCGCACGGGGCATTGAACATGGAATAGAACGGGTTGCCCACTTCCGTCTGAAGAAAGTTGCTTACGCAGCTATCCCCGGAGCAATTCGCATCCGTCGGAGTTACCGCCGCGGTGATCTGAGCCAGTAAAGCCGAAGGCATGAAAGAGCGGTTGTTTGTGCCGGCCCACGGCAGATGCGTACTTCGGTTGGCGGAGTAGTCCACGCCGAGCACGATCTGGCTGGGGAGCAGCCGCTGGATTCCCAGATTCCACATGTAGATGTTGGCGTCTCGCGCCGCCGCTGTGCCCAGATCGTTCGGGTTCTGATAACCCCAGTTCGCAAACTGGCCGTACTGCGTACCCTGCGGACCGCTAAAGCCTCCCGGAAACGGATTCGCCAGGGTCGCGGATTGGGTGGCAAAATTGTCGTTCGTAAAAAACAGGTTCGCAGTCTTGCGGAACGCCGAGCCGGGATACTGGAAGTTTGTGGCCGGGCTCATTCCGAAATAGATGCCCGCCCCGCCACGCACCACTGTTTTCGGATCGAGCTGGTACGAGAAACCCAGCCTCGGCCCAAGGTCTTTCCAGTAAGTCGGAATCGTCCTCATGCTCGACGTCGGGAATTGGGTTGTGCCGACCACCGCTTGCGACGCAGGGTAGTTGAGTCCAACGCTCTGCATCTGCGCCTGTGCGCTCAAGGCTCCCGCCGCTTGCGCAGCGGCCGGCAGGCTTGTTAGGTCGATACTCACGCCACTGTTGGCCGTGAAATTGCTGAACTCAATCTGGTTGTTGCGCGACGTGTAAGGCGAACTCCACTGGTACCGCAAGCCCAGATTGACCGTGAGTTTCGACGTCACCTTCCAATCGTCCTGCACATAGAATCCCGTCTCCAGCGACTTGTTCGCGACCGAAGGAGTCACCACCAGTTGACTGGAGGCGTTGACATTATCGCCGTAGCCGAAAGCCAGGCTGGCGAAGGGATTGCCGGTCGTGTTCCCAGAAGCATCTGTGTTGCTGTTCGGAGTCGGCGATGTCGTGTTGTCCGTAAAGGTGATGAAGCCGGTCGGGTAATTCGGCTGCCAGAAATTGTTGTAGAAAATTCTCTGCTCGCCGCCGAATTTAATCAGATGCGCCCCTTTGGACATCACCAACTGCGTGGAGTAACTGACCAGGGTGTGCGCAAAGGTAGTGTTGATGCAGCACTGATCGTAGAGATTGGTCCAAGGCAAATTTCCCTGCATCAGAAACGTCGGCATCTTGTCGATCCCATTGGCCGTTTGGAACACCGAGGGCAAGCCCTGCACGCCGGCCGGCAGCGAGGCGTTGAAACTGGTGATCGTCGGGATACTCGGGAGCGACAGTTCGTGCACCCGGTCGACTGCTACGTGGCTAGTCCACACCATCCGCGGGTTGATGGTCCAGGTATATTCCAGCGCAGCGTTTTGCGCCACCGTCACGGCGCTCTTGATTCCGTCATTATCGAAGCCGTCGCCCAGGGTCAGCGGAGTCGTACCGTTGCTCCAGCCTCGGCTGTAGCGGCCGCTGATGCGGTTCCTGTCGTTGATCTGGTCGTCGATTTTGATGTCAAACTGGTAGCTCGGAGACGACCCTAACGTCGTGTAGTTGTAGTTATTGAATTCGTTCCCGTTGCTGGGCTTCGGATAGAGATTGAGGACGGCCAATCCGATGGGATTCAGTTCGCCGGGCGGGATCACGTTCGCTTGGCCGTTGTACTGCACCTGCGGCCGGGTTACGCATGGATTTCCACAACCTTGCGCGGTCGGGTCGTAAATAGGATTCAATGTCCCCGAAAAGTCGCCTTGCCGCTCCGCCAGGGTCGGTACGGTCACAACTCCGCTGGACGCGCCGGAGCTTGCAACCTTCTCGAAATCGACGAAAAAGAACGTGCGGTTCCTCTTGATTGGGCCGCCCAGCGAAAATCCTCCCTGGTCACGCTTGCTGTCCGGCTTTGGGCCGACGTTGGCGGGATTAAAGAAATCGCGGGCGTCCAACTGCGCGCGCTGCAGGAAATACCACCCACTGCCGTGGAACTTATCGCTTCCGCTCTTCATCACCATGTTTACGACCGTGCCCCCGTTGTTGCCGAACTCGGCCGAGAAGCTGTTGTTCTGCACCTTCATTTCCTGCATGCCCTCGACCAGGGGCTCGTAGTAGACGTTGGAATTCCCTCCCTCCCCTTGTTCCGGAGCGCTGAGCAAGGCGCCATCCAGTCTTATCTCAGCGGTCGCGTTGCGCTGACCGTTGGAAGTGAAGTTTGTTCCCGAGGGATAGTTATCACCGGTGCCCGACCCTGCCACCTCGGTCACGCCCGCCGCCAGGAACGTCAGGCCAAAGAAGCTGCGGTTGGCCAGAGGGAGTTCATGCACATATTCGCTGCTGATGTTCGAGCCCAGGGTCGCACTCTCGGTGTCCAGCAAGGGCGCGGCGGCGGTGACTTCCATCGTCTCGCTTACGCTTAAGGGATGCAGCACAAAGTCCACGGTGGTCTGCTGGTCGACCTGCAGAACTGCATTCTTTCTCTCCGTCACCCGGAAGCCCGCAGCCTGTGCCCTGATCGTGTAGACGGCCGGACGCAACCCCGCCAGGAAATACTGTCCGTGATCATCGCTATGTGCGGTCTGCACGATGCCCGTAGCGTCGTTCGTGATCGTGACCGTCGCATTCACCACGAACGCCCCGGTCTGGTCCGTCACCGCCCCACGAACCTGCGCTGTGTAACTGCCTTGGCCCAACGCCCCGGCCGCGAACAGCAAAGAGATCACAAATAATAATAAGGAGATGAGACGGGCACTCGAACCACAACTGCGACGGCAGACACGCATGGCAGCCTCCCAAAGACAGCTTTCATATTGTTACGAGTTAAAACTATTACTTTCGTTTATGATGAAAGTCAAGTCAAATCGCAGCAAAACACATTTTGGCTGAAGAGGGCCGCCGGACGCTTTTTGCCCTTGATTTCGGCCATAAGAATGTATTAAGGAACGCTTCCGCGAGGTTACGACTGCTTTCTTCTTGTGGCTTGCGACTTCGTCCCGTAGTCTGTTGGGCGGTTCAGCCGCCCGCGCTTCAAGGAAACTTCGAAATGCTCCGTCTTGTTCTTTCGTGCGCTCTGTTGCTGACGCTGCTCTCGCTGCCGTCGCCGGTCCAGGCCTCGCCAGGTCCCACCGTGCAGGCTGTACGCGAGGGCGACCGCATCACTCTCTCCAATGAGGCAATCTCGGCGACCTGGTCCGTTCGTGGCGGATCGCTGCGTTGGCAAAGCCTGGCCAACCATTTCACGGGAGCCACGTTGCCTCTCGACGGCAGTGCGTTCGAGTTAGTGCCCAGAGAAGGTCCGGTCCTGCGTTCCTCTGACTTGAGGATCGTGGCGGCGCCTCTGATCGAGGAGGCCCCCGTTTCGCCGGGCGTGTCCAAAGCTGCCGATCAGGTGCCCGGCCGCCAGGTGCGCATCGAACTCGCAGACCCTTCCGCGAAGATCCGTATCACCTGGACTGCCATCCTTCGCGAAGGCGCCAACTACATTCGCCAGGAAGTGACCATCCGTGCGGCGCAACCGCCCTTTGCGCTCACCCGGATCGACCTCGTTGATGCGGTCATTCCCGGCGCAGCCGTCTCTGGCACCGTGAAGGGATCGCCAGTCACCGCCGGCGCCTGGTTCCTGGGCTTCGAGCATCCCTTGTCCGAATGCCGCGTCCGCGCCGACCGCGCTACCTGCTGGCTCTCCCGCGAACTTCCTCTGCAGGGCGGTCAAACTGTGACGTACTCGTCCGTGTTCGGCGTGGTCCATGCCGGGCAGTTGCGCCGTGACTTCCTGCACTATGTGGAACTGGAACGCGCTCATCCCTATCGGACGTTTCTGCATTACAACTCCTGGTATGACCTGGGATACTTCGACCGCTACAACGAGCAGGGCGCGGTTGCCGTGGTGCAGAGTTTCGGCGAGCAGTTGACCAGACAGCGCGGCGTGAAACTCGACAGCTTTATGTTCGACGACGGCTGGGACGATCCCACTACTCTGTGGAAGTTCAATCCCGGCTTTCCGGATGGATTGACGAAGGTGGCGCAAACCGCTGCCAGTTTCGGCGCTGCGCCCGGCATCTGGCTTTCCCCTTGGGGCGGTTACGACAAGCCGAAAGAGCAGCGCCTCATCTCCGCCCATGCGCAGGGATTCGAGACCAACGAAGGCGGCCTCGCGCTGTCGGGACCAACGTACTACAAATATTTCCGCGACACCTGCCTCGACCTCATCGCTAAATATGGCGTCAACCAGTTCAAGTTCGACGGCACCGGCAATGCGAATGAAGTCATCAAGGGCAGCGAGTTCGACAGCGACTTTGATGCGGCCATCCACTTGATCGGCGAACTGCGCGCGAAAAAGCCCGACCTCTACGTCAACCTCACTACCGGCACCTATCCCTCGCCGTTCTGGCTGCTCTATGCCGACTCCATCTGGCGTGGGGGCGACGACCACAGCTTCGCCGGCGTCGGCACCAACCGCCAGCGCTGGATCACGTATCGCGACTCGCAGATCTACCGCCGGGTCGTCGAGGACGGCCCACTGTTCCCCATGAATTCGCTCATGCTGCACGGGCTTATCTTTGCCCGGCATGCGGAGCGCCTAGGCAGCGATCCTGGCCACGATTTTCCCGATGAAGTTCACGATTACTTCGGAACCGGCACGCAACTCCAGGAGATGTACATCACGCCCACGCTGCTCTCGTCAGAGAATTGGGATGTGCTGGCCGAAGCCGCGAAGTGGTCGCGGGACAACGCGCAGACACTCAAAGATTCCCACTGGATTGGCGGCGATCCCGCGCGCCTCGAAGTCTACGGCTGGGCCTCCTGGTCGCGCGAGAAAGCAATCGTGACGCTGCGCAATCCCAGCGATCAGCCGCAGGATTTCACCGCCAGGCTCGCGACGCTGCTGGAACTGCCCGCCGGGAGCGCTCCCCGGTTTACCGCGCGCAGTCCGTGGAAAGACGACAGCGCCTCTCCTCCGCTCAGCCTGCCCGCGGAAGAGCATCACACCTTTCACCTGCAACCCTTTCAAGTGCTGACGCTGGACCTGCTGCCATCGTCGTAGATGTGTATGTAGGGACAGCCGCCATCGGCTGTCCGCCAGGCGCAGCCTGGCAAGGGTGCCGAGCATCATAATGGTGTGAGTGATCCCGCATGAAAGCCGCCATCCTAAACTCACCGCGACCGATTTCCGAGCGCCCCCTGCAGATCGTCGGCGTGCCAGATCCGCAGGTGCGATCTGGCCACGTTCTGTTGCGCGTGCGTGCCTGCGGAGTTTGCCGCACCGACCTGCATATCGTGGAAGGCGAGTTGCCGCCGCGACAGCCGGGGATGATTCCGGGCCATCAAATCGTCGGCGAGGTGGTCGGCGGCGCCACGAAAGAAATTCCTCTCAGTTCGCGCGTCGGCGTTTCCTGGCTCGGCGGCACCGATGGCACTTGCCCCTATTGCCGGCGAGGCTTGGAGAACCTCTGCGACGCCCCCACCTTCACCGGCTATTCCGTCCCCGGTGGATACGCGGAATACGCGCTTGCCCGCGCGGACTTTGTCTTCCCTCTGCCCGCTGCGCTCGACGATCTGCATGCCGCTCCTCTGCTGTGTGCCGGAATCATTGGATTTCGCAGCCTGCGCGTGGCTGGCGTCGAAGCGGGCGAGCGCGTCGGCTTGTTTGGCTTCGGCGCGTCTGCCCATCTGGCGATCGCCGTTCTGCGCGCCTGGAAATGCGACGTGTATGTTTCCACGCGAGGGCAGTCTCACCGTGACTTGGCAGCATCGCTCGGCGCGACTTGGGTAGGCAGTGAAGTCGAGAAGCCGCCCGTGGAACTCGACCGCGCCATCACCTTCGCTCCCAGCGGAGACGTGGTGATCGCCGCGCTGGGAAGCCTGCGCAAGGGCGGGGTGGTCGCGATCAATGCGATTCACCTCGATCGCATCCCGCAGTTCGACTACGACCGCCTGCTATGGGGCGAGCGCCAACTGCGCAGCGTGGCCAACATGACTCGCGCCGATGCGCGCGACTTCCTCGCGCTGGCCGCGCAGATCGGCCTGCAGCCGAAAGTGACCGTGTTCCCCCTGGACCAGGCGAACGAAGCGTTGCTTGCGGTGAAGAAGGATGCAGTGGATGGCGCTGCCGTGATCGTGCCCTAGGCTGACCGCTTATGTGGGGACGGCCGCCTCGGCCGTCCGCCGGGCGCAACCCGGCGAGGGGAGTTAAAGTTTTCCACAGTGTTCCTGCAGGAACATTTGTCTTACGGATATGTACGTACAATAATATATGAAGTCGTGCCCTATCAACAAGTTACAGGCAAGGTCGACAACTGTGTTCCGAGTGCGACGGCGGGACGCCGGGGCGCTACTTTGCCACGGCAAAAGCCGCGATGAATAGAACGCAGAACGCCACTGCCTGGCTCAGTTCGTTCCAGCCCAGCTTCCGTACGGCTAGGGGCGCGGGCTTCTGAATGAAGTAGAACCATCCACGAAAGAGAAGCGGGGCAAAGGCGATCGAAACCACTGCCGGAATGAGTCCCAGAAGACAGGCAACCGTAAGCGCCAGCGTCATCGCCAGCTGTCCGGCTGCGAAAGTCCAGCCGCGCTTGAGCTTCGCGCCAAAGCCTTCGACCCGAGCGGTGTGAATTCGGAGCTGCACGTAGTGAATCTGGTCGCCCGCGAAGATCAGGTTCGCCATCCAGATCATCCATGCGGTGGCGCCAAACTTCCCCGTGATCACGTAGTAGGCGGCGGGGCCCGATGCAGTCAGGCCAATCGTTCCGACGATTTCAGAAAGCATACGGGTGCGGCGTCCCAGCTTCTTGAGCAGGGCCTGCCCCACGAAAGCGACTCCCGCCCCGGCCCCGATGAGCCACAAGAGCGGATTCTGCCCAGCCCACAGCAACGCACTCAGCGCCAGAAACGCGACCGCGCCCAGGCCTGCGATCACCATTGCGACACTGCGCCGCTCGTCCGAGGTTTGCGCCCGCATGGCGGAGGTGCCCAGCAGGCTTTCCACGGGAGTTCTTAACCAGAACAGCGCGAGTGCAGCCACGAGTAGCAGCATGACCGGGAGAACGTGGTTGCTTTCACGGAATGCGACGCCCGCGCCCGTGACCATGGGCACGAGCAACAGGCCCCATGCCCCATGTTCGCGCGGGAGAATCAGCGCGTGCCGTCGCTCGCGGCGTGCTTCCTCCATCGCCGCTTCATCTCCGCGGCTGGCCATATGTTCAATGCTGTACTCCCTCGTTGCCATTAGCGCCATCCTGCCATGTGGATATGTTGCATGCCTTTCACGGCGCGCATGTATTGGGCACGTTCGAATGCGCCGGGATCGGGACAGCGGATCTGGCTCATGCTGCCCTGCATCTGGGTAACCGACTCGTACTCGTGCTCTTCCATCCAGTCGCGCAGCTCGCGCTCGACGTGACGCAGGTGATTGACGCCGTTGCGCATCAGGGATGAGCACAACATGGTGACATTGGCGCCGACCATGAGCAGTTTGATGACGTCTTGGGCATCATGCACGCCGCCGGTGGCGGCCAGACCCGCCCGCACCCGGCCGTAAAGGATTCCGATCCAGGTGAGGGGCAGGCGCAGAGCTTGGGGCGTGCTCAACAGCACGTTGGGCCGGATTTCTAGTTCTTCGAGGTCGATGTCGGGCTGGTAAAAGCGATTGAAAAGCACCAATGCGTCGGCCCCGGCTTCGTCCAGCCGGTGAGCCATATTGGACAGGTTGCTGAAAAACGGGCTCAACTTCACCGCGACCGGAATGGTGACGGTCGCTTTCACCGCGCGGAGAATGTCGAGATAGGTTTTTTCGATGTCTTCCGCCCTCAACTGGGGATCGGTGGGGATGTAGTAGATGTTGCATTCGATGGCGTCGGCGCCCGCTCGTTCAATCTCGCCGGCAAACTTGGTCCATCCGCCCAGGGTGGAACCATTGAGGCTGGCGACGATGGGGATGCCCACCGATGACTTGGCCTTGCGGATATGATTCAGGTAGCCCTCAGGCCCGGTGTGAAACTCGCTGGCCTGGGGAAAATAGGTGAGCGACTCGGCAAAACTCTCCGTGCCCGCGGCGAGATGATAATCAAGGTCCGCTTCCTCCTGCCGCAACTGCTCTTCAAACAGCGAGTAGAGCACCACGGCCGAAGCGCCGGCATCTTCCAGCCGGCAAATTCCATCCACATCGCGCGACAGAGGCGAGGCTGAGGCCACGAGTGGCGAACTCAGCTTCAGGCCAAGATACGTCGTCTTGAGATCGATCATGACTCCTCCTCGCGCGGCTAGCGCGCGGCTCCGGTGGGTACTGGCTTCACTGCAGCCGGCGCTGGTTTCTCGCTGGCATCCTGGGTAGAGGCTGCCGGTTCGATTTTGCGGCTGGCCATGTATTCGTACATGCGATAGCGATTTTCCACGTCCTGCTGCGCCAGCTTCCACAGGCGCTTGGCGTCTTCCGGCTTGCTCTTGGTCAGCATCTTGAAACGCGTCTGCTGCAGCAGGTACTCCTGCACCTTGCGGGTAGGAGCGCGCGAATCCAGCGCCAAGCGGATTTTCCCCCGCGGCCGCACGCTCGGGGTTGAAGCGGTAGAGCAGCCACTGGCCCGATTCGACCGCAACTTTCTGGTCCGACATCGCCGTGGTCATGTCGATGCCGTGGGCGATGCAGTGCGAATAGGCAATGATGATGCTGGGTCCGTCATAGGCTTCCGCTTCCAGAAACGCCTTGAGGGTGTGCTCATCTTTCGCGCCCATGGCCACGCTGGCGACGTAGACGTTGCCGTAGGTCATGGCCATGAGTCCGAGATCTTTTTTCGGACCGGGCTTGCCGCCCGCGGCAAACTTCGCGACCGCCCCGCGTGGGGTGGATTTCGATGCCTGCCCGCCAGTGTTCGAATAAACCTCGGTATCGAGCACCAGGAGGTTCACGTTGCGTCCGCTGGCCAGCACGTGGTCGAGGCCGCCGTAGCCGATGTCATAGGCCCAGCCGTCGCCGCCCACGATCCATACGCTCTTTTTCACCAGCATGTCGACGACGGAAAGCAGTTGTCTCGCGTCGGACGAGTTGACTTTCGCCAGCCTCTCTTTCAAAACGTCAACCCGCTGGCGCTGTTCGTAGATGTCAGCTTCGTCTTTCTGTTTCGCAGTCGAGGATGGCGGTGACGAGTTCTTCGCCCACGCTGCCCGCTACGCGGCGAAGCAACTCGTGGGCAAATTCTGTCTGCTTGTCGATGGAGACGCGGAAGCCCAGCCCGAATTCAGCATTGTCTTCGAACAGGGAATTTGACCAGGCCGGACCGCGGCCGTCCGCGTTCTTGGCCCACGGGGTGGTCGGCAGGTTGCCCCCGTAGATCGACGAGCACCCGGTGGCATTGGCCACCACGGCGCGGTCGCCGAACAACTGCGAGACCAGCTTCAGATAAGGAGTCTCGCCGCATCCCGAGCATGCGCCCGAGAACTCGAACAGCGGTTCCTGCACCTGCTGCTGGCGGATCGTTCCCACCTTGATTTTTCTGCGGTCGAGTTCGGGGATCTTCAGGAAGAAGTCCCAGTTCTCGCTCTCCGGCGCGCGCAGCGGAGGTTGCGGCACCATGTTGATGGCCTTCAGGCGTACTTCGCTCTTGTTCTTGACGGGGCAGACATCGACGCAGACGCCGCATCCGGTGCAATCTTCGGGAGCGACCTGGATTGTGTACTTCATGCCCGGCCCACTCCTTGTCGCGGGCGTCGCAGGACTTGAAGGTTTTCGGTGCGTGTTCTAGTTCTTTGCTGTCGTAAACCTTGATCCGGATCACGGCGTGGGGACAGACCATCGCGCACTTGCCGCACTGGATGCAGATCTTCGAATCCCAGGCGGGAATCTCCAGCGCCAGGTTGCGCTTCTCCCATTTTGCCGTGCCGGTGGGGAACGTGCCGTCACAGGAGAAAGCGCTGACGGGAAGTTCGTCGCCGCGTCCGGCATAAATCGTGCCCAGCACGTCGTGTTCGAATTTCGGGCGCCCGGGGAAGGCAGCTGGGATTTCCGTTGTGCTGCTGACGCTCTCTGGAATCTTGACTTCAAACAAGTGAGCCAACGTCTCGTCGACTGCCTGCATGTTTTTCTGCACCACGTCTTCGCCCTTGCGGCCATAGGTGTGGCGAATGGATTCGCGGATCGCTTCGATGGCTTCCTCGCCCGGCAGAACCTTCGAGATGGCAAAGAAGCAAACCTGCATGATGGTGTTCATGCGCGAACCCATGCCAGCTTCCTGCGCCACCTTGTAGGCGTCGATCGCGTAGAGCTTGGCTTTCTTGGCGATGAGTTGGGACTGGACCTCGCGGGGAAGGTGTTGCCAGACTTCATCCCGATCAAAAGGACTGTTGACCAGAAAGACGCCGCCCTCGACCAGCGCGCTCAGCATGTCGTAGCGCTCCAGGAATATCCACTGGTGGCAGGCGATGAAGTTCGCTTTGGAAACCAGGTAGCTGGAGTGGATGGGTTGCGGCCCGAAGCGCAGGTGCGAAACCGTCATCGCGCCCGATTTCTTCGAGTCGTACACAAAGTATCCCTGCCCGTAGTTGTCGGTGTTTTCGCCGATGATCTTGATGGAGTTCTTGTTGGCGCCAACCGTGCCGTCCGCGCCTAAACCATAAAACAGAGCCCGGACCACGCTGTCGGGTTCGGTGGAGAACGCGGCATCGTAGTCGAGGCTGGTGTGGCTGACGTCGTCCTGAATACCGATGGTGAAGTGATCTTTCGGCTGGCTCTGTTTCAGGTTGTCCTGCTTCAGATTATCGTAGACCGCCTTGACCATCGCGGGAGTGAATTCCTTCGACGACAGGCCGTAGCGCCCGCCAACAATCACGTAGGGGCGGACGCCTTCGTCCGCCCCACGAGCGGAGGGAGCGTTCCCCCGGACGAATGCGTCCGGGGCTACGTAACCCTTGCTGATCCCTTCGTGAATTGCGTTGACCACGTCGAGATAAAGCGGTTCGCCGATCGCTCCGGATTCTTTGGTGCGATCGAGAACTGCGATCTGGCGGACGGTTCGAGGCAGGGCTTCCATGAACGACTTCACGCAGAAGGGCCGGTACAAGCGAACTTTGAGCAGGCCGACTTTCTCTCCCCGGGCGGTCAGGTATTCGACCGTTTCATGCGCGGCCTCTGCGCCGGAGCCCATCATGACGATGACGCGCTCGGCGTCGGGAGCGCCGACGTAGTCGAACAGGTGATAGGAGCGCCCCACCACTTCGGCGAACTTGTTCATCACCGCCTGGACTTTGGCCGGGCAGACGTCGTAGTAGGAATTGGCGGTCTCGCGAATCTGGAAGAAGACGTCCGGATTTTGCGCCGTGCCGCGCAGCACCGGATGATCGGGGGAGAGTGCGCGCTGGCGGTGCTCGATGATGCGGTCCATGTTGATCAGCGCCCGCATGTCGTCTTCATTGAGCATTTCGATCTTGTTGACTTCGTGCGAGGTGCGGAATCCGTCGAAGAAATGCAGGAAGGGAATGCGGGTCTCGAGCGAGGCGGCATGCGCGATCAGCGCCAGGTCCATCGCCTCCTGCACCGAATTCGAGCAGAGCATGGCCCATCCCGTGGCGCGGCAGAACATCACGTCGGAGTGGTCGCCAAAAATCGAGAGCGCATGCGTGGCCAGGGTGCGCGCCGTCACGTGAAATACGGCCGGCGTCAACTCTCCGGCAATCTTGTTCATGTTCGGGATCATCAGCAGCAATCCCTGGGACGCCGTAAACGTGGTGGAAAGCGATCCGGTCTGCAGGGCGCCGTGCACCGCCCCGGCGGCGCCGCCTTCACTCTGCATCTCGATCACGTGGGGCACGCTGCCCCAGGCATTGGGCACGCCCTCCGACGCCCACTGGTCCGCCCACTCGCCCATCGGCGACGAAGGGGTGATGGGATAAATGGCGATCACTTCGCTAGCGCGGTAAGCGACATTGGCGACGGCTTCATTGGCGTCCATGGTCTTGAATTTGCGCTTCATTTACATCCCCCAATCCGAACGTATCGATGACGGCCACGGGCGTGACCGGAACCACGTTTTCAGGATGCAGGAATAGAGGTGTGTGATGTCGGGACGCAGGTTCACAGAGGGGTGTGATTAAGATCACACATTGCTGAAAAGGGAACTGCCAGAAGTGCAGACGCAGAACTCGGGAGCAGTCTTAACTATTGTAGGGTCATTCAGTTACGGACCGACCCCTCCGGTATGGCAGTCCGCGCAGCTGACCTGGGTCAGATCCCCCAAATCGACCGGATGCTGGAACGTGGGCACAGGCGGTGGAGGCTACGCTGGTCGTGCCATCGCTCTCGGACAGCAGAGTGTGGCACTGGTTGCAGTCCTTGCTGATGACCCGGCCGTCGGCGCTGACGTGCTGCCCGTCATGGCAGCGGAAGCAGCCGTTGTAGTAGTAGTGGCCGAGGTTGTTGGGATGCGTTTGCCAGTTCAGCTTCATCTCGGGGAAAGTGGTGCGGCGGAAAATTGCCTGCACCTCGGTCACCGCGTTGCGAATCTCCAACTGTTTGGTCTTGGCGACATCGGGATATTTCTTTTCGTAAAAGTCCTGGACTCCGCTGGCGATGCCCTGCATGGCGGCGTCGGTCGTGGTGTAAGTCGCGGTCAGCACGGTGACGGCTTGCTGCTTGATGAAGGGGAGCGAAACGTCCAGGCGGCGCGCCAGCAACGACTGATCGACGGACTGGTCCGGGGGGACGTAGATGTGGGTCGGACGATTGTGGCAGTCCACGCAGTCCATGTGGATGACGGGGAGCCTTGGCAATCTGATCCTTGCTGAGCGTCGAGTCCTTGGCGTAATACTCGGTGACGCGGCCCTGCAGGTCTTCCATGTGGATGTAAGGAATGATCTGGCGCTTGTCATCGGCGGCGACATAGTCGATCTTGTTGCCGATATTCATGTGCCAGTGAATGCCTTCCGGCGCGCCTGTGGCCGGGTCTCCGCCACCGGTCTTGATGATCATCCGAACCTGGCGCAGGGTGTTCTTTTCATCGTTGGCGTAGTGATTGAAGATCTTGAGCTGGCCGCCATAGAACTTCTTCGGCCAGTGGCACTGCTCGCAGGTTTCCTGCGCGGGGCGCAAGTTGTGCACCGGCGTCGGGATGGGCCGCGGGTAAGTATTGAACACGGTGGCAAAGACTTGCCGGCTGCCGGAGAGTTTGGACTTCACAAACCAGGTTGCGCCCGCTCCCACGTGGCACTCGGCGCAGGCTACCCGGGCATGCGGAGAAAGTTGATACGCCGTGTATTCCGGACTCATCACGGTGTGGCACAACTGGCCGCAAAACGACGACCGACTCGGTGAACTCGTAGGCTTTGTAGCTGCCCGCTGTGCTCACCATGACGAACACGATCGAGGAACGTGCCGCAAACGAAATCACTGCGCTGCGCTGGGTGCGGTCGTTCAGGTCGATGCGGGGATAGAAGGCAGTCGGCGCCAGGTGCTTCCGCCGTTCCAGCAGCACGCCCGCCAGCATGAGCAGCAAGCCGAGAATCAGGAACGCGGGCGACACCATGTAGGCCAGGATCCCGACGTAGGGGCTGGGCTTGATGGCGATGGCGTCGATGATGACAAAAAGGAAAATGTTGGCCAGGCTGACGATCGCCAGCGCCATGCCTGCCAGGCTGACGGGATTGCGCAGCAGCATGCGCGAACGGTGCCAGGGCTCCACCTGAGGCGGCGGAGTATTCTCAGTGTCCATCGTTTGACCCCTGTGGCGGCGGGTTCTGGCTTGCGGGCCGCGTCTTCCACTCCGCTTGGCCCTTCGGGCCGATTCAGCCGATTCACGATCATCGCGCTGTCGAGTCCATGCTCGTCCCGGTAGTGATGCCGCGTCATTTTTCCGTCCCACCATGCCCAGTTCATGGGGTAGACGTCCGGGTCGAAGAACACCTGGTAGAAGTGCCAGACGATGATGGCCAGGGTCGCCAGGACCGCCTCGTAGAAGTGAATGGCAGTGGCGACATCGAGCCACCAGCGCGGCATGTGATTGCCGACAAGAACCTTGGCCCACAGCATGACTCCGGTCACGGCCATGACGATCATGCCCCACACCAGCGCCCAGTATTCAGCCTTCTCCGCGTAATTGAAGCGGGCAAACTCCGGCTTTCGCGAAGTCAGGCCGAGGTAGTAGCAGACATTCTGCCACGCACCCCGGGCATCGTCCAGGGTGGGGAAGCAGATCGCGGACCAGTTTGCGTCCCTCGCGGCTCAGCGCGATGTCGAAGATGTGGTAGAGGCTCACTCCCATCAGGACGACCGCCGCGATGCGATGCAGCAGGTGCCGCCGGTGTTCGCCCAGGGAGAGCATGGAGGCAAACCAGGAGTCCGGGAACTTCAAGGCAAAGCCGGTCAGCACCAGCACAATGAAACTGGTGAGCAGCGTGGCGTGCTGCAGGCGGAAGCGCAGCGGCATGCGCATCACGAAATCATGCTGCACTTTGCGCCGCGCAATTACTTTGGCCCGCCAGATAACAAAGTTGTGCAGCAGCATGCCGCCGATGACGACGAAGATCATGCTCAGATAAAAGCGGCGGATCCAGCGCACCGCCTTGCTGCCCACATCGGCCGAGAGCGGCGCATCGACGTGCACTTTGGCGGCGGTAAATTTTTCCGTGACGCCGGGGTGGCACTGGCCGCAAGTCCGGGCGAGATTGGCGCGGTTGATGGTGGACCGCGGATCGCTGGAGGGAAGAATGCTGTGCGTGCCGTGGCAACTGGCGCAGTTGGCGACCACCTGCGAGCCTCCCCGCGACGCCAGCCCGTGGTAGCTGGCCAGATAGGTGGTCTCGCGGCGGCCTTCCACGCCAAATTCCTGCGAGAGCCGCATGCCTTCGTGGCAGCGCGCACAGGTCGCCGGCCCACGTTTTGCGCGGAGACCGGAGAATTGGGATCCAGGTGCGACTTGATGGAATGGATGCCGTGGCAATCGGTGCACACCGGCGCCTGCCAGTTGCCCTTGGCCGATGGCTTGTCCGTGAATGCTCTGCTTGAAATTCCTTCGAGACCGCATCGTGGCACTTGCCCGCAGGTCAGCGGCACATTGAACTTGAAGATGGGGGACTTGGCATCTTTGGCGTCGCAGAATTTCGTGAGTGCCGTGGCAGTCGGTGCACACCGCCGCCTTCTCCGATCCGGCAGACACCGCGTGTCCGTGCACGCTCTGCTCGTAAGACGCCACCATCTGCGCGCTCTGCCCGCCGTCTTCCATCACGAATTTCTGGCTGTGGCAGGCGCCGCAGGTCGCGGGAATGTTGGCATGATGTACGCGCGACTTGGGATCGCTGGCCGGCAACAGCTCATGCGGGCTGCCGTGGCAATCGACGCAGGTGGCAGCCTTGCTGTTGCCTCCCTGCACCGCTTTGCCGTGAAAGCTGCGATCGTAGGCGGCCTGCTCGTCCGCATGGCACGTCGCACAGGTGATTTTCAGGGGAGGCGTTTCGTGCGCGGAACTCTTAACGTCGGTATGGCAGTCCACGCAGGTGAACATGCTGCCGTGGATGGAGTCTTTGAAGGCCTTGGGATCCACATGCAGACTGACGGGCTCGCCGTTGACGTCGTGGGTCAGCCCGGCATCGCTGTGGCAAGCGAGGCATTCTTCCGCGCTGGGTTTCTGGGGTGACTTGCCGGCAGCGGGGATCGTTCCCGCGGCTAAAAGCAGGGTGAGGGCAACTCCAGGCGCAAAAATACTCCGTATTGTTCGCGTGGACATGCTCTCACCCGCCAATTCTCCAGAATCGAACGATCTCCCAGCAGCCGCATAGGCGGCCGCCTTTGCTTTCCTGGCTACTTCTTGCCCAGACTGCGAATGTAGGCGACCAGGTCCTTGATCTCCGTGTCTTTCAGCTTGCCTTCGTAGGCCGGCATCTTGCCTTTGCCTTTGGTGATGGTCTCGGTCAACTGTGCGTCGGTCTGCTTCTGCACATCGGCGGAAGTGAAGTCATGGGCGCCCATCTTTGTACCCATGGCCGAACCCTTGCCGTCCGGGCCATGGCACATGGCACATTTCGCTTTGTAGGTCGCGGCGGCGTCCTGGGCTACTGCCGATGAAGAGCAGACTGCGATCAGTCCAGCAGCCAGCAAAGTTACCAGGCCCATTCGAAGAGAGATAAGTTTCACGTTGCTTCCTCCTGAGGAAGATTTTCTCGCAAGATATCACGGAGCAAGCGTGGCCCGTCGTGGGACCAGCCACGTCCGGAAGCACGATCCGTGCTACTTCGTCCTGCATCCTGAGAACTCGCTCGCAGGGGTAGGATCACATGCGGGCCGGACTGGACCTAGGGCAGAAGTCACTGGGCTCTGTGACACAGATCACAGGCATTTCTTCCGTCGATTGTGATGTTTATCACGAGCCTGCGTGCGATCCCGCACTGCGCCACTCGGTCTCCAAACCTACGATTCCAGCATGGCCACACGCTTGGATCCGCCAGTTCGCACGTCGCTCGGGACGCGCTCCTCGTCGGCATGGACTTCGTCTCAGGCCGCCACCGGATCGAGTCCGGTTTTGAATACACCCGGGTTTCAGCCCCGCCCGCTTGCAAGTGACGTGGGAGATGACGCAAGCCTGTGACTGGAAATCGGCCCCGGCCCGCGCCGCCGCGCGTGCCCCGCGCGACCGGAACCAGTTCTCCACCGCGGAAGCGTTTCATCTGGTCGAAGAAGTCGCAGCCATGCGGGTGCCGCTGCTGGCGCTGACCGGCGGTGATCCCCTTCTCCGTCCTGACGTGTTTCCGGTGATTGAGTTTGCGTCCGGCCGTTCCGTACGCACGTCGCTGACCTTGCTGCCCACTCCACTGCTGGACGCCGCGGTGGTCGCGGAGTTGAAGGCATGCGGCTTGATGCGCGTGGCTTTCTGGCTGCATGGCTCGACGGCGACGCTCGATGACGCGTACTGGGGCATCCCGGGATCCCACCGGCACACGTTGGAGGTCATCGGATCGTGCCATGAAGTGCAGCTCCCAGTGCAGATCAACACCATCATGGCGCGCCGGAACTTTCACGACGTCGATCCCATGATCGAGCTTCTGACCCGCCTGGACGTGGTTTTGTGGAATGTCTTCTTCTTCGTTCCCCCCAGCCGGGAACAGGCTGGGGACCTGCTCACCGCCGACGAGCACGAACAGGTCTTCGCCAAACTTTATGCCGCTTCCAAGGTGGTGCACTTCCAGATCAAGACCACCGAGGGCCAGCATTATCAGCGCTATCTTCTGCAGCAACGCTCCCGGGAATCGCGCGGGCGCATGACGGAGGCCGACGTCATCACCTGCGCCCCCAAAGGGGTGAATGACGGCAAGGGATTCGTCTTCATCAACCACCCGGGTGAGGTGTACCCCAGCCGCTTCCTGCCGCTCTCCGCCGGCAACGTGACTACCCAGCCCCTGGCCGAGGTGTATTGTGATTCGCCGCTGTTTGTGTCGCTGCGCGACAGCTCTCGGTTCAAAGGCAAATGCGGACGCTGCCCCGCGCGCAATGTTTGTGGCGGATCGCGCGCCCGCGCCTATGCCATGACCGGCGACCTGTTCGCCCCCGATCCCGGCTGCGCTTACGAACCTTAAGCGAAACACTGCTGGCTGCCGCAGCATCCCGTACTTTTCCGGTTTCCCTTCCCCGCCTGCCTCTCGTTTCCGCTGAGAAACATACCCCACAACGGAGCAAATTGACGCCATCCTCGTTCCTCAATAACCTTATCTCCGGCATCCCTAATATGTGATTGAGATCACATTCAAGTGTGATTCATCATCCGGCGAAGCCCCTGCCACCCTCGTTAGTATCAGGCCCATCTTGCAACCAAACCAGAGGCCAAAAACCTCTCGAACTCATAACTAGGAGGCGATTCAGATGCGTTCCCGCGGCCCCATGTTTGTGCTAAGTCTTTTGCTGCTAACGTTTTTCCTTTTGACCGCCAGCAGCTTCGCCATTCCCGCGTTTTCCCGCCAGTACGGGACGTCCTGCACCACCTGCCACATCGACTTCCCCAAGCTCAACGATTTCGGCAAGGCCTTCAAAGATGCGGGCTTCAAGTTCCCCAAGGATGACGAGAGCTTCCTGAAGGTCCCTCCCGTCATGTTGGGGGCTCCGGCGCAGAAGGAACTGTGGCCGCACACGGTGTTTCCGGGGACGATTCCCGGCCTGCCGCCGATCGGCCTGCGCTTCAACCAGTTCTTTCAATACACGCCTGCCAGCGCCAACAACTACAACCCGGCCGGGGATCGGCACCTGTACCCCCGAACGTTCCCCGCACCGATTTCGAGCCTGGCCTGTTCAGCATTTTTATGGCGGGCAATTTCGGCAGCGACATCGCGTTCTGGGTGGACGACGACCTGAGCGTGTCGGGCTCCAACGCCGGCGGCGGCCTTGGGGATGGCTATCTGAAGTTCGTCAACATCGGCCGCTTCATGAAATTGCCGACCGACTCCCTGAGCTTGCGCGTAGGACAATTCGAACTCGACTTGCCCTTCTCGCAAGCCCGGTCCATCAACATGAGCCCCTGGGACATCTACACCGAAGCGAACATGGGCTTCCGGGCACGCAGAACGTGAATAACGTGTTTGCCATACAGGATGCGGCCCAGGGCGTTGAACTCAGCGGCGGCCATCAATATGGCGGCTACCACTATTCGCTGGCGATTGTGAACCAGAACACCAGCGGCACCAGTTCGACCGCGCCGAACGTTTCTTCGCCCGGAGGTTTTTTCTCCGACTCCAACTACAAGGACATTTACGCCCGCTTCTCCTACCGCTTCAACCTGGAGAGGGACCCGGCGAGCCGGCACGACATTCAGGCGGCTGGAGCGACCGGGCCGCGCGACCACACTTACCTCACTCTGGGAACGTACTATTTCAATGGACGATCGGTGCAGCGCTTTAACGGCATCGATGCGGCCGACAATGCTACCGTCATCACCGCCCGCGAGCCGTTCTATCGCGTGGGCGGCGACTTCAGCTTCAACTACCGCACCTTCAACCTGTTCGGTCTGTACATGTACGGACACGACAACAATCTGTTGTGCCAGGATCCGACCGGCACGGCGGTCACCTGCACTTCCGGGGCGGGCACCAGCTTTATCCCAGGCTCGGCGGCGAAGTTCAACGGTGGCTTCCTGGAGGCGGACTATCTGGCGTTGCCCTGGATGATGACCATCATGCGCTATGACCGGGTGCAGTCCACGGCGGACTTCCTGAACCAGGCCGGCAGCCTCAACTACTTTTCGCCGGCGGGAACCACGCGCAACCGGGTCACGCCGGGAGTACAATTCCTGATCCACGCCAACATCAAGGCCTCGTTCGAATATGCGATCCGGCCGCAGCAGGCCTGGCTTACGACGCGAACGGAAAGCCGTTGAACTCGTTCCGTACCAACACGGCCGCAGGCGGGTTGGAGTTCGTATACTAAGCTGCGGTTTTTATCAGGCAACGATTGAGACAGAAATCTTTAGGAGAGAAAAATGAAACGCAATTTGATCATGGTAGTGGCAGGAATCGCGATGTTGAGCTTGGCCGCCAGCGCCGGCACGATCAGCGGAAAAGTTTCTGGCGTCACGGGTGAGTCGGTGGTCTATGTCGAAGCCATTGCCGGCAAGACTTTCCCGGCTCCAACCGAGAAGCCGGTGATCGACCAGAAGGGCCTGATGTTCACGCCGCACATCGTGGCCGTGGAGCAGGGCACGACGGTCGAATTCCTGAACAGCGACAAGGTCGCGCACAACGTGTTCTGGATCTCAGTCGGCGGCAACAAGAAACTCGGACACAATCTGGGCACCTGGCCGAAGGGCGAGAAGCGCGCCTTTAAGTTCGACAAGCCGGGTGCGATGCCGCTGCTCTGCAACGTTCACCCGGAAATGGCGGGCTACATCGTGGTCGCGCCCACGCCCTATTTCGCCGAGACCGACAAGCCGGCAACTACAAGATCGACAACGTTCCCGATGGCAGCTACAACGTGACGGCCTGGCACGAGGGCGCCAAGAATCCGTCCAAGCCGGTCACCGTGGCCGGCGAGGGCAAAGCGGACTTCACGCTGACCAAGTAACGTACACGAGCAGCGGGGAGCGGTCAATCGGCTCTCGTTCCCCGCCTCTTTCTCGCAACCCTAACTCGCAACGCTAACGCATAAGAATTCGGTTGACGGTCCGTCACCGCTCGGTCTAAAAGTGCCGCAATGCTGAAGCGATTCAAAAACAAGAAGGTCGACGGGGATTGGCTGCACACCAACTTTCCCTGCATGATGGCCTGTCCGGCGCATACCAACGCCGGACGCTACGTCGGCCTGATTGCCGAGGGCCGCTTCGAAGAGGCCTATCGACTGGCGCGCGAGCCCAATCCGCTGGCCAGCATCTGCGGACGCGTCTGCGCGCATCCCTGCGAAACCGCCTGCCGCCGCGGCGAAATCGACCGGCCCATTTCCATCCGCGCGCTGAAGCGATTTCTCACCGAGCAGTACGGGCCCGAGTCGAAGCATCCCATCAACGTCAATGAAGGGCGCGGGCAGAAAAAACTTCCCTACAAGGTTGCGGTGGTCGGCGGCGGGCCGGTGGGACTGTCGGCCGCTCACGATCTCGCGCTGATGGGCTATGCGGTCACGATTTTTGAAGCCGCTCCGGTCGCCGGCGGAATGCTGTATCTGGGGATTCCGGAATACCGCTTGCCGCGCGATGTGGTGGAAGCGCAAGTGCGCGAGATTCTTGAGACCGGCGACATCACGCTGAAGCTGAATCATGCCGCCGGGCGCGACTTCACCATCTCCGATCTGCGCCGCCAGGGATTCGACGCGGTGCTGGTCGCCGTGGGCGCGCACCGCAGCCGCGATCTCACGCATTCCCGGCGTCGATCTCGACGGCGTGCACAAGGGCATCGATTTCCTGCTCAACGTGAATCTCGGCTACAAGTTCACCATCGGCAAGAAAGTGATCGTGATCGGCGGCGGCAACGTCGCCATGGACGTGGCCCGCTCGGCCGCCCGCGAAGTGGTGCGGCAGCATGCCGGCGGCGTGGAGGATCTCGAGCCTTCCGACGAAAACGTTTCCGCCGTCGCCACCAAGGAAATGGTGGACATTTCGCTCTCCGCGTTGCGCATGGGCGCGCGCGAAGTGAACCTGGTCTGCCTCGAGCGCCGCGAGGAGATGCCGGCCGCGCTGGAAGAAATCGAAGAGGCCGAAGAGGAAGGCATCATCATGCATCCCGGCCTCGGTCCCAAGCGCATTCTGGGCAAGGACGGCAAGGTCGCGGCGCTCGAGACCCTTAAGACCAAATGGGTCTTCGATCAGAACAAGCGCTTCAATCCCGCGTTCTTCGAAAACAGCGAAAGCCAGATCGAGTGCGACACCATCATCATGGCGATCGGGCAGGCGCCGCGGCTCGACTTCTTCACGCCGGAAGATAAGGTTGAAATTTCTCCGCGCGGCCTGATCGCGGTCAATCCGCAAACGCTGATGACGTCCGCTCCCGGCATCTTCGCGGGCGGCGACTGCGTTTTCGGCCCGCGCCTGATTATCGATAGCGTCGGCGACGGCAAGCGCGCGGCGGTGGGCATCGACGAATACCTGCGCGGCGGCAAGCATCCCGAACCGATCATCGAAGTCGAACTGCTCAAGCGGCATGCCATGCCGCTCGACTATCTCGACATCAACCGGCAGCCGGTGCCCATGCTGCCGCTCGAGCGCCGCACCGGCGTGACCGAAGTCGAGGTGGGCTACGACGCGCCGGCCGCGATGGCCGAGGCGCAGCGCTGCCTGCACTGCTGGGTCAACACGATTTTCGAAGGCGTGCCCGAAGATGGCAGCATGTGCATCCTGTGCGGCGGCTGCGTGGATGTTTGTCCGGAGAAATGTCTGGAACTGGTTTCGCTCGACCGCATCGCGTTCGAGCCCGAAACCGTGCAGCACATCCGCGACAACCAGGAATTGTTTCGGCGTGGAGTTCGACGAAGTCGCCGCCGACGAACTGGGAGTGGTCACCGGCGCCGCCATGCTGAAGGACGAGACCCGCTGCATCCGCTGCGGGCTGTGCGCGATGCGCTGTCCGGTGGGCACCATCACGATGGAGTCGTACAACCTGCTTCCCGCCGAGCCGACCGGCTTGATTTCAATCGCGGCGATCGGTGCGGGATTGCAGAAATAGGCACGAGGCAACGAATGGCAGAGGAAATCAGAAAGGACCGATGATGTCGCGAGCGAAGACGTCGAACCGGCGTCAATTCTTCGTGAAACTGGGACTGGGCTCGTTGGGCATCGCCGCCGCGGGCACGGCGGCATTCGCCTATCAGTACCTTGAGCCGAACGTGCTCTACGAGCCGTCGCCCGTGGTCAATGCAGGGAAGCCGGACCGCTATCCGCTGGACTCGGTCACCTCGACGTGAATTCGGGCATCTACATCATCCACTCGGAGGAGGGTTACTTCTCGCTGAGCGCAGTGTGCACGCACCTGGGCTGCCTGACCGCGTGGAAGCCGGAGTTGGGCATCATCGCGTGCCCCTGCCACGGCAGCAAGTTCGATGTCAGCAAGACGACACAAGCCGGAGACAAGATCGAGGGTCCCGCGCCCAAGCCGCTGCCCTGGAAGCGCATCTGGCTCAACGACGACGGCGATCTGCTGGTGGATCGCTCGACCGACGTTCCGCCGCTGGCGCGGGATTCATTCGTGAGGGTCTATGAGCATGGCGAAAACAGTAGACCAATATTTCGACGAGTTGCGCGGCACGCGGGTGTGGCGCTCGATCTTCCGCAGCGGCACCGGATCCAGCACGCTGAAGCGTGCGCTGGCGATTCAGCAGAACGTGTTTCTGCACCTGTTCTCGACCAAGGTGCGCACGCGCATGCTGAGCTTCAGCGCGACCTGGTACCTGGGCACGCTGACGCTGGGCACATTCCTGATTCTGGTCGCCACCGGCATTCCGCTGATGCTCTATTACCATCCGTCGGTGCCGCAGGCCTACGCCGACACCAAAGATCTGCAGTTCGTGGTTTCTTCGGGATTGTTCCTGCGCAACCTGCATCGCTGGTCGGCGCACGCCATGGTGTTTCTGGTGTTCGCGCACATGTTCAAAGTGTTCTATCGCGGCGCGTACCGCCCGCCGCGCGAGTTCAACTGGGTGATCGGCGTCGTGCTTCTTCTGATGACGCTGCTGCTCAGCTACACCGGCTACCTGCTGCCCTGGGATCAACTGGCCTACTGGGCGATCACGGTGGGATCGAACATCGCCTCCGCCGTGCCGCTGATCGGCGACAAGATTCACTTCCTGCTGCTGGGCGGCCACGCGGTCAACGCCAACGCGCTGCTGCGTTTCTACGTGCTGCACTGCATGATTCTTCCGCTGGCGGCGATGTTCTTCGTCGCGATTCATTTCTGGCGGATCCGCAAGGATGGCGGCCTGTACTCGCACGACAGTGAGCCGGCGACGGTGCGGGCCAAGGCCGATGCTCGCGACTGCCCGCGAAGGAGGCGCAATAGTCATGGCCGATTCCAAAGATTTCATCGCCGGCGTCGACTCCAACGCGAAGAAATCTCCGCGCCGCATCGTCTTCATCACGCGCCGCACTTCGGCGCAGGTGAAGGCCGAGACCGAAGATCAGCTCCAGACGTTTCCGGAAGTGCTGTTCCGCGCGGCGGTCGCGGTCATGACGCTGGCGGTCGTGCTGGTGTGGATCTCGCTGTTGTTCAACGCGCCGCTGGAAGGGCTGGCCGATCCTTCGCACACGCCGAATCCGGCCAAGGCGCCCTGGTACTTCCTCGGACTGCAGGAGATGCTGCACTATTTTCCGCCGGTGGTGGCGGGCGTGCTGGTGCCCGGCCTGGTCGTGATGGCGCTCATCGTCATTCCGTATTTCAAGGTCAACATCGAAGCCGACGGGCTCTTCCTGAAGGACCGGCAGCGGCGGCTGCAGATCTTCTATGTGGTCGCGACCGCGCTTCTCGATTTTTCTTGCTTCTGTTCAAGGTCTATGCCGCGCTGGTGCCGACGCTGATCATGGCCGGAGTGATGCTGCTGGCGGCGCAAAGCTCTCCGCAGTCGCCTTCGGCCTTTCGCCGCTATCTGGCGGCAAGGCCGCTTTCTTACTGGGTGATGACCTGGTTCTTATTCGAACTGGTGGTGCTTACCGCCATCGGCACATTTTTCCGCGGGCCGGGCTGGTCGTGGGTCTGGCCGTGGCAGGGTTCATAAAGATGTTCATAAAGGTGCATATCAACGGATGCGGCGATCATGAAAGAAAAACTTACGTCGCTCTGGCAGAAATTGTTCGGAGACAGCGTGCGCGCCTTCGGCGTCGTCAGCCTGATCTTTCTGGTCTCGCTGGCGATCGCTCCCGCGAAGAATTTCTTCAGCGAGTGGCGTCACTACCAGCACGGCTATCTCCGGATGATCCGCAACCGCAGCGATGCCAACACGCTGCAACGCCACTTCCAGGGCGGCATTCAGCAGATCTGGCTGCCCGAACTTGGCGTAGTCGACCGTTGCACCAGTTGCCACGTCGGGCTGAAAGAAGCCAGCCTGGCGGATGTTCCCACCCAGCCGTTCCGCACGCATCCCGTCATTCCCCACAAGCTCGATCAGTTCGGGTGCACGGTCTGCCATCGCGGACAGGGCGCGGCCACCACCGTTGCCGAAGCACACAACAGCACGCTGGCGTGGGAGCAGCCGATCCTTCCCGCGAAGTATATCGAGTCTTCCTGCGGCCAGTGCCACCGCGGCCCGCTGCCCGGCACGCCGCAACTGAACCAGGGACGCAATCTGCTGGCTCGCGACGGCTGCGTGCACTGCCACACGGTGAAGTTGCCCGATGGCAGCACCATGAAGGCCACCGACGATCCGCCGTCGCTGTCGCACATCGCCGACAAGACCACGCGCGAGTGGGTCTATGCCTGGCTGAAAGATCCGCAGGCCTACGCCGCTACCTCGACCATGCCGAACTTCAAGCTGAGCGATGACGATGCGCGCGACATGTCCGCGTTTCTCATCGCCAACAGCACGCCGGTGCCGGGAGACACGGTCACGCTTTCGGCGAAGGCATCGACCGATCCCGCGGCAGGAGCCAGCCTGTACGGAGAATCGTTCTGCGCCTCGTGCCACGCCGTGCAGAATGCCGCTGGAAATATGGTGGGCGGCGACGTTGGTCCGGAGCTGACTCAGCGTCGGAAGCAAGGTCAAGCCGGAGTGGCTGCAGGCCTGGCTGCGCAATCCGCGCACCTACGATCCGCCCACGGGAATGCCGCACTACCGCTTCAACGATGCGCAAGTCGCGACGCTCTCCGGATTCCTGCTGGCCAAGGCAGACTCCGATCTGCTCGCCAACGTGCATCTGGAGGCCGCAACACCAGAGCAGATCGCCCACGGCAAGCGCCTGGTTTCCGATTACGGCTGCGCCTCCTGCCACGAAATCGCGGGCATCAAGAAGCCGGAGAACTTTGCTCCCGAACTCAGCCGCATCGGCAGCAAGCCGGTCACGCAGCTGGTGTTCCTGCCGGGCATGCCGCACACGCTGCCCGACTACATCGCAGGCAAGATCAAGCAGCCGCGCGCCTTCGGCCGGGCTGAAGATGCCGCAGTACACATTCACCCCGGCGCAGATCGATGCGCTGACCACCGCGCTGCTCTCGCTGAACGAGCGCTCCCACACTCTGCCGCCGTCGCTTGCGGTGCGCGGCCACGCCCGAGTCCGACTATCAGCCTGCAGGCAAGGCCGGAAAGCTGATGACCGACCTCGCCTGCTTCAGTTGCCATCGCATCAACGGCCACGGCGGCGACATGGCGCCCGACCTGACCTGGGAGGGCAGTTCGGTGCAGCGGGACTGGCTGGTGCAGTTCTTTAAGAATCCGGGCACGCTGCGTCCGTCGCTGATTCGCCGCATGCCGCGCTTCAACCTGACCGACAGCGAGGTCAACGAACTCACCGACTACATCATGACCGTCTACCAGAGCCCCGCGGTCGACCGCGAGTCGATGCCGCTTGAGCGGCTACTCGCAGGGCCAGATCGAACTCGGCAAGCAGCTCTTCTACGGCAAGTACTCGTGCCAGGGCTGCCACATCGTCGACACCAAAACCGACAAAGGCTATATCGGCCCAACGCTGACGCATGTGGGTTCGCGCCTGACCGCCGCCTGGATTTACCAGTGGATGAAGAATCCGCAAGCGCTGCGTCCGGGCACAGCCGAACCGAATCGCGCCATGAGTGACGAAGATGCCCGTGCTCTCACCGCGTTCCTGATGTCGCAGAAAGGTGGAGCCAAACAGGAGGTCGCCAAGAAATGACCCGCACCCGTTCACTCCGACTCATGTGGGGACAGCCGCCGTCGGCTGTCCGGCCGAGCGAAGCTCGGCAGCTTCTTGTAGCTGTCGCGATGCTGGCAATATTTTGACGACATCCTGTTCGCGCACAGGCCGAGTCTGCGCCGCTGCCCAAGCCCACAGCCTTCGGCGCCGCGATCGTCGAATCCAGCGGCGGAAAGCAATTCGCGCAGACCGGCAGCTTGTTGCCGCAGCCCGTCGTCGTCCAGGTGAACGATGAGCAGGGAACTGCGGTCGCCGGAGCGCTCGTGGAATTCGCCGCGGCTCCCGGAGTCACCTTCGATCCTCCCAACGGACTCACCGATTCCAGCGGGCAGGTCACCACCAACGTATCTCTGGGCGGCATGGCCGGCCGCTACCAGATCATCGCCTCCACCACCGACAAGTCGCACAAGAAAGTGGAACTCAAGATCGAAGAGATCGCCCTCGGCTACCAGCAAACTCTCGGACGCCATCTCAACGATCAGTACTGCGAGCGCTGCCACAACCCCGAGTCGACGGTCGAGCGCGTCTCGAACTACGACAATCTGGAAGTCAAGCCGCATCCCTTCACCGAAGGCGACACTCTGAACAAGATCAGCGACGCCGATCTGACCGCCATCATCAGCCACGGTGGCCCGGCGCTCAACAAATCGGCGCTCATGCCGGCCTGGGGAAACACTCTCAGCAAGTCCGACATCCAGGCACTGATATCCTATATTCGTGCGGTATCCGATCCGCCTTCTCGCAGTGCTGGGCCGGTCTATGCGAAGGACTAGTCTGCTCCTGCTGTGCCTGGGTGCCGTGATTGCGGTTGCCCGGGCGCAGGTTCTTCCGGCCAACGAAATCAAGGATCCCGAACTGAGCGCGCTGCAGCAGCGCAACATGGACGATCTGAAGCAGCTGGGCGCCGAGATTCTCAAGCTGCCCACGGATTACCCTTTTTATTTGAGCCGCAAGCTCGACCTCGATCAAGGCAAGCAGAAGTGGGCCGACCAGCGCTCCATTCAGTTCGATCGCTACAAAGACAAAATCGTGCTCAAGATTACGGGCAACTACTTTGCGGCCTACTCCGCCGAGAAGATGAATTCCGACCAGCGCGCCCGGCAAACTTTTCTGCAGATCATCCTCCCCATTCTGCAGGATGCGGTACCCCTGTTTCAGAAAAACGCCAGCGTGCAGGCGTACGCCTTGGAGATTTCCCACCACGTGCTGGGAAAAATCGACGGCGTCGCCGTCGAGCGTCCCGAAAATGTGGTGGTCCTGATGCCGCAGGCAGCGGCTATCCGCATGGTGAACGCGACGGATGACACGGCGCGCCAAGCCGCTCTCATGCTGGGAGAAGTCTTCGTCAACGCCAAGCCCGCCACACTCTGGCTCAGCGCGGAAGGCCCGCAAATCGCGCAGGCGGCTCCTCCCGACGATCCTTCGACCGCGGCCCAGAGTGCGAATTCGTCCGCAGTGGAGGTCGTTCATAACGGAGAGCAGGAGACCGACAAGTTACCCAGTCCCGTACGCGTGCCCACCTTGAAGCCGGTCAAACCCGCCGACCCTCCCAAGCCCGCCCGCGATACTTCTCCCCAGGCACTGTCTTCGCTGCAGTCTGCCATCAAGCCCATTCTCGACGGCATGGTGAAAGAACTTGATCCCCAGGCGCATTTTGTGGCCTACGCCTCGCCCAGCTTCATTGCATTCCGCAACGGTATATACCTTGAGCTCTCGATCAACACCACTCTGCCCGAGCCGGCCACGGTCTCGCGCTACCGCCTCGCGGCGCTCGCCTTCGACGACCATGTGGCCCATTTGATCCGCCCTGTACTGGGTTACTTCAAAGACGATTCCCAGTTTGATGGTCTGGGATTCAGCAGCACGCTTCATCTCACGACCAAGCCCGGGGCCAGCGCGAACTCCCAGGCGGTGGAATTCTTTTTCCCTTTCAGCGCGCTGCGCTGCTACCAGCGCTACGACTGTACCGGGCAGCAGTTGATTGATGCGGGAACGGTCCTGATCAATGGCGAGCGGGTCAGCCTTGACCTGCAGATCGCCGAGGGCAGCGGAAGCCGCTAGGGGCGGCTCCGCAAGCCGGCGCGTACTTCGAATCACGCAGCAGTGTGATTCCAGTCACACGGTTCATTCCGGGAATCTCCCAAAATTGAGGCAATTCGCCGAGCGGCTGCGGAATCGTTCCCATCTCGGTGTGACCACAATCACGAATCCGAGTGACCGAATACACGGAGTTTCCCCACCGCCTCTGGCAATCTAGCCTTCAATTGAGGTGCCCTATGGCTCAAGACAATCGCGACATCCTGGATGTCCTCCGTTTCGAACTGAGCTTCCTGCAAGATGGAGGCTACGGACGCTCTCCGCACGCGCCCTGGCGGGCGCCCGCGGTTTTTGAGGATTCCCCCATTTGCCCGAATTTCTGCGATCCGGCGCGGCCGCATCCCTGCGAGAGCTGTCTGCTGGAGCAGTTTGTTCCCGAAGGCCGCCGGAGTGAGGCTGTGCCCTGCCGCTTCATCCAGCTCAACCAGGAGGGTCAATCGGTCGAGGATTTTTATCGCACCGGGACCCAAGCTGACATGGAAGAGGCTCTGGCGGGCTGGCTGCGTGCACAGATCAAGAGAATCGAACTGGAGCGCAATCTTTCGCCAAAGCAGGGAGCGGCTTAGGCGGCTGGTGCGCGACCGCGTAGATCAGGATGGGCCGATTCCGTTTTCGGCGCGACGAAGTCCAGAAGACTTTCCCAAGGAGTAGTGACAACATGAGTGAAGAGCACGCATATCGAGTAGCAGCCTGGTGGACTTCCGGCCGGACCGGCTTAGCCAAATCGGATTCTGCGCCCAACGCGATCCACTTCACGGCCCCCACGGAATTTGGCGGCCTGGAAGGCCGCTGGACGCCCGAAGAACTTCTGCTCGCCGCGGTTGCGGGTTGCTATACCACAACGTTGCGGGCGATTGCGGGCAGTGCGCAATTCGACTTCACCGACCTGCAGGTGGAAGCCAGTGGCACGGTGCGCAAGGTGGATTCGGGCTACAGTTTCACCCAGATCGTGGTCCGTCCCAACCTCAAGATCGCGTCTGCCGACGAACGGGATCGAGCTCTGGAGTTGCTCAAGCGCGCCGAGAAATTGTGCCTGGTCTCGCGGGCTCTGGGCACTACGTTGAAGTTTGAGCCTCAGCTCGAGATCACCAAGCCGGCAGCGATCGTTTAGTGGAAGAGCGGCCCTTCTAGGGCCGCGGAAGGCATGTGGAATCAGTGCGGGCTTCAGGCTCTGTGGTCGCTTGCTTGTAGATGGGCACGTTTTTCCGCAACTAGAGTTCCAGCAATGCCGACACCGACGATGGATCGTCCATCGCGTGCAGCCGAAATCCGACCTTCTTGAAGATGGCCTGGGTGGGTAAGTTGTCCCGCAAGATTTCCCCGGAAAGTTTCCGAACCTTTTCTTCGCGGGCCACTCGGGCCACGCCCGCGAGCAGTTCGGTGCCGAGCCCGCGTCCCTGCCAGCGGTCGGAAACCAGCACGGCGGCCTCGGCCTCCGTGCGATTGATGGAGCTGAACCGGCCCACTCCCAGCACTTCATGCTGCCCCGTCTCCGGATTCGTGCGATCGGCCACCAGCGCAAATCCGCGATCGTAGCTGCCGAAGCAGATGCGCACCAGCCGCTCGTGCTCCACCCGCGTGCTCAGACTCAGAGAACAGAAATAACGCAGGTACACGCTGCGCTCGGAAAGCGTGGTGTGAAACTGCACCATGAGCGGCTCGTCCTCCGGACGAATCGGCCGGATGGTGACCGGGGTGCCGTCTTTCAAGCGCCACTCCCATATATATTGCGCCGGGTACGGCCGGATGGAGGCGCGCGGCAACTGCGCGGGCTGCATGGCGGGATCGTGCACTACCACTCGCGCGTCCAGCGCCAGCAACTGTTCCGGCGTCGCCAGCAGCGGATTGATGTCGATCTCTTTAATCCACGGCTGCTCCATCACCAGCTGGCTGAAGCGCACCAGCAATCCCTCCAGTGCGTCCAGGTTCACGGGCTTGCGTCCGCGAACGCCCTGCAGGGCCGCGAAAATCTTGGTCTGCTCCATCAACCGCTGGGCCAGCGTGGTGTTCAAGGGAGGCAGCGCCAGGGCGTGATCGCGGTACACCTCCACCATGACTCCGCCGGAACCAAACAGGATGACCGGTCCAAACTGCGCATCGACGGTGCTGCCCAGGATCAGCTCGTACCCATCCCGCTTCACCATCGGCTGCACCGTGACTCCGGCAAAATGTTGCGGTCCGGCTTTCTCGGCGACGGAAGCCTGAATCGCGCGGTAGGCGCTGCGTACTTGTTCTGCCGTCTGCAGTCTCAGGCGGACGCCGTCGACATCCGTTTTGTGCGCGATGGTGTTGGACAACAGCTTCAACACCACCGGATACCCGATCTCCGCAGGCGCACGCGACCGCCTGCTCTTCGTTTTCCGCCGCCCGCGTTTCCACGACCGGAATTCCGTAGTAGGCGAGCAGTTGCTTGGCTTCGAATTCATTGAGCATCGTCCGGCCGGCGGCGCGTGTCCGCTGCACGAATTCAGTTACCTTGCTGCGCGCGTCGGCCGCCGCTTCCGATCCTTCCACCAGCGCCGGAGTCTCATACAGTCCGCGCAGGTTGTAGGTGTAGCGCCACATGTAAGTGAAGGCGCGCGCCGCGGTATCGGGATAAGAAAAGGTCGGGAATGCCGGCGGTGTTGAGAATCGCGGTCCCCTCCGCCACTCCGTCGCCGCCCATCCAGGCGGCCAGCAGGGGCTTGCCCGTGGAGTGGGCAAGCGGTTTCATGCGCTCCGCCACTTGCGTCGGATCCGCCAGTCCCTGCGGCGCGATGATGGCCAGCAATCCATCGCTCGCCGGATCTTTCGAGGCGATCGTCGACCGCTTTCACGAAGCGTTCTGCGTCTGCATCGGCCAGCACATCCACCGGATTGCTGTGGCTCCAGTGCGCTGAAAGGAAGCTGTCCAACTCGTGCACCGAGTCCGCCGAGAGCACGGTGAGCTCTCCTCCCGTCGCGATGAGAGCGTCGGTTGCCAGCACTCCCGGACCACCCGCATTGGTCACGATGGTGAGGCGCGGACCGCGGGGCCGCGGCTGCTTGCTCAACACCTCCGCCATATAAAAAAGATCGGCGAGGTTCTGCACGCGCAGCACGCCGCAGCGGCGGAACGCCGCCTCCAGCACATCGTCGCTTCCCGTCAACGCTCCGGTATGCGACGCTGCCGCCCGCGAGGCTGCCTCCGAGCGTCCGGCTTTGATGACAATGATGGGTTTGCTCAGTGCGATTTCCCGCGCCGCGGAAAGAAACGAGCGCGCGTCTCCCACCGACTCCATGTACAGCAGAATGCTCTTGGTGTGCGGATCATCGCCGAAGTAATAGATCAGATCGCCCCAGCCCACATCGAGCATCGAGCCGGTCGAAACGATGGCGCTGAATCCCACCTGCTCCCGCTGGCTCCAATCGAGAATCGAGGTCAGCAGCGCTCCACTCTGGCTCAGAAATGCGACGCTGCCTTTCTGCGGCATGGATTTCGCAAACGTGGCATTCAGTCCGATCGTCGGATTCATGAACCCCATGCAGTTGGGCCCAATCAAGCGCAACGACCCGCGGCGCAGATGCTTCTGGATTTCTTCTTCCAGCACGGCGCCATCGTGTCCTCGCTCGCGAAACCCGGCCGAAATCACGACCGCCGATTTCACGCCCGCGTCGACGCACTCGCCAATGATTTCAGGCACCGTCTGCGCCGGCGTCACCACCACCGCCAAATCGACTCCTCCGGCGATATCTCCGATATGCTTGGTGGGTTTTGATGCCCAGGACTTCCCTGTGGCTGGGATTCACGGCGTACACTTTGAGGGAAGGCTTGCTTTCCAGCAGATTCGAAACCACGCTCCGGCCCACGGTTCCGGGGCGATCTGTGGCGCCGATGACAGCCACAGAGCGGGGTAGAAATAGCGACTCGAGTCCGGCCCGCGCCGGAGTCGCTGCAGTGTAGATCTTGCCGACGGGCGACGGTACGGAGGGGCTCGATACTTCGCTCACAAGAATCCTCCCGCTAACGCGGATGCACCCATTTTTTCATAACTTTGTCGAATCCATCAGCAGCCCTTTCAGGCCACACCTCACCCATGATGTCACAGTTTCCTGTGCGCGTCTGTGATCGTACTGTGCCCCCGATCACCAGGGCTAGTGATGGTGATCACAAGCACAAATGCGGTGCTACAATTCTCACAGAAGGAGGTGCTCAGTGCGCGCCCCTTATGGACTAAATATTCTTGATAATTGCCTGACGTGTCCGGTGCGAGAAGAACATCTTTTCTGTAATCTTTCCGTTCACGCCGGACAACGACTCAACGAAATAAAATCCACCGCCGTCTATCCCAAGGGAGCGATGCTCTTCATTGAAGGGCAGCAACCCCGAGGCGTCTTTGTGCTCTGTGCCGGGAAAGCGAAACTTTCCACCTCTTCCCGCGAAGGCAAAACCATCATCACGAAACTCTCCGAGTCGGGAGATGTTCTCGGCCTTAATTCGGTCGTTTCCAATCGCCCGTATGAAGTGACCGCCGAGATGATGGAGCCTGGCCAGGCCAACTTCATTCCCCGCGATTCCTTGCTGCAATTTCTGAAGGACAACGGGGAAGTGGCCTTGCGCGTCGCCGAACAGTTGAGCCGCAACTATTACACCGCGTACGAGGAGATCCGCACTCTGGGTCTCAGTACCTCGCCGTCGGAAAAGTTTGCCAAGCTTCTGCTGTCCTGGTCGACCAAGACGACGCACGACTGACGGTTCCACGCAGGTCAAGCTTACGCTGACCCACGAGGAGATTGCGGAGATCATCGGGACCACCCGCGAAACTGTCAGCCGCCTGTTTTCTGAATTCAAGAAGAAACAGCTGCTGCAGCTGAAGGGGTCGACCCTCATCATCCGCAACCGGCCGGCGCTGGAAAAGATCGTCCAGTCGTAATTGGAACCTGTAGGGACAGCCGCCTCGGCTGTCCCGCCGAACGCAGTGAGGCGGAAGTCCCCCACTTCTCGCGCCCACAACGCGCCAGAAATGGGCACTTGGCGCTGGGAGATCCGCTCTCGGCGACTTACACCCGTCTTTTTTATCCCGCCACCGTCAGCACCGGGCAGGTCGCATTCCGCACGACCTCATGCACCGCCGCCCACGGAATATGCGCAGCCACTTTGGCGGATGCAGTTCGGTTCGCTCCCATCACAATCAAATCAACTTTGAACTTGCTGCCCGCTGTCAGGATTCCCTCCGCCAGGAAGTCGGTTCCCACGACGAACTCGGGTTCCTGCTTCAGGCCAGTGTCGGCGGGCAGACATTCCCTCAATTGCGCGAGTGCCCGTTTGCGGTAGGTTCCCTCCCATTCTTCCAATTCGTCAGCGGCCGCGGTGGCCGGCGCATACGCCGACAGGCTTGCAGACGTCGCCGGCATGGGCGGAAGCATGTGCACCAGGATCAGTTTTGCCTGCTGCGCCCGGGCCAGCGCCAACGCCAGGGGCAGCGCCTTCAGCCGACCCCTTGCCGAAGTCGGTCGCGAACAGAATCCTGTGAAATCCAGGTCCATGCGTAATGGTGGCAATGTCTGCCTTCGGACCGATCGTCATCACCGGGCAAGGCGCAATCCGCAACAGTTCCTCCGCCACCGAGCCCAGCGCCATTTTCTGCAGACCTCCGCGGCCTCGCGTGCCGATGACCAGAAGGTCGATTCCTTCTTCCTCGATCACCGCCGCCACCTGCTCTGCCACCGGTCCGTGTTTCACCAAGGTTGTATGGATGTTCTGCTCCGGTCCCAGTTCGTCCACCAGTGCCTTGATTTGGCGCTCGGCGGCGATGCGTTCCAGGTCGAGTTCTGGAGGGTTCTCCAGGGCCCCATACTTGCGATCGGGCTGCAACACATGAATGACCGACAACTGGGCATTGTTTTCCGCGGCCAGCGCCAGCGCATCACACAGCGCCCGCCGGGAAGGCTCCGAAAAATCCGTGGCCACGAGAATGTGGCCGGAAAGCCGCACTCGTCTTCGACGTTTTTGCCGGCGTGTTCGATTCTGCAACCGTCATAAGTACCTCCTTGCCGCACCCACTTCAGACATCCTCACGGCCGGCGGATGCGGCTCGTCTTCGCGGTCGTTTTCTTCTTATCTCCTTCTCCTCACCTTTGTCTTTCGGCGCAGGCGGCGGGGCTGCCGCTGCAGGGATGGGCAGGCGCACCAGCCTCACCTGGGTCCCGCCCCACACCAACGTCATTTCTTTCGCACACCGCTCGCAAAGCCAGAACCGCTCATGCAACAGCGGATTCGGTATTCCCGTCTGCGGTTTTACGTCTGGGGTGGGTGCGAGGCAGAAGATCTTTCCCTGGTGGAGATATCGAAAGATCTCGGAACACTCGGGATTCGCGCACTTGGACAGCATGGCGCACCCCTGCCAGCCGTACACTCCAAATACTATGCTGGCTCCGTCTGAAACGAGGTGACGGCAGATACCAAATCGGGTGACCTACATCACCCCTGCGCCTGCGAGGTCCGAAAAACCTCAGCGGCTCACTGGTTTACAATCGCTCCGGAAACCATCGTTGCGGAAACCCGCGCACAGGAAATGTACCGGACGACGATGAAGATCGACTCTCGAGTCTAAGCCGACAACATGACCGAAATCCACTGCGCCGCACTTCTCTTCGACCTGGACGGAGTCCTCATCAACTCCACGCCTGCGGTGGCGCGCGTCTGGCGCCGCTGGGCCATCGAGCACGGATTTAATCCCGAAGAGGTGGTCACCCGCGCTCATGGCCGCCCCAGTCTCACAACGGTCCGCGAATATTTGCCCAACGCCGATCATGAAGCCGAGAACCGCGAGGTCGAACGCCGCGAAATCGAAGACCTTGAAGGCGTCGTCCCGCTGCCCGGCGCGCTCAACCTGCTCGCCAGCCTCCCCGCGGACCGCTGGACCATCGTCACGTCCTGTACCCGCCCGCTTGCCGAAGTCCGCATCCGGGCTGCCGGCCTTCCGCTGCCCGCCAAGCTGATCACCTCCAACGACATCACGCACGGCAAGCCGCATCCTGAGCCCTACCTGAAAGGCGCTTCCATCCTTGGATTTCCCGTGGCTGAGTGTATGGTTGTGGAAGATGTCCCCGCCGGAGTCCGCTCGGGCAAAGCCGCAGGCGCCAGAGTCATCGCCTTCAAAACCACGGTCCGGGAATCTGCGCTGCGGGAAGCTGGCGCGGATTGGATCCTGAACAATTGCGCCAGCCTTCGCCTGCTCGATCGTGGCCAGACTCTGAATCTGGCGCTCCGCGAACCTGCGGACTGAGTCTCGCGGACTTTTTGCAAGTCCTCTGTGATCTCTGTGTCCTCTGTGGTTGGTTTCTTGTGCAGCCATCCCCGTGTCGAAAATCAGCCCGCTCTGGGAGTAGACTTTTCTCTACCCTCTGGGAACTTTGTCCGCAAGGAGAGACAACACGTGAAACACAGACTCCCGACTCTGCTAGCCAGTCTTCTTGTACTCGTCACCCTGGGCACCGCCCAGGACGCTCAACGCGACCAACCCTCCGCCAAATCCCAGGAGCGGATTGTCAAAGAGGTTCGACACGAACTGCTGATGCTGCCTTACTTCGGCGTTTTCGACTACATTGCCTATAAAGTGGATGGCTACAACGTAACCCTGCTCGGGCAGGTCGTGAGGCCCGTCCTCAAGTCCGATGCCGAAAATGTCGTGAAGCGGATTGAAGGCGTGGAGAAGGTCGATAACCAGATCGAGGTTCTGCCTCCGTCCTCCATGGACGACCGGCTGCGCCAGCGGTTGTTCCGCGCGATCTACCAATACCCGTCCTTGCAGAAGTACGAACTCGGGGTGCAGAAGCCCATCCGAATCATCGTCAAGAGCGGCCGCGTGACCCTGGAGGGCGTGGTGGACAATGAAGCCGATAAAAATCTCGCCGGTATCCGCGCCAACGGGGTCTCCGGCATTTTTTCGGTAACCAATAATCTGCAAGTCGTAAAACCGTAAAGCAGCCAAGACTCACGTAGGGGCGGACGCATTCGTCCGCCCCGCGAGCGAGGCGAGCGACCCCGGACGAATGCGTCCGGGGCTACGTGTTCTCCTTTGTGCCTACACACTTTGCTAAATCGATATTTCAGCCTCTTTTCTGTCCTCCTCCCGCGTATAATGCTCCCGGATTCGACTTCCGCCCCCAGCGGAGCCCCTCGGAGGAACGCCATCATGAGTTTGCATGCCATGAATCGCCGCACGTTTCTGGAAACCGCAGCCACTGTCACCGCCGCCACGCTATTCACCAGCCGCCTGGGTTGGGCTGCCGCCGACCACAAGATCGATAAGGTCGGCGTGCAACTCTACACCGTGCGCGACCAGATGAAAGCCGACTTTGACGGCACCATCGCCAAGGTCGCGAAGATCGGCTACAAGGAAGTGGAATTTGCCGGATACTTCGGCCGCACCGGGCAGCAGGTCCGCGCCGTCTGCGAAAAGAATGGCCTCGACCCCGTCTCCACCCACGTGCAATACGACGAACTCGACGACAAGTTTCCCTCCGTCATCGAAACCTCCAAGACCATCGGCATGAAATACATTGTCTGCCCCTGGATTCCCGAGGAACTCCGCAAGTCTCCCGACATCTGGAAGCAGGCTGCCGAGAAGTTCAACCGCTGCGGTGAAGCAGACCAAGAAGGCCGGCATGCAGTTCGCCTATCACAACCACTGGTTCGAATTCCTTCCCGTCGACGGCAAGCTGCCCTACGACGAGCTCCTCAAAGATTGCGACGCCAGTCTGGTGAAGATGGAAATGGACTTGTGCTGGATCACCGCCGCCGGCGGCGATCCGTTGAAGTATTTCAGCTCGTATCCCGGCCGCTTCCCGCTGGTTCACGTCAAAGACCTCAAGACGATGCCCAAGATCACCGCCGGAGGCGCGCAGAACTACGGCGACACCGTCGACCTGACCGAAGTCGGCAGCGGCGTCATCGACTGGAAGAAAATCTTCGCCCAGGCCGACAAGGCGGGGATCAAGCACTACATCGTCGAGCACGATCACCCGAAGCAGCCGTTCGAGAGCATCACCAGGAGCTACGAGTATCTGAACACCCTGCGCTGGTAGAAGTGATTCAGCGCGGCGCCGCAGTTTTGGGAAGGCACGGCTTCAGCCGTGCCGCCCATGCCGACACAGGATGTGGGCTTTAGCCCCTGAGGGAACCGCCGTTTAAGTCTCCGCTCCATTTTGAGATAGATCGAACGCAGGGAGATCCATGCAAGTTAAGCGGACGCCGAAAACCTATGACGTTTGCATCATCGGCTCGGGTGCTTCGGGAGGCACCGCCGCCAAGGTCCTCACCGAAGGCGGCCTGAGTGTCGCGCTGCTCGAGGCCGGCCCTCCCCTCGTTCCCGAAAGGGACTACAAAGAGCACGTCTGGCCTTACGACCTGCCGCATCGCGGCGCTGGGGTCGGCGGCCGCGCACGCCAGGGTCTCGAAGACGAATTCCTCGCCCCCAACGGCGCCTGGGAAATCGAAGGCGAACCTTACGTCTCCGCTCCCGGCTCAAAATTCCGCTGGTTCCGTTCGCGCATCGTCGGCGGACGCACCAACCACTGGGGACGCATCGCCCTGCGCATGGCCCCGGTGGACTTCAAGGTCCGCTCGCGCGACGGCATGGGCGACGACTGGCCGCTCAGCTACGAGGACGTCGCGCCCTACTACGACAAGGTCGAGTCCTACATCGGCGTCTTCGGAACCAAAGAAAATATTCCCAGCGCTCCCGACGGAATTTTCCTGCCGCCGCCCAAGCCGCGCTGCACCGAAACCATCATCAAGAAGGCCTGCGACAATCTGAACATCCTCTGCATTCCGTCGCGGCTGGCGATTCTGACCCAGCCCCACAACGGCCGCGCCGCCTGTCACTACTGCGCGCAATGCGGCCGCGGATGCATCACCGCGTCCAACTTCAGTTCCAGCCAGGTGATGATTCCGCCCGCGGAGAAGACCGGGACGCCTCACCCTGATCACCGGCGCCATGGCGCGCGAACTGGTCGTCGGCAAAGACGGCAAGGTCGAAGCGGTTTCTTACATCGACAAAGCGACGCACGAAGAGAAGCGCATTCATGCCCGCGCCTTCATCGTCGCCGCCAGCGCCTGCGAATCCGCGCGCCTTCTGCTGAATTCCAGATCCACCCTGTTTCCCGACGGCCTGGCTAATTCTTCCGGCGTCGTGGGCCGCAACCTGATGGACACCGTGGGCAGCGATGGCGGCGGATATTTTCCCGAACTGGAAAAAATGCCGGCGCACAATCACGACGGCGTCGGCGGCATGCACATGTACTTGCCGTGGTGGAAGTTCGACCGCAAGAACGAATTCCTGCGCGGCTATCACACCGAATTCGGCGGCGGACGCGGCATGCCCGGCGTCGGCGACTACGACGATCTGTGCGATGACTTTGAGGGCTATGGTTCCGCTCTGAAGCAGGAGTGCAAGAAGAAATACGGCACCTACATCGGCTTCGCCGGCCGCGGCGAAATGATCCCCAACGAAAACTGCTACTGCGAAATCGATCCTTCCGCCGTCGATCAGTGGGGCATTCCCGTGCTGCGCTTTCACTGGAAGTGGAGCGACAACGAAATCAAGATGGCGAAGGATATGCAGGAAACCTACCGCGAAATCACGGAAGCGGCGGGCGGAATCTACCTGACCGCAACGCGGTCCCGATGGTCCGCATCCCTACGGCATCGCCGACGGCGGCGTGATCATTCATGAAGTGGGCACGGTGCGCATGGGCGAGCACGCCGCCACGTCCGCCTTGAACCAGTACTGCCAGGCGCACGACGTGAAGAATCTATTTGTGACCGACGGAGCCGCCTTTGTCACCAACGCCGACAAGAATCCCACGCTGACCATCATGGCGCTGACCTGGCGTGCTTCGGAATACTTGCTGGATCAGGCGAAGAAAGGAAATCTGTAGCCCGAGAGGCGGCCCATGTCCATCTCACGACGCGACATTCTCAAATCACTCACGCTTACCGCCATCGGCGGTTCGGTATTGCGTGTGATTCCTCTGGAAGCCGCCGAATACGCTCATCGCATGGTGCGCGCGGAAAAGGCGGCGGCGCAAAACCAGGCGTACACGCCCAAGTTTTTCTCCGCGCACGCTTACAAGACTCTGCAGTCGCTTTGCCAGACCATCATTCCGTCCGACGAAGAAGCCAAGGGAGCGATCGAAGCCGGCGCGCCCGAATTTATCGATCTGCTCACCAGCGAAAACAAGGAATACCAGGTCGCCCTCGGCGGCGGACTGATGTGGCTCGACAACACCTGCATCGACCGCTACGGCAGCGCTTACCTTGACTGCACGGCCCAACAGCAGAAGGAAATTCTCGACCTTATCGCCTACCGCAAGAATGCGAAGAACGATCCCAGCCTGGGGCAGGGCATCGAATTCTTCGGATTCCTGCGCAAGCTCACCGCCGACGGCTTCTTCACCAGCGAAATCGGCATCGAATATCTGGGCTACATCGGCAACACATACGTGAAAGAGTTCCCGGGCTGCCCGCCGGTGCCCGAAGCGTAGGACAAAATGTGGCGCGGGCGCCCCCGCCCGCGAAATGCCGGCAGTGACTCAATAGGCCATTGGCAAGACGAGACCTTCTTGCCGGTCGTGCGGGCTGCAGACCTCGAGGAACTCCAAGTCGCCAGCTTGCAGTCTCTTGCCGATGCGTGCCGCGGTGCATTTTCCGCAAAGCGATTCGGCGGCAGGATTTCCCCAAGTGAAAAGCGTCTGCGCGGGCCCTTTTTCCAGGACGTCGCCAAAGGTTTCGATGGTCAGGCCTTGCGACTGCATCCACAGGCAGCGAGCTTGCGCTTTGCAATCTGCGCAAATGTCGATTTGGCTGAGCAAAGGCGAAGGAAGTTTTTGTTCGCGAAAGACATAGCAGGGCAGTCCCGCTGCTGGCGCGATGACTACTGCGTGTCCGCGGAACTCTGCATAGTCGCGGCGCAATTGCTTAACCAGGCACGTGAGACATAAAGGTGTGATCTGCTGGGCATCCGATTCCGCCACCTGCGAATATCCGTGGGCCGCCTGCTGTCCGCAACGGGCGCATTCCTTTTTTCGTGGGCTACGCTTCAGAAAACCCAGGAAACCCATGACTCACGCCTTCCCGAACGGCTCTTCCAGCGACAATGTCTGGGGCGTGAACAGCTCCGCGCCGTTTTCCGTGATGTGCATGTCGTCTTCGATGCGCACCCCGAACTCGCCGCGAATATAGATGCCCGGCTCGTTGCTGGTGGTCATGTTGGCCTGCAGCTTGGTCGGATTCCCGCGGACCAGGTATGGCCACTCGTGCCCATCCATTCCCAGACCATGCCCGAGCCGGTGGGTAAAGTACTTGTAGTCGGGACCATATCCCGCATCGGTGATCACCTTGCGGGCGGCCGCATCCACCGACCCGCATTCCGCTCCCGGACGCGCTGCTGCCAGCGCTGCCGACTGGGCGCGGAGCACGATGTCGAATACTTTCTTCATCTTGTCGCCTGCTTGCCCGCGGCCTTGCCCACGACAAAAGTCCGCGTAATGTCGGACTGGTAGCCTTCGACTGTGCACCCGTCGTCGATCATGACGATCGACCCTTCGTGAATGACTTGTGGTGCGGTCAATCCATGCGGAAACGCGGTAGACTCGTCGACCATGACGCTGGCGTCGCCGGGAAATCCCAACTGGCGATACGCCGCATCGATCAGACTGGAGACATCGCGTTGCGTCATCCCCGGACGCAGCGCCCGATAGACCGCTTCGTAAGCCGCCAGCGTTACCTGCGAAGCGAGTCGCATCAGCGCGACTTCGTGAGCGCTCTTGATCATGCGGCATCCGGCGGTCACCGGAGTCGCGCTCGCGATTCTGAGCTGCGGAGCGGCCTGCGAGAGCGCCTTCGCAATGCCGTCGGCAAACACGAAGCGCACCGTCTCTTCGAGTCCGAGCTTGCCGCTGGCGATGCCGCGTTCTTTCAGTCCCTGCGCGATGCGCTGGTACGGGCTCTCGTCCTCCTGCCACACGCGCACATCGGGCTGTTCGCCGTCGGGTGCGTTGCTGAGTTGCTCGCGCGCCCGTCCTTCTTCGAACGCCGGACACACGTAGAACGCCGCGCCCTTGGCGGGCAGCACCAGCGCGAAGGTGCGTTCTCCGCCCCACCAGCGGACGCCGGTGAAGTAGCGCAACGACGTGCCTTCCATCAGCAGGATGGCGTCGAGCCCGTTCTCGCTCATCAGCTTGCGAGCGCGCTCCTGGCGTTCGCTGGCGCTCCTCGCGGGTAATCGGCGAGGCTTCGCTCTTTCGCGATTTCAATTGCGCCAGCGATGGCGGCAGGGAAGCATCGTCCTTTTCTGCCGCAGCTGCCATGAGAGAATGCGGCGCCGCCGCCAACCCGGCCGTTACGCTGCCCACTTCCAGAAATCGTCGCCGCGAGATCATGAATCCCTCCAGGATTTAAGGAACGCAGTCCGGCCATTATAAAGAATGCCTGCGATCTTTCGATTTCTGGCCGTTAATCCGAGGGCAAACCAGTCAACCTGCCGGGAAGGATGCGACTTGGAGTCGAGGAAGCTGCATGCAAGTGCATTGTTTTGATATTCTTGAGTGCATATACATATATATATGTACGTACACAATGGTACACAGTTACAGAATTATTCCCGCGTTCAAAAATCACTGCCGCTCGTCGCCTGGAGTGCCCCTTCCGTCGCCGCAAACGGCCCTAGCTTTGATGATCGATGCCATAGGTAGGTAAAGGGTCGTCCGCCGGAGAACTGCGCGTCCTGGAGCCTGCTAAGGGCCTCCGACGACTTTTCAACCACTTCCACGAAGGCTCAACGACTTAGAGCCGGACAAGTCGGCGAGACCGCGCTCCGATGGACCAACCGGCTCAGGTATGCTCTCTCCCATGGAATCTGGATTCCAATGCGCCGCCTGCGGAGAATGGAACGTCACTTCGGTGGACGAATCCGCCGGGCGCCGCCAGAGCTACGTGGAAGACTGCCAGGTGTGCTGCCAGCCGAATGTGCTTCGCGTCGAGTACGACACCTCGTCGCAGGAGTTCTTTATCACCACCGAGCTCGAGTGAGAGGTGAACCATTCGGTAAAAGGCAGTTTAGAAGGGTCACGTATCAGGGCATCGCTTCAGCGATACCGCGAAAGAGCAACAATTCTGAACGGCTTTAGCCGCCGGGATCCTGCTGCCGCGCAGCGGCTAGAGCCTGAGCACTCAACCCTTACGACGCAGGCCTACAAAGGCAAACCCTGATACGAACTCAGCTTCAAACTGCACCACCACCGAAAATTCCTTGATCGCTCGCCGGGACCCTGGGCTCGCGCTATAGTGGTTCTCCGGCATTACAGAAAGGACTGACCGCATGGCAACTGGCTACAGCGCTGGCAGGATGGTGGCGCACAACATGGTGACCACGCAGTTTGAAATCGACGGTTTCCGCGTGACGCGCACGCTGGGAGTGGTGCGCGGCATCGTGGTACGCTCCCGCTCCATCTTCGGAACCATCGGCGCCGGTCTGCAGACCCTGGTCGGCGGCAACATCACGCTGCTCACCAACCTGTGTGAGAAGACTCGCCAGGAAGCCTTCGACCTGATGCTGCAACACGCCGCCGAGTTAGGCGCAAACGCCGTGGTGGGCGCGCGCTACGACGCCACCGAAGTCATGCAGGGCGTCACCGAAGTGCTGGCCTACGGCACCGCCGTGTTCGTGGAACCGGCGAAGTGAAGGGGAGACCAAGGAAAACCACAGAGGACACGGAGGACACAGAGGAAAACAGGAAATCCAGGTTCTTGCCTTGATCGCGAAAGGATTGCCGGCCCTGAATGGCTCTTATCCTATTTCCTCTGTGTCCTCCGTGGTTCTCATTTCTCCGTGGTTCTCATTTCATGATTCCCTAGTCTTTGTAGACAAAACCCGCGACCATCGCGGCCAGGATGGCGCCCAGCCACATCTCGATCATCCAGCCAAAAGGCAGCGCGCGGCCCACGGAGGACCACGTCGCCTGCGCGAAGTTTCCGGGGAAGCCGGCGAAAAAGCCTGCCAGAAAGCCGACCTTGAGCGCCGTGCCGGGACCGGGTCCAAGGCCCTGGCGTGCCCAGGCATAGAGATGCGCGACTGCGATCGCCAGGATGAACAGCAGAACCGTCCACTCCGCGATGAAGTAGGGATATCGTGGCGTTTTCAGGAACCAGCCTGCGTTCTGTGCGATGACGTAGCGCGCGCCGGTGATGTACCGGTAGATAAAAAAGCTCCACAGGTTCCAGACCACGCCTCCCGCCAAACCGCCCAACCAGATTCTGCCTCTGTTGAGTGCCATGCAGTTCCTCCTCTTTCTGTTTCCGATCAGGGCCCGGAACGATATGCGCGGAAGTGTACACCAATCCGTCAGCAGCAGGGAGCTCAGGATGACAGCGCCGTTTGAAGACTCAGCCCACCGTCAACTCGCCACTTCGAAGGTCCTATCCGCGCTTTTCCACAGAGAAAATCCGCGCCAGTCGCGGAGATCAAGAAAAATCGTAGCGAAAGAATAGCGAAAGAACCAGGACCGTAAACCCAACCCCTTGTGGTCGCTCGATTGGTTAACCACAAGCCAACGTATTTTCCCGAATCAGTGCCAGAGTGGGAATACCACCATCAAGTTTCTGCTTGACAATAAACGACTTACAGCTAAGATGTGGTACAAAGTGGTACGAAGTGGTAAGCACAGTCAGGGCAGTGGGACGTCGGGAGCTGAAAACGAGGAGCCGGTGGAAATCCGACCCAAAAGCACGACAAACAGCCCGAATCGCCCGACTTTGACCGAACTTCGCACCCTTTTACCTCCCTCGTTGCTGTGGTGGCGAGAACTACCAGGCACATGTTTCGCGGCAATCATCCAACCCGGGTCGACGAAAAGGGCCGTCTCAAAGGTCCCGGCCGAGTTCAAGCGGGTGATCGACGAGAAGTACGGGCAGCAATTCTACATCACAAGTCTGGATGGCAAGGTTGCTCAAGTGTATCCCTTCGAGGAATGGGAGCGGATCGAGCAGAAGCTGGCCGGGCTCTCCAATTTCAATCCTACGAAGAAAAAGTTTCTGGACCGGACGAATTACTACGGGCAGCAGGTCGAGATGGACGGGCAGGGACGGTTGTTGCTGCCGCAGTTGCTGCGCGAAACGGGGCAGATCAAGGGTGAGGTAGCGGTTCTGGGGAATTTGACGTTTCTCACGGTCAGGAACCTGGAGCTGTTCAAGAAAGAGATCGAAGAAGAAAAGTTCACGCCTGACGATGAGAAGACGCTCGACGAACTGGGCATCTAGTGGGCGAGGGATCAACAGACACCCCTCAGGGGGTTGGGCATGGTGGTGGAAGAGCGAGCCATGTTCCCGTTCTTTTAAAAGAAGCGATCGACTTTTTAGCCGTGCGGCGGGGTGGGACCTATATCGACGCCACGGTGGGTTTGGGCGGGCACAGTTACGAAATCGCAAAACGCCTCGGCGCACCGGGACATTTGATTGGCCTCGATAAAGATCCTGCAGCGCTGGCAATCGCGCGCGAAAGGCTGACAGCAGGTTCCTCGACTGCGCGTTTCGATTCGCCGAGCGAATCAGAACGCTCCGCTCGGAATGACAGCGGAACGGGGGATTGGCCGGAGATCACGCTGATGCAGTGCTCGTTTGCCGAAGTCGGAAAGCGGTTCGGTTCGAAGTTTGCGGACGGATTGCTGGCCGACATTGGAGTCAGCAGCCTGCAGTTGGACGATGCGGCGCGCGGATTTAGTTTTCAGGCGGATGGACCGCTCGACATGCGGATGGACCCGCGTGGCGAGCGTACCGCCGAACAAGTGGTAAACCACCTCGACGAGCGACAGCTTGCCGATGTGATTTACGAATTCGGAGAGGAAAGGAGGTCGCGGAGAATCGCCAGAGCCATTTGCCGGTCGCGGCCGATACGATCTACCGCACATCTTGCGGAGGTCATATCAGCCGCGGCCCGGCCAATGAATCAGGCACGAACGAAGGATTCATCCGGCGACCAGAACTTTTCAAGCTCTTCGAATCTTCGTAAACCGCGAACTGGAAGATCTGCAGGCGCTGCTGGAAGCGGCGCCGCGGATTCTGAAACCAGGAGGACGGGTGGTGGTGATCAGTTTTCACTCGCTGGAGGATCGCATCGTGAAAGATGCGTTCCGCGAGGGAGCGAAGCCGGGGGTTGCTGCGGTTGCTGACCAAGAAGCCGGTAACGGCCACGGAATTGGAGAGCGATCGCAACCCGCGGGCCCGCAGCGCGAAATTGCGGGCGGCGGAAAAAGTTTGAGAGCGCGAGCTGCGCTCGCAAGACAGCTCGAGGGCGGCTGTCCGCCGACATAAAGAGTTTGGCTCCGGAAAACCTGCCGGAGTTCCCGGCACAGCTGTCATGGCGTGCCGGGCCTTCAGGATTCAGGTTAAGGCGGACAAAGATCCGCTGGGGCGGGAGTGAAAGAGAGCTGACGTCGGATAGCTGATGAGCTGCTCTTACGGGTTCCGTGGTAGGAATCCAAATTGAGGGTAGCGGGAATGTACACGGGAACATTGATCAGCGATTTGATGGCGGCGGTAGAGCGGGCCGAACAGAAGGCGGAACAGCAGCGCGTCGCCGAGGAACTGCACGCGATCTTCGCGATGCAGATTCCGGTAGCGGAAGGTGACCAGGTTTTCCAGGGGGCGGCATAATGGCAGCAGCGGCGGCAACAATTCGCGGTGCGTGTCCGGTGGCGGGGCGTCGTTCGTTTTGGACAGGTACACCTGAGATCTATTTCTCCAAGGCGATCGACAATTCCCGTCTGGTCAAGGTGGAAGATCCGCGGCGCAACCGCGAAATGAAACAGTTTGGCACCGCGCTGGCTTGCCTGTTCCTGCTGGTCTTTACTTATGCCTGGCAGCACTTCAAGGCGATCGAGTACGGCTACCAGATCGAATCGGCCAAGCGCGAACTCAGCGACAAGACCGAGATGAACCATGCGCTGCGCCTGGAAGATGCCTCGTTGCGCGATCCCGAACGGATTGATGTGCTGGCCCGCCGCATTGGCCTGGTCCCGCCGGAACCGGGACAAGTGATCCGCATGGATACCTCCTCGGCCGACGGACAAGGCCCAGTCATGGCGAGCGCCGCTCCGGTGACGGTGATCCCGGGGCAGTAATGGCGGCGGGTCGACGGCGGCCGGGCTTGCGCTCGGCATGGACGGTCGAGGGCGACCGTCCCCGCACGAATCTTATCTGGCGGTCGGCCTGACGGGTGGGCCGCCATGTTTGTCTGAGGTAGGTACATGGCGACGGCCCATTCTCATCCCGGCAAAAACTCCCGGCTCTACCTGCTCGGCGCCATGCTTTTTTTCTGGTGCGTCGTCATCTGCGGCCGCCTGGTCTTCCTGCAGGTCTTCAGCTACGGCAAGTTCGTCAAGCAGGCCGGACACCAGCAGCAGCGTGCCATCCCGCTGGCCGCCAAGCGCGGCGTCATCTACGACCGCTCGGGCCACGAGCTGGCCATGTCGGTGCTGGTGGATTCCGCGTTCGCCGTGCCCACCGAAGTCAAAGATCTTCCCACCGCGGTTTCTCTCATCACGCGCATCACGGGTGATGACTACAACGTCGTGCTGGCGGACTGCCGCGCGCACAAGACCTTCTGCTGGGTGGCGCGCAAGGCCAATGACGAGACCATCGAACGCATCAATTCCCTGAAGCTGCAGGGCATTCACTTCCAGAAAGAGCCGAAGCGCTTTTATCCCGGCGCGCGATCTGGCCGCGCAGGTGCTGGGTTCGGTCGGCATGGAAGATTCCGGGCAGAGCGGCATCGAGCACGAGTTCGACGACGAACTCCGCGGGCATCCCGGGAAGATGTTCATCTCGGTCGATGCCCGCAGGCAGTGGTTCGCGGATGTCGCGACCCAGCCCGACCCGGGCGACAACCTCGTCCTGACCATCGACAAAAATATCCAGTACATCGCCGAAAAAGAACTGGAGCAGGCGATTCACGATACGCAGGCCATCGCCGGCACGGTGATTGTCGAGAACCCGCACACCGGCGAAATTCTGGCTCTGGCCAACCGGCCGACATTCAATCCCAATCTGCGCAAGCAGATCACGCCCGGCGCGCTCACCAACCGCGCCGTGAGCTTTATGCTACGAGCCCGGATCGACGTTCAAGCTGGTGACGATTTCGGCGGCGCTGGAAGAGAAACTCACGAACCCGGACGAAATGTTCGACTGCCAGATGGGATCGATCGTCTACAACGGCATGCGCATCCGCGACTCGAAGCCGCACGGCTTGCTGCCGGTGTGGGGCGTGCTGGCGGAGTCGAGCGACGTGGGCTCGATCAAGATCGCGCTGCGCCTGGGCGAAGACCGATTCTACAAATACATTCGCGCCTTCGGGTTCGGGCAGCAGACTGGGATTGAACTTGCCGGGCGAGACGCGCGGCCTGACGAAGCCGCCGAGCCGCTGGTCGAAAGTTTCCATCGCAGCCATCTCGATGGGCCAGGAGATCGGCATCTCGCCGCATCCAGTTGGCCGGGTTGGTCTCGACCTTCGCCAATGATGGCGTGTGGGTCGCCCCGCGGATCGTCACCGGAACCGTGCAGCCCAAGGGGACGCCGCAGACGGTCGCATTTCATCCGGCGCGATCGCATCGCGTGATCTCGTCCTTATACCGCCGCGCGAAATGCGCTCGATGATGCAGAAAGTCGTGCTCGAGGGCACGGGGCGCAAAGCGATTCTGGAGGGCTACTCGTCGGCAGGAAAGACCGGCACCGGCGCAGAAAGTCGATCCGGCCACGGGCGCTTATTCGAAGACGAAATACATTGGATCGTTCGCCGGATTCGCTCCGGTGAACAATCCGCAGATCGTGGTCGCGGTGATTCTCGATTCAGCCGTCGGACTGCACCAGGGCGGCCAGGTCTCCGCTCCGGTGTTCCGCCGCATTTCGCAGCAGGTGCTGGAATACCTGCACGTGCCGCATGATCTGCCGCTGGCCCCGCAGCATCAGCTGCTGCTGGCGAAGATGAAAGACAAAGACCTGGAAGAAGGCACGCCGGATCATCCTGGCGAGCCGCTGGAGACCGCGGAAGTGAACGGCAATTTGTCCGACGCCGGCGAAGACGCCGAATGTGGCGCGGGCGCCCACGCCCGCGGACTGCCGGAAGCGAAGGAAATGTCGTCCAAGCCGCAATGCGCGAGTTGGCGTCTGCGCGGATCGGGAAGCCAGCAGTTCCGGCGAAAACTCCAGACGCAGGACCGGAGGCACAGGCTAAATTGCCATCCAGCGGAACCGTGGTGCTCGACGTCGAGCAGGGTGGAATCGAAGTCCCGTCGTTCGTAGGCAAGACGGTGCGCGGCGCTGTAGAAGCCGCCCAGGACGTGGGCTCTGCAACTGGACGCCGTGGGCAGCGGCGTCGCCCGCCAGCAATCTCCCGCTGCTGGAACGCACGTGGCCGCAGGGGCGCGGGTCACGGTGCAGTTCGGGCGAGTAACCCAAATTTCAACCACAGAGGACACGGAGGACACAGAGGAAGATCGAGTGAACTCCTCTGTGTCCTCCGTGTCCTCTGTGGTGAAAGCTCTTCCGGTTTGACCCGCCGAAAAAGCGCGTGATACGGTAATCAGTCACACCTATCCCAGCAGGCCAGCCACTGCTCGCTGATTGAGGTCTAATTTGTCTTCGGTTGAGGCGACACCCGCCGGCACCACAATCAACGTCCGCAAAACTGCGCTGAACGCCGTCCATCGCCAGATGGGCGCGAAGATGGTGGAGTTCAACGGCTGGGACATGCCGGTGGAGTATCCCGCGTCCATCGGCTGCGGCATCATCGCCGAGCACATGGCGGTGCGCACCGGCGTCGGCATTTTCGACGTCAGCCACATGGGCGACATCCGCCTGGCCGGACCGCAGGCGCTGGCCGCCGTGCAGCACATTTCGATGAATGACGCTTCGCGGCTGGCGATCGGGCAGGCGCAGTATTCGGCGCTGCTTTATCCGCAAGGGACGTTTGTCGACGACGTGATCGTCCACCGCCTGGGCGAGGACGAATACCTGCTGGTGATCAACGCGGGCACGCGCGAGAAGGATTTCAACTGGGTGCGCGACAACACGCGCCAGTTCGACTGCGCGGTCGAGAATCTCTCCGACGACTTCACCCAGATCGCGATCCAGGGGCCGAAGGGCGTCAACCTGCTGCAGAAGCTGACCGACGCCGACCTGAGCGCGGTGAAGTTTTACTGGGTCACGCGCGGCACGGTGTGCGGCCTGAAGAATATTCTGATCGGCCGCACCGGCTACACCGCCGAAGACGGCTTCGAGATCTACATTCCCGCCGACGAAGCGACCAGCGCGCGCGTGTGGAACGAGATTCTGGCGGCGGGCAAGGAGTTCGGCGTCGTGCCCTGCGGCCTGGGTGCGCGCAACACGCTGCGCCTGGAAGGCAAGCTGCCGCTCTACGGGCACGAGATTTCCGATACGATCAATGTCTGGGAAGCCGGGCTCGACCGCTTCTGCAAGATGGAGAAGCCGGAGTTCATCGGCCGGGCGGCGCTGGAGAAGGCGAAAGCCGCGGGCGTGAAGCGAACGCTGGTGGGCCTGGAGATGATCGAGCGCGGCATCGCCCGCGACGGATACAAGGTGCTCGACGCCGGCGGACGCGAGATTGGCTACGTCACCAGCGGATCGCCGGCGCCGTTCCTGAAGAAGAACATCGCGCTGGCCTACGTGCCGCCCGAGCAGGCGGCCGTGGGAACGACGGTGAAAGTGGAGATTCGCGGTCAAGGCGTGGGAGCGGTAGGTGGTCCCGACGCCGTTTTATAAGCGTCCGAAGAAGAGCTGCATAGACCACAGAGGACACAGAGCGTACACAGAGGATTTGCTAGAAGCTAGAAGCCAGGAGCTAGAAGCTTATTATGGCCTACCCAACAGACCGCAAATACACCAAAGAACACGAATGGATTCAGGTAACGGAACGACCGCCACGGTCGGCATCACCGACCACGCGCAGGAGTCGCTGGGCGACATCGTGTTCGTCGAGACTGCCCAAGGTGGGCGCCGAACTCACCGCCGGCAAGACCTTCGGCACGGTCGAGTCGGTGAAGGCCGTGTCCGATCTGTTCGCTCCCGCGTCGGGCACGGTGACCGAAGTCAATGGCGAACTGGCCACGGCTCCGGAGAAGGTCAACAAGGATGCGCACGGCTCCTGGATGCTGAAGATGACGCTGAAGAATCCGGCCGAACTGAACGCGCTGCTCTCGGCCGCCGACTATGAGAAGTTCGTGAGCGAAGAGGCGGGACACTGAAAGCATTGCGAACTCGGACCGTTGCAGAAGTGCAGACCTGCATGCGACCGTCAGACCCGTGAACTTTGCCTTGCAATCGCAGCTGCAGATCGAGTGCCTCAATCGAATGACTCTGACGTCACATCTAAATAACTTCCTATGCGATATCTACCTAAATCTCCCGCCGACCGCGAGGCCATGCTGAAGGCGATCGGGCTGCGCTCGGTCGACGATCTGTTTTCGCCCGATTCCCGCCGAGTACCGCCTGAACCGCGATCTCAAGATCCCGCGCCAGATGGCCGAGTCGGAGATCGTGGACTGGTTCCAGCCAGCGCTCGCGCGAAAATGGCGACGGCTACACCAGCTTTCTCGGCGCCGGCGCCTACTTTCATTACCGGCCCGTGATCATCGATGCGCTGATTTCGCGCGGCGAGTTTCTGACCGCCTACACGCCCTACCAGGCGGAGATTTCGCAGGGCACGCTGCAGGCCATCTTCGAATTCCAGACCATGATCTGCGAACTCACCGGCATGGAAGTGGCGAACGCTTCCATGTATGACGGTTCCACGGCCGCGGCCGAAGGCCGTGATGATGGCGGTCCGCCTCACGGGCCGGCGGTCGGTGGTGGTGGCGCGCAGCCTGCATCCGGAGTATCGCGAGGTGCTGGCCACCTACGCCACGCATCAGGGCATGCCGCTGTACGGTCGCGGGTTTCGCTGACGATCGGCCGCGTGGATCTGAAGGAACTGGAGAAGGCGATCACGCCGGAGACGGCGTGCGTGCTGATCCAGTCGCCGAATTTCTTCGGCACGATTGAAGACGTCGAGGCGATCGCCGAGATCGCGCACAAGCACGGCGCGCTGCTGGTGGTCTCGATCGCCGAAGCGGTTTCGCTCGGAATCGTGGAGCCGCCGCGCGCAGGCCGACATCGTCGCCATGGAGGCGCAGTCGTTCGGCGTGCCGCTCGGATTCGGCGGGCCGTACTGCGGCGTGCATCGCCACGCGAGAGAAATTCGTCCGGCAGATGCCCGGACGGCTCGTCGGCCAGACCGTCGACAAGCAACGGCAAGCGCGGCTTCGTGCTGACGCTGGCCACGCGCGAGCAGCACATCCGCCGCGAGAAGGCGACTTCGAACATCTGCACCAACCAGGCGCTGGTCGCGCTGATGGTCAACATCTTCATGACCGTGTACGGCAAGGTCGGCCTGAGGGAACTGGCGAAGCAGAATCTGGCGAAGACGGCGTATGCGGCCGGCCAGTTCGCGCAAGCATGGCAAGGTGCTGTTCGCGGGCGCGCCGCGCTTCAACGAATTCGTGGTGCAGACCAGCGAAGATCCTTACGCCATCAACAGCCGCCTGCTGGGACACAAGATGGTCGGCGGCTTGCCGCTGAAGAAGTTCTATCCCGAACTGGGCAATGCGGCGCTGTGGTGCTGCACCGAGCTGACCACGCGCAGCGCGATCGACACCGCGGTGGGACTGGTCGCCGAGAGCGAGCGCTCGGTGCGAAGTCTGCCAAAGAAGAAGTGGAAGAGGTGGCGCGATGAAGCACATGACCCGCAAAGCGACGCGCCACGTCAACCAGAACGAAGGCCTGATCTTCGAGAAGTCGTCGCCCGGCAAGGCAGCGTGGAAGTTGCCGCCGCTCGATGTGCCGGAAGTCGATACCGCGAAGCTGCTGGGCAAGCCGGAGCGAAAAGACCTCGGCAACATGCCGGAGGTGAGCGAGATCGAAATCATCCGCCACTTCACGCGGCTTTCGACCTGGAACTACGCCATCGATCTTGGCATGTATCCGCTGGGCTCCTGCACCATGAAGTACAACCCGCGGGTGAACGAGGTCGTGGCGCGGGTGGAGGGCATCGCCAACGGGCATCCCTACCAGCCGGAGAAGATTTCGCAGGGCGCGCTGCGCATCATCAAGACGCTGAGCGATGCCTGATCGAAATCACCGGCATGGACGCGATCACGCTGCAGCCCGCCGCCGGCGCGCACGGCGAGACTGACCGGCCTGCTGATGGTGCGCGCCTATCACCAGTCGAAGGGCAATGCGCGCAAGAAAATTCTGATTCCCGACTCCGCGCACGGCACGAATCCGGCCACCGCCGCGATGGTGGGCTACGCGGTCGAGAATCTGAAGTCGAACGCGCGCGGCATGGTCGACGTCGCGGCGCTGGCAGCGCAGATGAACGAAGATGTCGCCGCGCTGATGCTCACCAATCCCAACACGCTGGGCGTGTTCGAGCAGGAGATCCACAAGATCGCCGACATCCTGCACGCCAAGGGCGGCCTGCTCTACATGGACGGCGCCAACATGAACGCGCTGGTCGGCAAGGCGCGGCCCGGCGATTTCGGCGTCGACGTCATGCACCTCAACCTGCACAAGACGTTCTCGACGCCGCACGGCGGCGGCGGTCCCGGGATCGGGCCCGGTGGCGGTCAAGAAGATTCTCGAGCCGTTCCTGCCGACGCCGGTCGTGATCACCAAGCCCGACGGCACGCTGGGCTTCGACTACAACCGTCCGCAGTCGGTGGGGCGCGTGCGCGCCTTCTACGGCAACTTCGGGATGTTCGTGCGCGCGCTGGCCTACATCTCGGCCAACGGCCCCGACGGCCTGCGCCAGACCACCGAAGACGCGGTGCTCAACGCCAACTACATCCGCAAAGGCCTCGAAGGCGTCTACGATCTGCCCTATTCCACGCCGTCGATGCACGAGGTGGTCTTCAGCGACAAACTGCAGGCGAAGAAAGGCGTGACGACCATGGACATCGCCAAGCGCCTGATCGACTACGGATTCCATCCTTACACGACGGCGTTTCCGCTGATCGTGCCGGGCGCGCTGATGATCGAGCCCACCGAGAGCGAGCCGAAGGAAGAGCTGGATCTGTTCATCGAGGCGATGAAGTCGATCGCGGAGGAAGTGGAAGAAGATCCGCAGATCGTGCTCGATGCGCCGCACACCACGCGCGTTTCGCGGCTGGATGAGACGCGGCGGCGCGGAAGCCGGTGTTGCGGTGGAAGCCTCAGGTTTAACCACAGAGGACACAGAGGACACCGAGGAAACCGGCTTAACCACGGAGGACACTGAGGACACAGAGGACGGAGGAACAGGCGACGGTGGGTCGCCATTCACCATGCGGCGGATGCCATCGCGCAGGTGTACAACATTGAAGTTGATCAAGAGGCCGACGATGCTTGTGGCTTAGCTTGAGGTAGGTTAGCAAGCTGGGCCTGGTGGACGGGCGTAGATTGCCTCGACCGCTTTGATTTCCACGACTACCAAATTTTCGACCAGAATGTCCAGCCGGAATCCGAGATCAAGCCGCACTCCGTCGTAAATCACTGGAAGCGGCACCTGCACGGCAGTGCGAAATCCTCGCTGATTCAGTTCATACACCAGACAAGCCACATACACGCTCTCCAGTAAGGCCTGGTCCCAAGGCGCTGTGGACCTTCATCGCGGAATCCACGATGGCGCCACTGATCTCGTTGAAGTGCATCTCTGTGTCCTCCGTGTCCTCTGTGGTTGTATCTGCTCGAGTCCGCCCGGGTCTGTGACATTGTCACGTGATCATGAGATGCTTGTGCAAAACGCCTCTGTGTCCTCCGTGTCCTCTGTGGTTAAATCCAGTTGTTGCCTCCCAAGAAATCCAAGTCAAGCCTATTCGCGGATCCGCAGAAGCGCAATCCCATCGTCTGCCTGCTTCTCGCGGTGGTCACGCTGGCGCTCTACAACCCGGTCAACCATCACCCGTTCGTGAATTACGACGATGACCGTTACGTCACCGAGAATCCTCACGTCCGCCAGGGCCTGACCGCCGACACTTTCACCTGGGCGTTGACTTCGACCGAGCAGGCGAACTGGCATCCCCTTACCTGGATGTCGCATGCGCTCGATTGCTCGCTCTACCGCCTGAATCCCGTGGGGCATCATTTCACCAGCGTCCTGCTGCATGTCGCTCAATGCGATCCTGCTGTTCTTGCTGCTGATGTGGGCCACGAAGCGGCTAGGTCCGAGCCTGTTCGTCGCGGCACTGTTCGCGCTTCACCCCATCAATGTGGAGTCGGTAGCCTGGGTGGCCGAGCGCAAGAACGTTCTCTGCACGACATTTTTTCTGCTCACACTTTGGGCTTACGGTTGGTATACGCGGAAGCCAGGCTACGGGCGCTACCTGGCGGTGGCAGGGCTGTTCGTCTGCGGACTTGCCTCCAAGCCGATGGTGATCACGCTGCCCTTCGTGTTGCTGCTGCTGGATTACTGGCCGCTGAATCAGGTCGCCGCATCCGGCGAAGATTCGCGCCGGCTTCCGTGGTCAACGACTCGCGCTGGCGAAGTTGCCCCTGTTCGCGCTCTCCCGGCCAGCGCGGTCATTACCCTGCAAGCGCAGCAGGCCGGAGGAGCGATCCGCACCACCGCCGAGGTCTCTTTCGGAGCGCGCATTGCAACCGCGATCTAGGCGTACGCGATGTACCTGTGGAAGATGGTCTGGCCTGCCCGGCTGGCGCCTTTGTACCCGCATCCCGGAGATTCGCTCGCGGCGTGGCAGGTGCTGGTCGCCGCTCTAGTTCTGATCGCAGTCACGGCGCTAGCGCTGAAATTCCGCGCCCACCGTTACTTGCTTGTCGGTTGGCTGTGGTTTCTGGGAACGCTGGTTCCTGTGATCGGCCTGGTGCAAGTGGGAGAGGCCGCCATGGCCGACCGCTACGCCTACATCCCGCTGATCGGCATTTTCGTGATGATTGGGTTCGGCGTCGCCGACTGGGCAGAGTCAAAGAGGTGGGGCTTCTGGCTTGCGATTCCCGCGGCCGCGGTCCTCGTGGCACTGGCGCTCGCCACGCATCGCCAGATCGGATACTGGCAGAGCAACTACGATTTGTGGTCCCACACGCTTGCGGTCACCGAAGAACAATTTTGTTGCCGAGGACAACCTGGGCGGAGCGCTGATTCTGGAAGATAAAGAGGAAGAGGCGCATCCTCACTTCGAGGCTGCGGCGCGCATCAATCCCCGCGATCCCATGAGCCACAGCAATCTGGGAACTTACTTTCAAACTCACAACCAGATGCGCGAGGCCGTGACCCAGTATGAGGCCGCGGTCGGGTCTCACCTCAGACCCAGCTCTGCTGGCGATGACCTATGCCAACCTGGGGGCCGCTTACCGCGCCCTGGGCGAAGATGAAAAGGCGTACCAGACTTTCGAGCAGTCGCTGCGCTTCAATCCCAACCAGTTCAATGCCTGGCTTGGCCTCGGCCTGCTGGCGCAGAAGCAAGGCAAACTCGACGAAGCCATCAGCGATCTCTCCCGCTCCGTGGAAGTGCAGCCCACCGCCCAGGCGTTATTTCGAACTCGGCCGCACTCTAGCGCAGACCGGGCATATCCCCGAGGCGCTGGATGCCTACCAGCAGGCGCTGAAGATCTCTCCTGATCTCGTCGAGGCGCAACAAGCCGCCGACGCCCTTCGGCAGCAGAAGAGATAAGACGGCACGAAACCTTGTTTTCGCCAGCTGTTGTGCCGTTCCTGCGCTAGCTTTTTCTTGAAGTCACCGCGAAAAACGCAGCGGCTTCCTGCTCCACATTCTTACTGCCACAATGCGGGCACTTGGGGTTGTCCTTATCGTGCTCGTTCAGGGTAAGAACCGTTTCGAAGGGCTTATGACAATCGAGGCAGATGTAATCGTAAACGGGCATGGGAACCTCCCGTGGGGAATGCTCTGTAGAGAATTGTAGCGCTACCCGGTGCAGAGGATTGTTAAATCTGAGGCTGCGCCGTGGAATGGGCCGGCACTGCCCTAACTTCCTACTGCCGTAAGCGGGCGAGCCTCCGCAGCGTCTGCTGGATTGCCGGTAGTCAAGCTTGCAGCGGGAGCGGCCTGCCCGGAGATCACGAAAGGAAGCCGCCGGGGGCTGAACCGTTCACGCAGTTTGAGACATGGTTGCTCCACCAGGTAGTACGATGCCGCGGCCAGCGCCAGCGCCACCGTGAGGTTCAGCGGAAACGCCGCCCACGGCGCGGACGACCAGCGATCCAGGAACGGTTGCTGCCACAGGTACAGGCTGTAGCTGATTCCTCCCAGCCACATCACGGGAGGCGAATTTAGCAGGGCATAACGTCTTTCCATCACGTGTCGCAGCGACAAAGCGATTCCCAGATGCACAGCGCTGAGGCCCACGGTCTGGTAGATCGCGGCTATCCCAGAACTGGATCAGCGGAAGCAGAATGGTGACCGCGGGCACGAAAAGAAACCACCGGCTGGCGAGCGTGGATTGAAAACGCATGAGCCTGGGCTCCAGCAACGCCACGGCGGCACCCATCGCCAGCGCGTCCATGAAGACAGGAAAAGGATGTTCCAGGCCGGAGCGTCCCCACAGCAGCCAGAACAGTATGCGGATCGGCGGTCCCGCCGTCACGACTGCCGTCACAATCCACAGCCGATTCCGGAAGAACAACAGCAGGCAAAGCGGCCAGAGCAGATAATACTGTTCCTCCACCCCAAGAGACCACAGATGCCCGAGCACGTGATTCGAATGCGGATAGTAGTTCACCGTATAGGTGAGGGCAGTCGCGATGTTCGCACCGGAGAGATTCTTCCAATGGGTGGCAATTGCCGCCAGCATGAACACATAAGCCGCAGGAAAAATGCGATACGCGCGCCGCGCATAGAACCTTTTCAACGAGATGCTACCGGTGGCGGTGCGTTCTTTCGCCAACTGCGTAGTGATCAGGTAGCCGGACAGGACAAGAAAAATCCGCACGCCCAGATTGCCGTAGCGCTCGACCACCAGGGAGTGAAAGCAGTTCTGTGTCCCGGAGACGTGCGCCAGCACCACAAACGAGATACAGATGGCCCGCAAGCCCTGCAGGGAATGAATGCGCATGTTGATGAACGGATCAGCTCATCGGAAAATGACAGATCAGCTTGAGAATAGAGGAGGGCGAGCCCGTTACCCTTGTGACAGGAATCACTGGTGGGGTGTGAAAATTTCGTTTTGGGAATCGCTTCGGGAAGCCTCAAGGTACCCGGCAAGCCGCGATCGAGCCTGCCGGGAACCCGAAGAGTCAAACTGGACAAAAGTTACTTCGCCGAGATGTCCACAGATGCGCGAGTAGTCTCCCAGTCGATCCGCAGCGTGCAGCCGCTGCCCGACTTGTCGTAGCCGATGGTGAAGTTTTCCACGGGCGCAGGCAGCTTTGAGACTTTCATGTCCACGCGCGCCAGTTCATCACTCTCATATTTGTAAGGAATGCCCCATTCGCCGGTCTTCTTATTGACGATCAGGGTCCACTTGTCAGCGGTGGGGACGGTGAAGATCGTGTAACTGCCGGCGGGCACAGTCTTGCCACCAACCACCACATCGCTGCTGGTGACAAACGTGGTCGCGGCATTCGCACCGGTGCGCCAGACTTCGCCGAACGGCACCAGTCCACCGTAAATCTTGCGTCCTTTCGCGCGCGGGCTGGAGTAGTCGGTCTTGATGGTCTTGCCGCCACCCAGGTCGCAGGAAGCCGAAGCCGGCGGACTAGCTTGCGCCACGGCGAACAGTGTGAGAGTCAAAATCGTGAACGCGAAAAGGATAATTCGTTTTTGCATGGTTTCTCCTTTTGGGAAATGGAATGCCTAGAGTTTGGACGCGTATGCAAAGAATATGTCAGCAGTCAGATCATTATGCGCCGTGCGGGCATCCGGTTACAATCGTCCGATGCCGGTATTCGACGAAAAGCAGGAAGAATTGGAACACTACGAGACCATGATGGGCGTGCCCCGCGGACGCCTCGCCGTCACCATGGACACCATTACCGACGCCATGGCCCTGGTCGGCCAGCACGGCGTCTATTGCCAGAGCCAGCGTTGGCCGGGCAAGCCCGTGATGGACATCCAGATCATCATGAAGAGCCTGACCGACGCGAAAGAGCTGATCCAGAGCGTGATGGAAGAGCTGAAGAGATCGGCCTGACCTCTGTGTCCTCTGTGGTTGGGTCTTAGGGTTTCACGGTGATCATCACGACGCCGTGCGACGCCACCGCGGCCGAGAATTTCCCGGTGAATTTTCCCAAGTCCTTGTGCGACCACAAATCGCGCACCGCAGCGCTGACGTCGTTGGGATACCCGAGATCCTCCCAGTTTGCGGTGATTTGCTTTTCGCTTCCGCCGCGATTCAGCAGCACCACCGCGCGGCTCCCATCCTTCAACTGCTTCGCCCACACTTCCAGGTCGCCGTTCTTAGCGACGCGCTCGCCCTGGCGTCCCAGGGTGTCCTGGTCCACGGCAATCACTTCTTTATTCGTAAGTATGTCGTGAATCTCCGGGCGCATGCTGCGCAGGTCATTGCCCGCGATCAGCGGCGCCGCCAGGATCGCCCACAAGCTGAAATGCGAGCGGTACTCCACATCCGTCATGCCTCCGTTGCCCACTTCGAGCATGTCGGGATCGTTCCAGTGCCCCGGTCCCGCGTAGGACTGCAGTCCCGCTTCCTGATCGATAATCGCCAGCACGCCGTTGGAACAGCAACTGCCGTCCGGCCATTTCTCCTGGCCGCCCCAGCGGTCGTTGATGTCGCCGGTCGTCCGCCATAGGTTCCCGCCGACTTCCTGGCCCCACAGCCACGGCTTGGCCGTGCCCCATTCGCAGATGCTCAGCACGATGGGGCGTCCGGACGCATCGAGAGCCGCGCGAATGTTGGCGTAGGACGCCTTCGCATCCTGCGTCGTGGTGTTGCACCAGTCGTACTTCAAATAATCGACGCCCCAGGCGGCGTACTGCATCGCGTCCTGATATTCGTGCCCAAGGCCACCGGGACGGCCGGCACAAGTCTTCGATCCCGCGTCGGAATAGACTCCGAACTTCAGCCCGAGGGAATGAATGTAGTCGCCCACGGCTTTCATGCCATGAGGAAAGCCTTTCGGGTCGGCGACGATGTTGCCGTTCGCGTCACGGCTCACCTGCCAGCAGTCGTCAATGTTGACGTAGACATAGCCCGCGTCTTTCATGCCCGACTTCACCACCGCATCGGCCATGCTCTTGATCATGTCTTCGCTGACATTGCAGGCGAACTTGTTCCACGAGTTCCATCCCATGGGCGGCGTGAGCGCGAGATTGGCGGAGGGACGGTTTTGTTGCGCGATACGCGGAGATCGAAAGAGCAGACGAGCAGAGCGAGAACGAGGCGTCTTTTTCATGCAGACGTTTTACCAGAACTGGTTGAGTGGTACGAATATGACAAAGAAGACCCTCGCGAATGATTGCACGCTTTCGTTTTCATGCGATGTGCCGATTAGTTTCGTATGTCAGAAGTCGCCGGAGATTGGTACTCGAAGACATTGGTGTTCGTGATGGTAATCCAATTGCCGATTACCAGACCTTTACTAAATCCTCCTCAAAAGACGAACGGTTATCAGCAGCTTTCGGTGGATAGATCTCAATACAGTCAAACTGACCCACCACCCGCCGTTGGTGTTCCAAGCACCGTGCGGCCGATCCCGTTTACAATGCCCGGTTGATCCTATTCTGAATCACCGCCGTTCGACGGAGGACTTCATGCGCAGACTTCTTCCTGTTTATTACCATCTTCGTTTGGAGTTGTTCTCTTCTGTGCGGTCGTACTCACGCCCAGAGCGCTAGGTCTCCTGTCGGCATCTTCGAGGGCCACGGCGATGTGGGCACTGTTCTGCACGCGGGCTCGGTCGACTACGACGCGGCGAAGGAGACCTACACCATCAGCGGCAGCGGCGAGAACATGTGGTTGGCGGCGGATGCTTTTCAGTTTGCCTGGAAGAAGGTTTCCGGCGACGTGACTTTGACCGCCGACATTTCTTTCCTGACGAAAACCGGCAACGAGCACAAGAAAGCCGTGCTGATGCTGCGCCAGAGTCTGGATGCGGACTCCGTCTATGCCGACGTGGCCTTGCACGCCAGCGGACTGACTTCGCTGCAATTCCGCGACGAGAAGGGCGCGGTCACGCGCGAGATTCAATCGAACCTCTCCGCTCCGAAGCGCTGCGCATTGCCAAGCGCGGCGATTACGTGTACATGTCGCTGGCGGCAGATGGCGCGAGCTCAAGGTTGCTGGCGGATGGCTCCGCATTCCGCTGCAGGGTTCGTTCTATGTCGGACTCGGCGTCGTGTTCGCACGACAAGGATGTGGTCGAAAAGGCGGTCTTCTCCAACGTCGAGCTCACGCAGCCTCCTGCCGCTCAAGCCGGCAAGCCCGTTCTCTACAGCACTCTCGAAACCATCGCCATCGACTCCGCCGACCGCCGCGTCGCCTATCTCGCCGCCGGACGCTTCGAAGCTCCGAACTGGACGCGCGACGGCAAAGCGTTTCTCTTCAATCGCGATGGCCGCATCGAGCGTCTCGCGGTGGGCAGCGACAAGCCGGTCACGATCGACACCGGCTTTGCGAACCGCTGCAACAACGATCACGGCATTTCGCCCGACGCCACGCAGCTCGCCATCAGCGACAATTCGCAGGGGGATCACGAATCGCTGGTCTACATCGTCCCCATCGCTGGCGGCACGCCGCGCCGCATCACCCAGAAATCTCCGTCGTACTGGCATGGCTGGTCGCCGGATGGAAAGACGCTGGCCTTCGTCGGCCAGCGCAATGGCGATTTCGATATTTACGCCATCCCCGCGGCGGGCGGCGAAGAGACCCGGCTGACCACCGCCAAGGGACTGGACGACGGCCCCGAATATTCACCCGACGGGAAATACATTTACTTCAACTCCGAACGCACCGGCCACATGCAAATCTGGCGCATGAAGCCCGACGGCAGCGAGCAGGAGCAGGTGTTCTCCGACGATCTCAACAACTGGTTCCCGCACATTTCGCCCGACGGACAATGGATGGTGTTCCTCACTTACGGAGCAGACGTGACCGGCCATCCTGAAAATAAGGACGTGATGCTGCGCCTGATGTCGCTGGCGGACAAGAAGATCACCGTGCTGGCCAAGCTGTTCGGCGGGCAGGGCACGATCAACGTGCCCTCGTGGTCGCCCGACAGCCAAGCAGTTGGCTTTCGTCAGTTACCTGCTGATTCCGCCCGAAGATCTCACGAAGTAGAACGACGGGTGAGGAGTCCGAAGCAACCACAGAGGACACGGAGGACACAGAGTATTCTGGGTGTCCTCCGTGTCCTCTGTGGTTCAGATTTGCTCTTACGCGAGCGTGTATTTTCCTCGCTCGATCATTTTCTGCGCGATCTGCTGCCGCAGTTCGATGGTATTGAAGGGCTCGTACTTTGCCAGGCGGCGCAGGATCGCAAGCTGGGTGCGCAGCATATCGCCGTCCGCCACCGCCGCAATCACTTTCCGCGCCGCCGACTCGACTTTCTCCATGGCCTGTGAGAGATAGACCCGCGTCATGGCAATCGGCAAAGCCGCGCCTGCCTCGCCTTTAGTCTCCGCGATTTTCTGCGCGCGCAGCACGGCCGATTCCATGGCATAAGTCTCGATGGTCATGTCCGCGATCGCGCCCATCACTTCTTGCTGATCCTGAATCGCCTGCATGTATTTCTGCGTGGCTGCGCCCGCGGCAAACAGGCCCAGCTTCTTGGCTTGCGCCACCAAGCTTGCGTTCTTCGGGCAGCGCGCCTTCGAGTTCTTCGGCCATCGATGGACCGGAGAGCACTTCGTCCATCAGTCGCTTGATCGCCGGCATCAGCGGCAATTGCCCGGACATCGCGCGCTTCAGCAGAAAGCCCGTGATGATCAGCCGGTTGATCTCATTGGTGCCTTCGAAGATGCGATTGATGCGCGCATCGCGGTACGCGCGCTCGGCGGGATACTCCTCCACAAAGCCGTAGCCCGCGTAGATCTGCACCGTCTCGTCGACCACGTAATCGATCATCTCCGAGCCCCACACTTTAATAATGGAGCACTCGACGGCGTACTCCTCGATCGCCTTCAGGGTCTGCTTGGCCGCGTCGGCGGCCGATTTGTCGACTTCGCCGAGCGCGACGTCCATCATGCCCACCGTGCGGTAGACCAGCGATTCGCCCACATAGAGCAGCGTCGCCATGTTGGCAATCTTTTCCCGCACCAGACCGAAGTCGGCAATGACCTTGTTGAACGCCTTGCGCTGCTTGGCATAGCCAATAGCGTTTTCCAGCGAGACGCGGCCGCCGCCCACGCACATCGCACCCAGCTTGAAGCGGCCCACGTTCAGGATGTTGAAGGCGATCACGTGGCCCTTGCCGATTTCTCCCAGCAGGTTTTCCACCGGCACTTTGCAGTCATTGAGAATGATGGGACAGGTGGACGACCCGCGAATCCCCATCTTGTGCTCTTCGGCGCCGACGGAGAAGCCGGGGAAAGTTTTCTCGACCAGGAACGCGCTGAACTTCTCGCCGTTGACCTTGGCGAAGACCGTGAACAGGTCGGCGAATCCGGCGTTGGTGATCCACATCTTTTCGCCGTTGAGTACGTAGTGCTTGCCGTCCTGCGAGAGAACGGCGCGAGCGCGGCAGTTGAGCGCGTCGGAGCCGGAAGAGGCTTCCGACAAGGCATAGGCGCCGACAATTTCGCCCGCGGCCAGCCGCGGCAAATACTTGTGCTTCTGTTCTTCAGTGCCGAAGTAGACGATAGGCAACATGCCGATGCCGCTGTGCGCTCCCCAGGTCGTGGCGAAGCCGGCATACTTCGCGATGTGATCGGCGATGACGGCGGCGGTGACCTTGTCCATTTCAAGGCCGCCGTAGGCTTCGGGAATCTCGACCCCGCTCAGCCCGAGTTCGCCGGCCTTTTTCAGAAGCGCGCGGGAAACCGAGAAATCCTTGTGCTCGATCTTCTCGACATTTGGCAGGATCTCGTTGACGGCAAACTCTTCCGTCGTCTGCCCGATCAGCTGTTGTTGTTCGCTGAAATCTTCGGGAGTGAAAACTTCGTCAGTGCGGCGGGATTCCAGCAAAAAACTGCCGCCGGAGATCTTGGTCTTGGGAACTGCGGTGGTCGTCGCCATGTCTCTCCTTGAATAAAGAAACCGCCAGGTCCGCACGGGACGCGGCGGAAGGCACACTGCAATTCTAATGCGGGACAGAAGGGAAAGATAGGCGGGGAATGGCAGGGTTTTATAGGGTTTTCATACCGAAATCTCGGGCAGTCTCGAGGCTCCGCGCGCGCATCTCGGCTCGCGACGGCATCACCGGGATGCTGCCTCTTCCGTGCGGGCAATTGGAAAGAAGGTCACGCTTGGCAACCGGCAGACGGTGGCTTTCACTACCGCACCACGGACAAGCAAACGCAAACCCGCCCAGTGACGCCGGCAACGGTCACCGAAATTGCCCGGCTAAAAGGGCGCATTAAAGAGTTAGGATTAGAAGAGCGAGCCGTACAACGCGAGTTGCACGCGCTTTGCTGCTAGGAGACATTATGCCCATCCAAGACGCCAACACATCCCCGTTTCAATCATTCAAAGGGCCGGTAATGACAGATGAGGACGTGGCCGCCGTCCGGGCCACCAATCGGCCCCGTGCTCCCCGGCTACGTCTTCCGTGGGCGGTATATTTCCTGCTAGTGCTTATGCTCGCTGTCCAAGTGTTGCACTTTGAGCTGGACCGCGAGGATTACAACATCCGTCACGGCTTCACGTCACAGAGTGACCGTGTAAAGTGGTGAGGGGGCCGGCCCGATGACTCCCGAAATCACAATCTTCGTCCGTTACGCAGCAGACTGCAAGTACTAATGTTAGACCGCTCAGCGGTCCGCCGAACCCGAGCGCATTTCTGTGGTCTTCACGTGGTAACGCGCCGCCGGCTGGCAGGTCGAATAGCTGACCGGGTGCGTGGAATCCGAATGTTTAGAATCGCGCGCAACCACGTAGCTGCGAATTTTGAAACAAGTCGTAGCCGCATCCGGTTGCCCGTCGAAGGCGGAAAGAAAGATTCCACCATCGGCATCCGGACTCAAGAGCCGAGTGTGCCCATCACTGTTAGGTGGGAAGACTTTGTACTTATCAACCTGGAGACGGTCCAGAGGATTTCCAGTGCTGACGTCCGTAGGCTGGCTCGGGATTATCCTCCAGGGTTCCTCGGGCGCGGCAGCAGTGTCGGATTTAAGAAAGAACGAGGCGTCACCAGACAGGGCGCCTTGATGGGACGGTCGTTGATCTTGAGCGAAGGCTGGCAAAGAGCAAAGCAGCAGCGCGGCAGCGAGAAGGTGGGCGAGAGTCATCAGAGCACTCCTCAACCGAATTATAGCGCCGAACCCAATGTTGGCTGAAGCGACTTCCTTTGTGAACCTTCGTGGCCTTAGTGGTTGAAGGCTTGCGCTTCCTTCCACCCAGTGCCGTTGACGAATCGCTTGATCCCGTCCTTCAAGTGGACCACATTGAAGTTGATCAGCAGTCCGATCGATCTGCCGCTGAGTTTAAGGTAAGAGAGAATCTGCGCCTGATGAACTGGCGAGATTGCGTCCACCGACTTGATCTCCACTATGACGAGATCCTCCACCAGTAGGTCCATCCGATACCCGAGTTCCAACTTCACGCCTCGATAGACGACCGGAAGCCCAACTTGGACAGCAGATCGAAAGCCCGCTTCGCTTAGTTCATGCTGCAAACACGCCTGGTAGGCGCTCTCCAGTAGGCCAGGGCCAAGTTCAGAATGAACTCTCATCGCTGCTGTGATGACCGCATGACTGACTTCTTGCGCACTCAACCGATGGATCGCGGCGGTGGCCATATTGCTTATTTAGCCATCTTCCTGCCCAAAGTCCAGGTCATCCGTCACACTTTCAGAAAGAAAAACCCAAAGCGGGAACCATGAAGGACAGGAAGGTTCACGAAGGAAACCCAAAGCGGGAACCACGAAGGACACGAAGGTTCACGAAGGAACCCAAAAGCATGAAACACGAAGGGCACGAATGTTCACGAAGGAAAACCCTAGTACTGGTTTCCCTTCGTGAACCTTCGTGTCCTTCGTGGTTAAGGATTTGCGGTTATAGGTTTTCGAAAATTCCGGCGGCGCCCATGCCTCCGCCGACACACATGGTCACCATGCCGTAGCGGGCGTTGCGGCGTTTCAGTTCGCGGATCACGCTGGCTGTCAGCTTCGCTCCGGTGCATCCCAGCGGATGTCCCAAGGCAATTGCGCCACCATTGGGATTCACCTTCTCCGGATCCAACCCCAATTCCTTGATGACCGCCAGCGACTGCGCTGCGAAAGCTTCGTTCAACTCGATTACATCGATGTCCGCGAGTTTCAGCCCAGCCATCTTCAGCGCTTTCGGAATCGCGAACACCGGACCAAGCCCCATTTCTTCCGGCTTGTAGCCCGCGGTGGCGAACGAGACATAGCGAGCCAGCGGCTTGATGCCCAGCGCCTTCGCGCGTTCCGCCGACATTACGACGGCCGCGGCCGCGCCATCGGACATCTGCGACGAGTTTCCCGCCGTTACGGTTCCCTTCATGTGGAACGCGGGCTTCAGCGAGAGCAGGGCTTCGAGCGAGGTGTCAGCGCGCGGCCCTTCGTCGACTTTGAAGACGATCTCCTGACGCTTGGGCTTGGATCCATTCGGCGTGCTGAAACTCACGGGCACCGGTACGACTTCGTCGGTAAACTTTCCCGCCTGAATCGCCGCCAGCGCCTTCTGATGGCTGCGCAGCGAGAACTCATCCGCTGCCTGCGCGAGTGATGCCGAAGCGCTGCCCCACGCGCTCCGCCGTGAGTCCCATGGAAAGATACGCATCGGGATAATGATCGACGAGCCACGGGTTGGGCGAGATCTTGTGACCGCCCATCGGGATCATCGACATCGACTCGGTGCCTCCGGCGACGATCACTTCCGCGCCGCCGCTCATGATGCGTTCGGCGGCCATGGCGATTGACTGCAGGCCGGAGGAACAGAAGCGGTTGATGGTGAGCGCCGAGACTTCGACGGGTAATCCCGCGCGCAAAGAGGCGATGCGGGCGACGTTCATCCCCTGCTCGGCTTCGGGCATGGCGCAGCCCAGGATCACGTCTTCAATTTCTTTCGGGTCGAGTTGGGGCACGCGTTCGAGAGCGCCTTGGATAGCGACCGCGGCCAATTCATCGGGACGGGTGGCGCGGAGCGTGCCTTTGTAGGCGCGTCCCACGGGCGTGCGGACGGAAGAAGCAATAATGACTTCACGCATATAATTTCTCCGTTCTCGGCGGGCTGTTCATTCGATGCCCGCCATTCTGTTCCGGTGCAAGCGCCAGGCTCTACTTCGCCGGCGCGAAAAAGTAATAATCGGCTCGATATTCGCTCTTGGTTTCCGCATCCTTGTGCGACTCGTCGCAGGCGTCATTGCCGGGTTTGCCGCCATGGGTGTGCACGCGTTGAATGGTTGTGACCTTCGCAAGTTGGCCCTTTCCCGAGTTGCTCTCGACATTCACCAGCAGCCAGGGGATCGAATCCGCATCGAGCGAGTCGATGTGCGCGGTGGCCTTGCCCGTGACTTCGCTGCCGTCTTTCAGCTTCCACGCCGGGAGCTTCGAGGCCGGATCCGCGGTATGCTGCCCAATCACCTTGTCTTTCCGATCCTTCAACTCCGCGTCGGGACCTTTCAGTGTCCAGGTGAACTTGCCGTCCGCGCCTGCCTGACAGGTGTAGATCTGCGATCCCTTGGCATGGACGAACAACACAGGCTCGAGACCTGCTGGAACGGCGATCGCATCGGGGACGTCAGGCGCGGCTTCCTGCGCGGGGACGTCTTTCTGCGCGATCGCGGATCCGATAAGGAGAAACGCGACGACCATCCCCAACCACGGTGCGACGGTTCTTCTACGAATTTGCATAGTTTAGTCGAGCCTCCGCTGCCGGAAGACTAGTTCCTCAGCGTCTTCCCCGTCTTCAGCGTGAACTGAATTCTCTCCTGCGTTTTCTTCTCTCCGCACAGGGACTTGAAGCCTTCGCGCTCCAGGTCGAGGATGTACTGCTCGCTCACCGGCGTGCCGGGAGTGACGTTGCCGCCGCAGAGGACTTCGGCGATTTTTCCGCCCAGCTTCACTTCGTAGTCGGTGATGAAGTCGCCCTGGCGCATGAGGTGGACGCCCATCTTGAGCGCGGCCAGAAGATTTTCGCCGGGCGCGGGAATGTCGGTGCGCGGCACCGGGGGCTCGTATCCGGCGCGGACGAGTTCGAGGGCGCGGGCCTTGGCGTCGGAGAGCACGCGCTCGCGGTTCATGGTGATGCGGTCGGAATCGGAGAGGAAGCCGAGGCCGCGCGCTTCATGCGCCGAGGTGGCGACCTTGGCGGTGGCGATGGTTTCGAACGCTTTCTTCATGGCCTCCATCATTTCGACGGAACCCGCCAGAGCTTCGCCCGAGACTTTGCCGCGCGATGCGGCCGCGCTGTCGACCGCGCGCAAGAGCATCTCTTTGCAGCCTCCGCCGCCGGGCAGCAGGCCGACGCCGACTTCGACCAGTCCGGTGTAGAGTTCGGCGTGCGGCTGGCGGGCTGCGGCGTGCAGAGAAATTTCCGTGCCGCCGCCCAGGCACAGCCCGAACGGCGCGGAGACCACAGGTTTCGGGGAGAACTTGATGGCCTGCGTCATCCCCTGGAACTGGCGGATGGCGAGGTCCACGTCGTCCCACTCTTCTTCCTGCACGCTCATGAGCAGCAGCATGAGGTTGGCGCCGACGGAAAAATTCGTGGCGTCGTTGGTGATGACGAAGGCGTCGAAGGCGTCGCCCGGGCCGCCGGGCTTCAGGGTTTGAATGATCAGAGTGATAATGTCGGCGCCGAGCGAGTTCATCTTGCTGTGGAACTCGATGCAGCCCACGCCGTCGCCCAGATCCACGAGCGAGGCGCCGGAATTTTTCTTCACCACGCCGTTGGATTTCTTCGCGACCGTCGCCGACCACACGCCGGCTGGGACTTTGATCCGGTTCCCAGCTTTCCGTTCCCAGTTCCCAGTACTTGCGCCCCGATGGGCGATTGTGGGTCGTCGATGTACCACGACTTTTGTCCGGAGGCGAGCAGGCTCTCGACGTTGGCCGCTACGGGCTTGCCTTCTTTCTTCATGCGGGCGACGGTCGCTTCCACTCCCGCCGCGTCCCACAGTTCGAAGGGGCCGAGTTCCCAGTTGAAGCCGAGGCGCATGGCGCGATCGATCTCGACGACGGAGTCGGAGATTTCCGGGACGCGATTGGCGGAATAAGTCCAGAGATCGGAGAGGGCCGCCCAGAGAAAGGCTCCGGCTTTGTCGGCCTTCTGCGGGCCGCTGCCATCGAGGCCCAGCAGCATGCGCAGGCGCGCGCCGGTGTCTTCGATGGATTTTCGCCATATCGAGCGCGGCGAATTTCGGTTTCTGGCGCGGATGGTATTCGAGCGTCTTCCAGTCGAGCGCCAGGCGTTCGTCTTGCTGGCCAGAGCCGGCGGGCGTGGGCGCCCGCCCCACATTCTTCTTGTAGAAGCCGCCTTTGGTCTTGTCGCCCAGCCATTTTTTCTGCAGCATCTGGTTGAAGAATTCGGGGAGCTGCAGGTCGCTGCGCTCGTCGTGGACGTTGGTCGTCATGTTGCCGACGACGTGGCCGAGGATGTCGAGCCCGACCAGATCGATAGTGCGGAAGGTGGCGGACTTGGGCCATCCCACGGCCTGTCCGGTGAGCGCGTCGACTTCTTCGATGGTCAGGCCCATCTCCTGCATGAGCCGCATGACGTTCAGCACGGAGAAAGTGCCGATGCGGTTGCCGATGAAGTTGGGAGTGTCTTTGGCGATGACGACGCCTTTGCCCAGGCGCACGTCGCAGAAGTGAGTGATGGCGTCGATGGCGGCGCGGTCGGCCTCAGGGGTCGGGATGATTTCCAGCAGGCGCATATAGCGCGGCGGGTTGAAGAAGTGCGTGCCGAACCAGGCCCAGCGGAAGTCGTCGGAGAATCCTTCGGCGATTTTGCCGACGGGCAGGCCGCTGGTGTTGGTGGTGACGATGGTGCCGGGCTTGCGGATGGCTTCCACCTTTCGCAACAGAGCCCGTTTGATTTCGAGGTTCTCGACGACGGCCTCGATGATCCAGTCGACGTCGGCCAGTTTCTTGAGGTCATCTTCGAAATTGCCTACCGTGACGAAGCGCGCCAGCGATGGGTCCATGAAAGCGGCGGGCTTGGATTTTCTGGCGGCGTCGAGCCCGGCGGCGGCGATCTTGTTGCGCGCCGGGCCGTCGGCGTCAGGGGGAACGATATCGAACAGATAACTGGGAACGCCGGCGTTGGCGAAATGCGCGGCGATACGGGCGCCCATGGTTCCGGCGCCGAGGATGGCGACTTTATTGATGCGTTTCATATCAGGCCTCGGAATGAAAGTGTTTGACCACTGAGGACACGGAGGACACAGAGGATTTTGGTTGCCGATTTAAAAAGATGGCATCGGATTCCGCCCGAACTGGTCGGGGACTTGCGAACCTGCCATGGTAATCGCATCGCGGCCAATTTATCTAGGGCCCCAATCACAGGTCCGCATGGGCTTCAAGATACTGCAGCGCCTGGCGTGCCATCTGTTTTTCACCACCATAAGCCAGCAGCTTGGGAGCGTCTCCCAGCCGTACCCACTTCGCGCGTCCGACTTCGACGCGCATTTCGTCCGCGATATGGTCGATGCGCCCGGATTGGTAGCGCAGCAGGTAGAAACTGACAATCTTGAACACGCGCTCGCCATCGCCCCAGGAGCGCACGTAGACATATTTACTGTCAGCCAATTTGGTGATGGGAGAGGCGGTGATCCCAGTTTCCTCGCGAACTTCGCGCAAGGCGGCGTCGAGCGCCTTCTCGCCTGGATCAATCAGCCCCTTGGGCAGGCAGAGAACCGCCTTCGTTTTCGAGCGAACGGCGCGCTTGCCGGGGCGGGAAGGGACGGGCGCGCCTACGGGCAACTCGATGGCGGCCATCCACCAGTCGCCGTCTTTGTACCGGATGACCACCCCGCCGGCTGAAAACTCGCGCACCATACTGTGTCGCAACTTAGCAGGAATTCAGACTTTCTGCTTGCGCGCCGTCGTGGTGGGTGGCCACTTACGCCGCGGATCACCGGAGCAACCCTTGTCGGTTGTTGGTTCTGTCGCCGGTGCCGCTGCTATATAATCCTGCCGGCTAGACACCAGGAAAGGGCGTGCCCCATGACGCACTTGCGTGAACTATCGTTGATCGCTGCGACCGTGCTGGTAACCGCCTGCGCGGTTTCCACAGCAAGGGCAGCGGAACCTCCGGCTGACCTCTGCTCGTTGCTGCCGGCCGCGGAAGTGAGCAAGACGCTGGGACGAGCCTACGATTCCCCACAGAAGAGCGTCGCGCCCCGTCCGTTCGCTAACACCGCCGAGGGTACGGATTGCAATTATCTTGCGAAGGGAAGCAAGCTCTGGTTCCGGGCTTACGTGGATCCGTCGCCGTCGGCCGCGGCGGAGCTATTCGCCAGGCTGAGCAAATTTTATGGCCCGCCAACGCCAGTTGCCGGGCTCGGAGACGAGGCTTATTTCGACAGACAACATGCGGTCCATGTCCGCAAGGGCAAAGTTCGTTTCTACATCAATCTTGAACCTCTGAATTTCACTCCGGCAATCGAGAAGCAGATTAAGGACCTTGCCAGCCGGGTCGCCGGACAGCTCATCTAAGAGGGAGGATGTCGAAGCCTTAACACTGTAGCCATTTCCCTATCTACCGAGATAGGCTCCATCTACCCCTTTGGTTTGCGCTCGGTACGTGTTTCGAGTGGCCGGCCCATTATTCAACCAGGTAAACCCCTGGTCGGACGCTACATGCGCAACTTAGCAGGAATACAGGGATTTTCGCCCCGTGCCTGCAGGCCCTACGGTAACTGTTACTGTACCGGTGGGGTTCCCCGACGTAATGGCGAGTGGCACCGTTGTGCCCTTACACCCTGACACCCGGTTGTGGCATCTTACATGCTATGTGGGTTTAGTCCCTGCGGCTGTTTCGGACCGCGGGCTATGGGGTTCGCTGTGAAGAGTCTGGGGAAGATTATTCGGTCGGTCCAGGCGTTTGGGCGGGAACTTTCCCGCAAGACCGGCCCTGTTCTGTCGTCGCAGGTTCCAGCCATTGGCGTGGCCCTGGGCGGAGGATTTGCCCGCGGCATCGCGCACATCGGAGTTCTGAAGGTCCTCGAACAGGAAGGCATTCCGGTCCGCGTCATTACCGGCACCAGCGTGGGCGCGCTGATTGGCGCGTGCTACTGTGGCGGTCTTTCGATCGCGGAACTGGAAGACGTCGCGCATAGTGTGCGCTTCACGACGTTCGCGCGCTGGACACTGTCGCGCTACGGCTTCGCCTCCAACGACCGCATGGTTTCTTTCCTGACGCGCACTTTGAAGGTGAAGACGTTTGAAGAGCTGCGCATTCCTCTGGGCGTGACCGCAACCGACTTCAATACGGGTGAAGGCGTGGTCTTTCATTCCGGCTCAATCATCGACCCGGTGCGGGCCAGTTGCGCGTATCCCGGAATGTTTTTGCCGGTGGAAATTCGCGGGCGCTACCTGGTGGATGGCATGCTGTCGCATCCGGTGCCCACGCGGCCCTTGCGGGAAATGGGTGCGGATCGCGTGCTGGCCGTGCATTTGAAAGGCACGTGGGCGAACGGAGGAGCGCCGCGCCATCTGTTTGATGTGATCGGACAATCGTTCGCGATTGCGCAGGATGCGATGTCGAGTTTGTGGAAGGAAGCCGCGGACCTGGTCATCGAGCCGGATGTGGCCGGATTTGGCTATGACGACTTTAAGCGCGCCGACGAATTGATTCGCGTCGGGGAAGTTGCCATGCGGGAAGCGCTGCCGGAAGTGCGCAAGCCTGGCTGGAGACTCCGGCGGAATTGACGTATCCCGCGAACGAACGGCGGGCCGCGCCGCGAACCGCGCCCATGCCGGCGGACTAAAACCTCCTCCTTACTTAGGACTCGCGATTTCTCAGACGCTAGCTAGCGAGCGAGATCCGCTCGATTGCAAGAATCTGCACATTGCGGGTTCTCGCGAAGCTCTGCCATCCCAAATAAACTTTACAGCCCGCGAAACATGGCTTAGACTCAGGCGATTTCATCGTTCGTCTCCCCCCACACTGAGCGCGATCCACCGCGTCTTCCTTTCGAAGGAACTCTTCATGGCATTGTGTCAAAGGAATTTATTTGCCCGCGCCACCGCTGTCCGGATGATCTTCATTGTCGTGACCCTCAGCGCCAGGCTGGCCGCGGGCCAGACTGCGATTTCGACCTATCACTACGACAACAACCGCACCGGCTGGAACTCCCACGAAACTGCGCTGACGCCGGCGACTGTAGGCAGTTCGCTGTTCGGAGTGCTGAAGAGCATTCCGCTGGATGACCAGGTGGATGCCCAGCCACTGGTCGTGCCGGGCGTGACGATTACCGCGGGCACGCACCCGGGCAAGCACGACGTGGTGTACGTCGCGACCGAAAACAACACGGTCTACGCGATCGATGCTGAAAGCGGCGCGGTCCTGCTGAACCCAAATTTCGGGAAACCGGTGAGTTCGCCGCTGGGGTGCAACAACAATGGCCCCAACGTCGGCATCAACTCGACGCCGGTGATCGATCTCGCCAGCAACATTCTGTATGTCGTGGTTTACACCCAGGACTCCACTGGACCTGCCTACCGCATTCACGCGTTGGATCTGGGCAGCCTGGCGGATACAGTGGCGCCGCAACTGGTGACGGCGTCGCACACTCTGATCGACGGAACGAAGTACTCGTTTCATCCGACCTATGAGCGGCAGCGTCCCGGCTTGCTGTTGGCCAATGGCAATGTCTATGCAGGGTTTGGCAGCTTTTGTGATCTTGGCGCCAAGCTGTCTCGCGGCTGGCTGCTGGGCTGGAGCGCGGGATCGCTGACTCCGCTGGCGGCGAACCAGCTCCTGGACACGCAAGCGACCTCGCCCGATAGCTATTTCCTGTCGTCGATCTGGATGTCGGGCTACGGCCTCGCCACCGATGACGCGGGCAACATTCTGTTCGTCACGGGAAACTCCGACTATTCCGGAACCACGTATGACGGTGTGAGCAACATTCAGGAAAGTGTGGTCAAAGTGTCTTCCGACCTGACCACGGTGCTCGATCTGTTTACGCCCAAAAATCAGGCGGCCTTGGATCAGGCCGACGCCGACTTCGGCGCGGGAGGCGTAATGGTACTGCCCGATCAGCCCGGTTCCACGCCCCATCTGGCGGTGGCTGCAGGCAAGGTTGGAGCCATGTTCCTGATGAACGAAGATAATCTGGGGGGCTATTCCCCCACGACGAACCAAGTCCTCGGGTCCTACTATGTGGGTGGTTGCTGGTGCGGGCAGTCGTATTTCGTCGATCCCAGCGACGGGTCGGCGCGGGTGGTGACGAGCGGCGGCCGCGCGGTCGGGGTCTGGAAGCTGCAGACCTCACCCAAGCCTTCGCTCGCCAAAGTAAGCTCCTCTCCCAGCGTTGGCATGGGACAGCATCCCGGCTTCTTCACCAGCGTGTCGTCGAACGGCACGGCCAGCCCGATTATCTGGGCAGTGTCGCGGCCACCGAATACTTCAACCCAGTATCCGATCTTTCTCGATGCCTTTGACCCTGAGTCGGGCGCCACCATGACGCGCCTGTTTAAGGCCAATGCGGGCTACTGGCCGAACATCACGGGCAACTCGAATGCGGTCCCAGTGGTCGCCAACGGAAGAGTGTTCGTGGCCAGCAATAAGTTGCTGAGGATTTTCGGACTCAAGGCCAGTGCGACGAACAAGGGCAGCAAAACAAGGTGAAGTTTGAAGTGCAGTGAGCTCCCTGTGGCATTGCACTGAAGGTCAACCGTCTGTTTATGAAGCGGCGGCCCGCCTTCCCGCTTCTTGTTGAATGCGGCTCCAGGCCTTCTCCACGTGCCTGGCCTGCGTGTTGGTCTGCCCGACGCAAAGCCGCAGCGTGAGCTTGCCGTTCAGCTTCGTGTGGGTGAGGAACAGATCGCCGCTGCGGTTCAGGCGATCCATGATGCCCTGATTGGCCGCGTCTCCCGCTTTGTGGCGGAAGCAAACCAGGTTCAGCGGCGCGGGCGCGGCCAGTTCGAAGCGGTCATCGTTGCGCACCCACTCCGCGAACTGCTGCGCCAGTTGCACATGCTGGCGAATGTGGTGCTGCAGGCCCTCGACGCCGTAATGGCGGATCACGAACCACAGCTTCAGCGAGCGGAAGCGCCGTCCCAGCTGGATGTGCCAGTCGCGATAGTCGATGACCGCTCCCGACTCCGTGGCCTGATTCCGCAGGTATTCCGGCAGGATGCTCAAGGTCTGAATCAGCGCCTTGCGGTCGGCGACCCAGAAGCAGTTGCAGTCGAAGTTGGTGAACATCCATTTATGCGGATTGAAGTTGTAGCTGTCGGCGAGTTCGACTCCGTTCTGCAGATGACGGAACTCAGGACAGAGCATTGCCGTGCCCGACATGGCGGCGTCCACGTGCAGCCAGAGATTGTGCTGGCGGCAGACTTCGCCGATCGCGGCGACCGGGTCCATCGCGTTCGAAGAAGTCGTGCCCACCGTCGCGCACACCAAAGAATGGAGTCAGCCCGGCGCGCCGGTCGGCCTCGATTTGGCGGGCCAGGGCGTCCGGCCGCATGGCGAAGTTCTCGTCGACTTCGATCAGCCGCAGATTTTCCACGCCGATGCCGGCGATCATCGCCGCCTTTTCCAGCGAGGAATGCGTCTGCGTGGAAGCGTAGGCGACGAGCCGTCCGTCGCATCCTTTCTTGTTGCTGGTGTAGTCGGTGGCGCGTTCGCGCGCGGCCAGCAGGGCGCAGAGCGCGGCGCTCGAAGCCGTGTCCTGAATGACGCCGCCGCCCGTGCTCGACGACAGGAATTTCTCCGGCAGGCCGAGCATTGCGACCAGCCAGTCCATCACGTGCGTTTCCAGTTCCGTGCAGGCCGGGCTGGTCGACCACAGCATTCCCTGCACGCCCAGGCCGGAGGAAAGAAGATCGCCCAGAATTCCAGGGCCCGACGCGTTGCACGGAAAGTAGGCGAAGAAATTGGGCGACTGCCAGTGGGTGACGCCGGGCAGGATCAGCCGCTCGACATCTTTCAGCAGCGCGTCAAACGGCTCGCCCTGCGCCGGAGGATTCGCGGGCAGCGCAGCGCGAATCTCTCCCGGCTTCACCTGCGAGAGCACAGGAAAGGACTCGATGCGCGAGTGGTAGTCGGCGATCCAGTCCACCACGGCATGGCCGTGGCGGCGGAATTCTTCGGGGGTCATGTGAAAGGATTTTTCGTCGGACAATTTCATTCTCCCGGGTCGAGGTCATTTCAATCGTCCAAAATACACTCGCGTCTTGTAGTCGAAGGCCACGCGTCCATGCAATGGCATGCGCGTCGAAGATGCGCCGCAACTCCCGCAGCATCGGCGCATGCTTCGGATGCTCCGGTCCCGGCGCGTACGACGACGACAACAGCCGCCCTTCGAGCCCGGCATAGTCGAACTCCTGCCGCATGGCGAACACGCGCTCTTGAAACGGCGCCGGATCGAAGAATTCATTCACCGCGTCGGTGGTGCGCTCATGCCGCACGTCTTCGTAGTCGGTGCCAAAGGTCAGCAGGAGTTGCTCGTAGTCGCGCAAGAACGGCGTGGAGTCGGTGAGGCGCTCGTTCCACAGAAGCACCAGCCATCCGCCGGGCTTCAGAATGCGGCAAACTCGCGCCGCGCCCGCTCGCGATCAAACCAATGCGCTGCCTGGGCAGCGGTGACGAAATCGACGCTCTGCATCGGGCAGCGTGGTCGCCTCCGCCGTTCCCGCCACGCTGGTGAACTTCGGAAACGCCCGCCAGCAGCCGCTCTCCGGCCTGGCGCATCTCGGCGTTGGGCTCGACGCCGAAGACGGGGTTGCCATTCTCCAGCAGCATGCGCGTCCAGATGCCCGTGCCCGAGGCGATGTCGGCAACCACATGCCGCGGGGCCAAGTCCGCACTCATCTCTGCAACGCTCGCAGAGCTTCCGGCGGATATCCCGGCCGGTAGCGGACATAGTTTTCTACGCGATCGGAGAAACGGCTGGTAGCGTTGGAAGCTGGCATAGGCAAGGCAACCTGGCAGGATTTTTCAACTTGCCAGAAAGCCATTCTAACGGCAGGATAGAGATGTTGTCCCTCCCCTCTGGGTCAATCGAAACGCCGGCCGGGTGCTCCACGCTGGAGTTCTTGGCAGCGAAGGAAAAGTGAATTCGCCTCGGCCCGCAGCTCATAAACCTTATGCGAGTGGTGATCAAAGTCGGTACCAGCCTTATCGCTCCCGGCGGGCAGATTGACATCAACCTGCTGCGCGGCATGGTCGATCAGTTCGATCTGTCGAAGAACGAATACCTGATCGTCACTTCGGGCGCGATTGCCGCCGGGCATGTCGGGCCTGGATCTGCAGAAGCGGCCCAGCGATGTCCCGCAGATGCAGGCTTGCGCCGCCGTCGGCCAGAGCAAGCTGATGCACACCTACGAGCGCCTGTTCTTCGGCAAGAAGGTGGTCGCGCAATTGCTTCTGTCCAGCGACGACTTCACCTCGCCGGTGCGCTATCGCAATCTGCAGAACGCGCTGGCCGAGTTGCTGGCGCTGGGCGTCGTGCCCATCGTGAACGAGAACGACAGCGTGTCGGTGCGCGAACTGGAAGGCGCCTTCGGCGACAACGACGAGTTGAGTTCGCTGCTGGCCACGGCGGTCAAAGCCGACTGGCTGCTGCTGCTGACCAATGTCGATGGATTCCTGGTTCCCAACGGTCGCAAGAAGCCGCGTCTGCAGCGCGTGATTCGCAAACTGACTCCCGCGCTGGAGGCGCAATGCAATGGCAAGAGCTCGCTCGGGCGCGGCGGGATGATTTCAAAACTGCGCGCCGCCAAACTGGCGAGCGAGGGCGGAGTGCACGTGGCCATCGTGAATGGCCGGCATCCCAAGGCGATTACACTGGGAATCGAAGGCAAGATCGGAACTTATTTTCCGCCACAGAAGGACAGATAATAGCGACTGATGGCTGCTACGCTCACCACCGCTGCGTCCACGCAGGAAAAGTTGCTGCGGGCCCGCGCCGCCTCGGCCCGGCTGGCCTTGCTTTCCACGGAAGAAAAGAACGCGCTGCTGCTGCGCGATTGCCGATGCGATCGAAGCGAACGAGAAGAGCATTCTGGCCGCGAACCGCGAGGACGTGGAGAATTCCGGTCTGGAAGGCGCGATGCGCGACCGCCTGCTGCTGACTCCGTCGCGGATCAAAGACATGGCGCGCGGCGTGCGCGAGGTTGCGGCCCTGCCCGATCCCATCGGCGAGACGTTGGCGGAGTGGACGAAGTCGAACGGCCTGCGCATCCGCAAAGTGCGCGTTCCGCTGGGCGTGGTGGGAATCATCTACGAGTCGCGTCCGAACGTGACCGTCGATACGGCGGTGCTGGCGCTTAAAACCGGCAACGCCATCGTCCTGCGCGGCGGCAAAGAAGCGGCGCAGAGCAGCCAGCGCCTGGTGGAGATCATGACTGCGGTTACGGGGCGTGCCCGAAGGCGCAGTCGAATTGCTCGACTCGAGCACGCGGCAATCGGTGCAGGAACTGATCAAGGCGCGCGGACTGGTTGACGTCATCATTCCGCGAGGCGGCGCGGGGCTCATCACGTTCGTCACCGAGAATTCCGCGGTGCCGGTCATTGAGACCGGAGCAGGGAATTGCCACATCTTCGTCGACGAATCGGCCGATTTCGAAATGGCCGACCGCATTGTCATCAACGCCAAGACGCAGCGTCCGTCGGTGTGCAACGCCGCCGAAAAATTGTTGGTGCATGAGCGCGTCGCTGCGGAATACGTGCCGCGCATCGTGAAGAAGTTGATCGAAGCCGGCGTCGAAGTGCGCGGTGATGGCAAAGCCCGCACCCTCGCTGCCGGATTGCACGTTGGTCCGGCAGCCGAGCAAGACTGGTACGAAGAGTATCTGCGGCTGTGTATGGCGGTCGCTGTAGTTGCCAACGTCGACGACGCCATCGCTCACATCAACCGCTACTCCACCAAGCACAGCGATTCCATCGTGACGCACGATGAGGCGAACGCGCGCAAATTCCTGCGCGGCGTGGATTCGGCTGCCGTCTACTGGAACGCCTCGACCCGCTTCACCGACGGCGCGGAATTCGGCTTCGGCGCCGAGATGGGCATCAGCACCCAGAAACTCCACTGCCGCGGCCCGTTCGCGCTGGCGGAGCTGACTTCATCGAAGTACGAGATTATGGGTACGGGGCAGGTCCGGTAGTCCAGAAATGTAGCGCCGGCATCCTGCCGGCTGCCTCGAGAGTGTCTCGCCTTCGGAGTCGCGAGCGAATCAACCCGCCGCTTTCCGTCTATCACCGCCAAACCGGAACGCGCATCACATCAAAATGATGATCGTAGGTCCAGACCTTCAATCCCAAACGGACCGCCAGTGCCGCAACTGCAGCATCAACAGAGTAGATGTGTTGATCGGGCAGCGAGTCGAACCTTCGCGACGCCCGGCCGATAGTCTTCGGGCGTCGGATTCACACATGGCTGCGTCGGCACATGTCCGTCAGCCACGAGGAGCGCTGCTGCCCGCCCAAGCTTGAACAGCACAAGGATGCGTCTCAAGCAGCGTCGGGTAAGCAATACCACATCTGCATCCGGTCCGCGATGCAGTTTCTGCAGTTCTCGTTTTGCTCGCTGGTGATATGCGTCGCTTGCGTCAGCGGCCGCGTACAAGTGGCCCCGCGTCCGCGAGACACGCCGCGTATCATTTCTTCATCCCGTCAAATAGAGCGTCGTGGTTCACGCTTACATCACTGCGCCCGCTGCTTCCTACAGGTTCGATTTTCAACGGGCGGTACGGTTGCAGAAATCCCCGTTCGCGCAAGTACTCTCGCAAAGCTGCTTGCACGACCGTCGTTAGCGCGGGCGGTACCTCCTGAGCCTGTACGTACTCGTCCATGGCCTCGGCAAGATCATCGGGAAGGTCATCGTGGCTCGCTTCATGGGAGTATTATATCACTTGCTAGCACCAGATGGTGAAAGTGGTGAAGTTGGTGCATATAGGCGAACAATAGGCGAATCTATGGAGGCGGCGGCAGCTGCCGTCACAGCCACCGGCGAGCGCCTGTGCTACCTTACTAGCTTTCACCTCGGAGCCCATGAAACTCTTTTCTGCAGCCCTGCTTTCGTCTGCCCTCTGGTTGTCCGGTTCCCCAGTGCCATCCGCTGGGAATGCGGCGTCTTCCGGTTCGACGCCAGCCATCTTCGGATTTCGCGACGCAGCCGCCGAGACAGCCACGGAATCGCGCTTCCTGGCTGTGCCGGACCCCAAGCTGGCGGAAGAGCATCTGCGGATTCTCACCCAAGCTCCGCACATGGCGGGCACCGATCGAAGACAAAGCGACCGCCGACTACGTGGCGCAGAAATTCCGCGACGCCGGGCTCGACACCGAGATCGTCGAATACAAAGTCTGGATGAACTATCCCGCGGAAATCAGCGTCGATCTGACCGCGCCTGCCGGAGTCGAAATGCACGGCCCGACGCGCGAGCACGTGCAGAACGATCCCTTTCAAGATGATCCCCGCATCGTCATGCCCTTCAACGGCATGTCGCCCTCGGGCGACGCCGAAGGCGGATGTGGTCTATGCCAATTACGGGACGCCCGAGGACTTCGAGAAACTGGACAAGCTGAAGGTCGACGTGCGCGGCAAGATCGTGGTGGTGCGCTACGGCCAGAATTTTCGCGGAGTCAAGGTGTTTCGTGGCGCAGGAACATGGCGCGGCGGGCGTGATCATTTACTCCGATCCCGCCGACGATGGCTGGCGGCGCGGCGATAAATATCCGGACGGGCCGTGGCGGCCCGACACCGGCGTGCAGCGCGGGTCGGTGGGATACATGTTCGAGTTCCCGGGAGATCCAACGACGCCGGGGATCGCGTCGGTGCCGTCTCTGCCAGAGTCGCAGCGTATTTCTGCCGAGCAATCAGCGCAGGTGCCGAAGATTCCGGTCACGCCGTTGTCGTATCACGACGTTTGGCCGGTGCTGCAACATCTCGGCGGACCGGCTTCGCCGCGCGAGTGGCAGGGGGCGCTGCCGTTTACCTATCACGTGGGTCCGGGTCCGGCGAGATTGAAAATGCATCTGAAGCAGGACTACCAATTCCGCACGCTTTGGGATGTGATCGGCCGCGTGAAAGGCAGCGACCTGCCGGATGAGTGGGTGGTTGCGGGCAATCATCGCGACGCGTGGGTCTACGGCGCGGTGGATCCCAACAGCGGTACGGCGGCGATGCTCGAAGCGGTGCACGGCATCGGCGAATTGCTGAGGTCGGGCTGGAAACCGAAACGCACCCTGGTTTTCGCCAGCTGGGATGGTGAAGAAGAAGGGCTGATGGGCTCGACCGAGTGGGTGGAGCAGCACGAGCCGGAGTTGGCGAATGCAGCCGCATATTTCAACATGGACGTCGCCGTGTCGGGGCCGAAGTTCGGCGCGTCGGCGGTGCCCAGTCTCAAACAGTTTCTGCGCGACGTGACCAAGGTCGTGCCCAGTCCGAAAGGCGGGACTGTCTATGAAGCGTGGCAGAAGGCCGCGCAACCGGAGGCGCCCGCGACGCAGTCTCCCACGGAGGCGATTGGAGACAGCCGTCGTCTTCCGGCCGCGCAGGTGAAGGGCGACGTTCCGGTCGGCGACCTGGGCAGCGGCTCCGATTACACGGCGTTCCTGCAGCATTTGGGAGTTCCGTCGAGCGACGTCAGTTCGACCGGTCCGTATGGCGTGTACCACTCCGCGTTCGACAATTTCGCCTGGTTCAAGAAATTCGGCGATCCGGATTTTGTCTACGAACAGCAGATGGCGCGCGTGTTTGGACTGGAAGCGGTGCGCATGGCCGATGCCGACGTTCTGCCCTATGACTACGAGGAATATGGAAAAGAGATTGCCGCGTATCTGGATGCTGCCCGCAGAAGGGCCGACGACAAGTTCGGCAACCAGGCGCTCGACTTTGGCGCGGTGAACAACGCGGCCAAGCACTTCGAGGCCGCGGGGGTGAAGATCCTGGCGAAGCAGAAGAATCCGCCGCAGGATGCGACGCGCCTGAACCAGGCTCTGCGCGGGGCGGAGCGGGCTCTGCTGGTGCCGCAGGGACTGCCGCACCGTCCCTGGTTTCGCCATGTGATTTACGCTCCGGGCGAATATACCGGGTACGCGGCGGTGGTGATCCCGGGAGTGAATGAGGCGCTCGACAAGGGCGATAGCGAGCGGGCGCGCCAGCAATTGGCGGCGCTGGCGGCTGCGCTGGAGCACGCGGCGAAAACACTGGAAGGATACCGGTAGCGCATGACTTCGGCTCACGCATTGGGACACTTCCTGCGCACGCTGCCAGCTTCGGCGGGGGCGACGTTTCTGGCGCTGTTTCCGATCGTCGATCCCTTCGGGGGCATTCCAATTTTCTTCACCATGACGTCCACATGGAGCGCGCAAGAGCGGCGTCGCACGGCGTGCAAGACCGGGTTGTGGGTGTTCGTCATCCTGGTGACGTTTCTTTTCTTCGGACGGTTTGTGCTGCACTTTTTCGGCATCTCGCTGCCGGTGATCAAGATCGCCGGGGGATTGATCGTGGCCAACACGGCTTGGGGCATGGTCACGTCGCACGCGCGCATCACGCCGGAGGAAAGCCACGAGGCTGAAGACAAAGAGGACATCTCGCTGACGCCCCTGGCGATGCCGCTGATGTCGGGACCGGGAGCGATTGGAGTGGTGATGGCGCTGGCGGCGCATGTGGACAATGCGGCGGCGTATATCGGGATGGTGATCGGCGTCGCCGGGATCGCGCTCAGCGTTACTCTGTTCTTCGCCTTGGGCGGTCCGCTGGTGCGGCGCCTTGGTCCCAGCGCAGTGGGTGCGATCAACAAGATCTTCGGCTTCCTGATTCTGGCCATTGCCGTCCAACTGGTGTGGAACGGAGTGGCGGACTTCCAGAGCTAAGCGCGCCGGGAAGTTTCCGGGAACTTCGGTCCTTTCGTGCCGCGTACCAAGAGACAGGCGCCTTTGCGCCCGCGAGGTGCTCCATGCCCGGAAGGTCTCTTGTTCGTTGGAATCCGCTCTACAAAACGGTTCTGGTGTGTCTGGTCCTGGTTTCGTTCAGCGCGGTCCCGTTGTTTGCCGGCGACGACTGGAATTATGAAGAGACGCGCAGCGATGCTCGCGAGTTTGTGGCGGGAGGGTTTGTGCACGTGCGCCTGAGCGTGGGCGACATGCACATCAAGCGCGGGGATACGGCTAAGGTCAGCCTGCGCTACACGGTAAAGTCACGCCACGAACAGAATGTCAAAGAAGCGACTGTAGATTTCGAGGTCCGCGGCAACGAGGCCACCATTGAGTTTCACGCGCCTTCGCGCGCGAACACGCAGTTTGACGTGGAACTCGAGGTGCCGCAAAACACGAATCTCGATGTGCATGCGAAAGTGGGTGATGTGACCGTGGAAGACGTCGAGGGCGACAAGGATCTGAGCCTGGGCGTCGGCGACATCCGCGTGTCGAACGGGCGCTCAGGATATCGGCTGGTGAGCGCGAGTACTGGCATCGGCGACGTGAGTGGCGATGGCTACGGCGAGACCAGCGGCTGGCTGGGCAAGAGCTTGAAGTATCACGGCGAAGGCAAGTACGAACTGCGGGCGCATGTCGGGGTGGGAGACATTAAGCTGGAAGGGAAGTAGGAGAGTCGGCTCCGCGGAATCGCCGCAGTTTTGTGGAAATCTGACGAAAAAATAGTCTGACGACGAGCCTCGGGAGCGAGGTTTCGACCTGTTTCATTCTGGGAAAAGCAACGGCTGGAGGGGTATACCCCCCTCCCCCCACCCCTCGGAAAGCCTTGACGGGCGCTGGTTCTGCAAAAATGGTCTGCAAAATCTTGAGCCGCAAGGGTTTAGAGGTCAAAATCTTGACAACAAAGGACTTGCGGCCTTTTTCGCGACGGCTTTGCGTACCGCTCACGCCTTGACAATGATCTGCTTCCTTGCCTGTGGAAGGCAAGGTCAGATGTCACGTGGTGAGTGCGAGGGCTGTGGATTTCGGAGCTGGCTTACCCCAAAGTTAAAATCCCCACCCTGTCGCACAAGACGCGACAAGGGTGGGGCAGCCTTGGTTTATTATTGACTAGTTATATGACTAGTCAGATAATAGGAAGAAGGGGACGAACCTATGAACTCGTGGCAGTTGCAGGACGCCAAGGCGCGGTTCAGTGAGTTCCTGGACGCGGCGCTGAAAAAAGGTCCGCAGGTGGTGACGCGCCGGGGGGTGGAGGCGGCCGTCCTGGTTCCAATGGAAGAATGGCGGAGGCTGCAGCGCGAGAGGCGGCCTAACATCAAGGAGTGGCTGCTGGGCGAAGGGCCGCGGTTTGAAGACATTGTGCCGAAGCGCGGCGGATGGAAGAGTCGCCCGGCAATCGATTTCAGTGGACCGGAGTTCAAGTAGGTGCCCAATTTCCAGTGACTCGATATCTGCTCGATACCAACGTTGTTTCTGAATTGCGGAAACGCAAACCGCACGGTGCGGTGCTTGCGTGGCTGGATACGCTCCGGCCCGAGCAAATATTCCTGTCGGCGGTGACCATAGGAGAGCTACAGGCAGGCGCAGAACTCACGCGAAAGAATGACCCAGCCAAGGCTGTGGAGATCGAGAGCTGGCTGACGGTCAGGGAGGGGACGTTTCCCGTGATTCCAATGGACTCTGCGTGTTTCCGCGAGTGGGCGCGGCTCAAGGCAGGGAAGTCATCGGAGTTGATGGAGGACGCAATGATTGCCGCGACCGCACGCGTTCACGGATTGCACGTGGCCACGGGGAACGAGCGGGACTTCGGGGAGTTGCAGGTGGAGGCGTTTAATCCGTTTCAGTTCGGGGGATAAAGGTTCAAGAATCCCACCCTTTCGCAAAGAACGCGAAAGGATGGGGCACCCGGGAACTGAGAATCGTACCAATGTTAGTCCGGGGATCATCTCGAAGTGGCGGAGATTGCCGGTGGCTACGCTGTAGCCAAGTTCCAGGGCAGTCGCTCCAATCAACAGATCTGAGAGCGGAAGACGGATACCCTTCGCCTGGTTCTCGCCGTCGATTTGGCCCGGTTCGAAGAGCGATTGGCACGGTGACCGGATGGACGGGCAATGCTACGGAGAGTTCCTGGTAATGAACTGTTGCCGTTGAGCTTTTCGCTGTGGAGTATCCGCTCGGGCAGCGCCGTGGGCCAGTTCGATCAGAGTGACGACGGAGATGCCGATCTCGGTGTTACCCACTTTGCTTGAGATGGACTCTAGAGTCTGCCGCGCGTTCTGCCCTGCACGCTCGGCAGTGATCAGCACACTGGAATCGAGAATTAGTCCCATGCGGGTGGTTCGAGCGGTTCGCGATGATTCTCAACAGCCGCCTTTACATCGTTGGCGAAGTCGGCATCGATCGTTGCTGTCGATTCGGCAGGCAACAGCGCGATGCACTCCGAGATGGAGCGGCGTTGCGGGAGCGGCGCATGGATCACGGCGACCGGTTCTTTGCCGTTCTCGATCACGACCTCCGCACCGGCGCGGACCCGCGCCAGCAGCCCAGCGAAGTCGCTGGCAGCCTCCGCCTCCGAGATGTGGATCACATGGTCAGCCATGAGAGTGATTATAGCGTTATCAGGCCACGAAAACGGTTGGCAGCATCGCTGACGCCCTTTCGCAAAGAGCGCGAAGGGATGGGGCACCCGGCTGACGGTCACGGAGGGGACGTTTCCAGTGATTCCAATGGACTCTGCGTGTTTCCGCGAGTGGGCGCGGCTCAAGGCAGGGAAGTCTTCGGAGTTGATGGAAGACGCAATGATTGCCGCAACGGCGCGCGTTCACGGATTGCACGTGGCCACTCGGAACGAGCGGGACTTCGGGGAGCTGCAGGTCCGGGTGTTTAATCCGTTTGGGTTCGGGGGATAGAGGTTCAAGAATCCCACCCTTTCGCAAAGAACGCGAAAGGATGGGGCACCCGGCAATGATCTGCTCTATTGACTGTGGAAGGCAAGGTCAGATGTCACGTGGCGAGTGCGAGGGCTGTGGATTTCGGAGCTGGCTTACCCCAAAGTTAAATCCCCACCCTGTCGCACAAGACGCGACAAGGGTGGGGTACCCCCGCTTTCCTGCCGAGTGTTCGTTTCAATCCGCGTACACCGTGACGTGCTGGGGTGCAGCGTTCTTGGCAAGTTGCATTTCCGAGGGATGCTGCAGCATGGTGCGGCCAGTCCACTCCCCTGGGGTCCAGATCTCGCTGATGTAGCAGTGGACGCCGTAGCGATGAAAAACCAGTCTGATCCTGGTCTCGGTGTCAGGCTTTTGCAGAGGGATGCTGCGGAGAAAGGCACTAACTTTGCCGTCGGCGCTGCGGAACCACAGAGTTCCGGGTGCTGCGACAACGCGCACGGTGTATTGGCCGGCGGGTACGACTTGGTCACCGATCACGAAAGCGAACGGCGTTCTGAACGTCACTGGGGCGGCTGACTGCGCGCTTGCCACTCCCGCGGCGAGTGCAACCACGATGACTAGAAGAGCAATTGCTTTGGTTTTCATAAATCCTCCATCCGGCTCCCAGGGTTTTCTGGGAATTGAGCGCACTATGAGACGAGTCGGTTTCTGAATCAATACACCGGCAGTGAATCGGAGGTGAAACGGAGATATCCAGCTAAGTGACGAGAGGGGCTGGTCTTAATCGCGTGTATATACCGGAACAGAAACCCGGTCGCAATCCCAATGGCTTTCAACCGGGCGCAGGAAGGGAATAGAATGCAGAGTTGAACGCACCGCCGGGTGTTGAAGTGTGCAGTCTGTCACCTTCCATCCTTGGCTCAAAGGGACAGCTGTATGGACCAGACTACGGTCTCCCCATGCGTCTACCGCTTCGGTTCGTTTGAGTTGTGCGTCGAAGCCGCCGAACTGCGCAAGAACGGGGTTCGCCTTAAGCTGCAGGATCAGCCCTTCCACATCCTATGTGCCCTGCTCGAACATCCTGGTGAACTCATCCCTCGCGAACAACTTCGCCAACAACTCTGGCCCGAAGGAACCTTCGTTGATTTCGAACACGGCCTGAACACGGCGGTCAAGAAGATTCGCGATGTGCTGGGTGACGACGCCGACATTCCCCGCTACATCGAAACCATCCCACGCAAGGGATACCGGTTTATCGGTGCGGTAAGCCGAGACGGCCCTGAGGCCGTCCCAGGGGCGCCGGTTTCTTCGCGGCGTTACAGGCAACTACGCACTTCTGTAGTGCTCGCCGCTCTCATCCTCGGGTTCGGGCTTGTGGTCCTTCTCCTTCGCAAGCTTTCGGTTCCGTCTTATCTGCGAATCTCGGCGACCCGGCAACTGACGTTCAGCAGCAATGTATCGCCCGAGTCGACGATCGAGACGGATGGCAGGCGCGTGTATTACTTCAAGCAATCGGACGGGCATCTCTATTCAGTTCCGGTGGGGGGAGGGGCGGAGAGCAGTGATGACACCAAGTTCGGCGAACCTGTCATTCTGCATATTTCACCGGATGGCTCGCTGTTATTAGTGAAGGAAATACTGGGTTCCACGGGCGAGTATGCTGGCCGGATTTGGCTGCTGCCGACCAACGGCGGTCCGGCGCGGCCCTTGGGGGACGTCGAAGCGGAGGCGGCGGCCTGGTCGCCGGACGGAAAAACCATCGCCTTCGCGCGTCAGAATGTCATTTACCTCACTGAAAATCAGGGTGCCAGCTATCGCCGGCTGGTGGAGACGCCACAACCGGTCACGTGGATGCGATGGTCACCTGATGGCCAGCGGCTGCGCCTGACGTTGCGCGATTCCGAAACGTTTGCTTCTTCCACATGGGAAACTCACACCAACGACAGGACAGAGTCCGGGGTGACTGAGTTAGGCGACCCTCTCGACAACTGTTGCGGAATCTGGACGAGAGACGGACGGAACTTCCTCTTCCGCGAGATGCGTGACGAACGGACCGACTACTGGATCGTTAAAGATCGCTGGTCGCCGTTCCAATCCAGAAAGCCTTATCCGCTGAGCGGCGGAGGCGTGGAGTGGCTGGCGGCGGCTGCCAGTCCTCTGGAGGATCAGCTTTTTGTCGTCGGGCACCAGACGTCGCGGTTGACGTTCAAATTTGATCTTTCGCGACGTCAACTCACACCGTTCCTGCCCGAACTCAGCGTGCAGAACGCCGTGTTCTCTCCGGATGGTGCCTGGATAGCTCTGTGCCAGGTGCATACCAGGCAGAGCGTTTTATGGCTGGGGCGAAATGATGGCAGCGAGTGGCTTCCGTTGACGGACCCTAGAATGAAGGTTCATCACGCTCGGTTTTCTCCGGACGGCAAACGGATCGCGTTCATGGCCAAATGGCCCGGCGGTCCATGGAAGATTTACTGGGTTTCCGCCGGTGGCGGCGCTCCGCACGAACTCAACGTGCCCGTCACCAGTCAGGCGGATCCAAACTGGATGGAGGACAACCGATCGATCATTTTCGGGCAACCACCCCGGTTCTTTGCCGAGCCAGATTCTCCGAGAGCCATCTACATCTACAACCTGGAGTCTGGCGCCTTCTCGAAATTACCCGGTTCGGAAGGATGGTTTAGTCCGCGCATCTCTCTGGATGGTCGCCAGCTTTTGGCGCTTTCCATCGACGAACACAAACTTGCGGTGTACGAGTTTGCCAATTCACAGTGGCGTGTGGTTGTGGAGAATGCACGGACGAGAATGACGGTGCCGTCGTGGTCACCTGACGGACAGTGGATCTACGTGAATATTCAGTATGGTAAGACCAACTCGGTGATGCGCATCCGAGTGCGCGGGAAAGTTACGGAGGAAGTCCTGGACTTTCGTGATCGGATCGCAAGCCCGGAATGCTGGGCTTGGGGGTTCGCACCAGACGGATCGCTGCTGATTCATTGCGATCGCCCTAACTCGGACATTTATGCGCTGCGTTACGAGTGAGCGTTTTCGCTTCGCCTAGGTTGCTTGACTACTTCAGAGTCACCAGCCTCTCCACCAGTTCCGAATAATCCTTCTTCTCGATGCCGTGGACCTGCTTGTTGTATTCGTCCACCTTGGAGGAATAGTTCATGGAGCAGAACTTGGGGCCGCACATGGAGCAGAAGGCGGCTTCTTTGTAGAAGTCGTCGGGGAGGGTTTCGTCGTGCATGGCGCGCGCGGTTTCGGGGTCGAGCGAGAGCGCGAACTGTTTTTCCCAGTCGAATTTGTATCTCGCGTAGCTCAACGCGTCGTCGCGGTCGCGGGCGCCGGGACGTTGGCGGGCGATGTCGGCGGCGTGGGCGGAGATCTTGTAGGCAATGATGCCGTCTTTCACGTCCTTCTCATTTGGTAACCCTAAATGCTCTTTGGGAGTGACGTAGCAGAGCATGGCGGCGCCGTACCATCCGATCATGGCCGCGCCGATGGCGCTGGTGATGTGGTCGTAGCCGGGAGCGATGTCGGTGACCAGGGGCCCTAGCGTGTAGAACGGAGCTTCGTAGCAGAGTTCGACTTCTTTTTCGACCTGCTCTTTGATCTTGTCCATGGAGACGTGGCCGGGGCCTTCGATCATGACCTGCACGTCGTGCTCCCAGGCTTTCTTGGTGAGTTCGCCTAGAGTCTTGAGTTCGGCGAACTGGGCTTCGTCGCTGGCGTCGGCAACGCAGCCGGGGCGGAGGCCGTCACCAAGGGAGAAGCTGACGTCGTACTTCTTGAAAATCTTGACGATGTCGTCGAAGCGGTCATAGAGAAAATTCTGCTTGTGGTTGTAGGCCATCCACTGGGCAAGGATGGCGCCGCCGCGGCTGACGATGCCGGTGATGCGCTTGGAAATCAGCGGCAGGTACTGGATGAGGACGCCGGCGTGGATGGTCATGTAGTCGACGCCTTGGGCGGCCTGCTCTTCGATGACTTCGAGCATGACTTCGGCGTTGAGGTCTTCGACACGCTTGACGCGCGCGATGGCTTCGTAGATCGGGCACCGTGCCGATGGGGACCGGGGAGTGGCGGAGGATGGCTTCGCGAATTTCGTGGATGTTGCCGCCGGTGGAGAGGTCCATCACGGTGTCGGCGCCGTAGTGGACGGCGGTGTGGAGCTTTTTGAGTTCCTCGTTGATTTCGGAGGTGACGGCGGAGTTGCCGATGTTGGCGTTGATCTTGCAGAGCGAGGCGACGCCGATCGCCATAGGCTCGAGTTCAGGATGGTTGATATTGGCGGGGATGATCATGCGTCCACGGGCGACTTCGTCGCGGACCAACTCGGGCGTCAGCTTTTCTTTGTGGGCGATGAAGGACATCTCTTCCGTGACCATGCCCTGGCGGGCGTAGTGCATCTGGGAGAAATTGCCGTTGGTGTTTTCTTTCTTGCGGCGGGCCAGCCACTCTGCGCGAGGTTGGGGGACGCTGTAACCGTTGCTGCCATTGCCATTGGAAGTCATGGGAACCCCAGAGTTAGAAATTCGGTAAGGTTCGATTATAACCGCGTCTGGGTTCGGTGGAGCGGGAGAGGAAGGCTTTCACCACAGAGGACACGGAGGACACAGAGGGACGTCGAAGCTACGCAGCAGTTGGAAGGAAACGGCTCCGTCTGCGGCGAACCATCCACTCGGCAACGAGCACGTTCGGAATCCAACAGAGCCACGCGACGGTGATGTAGGCGCGCGAGAAAGGCCAGTGCAGAGCGAATAGCATCAAGGGGAGGTCAATCCCTGCAAGCCTTTCGAGGCTTGATACGGCGAAGGACGGAGAATGTTCCGCAACAAAACATCCGGGTCGTGTATGAGCGGGTTTGGGTTGATCGTGGCGAAGCGCGAAGCATAGAATCTGCAACGTTGTCGTCATCCCCTTGCCCGAGGAGATTCTCTCATGCGCCGTCTCGGTTTCGTAGTCGCGTTTCTGTTGGTTTTGACCGCCGCCAGTTTTTCGCAATCTGCGTCGTCTGCCAAGCCTGGTTCTGGATTCAGTATTGACAACATCGACAAGAGTGTCGATCCGTGCGTGGATTTCTATCAATACGCTTGCGGGAACTGGATCAAGAATTCGGAGATTCCCGCGGACCGGCCGTCATGGCAGAGTTTTTCTGAACTGAACGAAAGCAATCTTGAGATCGAGCGGAAGATTCTGGAGAAGTCCGCGACGGGTGGGGCCGGGCGCAATGCCATCGATCAGAAGATTGGCGATCTGTACGGGTCGTGCATGGACGAGAAGGCCGCGGATGCGAAGGGAATCGCGCCGCTCAAGCCGGAACTGGAACGCATTGCGGCGGTGAAGGACAAAGGGGCGCTGATCGAGGAGATCGGGCGCCTGCACATGACTGGGGCGAACGCGTTGTTCAGCTTCTATGCTGCGTCCGATTTGCACAACGCCGACCAGGTGATTGCGTATATCAATCAGGGCGGCTTGTCGCTGCCCGACCGTGATTACTACGTCAAGGACGATGCGGATAAGGTCGAGATGCGGAAGCATCTGGCCGAGTATGTGGCCCAATTGTTTACGCTGGCGGGCCAGACTCCGCAACAGGCGGCAGGTTCGGCGCAGACCGTGCTGGTGGTGGAAACACTGCTAGCGGCGAATGCGATGGACCGCACCAAGATGCGCGATCCGAAGAACCGGGATCACAAGATGACCCGGGAAGAAGTGGTGGCGATGGCGCCGGAGTTTTCTTTCAATCGCTACTTCGCGGCGGTGGATGCGCCGAACTTCACGGCGCTGAATGTGACGAATCCGGATTTCTTCCGGCAAGTGAATGGAGTAATCGCGGCTTTGCCGCTCGAGTCGCTGAAGACGTATGTAACGTGGCATGCCTTGCGGGGGGCGGCTCCGTGGCTGTCGCAGCCGTTTGTGGAGGCGAATTTCAAAATGCGGCAGGCGCTGACCGGGCAGAAGGTGATTCAGGACCGGTGGAAGCGGTGCGTCGACCTGGTCGACGGATCGCTGGGAGAGGCGCTGGGGCAGCGCTATGTGGAAGTAACCTTCGGGGCCGACGGGAAGCAGCGCATGTTGAAGATGGTGGATGCGCTGGAGAAATCGCTGGATGAGGATATTCAAGGTCTGTCGTGGATGTCCGCAGACACCAAGAAGCAGGCGCAGGTGAAGTTGCAGGCGATCCGCAACAAGATTGGATATCCCGATGTGTACCGCGATTACAGTTCTGTGGTCATCCAGCGTGACGATCTGCTGGGGAACGTGCATCGGGCCGACGAATTCGAAGCGAAGCGGGAGATTGCGAAGATCGACAAGCCGCTGGACCGGAACGAGTGGGGCATGACTCCGCCGGAGGTGAATGCGTACTACAGCGGGTCGTTTAACGAGATCGTGTTTCCAGCGGGCATTCTGCAGCCGCCGTTTTTTGATAAGAGCATGGACGACGCGGTCAATTTCGGAGGGATCGGGCTGGTGATTGGGCACGAACTGACCCACGGGTTCGACGATCAGGGGCGGAAGTTCGATCCGACCGGGAATTTGCGCGACTGGTGGACGGAGCAGGATGGCAAAGAATTTGAAAAGCGGGTGAGTTGCGTCGCCGATGAGTACTCAAATTTCGTTGCCGTGGACAATGTGAAGCTGAACGGGCGGCTCACTTTGGGCGAAAACACAGCGGATAACGGAGGAGCACGTATTGCGCTCGCGGCCCTTGAGCGCATGATTGCCGACGACAAGACGGGGAAAGAAGGGCAGAGCATCGACGGCTACACGCCGGAGCAGCGCTTCTTCCTGGGATTTGGGCGGGTATGGTGCGAGAAGCAGCGGCCGGAATATTTGCGGATGCAGGTCAGCACCAATTCGCATTCGCCGGGGAAGTATCGGGTGGACGGCGTGGTGCAGAACATGCCGGAATTCCAGAAGGCGTGGGGCTGCAAGGCGGGGCAGCCGATGGTGGCGGAGAACGCTTGCCACGTGTGGTAGGTGGGCGTTACGTACATTCACAGACTCCACAAGCAAAACCAAAAGACCCACTTCTCGCAAAGGACGCGAGAAATGGGGCACCCGGCATCCGCACCTTTGCGGCAATTTATTGCGGCTGATTCCAGGCGCGCAGACGGGGCCACCAGCGACTTACGTTTTGACGATAGAGCTCGTACTCAGCCCCGAACTTGTTGCGCAATGTCGGCTCTTCATAGAAGACGACGAACAGATGCACCGCGAGCGCAACGGCAGCGACGGCGGCAATCAAGGCGGCGTTGGGGTGTCCGAAGATGACCCACAGGCCAATCCACCCGGATGCAAAACCCACGTACATGGGGTTGCGGACGTAGCGGTAGAAACCGACCACCACCAATCGCTGGGGAGGAGCGATTGGTGCGGGCGTGCCGCGTCCGGTCCAGCCGAAGTCCCACACGCAGCGCAGGGCGACCGCGAATCCCAGCACGGAGGGAATCGCGGCCAGCCATCGCCAGCGCGCCGCGCCTGCCATTTCTACCGTGAAGCCGAGCCACCGCGGCAGCAGCCAGAACCACAAGGCTAGGAACGCGGCACCTACGGCCAGCGAGATAACCGCCGAGAGCCAGAAATGGGCGTGCTCGGCGGTTGGAGAATGCATTGAGTTCGCGTTTGTCATAAATACCTCCCTACTAGACAAGGATCAAGTGGCGCTCACTCATGGCGCAAGGCTTCCATCGGATCCACGCGAGCCGCACGCCGTGCCGGTAAATAAGCTGCAAGTAAAGCGAGGGCGATCATCCCCAGGACGCCGAAGGCGATGGGGAAGGCACTCTCTGAAGGCAAATCCTGGATCAGACTCACTGCGAGTTGTTTGCTCCAAAGCGCGATCGGGACTCCGATCACCAGCCCGGCGCCGACCATCGTAAGGGCGTCGCGAAGCACCATCCGGGTCACGTTGCCTCGGGTTGCGCCCAATGCCATGCGGATGCCGATCTCGTTGATGCGGCGTGCCAAAGTGTACGCCAGGAGCCCATAGATGCCGATCGCCGCGAGCGCCGAGCCCAACGCCCCGAACCATCCAGACAGCGTGGCGACGAGCCGCTCGGGAACGATGGTCGCGTCCACTTGATCGTCCAGCGTAGTGATTCGCTCAACGGATACGGTCTTGAGCAAGGTGCGGACAACGCGCCGAACGTCGGGAGCCACAGTTAGCGGGTCAACACTGGTCCGGAGCGCAAAACGCGAAGCTGGCTCGGCCTCCTGGAACGTGTCCAAGTAAATCGTGCGCCAGGTTGCTTCGCGGATCTCGTAATACTTGGAATCGCCGGCTACTCCTACAATCTCGTAAGGCTGGTCGTCACCGTCGAACCTGACGTGTTTCCCGATTGGGTTGCCGTCGCCGAAATAGTAACGAGCCATGGTCTGATTGACGATGGCCACGCGGGGATGACCTTGATCGCTGGAGTTGAAGTCTCGCCCTGCCAGTAGTGGTGTGCCGAGGGTCGAGAAATACTTCGGAGCCACCCAATTCTCCGTGAGGTTGCGGATCTCGCCGGGCTTGGGTTGGTAGCCTTCGATGGTCGCGCCGCGATTCGCGCCGGCGCCGGAGATGGGTGAAGCGGCGCAGATCGTGGCCGAGCGCACGCCCGGAATCGCCTCTAAACGCTCCAGCAGGTGCTGGTAGGCCTGCGACAGACGTTCGCCTTCGTAACCGCTGCTGGCAGTATCGAGGGCGACCAGCAGAACGTGGTCGCGCTCGAAACCGAGCTCGAGGTGCTCGAGATTCGACAAATGGGCGACAAACAATTCCGCCGCGCTCAACAAAACTACAGACAAAGCCACCTGAGCCACCACCAGACTTTTTCCCAGAAGCCGCCGGTGCCTTGTCTCTCCGGATCTTCCTGCCTCTCGCAACGAAGGGCCGGGAGCGGATCGCAGCGCGCGCAGAGCAGGAAACAATCCGCAAAGCAGTCCCGTGAGCAACGCAAGGGCAGCGGTAAACAGCAGTACGCTGCCATCGGTGCGGACCTGAAATTCGATGGGCGGCCCAATCCGTTTGGCCGCGAGGATGATTCGCACCAAGGCTCCGGCCCCGAAATGCGCCAGGAAAACGCCGAGCACACTGCCGGCTACCGAGAGCAGCAGCGCCTCGGTCAAGCCCTCGCGCACCAGGCGGAGGCGGCTTGAGCCGAGAGAAATCCGCAATGCCATTTCAAACTCCCGCGTCGCCCCACGCGCCAGGAGCAGACTGCCAATGTTGATGCACGCGATCAGGAGTAGCAGACCGACAACCGCCATGAGCAGCAGCAACGGTTTCGCCCACTCCTCGCGCAACTGCGACAGCCCGGCACCGGCGGGTTCCATTTCAAACTTCATCTTGCGCAAGTAGGGATTGTGGGTGATCGTGGCTTGCTCATCGAGAGTCGACTCGTACAGCACCGCCATTTCCGCGCGGGCCTGTTCCAAGGAAACGCGCGGCTTCAATCGGCCCACCAGCCCCAACCTTCCCTCGTGGCTGGAGCGGAGGGCGGAGGGCGCAATGGCAAGTGACAGCCAGAAGTCTTGGCTGGCTTCCGCTTGCAATCCGGAGAATTTCCGTTGTGTGACTCCGACAACCGTTACCGGCACATTGTCGACAAAAATCTGCCTGCCGAGGATTGCAGGATCGAGATTGAACTGTCTTTTCCAGTAGGACCAGCTCACCACGGCAACCGCGGATGAATCACCCGCGCGGCTGTCTCCGGAACCGATCAGTCGTCCGATCGCGGGCTTCACCCCAAGCACGGGAAAGAAGGCGTCGTCCACATATGCGCCGTCCGCGGTTTGCGGCTCCAGGCCCTCGCCGCGCACGTGAAAGGGCTGGTAAGCCGCGGCGATCAGGCCAGAGAACACATGATTATGCTCGTGCATGAGCTGGTAAGCTTGCCAGGAGAAACCATTCAATTGAGGTTCACCGGGGTAGCGGTGTAGAAGTTCTACAAGCTCACCCGGATTTTGCACCGGCAATGTGCGAAGCAGGAGAGCGTAGACCAAACTGAAAATGGCCGTGTTAGCGCCGATGCCCAGCGCCAGGGACAGCACGGCAACGGAGGTGAATCCCGGGCTGCGGCGCAATCTCCGCACGGCGTAACGGACGCTCTGCCAGAGGGTTTCCATGGGATATCATCCTTACTGGCCCTTGGCTAAGGCAGTAGTGGCCAAGGTTCCACCCAAGCCCATCGTTTCTACCGCGGTCGAGGGGACGATCACCATCGCACCCTTTTCCTTGACGGCTTCGTAGAGCATGTTCATGGCGCGGAGATGCAGGGCTACGGGGTTTTCGGCGTAGGCGGCTGCGGCTTGCACGAAGCTGTTGGAGATTTCGCTTTCGGCCTGGCCGAGGATGATGCGGGCCTGGCGTTCGCGCTGGGCTTGTGCCTGGCGCGACATCGCGTCCTCCAGACCTGACGGGATTTTCACGTCGCGGATCTCGACTGACTGAACGGTGATGCCCCATGGATTTGTTTTTTCGTCGAGGATGCGCTGCAACTCGCGGCCCATGGTTTCGCGTTCGGTAATCATCTGCGCCAGTTCGTGGCGGCCGATCGATTCGCGCAGCGCGGTTTGCGCGCTCATAGTGATGGCGTCGATGAAGTTCTCGACTTCGAGAATGGATTTCTCGGCGTTCCAGACCAGCCAGAAGACAATGGCGTCGACGTTCACGGGCACCGTGTCGCGCGTGAGCGTGGATTCGGCGGAAACGCTGGCGACGCGGACACGCTGGTCCACGTAGGGGCTGAGGGTCTCGACGATCGGAATGATGTGGCACAGGCCGGGGCCGCGCAGTCCGACGTAGCGGCCCAGGCGGAGGACGGCGACTTTTTCCCACTGGCGCACGACTTTGATCGCGAACAGGAAATAGACGCCGACCAGGGCTCCGAAAATGGCCGGGGCGGGATGGTGAACTGCCTGGGACACGGCGATCCCAATCACGAGGCTGATGACGAACAGCAAGAGGGCAACGCCACTGACTTCATTCATTCGGATTTTCGCCATGGCTTCTATCTCCTTTTAGGCAACAAGTCGCGCAGACGATCGATCAAATCTTCGAGGGTGAATCCGGCGGCGCCTGCGCGGGCCGCGAATTCTCCGGCCATCTGGCCGAGCTGACGGTCGCGCTCGGGGGAATTCTTCTCCAGCTTTTTGTTTGCGATGAAAGTTCCCGTGCCCTGGTGGGTCTCGAGCAAGCCACCGAGTTCCAGTTCGCGGTAGGCGCGCATGACGGTGTTGGGATTGATGGCGAGATCGACGGCGAGCTGGCGCACGGTGGGGAGTTGATCGCCAGCGGTTAGGGAGCCGGAGGCAATGCCGCTCCGCACCTGATCGATCAGCTGGCGGTAGACGGGGACGCCGCTGTGGAGGTCGATGGCGAATCGGGCAGCGCGGGAATGTGATTCCTTCCCATGCGTGTCAGTGTACTACAGTATTAGTACATTATGTCAAGAGAAATCTTTGTGAAACACGTAGCTCCGGACGCATTCGTCCGGCGGCGCTCGCTGCGTCGGACGAAGGCGTCCGCCCCTACGTGGCTATTTCGCGACTTTGAAGCCTTTGCGGCGTTGTTCGCTGTAGCGGTGCAGCGCGTCGAGGATGATGGGGTAGGCTTCAGCTGGGGGGCGTATCTCATCGACCTCGACGGCTTTGCCTTCGAGTTGTTTGTAATCCTGAAAAAAGCGTCGCAGCATGAGCAGGCGGTGGGGCGGCATCTCGGCGGCCTGGTGATAGGAGTTGAACTCGGGATCCTCGGTGGCGACGGCGATGATTTTGTGATCCTGCTTGCCGGCATCGATCATGGTCATGAGGCCGATGGTGCGGGCGTGAATGAGGGTCAGCGGCACGACCGTTTCCTGGCAGAGCACCAGCACGTCGAGCGGGTCGTCGTCTTCGGCGAGGGTTTGCGGAATGAAGCCGTAGTTCGCGGGATAGTAGACGGCCGAGTAGAGGACGCGGTCGAGGCGGATCAGGCCGCTCGACTTGTCGAGCTCGTACTTCACGCTGGAACCGAAGGGGATTTCGACCACGCAGTCGAATTCGTGGGGAAGCTTGTCGCCGGGAGTTACGTCATGCCAGGGATGGATCATAGGGAATAAGGTCGGTTGCGTGACTCCTCATTCTAGCGGACGGGGATGGAACAGGGCGGATGGAGAGGAAGAGCAGCACGACAAAAGAACGTCAAGCCGCTGGCGAGGCTACGAAGATCGGCCTGCAGGTTTCAGGAGCCGGGGCAGGTGTTCTCTGACGGTAGCGTGCAGGTGGCGGTTTTGTTTTCGCAGGGTGAAGCGATCGTGGCTCGGGACATTGTAAATTTGCATGGAGACTTCCACCAGCATGCGATCCAAGGCCAGAAGCACGTCCAGCATCTGATTGGGATCACGGTGGCTCGGGACGGGATGGCGCGGTCTGCGGGAGTTTGGTTTGGCTGGTGTCATGGGATTCACTACTCATAGTGATAGCGAATCGAATCTGGAAAGGGAAATCGAAACATTGGATGAGCCGCATCGGCGCGGGCGGATTTTCATAAACAATTGAAAACAAAGCGAATTGTGTGAGGAGTAGAGCGTTTGGCCGATACGAAGGATCGATTTTTTGCGGGCAGCGACCTGTCTCCCCGTGTCTTGATTCTCGGTTCGGTGACGCGTAGAGTCTGAGAGTGGGGAACATCCCCCGACAGGGAGCACGTCGAGCAATCTTATGTCGAATCAGGCGAAGACCTATCTCAAATTCGGTGGAGCGACGGTGGTGATTTTCCTGCTGCTCGGCTACCTGGCGTACACCGGCGTGCAAGACAGCAAGAGCTACTACGTGACTATTAAAGAGTTGCACAAGATGGGCGACGGGGCGTATTCGAAACGCTTGCGGGTTGCCGGGAATGTGCAGCCGGGATCGATCAAACGCACGGGAACGCACGTGCAGTTTGTGCTGGTGGAAGAAGATCAGACTCTGCACGTGGACTACACCGGGACCGAAGCTCCGCCCGACACGTTCAAAGACGACTCGCAGGCGCTGGCCGATGGACGCTTCGATCGTGACGGCGTGTTTCACGCCAAGCAACTGCAGGCCAAGTGCGCGTCGAAGTATGCTCCGCAGCAGCCGGGTGCTCCGGCGAATGGAGTGCCATCGGCGGAGCCAGCCAAGAGCATGACGCAAGCGCAACCGGCTGGCTCAAGCGCGACAGCGAATTAGTTCCCTGCCCACAGGCTTCGTCTTTCTTTTTTGCCTTCTGTGCGGGCGGCGGGCAAGGGTTGTTTCATGTTCCTCAGTAATCTGCACTGCTATACCTCTGCTCGATTCCGGGCACGTACACTGTTACAACTGGCGGAATCACCTCCCGAACGCCATGTCCGATGCCGATGAATGCGGCCGCTGAAAACTCGTCCATCATCACCGTCAGCAACGTCATCAAGCAGTTTGGACGTTTTGCCGCGCTGCGCGGGGTGACGGCGGAGTTTGACGCAGGACGATTCCACGCGATCCTCGGGGAGAACGGAGCGGGGAAGACGACGCTGTTGCGGGCGCTGGCCGGACTGGCGCAGCCGACGCGGGGGGAGATATCGATTTTCGGGAGGAGTCCGCAGGAGGCCTGCCGCGATATCGGGTACATGGCTCATCCGTCGCTGCTCTACGACGAGATGAGCGGGATGGAAAACCTGCGCTACTTCGGGCGGCTTTACGGGATTGTCGGTGGTCGCAATATTGTGGGTGGCCGCAATAAGGACGGGCGCTGCGAAGAGGTGATCCGCAGTGTGGGGCTCGATCCGGAGTTGACGCGTCCGGTGGGGCAGTATTCGCAGGGGATGCGGCAGCGGATGTCGCTGGCGCGGGCGATTCTGCATGATCCGAAAGTGCTGTTGCTGGACGAGCCGTTTTCGAATGTGGATGTGCATTCGGCGCGGGCCATGGTGGAGTTGCTGAAGGGGATGCGCGATGCGGGGAAGACGGTTTTCGTGATCACGCACCAGGCGCTGCTGCTGGAAGGTGTGGCCGACGAATTTGTCTGGATGCAGGCGGGGGAGATTGTGGAGCGGACGGCCACGCTGGCCCGAGCGGCGGGCGGCGGGGATGTCCAATGAACTCTTTCTGGTCGTTGGTCGCCGCGACGCTGGTGAAGGATATCCGGCTGGAGTGGCGGTCGAAAGATGCGCTGAATTCCATGCTGTTTTTTTCGCTGCTGGTGGTGGTGATCTTCAGCTTCTCGTTTGATCCGACTGCGGAGGAGTCGCGAGAAATCGCAGGCGGACTGGTATGGGTGGCTTTCTTGTTTGCGGCAGTAGTGGCGCTGAACCAGACCTGGGCGCGCGAGTTGCGGAATCAGGTGCTAGACGCGTACCGGGTCTCTCCGGCACCGGCGAATTCGCTCTTCTTGGCGAAGGCTTTGGGAAACTTCATTCTCGTCACCGTACTCGAAGGGTTGATGGTGCCGCTGTTCATCGTGTTTTATAACCTGCGTTCGCTAGGTCCGGCATGGGTATTGATTCCAATTGGGTTGCTGGGGACTTGGGCGCTGGTGGTGAATGGAACGTTTTTCGCAGCGGTGTCACTGCGCACTCGCAGCCGTGAAATCATGCTGCCATTGCTGTTGTTTCCTATTTCAATTCCGGCGGTTCAGTCGATGGTGGAGGCCACGCGGATCATCCTTGCAGGCGAAGGTGCGGCCCGCTTCTGGATCGTGTTGCTTATAACCTACGATGTGGTGTTTACTACTGCTTGTCTGGCATTGTTTGAGAAAGTTCTGCACGCCGAATGAAACGGCTCTTCCCCATACTGTCGCTTGTCACCGCAATTCTGCTAGCTTATGCGCTGTATCAGGCTTTGGTCGTTGCGCCTACCGAGCGCACCATGGGCGACGTGCAGCGGATTTTCTATTACCACGTCCCTTCTGCCTGGACTGCCTTTCTTCTCTTCCTGATTAATCTGATGGCTTCGGTGGTCTACCTGGTGCGCCGCAATCCCAAGGCGGATGCGTTGGCCGTGGTTTGTGCCGAGGTCGGCGTGGTGTTTTGCACGATAGTTCTGGTGACGGGGCCGATTTGGGCGCGGCCAGTGTGGGGGATCTGGTGGACGTGGGATGTGCGCCTTACCACAACCTTGGTGCTATGGCTGATCTACGTGAGCTACCTGGTGCTGCGCCGCTTTTCCGACAGCGCCCAGACTCCGGTCCTGGCGGCGGTATTGGCGATTTTTGGCGCGCTCGACGTTCCTCTGGTCTATTTTTCGATCTGGTTTTTCCGCACGCAGCATCCGCAGCCGGTGATTGGAGGAGGCGGTTCGCTCGATCCACGCATGTGGCATGTCCTTCTGATTAACTGGCTGGCGTTCTCCTGCTTCGCCTTTCTGGTTTGCTGGTCGCGGTTCCGGTTGGAGTTGCTGCAGCGAGAGGTGGAAGAGGCGCACGCCATGGAATCTTTGGCCGGATCGGGAGTGGCGGCCAAGGCCAGCCTTCCGCTGAATCGGAGCCCGCGATGAACGCCATCAAGTTTCTCTTCGCTGCCTATATTGCCACGTGGGTGATTCATGGGGTTTACCTGGGGAGCCTGGTTCGGAGATTCAGTCGGCTGCGCCAGCAGTTGAAGGAATTGGGAAAAGGGAAGTAGGAGTCGCGCCGCGGCGGCGATTTCTTTCGCCCCTCCGGGGCTCGTTCTGATCTCGACCGAGGCAGCCCACGGCTAGCGCCGTGGGCTGCAGTCTTTCGCCGCTTCGCGGCTGGGTTCGCATATCGGAAGGCTGAAGCCGGAAGCCGAGAGCCGAGAGCCGGAAGCCGAGGCCGAGAAGCTGAAGGCGGAAGCCGAGAGCTGACAAAGTCAAAAGCGGCGGACAGGAGTGTCCGCCCCACATCCTTGCTCCCACACTTCTATTTCAGTTAGAGGCTTTCCATTCTTTTTGGAGGGCGGAGAGGAAGTCAGGGCTGCCGTTGGAGCGGAGGAATTCGTAGTCCTCGATCATGGCGGCGGTGCCGATGCGGGCCGAGGGAAGAGGATTTTCGACGCGAATGACGCGGGCGGTGAAACGGACGCGGACGGCGTCGGTGAGGGTGACGTGGGGAGGGAATGTGAGGGTGACTTCCAGCTTGGTCCCGGCAGAGATGGCGCGGTCGAGGTAGAAGAAGACACCGCGGGCACTGACGTTCTGGGTCTCGGTGTGGACCTCGTCGGTGCCTTCGAGGCGGACAATGGCTGGCAGGCGCATGTCAAAGCGCCGCATCATCCGCCGTTCCTGTGAATTCGGTTGCATGCCTGAGCGCTCCCGCCAGGAGCGCGTAGTTCCAAGAAAAGCGAGCACAGCCACGGCAAATGCCCCAAACTGCTTAAGGCCTGAGTTTAAACTGGAATCGGCCCTGATAGCTCCTCAATGTATAGAAACGCCAGCAGTTTGCAAATAGCAAAATGCTGATTGGAACTGAGTCAGTTAATTTGTCCGGAATTCGAAGCAACGTCACGGAGCCGTGGGAGGACGCACAATATGCGCAAGGCCCTGCGCAGTCATAAGCAATCCCGCTGCCATCCGGAGTTGGGGGACGTTTTAAGTTTGGCGCGAAGAATGAGGAGCTTGAGGAGTCAGCGAGGCACGACCGGGGCGGCGCATGCAAGCGATTGCGAAGGAAGGAGCATCTTTTTTCCGCTGCAGTTGGGGGGCAGAGTTCCGCCTGCAACTGCTTTCATGCCACTTTTGTGCCAGGGCGCGGCCATCTTTCCGCGGTCTGGAGCGCATCTGACGAAACTTGGAGCGGGGGCAGGCCGGAGGTCCGCTTGACTTGTCTATCCGTCAGATGTTTAAGTAGTTATTTAATTTTTCCGCCAGTTCCAGTGACACGCAAGCCGCGGTCAGGTTCGCCGGCGCGAGGCTCGGTTGACTCTGTGCGCCGTCCCTAATCTCTCCACTGATCTGAGCGAAAACGCCTGAGCGAAAACGATCGAAGCGAAACTGATCTGACTGTATCGGAGGAACGAGTGAACGTAGAACGCCGTTGGTTGGGAACATCCGTGGTACGAGTTCGTGTTCTGGCGGCAGGGCTGGTACTGCTCGCGGCAGGATGCGCAGTTCTCGGGTGGGGTTCCCGCTCACGCCAGAGCGCCGCGAACACCGCGGCCCTGGTTTCCACGACCGGGGAGCCAGCGACGGCAGTACCGAGCATGGTAGGGACGGCGGAGGCGCTGCCGCGTGAAGCGGGTGGGGAATTGAAATCCCGGGCGGGATCGTTGTTCGCGGGCCTGCCGCTGATCTTCGAACCAAACCAGGGGCAAGGGAACCTGGATGCGTCGGATCCGCGGGCGAAGTTTGTGGCACGCGGTTCGGGATACAGCCTGTTTCTGGGCTCGGAAGGGGCGATCCTGAGCGTGGTTTCACAGGAGCGGCCGAAGCGCGATGGCGGGAAGCGCGAGGCGTCGCTGACGCGGGTGCAGTCGCTGCAGATGAAATTGGCCGGAGGGAATCCGAACGCCAGTCTCAGCGCCGGCGGATCCGCTGCCGGGCAAGAGTAACTATTTTCTGGGCAATGATCCGGCGAAGTGGCGGCATGGGATACCGCAGTATGCGCGGGTGCGCTACGAGAATATTTATCCCGGAATCAATCTGGTCTTTTACGGAAATCAGGGACGGTTGGAGTACGACTTCCAGGTGGAGCCGGGGTCGGATCCGGCGCAGGCTGAGCTCGAATTCAATGGAGCCAAGCAACTGGAACTGAAGGACGGAGCCCTGGTCATCAGGAGCGAGGGCGGCGGCGTGCAGTTGAGGCTCCGCGGGTCTACCAGGAGATTGCGGGTCGGCAACAACCGGTGGAGGGCAAGTTCGTGCTGCGGGGCGCCAACCGTGCGGGATTCGCGATCGGCGCCTATGATCATTCGCGCGAACTGGTCATCGATCCGATCTTGACCTTCTCGACGTATTTTGGAGGCAGTGGCGACGAGCATGCCAGTTCCGTTGCGGTCGATGGCAGCTTCAATATCTACCTTGCGGGATCGACCACGTCGCCCAATCTTCCGGCGGCTGGGATTTTTCAGACGACACTCCAGGGCGCGCAGAACGTGTATGTCGCGAAGATTACGCCGCCCCTGGGATCGCTTCCTGCAGTGCTTGACTATGTGACGTATCTGGGAGGCAACGGAACTGACGGCCCGGTCGGGAATCCGGGTGGATGGCCGGGGCGATCCATTTGTGGCGGGCACGACGTCTTCGACGAATTTCCCGACGACCGCGACCAATGCCTACCAGGCGGTTCCGGAACCGGGCAGCACGGGCACGTCGCACGTATTCGTGACCGAGTTGCAGTACGACGCCACGGTGCTGTTGTATTCGTCATACCTTTCGGGCAATGGCACCGACGTCGCGAGCGGGATGGCCATCGACGCGTCGGGCAACATCTACGTTACCGGGACGACCACCTCGCAAGACGTCGGCCAGCACGACTGATCAGTTTCCTGCGAGCACGCTGCCGCAGGCGCTGCCGTATCAAACTACGCCGCGGGCGCCGATTCAGTTCTTCGTGACCAAGGTCAACACGACCGCACCCCGGACGGGCAGCATTGCGTACTCGACTTATTTCGGCGGCGCAAACTTCGATACGCCCGCGCCGGTGGCCACGGGCGGCGGCATCGCCGTCGATACCAACGGTAACGTCTATTTCACAGGAACGACGAACTTCATCTTCACGGGATGTTCGGGATGCAGCACCACCGACTTTCCCATCCTGAACGCATACCAGCCCTGTCTGGATCAGGCGCCTCCGACCGTGATCGTCAATCCTCCATCGTGCACGAGTACGACCAATACCACGGAACCGGACGCCTTCGTGGCGAAGCTGAATCCCAATGGAAAATCAGGGACAGCAATTGATCTGGTCGACCTATTTGGGTGGGACCGGGGCCGATGCGGGCACGGGCATTGCGCTCGATGTGGGGGCGGCGAACGTCTATGTGGTCGGGACCACGAACTCCACCGACATCGCGACGAGCGTCACGTCTCTGAACACTTCCGCCGCGTACCAACGCTGCCTGGATTTTCCGGACGTAGCGGCCGGGACGACGTGTCCCACGACTTTCGTCAGCCTCCCCGCCGAACGACGCGTTTGTGGCGCGGCTGACCAACCCGACCAGCACGACGGGCACTGCGATCAACGTAGCGCTCAATTATTTCTCCTATCTCGGCGGAGGTCTGCAGACGAAGCCGGACTGGCGATTACGGTGGACTCGGGCAGCGGCGCGCTGGTGACGGGATGGACGCAGTCCGCCGATTTCCCCGTGTTGCCGACTGTCCAACTCAATTCAGAGCACGCTCAACGGTACGCAGGACGCGTTTATGGCGCGGCTCAACACGGCCGCGGTGGTCGGGCAGACAACAACGGCTTCGTGGGCGAATTACTTCGGCGGAAGCGGGATGGACCAGGGCACGGGCATGGCGCTCGATGTCAACCAGAACGCTTATTTCGCCGGGGACACCAATTCGACCGATCTGCACGTGGCCAAAGCGCTGCAGTCGAACAACAACGGCGGTTACGACGCGTTTGTGACCCAACTGGGGACGGCGGTGAGCCTGTCGATCAATGGAGTGCTGACGCTGGGCACAAACCAGACATTCATCAGCGCGGGGAACCCGGCAACCTTCACTTACACGGTGACCAACAACGGTCCCGACCTGGCCAGCAACATCACGGTAACGGACAATCTGAGTTCTGCGGTGACGAGTGTGCCGCTTACATTTGTGTCTGCCGCGACAAGTTCCGGGACCTGCGGCGGGAGCTTCGACCAATGCCGTCGTGAGCTGCAGCCTTCCGTCACTGCAGTCCGGATCGACGGCAACGATCACCATCGTGGTAACGCCCACAGCCAGCAACGCCGGAAGTCCGTCGACATTCAATGGCGGTTCGGTGCAGGCGATGGGGCCGGGCAACATCGTACTGGCGGAGACCTCGGTGCCGGCGTACATGTCGGACTATAGCCTGTCGGTCAGCCCGACGAATTATACCGTGCCACAGGCGGGGGCTACGGCCAAATACACGGTGTCATCTGGCCCCGCATCCGATCTATTCATCGCCCATTTCTCTGTCGTGCACGGGCCTGCCTACGGGGGCTGCGTGCAACTTCACGACCAGCCCGGTGGCCCTGCAAGGTGGTCCCGGGTCTTCGACGCTGAACATGACCACGACGGCTCGGCCGGTGGTGACGCCGGCCGCGAGTTTGCTGACGCGACATTTTTATGCGATCTGGCTGGTGGTTCCGGGATTGACTCTGCTGGGCATAGGAGCCGGAGGGGACCGGCGCCGGCGCCGCGTCATGGGAATGTTATTTCTGTGTGCTCTGTTCGGGCTGCTCCTGCTGCAGCCGGCGTGCAGCCACACCACAACGCAGCCGCCCGTAAGCGGTACGCCCGCCGGCAGCTTCCCGATCACGCTGAGCGCGACGGCGGGCAGCGATACGAAAAGCTTCACCATTTATCTGAACGTTCCGTAGATTTGTGCCCACGGACGCAAGAGAAAGCCCACATAAAAAAATCCCACTTCTCGCAAAGAACAGGAGAAGTGGTTCCCGCGTGGTTATGGGAATACACGGCTACGAAGAGCTACGCCCCAGCCGACAGCTTGTGGTGCCCCTTGGCTTCGGCAATGCCATACTGCCGGATCTTGTACAGCAAAGCTTTGTAGCTGATCTGCAGGATGGCGGCGGCCTGTTTACGGTTCCAGTTGGTCTGTTCCAGCGCGTGGGTGATGGCCTGGGCTTCGGCCTCATCTTTGGCGGTGCGCGCCAGAGACTTCAAGCCGCCCGACTCGGGTGTGCGCGCTGAGGAGTCTCCGTGCACCCCGCCGGTGCCATCGTTTCTGGGCAGGAGTTCGGTGACGGCCAGGTTTTCATCCCCAAGAATCAAGTAGCGCTTCAGGAAGTTATTCAACTCCCGAAGATTGCCGGGCCAGGAATGATTCTGGCAGGCCTGCAGGAGCGCGGGCGAGAGCGGAAGCGGGGGGCGCGCATAGCGCTCGGCCATGCGCGACATGGAGTGCTTGAGCAGGATGGGAATCTCTTCCTTGCGGTCGCGCAGCGGCGGAATCTGCATGGTGAAAGCGTTCAGGCGGTAGTAGAGATCCTCGCGCAAGCGCTTGTTGGCGAGCGCCTCGGGAATGTTGATATTGGTTGCGGCCAAGATGCGAACGTCAACCTTGATGACGGAACGGCTGCCCAGCCGGGAGAACTGCTGGTCCTGCAAAACGTGCAGGAGTTTGGCCTGCAAGAGCGGAGGCATCTCGCCAATTTCGTCGAGCAGAATCGTTCCCCGGTTGCACAATTCGAATTTTCCGGGCTTGGCGTGGGTGGCGCCGGTGAAGGCGCCCTGCTCGTAGCCGAATAGCTCGCTTTCGAGAAGGTCGGCGGGAACGGCGGCGCAATTGACTTTGAGGAACGTGCGGTGAGCACGCGGCGAAAGCTTGTGGATCAGGCGCCCGAGGACTTCTTTTCCGGTGCCACTCTCGCCGAGCAGGAGCACGGGGATGTCGACGTTGGCCACGAGCGCAGCCTGCGAGCGGATCTTGCGCATGGCGGGGCTGGCCGCGATGAAGAAGACGTCGTCGGAGAGCTCTTCCACTTCGCCGCTGTAAGTCTGTTTTCCCTGGCCGAGGCTCAGGTCGATCACAGCATCGAGTTCCGCCTTTTGAAAAGGTTTGGTGAGATAGTCCTGGGCGCCCAGCTTCATCGCATGAACGACTTTGCGGGTGTCATTGACGCAGGACAACATGACGACCTTGACGCCGGGCTGGATCTTGCGCAGTTGCTCGAGAGTTTCGAGGCCGTCGATGCCGGGCATGAGCACGTCAAGCAACACGAGGTCGGGTTGCAGGCCCTTCTCGACGCGCTGCAGTGCTTCCTCGCCGGTGGTCGCGGTTTCGACCTTGTAGTCATCCACTTCGAGCAGCGTCTTGATGTAGCGGAGCATGCCGGGTTCATCGTCGACCAGCAGGATTTTGGCGGTTGGCTTCATCGATTTTTCCCCTTGCTGGAGGCTGAGGAGACCGGTTTATAAGGGATCAAGAAAGAGAACTTGCAGCCTGCGCCGGGATCACTCTCGACCCAGATCTTGCCTCCCATACCTTGAACCAGGCGGCGTGCGATGGCAAGACCTAATCCCATGCCTTCTTCGCTTTCGGTGCCGGGAAGGCGGAAGAAATCATCAAAAACTTCCAGGTGGAACTCGGCGGGGATTCCCGGCCCGGTATCGGAGACGCTGACCTTGACGGCGTTGGGATGAGTTACGTTCTGGCGGCGGCGCTCGGCGGCCGAAGGCTGAGCCGCCGCGCGGCGTTCCCACATATATGGCTCGGCGTGCAGCCAGACGGTTCCGCCGGGAGGCGTGAACTTGAATGAATTCTCCAGCAGGTTGGAGATCACGCGCTCCAGCTTGGGAGAATCGAAGGGAAACACGGGCAGCTTGTCGTTGGCCAGAAAATACAGAGCCAGCCCCTTTTCCTGAAAGCGGTTCGACCACAGGCGGCAGACGTCGGACAGGACATCGTTGATGTTGCCGGGCTCGAACTGCATGCGCAGGCCCCCGGTCTCGAGGGCGCTGTAGGTGAGGAAATCCTGAATGAACTGCTGCAAACGTTTTCCGCTGGCCTGCATGTCGTGCAGAACTTCACGCTGACGGTCGTTGATCGCGCCCAACTTCTCGCTGTAGAGCACCTCGACGTAGCCATTCAAAATCGAGAGCGGAGTTTTGAGATCGTGGGCAGCGGAGGCCAAAGCGTTGGTGGTGCGCTGGAAACGCTCGCGCAATTCCTTGTACTCCTGCAGCAAGTTTTCCGGGCTAGGCACATCGACGTCAGGGCGGGCAGCAGCAGTGGCTGGCATAGGATCCGACGTTGCTCTCGAGTCAGAAACACACGTATTTTTCTGGACAGTGGCCATGAGGAAAAACCACAGGCGGACACGGGGAGAGGGGGAACTGCACCCGACCTGTTGGAGGAGTGCAAGTAATGAAAATCGTATTGCACGTGCAAATTGTTGTCAACGGAAAATGCACTGGAATTACCCAAGTGTAGCAAAAGCTTGCACTTCTACGGGCTTTGGGGCGTGGCAGCCAGAGATTCAGAATACGAACAGAAAACGAATAAAGGACCTTGGAACTATCGCTCCTTTGCGGGTTTCGCGGTCGGAGTGGAGGCTAGACTGGGTTTCTGACCCAGTTTGCTAGGGCTTTTACCGTAGATTTGGCCCCTGAGGTGCTCCCGAGGAGAGTCGAGGCGTAAGGAGAGGTCTGCATGCACGGAACCCGACCGGGGCAGGAGCGGCGGAAGTGGGCCAGGTTGCCGCTGGCAATCCCCGTTTTTGTGCACAGCCGTGATGGGAAGGGCAAGGAGTTTCTTGAATTTGCGACCGCACTGAACGTGAGCGCAGGAGGGATGTTGGTTGCCATGCGCCGGGTGCTGCCTGCAGTTGCCCAGATTCGACTTGAAATTCCAAGCGCCCCGGTGGCCGCGCTGGCCCTGTTGCCGAGAGCCGCGAGGACGCTGCGAGCCAAGGCGCTGCGCACAACCCCAGCAGAGGGCTACTACTTGATTGGTCTCAAATTTGCGCGTCCGCTGCTGCTTTCGGGCAAATCCCATGGGCGGAGGCGGAAAATCGCTTCTGCTGTGTGAAAATGTTTGCGCATATCCCCCCTGCGAGTGTTACTGTTGCGCTCATCCCCTGATTACCAGGGTGTGCCTGTCTGGCTCTTTGGTAAGTTGATACACTGCAATCACATAAGTTAGATTTGAGTGTCCGCCGTGGGCCAGGATGCCTTTTGGCTCTCGGGATGCACGTTGAGAAGACTGTTCCCCCCAGTTGGTAGAAACCCATGACAACCAGCAGTGTGAATACACTTGTCCAGCCTTTGGGGGAAATGCCGCCGGAGGCCATTGTATTCGGACGTACCGACGTCATGCGGGCCGTGCGGGACCGGCTGACCAAACTGGCGGGCGCGAACGTTCCGGTGCTGATCCAGGGAGAGAGTGGAACCGGGAAAGACATTATCGCGCGCATGATTCATGCGGCATCGCCGTGGCGTGGCGGGCCGTGGGTGAAGGTGAATTGCCCGGCGATTCCGGGCACGCTGCTGGAAAGCGAACTGTTTGGCTACGAAAAGGGTGCGTTTACCGGCGCGTATGGAATGAAGCCGGGGCGGGTGGAGATGGCGCACCGGGGCACGCTGTTTCTGGACGAGATTTCCGAACTGGATATGGCGCTGCAGTCGAAGCTGCTGCAACTTCTGCAAGACGGACAATTCTGCCGCATCGGAGCGCAGGAAGACAAGAAAGTAGAAGTGCGGGTGGTGTGTGCGACCAACCGCAAGCTGGAACAGGAAATTGAAAACGGCACCTTCCGGTCAGATCTGTTTTACCGCATCAACGTAGTGAATCTGCACCTGCCACCGCTGCGCGAACGGGCGAGCGACATTCCGGAACTGGTGGCGTATTTCCTCGAGTATCACAACCGGAAGTACAACTGCCGCGCGCGGATGATTTCCAGCGAGCTGATGGTGGAGTTGCGGAAGTATCACTGGCCGGGCAACATCCGGGAACTGGAAAATCTGGTCAAGCGCTACGTGATTCTGGGCAACGAAGAAGTGATCGCAGCCGACCTGGCGCCGCGGGCTACCGATTTCTTCAACGCGGAGATACCGCTGGACGGACAGATCTCCCTGAAGAAGCTGACGCGGCAGGCAGTCCGCGAATTGGAGCGGAAGGTCATCCTGAAAGTTCTGCAGAATTGTCACTGGAACCGCAAACAGACGGCGCGCGCGCTCAGCATCAGTTACCGCGCCTTGCTGTACAAGATTCGCGATGCCGGGTTGCCCTCGAACCGGGTGGCCAAGCGGCGCGAGGCGGACAGTCCGAAGCAGGGAATCGCGGCGGACTAAGCGCCATCCTACAACGTTTCATTGTTGCCAGCGCGCAGGGGCGAGCGGCGCTAGCCGCGGAGTTCCGACAACGCTTTGCGCGCGTCGGCGTTGTTCGGGTCCAGCTTTAAGGCTTTTTCCAATTGCTGCACTGCCGCCTTGTTCTGGTTGGCTTTCTGATAGGCGAGGCCGAGGTGGCAGTGGATGTCCGCCGGATCGGGATCGCCGCGTTTTTCGCCCAGCCGCAGTGCCTCCTGAAACTGATTGATGGCCGACTGGTAGATGCCCTTCTGATAGTAAGCCCAGCCCAGAGTGTCGGCGGCGTTGGGTGAGTCGGGCATGCCGCGGCGCGCCGTTTGCGCCAAGCCCATCGCCACGTCGACGTTGCCGCCCTGCTGGAGAATTACATACGCGAGATTGTTGGAAGCGAGAGGATGATCGGGCGCAATGGTGAGGGCCTGCTGGTACATGGTTTTGGCCTGATCCCAGTCTTTCTTCGCTTCGTAAAGTTCTCCGGAAAGGATGTAGAAGGTAACCTCTCGCGGATTGTCCTTGATGGATTGCAGGTAGAGAGCGAGAGCCTGATCGGTGGAGTGTTGCTGGATTTGCACCCGGCCGAGTTTTTCGAGGGCGTCGACGTTGTTCTTGTCGATTGCGATGGCTTTGCGAAGGGCGGCTTCGGCGGCGGGCAAATCTTTCTTGCCGTTAAACAGGGCGGTCCCCAGCAGATCGTAGAAATTGCTGTTATTGGGAGACTTGGCGATTTGAGCGTTGGCCGCGGCGATCGCCTTGTCAAACTGTTTTTCGACGAAGTAGGTGTTCATCAGGCCGCTCAGGCCCTCGGCGGAGGATGGGTCCTTATCGAGCGCCTGCTGGTAGAACTTCTCGGCCTCGGCGTAGTGCTTCTGCAGCAGCTGGATGTTGCCCAGCTGGACATAAGGAGCAGGACTCTGTGGAGCCCTCTGCATCGCCTGCTGGGCGTCCTGCTGAGCGTCGCTGTATTTCTGGTGGGCAACGTCGGCGATGCCTTTGAAAATAAAGCCATCCGGCGAATAAGGCTGGGCGGTGATGATCTGCTGCGCGATCTGCGCGAGGGCGTCAATGTCGCCGCGCCGCAAGGCCAGGGCAGCCAGAGCGCGCTGGGCATCGGTGAGGTCAGGGCTGATGCGGACCGCCTCGCGCCACTGCGACTCAGCCTGGGCATCGTTGTGCTGCTGTGCGAAGGCCAGTCCGAGTTGGTAGTGAGCGGCGGCATTGTCCGGATCGTTGCTGAGGGCGGTTTGCAGGGAGTCAACGGCGCCGGCGGCGTCATTCTGGCGCAGGTGCACCTGGGCCTTGTAGACGAGGGCCTCCACGTCGTGCGGATTGGCCTTGAGGATCTCGTTGTTCAGCTTGGTGGCTTCATCGAGGCGGCTCTTCAGAATCAGGAGTTGGATGTAATTCTTCTTAACCGGAAGATCTTTGGGATGCTCGCTGTGGAGGGAACCGAATTCGGCCGTGGCTTTATCAACATCAAAGGTGGCGTAAAAATCACCCAGCATGCGATAGCCGTCGGGATTATCGGGAAGATCCTTCTTGGTTTGACGGAGAAAGGATTCGGTCTCGTCCTTCTTGCCCTCCTGCATGAGGAGGCGCACGAGGGCGACGCGGGGGGCCGGGCTCTTAGGGTCCACTTCGATGGCGTGCTTGAACTGTGCTTCGGCTTCAGAGAGACGGTTGCGGGACTGATAGAAACCGCCGAGGGCCAGTTGAGCGTTTAAGGCCTTGGGATCGACCTCGGTGGCTTTCTTGAAATTGGCCTCCGCCTGGTCGGGGAGGTTCGAGCGGAGTTGAAACAGGGCCAGCAGCAAGTAGGATTCGGAGCGGTGGGGGTCGGCGGCAATGGCCTGCTGCATCTCTAGCATGGCGGCCGCCAGATTGTTTTGCGCGGCGTAGTAGTTGGCCCATGCCTCGTGGGTTTCAGGGCTATTGGGCTGCTTGTCTTTGAGAAAATCCAAGTGGGGCTTCGCCTGTTTCAGGTAGTCGGCAACCGGGGTGCCGTCAGGATTTCTGGCCGAGATCAGAAGGTTAGCGAGATCGGTGCGGGCGCGGGCGTCATCGGGAGCCAGTTCGAAAGCGCGATTTAACTCCTGGAACGCGCGGTTGCGGTCGCCCAGCTTGAGATAGGCCTGGCTGAGGTGGTAGTGGGCCTGGGCGAAGCGAGAATCTACCTGGATGGCGTTGCGGTACTCGATTTCGGCCTCGCGGTACTTGCCCTCGGCAAAGTATTTTTCGCCGCTCTCGAAGTATTTCTGCTTGCGCACATTGGGATCACGGGAGCAGCCGGTAAACAGGGTGACGAGAAGAGAGCAAGCCAGCAGCAGACGGACGGAAACGGAGTGACTCATAGGGGATTCTCCAACCGCAAATGCAGAAGGCGCATGAATACATTCCTCCGCACACCATCCCATAATACTGCACGGGAATGGGCGGAAATAGTGACTGCGGCCATTCTGAGATCGTAGTGTGAAGGGGAAAAAGCCATCAGCGGGGGATGTAGGCGTCCAGTTGAGGCCCGACCTGGTCGACGAAGGGAAGCAGACGCTGCTGCGCGGCGTCGACCGACTCGCCCGGGTAGAGGGGAGTGGTGACCCGGACCAGGGAACCGTCGCTGCGGTTCAGTTCAATGGAATCTTTGACCAGGTAATATTTGGCCCAGTACTCACTGGCGACGCCGCGGCCGTGAGCCCAATACCAGTAGAGCACGACGCGCCGTGAATCACCCTGGGCGATGACGTAGCGGGTGGCCGGGAAGGGTGCGCGGCCGGGCAGGGACACGGAGACGCGGCGCGAGTCGATCTGCGACCAGCCTGCGCCGGGCAGGCAGTTTTTTGGCGAGTGAATGGTATCGCCCGCGCTCTGGCTGCGGAAGTAGGCGATGAACAATTCTACGGAATCGGCTTTTTCCCGGTCCTGATAGACGCGCTGCAGAAAGTCACCGGGTCCGAGCACGTCGAGGACGTCCCTGGGGATGGCGACGTCGCTGCCGGTCCAAGCACCTAACTCCACGGGAAACTGTTTCAAAGGAAGTCGAGGGGGGAAGACCTCACCGCGAGAACGGGCGTGCAGAAAGATGGCGGCGGCGGCGATGAGCAGTGCCGCCAGGAAGAAACGTGGAGTGGAGTTGCTCAGGACTCACCGCCTTTCTCGGGGAACAAAACGCGGACCAGCCCGTGCAGGGCGTAGAGCAGGAGCAAAGAGACGACGAAGATGATCCATCCCCAGGACGCGTGGAAATAACCCTCGGCCTTGTCGGGGTCCCAGTACTGGACCAGCAGGCCGGTGCCGATGATGCGGACATCGTTGGCGAGGACGGTAATGGGCACTGCGGACAGAGCCAGCAACCAGCGTACCCAAAGACGCTTTTCCAGCAGATATCCGTAGATGATGGCGAGGGCGACCAGGGACATGAGGGAGCGAATGCCACTGCAGGCCTCGGCGACTTCGAGAGGCATGGCGGGAAGGTTGATCACGTTGCCTTCGCGCAGAACCGGAACTCCGAGCCAGGGCAGCACCATGGCGGCCACATTGGAGGCCAGCAGTTGCAGAGGGAAGGTGATCTGGTTGAAGACGATGTTGGGGATGGGAATCATGAGCAGCAGGAATGCCCAGGGAAAAAACAGCGCGCGAAAAAGATTCCACCCTAGAAAAAGGATCACGATTCCGGCGAGCAACAGCAGTAGAGAAGAACGGGCCAGGAACAGCTCCGCACCCATCCGGCCAATGATGAATACTCCCAGTCCCGCGAGGAGCACGAACAGGCCCGACCAGGATGGCCGGGGAATGATGCGGGCAAGGCGATCGCGCTCCTGCCAGATCACGAAGCCGGAGAAGAGCGGAACAAAGAATCCGTGGGAAAAATTGGGGTCTTCGCGCCACTGACCAATCAGGTGCGCCAGGGTGGACCAGTAAAGCCAGAGGGTGAGCGCACCCAGAACGCCGAGCTGCCAGGATGACAGGGTAGAGAATGGAGAGAAGTCCCGGCGCACGGTCGAAGTCTCGGTCTGCACAAGTCGACTCAAGGTCCAAACCTAAGAAATGCGGGGAAGGAATCAGAATAAGCGAAACCCCCGGGTCGTGCAATGCACTGTCCAGTGCTGACGAAGTCTCCCGGTTACGCCTCCTAACTTTGTGGGAATCGTGGGAAGGGTTGCGTAGCTAGAAACGCAAACTGCGGGGACCAAAGTGACTTACTGGGGTGACTTTTAGGGTGTTGCCCGAGGCAGGTATGCTCTCAAACGAGGCGCGCGCGGGAAAAGCGATTGCTCCTGATGGAAGGTTGACGGTTGACGTGGGGCAAATGGATCCAGCAAGAGTGAGAAAAAGTTTTCCCATAAATCCCTCAGGCGGTTTCGACCCATTCCCGGGAGATCCCCCTCCAGTTTTATCTAATCTATTGAAAATAAGTGGTTAAATCGTTCTTGCTGATTTTGTGAAGCGAGGTTCGGCTGTGGTAGTCTTCGTGCTCATAAGGGGCTAAAGGTCTCGTGGGGTCCGAACCGCAGTAGTGACATTCGGCAGGAAAGGTAAAGATGGGCAAACTATTGCCTAATGGTGGCAGGGACGGCGGAGGAAGCCCCGCTAGTGGTCCGGCTGGACTCGCGTTTGTGGAAGGGGTGAGCGCCAGCATGCGTCCGGTGGAAGCAGTGATTCGGAAGCTGGCACAGAGCGACGTTCCGGTTCTGGTTCTGGCGGAGCCTGGTGCGGGCAAGCACGCCACGGCGCAACGGATCCATCAAATGTCGCAGCGGAGTGCGCAACCTTTTCGCTGGTTTCAGTGTTTAGGCCTGAGGCCTGAGGATCTGGAGGTTTTGCGGGAAAGCGAAGGAGCGCAGCCGAATGCGGGCACCGTCTATCTGGAGGAGCTAGCCGACTTGAGTGCGGACTGCCAGGCACGGCTGCTGGAGGCGCTGCCGCAATCTCCGGGGAACGGGGTGGCCGGCAGCGAGCGGGCCCGGCTCATCTGTGGCAGCACGCGCGATCTGGAAGTCGAAGTTAAACAGGGCCGGCTGCGCGAGGATCTTTACTACCGAATCAGCGGAGTGTGCCTGCGCCTGCCTCCATTGCGCCAGCGGAAAGAAGACATCGCATTCCTGATGGGTTACTTCCTGCGGAAGTACGCGCGGGATTTCCGGCGTACAGTGCCCGACTTGAGCGCCGAGACACTGCGTTTGTTTCTCGATTATTCCTGGCCGGGAAACTTGCGGGAGCTGGAGGATGCCGCCCGCGTGCTGGTAGCGCTGGGAGATGAGCAAGTGGCTCTGGGCGGTCTGCGGGCTCTGCTGCGCAAGCCGGAGGCGGGCAGCAACGGCGCGGGAATCTCGCTGAAGGCAGCGTCCAGAGCAGCCTCGCGGGAGGCGGAAAAGGAACTGATCCTGAATACGCTGACGCGTACGCGCTGGAACCGGCGGCGGGCCGCAGAGGAACTGCAGATCAGCTACAAGGCATTGCTCTACAAGTTGAAGCAAATTGGATTTGAAGGATACGGAGTGTCGTAGGAACGCGGAGACGGTATGAACCGAGCGATGAAGCTTGCAGTGTTGGTAGGGATGGGCCTGCTGGCCGCGGCCATGCTGGCACAGACCAGCGAGGGGGCCAAGAGCGCGGGCGCCCAGGGCGACAAACCGGCGGATGCCTCGCCAGCGGCTTCGACCGATTACGTCATCGGAGCCGACGACGTGCTGCACATTTCGGTGTGGAAGGAGCCGGATCTTTCCGAGACCCTGCCGGTGCGTCCCGACGGCAAGATCTCGATGCCGCTGCTGAACGACGTGGCGGCTGCGGGGCTGACGCCCTTGCAATTGAAGGATTCGATTACGGAGAAACTGAAGAAATATATCGCCGATCCGCGGGTGACCGTGGTGGTGAACGCGATGAACAGCCGGCGCATTTTTGTGAGTGGAGAAGTCAACCACAGCGGTCCGATGGCATTGCTGCCCCATATGACCATGCTGCAGGCGCTCTCGCAAGCCGGCTTCACACAATTCGCCAATCTCAAGGGGATTTACCTGCTGCGGACGGAGAACGGCAAACAGGAGAAGTTGCCGTTTAACTACAAGGAAGTGATCAAGGGGAACCACCCCGAACAGAACATCGTCCTGAAGCCGGGCGACACGGTGGTGGTCCCGTAAGGAACGCGATGAGCAAACATCAGAGCATCTGGATCCTGGGTATGCTGGGCTTCGCGCTGAGTGGAGCGTGGGGCCAAGACAATTCGACGCCGCCCTCGACCGAGGCGGCTCCACCGAGCAGCCAGCAGCAGCCTGCCCCTGCCTACGGCCAGGAGAATGCGCCGCCTCCGATCCTGGAGAACCCGCCACTATCAGGACTGGACCAGCCATCCCTGGAGCCGCACGCGGCGCCGTTGAGTTACCTGCAACCGGGAGCGACGATCAGCGAGTCGGCGGAATCGAACGCAGCCAGTACGTTGGGGGGTGGAGGGGTTAGTTCGGTCAGCCGTGCCCTGGGAAGCGTGACGCTGAGACGGTTGTGGAGCAACTATGACCTGGCGATCGATTATGTCGGCGGCGTGGGCTACTACACGATCACCGGAGAAGGCTTCAAGGCGCTGCAACAAATGGATCTTGACCAGAAGATTACCTGGAAGCGGGGTCAACTCTCGTTGCGCGACAGCTTCAGCTACCTGCCCGAAGGCAACTTCGGAGGGGCGTATGGCTCTACGGGATCGCAAGGGCTTACCTCGCTGGGAAACAGCGCCTTCGGCGGCTTCTGGGGAGGCAGTAGCCTGGGAAACCTGGGACTGGCTCCGCGCATTCTGAATGTGAGCCTGGCGGACGTTTCGGAAAACCTGACGCCCAAATCGGCGATTACGGCAGCCGGTGGATACGCCTTCACGCACTTCTACGGAACCGACAGTCAGGGCAATTCCTTTATCGGCAGTTCGCAAACTTCGGCTCAGGTGGGATACAACCGGCTGCTCACGTCGCGCACCCAAATCGCCGTGGCGTATGGCTATCAAGGGTTCGATTTCAACGTGCTGGGAACGGCATTTCATTCCCACATCATCCAAGGGATGTACGGACACCGGATTTCAGGACGAATGGATGTGCTGCTCGGGGCGGGGCCGCAGTTTACTTTTATCGACACGCAGAGTGCGGTATGCAGCGATCCCACCATCCCAGCGTTTTTCTGTCAGAGTCCGAACACCCTGGTCCCTACGACCGTCAAGAACACAAAAATCGGAGTGGCGGCGCAAGCGCGCCTGCGCTACAAGTTTCCCAAAACCATGATGGACCTGGAGTTTCAGCGCTTCGAAACCAGCGGGTCGGGATTATTTGCGGGGGCGCAGAGCAACATCGTGCGCTGGAGCGCGACGCGCCCGTTGTCGCGGGTGTGGAGCGCATTCGTGGACATCGGATATTCGCACAACAGCCGGTTGCAGCCGCTGTCCGAACAGCAGTTGATCGAGTGCAGCAACAGCTCCCAGGGTACCTCCACAACCTGTCCGGCCAACGACGCGACGGTCTACAGCTACTGGTTCCTCGGGGGCGGGGTGCACCGGGCATTCGGCCGAAGCTTCCACGCGTACTTCAGCTACCAGTTTAACGAGATGGCGTTTAACCAGTCGTTTTGTGGAACCGGACCGTGCAACCGTATTTCGAACCGAAACGTGGCAACCTTCGGATTGGATTGGACTCCCCGGCCGATCCGGCTGGACTGATTGCAGGGGCTGGGAGTTTTCACCCGGCCAGAGGGCATACGAGAATGATTCAGAATCGCGAATTAACAATGGACGATTATCTGGCGATGTTGCGCCGGCGGGCGAAGGTGATCCTGATTCCGGCGTTACTGGCGCCGCTGGTGGGATTTCTGGTCTCGTACGCCTTCACCTCAAAGTACACCTCGCAGTCGCTGATCCTGGTGGAGGGGCAGAAGGTGCCGGAGACCATGGTGCAACCGGTGGTTTCCCAAGACCTGACCGCGCGCGTGGCAACGCTGCAGCAGCAGGTCCTGAGCCAGACTCGACTGCAGCCGGTCGTGGAGCGCGTCTTCCCGGGCAAGAATAGCCAGGAGGTGGGCGAGATCATCGACGAGATCCGTCTGAACATGGCGGTGGAGCCGGTGGTGACGGACCTCTCGCAAGTGGGCGCCAGGAAGCGGGGTAGCGGACAGGGCAGCCCGGTCCCGGCTTCTACGTGAAGTACACGGCTCCGAAGCCGCGCGAGGCGCAGCAGGTGTGCAACGAACTGACCACGCTGCTGGTGGACGAGAATCTCAAGTCCATGCAAGCGGCGGCCAGCGGCACCAGCGATGTGTTAAGCCGGGGACTGGAAGATGCCAAGCAGAATCTGGATCAATTGGACGCCAAGCTGGCGGAGTTCAAGAAACAGTACGTGGGACAGCTCCCGGGAGACGAAGAGAACAACCTGAAAATCCTGATGGGGCTGAACTCGCAACTGGAAGCGAACACGCAGACCTTGAACCGGGCGCAGCAGGACAAGGCGTACACCGAGTCATGCTGGCGCAGCAATTGGCGGCGTGGAAGTCGTCGCAGTCCTCGACCAATCCGCAGACGCTGGAAAAGCAGTTGTCCGAATTGCAGTCGCAACTGCTGCGATTGCAGGCGCGCTATACCGACGACCATCCCGACGTGATCAAGACCAAGGCGGACATCGCCGAAGTGAAGAAGAAGCTGGCGGAGATCAACAAGGCATCGTCGGATGCCACCGACACCAGCAGCGATAAGGCTTCCGCCATGGAACCGCCGGAGATTCGCCAGCTGCGGCTGCAGGTCCACCAGTACAGGACCTGATCGCAGCGGCCACGCGCGACCAGAAGCGGTACCAGCAGGAGATCGCGGTGTACCAGGGCCGCGATCGCTGAGCCCGGCGTCGAGGAGCAATACAAGCTACTGACTCGCGACTACGACAACGCGCAGAAGGCCTACAAAGACCTGCTGGCCAAGAAGAGTACCGCGGAACTGACGGTCAAGATGGCCAACCAGCCGCAAGGCGAGCAGATGCACATCCTGAACCCCGGCGGACCTGCCGGACTCCCAGCTTTCCCAACCGCCTCGCTGTTTGCCGCTGGCGGCCTGGGTGCGGGGCTGGCACTGGGGATCGGACTAGCCATGTGGCTGGAGTTGAGTGACAAGTCCATTCGCACCGAAGCCGATGCCGAGGCGGCTCTGGATTTGCCGCTGCTGGTATCGGTGCCGTGGGTGGGCGCAGTGGCAGAGGAAAACGGGAAGCAAGCTCAAGTTCTGGGACCGGAACAAGAGCCCTGACGAACCCAAGGAACGGTTGGAGTGTAAGCGACAGCAGGCTGCAGGGACGACTATGTACAAAGAGTTTTACGGACTACGGGCGAATCCGTTCAACGTCAATCCGGACCCGCGTTATCTGTTTCTGACGCGGCACACGGAAGAGGCGCTGGCCTGCCTGACCTACGGAATCCAGAGCCGCAAAGGCTTTGTGCTGCTCACCGGCGAGGTGGGCACGGGCAAAACCACGCTGATCAACAAGCTGCTGGAGTGGCTGCGCCTGCAGCAGGTGGCGACCGCGTTCATCTTCAACTCGCGCATGAACGTGCCGCAGTTTCTCGATTACATGATGGCGGATTTCGGCATTCCCTGCGATTCGAAGGCGAAGAGCCAGATCCTGCTGCGGCTGTACAACTGGCTGCTGGATCGTTACCGGGCGGGGGAGACGGCGGTGCTGATCGTCGATGAGGCGCAGAACCTCTCCGACGAAGTGCTGGAAGAGATCCGCATGCTGACCAATCTCGAGACCTTCACCGAAAAGCTGCTGCAGATCGTTCTGGTGGGACAGCCGGAACTGGAGCAGAAGCTGAAGCAGCCGCAGTTGCGCCAGTTGCGGCAGCGCCTGACGCTGCGGGCGAAGACCCATCCGTTCAATCTCGAGGAGACCAAGGCGTACGTACAGCAGCGCCTGCGCATCGCGGGCTCGAACGGCCAGCCGATTTTCGAGCCCGAGGCGCTGGTGGCGATCCACCGCTACGCGTTGGGGATTCCGCGCGTCATCAACCTGCTGTGCGAGCACTGCCTGGTGAGCGCGTTCGTCGATCAGCAGAAGATGATCGGGCCGACGGTGGTCGATGCCGTGGCGCGGGATTTCGATCTGGGCGACAACACGACGTCGGGCGCAGTGCCGGTGCCGGCGCCGGGTCCGAGCGCGGAAAAGTTTGATTTGGTGGAAGCGTTGCGGTCGCTGGCCACGCTGGCCGATCGCCTGCGCGAGGAAGAAAAGGACCTCCCCAAGGAAAGGAAACTATGAGCCGAATTCATGAAGCTTTGAAAAAAGCCGAACAGGAGCGGGCGGCGATCCAGGGAGGCGCGGTGCAGCCCAGCTTCGGCGACGGCCCCGGTGGCGGATCCGCCGGTGTTCGCGGAGACTGCCGGCCGCGACGGTAGCGCCCATGCGGCCCGGCTACACGCGGGCATGCCGGACTTCGCCAGTCCGTTCAGCATCGATACGCTGCTGGCCCGCTGTGCGCAGCTGGAATGGAATCCGGATCCGACAACCATGCTGTTCCTGACCGGCGACGACAGTGCGCGCGGCACGGAAGAGTTCCGCACATTGCGTTCGCGCCTGTATCACATGCGCGAGAAGATGCCGCTGAAGAAGCTTCTGGTCACCAGCGCGCTGCCCAAGGAAGGCAAGTCGTTCATCGCGTCCAACCTGGCGCAGGTGATGGTGCGGCAGCACGGGCGCCGCGCGCTGCTGATCGATGCCGATCTGCGCGCGCCGCGCCTGCACACCATGCTGGGACCACGTCCGATCCGGGACTCTCCGACTACCTGCTGGGAAAAAATGACGAGTTTTCCATCATGCAGCGGGGACCTCTGGAGAATCTTTTCTTCATCCCCAGCGGCACCGGGGTGGCGGATCCGGCGGAACTGATCGGCAATGGACGCCTGAAGCTGCTGCTGCAGCGGGTCGAGCCGTTGTTTGACTGGATCATCATTGATTCGCCTCCGGCCATTCCGGTTTCCGATGCGAGTGTGCTGGGCAAGGTGTGTGACGGTGTGCTGATGGTGGTGCGCTCGAATGCGACGCCCTTCGATGTGGCCCGCAAAGCGCGCCAGGAATTCCCGGACCAGGCTCTGGTAGGAGTGGTGCTGAACGGGACCCGCGAGGACGCGGTGCCCTACGCACGCTACTACTACGAGTCGTACCAGAAGAAGGCAACCACGACCAAGGCCTAGGGAGAAGTCAGAAGTGATCCGGCTCTTCAACGTCTATTACCCGGTACGAACGCTGGTGCTACTGGCGGTGGAGGCCCTGATCGTGGGGTCTTCCTTTCTGCTGGCGACGTGGTGGCGGAACCCGGAGACGAGTTGGATTGTGCTCAACGTCGAGGGCGGATATCTGAAGATCGTCGGCGTCACGGCGATCGTGCTGCTGCTTTCCCACGGGTTCGATCTGTACGATTCCTCCCGCTTGGATGCTAAGGGGGAGCAGATCTACCGTCTGGTCGTGGTGCTGGGTGTGGTGGCATTTTCTCTGGCTGCCGTGGATCTTGCCTACGGCCATTTCCTGCCGGGCCGCGTCTTTCTCCCCGGGGCGAATGTGGGTTTCGTGGTTTTGGCGGTGATGCTTCTGGGGTGGCGTGGGGCTATATGCCTGGCTGGTGCAGCGGCCCTATTTGCGTGAGCGGGTGTATGTGCTGGGTACCGGAGACCGGGCGCAGCGTCTGGTGAATGGGCTGCGGCAGCACTCTGAACTGGGCATCGAGGTGGTGGGATGGACGGGGAATCTCGAAGGCGAGTTGACGCGGGAATCGGTGGCGGCGCACCTGGTCAGCCTGGCTCTGGACAACCGGGTGCACCGGGTGATCGTCGCCATGCCGGACCGGCGGGGCACACTTCCAGTAGACGAGTTGCTGGAGTTGCGGCTGGACGGAGTGAAGGTGGAAGAGGCAACCTCGTGGCTGGAAAAGATCTATGGACGAATCGAAGTGGACGAACTTTATCCGAGCTGGCTGATCTTTGCCGAGGGATTCCGCTTCAGCGCTGTCTTCCTGCTGGTGCGACGGCGCTGAGTTTTCGACGCTGGCGCGGTGACTGGTCTGCTGCTGTCGCTGCCGTTGCTGCCTTTCATCATGCTGGCGATCAGGCTGGATTCGCCGGGGCCGATTTTTTACCGGCAGAAGCGCGTGGGCCGGGGCGGACACGAATTCAACTGCTACAAATTCCGCACCATGCGCCAGGACGCGGAGGCGGACACGGGGGCGACCTGGGCCACCGACGACGATCCGCGGATCACACGGGTGGGCAAGTTCCTGCGCACTTCGCGGCTGGATGAGATTCCGCAGTTGTGGTGCGTGCTCAAGGGGGACATGGCATTTGTGGGGCCGCGTCCGGAGCGGCCGGAATTTGTGGAGTGGCTGAGCAAGGAGATTCCGTATTACGGTGTGCGCCACATGGTGCGGCCGGGAATTACGGGATGGGCGCAGGTGCAGTACAAGTACGGCAACACGGTCGACGACGCGCGGGAAAAGCTGCAATACGACCTGTTCTATATCAAGAACGCTTCCGTCGGACTGGACCTGCTGATCCTGTTCCAGACCATCAAGATTGTTCTGCTGGGGCGGGGCGCGAAATGACGTGGGTCTTCTGGTTCGCGGCGGCGTTGGTCGTCTACACCTACGCTGGGTATCCCGGTCTGGTTGTGGCTGCGGGCGCCGGTTGCGTCCCTGGCCGGTCCGGCGGGGGCCGCATGCAGCCTGCGGTCTCGATCGTGATGGTCGTGCGCAATGAAGAACGGTGCTTGCGCGCAAAAGCTGCAGAACCTGCTGGCGCTGGATTATCCCGAAGATCGTCTGCAGATCGTCGTGGTCTCCGATGGCTCGACGGACGGGACCGAAAGCAGATTCTGCGGGAGCATTCCCGGAAATGCGAGGATTCATGTGCGTATGAATCAGCTGTCGCAGGGCAAGGCTTCCGGCCTGAATGATGCCATGGAAGTGGTGCGGGGGAGGTCGTGCTCTTCACCGACGCGCGGCAGAGATGGAGCCGGCCGCGGTGCGTCTGCTGGTGGAGAACTTCGCCGATCCTGAAGTGGGAGCGCAGCGGGGAACTGATGCTCGGCGATATCCAGCAGACGGGGAGAGCAGCCAGGGATGGGGTCTGTACTGGCGGATGGAGAAACAGATTCGAGAACTGGAGGCGGCGTCCGGCTCGGTCGTGGGGGCAACCGGCGCGCTCTATGCGGTTCGGCGCGAGTTACTGACTCGCGTTCCGCAAGGAACAATTCTGGACGATGTGTACTTACCGATGCAGGTCGTGCGGCAGGGGAAGCGCGTGATCTTGGATGCGCGGGCCCGCGCCTGGGACGACCCGATCTGGGGACGAGCCGGGAGTTCTCCCGCAAAGTGCGGACGCTTGAGCGGCAACTACCAACTTCTGCAGTTGGCGCCATGGCTGTTGAGCGTCAAAATCCGATTCGCTTCGAATTCATCAGCCACAAGTTGTTGCGCTTAATTATTCCGTTGGCGCTGGCTGGGTTATTGGTGGCTTCGTTTGGTCTAAGGGGACCTTTCTACCGCAGCGATATTGGTTCTGCAAGGGTGTTCTATGCGCTGAGTGCGCTGGCGTTGAGCCGGCTGGTAAGGCGGGGAATCTTGCGCGCATCGCGGATGCCGCCGGCGCTTTTGTCCTGTTGAATGGCGCCGCGGTCGTGGCATTGGCGAATTTTGTAGCCGGGAGACGAATGGCATGGACGCGGTAAACGAGAGCGTTGCCTTGAAAGACGGGGAGCCAAAGGAAATGCCGGCCTGCCGCGAGCCGAAGCCCTTGGAGCGCACCCGGGCTTCGTTCGGTGGTGCCTGCTGCTGGCGACAATCGCGCTGGTGTGCCTCATGGTCTGCCGCAAGATCCGCAAGGGAGAATTCGATTACAACGTGGATGAGGCGCAGCATGCCGTCACCGGGTTGTTTGTGGCGGACGCGTTGCACGATTTGCCCTTGCGTCATCCCGTGCAATACGCGTACCAGTATTACGCGCAATACCCGGCAGTAGCGATTCTCCACTGGCCACCGCTGTTTTACGTGTTCGAGGCCATGAGTTTCTTGCTGTTTGGGGCCACGGTAGTGTCGGCGAGGCTGACGGTGATTTTCTTCAGCGTCGTGCTGCTCTACCAATGGTTCTTGCTGGTGGAGGAACTGCAGGACTCTTATACGGCAGCCATCAGTACGGCCGTGCTGGGACTTCTTCCGACGGTGCTGTTGTTCGAAAAGACGGTCATGCTGGAGATTCCGTCACTGGCACTTGGGGTGGCCGCGATCCGGCACTGGATCCGGTATTTGGATCAGGGGCGCAGACGGTCCCTTTATGCTTTTGGCCTTTGGCTGAGTGCGGCACTGCTATGCAAGCAGACCAGCGTGTACTTGCTGGTTTTCTGTGGACTGACCCTGATCGTGACGAGGAAATGGAAACGCGTTTTCTGCCGCGACGGGCTGGTGGTTGCTGGCATGGTCACGGTACTGGCAGGGCCATTCCTGATCCCGATGCTGGTTCTGCAGGGGAAAGCAGTGGCGAATGACCTGGGTTCTCACCGCATGAGCGGGTGGGAGCGCATCGGCTTTTACGTAAGCACCTTGCCCAGATCTTTTTCGCCGGCGTTGCTGGCTTTGGCGGTATTGGGCTTGTTGCTTGCCGGACGATGGAACAAGCGTGGGCAGACGTCAATGATGGTGTGTTGGATTCTTGCCGGGTATTTAACGTTCTCTTTCTTCGGGCAGAAGGAAGCCCGCTTTGCCATCTACTGGTTCCCGCCATTGGTATATTTCGCCGTCGGACTGCTGACCCAATTCTTCCAGGTTCCGCAACTGCGGCGGGCGATGCGAACGGCGGCAGTGCTGCTGGTTGCAATGGTGGCCGTTTCGGCCTGGAGCCAGGAGAGGCCCTACATCTCGGGCTACAAGGACGTGGCTTCGCAACTGGTGACCGGGTATCACGCCGGGATTGTTCTGTTTGACGGAAGGGTGCCAGGCAATTTCGTGTTCTACATGCGAGCCCTCGATTCGAAGCGGCACTTTCTGGTCCTGCGAAAGTCGCTGTATGCGGACGATATCCGGCCGGGGGAGAGTAGCGAAGAATTGCTGCACAGCCGCGAGGAGTTGATCGATCTGTTTCGGCGGGATGGTATCCGCTTCGTGGTCGTGTCAGAAAGCGCTCCGCTTCGCTTTCGAGCACAGGCCGTTCTGCGAGAGGAGTTGCACAGCGATCAGTTTCAGCTACTGGGGCGGTACCCGATCTCGAGTAATGAACCGGCGTGGAAGGGTGAAAGCCTTCTGCTGTATGAGAACAAGCAGTGGGCGCCTCCGACCGACAAGGTGCTGCGAATTCGAATGCTGACGCTGCCCTACGACATCGTCGTGCCGGTGGAGCAGTTCGTGATTGATCAGCAGTAATCGCGCGAGCGATCGGGTGGGTTGGCAGAACGCATGACCATGCAAACCATACGAACGGGCAGAGAGGGTTCCGAGGCATGGATGGCGCGGGTTAAGAGCGTCGTCCCCGGGGAACGCCGCCCGTTCGTGTTTGGCGCCCTATTGCTGTTTTCCGCGCTTTACTACTACCGGCCTGAAGATTTCATCCCCGGACTAAATTACATTCCGATGGCGAAAATCGTCGGGATTATCGGAATGCTGGCGCTGCTGGTGGGAATGCTGGGTAGTGGCAAGGCGAAAGTGCCCGTGGCGGTCAAGATCCTCTGGCTGCTGCTTCTGCAAATGGTGATCTGCATCCCCTTCGCCATGTGGAGGGGTGGCGCCTTTGCTACTGTGTTCGATCAGTTTTCCAAAGGCGTGGTGGTGGCCATGCTCATCAGCATGGCGGTAGTGACGGTGCGGGAATTAGGGAAGCTGCTCTGGATCCAGGCGAGCGCGGTCGCACTGGTCACCTTTCTCTCAATTGTGATGCGCCACTATGACATCAGGGATGGCCGGCTCGTAGGCGTTCAGAAGGGTATTCTGGAGAATCCCAACGACCTTGCCATCAACATCGCGATCAGCTTTCCGCTCGGGGTGGCGTTCATGCTGCATGCCCGGGGCTTCAGGAAGGCCTTGTGGGCGCTGGCGCTGGTGTTCATGAGCCTGGGAATCATGCTGACCTATTCGCGAAGTGGATTGCTGGCTTTCGTGATCAGCGTCCTGGTGAGCGTATGGGAATACGGGATTAAGGGGAAGCGCCGCTACCTGATTGCGCTTGCCGGGGTGGTGTTGGTGGTGGGCGCCGGCATCGCGGTCTCGAGTGCTCACTACCGGGCACGGGTGGAGAGTATTTTTCTGGGGGATGTGCAAGGTTCGGGCGATAGAGGGTCACTGGAAGCGCGAAAAAACCTGTTGAAGAAAAGTGTCATGGTCGCATTGACGCACCCACTCTTTGGCGTGGGTCCCGGTTGTTTCCCTCTGGTCGATGAGGGCTGGAGGGTAGCTCACAACACCTATACGGAACTGGCTGCAGAAGCGGGCATACTGGCGCTGATATTGTTTCTTCTGGCGATCGGAGCTGCGTTCAAAAACATTGCTTTGGTTCGGAAGTCGCCGCAGTACCGGGACGACCCGGAATTCCGGCTTTTCACGCAAGCCCTGTGGGCGGGCCTGGCGGCGTATCTGGCGGGAGCCTGTTTTGCCTCAACCGAGTACAACCTGTATCCGTATTTCATGGTGGCATACACGTGTGCCATGGTGCGGATCATCAGTCAGCCGGCGGCGGGCGAGAGGCAGGGCGGCAAGAACCCGAGCCTGCGACAAGCAAACTATGACAGTATCATCCGACCACAACCGATCGGGAGTCGCTGACGAAGTCTTAGCGGTGCTGCGGTGCCTCTCCTGTCGCGGCCAGCTCGAAGACCGAGGAAGCGGGTTGGTGTGTGCGAGCTGCGGCAGGACGTATCCGCGGGTGCATGGAGTCATTCGCTTCGTGGATGAGCAGAAGTATAGCGGCAGTTTTGGGTTCCAGTGGCAGGTGTACTCTCGTACGCAGTTGGATACGCAGCAGAGCGACCGTTCGGAACAGGCCTTCCGGCAGCGCACGGGTTTCCGGCCCGAAGACCTCGCCGGCAAGCTGGTGCTGGACGTGGGATGTGGCATGGGGCGGTTCGCGGAAGTGGCCACGCGCTGGGGAGCGAAGGTGGTGGGTATTGATCTCAGCCTGGCGGCAGAAGTTGCGGTGCGCAACCTGGCGGGCCGCGACGCGACGATATTTCAGGCGGACGTTTTCCAGCTTCCTTTTGCCCCCGAAAGTTTCGACTTCGTGTACAGCATTGGAGTGCTGCACCATACCCCGGATTGCGAACGCGCCTTCAAGATGCTGCCGGGACTGGTGAAGCCAGGGGGCCGCATTGCGATCTGGCTCTACAGCAAATATCACAACTGGTACAAGATGAGCGATGTGTACCGGAAGGTGACGCGGCGCATGCCGCCGCGGTTGTTGCACACGCTCTGCTACGGGGTCGTCCCGCTCTACGGAGTGCACCAGGTGTTGCGCAAAATCCCGTTGATCGGACGCCCGGCGAGCGGAGTTCTGGCCTACGCGATTCCTATGGCGTTTCACGACGACCGCCAGTGGCGGGTGCTGGACACGTTTGACTGGTATTCGCCCTGGTACCAGTCGAAGCACACCTATGAAGAAGTGTTTCGCTGGTTTGAAGACTGCGGCCTGGAAGATCTGCGTGTGATCCAGGAGCCGATTTCGGTGACCGGCCGCAAGCCGCTCGCAACCGCAGCGGTTTCCGTCCACCAGGATGAGGGGGTCGAGGTGCAACGATGTGCGGAATAGCCGGAATGATTGGCCGTCCGGGCGAGACGGTTACGCCCGAGCAGGTCCGGCAGATGACGGACGCGATTGTGCACCGCGGTCCGGATGATGAGGGGATGCATGTTCAGGGCAAGGTTGGCCTGGGCATGCGCCGCCTGAGCATCATTGACCTGGCCGGTGGGCACCAGCCCATCTACAACGAAGACGGCACCGTGGCCGTAGTGTTCAACGGCGAGATCTATAACTTTCCGCAACTGCGCCAGGAGTTGGAGAGCCGCGGGCATCAGTTCCGCACACACTCCGACACCGAAGTGATTGTTCATCTCTACGAGGAGATGGGCGCAGATTGTGTCCTCCAACTGCGAGGCATGTTCGCCATCGCTCTCTACGATGCGAAACGTGACACGCTGCTGCTGGCTCGCGATCGGCTGGGCAAGAAGCCGCTGTTTTACGCGCAGCACGCGGGGCGGCTTTTCTTCGGTTCTGAAATCAAAGCCATGCTGGCGATTGCGCCTGAACTGGCCGAGGTCGATGCGGAGGGAGTGCTGCAGTTTTTTTATTTCGGATACATTCCCGATCCCCATTCTGCGTTCCGCGACATCCGTAAACTGCCGCCCGGCCACTTGGCGGAATACAGAGACGGGCAGATTCACGTCCGCCAGTATTGGGATGTTCCCGCGTATGGCGGAAATGATCCCGGATCCGACGAAGCCTGCCTGGAGGAAATGGAGCGGCGTCTGGCCGAAGCGGTGCGGATGCGCCTGATCAGCGACGTGCCGCTGGGGGCGCTGTTGAGCGGTGGCGTCGATTCCTCGATCGTGGTTGCGTTGATGGCGCGGGAAAGCTCGTCGCCAGTAAAGACGTTTTCCATCGGCTTCCGCAAAGCGGATTTCAATGAAGCCGAGTACGCCCGGCTGGTGGCGGAACGTTTTGGCACGGACCACCACGAACTGGTCGTCGATCCCGACATCACGGAGACGCTAAACCACCTGACGGGGATGATGGAGGAGCCATTCGGAGACTCCTCGATGATTCCGACCTACTGCGTTTCCCAGTTGGCACGACAGCACGTGACGGTAGCGCTCTCCGGGGATGGGGGCGACGAACTGTTTGCCGGCTACGACCGCTACTTGGTGAATCTGGAGGCGCCGGCGTTTCGAAATGATCCCCGGTTGGGTGGGCAACGTCTACCGCAATCACGTGTACCCGCGCTTGCCTTCGGATGTGAAGGGCCGCAAATTGGCGTGGAACATCACGCTGCTTACGCGTGACCGCTACCTCGACGACGTGTCGTTTCTGCCGGCGCTGCACCGTGAGCGCAGTCCTGTTCTCCGACGAGTTTGTCGCTCACGCCCGGCGCTGGCACCGATCCGTTGCGCCAGTTTCAGCGACTATTACGACGATGCGCCCGCGTCGGATCCACTGAGCCGGCTGATGTATCTGGATACCAAGACTTATCTGGCTGGCGACATTCTCACCAAAGTGGACCGGATGAGCATGGCAACGTCGCTGGAGATGCGCTGTCCGATCCTGGATCACGTTTTCGTGGAGTGGGTGGCGGGCTTGCCGGTGAAGTACAAGTTTCGCGACGGAACCCGTAAGTTCCTGTTCAAGAAGTTGGCAGAGCGGTTGGGAGTTCCCGCGGCGCTTCTGCACCGGCGCAAGCAGGGATTTTCGCTGCCGTTGGTGCACTGGATGCGAAACGAACTGAAAGATGGTCTGCTGCAGTTGCTCCTGGAACCGCGGACCATACAGCGCGGGATACTTCCGGGCGGAATCGGTCCGGGTGCTGCTCGACGAGCATTTTCGGGGCCGGCGTGATCACGCCGGCGTGCTCTGGATGCTGCTGATGTTCGAACTCTGGCATCGCAACTTCCTGGAAAAGTACGAAACAGATCCAGGTTCGTCTGCTTGCGTGCAAGAGCGAATTGACGGCAGGCGCGCCGCGCCGGCGGTTGTGGGAGAGAACCCGCAGTGACGGCCTCCCTTGCCCACGCCAGTAATAAAAACAGGCTTGCGGCGGAGGAGGCTTCCCGGCCCGCGGTTTTCCTGATGACCAACACGCTTGAAACGGGAGGCAGCGAACGGCAGTTCGTGACCATGGCGAACGCGCTCGATCGCGACCGGTTCTCGGTGAGTCTGGGATGCTTGAATCCGATCGGGCCGTTTCTCGAAGAGGTCGAGGGGATCGCGACCTTCCCGGTTGGGGGCAGCCTGTTTGGCTGGCAGTCGTGGCGCTCTCGCCTGGCCCTGTCGCGATTCTTCCGGCGAAACCGGACGGCGGTCGCACAATCCTTCGATTTCTATTCCAATCTCATGCTGATTCCGGCTGCGCGGTTTGCCGGAGTGCCGGTCGTGCTTGGAAGCCAACGGCAGTTGGGGGACCTGCTGACGTCAGCGCAGTTCCGCGCGCAGAACGCAGTGTTCCGGCTCTGCGACCTTGTGATATGCAACTCGCACGCGGCCGCCGATCGCCTGCAGGAGGCAGGAATTCGCAAGAGCAAGCTGGCAGTCATCCCCAATGGGCTGCCGGACGAGCTGTTTGCGGCAGTGCCGCCGGCCCTGCCGCGGGAGCCGCAGGTGATGAGGATCGGGATGATTTCCCGGATGAATCATCCGGTCAAACAGCACGACCTGTTCCTGCGAGCGGCAGCACGATTGGCGCCCCGCTTTCCGCAACTGCGTTTTGTGCTGGCTGGAGAGGGTCCGCTGCGCCCGGCGTTGGAAGCTCAGGTACGGCAGCTGGAGTTGGTTGATCGCGTGGTCTTCCTCGGCGACCGGCGCGATATTCCCGCGGTGCTTGCGTCGCTCGACATCAGCGTGATGCCGTCATCCTCGGAGAGCCTTTCCAATGTGATCCTCGAGTCGATGGCAGCCGGTGTTCCGGTGGTGGCCAGCCGTGCCGGGGGCAATTCGGAACTGGTTAGCGAGGACCGGGGAATTCTCGTGCCCTCGGGCGATGAAGTGAGTCTAAGCGAAGCCTTGGCTCGTCTGTTGCAGGACGGCGATTTGCGGCGACGGATGGGCCGCAACTGCCGTCAGTTCGCACAGGAAAATTTCGCACTGGAAAATGTTCGCAAAGTGCAGGAAACGCTGTATATGGACCTGCTGGCGCGCAAACGCTGGCGCGGCCCAATGGGCAATGCATCGTCCTCAGAAAACAGTTGAGGCGCTCACGGCCTGGCACGCTGGGTTGCCAGTCGTTCCTTGAGCACTGCGGCAAAACGCTCCGTATTCCGGGCCATGTCGTAATCGCGCAGGACGCGGAGCCGTGCCTGCTTGCCGAGATTCGCCATTTTTTCCGGAGATTCGAGAAGGCTGCGGATGGCCTGCGTGAGTTCCTCCACATCTCCCACGGCGTATAGCATTCCGTCGACACCATGTTCGATCAACTCGGGTATGCCAGTGATGCGCGGAGCCACGCACGGAATCTGCATGGCCATGGCCTCCATCAGGACCATTGGAATGCCTTCCGCCAGGCTGGGTAGCACGAACAGATCCGTTTCGGCATACAGCGACAGGAGCCGGACCTGGTCGACCCAACCGGCGAATTCCACGCTGGAGGCAAGGTCAAGCTCGGCGGCACGTCGCTGCAGCCACGAGCGATCGGGTCCATCGCCGACGAGCCGCAACTGCACGGGGAGGCCCGCTGCGCGCAAGGCTGCTAGCGCGTCCAGCAGCAGGGCCTGGCCTTTTTCCGGCGCCAGGCGGCCCACGCACAACAGGCGCGGCGGCGACGAGACGGTTCGGGGCGATCCCGGCGCAAACTCGGTGGCATCAATTCCCAGCGGCACGTAAACCAGCTTGGACCATTCACTCCGATCGCAGGCAAGCATCAACTGGCCGCGCCCGTGGCGGCTAATCGAGCGCACAAACAGGGCGCCATGGATGCGCTCGGCCAGGTGAGTGCTCGTGGGATCGTGTAACTCGCCGAAACCGTAAACTCCAAACGACATGGTTACCGGGAACGTGTGTGCGGTGGTCAGGGCGACGGTGGCGGAAAAGCTGGCGTGAACATGCGTCACGTTGTATTGCCGCATGCGCCGCCCGACCAGGATCGCCTCGGCAAAATATGCCAGATGATAGGCCACTCGCCTGGGGCTGCCGCCTGCCAATCCGAGAGTGAAGGCGAGTCCCCGCAAACAGCGCAGAGGGTGGCGAAAAAATTCAGCAATGCTCGCGAAAGCAACCTGCGCCGCCGGCACCGACTTGAGGTAATAGGCGCGCGCGGCTTCTTCACGTTCCTCCGGGCTGAGTTCTTCGAGCGGGCGATCTGCAGGGCTGACCGATATGACTGATACTTCGAGACCCAGGCGGCGAAGATGCCTGACCTCAGCGAGCAGGTAGCTGTGATTGATGGCAGGGAACTGACCGATCAGGTAGACCAGCTTTGTAGTGTCAGCCACGGGCCGCCCGCTCCGCCGCGACGACCGCGGCAATTCCGTCCGGCAGGGATGTGCGTGGCCGCCAGTCGAGGTCGGCCGCGGCACGCGAAGTGTCGGCGAACATATCCAGGATTTCCCCAGGACGGGGTTCGTCCACGCTGACAACTTGTTTGTTGAGGCCAGCCGCGGCGTTGACTAGCCGGACGATTTCCGCCACGCTCGCCGAGCGTCCGCTGCCCATGTTATAGACTCCGCGGGTTCCGGGACGGAGGGTGGCCACCAGGAGCGCAATCGCATCTTCCACATAAAGGTAGTCGCGCTTGGGGCGCAGGTCTTTGACCTGGACGACCTCTACGGACGGATCCAGCGCCTGGCGCACGATCGCTGGAATCAAGAAAGAGTGCCGCTGGCCCGGCCCATAAATGTTAAACGGGCGGACAATCACCAGCGCGAGTCCGAAGCTCTGCTCATAGAATCGCGCGATTTCCTCGGAGAGAATCTTGGTGTGGGAATACGGGTTGGCGGCGGCCAGAGGATGGTCCTCGGAAACCGGCAATCGTTGGGGCTCACCATACACGTAAGAGCTGACCAGGGTAAGCGCGGCTTGATACCGGCGGCAATGTTCGAGAACGTTCACCGTCCCCATCACATTGGTGTGATAGAAGGAGAGCGGGTTCTGCCAGCTTTCCGGAACATAGCTTTTGGCCGCCAGATGAAACACGGAACTCACCCCCTGCATGGGAAGCGAGCAATTGGCGATGTCTCCGTCGGCGCGGGAAAGGGGGCGCACGACGCGCCCCTGCGACTGCAGTGCCGCCACCAGGTGGCGGCCCAGGAAGCCGGTCGCGCCGGTTACCAGGATTTCATTTTTCATCGGGTAAGAGTTGCTGCCGATGCTGTTCAAATTCTTCCACCGCGCGCATGTAATCTTCGACGCGGCCGATATCGAGCCAGTAGCCGGGATAAGGTTCCACGTGCACCGATTCCTGGCGCGCGAGCATAGCCAGCATCAGGTCATCGAAACCGTATTTCTGTCCTGCGGGTACGTGATCGAGCACCGCGCGGTTTAACACATAGATTCCCATGCTCACCAGGTACGGGATCTTGGGCTTCTCTTCAAAACCCGTAAGCTGGTTTCCGCTGGCGTGCAGGACGCCGTAGTCGACGACGTGCGTCCGCTGCGATGCGGCAATCGTGAAAAGCCGTTTCTGGCGGACGTGCTCATCGTACAGAGTCGCCATCGGCAGGTCGGTCAGCACGTCTCCATTCATGAGGAGGAAGTTCTCCGGCAGGTCGTCGATGAGCCGCAGGGGAGCGATCGTGCTGAGCGGCGTGGTCTCGAGCGAGTAATCGATGCTGATTCGCCATCGCGACCCATCGCCGCAGAAGGCGCGAACAATTTCGGCTTGGTGGTTTACGGCCAGGGTGACGCGATCGAAACCCTGGCCCGCCAACTGGCGCAGGATTACTTCCAGAATCGGATACTCGCCGATGGGCATGAGGGGTTTGGGGAGCACCACGGTGTAGGGCCGCAACCGGCTCCCCTTGCCCCCCGCCAGGACGACGGCGCGCTTAGACATTGTAGAGATGGCCTTTATACCGGCGCAGATTCTCCGGCAGGGTGAACCAACGTACGGTGCGCTCCAAACCCTGGCGCAGCGCAATCCGCGGAACAAAAGCGGTGGCGTGCTGCAGTTTCGAATTATCGCACTTCAGCCGTTGGACCTCGCTCTTTTCGGGGCGCATTCGCTGCTGTTCGCAGACCACCTGAACGCTGGCGCCCATGATGTCGGCGATGAGCGCGACCAGATCGCCGACGCTGATTTCCTGGCCCGATCCGACATGAAAGACTTCGCCTTTGCCACCTTCCATTTGTGCGATGGCCAGGAACCCCCGACAGGTGTCTTCGACGTAGGTAAAATCGCGCGTGGTGGAAAGGTTGCCCAGCGAGAGGGTGGTTTGGCCTGCCGCGATTTGAGTGATGATGCTGGGAATTACCGCGCGCGCCGACTGCCGCGGGCCGTAGGTGTTAAAGGGGCGCGCCACCACCACCGGAACATTGAAAGAGTAGTAGAAGCTTAAAGCTATAGAGTCGGAAGCGATTTTCGTCGCGCTATAGGGGGATTGCGGCTGCAAGGGATGCTTCTCGTCGATGGGCACATACTGGGCCGTGCCATAGACCTCGCTGGTCGAAGTCTGGATGAATCGCTTCACGCCGTTATGGCGGGCGGCCTGGCAGAGGTACAGGGTTCCCTTTACGTTGGTATCCACAAAGCTGTCGGGAGCGCGATAGGAGTAGGGAATGGGGATTAGGGCCGCCAGGTGAAACACGATGTCGATGTCACGAGTCAGTTCGTCACAAAAGTGGGCGTCGCGGATATCGCCGGTGACAACTTCGATCTGCTTAAGGCATCCAACCTGTTCCAGCCAGCCCCAATCGTTGAATGAGTTGTACTGGCTCAGCGCCCGGACCCGTGCTCCGGCGGCCGCGAGTTGCTCGACGAGATGCGAACCGATGAAGCCGTCGGCGCCGGTTACGAGTGTGCGGGCATGGCTGAGTTCCGGCATAAAAGATTTTCAGAATACCACGATGGCGCGAGAGTAAGCCAAGATGGGACGGCGGACGAGCGGCGCCAAGATCTGGCCGAGGTTCAAGCGTCACGAATCAACAGACCGCGAACACGATCGTAGAGGGAATTTCCCAGAAGGGTTTTGGCGGTGTCTTGCAGCCGGGCGCGGAATTGGCTTTTCCACAAGCCCTGCCCCTCGCAGATGGCTTGAAACGACGAAGGGGTAGAATCTCGCAAAACCGCAATTCGGCCCAGCCGGAAGGGATCAGTGGACGGGGAGTTCGGGTAAATTCGGCTGGTGGCCATGGATCGATAGCCGGCATCTTTCACCGCACGAAGAGTGCGCAGATCATAGCGTCCGCCGGGACAGGAAAAATGGGTCACGGGCTCGCCCAGAATCTGTTCCAGGCGCGATTTGGATTCAACCACCTCGCGGTGCAGACCCTGGTCGTCGAGATCGCACAAATAAGCATGAGTAAGGGAGTGACAGCCGATCTCAAACTTCAGCGCGGCTAATTCGCGGAGCTGGGACACCGACAAGTAGCCGGGTTTGCCAATAGAGCCGACCGTAATGTAGAAGGTGGCGTCACTGCCGATTTCTTTCAGGAGCGGGGCTGCGACCAGGAGGTCGGTCTCGCAGCCATCGTCAAAAGTAAGGGCCAGGGCGCGTCCTTCGGGAAAACGGAGTGCTTCGCCGACGCTGATACCTTTCCATCCGTTGTCCCGCAACCAGAGCATCTGATCGCGAAATTGGGACTCGGATAAAACGTAGCGAACATAGCCTGGGGCCGACTGGCACATGGGCCGGCCCGGCCGTTCGAGTTCGTGGTACATCAAGAACACCATGTCACGCGATCGCATCAGAAAATCTTTCTGAGCCGTGCCTTCAGGGAGTCAGGAACTTTAATGCCAATGCGGTCCAGCGCCTGCTTGCTGCCTTTGAGGAAGCGCCACATCCGGTTAGAACGTGCGTGATCCCGTCCGAAGCGCTGCAGCAGGTCTTCCGGGACCACGCCAGACGAAGGCAGGGTGTAGTCACCGGTTTGTCCGCAGAAGTCCCCACGCGCAATAGCTCCAAGCAATTCTCCCGGCTCGGACTGAGCGCAGTTTACTTCCACAAAAAGTCCACGAAACTGGGTCTTCCAATGCAAATCCTGGCCAAAGAAGGCGCGCATCGCGGGTTGGCGGGTTTGCAGCCGGCGGAGCAAGGCAAACGTAGCTGGCCGCGGAGCGTAGCGCCCATCGTACTTCGAGTTCCAAACTTCGATGCCCAACGGCAGCTGGGTGAAACCTTCAATCCAGGGGAAGAAATCGTCCTTGGGATGGGCAATCACCGAGAGCGCGCCCTGGGAGTCGATGAAGCGGATCGTTTCCTGAGGATCGGTGTTCTGAGTCAATTTCGTGGCTCCGTAGCCCAGGATATGCATATTGCGATCGCACCGGTACTCCAGGCCTGCGACTAAACGAAGGCGATCGTCGGAAAGCGATGCACACTGCTCCACATATTCCTGAATCGATTCGGGGTCAAAGTATTCCGCGTGGTCCGTCAAGCAGGCAAACCGGCAGCCGTGCGCCAGAAAAATGTCGCGCAACTCCGGCAGGGTGAATTCGCCATCGGAGTAGGTGCTGTGGAGATGCATCACGCCCCTAAGCATGCGAGGTTCCTCCCCATGTGGTCATGCGAAGGACTCGTCCCGCGAGTTGTAGCCAATCCCCGGCCTCGGGCAAGGGGTCTCTCCACTGGAAGAGGTCATGATAAGTGCCGGCAACCGGAGTGAGCTCTGCAAGGAGGGTACTCCAGCGGTTGGGATAGCTGCCAGGATAGCCCTCGGGCGGTCCTTTCCAAACCTCCACCAGATGGCGGAGGTCGCCGACGAGCCAGCGGCAGCGCGTACCGGCAGTGAACGTGCGCGTGACTGGAACGTCGCCATCTTCGGCCATGCGGGCGAGCAGGGCCGGAAAGTCGACTCCCGCGTAGCAGGCCAGTGGCAGGGAATGCCAGAAGCGTCCATTGACTTCCATGAAAACTGGAGCGGACGCGCGGTTCTTGCGAAACTCGACCATCGCGACTCCATGCCAGCGCAAAGCCTTGAGCAGGGCAAGGGAAGCGTCGCGAACCTCGGAATCGACGGCGATACTCCTTCGTAAGGCGCTCCCCGAGCCGGTAGGATACACGTCACGAATCCGTTCGTGCGCAAATTCAGCCCTCACTTCGCCGTCGCGCATCAGAGCGAAGTATCCCATGCCTCTGCCTTCGATGTATTCCTGCACCAGAATCGTGGAGCAGCGGTTGCGCAGATCTTCATAGGCAACTTTGAACTGGGCAGGGCTGCTCGCATATCGGGGGCGGCCTGCCTTGCGCACAGCGCCACCGGCAGACAATTCCTCTGAGGCCCGGGGTTTCAGGACCACGGGATACGAAATGGATTGTGCGACGTCGTCCGGTTGGTCCTTACCATCCAGAGTGATCGTCTTCGGTATCGCGATACCGAGGGAGGAGGCCAGTCGAGTGGTTTCCTGTTTGTCGAACGCCCGCAGCAAGTCGGCATGATCGGGCAAGATCAACTTGGCGCCGGCGGCGAGCAATCTCTCGCGTTGGGCCGAGATGGGCAGAGTGGTGGCCTCGGTCATCGGCAGGATCAAGGTGCCCGGGACCAGTGCCGAGATCTCTGCCAGTTCTCGGACGAATTGATCTGCATTGGCATGCGGGGGGGAGTATCGGAACGTGCGCGTGCAGGACCGGGACCATCCAGCCTTGGACCAGGAGGCGGATTCTCCGACCCACACTTCATGACCGGCGGCGGAAAGCGAACGCGCGCTGGCCACGGCTTGATTCTGATTCCCATCCAGCACCAGAATTCTCATCATCCGCTACTGCGCTTTCTTTGGGCCAGGGCCATTCCCAAACGCCTGAACCGCGCTTTGCAGGACAGCCGCAAACTGCTGCGCAATGCGCGACCAGTCATATTGAGCGGCGAGGCTTACCGCAGCTTCTTCGTAACGCCGCCGTAGTCCATGGTCACGCAGCAGCGACACAATGGCTTCGGCAAATGCCGACGGGGTATCTGCCAAGATAAGGTCACGTCCGTTGTGGACATCGAGGCCTTCGGCGCCGATTGTGGTCGAAACCATGGCTTTGCCCATGGCCATGGCTTCAAAGATCTTCAGCCGGGTTCCTCCCCCAATCCGCAGCGGAACGATGACGACGGTGGCATCGCGCAAGTAATCCGCCACCGAAGGGACGGTCCCGGTCACCAGGACCGAGTCGGAAGCCAGACGCTTGACCTTGGGATGCGGCTGGCGGCCCACGATCTGAAAGACTGCCTCGGGGAAGGCGGAACGCACGGCAGGGAAGATCTCTTCGCAGAAGTACAGGACCGCGTCGATATTGGGCTCCCAGTCCATCGATCCCGTGAAAACAATCCTGGGTGGATCGCTCTGGGAGGATGGGGCGACCGCGTACTTCTGGGTGTCAACTCCAGTGGGCACGACGCTGATCGCGCATCCCGGGACCATGTCGAGCATCTGGCGGCGGTCATGGTCCGATACCGCGATGACATGATGAAAATGCATCAGGGCGTAACGCTCCTGCCGGTCCATCTTCGCGGCTTCATGCTTGTAAGCGAGGCGCTTTATGGGATTGGACTCGGTGGAGGCCATGCGCTTCCACAACGTGGTCTCAACATTATGTTGAAACAAAACGGTGGGAGATGGCAGCACGTCCGGGAAATTGTGGGAGGCGGAGAGGAAGTCGCACACGGCCACATCGACGGGTTCGCCGGAGAGCACCCTCGAAACTTCCCGTTGCACCTCGAAATGGGTGAACTTCGCGATGGCAAAAGGAGCAGGGCGAAACCAGCCGCGCAGATATTGGATCATCTGCTGCAACGAAGTCGAGTCGGGAGCCGCGGTAAACACCGTACGCGCTCCGGGAAACTTCTGTTGGATGTCACTCTCATAGGCGGGGTCCCGCTGGCCTCCGTAGTAGGAAAGAAAGGTGATCTCGTGCGAGCGCGCCAGATGGGTGAGGATGTTGTAGGAACGGATCTTGCCGCCGGTATCCACCGGCAACAGTTTGCCCGCCTTGACCCAGAGGATTCGCACATCCCTACCAGCAAATACCTTCGTAGTTACCGGCCGCGGGCCGGCGGGCCTTCTCCAGGTTCACCAGGTCGATGACCACGTGATCGGGGCGCAGGTGCGCCTGGAGCAGGTCTCGCGCGATGCCGCGGCTGCCGATCACGACGACCTCGGCATCGCGGAGGATTCGCCCGAGGTCGCTTTCAAGGAGCGATCCGATATGGGGAATGGTGCGCTCAATGTAGTCGCGATTCGAGCCGATGAGGCGGCCCAGGGATACATTCTCATCCCAGATCTTGAGGTTGCGGCCTTCGCCGAGAAGATGTTTCACCAGTTGGACCTGCGGACTCTCCCGCAGATCATCGGTAGCGGCTTTGAAACTCAGCCCCAGGATCGCGATGTTTTTCTTGCCCGTATCGAGCACCATTTCGATGGCGCGCCGCAGATGCTCGTCGTTGCTGGGCATGATCGATTCGAACAGCGGCAGTCTAAGATCCAGTTCCTTGGCACGATAGCTGAGAGCCCGCACGTCCTTGGGCAGACAGGAGCCCCCGAAAGCAAAGCCAGGTTTCAGATAGCTGGCAGAGATGTTGAGTTTATCGTCGGCCGTGAAGATTGCGGTAACGTCCTCGGCGTCGACCTGGAGCGCCTTGGCGAGCGTGCCGACTTCATTGGCGAAGGTTACTTTCAAGGCGTGCCAGGTATTGCAGACATATTTCACCATTTCTGCCGATCGGAAGGAGGTCTCAAATATCTTTCCAGGAGCCCAGTCATAGAGCTCGCGCAGAAGTGCGGCATGCAGGGGCTCGGCGGCGCCGATGATGGTCATGGCAGGATCCAGAAAGTCGGCAACAGCCGTGCCTTCGCGCATGAATTCCGGGTTGACGCACACACCGAAATCTTTTCCCAAACGCTTCCCGCTGGATTCTTCCAGGACGGGAATCACAATACTTTCGGCGGTACCCGGGAGCACGGTGCTGCGCAGAACGACAAGGTGAAAAGCGCTCTTGTGCTTCAGCACCTGACCGATCTCCCGGCAGACGGGCTCGACGTGACCGAGATCCAGCTTCCCACTGCGCAGGCTGGGGGTCCCGACGCACAGGAACGAGATATCGGTCTGCATCACGGCAGCGGCGGAGTCGGTGGTGGCACGCAGGCGGGAAGCTTTGTGGCCTTGTTCCACCAGTTCGCTCATGCCGGGCTCGACGATCGGGCTGCGGCCCGCATTCAGTAGCTCCACTTTGGACGCACTCAGATCAACGCCGGTGACGGAATGGCCTTTGGCAGCAAGGCAGGCCGCGGTCACAGAACCTACGTATCCCAGCCCGAAGACGCTGACGGCTTTGCTCATGAGGTCCAGTCGTATGGGTGTCGATTCCGCGTGGCAAAAAAGAACCTAAAGCAGGATGCGCACAATTCAGCTCCGTGGGTCGGGCCGCCTCGTGCAGCCATGCGGCGGTCATTCCTGGCCCGGGTTGCAAGTCTTTGCACCTTGAAAAGACTGATCAAAACCGGTACCGGCAACGATCAATGATAAACGATCAATGATATATGACGGAGTAGCTGCCCCATCCACATTTGCGCCCCAAGAGAGTAAATAACACCCTGCGGCGGCGCTCGGCGGGCTTGCATGGTTAGAGGCCAATTCAGTTATGGTGGTTGCAGCCGAAAGAAGCGCGAAGCGGCTCGGGTGCAGCGGCGCCTATGAAGCTTAAGGACTGGCGACACATCAAAGATCGATTGGCACGAATGGATCGCGAAGAACTGCGCCATCGTGTTCGACAGGAACTCAGGAAGCGGGAAGACGGGATTCTGTCGCGTCTGGGTTTCGACTTTGCCCGAAACTCGCGGGATTCATCCCGCGCCCAACGAGGGAACTTTTTCTTCGGCCCGGACTCGATTGATTCCCTACTGGCGCTGTTGCGCCAGCGGCTTCCCGGACAGGCCGATCAGATCGTTCGCCAGGCGGAGAAGATTTGCCAGCATCGCTTCGACCTGCTGGGTTACGAGGATCTCGACTACGGCGGCGTGATCGATTGGCGGGTAGACCCGGTCCACGGCAAGCGGGCCCCCCAGAAGCTGTTTTACAAGTTGCACTATCTGGATTTCGAAGAGGTTGGGGACAGCAAGATCACTTGGGAACTGAATCGGCACCAGCACTTCGTTACCCTGGCAAAGGCATACCGGTTGACGGGCAATCCCCGGTTTGCAGACGAGATCTTACGACAGTGGCGGCAGTGGCAAGAGGAAAATCCTTACCCTATCGGCATCAATTGGGCTAGCAGCCTGGAAGTAGCATTTCGAAGTTTGTCCTGGATATGGACCTATCATTTACTGGAAGGGTCTCGGGAGTTGCCCGACTTCCGCGATGAGTGGCTGCGTGGTCTGGCGCGGCACGGGCGCCATATCGAACGCTATCTTTCCACCTATTTTTCCCCCAACACACACCTCCTGGGCGAGGGGGTTGGCCTGTTCTTTCTGGGTGTGCTCTGCCCGGAACTTTCCGCAGCGGCACGGTGGAAGGGGCTGGGGTGGGACATCATTGTGCGGGAGAGTGCCCGGCAAGTACAGGGCGACGGCTTCCATTTCGAGCAGTCCACCTACTACCACGTGTACGCGCTCGATTTTTTCCTGCACTCGGCAGTGCTGGCCAGCCAGAATCACATTCCGATCCCGAAGAGTTTTGAGCAGGCGTTGGAAAAAATGTTGAATGCTCTGTGCCTGCTCGGGCGATATGGTTCTCCACCGCGATTGGGGGATGACGATGGAGGCCGTGTGTTTGATCCCGGGCGCAATCGCAGCGAACACCTGCTGGATCCTCTGGCCACGGGAGCGATTCTGTTCCACCAAGGCGATCTGAAGCAGGTTGCCGCGGGCTTGCGTGAGGAGACCATCTGGCTACTGGGCGCAGAGGGTGTGAAGCGGTGGGACGAATTAGAAAGCGTTGCTCCGCAGATGGATTCCGTCGCTCTCGAGAGTTCGGGCTTCTATCTATTGACTGCGGCCCAGCCGGCGGCGCAACTGGTGTTGGACGCCGGTCCCCAGGGCACGCAGAGCGGCGGGCACGGTCACGCAGACGCCTTGAGCATCTGCCTGCAGAGCGATGATTCTCTACTGATCGATCCAGGCACCTGCGAATATATCGACCAGACTGGAGCTCGTGACTTGTTCCGGGGAACCGGGATGCACAACACGCTGCGAGTGGACGGTGCAGACCAGGCCGAGACCGCGGGGCCATTTTCCTGGAAACGGCTCACGCAAGCCAAAGTCGAGCAATGGATTCAAGGTGCGGGGTTCGACCTGGTGGCAGGCAGCCATGACGGCTACCAGCGTCTGACTGAACCCGTCACGCACCGAAGGTGGGTAGTGTCGCTGAAGAACGGTCTCTATCTGGTGCGCGATCTGGTCGAAGGAAAGGGCCGCCATCGGCTGGATATCTCGTGGCATCTGGGGCAAGAAATGCAGTTGGTGGGACAACGCGTGTTCCGCGTCAAGGGCGGATCGCTGGGGTTGGCATTGGTTCCGGCGCAGGGACAGGGCTGGGCGGAGGAAGTTCGCAAGGAGGCGTGGTCGCCGGTATATGGAAAAAAGTCGGCGATGACCGTGCTGAATTTCGGCACGATGACGGAAGCGCCAGCGGAATTTGTTGTCATGCTGGTGGTCTTGGAAGAAGTCCATCCCGCTGTGAGGTCTCTCACGCGAATCGGCGGTGCGGAACCCAACTCGGCGGTCCAGGCTTACCAGTACGCGGGTGAAGCCGGAGAGTATTCGTTCTTCTTTGCAGAGCCGGGGAAACCCTGGCGTCAGAACTCGGTGTCGAGTGATGCTGAATTTGTCTGCTGGAGCCGAACTCCCGGAGAGGCCGATCATCGGTTGATTCTGTGTAACGGCAGCTATACTGAAATCGAGGGTGGGCCTGAGTTGCGCTGCAGGAAGGCTGTTCGCTGGTGTGAACTGGTGGTGCAGGGCGGCCTGAGGACGGTGCAGTCGTCGAATCCGGAGGAGGTCATGACCTCTCCCAAGGACTCGGACCAGCAACAGGCGCCGCCCAACGGCGGCAGTTAGAGGGTGAGCGGAAATCCCCATGTGCGGCATCTGTGGAGTCTTTTATGCGGATCGAGATTGGCACGTAAAGCGCGATGCGCTGGCGGCGATGAATCGCCAAATCTCGCATCGCGGACCCGACGACGAAGGCTACTTTGTCGAAGAGAATGTTGGCCTGGCGATGCGGCGGCTTGAGCATCATCGACGTCAAGACTGGCCACCAGCCGCTGTCCAACGAAAACCAGGACGTCTGGATCGTCTACAACGGCGAGATCTACAATCATGCCGCCTTGCGCGCCGAGCTCGAGGCAAAGGGCCACCAGTACCGCACTCACAGCGACACTGAAACCATTGTCCATCTCTATGAGGAGTACGGCCGCGATTGCGTAAAACATTTGCGGGGCATGTTCGCCTTCGTGATCTGGGACCGGCGGAAGCGGACTTTGTTCGCCGCCCGCGACCGGCTTGGCATCAAGCCCTTTTATTACCGGTGGGACGAGCGCGCGTTTCTGTTTGGATCAGAAATCAAGGCCATCCTTGCTTTCCCGGAGGTTACTGCCCAGTTCAACCCGGGTGCACTGGCCGAATACCTGGCTTTCGGGTACCTCACTGGGCCGGAAACGATGTTTGCGGGAATCCGGAAGCTGATGCCGGGACATACTCTGGAACTGGCAGAGAACGGCGAGCCCAGCGTCGCCCGATACTGGGATCTCAGCGGGGAGACGGAAAATGAAATTCGTCCTCGCGAATACTATGTCAGCACGTACAGGGAGTTGCTGGAAGGAGCGGTTTCGTCGCATCTGATGAGCGAGGTTCCCCTGGGCGTGTTCCTCAGCGGGGGCCTGGACTCCAGTGCGGTGGCGGCGCTGACGAAAAAGATTCGGCGAGATCGCATCCAGACATTTGCCGTTGGCTACGGCGAGGAACGGTTTAGTGAACTAGGGTACGCGCGGCAAGTGGCGAAGCATATTCAATCGGAGCATCACGAAGTCCGGCTGAGCCGCGAGGATTTTTTCGCCAGCCTGCCCAAGCTGATTTGGCATGAGGATGAGCCGTTGGTGTGGCCTTCCAGCGTGGCGCTGTATTTTGTGGCTCGTCTAGCCCGCGAGCACGTCACCGTAGTTCTTACCGGAGAGGGAAGCGATGAGACGCTGGCGGGCTATACCCGCTACGCGTGGACGCTGACGAATGCGCGCATGGATAGGGCGTATCGCGCGGTCACTCCCGATCCATTGCGCCAGTTCGTGAGGAAGATGATCCAGGCTGGTCCGCTCGGCGCATCACTTCACCGCAAGCTGGAACATACCTTCCTGGTACGGGATGGGAATTCGTGGCCGTCGTTCTACTTCGATAACTTTTTTTCCGCATTTGCGGCGGCAGAACAGTCCGATCTGCTGACGCCCCGACGCTCTGGCTAGCGCCGGGGATGCGTATGCCGGGTCGATGAGCGCGTGGGAACGATCGCGATCGCAGGGAGACCTGCTGCATCGGCTGCTGTATTCCGACATCAACAGTTACCTCATTGAACTGTTGATGAAGCAGGACCAGATGAGCATGGCGGCGTCGGTCGAGAGCCGCGTGCCCTTTCTCGACCACGTGCTCGCAGAATTTACCGCAACGATTCCGGCGCAATACTCCATTCATGGCATGGCCGGGAAGGTCATCTTGAAGCAGGCGGTGGAAGACCTTCTGCCCCACGAGATCATCTATCGCAAGAAGATGGGGTTCCCCACGCCCTGGGAATCCTGGCTGGTGGGAACGCAACTGGACGAACTGGAACGTATGCTGTTGGAACCGCGAAGCGCCGAGCGAGGGCTGTTCCGACGGGACGCAGTAAAGAGAATATTCGCCGAGCACCGCTCCAAGTCACGAGACCATGGCACGCGGATATGGCGTCTTCTCAACCTGGAGACCTGGTTCCGGGTGATGATTGAGGGAGAGCCACCTGAAGTTCCTGTGCGGTCCGGGAATTCAGGCCGAGCGCAGGTGTTTTCGGCTTCATAAAAAAACGAGCGTTTCCCTGCCACGCCTCCGGCCGGAGAGGTCACTCGATCACGCCCTGGGTCGCGGCCGTCACGGCATCGACGTCTGCCCCAACATCTTTGTGATCGTTCCCGGCATTGCTGTACTTGGAGACATCCTTGCAGGACGGGCCTTTTGCCCGGCACAGGCGAATTGCCTCCAGCCCACTTCCGTTCTTAACGAAGCCAACCGCGTCCAGGTTTTTAGGGGAGAAGTTGCCGGGAGGCCAGGGGCCCATTCCATTGATGATGACGTTGTTGGTGAATGTCACCGAGTCGAAACAACTCTTGAAGACGCCCACCGGTCCCAGTCTCTCGGGCTGGATGACGCAGTTGCCCGGCCCGCCGGTGCTGGTGACCGACTTTTCGTAGGCGCCAATCAGATTGTTGGTGAAGACAAAGTTCTGGATATGTTCCTGCCGGACCCCCACATTCATCAACATGCTGGCGGAGAGCGCAGTGACATGGTCGATCCGGACGTCCTTCATGGTCGGCACGTTGGAGATCAAGCCCAGGAAGGCACCGAAACCACGAAATCTTTTGCCATCGATGTCGTCGATGACCAGGTTGTGGATGCTGTAGCGCTCGCCCGCAGCGGATGGTCCGCCGTCCCGGTCCGAAACGTTCGCGATCAGAAGGCCGCTGGCGACGTGAGCGATCCGGCAATCGCGAATGGTAATGTCAGTGACCCGGCAAAGCGGGCAAACACTGCCTCGAACGGGCCCGTTGTACTGATTCTTAGGGGTGAGAAGAATGGAAAAACCAGTTTGGGAGAAACCGCCCCAACTGCCTTCCAGGACGTTTCCCTCGAACAGAACGCGCTGGGCGTTTTTCAGTTCGAAATTGTTCTTCACGATGAAGGGACTTCCACTCGAACCCCCGACAAAGCCCGGCTCCCCGGACATCCAGGCGAGGGGCTTGAAAAGGTAATTGCGCCGGATCTCAATGTCGGCGGGCGTCGCGGTGGCCCGGTCACCGCCAAAGATGATGTTCTCCCCGGCGGCTTCGAGGAAGTTATTGACGATTTTGTAGGGACCCATGGGCAGGTCGCCGGTGCCGCCCGCGATGGCTTGGGAGTCCACGCACGTGCCGGTCTTGGCCACGCAATGAAAATCACTGAAGAACGAATCCACGACCGCGATGTTGGTAGTGCCGCTCAAGAACAGCCCACGCCGGGTTTCGTCCTGGGCATTGCCATGCAGCCAGACGCGGTCGAAGATGATGTGGTCGGCAGCTACCGGCCCGTCGGGACCTGCCAGGGCGACGACGCTGGCGGGGGAAGACTCGCGCGTGATTTCGAGGCCAATCAAACGGTAGTGATTGGCGCCATCGGAAAAGGCAAGAGGGCCGGTACCTCCCCGGCCCGTAAAGACGATCTTGGCCATCGCGTTCTTACTGGAGGTGCAGGCAAAGGAGGGACCAGCGGGCAGGGAGGTTACGCCGGCATAGCAGGGCGTGATGCGAGTTCCCTCTGGAGGCAGCGCGTCATCGGGAGCACTGGTCCGAATGACGATCCAGTGGGCATCGTCGCACGGCTTCTTGGGTAACCGAAAATGGCCCATGTTGGTGAAACTGGCGCCCGCTTCGAGTCTGATCGTGTCGCCGCAGGTGGCTTTATCAAGGGCGCTTTGGAGGTTGTCGCCGCCCTTCACCAGCAGCACCTTGCCGGGGGCGGGAGTATCGGCGAGCCCACTCTTCACGAAAACGCGAGGCAGTTCCGCGGGACCATCAAACTTGCCTGGACTGGAGGGCTGGGTCGAGGAGGTCTGGCCCGCCCCAGCCGGGGGAACAGGACAGAAGAGCAACCCACACAGCAGCCAAGTCCGCAGCAGGATGGTCATGCGCACCGCTCTAGGCGCGCCAGGATTCGTTCATCGGGGTAAGTCGTCTGCACGCTGCGTGGCCACGACGGAAGTGACAGGTTAAGAGCAAGTCAATTTCCGTTATGTTACCACGTCAAAAAGTGGTGTGGGACGGCGATGGAAGCGCAGGTAGGGGGCCACAAGTAACCCACGACCGAAGCGCCCATGAGTTCGCGGACGAAAAGAGATTATTGTACGCCGCGGATTGCGGTCAGGACTGCGTCCACGTTGGCGCCGAGGTCACCGCCGTCACTGGCCGCACCCTTCGCTGGACTGGACGGCAGTAAATGGTAGTCGCCGCCATTGCCGTTGTTGAAGTTCACAAAACCAATCTCCGCTGCAGCGTTGAATGAGTTGCCAGTTGGCCAGGAAGACGGCGGGTACTGGGAAGATGCTCCGAGGATGGCATTGTTGGAGAAAATGTATCCCGAGAAGCACATATCCATGGTCTTTATGGGGATATCAGTGTGGGCGCAGTCGGCGTTTCCAAACGAACCGGTGGACCAGACCGGGGCCGTACCGCTGCCGACAATGTTGTTGGTGAAGATGAAGCCGGGCATTTGCACGGTGTTGGGCGCGCCCACATTCAAAAGCATCTTGGGTGGAAACGCCGTCACGTGGTTGATTTTCACGTTTTGCAGCAACGGCTCAGGGATGGTCGAAACCTGGGCAAAAATTCCGTAGCCCGCGTACTTTACTCCGTCCATATCATCCACGATTACGTCGTGAATGCTGTAGCGCTGCCCCTGGAGGGCGGAGCCGCCCGGTTTTTCCGGCGCGTTGGCGATCAGGAACGCTCCCGCGACGTGACTGATGGTGACATTGCGCACGGTGACGTCAGTGACCTGGCAGAGCGGACAGACGTTCACAGTTCCCAGACCCTGATTCTTAGGTGTGATCAGCACCGAGTAACCGGATTGCGTGAAGCCGCCCCAGGTATCTTCCAGTATGTTCGAGTCGAACAGCACGCGCTGCGCATTTTTCAATTCGAAGTGATTCTTCACGATAAAGGCCGGATCCGCATACCCCGTCTGGCCCTTCATCCAGAACATCGGCTTGAACAGATGATTGAGCCGGATCTCAATGTCGGCCGGGGTCTGGGTTGCAGCCGCCCCGCCGAAGATGATGCTCTCCCCGGCGGCTTCAAGAAAATTGTCAACGATGCGGAATGGTCCGCCGGGCAGTGAGCCGTTGCCGCCCCCTAAAGCCTGCGAGTCAACGCACGTACCTTTCACTTTGCAGTGTAATTCGGAGATATAAGAATCCTGGATGGCGACGCTGGTGGCGCCGCTCAATTGGACTCCACGCCGGGTCTCGTCTTGTGGCGAACCGTGAATATAAAGGCGATCGAGCACGATCTGGCTCATGGAGCCGAGCAATTCCGGGCCGATGAGGGCGACCACCGCGTTGCCGTTGTTGGCGACTCGGGTAATCTCCAGTCCGAGCAGGCGATAGTGGTTGGCGCCAGTCGCAAACGTGACAGGACCATTCCCAATGCCCGAGAAGGTGATGGTGGCCAGAAGTTTCTGTGGCGAGGAACAGGCAAAGGCAGGCCGGCCGGGCAGAGACGCGACGCCCGTGTAACAGGGCGTCATGCGAGTGCCCTCGGGCGGCAGCTTGGCGTCGGGAGTACTGGTGCGAACGATGATCCAGTGCTGGTTATCGCACGTCTTCGCGGGCAGGGTCAACAGACCCCCAACCGTAAAGGTCGCGCCCGCCTGCAACGAAATGGTATCTCCACAATTCGCATTGTCCAGCGCACTTTGCAGGTCGCCGCCTGCTTTCACGGTAATCGTGGAACCGGGCGCCGGAGTATCAGCCAGGGTGGAATTCAAGTACACGCGAGGCAACTCCGCGGGCCCGTCAAAATTGCCGCTGGCGACCGCTGCCACCGAGAGGGTGAAGTTCTGGGTCACGGAGTTAGACGCGGTGTCGGTGGCCTTTACGGTGAACGAGAATGTTCCCCCCTGGCTGGGAGTGCCCGCAAATGCGCCGGTCGTAAGGTTCAGCTGGATGCCTGGGGCGAGGGTCCCAGCCGAGACCGTCCATTGGTACGGCGGAGTTCCGCCGGTCGCGGCAAGGCTCGCGCCGTAAGGCGAGTTGAGCGTGGCGTCGGCGAGGGAGGAAGTCGTGATCGCGAGTTTCGCGGGAAGCTGAACGGTCACCACACTGGTGGCGCGTCGGGTCGAGTCGGCGACGCTCGTCGCGGTGATCGTGATCTGGGTTCCATTGCTTGCTGCAGGCGCGTCGAACGTGCCGTCGCTGGAGATTGATCCGGCTGATGCCGACCAGATCACAGCGGTGTTGCTCGTCCCGCGCACGGTGGCAGTGAATCGCTGCTGTGCCGCTGGCCCAAGCGCGGCGGTTGGAGGCGACACCGCCAATTCGATCTGCGACGCAGGCTGTGTGTTCTGCGTCACATTGCTTGCGCCACAACCCATCGCGATCGTCAACGCTGCGCATGCCAGCGTGAGTGTCGCGAGGCGCAAAAGAGTAGATGCAAACCTCGGCTGCAAGTGCAACGAGCTGGGGGATACCGCTCGCAAGACCAATGGACTGACCTCGATTTGGATTTATGGGGGACCTAAATCGTTCTGGTCCTTGCGTTCAGGTCACACGATAGCGAAGCCGCACTTGTGGAAGTAGGTAACAGAAGGTCCTGCCCAAGAGGTCGCCGGGAGTACATGTCTGCTGGCAAGTAGACATACACCGAAGTTTGGGGGGATGGGGGATCAAGCGAGACGCAGGGCTAGAAACATTTTGGGAAGCGGCGGGCGCAACGAGGAGAGCTGTATTGCAGAAGCGGAGGATGTGCGGGGAAACGGGCCAGGCCAGAGATTCCGGATACTGGGTCGGACCGAGCGGTGAAACGAAATTCATGCGCTAAAATGATGATCCTTGAGAAATATTTCCTTCCATGCCTGAACTGAGCTGTCGGTTGCACTTCTTGTGGGTTATCGATTTCGAACATGAGAAGCACCAGCATCACGGGGCATTGATCCGGTACTTCAATTTTGCTCCGGAACTCGTCGCGCAGGGTCACACCGTTACGTTCGCGGTAAATTTTATGGACCCGGATCGCGGGCCCAGTATTCAATATTTCCAGAAGTTGAAGGCACAAGGCGTCTTTACCGATTTCCTCGAAGCCAACTTTGAAGCGCCGTTGTGGCGGCTCCAGGCTGCGGCGAGGCTTATTTACCCAGGGCTCGCGAATGCCGTACTGCGCCCGGCTCAGCGAACGTTCACCGCTCGGATTGATGCCATCGCGCGAGAGCGCGGGGCGAATGTCATTTTGATCTCCAGCGTTCGCGCACTTTTCTTGCCGCAAGTATCGCAAAGCGGATGCGCGTTCATTTACGATCTGGGCGACTGCCGAACACTTTATGAACGTCGCGAGATTGACTTTCGGATCCGAGAGCGCGATTTCGTCGGCCTGATGCGGGCTCTGAAGCCGGCGGTGTTCGCTTATGCGCGAGAGCACTACTATAGCCGGATGCCAGTGATGAAGATGATGGTGTCGCCGGTAGATAAGGAGGCGATCGATGACATCGGCGGTAAGCCGGAGACGAGCGCGGTGGTCTTGAATGGCGTCAAGGCGGGTGTTCCACGGGGAACATATCCGAAGATTCCGGGGCGCATTATTTTTACTGGGAATATGGATTTCCCGCCGAACTACGAAGCTGCTCTATGGTTCCTGGATCACGTGTTTCCCCTGGTACTGCGGCAACGCCCGGATGTTTGTTTTGTGATTGCGGGAGCGAACCCAATTCCGGCACTGCTGGAACGTGCGTCGAAGAACGTGGTCGTGACCGGGTATGTCGAGGATCTCAATCGTGAAATCGCGTGCAGCGAAAGTTTTGTCGCGCCACTCATATCGGGTGGAGGGTTCAAGAACAAGGTATTAGAGGCGATCATAAACCGCACGAGCGTGGTCGCTACTTCGATGGCGGTGGAGTTTTTCCCGTCCGAACTCCGCGGCCTTCTCACGGTGGCTGACACACCTGCGGCTATGGCTGATGCGATTATGGCGGTCGGGAGAGATCCGCGGAAGGCCGAAGAGCGGGCGGAACTGCTGCATGAACTGGTGACGGCTCAATTCACCTGGGCGAACCGGGCAGCCAAGATCGTAGAAATCGCCCAAAAGGCGATTGCTCAATCAAGAGCCAGGAGTTCGAGTTAGGCCTGCGCGAATTTTGCGCTTTTTTGGTCGAGGAGCAGGGCAGCTCCAGTCGCAGTCGCCATCAGCGAGCGGAATGCGTCTGACTGACTTCGCTGGTCAGCAGCGGATACCCCAGCATCAGCATCAGATTTCCCCATGTCGATTCGATTTTGGCTGCCAAGGGTGCGGGTAGATCGGACTGCCATTGGCCGCTCGCGGCCGCGCCCACGAAGGGGATGTCCTTGCGATGTTTCCTGGTCGCTACCCACAGGTCCGACTGAGTCCGTTCCAGCTCTCGCATCCGCTCCGGCGAACTGGCTTCGATGGCGTGCTGCAAGCGTTCTGGAGTGGGTTCCAGACGCAGGAATTCGGCGATGCGCTTGAGCTCCAGTTCAAGGTCGGCCTGCATATCTTCATAGCGCACCAGCAGGAAGCCGTCTCGGTTATGGCGGGTGTAGATCCAGCTCGCCACGTTTTCACCCCAACTGCCCCAGCCGGCTGAGATCAGCCTGCCATGGACAAAATCATCGACGTAGTCGGCGAGCGGATAATCGTCCGCAATCTGCCGGCATCTCCTCTGAAAGTGGTAATAGGAGAGCACCAAATCGCGAGGGTCGCGCACAATGTAGAGCACGCGCCGGCAGCGCGGATCAAAGTAGGTGTGGCTCTTGATGATTCGTGGGCGAGGTGTACGTTTCAACGCACGATTGGACTGTGAAGAAGTATCCGGGATCAGGCGCTCAATGTTGGCGAAGGTTACGTTTTCGGTGGGGAAAGCCAGGTTGGCAATGAGGAAGCGAGTCCAGGTGTTTCCGGAACGCGGATAAGACACAACAAAAGTATCGTCTGGGTAGACCGCCAGATTGCGGTCCGCAACATCTGTTCCTAGTAAGTATGAGAGAACGACTTTGATTCCGTAGATCATTGGGAGAAACGCGGACAGGAAACAATACAAGTGCCGTCGGAACATAGCGTGAAGCCACGTTCTGTAATGTGTCTGCCCAAAAGGCGCTCGAAAGTTCGTGGAATACGTTGGATCACGAGGTGCGCTGCCCCAACAATGATTCCTGCAGGTGCGCGGACATGGCGTCTTCGGCCGGAGTCGACACAGGTTCGTAGCCAAGCCATTTCATCAGGGGGAACCAGGCGCGCTCCAGTTCCTGGATTGAGGCCTCGGGCAGGGCCTCCTTCCATCCCCCAGCTTTGGCCGATCGAACAAAAGGAACGTCCTGTCGCGTTTCTTTCGTGGATGACCAACGGAGAGCCTGAGCGCTTTCCAGTTCACGCATCTTGTCGGCCGAGCTCTGTGCAACGGCGTGAGCGATTCGCGAGGAGTCAGCCGGTAAGCCCAGGAAGGAAGCGACTTTAGCCAACTCGGTGGGAGTGTCGGCGACCATATCTTCGTATCGCAATAGCAAGAATCGCGGGTGCCCGTACTTGGTGCACAGCCAACTCGCCACGTTCTCCGCCCAGGATCCGTACGGAGTAGTTTCCCCCGCCAGGAATCGCTTGACAAAATTTCCAATGGGATAATCGTCCCCGATTACTCTACGCTTGCGGTGGAAGTGATACTGCGAAAGAGCGACATCCCGCGGGTCACGCACAATGTAGATGATTTGCGGAAAGCGTGGATCGAAGTACTGGTGACTTTTCAGGATACGGGGTCTCGGCATGCCCGAAAGATGCCTCTTGGAGAGCGCTTCCGGGTCGGGGGTCAACTCATTGATGTTGGAAAAGTCGGGTTTTTTCTCGGGATACACCAGATTCGCTATCAGAAACCGGGTCCAGGTATTGCCCGATTTCGGGTAGGAAACGAGAAACGTGTCATCGGGAAAAACAATGAGTTCACGCCCCGGACTGTGCAATCCGAAGGCCCGCTTGGTTCCGGCAATCAGGTGCCTGATCATGGCAGAATTGCTCGAGCACGCAAACAAGAAAAGTCTAACACATGCCAACCAGCGCTAATGGCGGTCGAGCCATGGCGCAGACGGCAGGCGTGAACAGTTTAAAGCAGGAAGTAACTGTTGTCTGGTTACACATCCTCCTGAAACGTCTCGCGCTGGCTGATGGCGACCGTTCCCGGTTGGTCGTGTTCCGCTAAGGGGCCGAGATTGCCGGCATGGAGGGCTTTGCCGGTCGCGTACGCCCACGCGCAACTGGCGCCGTAAACGACTCCTCCCGCAAGTAACTGCATCGCCAAAGTCCGATACGTATGAGCCACAAACCAATGTCTCATGAGCAGGAGGGTGGCTACCATGGGCATGGACAGGGTCAAAGGCAGAACGTACGCCTCGCGCAAAAATGTTGAAACCCGAATCCCGAGCCGGGAGCACAGATGGAACGGCATGAACAAGATGTACGTACCCAGCAACGGAATCGCCGTTCCCAACGCGTCGCCAATGATTCCGTAAGGCCTCACCAACAATATGCTGAGAATCAGGTTTGCAGAGCCTTCGATTAAGGTAACCACCGCTAGTTTCCCGTGCTTGCTGATGCCAAACAGCAGACGTCCAGAGGTCGACTGGGCCAGCATCAGGGTGTAGGGAAAGATGAGGGTCAGCAGCACGGGATAAGCCTGCGCGACATATTTGTTTCCGACCCACACTTCGATGATGGATTTGCCCAGGATCACGAAGACGGCGGTGATGGGCAGCATGGTGAAGGCGCAGGCGCGGTTGCCGACAACGAAAATCTTCCGCAGGCGGTCGATATTTCCCGCCGCGTCAGACTGGCTCGACATGGGAACAAAGATCTGCGCCAGGCTGCCCACCACGTCGCCGGCATAGTCGACCAGGCGCGACCCAGCGTAAAAATAAGTAATCGCGGCCGAGGACATAAACGTGCCGATCACCACGGCGTCGGTTTTGAATCGGAGCCGGCCTGCCACCATAATCATGAAGGTGATCGAGCTGTAATTCGCCATGTGGCGGAACGTTTCCCGGTCGACGTACATCCATGAGAATGTGATCGGTAAGGCGCGAAGCGCGATGACTCCGCGAACCACGGAGGCAACCAACGGCAAACCTACGGTGATCAGGGCTACGGTGAGCAGACCGTAGCCGCGATTCAGAAAGAACACGATCAGCACCACCCGCAGCACGCTGGAAACAACATTAGTCAGATTGAGCACGTAGAACTGCTGCAACCCTTCGAGCATTCCTCCGAAAACGCCGAGTGGGAAGCCTAGCGCCACCGAACCGCCCACCAGCAAAAAAAGCCAGCGCGCGGTGGATTGAAAACCGGGCGCAATGTGGAACATGCGATCCACGTAGAAGTACCCCACCACTGTGATCAGCATGCTGAGCGCCGCGACGCAGGTGTAGGTGAACATGCTGGTACTGATCAGCCGGCTGACTTCGTTGATATCGTGCGTCGCGGTGTACTTCGAGACATACCGGACGATGGAGGAACGAATCCCGAAATCGAAGATGCCGTAGTAGCCGGTCAGGGAAAAGATCAGGACCCAAATACCGAAAGCGGCGTCCCCGAGGCGGTGCAGGATAAAAGGAGAAAGGAAAATCCCGATCAGAATGTTGAGCCCGAGCGAGAACCAGCTCGACCCTACGTTCTTGATAATCTGACCCTTATCCAGTCTGCCCATAAGCTTACTTGTCGATCGTCACTTGGAGAGGAGCGGAAACGTAATCGTGGCTCCTATCATAAGCTAAGCAGGATTGCAGGCCAGAGGGACGAACCGAGAACGAGTACCGCGGGACTGCTCACGGTAAGTGGCGACGCCCAGCCCTGAGCTAGCGCGCAGGTTCGACCATGCCGATGTGGGGCTCTACCAGGGCAAGCAGTTTGTCTTTCAGGAAAGGTCCGCTCGCCAGCAGCCCGGACAGAAGAGGATCGCGGCGATTGGCGGTCAGGTTCGTTTTCTCCAGAGTGCTGACAAAGCCGCCCGCACTCTGCACCAGGGCCGCTCCGGCCACGACGTCCCATTCGTTTTTGGGGGTCAGAGTGAAAGTAACATCCGCGCGGCCAGCGGAAACCAGCGCGAGCTTGTAGGCGACCGAACCCATGGCTTGGACTTTGAACGGACCGTTCTCGAACTGCTTCCACTCGCCGCGCTTCACCTCACTGCGGCTGGCCAGGATGAGGGCGCCGTCGAGACCGGTGCGCTGGCTGGGACGCGAGGGCTGGCCGTTGTAGAGCACTCCGCTATCCACTGCTCCAAGAAAAGTTTCCTGCGTGGCGGGGTTGTAGATTCCTCCGGCCACAGGTTTGCCATTCTCCACGAAGCCAATCGAAACGCAGAATTCCGGCAATCCCTTCACAAACTCGCGGGTGCCATCCAGAGGGTCGACCACCCAGACGCGTTGTTTTTCGAGACGGGAGAGGTCGTCGGCGCTTTCTTCCGAGAGCCAGCCTTCGCCGTCCCGCAGCAGATTCTGGCGCAGCACGGCGTCGACGGCGCGGTCGGCTTCGGTGACCGGATCGTGGCCGGCCTTGTATTCCGCCTGCGACCTCTCCGGGAGTGAAGCGGCCGAAGATAACACGAGCCGCTTCCAGCGCGGCCTGGATGCGAATCAGAATGTCAGCATAGGAAGAAGTCATAGTGTCCTTGGGATTGCTTTAGAGAGCGGGCCAGAGCATTCTCGCTCCCGTCACCAGCAGCAGAGTGCAGAGAATGCGGCGCAGCCAGAGCATGGGAACGCGGGTGCTCAAATGCGAACCGAGCAGCCCGCCGGGGATGGAGCCGATCAGCAGCGACACGACGAGCCCGGAATCAACGTTGCCCAGACGGAAATGAAGGAAGCTGGTGACTCCGGTGAGAATGACGGCGTGGACGATGTCGGTGCCGACCTTGACTTTGGGCGGAAAACTGTAGAACAGCAGCAGCAACATCATGATGATGCTGCCTGAACCCACCGAAGTCATGCCCACCAGAAATCCGGCAAACAGGCCGATGACCGCCATGCCCATGAAACTCTTCATGGTCGGGGGTCGATTGGCGACACGTTCTTCGATTCGTCTCTGGAACAACAGCAGAGTGGGAATCACGATCAGCAGCACACCCACGGCGGTCTTGATGAAGTTGTTGACGCCGTCGCCGTAGAGGTGCCGGATGTACATCGAGCAGCTTACGCCACCGATGATCCGGGAATGCTGCCGACGGCCAGCGCGAGCACGACTTTGCGGCGGACCGTGCCTTTCTTGAGGTGCAGACAGGCTGGCCGGAATTTTGGTGAAGAAGTTGAACAGCGCGTCGGAACCGACGGCGACGATGGCCGGCATCTTCAGGCCGAAGATCAGAATGGGGAGCAGCAGAACGCCGCCCCCCACGCCGCTCAAACCGATGAGGACGCCCACGACAAAGCCAACCAGGATTTTGGTCGCTATCAGTGGCATAGTCGATTCCTCGTCGCCTTACTCTCCCGCCCTATTTACTCCGATGAAGCCTTCGCGCTCCAGGTGCAGAATGATTTCCTGGGCGGCTTCTTCGGCTGACAGTTCGCCGGTGTTAATGGTCACGTCGGCATCGGCCGGAACCTCGTAGGGATCGGAGATGCCCGGTGAATTCCTTGAGGATGCCGGCGCGCGCCTTGGCGTACAGGCCCTTGCGGTCGCGCTGTTCGCAGACTTCGATCGAGGTGGCGACGTGCACCAGGATGAAGCCGCCGTAGGGCTCGATCATCTGGCGCACATGCTTTGCGGGTCGCGTCATAGGGAGCGATGGGCGCGCAGATCGCGATGCCGCCGTTCTTGGTGATTTCCGAGGCAACGTAGCCGATGCGGCGGATGTTGATGTCGCGATGCTCCTTGGAGAATCCGAGTTCGGACGAAAGATGCTTGCGCACCAGGTCGCCGTCGAGCAGGGTCACCGGGCGTCCGCCCACTTCCAGGAACTTGGTCATCAGCACGTTGGCGATGGTGGACTTGCCCGAGCCCGAAAGTCCGGTGAAGAAGACGGTTACGCCCTGCTTGGCGCGGGGCGGAAAGCTGCGGCGCAGTTCCTGCACGACTTCCGGATAGGTGAACCAGGCCGGGAATGTCGCGGCCTTCGTTCAGGCGGTCGCGCAGCTCCGTGCCCGAGATGTTCAGGACCTTGTCGCCCTGCTGGACTTCATCGTCGGGAACGTAGCGGTCCTCGTCCTCGAGGTAGACCATCATGCTGAAAGGAACCATGGTCACGCCGATGTCGGCTTCGTGCTTCTTGAAGAGTTCCTGGGCATCGTAGGGACCGTAGAACGGCTTGCCGTCGGTGTCCTTGCCCGGGCCGGCGTGATCGCGGCCGACGATGAAGTGGGTGCAGCCGTGGTTCTTGCGAATCAGCGCGTGCCAGATGGCTTCGCGCGGTCCGCCCATGCGCATGGCCAGCGGCAGCAGCGAGAGCTTCGCCGTTCCCGTGCGGGTACTTGGAAGCAGCAACTGGTAGCAGCGCACGCGGGTGAAGTAATCCACGTCGCCGGGTTTGGTCATGCCGACGACGGGATGGATCAGCAGATTGGCTTCAACCTGCTTGGCCGCGCGGAAGGTCAGTTCCACGTGCGCGCGGTGCATAGGATTGCGGGTCTGGAAGGCGACGACGCGGCGCCAGCCGAGGCGGGCGAACTCAGCGCGCAATTCGGCGGGCGTCAGGCGCAGCGAGCGGAAATCATAGTGCGAGGGAGCCTGCAGTCCTTCGACGCGGCCGCCCACGTACCACGGGTTCGCCTTGTTCATCGCGTAATCGGCCCCGGGATGTGCTTTGCTGGTGCGTGTTGAAAACAGCTTTGGCTTCGGCCGTGCGGTCGGGCTGCCAGACTTCCTCGACGTGCAGCACGGCCAGCATCACGCCTTCGGCGTCGCGCAGCGCGACTTTGCTGCTGCCGGGCGTGAGCTTCTTGGCAAATTCTTCGGTCACGTCGAGCGTGATCGGCATGGGCCAGAGCATGCCGTTGGCCAGCCGCATGTTGTGGCAGACGCCTTCGTAGTCGGCTTTGCGTCATGAAGCCGCGCAGCGGAGAGAAGCCGCCGCTCATCAGCAGTTCGAGATCGCAGATCTGGCGGGCAGTCAGGTCCCAGGATGGCCACTCGCGGGAGTGGGCTTTCAGTTCTGCGGCTTTTTCCGGTGAGGCAAGAAGAGTTACAAGTTCGCCGCCGTGCGGAGCGATCAAATGACTAGCTGAAGCAGACAAGTGCGTGAACCTCCCAGGTTCGTTGATTTTGGATTTACTGCATGTAACTCAGCGTCTCGAAGAAGGAATCAATGATGACTTCCAGACATGCATTTGGGGGGGAACATGCTAACGAGACCTACAAATCTGTTGCGGGCCAATGACCCAGATGAGCCCTAGTGTACACCAAAAAGATTGCACACCTTACTCCACGCAAGTGCCATGCCGGACAGATTTCGACCATTGTACTGTAAGTTGATAAGGATAAAGGCTTCACATTCAAATTTCCGAAGCGGATCGGGTTTGAGGCTCCAAAGATGCGCAAATTGTTGCGCAGGAGAGGAGCTGTTTTTGCCTTTCAAGCGACGAAGATGCAAGTTTTTGCAGAGTGAACCGCGGGGCGAATCTTCGTCTGTCAGTCTTCCGCTGAGTGCGTCACGGCCAGGGCTGCCGCATACCCGGGGCTTGTACTTAAGTCGCGCAAGATCCAGCGACTGGCTTCGGAGGGATTCGGCCTGGTGGCCAACAGAGCTCGAGATTCGTCCGCCGCAACCGAAACGTCAAACTGATGCAGGGGCAACGACAGTCCTTCCCCTCGCGCCTTGACGTACGCCTCCTTGCGAGTCCAGCAACGAAAGAAAGCGGCGTGGAGTTCGTCCCCAGAAAGACGCTCCAGAGCGCGACGTTCAGCGACAGAAAAGAAGCGCTCCGCCAGTTTTCTGACGTCCGGTGCAGGATTGATCTTTTCCACGTCGACGCCGATCTCGCGTTTGCGCGCGAACGCCAACAGTGCCAGACCGTCCGTATGCGAGACGTTGAAGCGCAGATCGAATGGTCCATCGAGGAGTGGCTTGCCGTGTTCCGAATAGCGGAACGATAGGTCGCGCGGCGCGGTTCGAAGGTAACCGGCGACCAGGGAGCGGAGTTTGCCGCGGGTCAAGATGAAGTCAGTGCGAGGCTTTTCAACACGAAAGCGTGCCGCGCGCTCGCGCTCCTGTGCCGAGAGCAATTCGAAACAGCTTTCCTCGATCGGACGGGAGCCTTGCAGCGACAGTATCCACACATGCACAACATCGGACGGCAGGTCGGGAACCACGCGGTTCTCCGCGAAGCCGCTGCACTCCTGCACCTCGACTTTTATACTGGCGCACACTGATATGGAAAAACGGAACGGGCGCGGCCGCGAGTCCGAATCATGAAATCGCCGCATGCAAATTTTCTTGCGGCCGCGACGGAACCGGGGGACCCCAGCCACATTTTACGCTGCCACGATTTCGGGAAGTCTGTACTAATCGGAACAACTCCAGTGACGCTGGTAACCGTCTGCTGGCAATCCAGTCTATGCATTCCTGCGTTGGTGAACGCGATCGATGGGACAAAACCTGCCTACGTCGGCATGCTGAATGTACTTCAGCCCTGGTAGCCCAGTCGGGGACTGGATCGCAGAGGTTGCTTGTACGACGTTCAAGTTTTCGCGGCAGGTATCCGCGCGGATAAGAGGCGATCTCCGGTCGATTGCCGAAGCCGTTCAAAAAACGCGACACAGTGGTTCTCAATGACTCAGACGCGATGATGCTCATTTTTGAGGCAGGGTCAGAAGTGGGCTAACTCGACCGTCGAAGCAGAATTGTGAGGAAAAACGATTAGGGCCAATCGTGTAATTTGTGCCAAGGCTCCCCTGCATGCCGGGAAGTTTCGTCTAAGGTGTTCACCTGACCACCGGTCAGCCCGACCCCGACCCTTGCTCGAGTTACTTGGTCCTACCAATTTCTTTTTACTGGTCTGAAAGGCCTCGGGGAACGAAAGAAATGTTGGTCTCGGTCCGACCCTATATGACTGAGACCACTGTCTATGCACGTTTTATGCGGCTGATCGCACGTGGGAGAGGACACAGACGGAGGGGGGCCACTTTTCGGGAGGTGCCTGGCTGCGTCCCAACGAACGGTCGGATCGTCTGCAAGTGCCTGTGGAAAAGGCTGTTCGAGTGTCACAGACAATACCTGTCTCAAAATGGCAATGTGGGTGCTATGGGATTTAGTAAGTTTCAGCCGTACGGAAATTCTGGGGCAAAGGCCACGAAAATTGAGGGGGGATGGGATGAAGGAGCAGACTGTTCGGCTCGGTCCACGCGAACAGCAGATTGTCGAACTGCTTTTGCAAGGATGTGATAACGCCGAAATTGCCAGCCAGCTCAAGATGGCGCGGCGGACCGTGAAAGCTCATTTCAACCGGTTATTTCTTCGTTTTGGAATCAATGGCGGTATCAAGCGAGTGAAACTCGCGACCCTGTTGTACCGGAGGCAAGCATGCCTGCAAATGGACGCTATGGGACCCGTGTCCCCAGTGAACGTGAACATAGAGTCATCCAACTCGTTGCCGAAGGCCTGAAGAATCGCGAAGTGGCGGAAGCCATCGGGACGACGGAGCATGTGGTGAAGAATTATCTCCGGGTGATCTACGACAAACTCGGACTTTGGAACCGTGTGGAACTCGCGCTTTGGTACGAGTCGCGGCGGACTCCGTCTGTGCTGGCAACTCAATAGAGTTCGCCGGGCACATGCTGGCAGAGACGCCGCAGCCTGGAATGCCCCTGCGGCATTCACCGCCGTAGAATTCAGCGCCGGCTTTAGGAATTACTGACAGCCAAAAGCCTGAAGATGTCGCAGCCGCTCTCCGGCGTCCTTCACTCCCTGGAGGGCGGCTGCGTCGAGCAACACCCTCGCCTGATCGCAATTCTTTGGAACCCCATTGCCCTTCAGGTAGAGGTCCGCAAGAAGGAGCGTCGCGCTGCCGTTGTGTTTGGCAACGGCTTTCCATAGCCATTTCGCCGCTTCGGCGCTGTTGCGTTCCTGACCATCGGTTCCATTCAGATAACGTTGAGCCATGGCCAGCTCTTCGGCGCCGGCTCCCACGACGGCCTCTGCCCGCAGGCTCTTCCCGGGAACCGGAGCCGTGGGCGGTGCCGCACTAGCGGCCTCGTCCCTGCCGGCCTGGGGGGCTGCTGGATGGCTAGCTGGCGCTGCCGCGTCAGGTGCGGGGACGGCCGCTTGCTGGCTTGCTTCCGGCGCACCGGTGCGCGGTGGGTTGGGCGGCGGCGCTGGCGTCGCAGACGGTTCCTGGGTCACAGCCAGCGGGGCCTGCGATGCGACCGGCGAACTCTGCGATGTGGACTGCGCGCCGCGCCATGCCACGTACGCGAGAACGATAATCGCAATCGCCAGCGTTATGCCGATGTAGACGCGGTATGACCCGGCCGCTGGCGCAGAGTCAAGGAGCCCGTCGGTACCATCGAAGCGGTAGTCGTCTTCGCGCCGGCGTTGGAATAGCGACAATCCGTTCATGCTTGGTGCCGGTTCGTCAGAGGGTCCGAACTGCGATTCTCTGCGCTGCTCGTAGAGAGCAGGTTCCCGCGGCAGTGGATCTTCGATTCGTCGATCTTCGATTCGTCGATGCTCGATTTGTCGATCCTTTTCTTCTTCTCCCACAGGAGTGCCGCACTTGCCACAAAATTTGTAGGACGCGGGATTCTCCCAGCCACAGCGACAGCGAACCCTGGCCGACTGAGGCTCGGCGATCTGCGAAGCGAGCGCGACCACCGGTTCTGGGGCCGGCTCTGGGAGCGGTGACAGAGGGGCCACAGTGGGGCCTTCGCGCGGAGGGTTTGTCGCTTCCAGTTCCCGCAAGAGCTCGAGCACCGCTTGCTCACGCTTCTCCGGCGGACTGGTGAAATAAACCTCGGCCCACCGGCCCATGTTTTGCCCCAGGACTGGATTGACCAGAGGGTTCAGTTCGGGCGTGGGCAGGGTACTGGGCACGTCGGGATCGTCAGTTTGTCGCGGCAAATAGGGTTCTCCTAGTGTGCGAGAGATTGACTAGACGAAGCGGGCGAAACCTATGAGTATGATTGCACTCCGGCGGCGTGGGGTTGTCAAATGAAACGACCTACCAAACGGGAAAGGAACCTTGAGGGCTACCTTCAGTCGCAGGCCTTGCGGTAGGCGGGCTCAAACTGGTCCAGCTGCGCATCCCGCTGCGAGGTGAATTTTCCCTTCGGAGTTTTGCCATACAGATCGGTTCCCGGGCAGTAGTAGAGGGCAGTATGGAGATCGACCCAAACTTGGGTGTCGGGATTGCCCCGGTATTCCGGAGCCGGGGGCGCTTCCGCAAGGCCCAAGCTGATGAGCATGCGGTCGAACAGCGAGAGATCGGCAGTCGGGTCGGGGCGGCGGTGACTTGCCGCCGCGGCTGGGTTGCCGGTGGCGCTTACCGAATGGTTCGACCAGATTCCCCAGCGAATAACGCCGGCCACCAGAATCACAGCGATCGCCAGGTAGATGTCTCCACGGCGGGAGTTCCAGAACCGGGCCAGGGCTCCGGGACGTTGGGCCAAGGCCAGTTGCTCGAGGAAATGACGGGCGCTGGCGGCAGAACTCCAGGCTGCGGGGTGCTCTGGTTTTGCCAGGGCTGTGGTTTCCAGCGCCTTAACCGAATCTCCGGGGATGGCTTTCAGCGCAGTCTCCGGATCCGGAAGGGGAGAATCGACGAAGTCCTGGTTTACCAGCGTTCTCGGAAATTGCGTGGACTCAGCCGGGTGGTCGCCCGGCAGTTGGGGAGCAGCGAAAAGCTCCGGTGCCTGCTCTTCGATGGAATCGGCCAGGGACTCCGCGGAATGGACACGATCCCGATTCGGCGGCAACTCCTCGCGAGTAAGTGCGCCGTCGGCGGGATGCCCGGGCGAGGTCTTTTTCATCGCCTCCTGCATATGCCACAGCGAAGCTACCTTGCTCTGCATGCTGGGCGGTTCATAGTCGCTGCTGCGCGGGTCGCTACTGCGTGGGGTTCCGCAGTTTCCGCAGAATTGCTCTTCGCCTACGAGTTGGTGCCCGCACTTGCGGCAGGGAAAAGTGGACGCCGATGCCGCACTGCTGGCTCTGGCCACGGAGTTTTTGGCGGGCGTGTCGACGAGAGCCGCGAGATTCGGCTTCAGTTTTTCCAAGGCGTCCAGCATTACAGCGCGCTCGGTCGCGAGCGATTTTTTCCAGGTGACTTCTTCGCCCCGCGCCAGCGCTTCGGTCACCAGACCGGCCATGAGTTGGCCGGTATGAACATCTTGCTCAGTGAATGCCTGCGTGGTTGGGTAGTAGAGTTCCATGCCACCGGCGACTCGGCCATCGTGAAAGATCGGAACCGCGATCAGCGACTGGATGCCGCGGCGGAGACATTCTGCCGTGTCGAGAAGGAATTCGGGATTGACGTCGGCACAGCGGAAAACCTGTCCTGTCCTAAGGCAGGGGGCGCAGAGTGCTTTCTCCATCGGAACTTCGGTCCCCGCGGGCAGCGTCAGGAGGCCAGCCACTGCCCGGTAGCGGAGTTTCTGGCCGTCGAGGATACCGATGGCCGCTCCACTTGCCCGGGCGATCTGAGTCAGGCGCTCAGCAACCAACAGCATCGTGTTCTCTAATTCCAGATGACGAACCTGAATCTGGTGTTGGGTCTCGACGATCTGCGCCAGGGTGACGGTGTAATCGGCCTGGGGACCTGGTGCTGCGTCTGGCGGCGCGTCCTTGGGCGGGCTGGGGGCGGAGCGTTGCTCCGCTTCCAACTGATCCCTCTTCAACTCGAGGCCCAGTTCCATCTCCTGGAGTCCGCGGTTGTGCTCTTGCAGCACATAGGCCGCTTCCAACAGCTTTGCGAGCATCTGCTCGTCGAGAACTGGGTTGTTTTTTTCCTCGGACACAGTTTCTTTTTCCACCAGCGGAAGCCGTCCTATGGGCGCAGCCCGATATCTGGCGGGAATGCGCTTATTCTAGTGCAAGTCATGCGCCAACACAGAGCGCAAGGCTGGTTCCAGCGGGGGGATGAACTTCAAGGGGATCGGATACCTGGGCCTCCTTTGCAGGTGGAGCCCTCAAATCTGCCAATAGTTTACCGCTGGAAGTGCGGACTTGCGAGTGTTCTTGTGTGGCAGAACCCGGGTCAGCCTGGTAACCAGCGTTTGGTAACCCTGGGTAACCCGCAAGAATCTGCACGTTCGCCCAGATGTTTTCCCTACTCAGAGACGGGCGACAACTCCCGATCCTGGGCGTCACTGTTGCCGCTGAGATAGAAGTGTACGGCGGGAGTGATGATGAGCGAGAGCACCATGGAAATGAGCACTCCGCCGATGACTGCGATGGCGAGAGGTTGTAGCATCTGCGATCCGGCGCCGATGGCGAAGGCCAGGGGCAGCATGCCCGCCACGGTGGCGAGGGCTGTCATGACGATCGGGCGCAGGCGGCGGCGCGCGGCCTGCAGCATGGCGTTTTCAGCGGGCAGGCCCAGAGCGCGCATCTTCTGATCGGCGTCGAGCAGCAAGATGCCGTTCTTGGCCACGATGCCGATCACCATGATCATCCCCATGAACGATGAGATATTGAACGTGGTACGCGTGACCAGCAGCGCGATGAAGACGCCCGAGGTGGAGAGCAACGCCGACGAGAGAATGGCGACCGGCGCCCCGAACGTTCCGAACTCAAACAGCAGCACGATGAACAGCAGCAGGACCGCAAGAATCAGCACGATGACCAGGTCATGGAACGAGCGCTGCTGCTCGGCATAGGTTCCGCCGTACTCCACGCGGATGGTGGACGGGATATGGAGGCCGGCGACGACTTTCTGCACGTCGGCCATGCCGCTGCCCAGGCTCCGGCCCTCCAGGCGGGCGGTCACCGCCACGTCCCGTTGCAAGTTCTCGCGGCGAACTTCGGTCTGCCCCGGATTCTCCACCACCGTCGAGAGTGCTCCCAGTGTGGCCGTGTGCCCGGTGCTGCTGATCAGTAAAGTATCGCGCATGGCTTCGAGCGAGGCGCGGTTGGCAGCCGGGAAGCGAACCCGCAGGGTGTAAGCGCGGCCGTTCGCCACCACCGGCGTGGGTGCTGGCTCACCTTCCAGAATTGCCGAGGCGTCCAGCGCGATTTCCTCCGCGGTGAATCCGGCACGCGCGGCGATGCTGGGATCAACTTGAAAAGTGACAGCCGGCCCGCTGATGGTGTTGTCGATCCCATTCAGCAAGTCCACCACGCCATCGATCTTTCCGATGGCCTCTGCCACCTTGGGCGCCCACAGTTCCAACTGCTTGGGGTCCTGCGAAAACAGCTTGATCTCGATGGGCTGGGGCGCGGAAGTGAGGTCGCCGATCATGTCCTGCAGAACCTGGATGAAATCGACATCGAGGGAAGGTTCCTCTTTCTTGATGTCGGCGCGTACGTCGGCCATGATGTCATCGATGCCACGCTTGCGCTTGGCCTTCAGCTTAACCAGGATGTCACCGCTGTTGGCTTCGGTTACCGCGGCGAGCCCGAGTTGCAGGCCTGTGCGCCGCGAAGTGCTCTCAACTTCGGGAAGCTCGCGGAGCATCTGTTCGACGTGGCTCACGACCCGGTTGGTTTCCGCCAGTGAACTGCCGGCGGGCATGATGTAATCGATGACGAATCCGCCCTCATCCATTTCCGGCAGCAAGTCGGAGCCGGAAAACGTGTAGCAAACATAGGAAACGACAATCAGCGCCGCGCTGAAAATGACGAGCAGCCGGGGCCGTTCGAGGGCGCGACGCAACCAGCGTTCATGGAAGTTCACCACGCGGAGGAAGAACCCGCTTAGGTGTTTCTCTTCGGCGGCCAGCAATTTCATCGCGTTGTCGTTTTCGGGAGCCTCGGTCCCATCCGCTGGCGAATCCGGCGCAGGAGGAAGGTCCGATTCTGGCTGCGAACCGTCCTTTTCGTGCCGGCCTTTGATGAAGTATTGGCTCAGGGTCGGGGTCCATGTCACTGCAAGCGCCAGCGATGTCAGCAGCGATACGGTCATAGTGACGGCTAGGGCGCGGAAGAAGACTCCGGTGACGCCGGTGATCACGATCAGGGGAATGAAGACGACGACTGGAGTGATGGTCGATCCAATCAGAGGAACCGTAATTTCTTTCAATGCGCTGCGGATGGCCTCCAGCCGTCCCTGCCCTGCGTCGCGATGCAGAACAATGTTTTCCACCACGACAATGGCATCGTCGATGACCAGTCCCACGGCGGCGGCGAGACCGCCGAGGGTCATCAGGTTAAAGCTCTGCCCCATCAGTTTGAGGGCAATGAATGTGACCATGACGGTCACAGGAATCACCAGGCCTGCGACCAGAGAGGTTCCCCAATCGCGCAAGAAGACTACCAAGATGATTGAGGCGAGAATCAATCCCAGCAGAATGGCATCGCGTACGCTCTTAATGGATTCGCCCACGATGACCGACTGATCGTAGAAGGGCTCGATCCGAACCCCCGGCGGCAGCGTCTTGCGGAGGCGCTCGATTTCGTCGTGGACTTCCTGCGCGACTTGTACGGTATTCCCGTCGGGTTGGCGGTTGATGTTGAGCAGGACGGCAGGCTTGCCGTTGGCGGTGACCACCGTATAGACGGGTTTCACGCCTGGCGCCACGCTGGCCACATCGCCAATCCGCACGGGAATTCCCGCAGGGGTGTTCTTGACCACAGCATTCCCGATTTCTTCCGGCGTCTTTACCTGGCCGTTGACCAGACCGAGATAAAGCTGATGATTGCGGTCCAGTAATCCCGGGGAGTCGATAAGATTGGTGCGCCGTACGGCGTCGAGAATATCGGACACGGTGACGCCAGCCGTCAGCAGCTTGGCCGGATCGGGTGTGATGTGAAATTCGGGCTCCTGCCCGCCCTGCACGATCACGGTGGAGACGCCTTCCAGACGGTTGAGCCGCGGTTTCATTTCATAGGTAGCCATCTCCCACAGCTTGGTCTGCGGCATGCTATCGGAGGTCACGCTGTAACCGATGACGGGAAACGCGGCGAAGGTCAGGCGGTGGGCTTCGATCTTTACGGTGGCGGGAAGTTCAGGCTGCACCCGCGAAATAGCGGCGTTCACGTACTGCAGCGTCTGGAACATGTCCACGTCCCAGCGGAAATAGAGATCAACTTCCGCCGATCCGCGACTGGTAATGGAGCGCACCGTGAGCAGTCCCGGCACGCTGTTGACCGCTTCTTCGATGGGGCGGGTCACGGTGACCGTCATCTGATCGATGGGCATGACGCCGTTATCGACGGCAATCAGGACACGGGGGAAATCTGTCGAGGGAAACACCGACACCGGAATGGTGAAGGCGAGATACGCCCCCAGCAGCCCGAGCGTCAGAATGAGGAAGATCACGGGCCGGGAATGCAGAGCAATCCAGTGCTGGCCCGAATTCTGGTCCGTCGAGCGACCGGCTTTCAGTGAGTTCACGCAGATGCTCCCCAGCGGTTATTTTTCACTGGATCCCTCACTGGGAGATTTGGAACCTTCCTTGGATCCCTCAGCCGATCCTTCAGCGGGAGCTTCGGCGGCTTCGATTTTGATTTTGGTCTTGTCGGGCAGTCCGTAAGCCCCAGAGGCCACCACTTTATCGCTGGCCGTTACGCCTTCGAGAATCTGGACGTCGTCGCCATTGCGGATGCCGAGTTTGACCGTCTTCTGATGGGCGCGTCCATCGGACCCGGCCAGCATGACCGCGGTGGCTCCTTCAGGCGTGGTGATGACGGAACTCGCCGGCACGACCAGAGCGTCTTTCACGGTCTGCGCCGTCAAGGAGAGTTGCACGCTCGTCCCCGGCTTCAAGGCGTGTTTGGGGTTCTTGGCCTCGAGCCAGACTTCGACGGTGGTGCTGTTGGGATCAAGCGCGGGACTCACGACCGTGATCTCGGCCTTCGATGGGTTCTGCGATTCCGGGCACAGTCATTGTTCCCTTGTCTCCGACCTTCAATGCGGCAGCATCGTCCTGCGGGATGTGCGCCTTGGCGATGACGGAGGAAATATCCATTACGGTCAGCAAAGGGGTACCGGCCGCGGCCATTTCGCCGGGGTAGAGTGGACGATCCGTGACCACGCCGTCAATCGGACTGCGAATCTCCGAGTAGCTGAGTTGCGCCTGCGCTCCCAGATACTTGCCCTTGGCCGATTCCAGTTGTCCCGCGGCGGATTTGAGCGTCTGCTGCTTGCCGATGGCCAGGAGCGCGTCCAGGTGCTTTTTGGCGATCGCATACTGGTTACGGGCTTGCGTGATATCGACGCGCGACTGGTCGAGCTCTTTCCGGGGCAGCGCGCCTTGCTCGAATAGTTGCTGGCGGCTCTGGAAGACCTTCTCCTGCGCATCGAGCGCCTGCTGGGCCTGCTGCGCGTCGGCCTCGGCTTTCTGGATTTCCTCCGGCAGACTGGCGGCGGTGGTGGTTTCGTAGCTGGCCTGGGCCTGCTCGTAGGAGCCTTTGCTGTCCTGGGCCGCGGCACTCAGATCGCGGTTCTCGAGTACGGCAAGCAGTTCACCCTCGCGAACCGGACTGCCGCGTTTCACCAGAAACTTCTGCACCGGAGCACTGATCTTGGGGACAATTGCGGCCTGCTGGTGGGGGAAAAGGATTGCTTGTGTGTTGATGGTGTGCTGAATCGTGGTTTTGTCGACTGCGGCCACCTGCACCGTGACTGTTGGTTCTTTGTCGCCCTTGTCAGACGAGCAACCCGCCGTCATCATCAGGCCCGCGACAGCCGCTAGACCGGTGAGTGCAAGCATCGAGCGGTGCAAGCTACCGGGCTTGCGATCAAGAACTGACGTGGTTGGGGTTTCGAAGCGCCTGATTCTCATGCGGCTAGAAGGTTCCTGTCAGAGTCTGTAAGTTTGCCACGGCAACCCGAAAGCGCGCCTGGCCATCATCGTACGCGTTGCGGGCCTGGGTCAGAGTATTTTGCGCGTCGACCACTTCCAGCACGGTGGATTCTCCAGCCTGGTAGCGCAAAGTGGTGAGCCGCATGCTGTCGGCGGCGAGTTCCGCGGAACTGGCGAGCGACTCCATTTCAGAGCGCGAGGTCTTGGCTTCGAGGTAAAACTGCCGCAGATGGCTGAGTAGTTGTTTCTGCGCGTAGTTTAGTTCCACGTGCGCTTGATCGCGACGCAATTCCGCCTGCTTGAGCTTGCTGCGATCCGCGCCCCAACTGAAGATCGGAATCTGCAAGGTTGCCACGGCGGAATAACCGATGTTTCGCATTCCGTTGCTTCGTATGGCGAACTCGTTCGAATCGATACCATAAAAATAATCGACGCTCAGATTGGGAAGAAGACCACCCCAGGCGGCCGTGACCTCGTGATTGGCGACCTCATAGGCCGCCAGCGCCGCCCGCAGGTCCGGGTTGTTCTTCTTTCCCGCCGCCTCGACTTCGTCAAAGGTGGGGAGCGGCTCGGGTGTTTGCAAATCGTCGACGACGGCGAAATCCTGGTTGAAATCCGGGAACAACAGCACGGCGAGATCAAGTCGGGCGCGCTCCATGGCCAACTGCGCCTCCTGCAGATCGCGCTGCTGTTGGCGTGCCTGAATTCGCGCTTTGATCACGTCTGCATGTGCCACTTCGCCGCCGTTTTCCAGCTTCACGCCGATGTCGAGGAATCGTGCTGCTTCTGCGTCCGCCCGTTGCGCGGTTGCGTACTTGCGCTGGGCTACCACCAACCCGTAGTAGGCCTGGGTGACGGTTACGACCAGTCCGCGGGTCGCGATTTCGGCCTTGGCCCGTGCCTGTGCCAGCGCGGCTGAGGAGCGGCGATAGTCCGAAACATTGGTGAGCGAGAGCGCCTCATGCACATCTGCTTGACTGATGTACTCGTGCACGCCGTTGTTGGCGATGAACCGTACGGCCGGGCAGCTCGCTGTTGCATTGGCGCAGCTTGCCGGCAACGGTCCGGTGCCCTGGGTGTAGATGAACGAATTGTTGTAGTTCACGTTGGGCAGGAGCCCGGCACGGGCCTGGACTCGATCTTCGCGGGCCAGACCGAGATCGGTGATCGCCGAGCGATATTGAGGATCGTTCAGGCGAGCCCGCTGCAGGGCATCCTGCAGCGTGATGGTGACGGGAGCTCCTGCGGGCGCTCGTCTGAGTCTGCGCGGATAACGTCACCTGTGCAAAACCCGGGCTCGCCACTGCCAGCAGAACCAAAATGAAAAACCACAGAGTTCGAGCATGGTCCGATATGGGAGGGCGGCACCTGCAGCGCCGAAAAATTGTTCTGACCTGTCTTCATGGGTGACCTCGGAATGAAGGTGTGCGAGCTCGCGACCGTGAAAGCTCCTGAGCACCAAGGGAATTGCCAAGGTGGCGGGCTGCTCCGGAAGTCTGGCGCTGGGCAGCGTTGTCTGGACCGCCGGGAGCGCGGCAAGGGCGCAGAGATGGTGCGAACACTCGTCATGGTCACGTGGGTGGACCGATTTGGAACTCGGCTAGCCTACCACGGGGTTCCTGAAAGCCACATGAAAACGGCGGTTGCAGCCCCAAGTGCTAGCGCCCAAAAGTACTTAGTTCGCAGAGGCCGAGCGCTGCGAAGAATTGGCGAAAGCCGTGCAACTGGAAAGGACGAGTGTGATTGCCAGCAAGCAGGAGGGAACCAATCGTGATCAACTTGGATCAAGTCAAAGTTACTCCCCGCGACCAGCAGGTTTTGAACCTGCTCGTGCAGGGCTGCAGCAACAAGGAGATTGCGGGCCAGCTCAACATCAGCCCGCGCACCGTTAAACAACATCTTGCGCACGCTGTTTCTGCGCGCCGGAATCCGCGAGGGCCGCAAGCGCGTGAAGCTGGCCATCGCCATCTTCACCAGGGAGGAGGCACAGTCATGACCCCATGCGAGCGCCTCACCCCGAAGGAAATTCAGATCGCGATTCTGGTTTGGGAGGGAATGACCAATCGCGAAATCGGCAAAATTGTCGGGACCAGCGAACAGGTGATCAAGAACCATCTGCGCAGCGCCTTTGACAAGCTAGGCGTCTGGAGCCGTCTGGAACTTGCCATGTATGTGGCCAGCCACGGTGGAAAGAACTGGCCCGCGGAAGCCGAGCGTCCCGGCATGCCATACAGCCAGGAGGTCGGCGGCGGACTAGGCCACCTGCGCAGGTGCTTCCCCAACGACGCATCTATCTGGCTCACCCTTCATCCTTCATTCACTTTCGATTGGCGCTTTCTTAGATTCGTACCGGCAGAGGCGATGAGCCTCTGCCTTTTTCGCAAATCTGCTTCAAATTTGAACCGCTCCAGTCCAAAATCTGCAAAACCTTTCACGAGCCAAGCCGCACCAGAAGACCCTTACGCCGCTAAACCATTGTCTGGCAATGGATTGCGGTTACTGCGGCGGCGGCACCTGAATTGCACTAGGCATTGTGATCTGCAACAGCGGGCTCAACAGCAGCCACGAGCCGGCTTCGCGACCCCGGGGCGAACGCTAGCGATGGCCTACAAAGAGATTTTCTGGATGGCATGCGACTCCACCGAACAACTGCGGGCGGAGTACGGTCCTTTTCATACTCGCGCGGAAGCCGAGAGCGAAGCCAAGAAGCTCGGTTTCGGATACCTGCTGCGCTACGAGCACATTCTCGGCGAGGACGAAGAGATTGAGGAAGTCCGCTGCATTTTTGTGGAACTCCCGGGGGCCACCCCGGTTGGTGTCGAGGCCATCCCGGTTACCCTTCATACCCGTTGCGCCACCTGCGGCGAATCTGCGGCCCACGAAAAGGGCTGGCAGGCCGAGGTGTGGGCCGACATCCACGAGTTTGAACACTCCCGCCATCGCGTGCGGCTTTTCGAGCACGCGCGCGGCAAGGGTTTAAAGGAAATCGGCGACTGGCGGGGCTGAGATAGGGTCGATGCTAACGTAACAAAGCTACATCGCCGCTGCCGGCAAAGAAGATACTTACCCGAGCATCCGGATCCTGGAGCCGGCGCCTGCGACAGGTTCAAGCGGATTGCGAAAGTTCGCTGGCCGCGGCGCGATCCACCAGCCAGATCAGCTTTCCATCGACCGGACGAACCAGCTTTGAGGGATACTGCTCGCCCGGAGCATCGCCTTGGAGTACAGCATGCAGCGCGGGAGCCTTGTCTGTTCCGCTGACCAGAAACGCCACGCAGCGCGCTGCATTCAGCACCGGGAGCGTCAGGGTGATGCGGCTGGTTTTCATCTTGTCGACCCAGTTCGCCACTACCAGACGCGACGTTTCCTGCAAAGCTGCGGTGCTGGGGAACAGCGAAGCGGTGTGGCCATCGGGTCCCATGCCGAGAAGAATGAGATCGAAGCGCGGGAGCTGTCCGGGTTGGAGCGCGAAAAACTTCCGGAGAGTCTGCTCGTAGGCCTCGGCCGCGGCCGCGGCGTCGGGATTCTCCGCGGCAATCCGGAACACATTGCCCGCGGCCACCGGGATCTTCGCCAGCATAGTTTCTTCGGCCATGCGGTAGTTGCTGTCGGGATCGGTGGGAGGCACGTGCCGCTCGTCGCCCCAGAAGAAGAACATGCGATCCCAGGGCAAAGCTGTGCGTGCATTCGTGGCCAGCAGATTGAAAAGGTTCCTGGGAGTCGATCCGCCCGGCAGGGCGATGGAGAAGCGTCCGCGTTGCGCCACCGCTTCGGTGGCGGTACGGACAACTTCTTCCGCGGCCACTGCGGACAACTCCTGCGGTGTGTTCTGGATTCGAATTTCCACGGCACAACTCAATAGACTCGGATCTTTTTCAACTCTTGCCTCGGACGGCGGCACAACGCGCCGCTCCGAGCAGTCCCGCTTTCTCGTTGGTGACGACCTGCACCGGGATCGATTCCAGCAGCGGCCGCAGCCGGCCCTTATCGAGGAAACGACTGCATGAAGATCGGGCCAGTCAGCTTGGCAAGAATCTTGGGAGAAATGCCGCCTGCCAGGAACAGGCCGCCGGTGGCCATCACTTTCAGGGCAAGATTGGCGGCTTCCGCACCATAGACGGAGATCCAAAGATCCAGCGCTTTCTCCGCCAGAGAGCAGAGAGCCGGCCAGCGCCGCGCGCGAAATCACCGCGGCAGGATCGCCCTGCTTGGAGCGCGTCGGCAAACTCCGCAGATTCCTTCCCGCATCCGCTGTCGCGCAGGAATTCGTAAACATTCACCAGGCCAGGGCCGGAAAGGATGCGCTCGTAGCTGACATGTCCAAAGCGCGCTTGGAGGAAGCGCACCAATTCGATCTGCAAATCTCCCTGAGGACCAAAGTCGGTGTGTCCGCCTTCGCAGGCAAAAACGTGGTGCCGGCTTCCGTCCCAGAACAGCCCGGCCTCGCCCAGATCCCGTTCCCGGCGCGATCACTGCCTGGTTTCCGACGGCAGGCCCGCTTACCTGGTTCAAGGGAACGAGGTCCCCGGCGTGCCAGGGCGCCGATGCCCCATGCACTGGCTTCAAGATCGTTGATCAGCAGCGTGGCAGGAAGATGAATCTGTTTTGCCAGCCGCGACTGCTCGATGACCCAAGGCAGGTTCGAAGTCTCGACGCGCCCATTGCGCACCGGACCCGCGATCCCAAAGCACGCCGCTTCCGGACGGGTGCCGGAATCATGCAGAAACTGGCTCACGATTTCTCCCGAGTTCGCTGTGCTCGCGACTGGGGAAGGTGCGCTCCGAGACCAGGCGCAAATGTCCGTTCTGGGGTTGAAAATAAGCCAGCCTAGCATTGGTGCCACCAATATCGCCGGCTAGAATCATTTCTCGAAGTTCCTCCAGCGGCGGCCGTCGCGTTCCAGCAGTTCGTCGGCCTCCTTCGGTCCCCAAGTGCCAGACGCATAGTTGGGGAAATTCCGAGGCGGCAGCGCCTTCCAGAGATCGAGCACCGGATTGACCACCGACCAGCCTGCTTCCACCATGTCGGCGCGCTGAAACAGCGTCTGGTCGCCGATCATGCAATCATGCAGCAAGCGTTCGTAGCCGGTGCTGGGCTGCTTGCCAAAGTATTCCTGATATTCGAAATTCATGTCGACCGTGCCCAGGCGCATGACCGGGCCGGGAACCTTGGCCGCGAACTGCAGCGAGATTCCTTCCTCGGGTTGAATGTGCAGCACCAGTTGGTTCGGCATCAGGTGTTCGACGGGAGTGTCGCGGAACAGCACGAATGGCGCCCGCCGAAACTGTATCACGATATGGGTGTTGCGCACCGGCATGCGCTTTCCGGTGCGCAGGTAAAAGGGGACGTCCGCCCACCGCCAGTTGTCGATCAGCAGCTTCATCGCGACGAAACGTCTCGGTCCGCGAATCGGGAGGAACATCGGGTTCGGCGCGATAGGCGGTGACTCGCTTGCCGTCTTCGGTGCCGTCGCCGTACTGGCCGCGGATGCTGCGGCTCAACACTTCCTCATCGCTCATGGGCTGGATGGCGTGGAGGATCTTGGCCTGCTCATCGCGAACCGCATTGGCATCGAATGAAATCGGCGGCTCCATGGCGGTCAGGCTGATGAGTTGCATGATGTGGTTGGGCACCATGTCGCGCAGCGAACCGGCGTGGTCGAAATAGGTGCCGCGTCCTTCCACGCCCACGGTTTCCGCCACCGAGATCTGCACGTGGTCGATATAGCGGCGGTTCCAGACGGGCTCGAAGATTCCGTTGGCAAAGCGGAAAGCCATGATGTTCTGTACGGTTTCTTTGCCGAGATAATGATCGATGCGGTAGATCTGTTTTTCGTCGGCTTCTTTGAGCAGTTGCTGGTTCAGTGCTTTGGCCGACTCCAGATCGTGCCCGAAGGGCTTCTCGATGACCACTCGCCGCCAGTGGCCGTTGACTTGTTCCATCAATCCGGCGGCAGAGAGCTTCTGCACGATCGGCCCGAAGAAACTGGGCGCGGTCGCCAGGTAATAGAAAAAATTCTGGTGGGCCGAGTGCTCCTGATCCACCTTGGCGAGAAAATCCTTGAGTTGCGGATACAGCTTGTCGTCGTTGAAATCTCCGGCAAAGTAGTAGAAGCGGCGCATGAACCACTCCCAGAGATCGTCTTCCACGCATTCCCCGCAGTACGCTTTGACGTCCTCGTGGACTCGTCTTGCGGAATTCATCGTTTGACAACTGCGTGCGCGCCACACCCACCACGGCGAACTCGCGGGAAAGCAATCCGGCCCGCGCCAGGTTGTAAAGCGCCGGGATCAGCATGCGTCCCGTCAGATCGCCGGCTGCGCCGAAGATCACCATGACGCAGGGATCACCCTGCTTGCCGATGCGCGGCGGCGCCGCCGTCGTCGGTTGTTCCGCTAGTTCAGCCATGAATAAGTCCTCCAATCTAACGGAGTTCCTGTGCGCTCTTCATCAGATGGAGCTCCGCCCTGGTTACGCGGGTCTTCTTGTGTGCTGCGCTTCGGCGCCGGCGTTCCACGTGTCCGCCAAATTTTTGCCGCATCGCGGAAAGCATCTTCTCCGCAAAGGTGTGCTGCTGGCGCGAGCGGAAACGTACATACAGGGCCGCGGTCAATACGTCCGCGGGCACGGCTTCTTCGATCGCCGCCTGAATCGTCCAGCGGCCTTCGCCCGAATCTTGGACGAATCCTTCATATTCAGAGAGCGTCGGGTTCTCCGTCAGAGCCATCGCCGTCAGGTCGAGGAGCCATGAACTGACTACGCTGCCGCGCCGCCACACCTCCGCAATGTCAGGCAGGTTCAGGTCGTAACGCATGTCCTCGGGTAAATCTTTGCTGGTTGCGTTCTTGAAGATGTCGAAGCCTTCCGCGTAGGCCTGCATGATGCCGTACTCGATGCCGTTGTGCACCATCTTCACGAAGTGCCCGGATCCCGATGGGCCGCAATGAATGTAGCCATCTTCCGCGGTGCCGCCCAGTTTCTCTCGTCCCGGAGTTCGCGGAATGTCGCCCTTGCCGGGCGCCAGCGTTTTGAAAATGGGATCGAGCCGCTCGACCGCTTCCTTCGGACCGCCAATCATCATGCAGTAACCGCGATCTAATCCCCACACGCCGCCGCTGGTGCCCACGTCGATGTAGTGAATGCCTTTGCCCTTCAATTCATTCGCCCGGCGAACGTCATCTTTGAAGTAAGAGTTGCCGCCGTCGATGATGGCGTCGCCCGCCTGCATACGCTGTGCCAGTTTCTGCACGGTCGCTTCGGTCGGCACCACCCGCGGGGACCATGATCCAGACGGCGCGCGGAGGCGTCAGTTTGGCAATCAGATCTTCGAGCGACGCGGATCCGCTGGCGCCTTCGCCGGCCAGTTGCTTCACAGCGTCAGCGCTGAGATCAGAAACTACAAGTGTATGTCCGCCACGCATGAGGCGGCGCGTCATGTTCGCGCCCATGCGCCCCAGGCCTACCATTCCCATTTGCATGCTTTACTCCTCACTAGAGCCGGCCCTTCGACTTCGCTCAGGGCAGGCTCGCCGGCTGTCGCGAGGGCGATCTCGCCCTCGCATTCATTCCCGACAAGAGCCTCAGAGAGCTTTCTGAACTGCGGCCTGCAAGGTGCGCCAGGCCCGCTTTTAGATTGCTCCCCAGATGAACCCGCAGGGCCCGCCTTCCCCGCTCAGCCAGCACCTGGAAATCTCCGCGGGCCTGTGCCGCCTTCACCACACCGAATGTGTATTTCTGTCCGGGAACCGGCAGTTCGACAGAATCGTCGCAAGTCACCTGCAGAAATACGCCCGAGTTCGGTCCACCTTTGTAGGCCTGTCCCGTCGAGTGCAGGAATCTCGGACCGAAGCCCAGGCAAGTTGCCACGCGCTTCTTGTCGCGCACCAGATGCCGCAAAGCTTGCAGACTCTGCTCGTGCTCGGCGTTCATCTGGATGTAGCCAAGCACGGCGAAGTAATCTCCGGCTTTGATGCGTGCCAGGTGGGCCTTGAGATATCCCGCGAGCGAGTGGTCGCTGCCGGCCGCTTTCGCCAGCTCCGCGGCATTTTTCTCATCGGTAAACAATTTGATGCCTGCATCCTCGACGACCGGCTTTTCCGCAGGCAGGGAGCCCGTCTTCTCATACTGCGGAAGTCAAATCGCGGGTCGCGATCTTGCTGGCTTCGACATCCGGCTGGTTGAAGGCGTTGATCCCGATGATCGAGCCAGCGACGGCGGTGGCAATCTCCCAGCGGAAGAACTCGGCGGCCAGGTCGTACGTGTCTGCCATGGTGATGCGCACGACGGGATGCCCAGCCTTTTCGATCGCCGCCACTTTTGCATCCTGATCCGCATCCGCGCCCGACTCCAAGCGAACGTGAATGAACACGCGGTCGCTGCCGTAGACCTCTGGAGTCGTCAAAGTCTCACGGTCGACCGGGATAATGCCTTTGCCGACTTTGCCGGTCGACTCGGCGAGGAGTTGTTCCAGCCACGCTCCCAGATCAGAAATGCCGGGGGAAGTGATGATCGTAACCTTGTCCCGCCCGGCTTTCGCCGCCGTTCCCAGAATAATGCCCAGCACCGCGCCGGGATTTTGTTCGACGGTCACGCTTGGCCCGCAAGTGCGCGCCATCTCCGCCGCCCGGCCGAGAAATCTCTTAGTGTCCAACCCCATCACCGCGGCGGGAACCATGCCGAAGTTCGACAGCGCAGAATAACGGCCGCCGATCGAGGGGCGTCCGAAGAAGATATGCAGGAAGCGATCCGCTTCCGCCACCTGCTGCATCTTCGATCCTGGATCGGTGATCGCGATGAAGTGACTGCCGACTTTTAGAGCGCCCACGGCCTGCTTAGTGCGCTCGAAAAAGTATTGCTTGAAGATGTTGGGTTCAAGCGTGCTGCCCGACTTGCTGGAGACGATGAAGAGCGTCGTCGGAATATCGATCTGATGCTCGAACGCCTTTACCTGGGCCGGATCGGTGGAATCAAGCACATGCAGGGTAGGGAAGTGGGCGACCCTGCCGAAAGTCATACGCAGGACTTCGGGACAAAGACTCGATCCGCCCATGCCAAGCAGCAAAACATGCTGGAAGGCGCGGGCCTGCGCTTCCTTTGCAACCTTCTGCAGTTGATCGTGGTGCTGTGCAATCTGCTCGTCGACAATATCGAGCCAGCCCAGCCAACTGGCTTCGTCGCTTCCGGTCCAGAGCGTTGCATCGCGCTGCCACAAGCGCTGCATCTTGCCGCCTGATTGCCAGTCGGCCATCGTCGCCTTCACCGCGGTGGCCAGCGATTCCGGCAGAGAAGTCTTCAATCGGCTCACGGTCTATCCTTTTGGTTGCGTGCTCTTCGCGACCGCAGCGAGCAGTTTGTCAAAGGCGTCGGCGAACAACTTGACGCCGTCATCGGTGAGCTTGTCGGTCACTTGCTTGATCGAAATACCGGCGCGGGCCAGGTCGTCCATCACCTTGGCGGCGCCTCCCACATCTTCAGTCAGGCTGTTCCGCACCAACCCGTGGTCGCGGAAAGCATCGATCGTTGCTGGAGGCATCGTATTCACCGTGTCGGGCCCGATCAATTCTTCGACGTAAATCACGTCACGGTAGTTGGGATTCTTGGTGCTCGTGCTGGCCCAAAGCACGCGCTGGGTCTGCGCTCCCTTGGCCGCCAACGCCTGCCAGCGCGGTCCGCTGAATATTTTCTGGTAGCGCTGGTAAGTGAGCTTGCCGTTGGCAATCGCCACTTTTCCCAGCAGACTCTTCAGCAAGGCTTGCTGGTTCCCGTCGGTCGCCGCTTTGAGTTTGTCATTCAGCAGGGAATCGACCAGCGTGTCGATGCGGCTGATGAAAAAGCTGGCCACACTTGCCATCTTTTTCAAATTGCCGCCGTGGGCGGCCAGGTCCTCGAGGCCGGCGATGTAGGCCTCGGCAACTTCTTCGTAGACTTCCTGCGCGAACAGCAGCGTGATATTGATGTTGATGCCTTCGCCGATCAACTGCCGGATGGCGGGAAGTCCCTCCGCCGTACCCGGCACCTTGATCATGACGTTCCCGCGGTTAACTGCCTTCCACAGGCGGCGGGCTTCGTCCATCGTTTCTTGCGTCTTGCGCGCCAGATAGGGCGAGACTTCCAGGCTGACATACCCGTCCCGAAATTTCGATTCCTCGTATACCGAACGCAGCGCGTCGGCCGCGTCTTGAATGTCGCGAATGGCAATCTGTTCAAAGCGGGCGGTGGTATCGAGATCCTTGCGAGAGGCAAGCGATTTCAGAATGTCGTCATACAGCGAACTCTCGCCGATGGCCTTCTCGAAGATGGCGGGGTTCGAAGTCATTCCCCGCAGTCCGTCTTCGGCAATCAGTTTTTTCAATTTCCCGGTCGTGAACAAATCGCGCCGGATGTAATCGAGCCACATCGACTGACCGTAGTTGAGCAATTCCTTCAGCGGATTCTTGGCTGCTTTCGCGGTATCCAGAACTCCAGTTGGTTGCACGATGACCTCCTACAATTTTCCCCAATTCGTAGAGACGTAGCTGGCTACGTCTCTTCTTTCCAGCAGGCGCGACGCACAAACGTCTCTTACGACATTGCCGCACGAGCTTCGGCGACGACCTTGTCCACGGTGAACCCAAAAAACTTCAGCAGATCCTTCAAGGGCGCCGACGCTCCAAACCGGTGCATGCCGACATTGCGTCCCCTGAGGCCGGTGTAGCGCGCCCACCCGAAAGTGGACGCCATTTCCACAGAGACTCGCGCGGTCACGCCGGATGGCAGAACGTTCTCTTTATACGCTGTATCCTGCTGTTCAAAGATTTCCCACGAGGGCATGCTGACCACGCGCGCCTTGACGCCTTCGGCCTTCAGTTTCTCGTACGCGTCCACGCACAAGGACAATTCGCTGCCGGTGCCTAACAGGATCACGTCCGGTTTTCCTCCGGGCGCATCGGCCAGCACGTAGGCTCCCTTCGCCACACCGGAGGCCGGTGCATACTTCGAGCGATCAAGAGTCGGCAGATTTTGCCGGGTCAACACCAGCGCCACGGGCGAGTGCTTCAGTTGCGCGATGATCTTCCACGCCTCCACCACCTCATTCGCATCCCCGGGACGAAGTACGATCAAATTCGGCATGGCCCGCAACGACGCAAGTTGCTCAATCGGTTGATGCGTCGGCCCATCTTCTCCCACGCCGATGGAGTCGTGGGTGAAAACGAAAATCGAAGGAATCTCCATGAGCGCGGACAACCGGATGCTGGCTCGCATGTAATCGCTGAAGTTAAAGAATGTCGCGCCGAAAGCCCGAACGCCCGACACCGTCATTCCGTTCACGCTCGCGCCCATCACGTGCTCGCGTACACCGAAATGCAGGTTGCGTCCCGCGGGACTCTCGGCCTGAAACTCTCCCGCGCCTTCGAACTTCAAGGTGGTCTTGTTCGAGGTGGCCAGATCGGCGGACCCACCGATGAGCCACGGAATGTTCTGCGCGAGGGCGTTGAGTACCTTGCCCGAGCTCTCCCGAGTCGCAACGCCCTTGGCATCGGCGGGGAACGTTGGCAGGTTCTTGTCCCAGCCTGCAGGCAGTTCGCGGCGCTGCATGTGGCGCAGGCGCTCCGCTAGTTCAGGAAACTTCTGGGAATATTCCGCGAAAAGTTCCGACCACTGCGCATGCAGATCCCGGCCTCGCTTCCCGACACCGTCACGGAAATGCTCGCGCACGCCCTCGGGCACCAGGAACTTGGCATCTTCCGGCCATCCGTAGACCTTCTTGACCAGGCGCACCTCTTCTTCGCCCAAAGGCTCGCCGTGCGCGGCGTTGCTGTCCTGTTTGTGCGGTGAACCGTAACCGATATGGCTATCGACGATGATCAGAGTCGGCCGGTCCGTCGTCTTGTGGAACGTTTCGAAGGCCCGCGCCAGCATTTCCAGGTCGTTGGCATCGGCCACGCGCGTCACGTTCCATCCGTACCCGACAAAGCGCGTCGCCACATCTTCGCTGAAAGACCAGGCGGCCGGACCGTCGAGCGTGATGTGATTGTGGTCGTACATCCAGCAGAGATTGGAGAGTTTCAGATGTCCCGCCAGAGATGCGGCTTCGCCCCCGATCCCTTCCATCAAATCGCCATCGGAGCACATCGCGTAGACGTTGTAATCGAAGATTTCGAAGCCGGGACGGTTGAAATTCGCCGCTTGCCACTTGCCGGCAATCGCCATGCCGACGCTGTTGCCCACTCCCTGACCCAGCGGCCCGGTCGTGGTTTCCACTCCGGAAGTGAGGTGCGACTCGGGATGCCCGGGGGTTCGGCTGCCCAGCTGCCGGAAGCGCTTGATCTCCTCCATCGGGACCGCGAGTTCCTTGGACACCTGGCCGTGCTCGTCGACCTGCCGCACCTCGGCGAGATGGAGCATCGCGTAGAGCAACATGGACGCGTGGCCGTTGGAGAGCACGAAGCGGTCGCGATTCAGCCAGGTCGGATCGGCGGGATCGTAGCGCAGGAATTCCTGCCAAAGACAATAAGTGACCGGAGCCAATCCCATGGGCGCTCCGGGATGGCCCGAGTTTGCCTGCTGCACCGCGTCAATGGCCAGAGTTCGGATCGTGTTGATGCACAGCGTGTCCAGTTGCTGTCCGGTTACCAAAAGCTGTTCACTGGCTACCATGCGATTCCGCTCCTCCAGCCGGGGATATCCGCCGGCGCGCGATCACCCACAACCAATTAGAGTTTCCGATGACAGAAAGGGTTCAATACGCAGAAAGTGTATCAATTTTCCACGACGGCGTGGATTAAGCTGCAGTGAAAAACTGGCCGAGGCCAGGGGAAGGCTTATTTCAGGAGTTGGAGGTATCCGTTTTCGTTTTGGGAGGCGCGGTTGGTGTCCTGCACGAACTTGAGGAACTGACGCAAGCTATCGCGTTCGGACGGTACCATTCCATCGAAACGGACGCGGACACCGCTGGCCGGCCCGCTGCGGGTGACTACTCCGCTCAGGGCAAACCCTTTCACCCAGATCTTCCCGTTGGGCACCCAGAGGCCGATTTCCACTTTTGCGCCGGGCTTGACCGGTTTCGCGGTTTCGACCAGGCATCCACCCACGCTGGTGTTGGAAAGATTGCCCCAGATGGGAGTCGGGGTCTCATCGACGCGCAGTTCGACGGCGACGAAGCACTTGATGCGCGGGTGGCGCCGGCGGTCACTTCCCCAGTTGGGGCTGAACAAGTCCGGCTCAAAAGGAGGAGTGGTCGATGCCGGAGTCGGCACCGGTTGTGGCTCCGGAGTGGGCGCGGCGGCATGCTTCCCGGCTGGGGAGGCGCCCGCTTTGATCTCGCGCATAGCCGCCAGCAGCGCCTGTTCCCGCTTTTCAGCCGGAGCTTCGCGGTAGGCCTGCAGCAGCTTTCCGACATGCCGGACAAGGTCCGGATCGGACAGTATTCGGGTCCAGTCAGTTCCTGTTGCCGCACTCATGAAATGTACGTCTTCCGTTCTTGCGTTCTTGAAGTTTGCGACTCTCGACTAGCTTGAACCGACGGTCACCGCCGTTCAAGATGACCTAAGTCACCTCGGGGACCGTTCCTGGAGATTGGGAGAAAACGTCCTTATCCGGAATCAGCACGCTCCAGACCTGGAAGATAGCCTGCAAGAGCCTTGCATTGTTGGTCTGAGAGCGCCAGGAATTCGAATCCGTAGTGATATCCGCGGCGGTGCCGAAGCACTGCCCGCACGTCCCAGGGCTGAGGCACACCGGGTAGAGAAAAAACGAGAGACACAACCTCGCCCATCGCGAGTTCCGCCGCGACCAACACGCCGATTCCGGCTTGGGACAGATCTCGGCAGTGCGCGTCGAACTGCTGGCGTTCCTCTCCCGATAAGAGGGTTACGAAGACGGGAAACTCGGACCGGTAGCGCGGGTACCGCCGGCGCCGGCGCTCGGTTTCGCGTTTCAGGACCTGGCCGGACTGGGATGACATGCTTGCCGATTTCCAAGACTCGGTAGTTTTCGAGGAGGAAGTTTATAACTTCACTGATTCTCGAACATCAGTTGGACTACCTCTGTGGACTCGTTCTGAGAGGGCTCGAACTTCCATTTGCCGACGGCTTCGATCGCTGCGTCGACCAGCACCGGATTTCCACCCAGTACACGGGTAGTCTTGACGCTTCCATTAGCCCGCACCACGGCTTCGACTTTGACCACACCGTGGATATGCATCTTCTTGGCGAGTTCGGGATAGCTCGGCGAGACGCGCGAGGCCACCTTTCGCTCCGCGGCGGACGACACGGGGGCGCTTTGAGCGGTCGCCAGAACCGTCGTCAACGCGATGAGCGCAACCGCTACCAATGAGACCCTTTTCCGCATAACGCGCTTTCCCCTTTACGTCTTTAAGCTTACCGGGGAGAACCGCTGCCGGGCAAAGCACCGAAGTTATTGGACTTTGGGTGCGGCGGCGGTATGGGGAAACGCCAATCTGGACCCAACCCGGCTGCGTCCAGCAGTCCCGGCGGGGGGAGTTCAGCAGCTCCCAGGGCAATGGTTTTGCATCGCGAGGTTGGGCCAACGAATCAAATCGGGCGAGTTATGCTATAGGCGAGGAAGGACGTAGCGGTGTCTCGGTTCTGTGCCGAACGTTCCACGATCACGAATGCGTTGCTCATTGATAATTTCCCGAACGGCATTTTTGGTTCTGTATTTCTTGCTGCTCGCGACCCCGAGCCTGGTGGCTCAGGCCGGGGGCGGAAGTTCTTCAGCCCCGAATGTAACCCTCCCCGGCCCGCAAAACCCGTTTCTGGGGAGCGCCCCCGAAAATAAGGCGACGGCTGGTGTTCTGCAAATCGACTTCAAAGACGCGATTGATCGCGGCTTGCGCAACAATCTAGGCCTGTTGCTGGCCGGCGACCAGGCCCAGATGGCTCGCGGGGAAAGATGGAAAGAACTGAGCGATCTGCTCCCGAACCTTAGCGCCCGCGTGATGGAAGACGTGCAAACTCAGAGCCTGGCGGCGCTTGGGTTCAACAAGCTCTTCCCTCTCCTGGCCGCGCCGGGCAACCAGAACACGAGCCTCCCGCGGTTGGTGCCTGCTTTTAACTATTTCGACGCGCGCGCTTTCCTGAGCCAGTCGATTTTCAATTTCAAGAGTCTGGAGAAAGAGCGGGCCGCTTCAGCCAGCGTGAAGGCCGCGCAATTCAGCTACAAAGACGCTCGCGAAATGGTCGTGCTTGCGGTGGGCAATTCCTATCTGCAGGCCATTGCTGCGAGTGCTCGCGTGGAAACCACCGAAGCCCAGGTCAAGAGCGCGCAGGCTCTTTACGATAAGGCGGCCGACCAGCAGAAAGCCGGACTGAGTCCCGCCATCGATGCTCTACGCTCGCAAGTCGAACTGCAAACTCGCCAGCAGCAACTGATCGTGGCGCGCAACGAACTCGCCAAGCTGAAGTTGAACGTGGCGCGGATCATCGGGCTGGCGCCGGGGCAGGAGTTTGTTCTTACCGAAAAAGCCCCCTACCAGGCGTTGGCTGCTCTCCCGCTCGAGGTATATCTGCAACACGCCTACACCGTGCGAGCCGACTATCAGGCGGCGCTGGCGCAAGTGCGGGCGGCGGAACTGTCGCGGAAGGCAGCAGCCGCGGGACGTTATCCCAGTGTCGATTTAGCAGCGAACCTCGGCGACATCGGCGTGAATCCCGCCCAATCGAATGGCACCTGGCAGGTGAATGGAGGCATTAACATTCCGATCTTCGCCGGCAATCGGGTTCACGCCGACGTGCTCGAGGCGGACGCCCAACTGAAGCAAGCGCGTTCTCAACTCGGAGATCTCCGCGGCCGCATCGACTATGAGGTTCGCACCGCGCTGCTCGATCTGAACGCCGCCGCCGAACAAGTAGAGGTGGCCCGCAGTTCCGTCGACTTAGCGGAGCAGGCACTCACGCAATCGCAGGATCGTTTTACAGCCGGAGTCGCCGACAACCTGGAAGTGGTGCAGGCGCAGGAGGCGGTGGCCAGTGCTCACGAGAGTTATATTCAGAGTCTCTATGCCCACAACCTCTCGAAAGTCGAACTGGCGTACGCCATCGGCGACGCGGAAGAGGGCGTCAGACGATATCTGAAAGGCAATGAATAAGCTTATGGAGCAAACCACGCAGAGCCCGCCTGCCAACGTGAAGACTGGAATCGAAAAGCCGGCAACCAGCACCAAGCCGTTACCGGCCAGCGAGGAGGATTTTCACACGCGGCCTTCCCGCACCCAGAGTTCCGGTTTCCGCATCGCGGTGGGGATTGGCGTCGTCGTTCTTGTGGTGGCGGGATTTTTCGCCTATCGCTACTTCACCAGTTACGAGTCGACCGACGACGCCCAGGTCGACGGCCACGTAAATTCCGTCAGCGCGCGTGTTTCCGGCCACGTCATCAAACTCAACGTACAGGACAACCAATATGTAACGGCGGGAACGGTGCTGGTGGAGATCGATCCGGCGGACTATCAAGTCGCCTACGAGCGCGCCAAAGCGGACTTTGACGATGCTCAGGCGGCGGCAGTCGCGGCCGGAGTGAGTGTTCCGATTACCTCCGTCAACACCAGCAGCCAGGTTTCCTCGACCGGAGGCCGACGTGAACAGTGCTCGCGCCGGCATTCAGGTCGCCAAACAGCAGTTCGAAGCGGCCAAGGCCCAGTTGCAGGAGGCCGAAGCCAATAACGTGAAGGCGCAGAACGATCTCGTCCGTTACAAGCAGTTGGTCGACAAGCAGGAGATTTCCCAGCAGCAATACGACCAGGCCACCGCCGCGGCTAAGGCGAGCGCGGCAGGCGTCGAAGGCGCGCGCGCCAGCGCCGACGCAGCGCAGCAGCAGGTGACGCAGGCTCAGGGGAGACTGGTGCAGGCGCAGGCGAATTGGAGCAACGCCAATACTGCGCCCAAGCAGATGCAGATCATGCGTGCCAGGGCTACGTCCGCGTTGGCGGAGGCGCAGCGCAAGAAGGCGGATCTCGACCAGGCCGCACTGAACCTGCAGTACACAAAAATCGTCGCGCCGGTGAACGGCATCGTCAGCAATCGCACGGTGGAAGTCGGGCAGAACGTCGCTCCCGGCCAGGAACTGATGAAGATCATCAATCTCGACGACGTTTGGATCACGGCGAACTTCAAGGAAACGCAGCTTCGGAACATGAAAGTCGGCCAGCGCGTTACGATTGAAGTCGACGCCAACGGCAGGACGTACTAACGGCAAGGTGGACAGCATCGCCGGAGCCAGCGGCGCCCGCTTCAGCCTGTTGCCTCCGGAAAACGCCACGGGAAACTACGTGAAAGTGGTGCAGCGCATTCCGGTGAAGATCGTGCTCGATCCCGGCGCGAACAACGATCACCAGTTGCGTCCCGGCATGTCGGTAGTTCCCAAGGTCTGGATTCGCTAATGAGCGCGGCCACCGCCACGATGGATCACGCCGATGCCTGGCGTCCTGCGGTCAATCCGTGGATGATCGCGCTGGCGGTGACGCTGGCGACGTTCATGGAAGTGCTCGACACTTCCATCGCCAACGTCGCTTTGCCGCATATCGCGGGAAGTCTCTCCGCCGGGCAGGACGAAAGCACCTGGGTCCTGACTTCCTATCTTGTTTCCAACGCCATCGTGCTTCCGCTGAGCGGCTGGTTGTCGTCCATCGTCGGCCGCAAGAACTTCTACATGGGCTGCGTGGCCTTGTTCACCATCAGTTCGTTCCTGTGTGGACTGGCTCCGAACCTGGCCACGTTGATCATCTGCCGCATTCTGCAGGGCGCTGGCGGCGGCGGGTTGCAGCCCAGCGAGCAGGCCATTCTGGCGGATACATTTCCTCCCGCGAAGCGCGGCATGGCTTTCGCGGTTTATGGCATGGCCGTTGTAACCGCTCCCGCGATCGGCCCGACTCTGGGCGGTTGGATCACCGACAACTTCAGCTGGCGCTGGATTTTCTTTATCAACATTCCCGTCGGGATTCTATCGATCCTTCTTACGTCGAGACTGATTCAGGATCCGCCCTACTTCAAGCGCCGCAAGCTCAGCGAAACTCACATCGACTACATTGGGCTCGGATTTGTGGCCCTGGGGCTGGGAGCTCTGCAGATTGTTCTCGACAAGGGGCAGCGCGAAGACTGGTTTGAATCGAACTTTATTGTCACGCTTTCGCTGATCAGCGCGGCGGCCTTGATCTTCGTGATTGTCTGGGAGTGGAGGCACAAAGATCCCATCATCGATCTGCACCTGTTCCGCGACCGAACCTTTGGCGTCTCGAATTTGCTGATGTTCATGCTGGGATTTGCCCTGCTGGGCAGCACTTTGTTGATTCCGCTGTTCTCGCAAACGCTGCTCGGCTATACGGCGCAACAGGCGGGCTTGGCTCTGATGCCCGGTGGCTTCACGATCATTCTTTTGCTGCCACTGGTGGGCTTTCTGCTTTCACGGTACACCCCGCGATGGCTTCTTTTGTTCGGCCTGCTCGTGCTGTCGTTCTCGCTGTTTCACATGACCGGCTTTGATCTTCAGATTGACTTCCGGACGCTGGCCACCGCGCGTGTGGTCCAGGCGGTTGGGATGGCGTTCCTGTTCGTTCCCATCAATACCGCGGCCTACGCATTCCTTCCGCGCGACAAGAACAATGCTGCTTCGGGTCTGATGAACCTGGCGCGCAACATCGGCGGCAGCGTGGGGATTTCCGTGGTCACCACCATGCTCGACCGGCGCAGCCAGGTGCATCTGACCGATTTTGTCCAGCCACCTGAGCCGGCCAACGCCGCGCTGCAGTCAATGATCCAGGGGGCTGCGCGCGCCATGCAGGCCCACGGCGCCAGCGCGGCTGGGGCCAACCAACAGGCCTACGCCCTGATCCAGGGTACGGTGCAGCGGCAGGCGACCATGCTGGCTTATATCGATTGCTTCTGGTTCCTCGGGGTCGCGATTCTGGCGATGGTTCCGATGGTCTTCCTGATGAAAAAATCGAAGCCGGGCGGAGGAATCGCAGTACACTAAAGGGCGCTATGTTTCGCCTCATCACCATCGAGCGCGAGTACGGCTGCGGCGCCGCCGCCATCGCCGCTCAACTGGCCGACCACCTGGGCTGGAAACTCTGGGACCAGTTGCTGACCGAAGAGATTGCCCGCCTGGCCAACGTCGATCATTCGGCGGTCATGCGCTGCGACGAGCGCATGGACAGCCGCCTGCACCGCCTCGCGAAATCCTTCTGGCGCGGCAGTTACGAACGCAATTCCGCAGCTCTGGGCAGCCAGATGTTCGACACCGACTGCATGATGTCCATGATGCAGGAGACCATGAACAAAATTGCCCAGGAAGGGAATGCGGTGGTGGTGGGCCGCGGTGCACCCTACTTGCTGCGCGAGCATCCCGACGCGTTCCACGTTTTTCTGTACGCTCCGCGCTCCGAGAAAATCCGGCGCGTCATGGCAGACGGGCACAGCCGGGAAGATGCCGTGGAACTGGTCGATTCCGTCGATCGCGAGCGCATCGCCTACGTGAAGCACTATTTCGATGCCGACTGGCCCACGCGTTCGCTCTACCACCTCATGCTCAACACGGCCGTAGGAAACGAGCCGGTGGTGCAGACGATCCTCGACACCATGCGCCTGGTCGAGGGTCGCCCCAAAGCCACCGAATATGAGCATCCCCAAGTGCCCGCGGCCCCTCGACTAGTCCGCGGCTGCGGCAATTGCGTCTACGAGACGCTGCCCGCTTTCGGTGGCGCAGCCTGTGGCCGGCCTGGCCGCTGTGGCGCTGGACAGCAGTTCTCCTCGCAAACATCCTGCCGCGGCCCGAGTGATCCCAGCGCACGCCGCTCGCCTGCCGGACTCGTGCGCTCAACGATCAGCTCACGAATCATTGCGACGAACTTGGGATGCACGCCCACCGTCTTCGCCCGCACCATCGGCAACGCCAGCGAATCGCACAGCTGCTGCGCCTCGATATCCAGGTCATACAGAACTTCCATGTGATCGGAAATAAAGCTGATCGGGGCCAGCACCACCGCGCTTGCCAGATTGCGCGCCTTCACCTCGCGCAAGTAATCCAGGATGTCCGGTTCCAGCCACGGCTGTCCTGGCGCGCCGCTGCGGCTCTGGTATACCAGGGCATCGTTGGCGATCCCCACCCTCGCCGAGACCAACTTCCTTACTTCTTCCAGTTGGCGGACGTAGTCGCACGTGTTCGCCATCGAGAGTGGAATGCTGTGCGCGACGTAGACAATCTGAACATTCTGCCGCGCGTCCGCCGGAACTTCACGCAAGCGCGTCGCGCAGCCGGTCTTCGGTCGCTTCAATGAATCCCGGATGGTTGAAGAACGCGCGCAGCTTGTCGATTTCCGGCGCGCCCGGGCCGACTTCGTTTTGCGCGCGAATAATGTCTTCGCGGTACTGGCGGCATCCGGAATAAGAACTGTACGCCGAGGTCACGAACGCAAGAGCGCGGCGAATGCCGTCCTGCTTCATCTGCTGCAGGGTTTCCGCCAGCATCGGATGCCAGTTGCGATTTCCCCAGTAAACGGGAAGCTTCGGACCATGCTGCGCCAGTTCGTTCTCCAGCGCGGCGATCAATTCCCGGGTCTGCTGGTTGATCGGGCTCTTTCCGCCGAAGTGGTAGTAGTGCTCGGCGACCGCCAACATGCGCTCTCGCGGAACATTCCTTCCACGCAGCACGTTTTCGAGGAACGGGATCACATCTTCCGGGGACTCAGGCCCGCCGAACGAGACAACAAGAATCGCGTCGTAGTTCATTCCTTCGCTCAGATCTCAAGGATTATATGCGGACGGCTTCTGGTGCTATTTCCCGCCCGCCAGCGCAGGGGAAGTCCCAATCTCTGAAGCTGCGGCGAGTGACACCGGACGGTCCAGGGAGATATCCATCTCTGTGAACCGGGGCAGAACCACATCGCGTCCGTGACGGGTTGCCAGGTACAACGCTGACACGCAAGTGGAAGCGATGCGCGCCGTCCCCGCCGTGGAAGCATCGGTCGCAGTCGACACAATAGCCTCAACCAGAAGCTGGACCCCGTCGTCGACCTCCTTGGAGATGCCCGCCGTAACTCCTAGATTGATCGCCATCCAGGCCTTGCCCGGACGTTCTCCGTGCAACCGGCCTTCCGCATCCATCCTCGTGTGTGATCTCGCATCCAGTTCCGCTCCGGCGAGCGAGGCTGCGATGGGGACACGGTTGCCCCCGGGCACGGTGAGTTGAGTGAACGTCAGGTACAAAGATCCGGCACGACTCAACCATCGCGGCGGAGTCTTCTTCGCCACTCTGCCTTCAAACAAGCTGCCCGCGGGAAGGACCACCTTCGAATTCAGAAGTACGGGCTCAAGCAGTCGCGCTTGCACTACATCTCCAGGCTTGCTCTTCGAGGCGCTCACATTGCCCAAGAGCAGAATCCTGCAAACGGTCCCGGCCGGGAGCGTCTCGGGTCGAACCGAATCCGGCTGCGTGGAATCCGCATCATTGTTGAGGTCCGCCGAGGGAGGAACGCTTTCTGTCCCCGATGCTTCCAGCACCAGGATGGGCGTCTGTCAGTTTCTTCGGGTTCGACGTGCTCACGTCGACCGCGCCCTTGTCCGCACTGGACTGCGGACCTGATTTCATCTTCTTCGCCTGCGCGTGCACCTCGCGCATACGGCTCACCGAGAGCAGGGAAACCTGCAGCGAACTTTCGCTCTTGTCCTGGGCAACAATGGCGTTTTTGAAGACTGGATAGGTCTCATGCCGAGGCGTGAAAGCTTTAACCACCCACGGCCAGTGATCATTACGGAGCGCGTTTTCTTGATTCCGTGCGGTCCACGATCAGCCGAACGCGGCTTCCCGAAGAAAACAATTTGCGGTCCGCGGCATAGACATCTCGCGACAGGCTGCCCTCCACCACGTCACCAGGCCTTAATTTCGACATCTTTGTGGAATGGGCGAGCTGTACTTTGACGTAGAGGCCGGACTCAACTGCAGTTACCTGCGAGTGGGTTGAGGGATCGTCGGCCGCCGAGCAAAGTGTCGGATCGGTGGCGAGGGCCGCTGCGACCAGAACGAACACCACCGGCTTCATCCACATCGTGCTTCTAGACATTGTCCTCCCGCGACCTATGCCTCTCTTGCCTCTTTCATGTTTAGACAACTGGCTTCTTCGCTAATGGCGCGCGCGCCCGGCGACTGCCGGTGGCGTATTTTGGGGGACATGGTGCGCCCGGAGAGATTCGAACTCCCGACCTGTTGCTCCGGAGGCAACCGCTCTATCCAGCTGAGCTACGGGCGCGCACGGATATTTACAGTCTACATGGGGAAGGGAAATGGCTTCAATGTCAACGTTGCCGCATGCGTAGGCGAAAGCAGGCTGGAAGATGCTGCCGAGTTAGGGTCTGTATTCACACACCAAGGCGAACGCAGAGTTGGCAGCGTCGTCGCAGAAGATCAACCGCGCCCGTGGTTCCGCAAGCCGGCGGGCGCGGTTGGTCAGATTCCCTGGGGAGATGTCTCGCTAGTAGCGGTCGCGCCGTCCGCCACCACCGCCGCCGCGGCCGCCGCGATCTCCGCGATCGCGCCCACCGCCACCTCCGCCGCCGCCACTGCGTTCGGTCTTGGGCCGCGCTTCATTGACGTTGATGGTGCGTCCGCCGACTGAGGAGCCATTCAGGGCCGTGATCGCCTTCTCGCCGTCTTCGTTGCTGGCCATCTCCACGAAGCCGAAACCGCGGGAGCGCCCGTGTCGCGGTCCGTCATGATGCTCACGCGGTCCACTTGTCCGAATGGCTCGAAGAGCTGCCGCAGTTCGTCTTCGTTGGTGTTGAAGCTCAGGTTCCCCACAAAAATATTCTTCACGCGTCTGCCTCTGCATTGAGCTGTCGGAAGTGCGAGCAATTCGGCGGACTTGGCAGGTCGGGAGGGCCGTTCCTGAAAATCGATACCGGAGCTGGCGAACAGTCAAATGCGGCGAGCAGTATAGCAGGTTTCCCGAAATCGGCTTGTCAAATCGATCTCAAAATGAGAGCGCCAGGCCGGACCGGGAACGAGCTAGCACTCGTCGACCTTCCAGTAGCCTTCAGGGTGAAATCCCATCTGCAGCAGCCGGTTCTTGGGATCGTGTCTCTTGCCGCAGCCGGGGCAGATCAGATAGCGGCTCCACGCCGTGCCCTGGTGATCGTAGTTCTCCGCCACGGCGAAGGTCGTCCCGCAACTGCAAGGGACGAGGAACATGCGCAGCGGCGCCTTGCTGTCGCGCTCTTTTCGGACTGGCGTCGCGGTTTCACGACTCTTCGACAGTTGCGAACGAGTTCTTCTTGCGCCGATTCGACTGCAGGACTTTCTTGCGCAGCCGCAGCGATTTGGGAGTGATCTCCACGAACTCATCGTCGGCGATGAATTCGATGGCCTGCTCCAGATTCAACGGCCGGAAGGGCACCAGGCGAATCGCTTCATCCGCGGTCGAAGCGCGCATGTTCGTCAGCTTCTTTTCGCGGACGGCATTCACGTCGAGATCGGTGTCCTTGGCGTTCTCGCCGATGATCATGCCTTCGTACAGTTCCACGCCCGGGCCCACGAAAAGTTCTCCGCGCTCCTGCAATCCCCACAGCGCGTACGCCGTCGAGACTCCGCCGCGATCGGCGATCAGCGCGCCCGTGAGCCGGTGGGGAATCTCGCCCTGCCACTCGGTGTAGCCGTCAAACAGCGCGTTCATGACGATGGTTCCGCGCGTGTCGGTGAGCAACTGGCTGCGCAGCCCGATCAATCCACGGCTGGGCACGCGGAACTCGATGCGCACCCGTCCGTAGCCATGATTGTGCATGTTGGTGACTTCGCCTTTGCGCGATCCGAGTTGCTCCATCACCACGCCCACGAAGTCCTCGGGCACGTCTACGGTGAGATGTTCGACCGGCTCCATCAGCTTGCCGTCGATGCGCTTGGTGACGATCTCCGGCTTGCCCACCATGAGTTCGTAGCCTTCGCGCCGCATCATCTCAATCAGGATGGAAAGCTGCAGTTCGCCGCGGCCCAGCACCTTGAACGAATCCGTGGTGCCCGTGTCTTCCACCCGCAAAGAGACGTTGGTCAGGAGTTCTTTTTCCAGCCGCTCCCGCAAATTGCGCGAGGTGACGTAGCTGGCCGTCCTTCCCCGCAAACGGCGAGGTGTTCACCGTAAACAGCATGGCGATGGTGGGCTCATCGATGGCGATGTGCGGCAGTGGAGCGGGGTTCTCGGCTTCGGTAATGGTCTCGCCGATCGTGATGCCTTCGACGCCCGCGACCGCGATGATGTCTCCCAGCTCCGTTTCGGTGATGTCGGTGCGCTTCAGTCCCGAGAACGAAAACAGTTTCGTGATCTTGGTCTTGTGCAGCGTGCCGTCGAGCTTGGCGATGGCGACTTCTTCGCCGGTATGCATCTTTCCGTTGAAGACGCGCGCGATCGCCAGCCGTCCCAGATAGTCGCTGTAGTCGAGGTTCGCCACCAGAATTTGCAGCGGACCCGGCGGGTCGCCCTTGGGATGAGGAATCGTCTTGATGATCGCGTCGAACAGCGGACGCAAGTCTTTCGCCGCCGCCCTTGATGTCCGTGGTCGCCGTGCCCGTCTTGGCGTTGGTGTAGAGCACCGGGAAATCGATCTGCTCTTCCTTGGCGTCCAGATCGATAAACAGGTCGTAGATTTCGTTCAGCACTTCCTGCGGGCGCGCGTCGGAGCGATCAATCTTGTTGATGACCACGATGGGCGGCAGATGTGCTTCCAGCGCTTTGCTCAGCACGTAGCGCGTCTGGGGCAGCGGGCCTTCGCTGGCATCGACCAGCAGCATGACGCCGTCGACCATCTTCAGCGCGCGCTCGACCTCGCCGCCGAAGTCGCTGTGGCCGGGCGTGTCCACGATGTTGATTTTCACGTCGTGATAGAAAATGGCGGTGTTCTTGGCCAGGATGGTGATGCCGCGCTCCCGCTCCAGTTCGTTCGAGTCCATCACCCGTTCGACGTGGTGCTCGTTGGAGCGAAAAGTGCCGCTTTGTTGCAGCATGGCGTCGACCAGCGTGGTCTTGCCGTGGTCGACGTGCGCGATGATGGCGATATTGCGAATACCTGAACTCAAAAAGGATCCTTCCCGAAATATGTGTGCTACTACCACTTTACTATGCGGGGAGTGAAATCACCACGAAAGACGCGAGTTCGCAGGTTGACGGCCGAAAAGGCAGTAACCACGAAGGACACGAAGTATCATCGAAGGACAACGCTGCAGTCGAGCGCTTTGTGCGATTCAGGCTTCGGTCGACAATTGATTCTCGATTTCGCACGGCGAGCCGTCGATGTGCTCTCGATCGAGGCGGGCTTCGAAGTCTGCTCAGTCCCCTCCGACGCGCACGCGCAGCCGGTACCAGACCACGATCGTCACCAGCGAGAACACAAAGATGATGGTCGACACGGCATTGATCTCCGGCGTGATGCCGCGGCGCAGGCGTCCCCAGATTTCCAGCGGCAGCGTGTTGTCGCGGCCGATCAGGAAGAAGCTGACCGCGATTTCGTCCATCGAAAGCGTGAAGATCAGCAGCGCCGCGCCGATGATTGGCAGCTTCAGGTTCGGCACCGTCACGCGCCAGAACGTCTGCCAGTAGTTCGCGCCGAGGTCGAGCGACGCCTCTTCCTGCGCGCGATCGAGCTTTTGCAGGCCGGCGAAAACTTCGGTGGTCGCCACTGAGATCAGCGCCGTGCCGTGCCCCAGGATGATCGTCATCAGGCTGAGCTTCACGCCCATCAGGTTGAACAGCATGAGCAGCGAAAGGCCGGTGATGATGCCGGGCAGAATCAGCGGCAGCAGCACGAGCCGCCGGAACAGCGCTTTGCCCGGAAACTGCGCGCGGTCCAGCGCCAGCGCCGCGGGAATCCCAAACGCCAGCGAGATCGCCATCGCCGCAAATGCCACTTGCAGGCTGTTCAGCACCGAATCCCAGATCGGCCCATCCGCGAACAAGATGCGATACCAGTCGAGCGTGAGGTGATGCGGCGGAAATCCGCCCACGCCCTGCCCGTTGAACGAATAAAGAATGAGGACCGCAATCGGCAGATAGAGAAACGCGAAGACCGCTGCGGCATGGAGCAGCAGCCAGCGCGAGCGAGGAACTGTGCCAGTGCTCCCGCTCACGAGAAACTCCATTTCTTTTCCAGCCGCTCGGAAAGAAACAGCAGGCTCACCACGATCACCAGCATGCCCAGGGAAATCGCCGCGCCCAGCGGCCAGTTATAGGCCGCGCCGAACAAGCTGACCACGATATTCGAGATCATGATGCCGCTCGGCCCGCCCAGCAACAGCGGCGCCAGGAAATCGCCCAGGCTGAGCACGAAGGCAAAGGTCGCTCCCGCAACAACGCCGGGAATCGACAGCGGAAAGATGACTTTCCAGAACGTCTGCGCCGGCGTCGCGCCCAGATCGTGCGAGGCCTCGACCAGGTTGCGCGGAATATGCTCCAGCGCCGCATAAATCGGCAGAAACGTGAACGGCGTATAGATGTGGGTCAGCGTCAGCACCACGGCAAACGGGCTGTAGAGCAGAAAGTCGAGCGGATGCTTGGTCAGGTGCACATACTGCAGCAGCGTATTGAGCACTCCATCGGAGCCGAGAATCGTTTTCCACGCATACGCCCGCACCAGATAACTGACCCACAGCGGAATGATCACCATCTGATACAGCAGGTCTTTGCGCTTGCCCGCATAGAACGACAGAAAATACGCCAGCGGATATCCCAGCAGCAGAGAGAACAGCATCACGCGCGCCGCGATCCACATGGAGCGCAGCAGCGTCTGCCAGTACACCGTCTTCTGCAGCAGTTCTTTATAGTTCTCGAGATTCCACGAATGCACGATCGTCTGCGCCGGCGAGACCGACCAGAAGCTGTAGCAGAACATCAGCAGGTACGGCACCAGCAGAAACACCGTCACCCACACCAGCGGCGGCACCGTCACGACCGTCTTGTAGGCGCGGGAGAACATCAGTTCCTCTCAGGAGACTCGCGCACCAGAACCGCATCGGCAGGCAGAGAACTCGAGCTCAACTTCGTTCTGCACTCCGCCTCCGCTGGCGCGTCCGCACGACCAGGACGAGTCCGCCGGCACATTCCACGCGAATCAATTCCGTTGCCCCGTGAAACGCCTGATGCAGAACTCGCCCGCGAACCCGGACCTGCACCACTGCCTGAAGCCCCAGCCTCGGCCGAGTCGAAATGCTCCGGTCGCAACGAGAACAAGTGCTGGCCCATCGGGAAGCGAAGCCGGCCACGCCAGCGCCGCGCACCGCACCACGCCGCCTCGTACTTCGCCCTTCAGCAGATTGGTGTGCCCGATGAACTGCGCGACATAGGCCGTTGCCGGACGGCTATAGATTTCGCGCGGCGTCGCCACCTGCTCCAGTTCGCCCGAACGCAGCAGGGCGATGCGGTCTGACATCACCATCGCCTCTTCCTGATCATGGGTCACAAACACGAAAGCGATGCCGACTTCGCGCTGCAGCGATTTCAGTTCCACCTGCATCTGCCGCCGCAGGTTCGCATCCAGCGCCGAGAGCGGTTCATCCAGCAACAGCAGCCGCGGCCGGTTCACCAGCGCGCGCGCCAGCGCCACCCGCTGCTGCTGTCCGCCGCTGATCTTCGACGGTTTCGCCTTCGCGTGCGCCGTCATCTTTACTTTGTCCAGCGCCTCCGCGACTCGTTGCTGCAATCTCCGCGGCGGGCCGCTTCGCCACGCGCAATCCGTACGCCACGTTTCCTCGACCGTGAGGTGGGGGAACAAAGCATAGGATTGAAACACGGTATTGACGCGCCGCCGGTAAGGAGGCTGGTGATCCAGTCTCTCCGTTCCCATCCAGAGTTCGCCCGAAGTGGCGGTCTCAAAGCCCGCAACGATGCGCAGCAGCGTCGTCTTCCCCGAGCCGCTTTCGCCGAGGATGGTGAGAAATTCTCCCTCCGCAATTTCCAGCGAAACATTCCGCAAGCACTACATTGCGGCCGAAGGTCTTGGCCACATTGCGGATGCTGAGCAAGGCTGGTTTCGCGGCGGACTGCGGGTTCGCCGTTACTGCGATGGCGGGAGTGATCGGAGGATGCCATGAGTCGCTTTCGTTCGTGCTGGTAAGACGTGCGATTCTGAACTCTCGGTCGGCGCCGGGTCCCTATTGCGCAGCCTTTACGTCGTTCCAAATCTCGGTATACTTCGCGCGCCGCGGCACATTCTGCCAGAAATAGATCCGCTTCTGGTAGCTGTCCACGTCGTCCAGATGCAGCGTCTTCACCTCGTCCGGGGTCATGAACTGCCCGGCTTGCGGGTTCGCCGGAACGTAGTGCGTCTTGTCGGTCACCAGCTTCTGCGTCTTGGCCTCGACCATGTATTCCAGAAACTTGTGGGCCAGTTCTTTGTTCTCGCTGCCCGCGGTGATCATCAGGTGATCGATCCAGCCCGTCGTGTTTTCCCTGGGAATCGTCTCGCCCACGGGGAAGTTCGACCTTCTTCAACTCGGCGGTGTTGAGCGGCCAGCCCATGGCGATCACGATCTTCGTGGCTCTGAAACAGGTTGGTCAGTTCTCCGCCGGTCGCCCACATCTTGCGGATGTTCGGTTTCAACTCCAGCAGTTTCTTCTTGACCGCCTCAAGTTGCTCGTCGCTCAAGTTGTAGAGTTGCGACGGATCGGGCTTGTCATAGCCCAGAACCTGCGCCGCCATGTAGACCGTCGACAGATCGTCCCACACCGAAACCTTTCCTTTGTACTTCGGATCCCACATGACGTTCCACGAATCCGGAGGCTGCGCGAAGGCCGTGGTGTCGTAAATGATCGGATCCGGTCCCCACATGAACGGCACGCCATACACTTGGCCGTTCGCGCGCACCAGCGGCAGGGAAGTGAGCTGCGGAGAAAGTTGGTTGTAGCTCGGAATCTTCGAGAGATCGAGGGGCGCAGCCAATCCTGTGGTCGCGATGGATGTCGCCACATCGCTCGACGGAGAAATCACGTCGTAATTCCCCGCGCTGCCTCCGCGCAGCTTGGCCATCAGTTCATCGCTCGAACCCATATACGACGCCGAGACCTTGCAATGGTTCTGTTCCTCGAATGCTTTGATGAACGAGGGATCGGCATAACCTTCCCACACCAGAAGGTTGAGCGTGGGCGTCTTCTTGGAGCACGACCCGACACACAGTACCGCCGCCAGCAAGGGCAGCACACGCAGCATGCGTTGCCAGTTCATTTTTCCTCCTACTAAAACGTTGGCGGGGTGTTGACCCACAGAACCCAGGTTTCCTTGCGTCCGGGATTCTTCCACCGATGGGGCGTCGCACTTTCAAAATAGAAACTGTCGCCCGGTTTCAGCCGGTATTGCTCGCCGTCCACCGCGATCTCCAAATCTCCACGCAGCACGTAGATGAATTCTTCGCCCTCGTGGGTGTAGGGATCTCCGCTGCCCGCTTCTGGAGCGATGCGAAACAGGTGCGGCTCCATCACGGTGTTGCCCCACGCCAGCAGTTCCATGCGCACGCCTGCTCCGGCTTCGAGCACCTTGCGTTCCGCGGGCCGCACCTGGCGCTTACTGGCTTCTGAGGCGTCGAAGAAATCCAGGATGTTGGTTTTGTAGAAGCGCGCGAGCTTGCGAAGCGTTCCCACCGACCCGCTCATTTGCGAACGCTCCAGCGCGCTGAGGAATCCCACCGAGATGCCCACCGCCTGGGCCACTTCCGCCAGCGAGAGCCGCCGCCGGGCCCGCAACTGCCGCAGATGTGCTCCAATGGCGCCGGCATTCCCGTCGGCCGCCGGACGCACTTTGCCCTCGCGCTTCAGCAACTGCACAATCGCAGCCGCGTTGAGCCCGCGCACCTTGCGCAAGAACCGCGCCCGTTTCAGCAAGTTCACATCGTCCGCGGTGTAGAGCCGATACTTGCTTTCGGTGCGCCGCGGATGCGCCAGCCCCAGGCTTTCCCACGAGCGGATCACCGACGGCGAAACGCCCACCTTCCGCGCCACCTCTCCGATCTTCAAGTAAGGTTCAGCCATGCCGTGTCATTCCGAGCCCGATGGAATCAGAAATCGCGATTAGGAATTTCCATGGGAAGGACGCGTTTTTTATCCTTGACAGTCCCCATCCCTGTTCTCTAACCTTGCGGGATTATAGCAAGGTTGTAGTTGGATACAAGCTGTCGCTTTCAAACAAAAACAAACTCTCCCGGAGATGTCTGGAGGCCCCATGCCGTCATTGCGACCCCGCTCGTCGAAGCTATGCCCTATGGCGCGTCTGAAGAGTGTGTACCTGGCCCTTGTCATCTGTCTAGCACTCCCCACGCTGCTCATCGCCCAGGGCACCGGCGGCCGCATTCTGGGCCGGATTGCCGATCCTACGGGCGCGGTTCTGGCCGGGGTGAAGGTCACGGCCAGCAATGAAGCGACCGGCGTCAGCCAGGATGCCCTCAGTAACGACAGTGGCGACTATGCCTTCCCCAACATTGCCGTGGGCACCTACTCTCTGACCTTCGACCTCACAGGATTCAAGAAGGCGGTGCGCCACAGCGTCGCGCTCGACGTCAATCAAGTCATCACGCTCAACATGACCATGCAACTGGGCGCAGCGCAGGAGGTGGTCGACGTCACCGCCGAGGCTCCGCTGGTCGATACCAGCAGCACCCAGCTCGGCGCGGTCGTCAACAACCGCTCGGTGAACGAACTCCCCTTGAACGCCCGCGATACGTATCAGTTTCTGCAGTTGCAGCCAGGGGTGCAGTCACAGTTGGGTTCCAGCGGCGGCACATTCTACGGCAGCGACAGCGCCGGATCGGTCTCCGTCAATGGAGGCCGGGATCGCGCCAACAACTTCAGCGTCAATGGGGGCGACGCTAACGATCAGTTCGTCAACCTTCCCACCATTCAGCCGACGCCGGACGCCATCGAGGAATTCCGCGTGATCAGTAACACCTTCGATGCCGAATACGGCCGCAACTCCGGGGCTGTCGTCAACGTCGTTACCAAATCCGGGACCAACCAGTGGCACGGCAACGTCTACGAATACTTCCGCAACACGGTTTTGAATGCGCAGGGTTACTTCAACACCGTGAAACCGCAGGAGAATCAGAACCAGTTCGGAGGGACCTTCGGCGGCCCACTCAAGAAGGATCGGATGTTCTTTTTCACCTCGTATGAGGGACGCCGAGTGCGCCAGGGAGTCTCGGGAGAGACCGTCCTCGTGCCCACGCCGCAGGAGAGGCCGACTGCCGCTCAAGGGGGCAGCATCTTCACAGGCGGCTTCCCGGCTACCTGGTCTGACGGCGTAACACCCAACGCCATTAGTGATCAGTTCGTTGCCGATGCCCTGAATGGCAGGCCAGGTTGCACCGCAGCCATTAACGGTTTGAATGGGGCGACGCCGGCCTCGGGCGTTCTGTGGAATCAGATCTTTCCAACCGTAGGCGGCAATGCCACGATTCCCACACCGTGCATGGATCCAGTTGCCATTGACATGCTTCGCTTTGTGCCCGGGGCGAACCGGCCTGACGGCGTTACGTACCAGGCCGTTCCCACTAGTGCCGATAATCAGGATCAGTTCACCGCCCGGTTTGACTACCACATCAACCAACGTCAAAATTTCAGCTTCTACTATTACTACACTGACGACAAGGCACTGCAGCCTTTCTACAATTTCCAATATTCTGGCGCCAATATTCCCGGCTTTGGCGCGAATGTGGGCTCGCGCTACCAGCAGTTCAACCCCAGCCATACCTGGACCATCAGCAATTCGCTGGTCAACGAATTCCGCTTTACCTATATGCGAGAGGGTCAGCTGACCTTCCAGCATCCTCAGGCCACCGGACCGATTCAGTCCTCATGCTCATCAGCGGCGGCCCAGGCGGTTTGTTATAACGGGACATCGGACTCGTCCGCCATCAATGCGTTGATCTCCAGTTCGGGCGTCCCCACTGCCCAAGCTGGCATCACGAGCGGCCTTCCATCCAGCCATACCGGCGTGCCTTTTATCGGCGTGGGAGGTGGCTTCGCCATCGGGAATGGATGGGAAGGTGAATTGCCCCAGGTAGGGAACTCCTTCATGTGGGCGGACAATCTGACCTGGGTCAAAGGCAATCACCAGATGAAGTTCGGCGCCGATGTTCGCCGCGCCCGCTTTGACCAAACGCTCTACTACAATGTCAGCGGCCAGTTCACCTTCAACAGTTCGACCTCCAATTCGGTTCAGTACAACGACAACTATGCGGGCTACCTGCTGGGTCTCGCCGACAGCTACGTGCAAGGATCGGCCCAGCGAGAGAACGTGCGCAACACCGGTGTCTATCTTTTCGCGCAAGATAGCTGGAAGATCAATCCCTCGCTCACGCTAAATTACGGGCTGCGCTGGGAGTTGGATACACCGCTGACCGATGTACTGCACCACGTGCAAACCTTCCGTCCTGGACAGAACTCCAAGGTTTACCCGTGCACTTTGACGACCGCTGAGCAACTCAGCTTCGGAGTGAGCACGTGCGACCAAGCAGGCGTGACGCCAACCGGCCTGGTGGTTCCCGGCGACGCAGGCGTACCCGGGGGAATGACCCAGACCTACTACAAGGCATTTGCACCGCGGATTGGAATCGCCTGGAGTCCGGGACGGTCAGGCAAAACTAGCATTCGCGCCGGTTGGGGCATGTTCTACAACCCGATGGAGCAACTCGTCCTGGAACAGTTCGGCGCTGAGCCCCCTTTTGGTGGGAGCACGTACTTGCCCTCCACCTTCATGAATACCCCGTTTGTCGCGCAATCCGGATATATGGTTCCGAACCCGTTCACTGGCATTCTGAGTCCCAAACCGGGGACGTCTCAGGATTGGGCTAGTTTCCGGCCCATGCTGCTCTACGGTGACTTCCAACCGAAGATGCGCACGCAGTACACCGCGCAATACAACGTTACGGTTCAGCGGGAGCTGGCCAAAGACATCGTTCTGCAACTCGGGTACGTCGGATCACAGGGCCACCGCTTGCTGGCATCGCATGACATCAATGCGGCGAATCCTCAGACCTGCCTTGATCTGAATGCGACTCTAGGTGATGGCACGTGCGGACCGTTTCTTGAAGACAATGCCTTCACGATTCCGGCCGGAACCGTAATCGCTCCGCAGGGGCTGCATCTGCCGTACAACGCTGGATCGGGCGGATTGTTCATCCCTGGTGGCACCACAGTAGGTCCCAACGGAATTAACCTGGTCGGACTGCGGCCTTACTCGTCACCCAACTGTCAACCTCTGGCCGCTCCCGGCAACCCGGCTGCCCCTACCGGCTGCCCGCTCGACGGCCTCCCGGTTTTCAGCAACATCTTCGCCGAAGACACCATTGCCGCCTCGGCCTACAACTCGTTCCAGGCGAGTGTGGAGAAGCGCTTCTCCCACGGCCTGCAATTTCAGGCGGCGTACACCTTCAGCAAGTCGCTGGACTGGGCGTCCACGTTCGAAGAAACGGTTAATCCGTTCAACTACAAGGCCAGCCGCGCACTTTCGCTGTTCAACTCCGCACAGCGTTTCGTGATCAACTACGTTTGGGATATCCCAGTCCGCAAGTACAACGGGGTCGCGGGCAAGGTTCTCGACGACTGGCAATTTTCGGGGATTATCCAGTTTCAGAGTGGATTCCCGATCCGTATTCAGACGCAGAATGACAACGAGTTGATCAGCAGCTTGTTCTTCCTGGGAGCCGACGCGCCGCAGCTCTCCGGTCCGCTACAGATCCTGAATCCCAAGAAAAATGGCGGATACTACCTTAACCCGAACCAGTTTGCGGATCCGACTCTGGGACAGTTCTCCACTACGCCGCGTTCCATCTGCTGTGGCCCTGGCGAAAACCAGTGGGACATCACACTCTCCAAGAGGATTGCACTCTCAGAGTCGAAGTACTTCCAATTCCGCATGGATATCTTTAACCTGTTCAACAAGACGGAATTCGTGAACCCGGACGGAAATTTCAGCAACACCACGTTCGGCCAGGTGCTGCAGGCTCGCGATCCACGCCTGGTGCAGTTTGCACTCAAGTTCTACTTCTAGTCCGACAAACCCGAGCGGCTCCAACCGCTCGGGCAATCTAATGGCCCGCTTGCCCAAAGAAGCCGCTGGCCTGAGTTTTCCCGGAGCAATTCGATGTATCCCGATCTGCAGAAAGAACTCGCCACTTTCGAGCGGCGCACGCCCAAATCGGCCGAAGCCCACAAGAAGAATCTCAAACGCATCCCTCTTGGTGTTGCCAGCAACTATCGCGCCTACGATCCCTGGCCGATCTTCGTAAAAGAAGCCAGCGGCAGCAAGTTCCGCGACCTCGATGGCAACGAATACATCGACCACAACCTGACCTTCGGAGCGCTCATGGCCGGACACTGCCATCCTGCCGTGATGAAAGCGGTCGAGCAGCGCCTCTCCACCGGCACCATGTTTGGTATGCCCCACGATATGGAGTGGGAACTCGCTGAGGAAATTTGCACCCGCTTCCCGGTCGAAATGTGCCGTTTCGGCAACAGCGGCACTGAAGTGACGATGCATGCGATTCGGTTGGCCCGCGCCGCCACTGGACGCGACAAGATCGTGAAGTTTGAAGGTGCTTACCACGGCCTGCACGATAGCGCTCTGGTCAGCGTGAAGCCGCACGCTCCCGATTATGGTGACATCAACGCACCGACCTCGGTCACCGGCGGACTCGGCGTGCCGAAGTCCGCGATCGCCAACGTGCTCATCGCGACGTTCAACAACCTTGCCACCGTCGAGCGCCGCTTCAAAGAGAATCCCGGCGAGATCGCCGCGATCATCCTCGAACCGATTCTCATGAACGTCGGTCTGTGCATGCCGCAGCCCGGCTTCCTGAAAGGACTGCGCGAAATCGCTACTAAGAACGGCGCGCTCCTGATTTTCGATGAAGTCAAGACCGGCGCAAAACTCGGCTGGGGTGGTGCCAGCGAGTACTTTGGGATTCATCCCGACATGATCTGTCTCGCCAAGTCGATCGGCGGAGGCTTGCCGCTCGCCGCTTTCGGCACCAGCAAGTCCGTGATGGATCTCATCTCGCAGCACAAGGTCTTCCACGGCGGCACCTACAACACGAATCCGGTTTCCATGGCCGCCGGACTCGCGACCTTCCGCCATGTCCTGACGCGCGAAAACTACACGCACGTCGACAAACTAGGCAAGAAGCTGGCCGACGGCTATCGCAAGACCATCGCGAAAGTCGGCCTGCAAGCCTACATTGCGCAAGCCGGAGCCAACGGCGCTCTCATGTTCTACCCGAAAGAAATTCTGAACTACCGCGACTGGGAGGCGATCGACGTTGATCTGTGGCGGCACTACTGGTTCGGCATGGTCAACCGCGGCGTGATGGCGCAGCCTTACTGGTGGGATGAGCAGTGGACCATCTCGGTCCAGCATACCGAGGCTGACATCGACAAGCACCTGGCCGCGTTCGATGACATCGCGGCGTCGCTGGCGAAAGCGCAACAGGAGCGCGCCGAGCCGGTCGCAGTCACTCACTAAATTCGCGTAGGGGCGGACGCATTCGTCCGCCCCTGCGTGCACCATCCGCACCCATGTGGGGACAGCCGCCTCGGCTGTCCGGCGAAGCGAAGCGACTCGCAGAGATATTTTGTCCACGACGACCCAATCCGCCGCACAGCCGCATCTGATCCGCGCCCTCGGACGCCGCGATCTCGTGCTGCTCTTCGTCGTCGCCGTCTTCAATCTCAACGTCGTGCCCTCCATTGCCGCCAATGGAGGGGTCACGATCTGGCTGTGGATCATCTCCCTCGTCCTTTTCTTCTGGCCTCAAGGTATCGCGGTGATTGAACTCGCCCACCGCTATCCCGGCGAAGGCGGCGTCTACCTCTGGGCGAAAGAAGTCTTCGGCGACTTCCACGGATTCCTTTCCGGCTGGTGCTACTGGACCAACAACATGCTCTACGTCCCGACGGTGATGCTCTACTTCGTCGGCGTATCGGTGTACGTGCTCGGCCCCGGCCACCAGGGACTTCCCGACAACAAGATCTTCGCTGCGAGTGTCTCGCTCGCTCTGCTCGCTCTGCTCACCCTGCTTAATATCCTCGGCCTGGGTGTGGGGAAATGGATCAATAACGTCGGCGCTGTCGGAACGTTCATCGCCGCCGCCGTACTCGTGGGCCTCGGCGTTGTCATCTGGTCGCGCTTCGGCACTGGCATCACCGCCGCCGATTTCAAAATTCCCGCCAACCCGCGCTTCTTTCTTAATTCTTTCGGGGTCATCTGCTTCGGACTGGTCGGCCTCGAACTCGCTTCCGTCATGGGCGACGAAATCCAAGACCCGCGGCGTACTCTGCCCGGAGCCGTCGCATGGGGCGGCCTGCTCTCCGGCACTCTCTACATCGCTGCGACGCTGACCTTACTCATCGCGGTCGGCAAGAACGTCAACGTGCTGCAAGGTGTGGTGCAGGCGGTGACCGGAATGGCTGCCCGCGTTGGCGTGAGTTGGATCAGCGTTCCCTTCGCGCTCATGCTCAGCCTGGCCATTGCCGGCATCGGTTCGGCTTGGATCGGTGGCTGCTCCCGCATCCCTTTCGTCGCTGGACTCGATTCCTACATGCCGTCCTGGCTCGGCAAGGTTCATCCTCGCTATGCCACGCCGTATGCGGCGCTCATCGTGCAGGGGATTGTTTCCGCCGTTCTGGTCATTCTGAATTTCGCCGGAGCGGGCGTGCAGGAAACGTTTCAGAAACTGTTGTCGCTGGCAGTCGTGCTGCAGCTTGTTCCCTTCGTCTACATGTTTGGCGCGCTGGTGAAGTTCGCCCTGACGGAGTCGGCTCCAAAAGGCCAGTACGGTCGTGCCACGCTCTTTCTGGCGGGGGCGAGCGGATTCCTGACTACGACTCTTGGAATCGCTCTCGTGTTTTTTCCGGCCCAGCAGATCTCGTCGTTGTTCTGGTACGAGGTCTGGATGATTGGCGGCACGCTGTTCTTCATCGGCCTGGCGGCATTTTTCTTCTTCGTCTACGGTCGCCGCAAGGCGGCACAACGGATTCAGCTTGCCGCAATCGTCTCGCCCGTCCCGGCGAGCGAGGTCCGACGTTGAATTGGATTGTATGTGGGGACAGCCGGCCCTCGGCTGTCCAGCGAGCGCAGTTGGCGGCAGTTCAGAAAGATTCGTATCAGTGCGCGGCTTTAGCCGCGCTGCTCAGGGCGCAAGAAAGATCGGGGCGTTCGCCCCAACCAGGAGGCCACGATGCCTAGCGGAGTCCAAACCGAAGTCCGCACCTACCAGATGTTCATCAACGGCGAATGGGTCGGGAGCAAGTCCGCGAAGACTTTCCCCGTCTACGATCCCTCGACCGAGGAAGTAATCGCGCAAGTCCCCGACGCCTCGGCTGACGACGTCAACCGCGCCGTCGCCGCCGCCAAAGCTGCGTTCGAGGACGGCCCATGGGCGACCACCACTGCTCAGGAGCGAGGCCGCGTCCTATTCCGCCTCGCCGACAAAGTCCGCCAGAACCTGCCCGCGCTCGCCGAACTCGAGTGCCGCAACACCGGCAAGCCCATCGTCGAGGCCGAGTACGATCTCAACGACGTCGCGACCTGCTTCGAATACTATGGCGGACTTGCCACCAAGGTTGTCGGCTACGTGAATCCGGTCCCCGACAACGCCATGAGCCTGACGCTCAAGGAACCCGTCGGCGTCGCCGGACAAATTATCCCGTGGAACTATCCGCTGCTGATGGCTGCGTGGAAGCTAGCGCCCGCGCTGGCTGCTGGCTGCACCTGCGTCCTCAAGCCCGCGGAACAGACTCCACTCACCGCGCTTGAGTTCGCGAAGCACTTCGCCGACTGCGGCCTGCCTCCGGGCGTGGTCAACGTGGTTACCGGATTCGGGGAGTCCTGCGGCGCTCCGCTGGTGCAGCATCCCGACGTCAACAAGATCGCTTTCACCGGCAGCGCCGCCGTCGGCAAGATCATCGTCAAGCAGGCCGCCGACACGGTGAAGCGCGTTACGCTCGAACTCGGCGGCAAGTCTCCCAACATCTTCTTCGCCGATGCCGATTTCGAAGCCGCCATCGACGGCGCGCTGTTCGGCGTCTTCATCAATCAGGGCGAGGTCTGCTCCGCCGGTAGCCGCATTCTTGTGCAGAAATCCATCTACAAGAAGTTTGTCGAAGCCATGACCGAGAAGGCCAAGAAGATCAAGCTCGGCCCGCCTCTGGAACGCGAAACCAAGATGGGCCCGCTGGTCAGCAAAGAGCAGTATGACCGCGTGAACTCGTATCTCGAAATCGGCAAGAAAGAAGCCAAGCTGGCTTCCGGCGGCGGCCGCCCCGAAAAATTCGCCAAGGGCTACTACGTCCAGCCCACAATTTTCTACGACGTGAACAACAGCGCCCGCATCGCCCGCGAAGAAATCTTCGGCCCGGTCGCCGCGGTGATTCCGTTCGAAGACGAAAAGGACGCGCTCAAGATCGCCAACGATTCCCCTTACGGCCTGGCCGCCGCCGTCTGGACACGCGACATCTTCAAGGCCATGCGTGCCGTGAAGGCGCTGCGCGCCGGAATCGTCTGGGTCAACCACATGCAGCCTACCTACGTCGAAGCGCCGTGGGGAGGCTACAAGCAATCCGGCTTCGGCCGCGAACTCGGCCCCTGGGGCATCGAAGAATATCTCGAGACCAAGCAGGTGTACATCAACCTGAACGAAGCGCCGATCGGCTGGTACTGAGGTCAAACAAGGGAAGGGTCACGACTTCAGTCGTGCCGTTAGAATCGCAACAAATCCACGGCTTTAGCCGCCGAGGTCGCGAGGCTGAGAGCCCGAAGCCGTCAACTGAGAACCGAAACTGAGAACTGAGATTACGATGTCCACAATTCAACTCCGCACTCCCATCCCCGGCCCGAAGTCCAAGGCCCTCTCCGAGCGCCGCGCCAAAGCCGTGCCCCGCGGCCTTTCTCACGGCACGCCCATCTACGTTGCCAAGGCGGAAGACGCCTGGCTCGAAGATGTTGACGGCAACCGGTACCTCGATTTTGCCGGCGGCATCGGCTGCCTCAATGTCGGCCATCGCCGCGACGCCGTCGTCGAAGCCGTGAAAGATCAGCTCGATCGCTTCCTGCACACCTGCGTGCAGGTCACGCCCTACGAGAGTTACGTTCGCCTCGCCGAGCGCATGAACGAAGTCACGCCGGGCAAGTTCGCGAAGAAAACGATCTTCGTCAACAGCGGCGCCGAGGCCGTCGAGAACGCGGTCAAGATCGCCCGCGCCTACACCAAGCGCCCAGGCATCATCGCCTTTGAGGATGCATTCCACGGCCGCACCATGATGACGCTGGCGCTGACCAGCAAGACGCATCCTTATAAGGCGGGATTCGCGCCGTTTCCCAGCGAGGTCTATCGCGTCCCGTTTGCCTACTGCTATCGCTGCTCCTACAACATGAAGTATCCGTCGTGCGATCTGTACTGCGCGCGCCATCTCGAAGACACGTTCAAGCGTGTGGTGGCGAACGAAGAAGTTGCCGCTGTGATCGCCGAGCCGGTGCTGGGCGAAGGCGGATTCATCGCGCCTCCGCCGGACTACTTCAAGGTCCTGGTCGATCTTTGCCACAAGCACGGCATCCTCTTCATTGCCGACGAAGTGCAGTCGGGCTTCGGACGCACCGGCGCGCTGTTTGCTAGCGAGCGTTATGGCATCGAACCGGATCTTCTCGTCACCGCGAAATCGCTCGGCGGCGGCTTGCCGCTCGCGGCGGTCACCGGCCGCGCCGAAATCATGGATGCTCCTGGCCCCGGCGGCCTCGGCGGAACGTTCGCCGGGAACCCGCTCTCCTGTGCCGCTGCGCTGGCGGTGCTCGATTTGTTCGAGCGCGAGAACTTGCTCGCGCGCGCCAACGAACTCGGCGACCGCTTCCAGACGCCGCGCCCGCGAGTGGCAGCGCCGTTGGCCGATCATCGGCGACGTGCGCGGCCTCGGCGGCATGCAGGCCATCGAACTGGTGCAGTCGCAGGAAACCAAGACTCCGGCTACCGAAGAGACCAAGAAAATCACGCAATACTGCTACGAGCACGGCTTGATCACGATCACGGCGGGCTCGTACTCCAACGTGATTCGCGTCCTGGTGCCGTTGGTTGCCACCAACGAGCAGATGGACGAAGGCTTCGACGTGCTGGAGTCCGCGATGGCGGCGGTGTGTGACAAGAAAGGCGCCGTCGCGCAGTTGGTCTGATAGATTTGTCAGTCGCTGACCGAGGATTGGCTTCGCGCGCGAAGCGCGAAGGCCAACCGCAGCTCGAAGGATCCCGCTTGACGCATGTATCATTAGTTTATGTCTGACGGCAGTTCTCACGGGTGCATCGCAAGTCCGTCGCACAACATTCTTCGCGATAGCAGAGGCATTTCCATCATGACGGTAGCAGCACCTCCCAGCATCAAGCTCACGAACTACATCAACGGCCAATGGTCCGACTCGCGCGCCTCCGAGTGGCGCGACGTGGTCAATCCCGCCACCGGCGAAGTGTTGGCCAGCGTCCCGCTCGCCGACGCCGCTGAAGTGGCCACCGCGGTCGAAGCCGCGGCTGCAGCCTTCCCCGAGTGGCGCCGCACGCCTCCCGAAGACCGCATCCAGCCTCTGTTCAAGCTCAAGATGCTGCTCGAAGAGCACATCGACGACATCGCCCGCATCATCACGATGGAGAATGGCAAGACCTTCACCGAAGCCAAAGCCGAGATGCGCCGCGCCATCGAGAACGTCGAAGTGGCCTGCGGCATTCCGATGATGATGCAGGGCTACAATCTCGAAGACGTCGCGCGCGGCATCGACGAGATGATGATCCGCCAACCGCTCGGCGTGACCGCGGCGATCGTGCCCTTCAATTTTCCCGGCATGATCGCGTTCTGGTATCTGCCTTACGCCATCGCCACAGGAAACACCTTCATCCTCAAGCCGAGCGAGCGCGTGCCGCTCACCATGCGCTACGTGTATGAACTGCTGGAAAAGACCGGCCTGCCGAAAGGCGTGGTCAATCTCGTCAACGGAGGCAAGGCCGTGGTCGACGCGCTGATCGATCACCCGAAGGTCCGCGCTATCAGCTTCGTCGGATCGACTCCGGTGGCGCGCTACATCTACGCGCGCTCGGGCGAGCAAGGCAAGCGCTGCCAGTGCCAGGGCGGAGCCAAGAACCATGTCATCGTTCTCCCCGACGCCGACATGCCGATGGCGACGCAGATCATCAGCGACAGCGCCTTCGGCTGCGCCGGACAGCGTTGTCTCGCCGTCTCGGTCGCGGTCACGATCGGCGAAGCGCAGAAAACTTTCCGCGATTCGATCGCCGACGCCGCCTCGAAACTCAGAGTCGGCAACGGCCTTGAAGACGGCGTGCAGATGGGCCCGGTGATCACGCCGCAGAGCAAAGAGCGCGTCGAGTCGCTGATCGGCCTGGGCGAAAAGCAAGGCGCGAAAGTTCTGCTCGACGGGCGCAACTCGAAGATTCCGAAATACGAATCCGGCAACTTCGTAAAGCCCACGATTCTCGATGATGTTCCCGCGACCAGCGATCTCGCCGACACCGAAATCTTCGGCCCGGTGCTCAGCCTGGTTCACGCCGACAACATGGACGAAGCCCTGGCCTTCCTCGAACGCAGCGCTTACGGCAACCAGGCGTCGCTGTTCACGTCGAGCGGATCGGCGGCGCGCCGCTTCCGCTACGAAGCGCCCGCGGGCAATATCGGCATCAACATCGGAGTGGCCGCGCCCATGGCCTATTTCCCGTTCAGCGGATGGAAGAACAGCTTCTTCGGCGACCTCCACGGCCAGGGCCGCGACGCCATCGAGTTCTACACCGACAAGAAAGTTGTCGTCGAACGCTGGGCCAAGGAGCACAGCCGAAAGTTCTAGAAATCTGAGCCATTGGGAAATTGAGCACGGGATCGAGCACCGAGCCGTGGCTCCAATTCGGTGCTGATCCGTGAATTGCCCAATCTGTGAATGATCCAATGGCTCAACGTTCGATGAGGACATTCATGACGACTATCGCTGACCGAATCCCGCTATGACCGGGCAGGAAATTGTTGATCTCACCAAGAAGCACACACTGTTCGAGTGGTCGGCGCAATCCAAGGTCGATCCGATTCCCGTGGCACGCGCGAAGGGCATTTATTTCTGGACGCCCGAGGGCAAGCGCTTCATCGACTTCAACAGCCAGTTGATGTCGGTCAACATCGGGCACGGCGACGAGCGCGTCATGCGGGCGATCAGCGAGCAGGCCGCGACGCTCTGCTACGCGAATCCCTTCATGGCGACCGAACCGCGCGCGCGGCTTGGCGCCAAAGCTCGCGGAGATCACTCCCGGCGATATCGACACGTTCTTCTTCACCAACGGCGGCGCCGAGGCCAACGAGAACGCCATCAAGATCTCGCGCTTCTTCACCGGACGGCACAAGATCATGGCCCGCTATCGGTCGTATCACGGGGCGACCGCAGGCGCCATCTCGCTCACCGGCGATCCGCGGCGCTGGGCTGCTGAGCCCGGCATTCCGGGCGTGGTGCGCGTGCTCGATCCTTATCACGGCATCGAGCGCGGGTGGGAGTCGGCGGAAACCTCGCTGGCCATGATCGAAGAGACCATGCAACTCGAAGGCCCGCAGACCATCGCCGCTTTCATTCTGGAGACCGTGGTCGGGACCAATGGCATTCTGATTCCGCCCGACGGGTATCTCGAGGGCGTGCGCAAACTCTGCGACAAGTACGGCATCCTGATGATCGCCGACGAAGTCATGGCCGGCTTCGGGCGCACCGGCGAGTGGTTCGCGATCGATCACTGGAAGGTGGTTCCGGACTTGATCTGCATGGCCAAGGGACTCACTGTCCAGCTACCTGCCGCTGGGCGCGGTGGGGATGCGGCATCACATCGCGCAGCATTTCCAGGACAAAGTGTTCTACGGCGGCCTGACCTACAACTCGCATCCCATGGGATGCGCCGCGGCGCTGGCCACGATTCGCGTCTACGAAGAGGATCATCTCATCGAGAACACGAGGAAGATGGGCGCGGTGATGAAGCAACTCGGAGCCGAGTTGCAGGCCAAGCATCCGTCGGTCGGTGCGGTGCGGTCGATCGGGCTGTTCGGCATCGTCGAACTGGTGCGCAGCCGGAAGACGCGCCAGCCCATGGCGCCGTTCAACGGTACTTCGGAGGAGATGGCGCGCGCTGGGCCGCTTCTTCCGCGAGCAGGGCCTCTACACGATCGTGCGTTGGAACATCTTCTACACCAATCCTCCGCTGTGCATTAACGAGCAGCAACTGCGCGAGGCGTTTGCCATCATCGACAAGGGGCTCGAGATTACGGATAAGGCGGTGAAGGATTAAGGGTGCGTTCGGAGCGAGACTCCACGGTTGCCAAGGTGACTCCCCAAAAGCCAAAATCCCCCACCCTCTCGCAAAAGATGCGAGAAGGGTGGGGGACCGTTTTGTTCTTAGTTCGTGTCTGCTAGGCGCACTGGCGGTGCGGATAGCGGCCAGTGATCTTGCGGAGAAAGCCGTGCAAGCGATGGACACCGCCAGCCTTGGGGAGAAACATGAAAGGACATTGTCCCGGGACCACTTGAATTCCGTGCTCCTGGCAGAAGGCGATCGCTCTCGGGCTGACGGCGCCCTTTCCAGCGGCACGATACATCCAGACCCGGCGGATGCCGGCCGCGGCACAGTCGGCGACGACCGCATCGGTAATTGCCGGAGAAGTCATCAGCAGCGCCGTGTCGACGGGAGGCTGGATATCTTGCAGGCGGGCGAAACAGCGGCGGCCCTGCACATTGGGAAGGTTGGGATTTACAGGAATCATATCGTAGCCGCGGCGGCAGAGTTCTTCGAAAAGGCTCACGCTGAAGCTATGGGGGTCCCGCGAGAGGCCCACCATCGCAATTCGTTTCTGAGCCAGGAACTCTTCGATGATTTCCAAAGACAGACCTTGAGTTGTCATATTTCCTCCTGTGCAAGCTCCGAATGTTTCACAAGACCCGGCAAGAATCAGCGGCAGAAATTGATGCTAGATGACGCCCGACAGGCTGGCAGTGACGGTGATCACGGAAGAGGGCACGGGCAAGAATGATCTGGTTGTCAAGATGCATAGTTCTGCACACCCGTAAAGTCTGGGTGCAAATCTTGTCGCGCAATGCATCTTGCGCTTGCACCTTTTGCCCGCTAAGGGGACAATCTAGAGGTCACGAAAGCGCCCACCTGCCTGGAGTGGAGCCCCATGGGCCACTCGGAAGAAGAAGGTCGAAAATGAAGCATCGCATATTCCTATCCCTGCTCTTATCCACTGTGCTCGCGAGTCCGGTTTTCGCACAGGAAACCAGTTCAAGCGCAAGTTCACAGCCGGCAGCGACCGCTGCTTCCCAGAGCGAGAGCGCTCCTGCCCTGGAACCACTGCCGCCCCCAACCGCCAATAATTTCTGGGACGGCGATGATCCCAACCTGGTGAATCTGGTCACGCATCCGTTCGCCAACAAGAAGTATGTGCAGCGCATGGTTGGACCGATCCGCGACCGCATCAACGAACTGGATCAGTTGACCTCAGAGAACAGCAAGACGATCAAGGATGTCGATGCGCGCGCAACCCAGGGCATTCAGCTGGCTTCGGAAAAGAGCAGTCTGGCGGACCAGCATGCGACCGATGCGGCCAACAAGGCGCAACTGGCGCAGACGGCTGCGACCCAGGTCTCGACCCGGGTTTCGACGGCGGAGCAGATGGTTGGCAGCCTGGACCAATTCAAAGGGAGCGGACAGACCGAGATTCGCTTCCGTCCGGGGCAGACTGTTCTGAGCAAGAGTGCGAAAGATGCGCTCGACGGGATGGCCGCGCCGCTAAAGGATCAGCGCAACTACATCATCGAGGTCCGAGGATTTGCTCCGGGCCGTGGCCAGGCCGCGATTGCCAGTTCGCAGAAGATGGCAGACTCAGTTGTGCGTTACCTGGTACTCAACCATCAGATTCCCGTCTACCGCATTTACGCGATGAGCATGGGAAATGCGCCCGTGGCCGGCGGAGTTGGAGCCACGCAGCATGCGACCGTGGCACGCGTGGAGGTCAACCTGCTGAAGAACGATCTTGGTGCAGTGCAGCACTAAAGTCCTCCAGTGAAGAGCGGGCGAGTCGATGACGACTCGCCCATTTCATTTCCGTTCGAACCCAGACCGGTCCGCGGTGGACGTTTTCTGCGTCCTGGAAGTTGGCGGGTAACTGCCGCCGGAGTGCACATTCGTAATTTGAAAGTCCACCGCACTGCCCGCAGAATCAATCTGCCCACCACTTCGCAGTCCAGCCATCGCAGCTTTCTATCTGGAGCTACGCCGCTGAACACAACCAAATCCTGGCCAGATTGGAACGTCAGTCGTCATGTCTCGCGCAAAGGCAACCATTCTCTGTATCGACGACCACTGGAATGGACTCATGGGACGCAAGATGTTGCTCGAACGGAGCGGCTATCAGGTGCTAGAAGCGAGCGGCGGGGACGAAGGGCTGAAGTTGTTCCTCTCGCACGCCGTGGACGCGGTGGTTCTCGACTACCAGATGCCCGGGATGAACGGCGACGTGGTTGCCGCAAAGATGAAGCGTATCAATGCGCATGTCCCGATCATGCTCTTGTCGGCCTACGGACCCCTGCCTAAGAGCAAGCTGCGTTCCGTGGACTCATTCCTGTCCAAATCGCAACCGCCGAAGATGCTCTTGTCCTCGCTGCAGGATCTGCTGGCTGACCGCGGCAAACCCTTCTTCTACCGTTGGCTCAAGCACTGGAAGATTTGCAACCAGGGGGTATCGCATTGAACTTCTTAAAGCAGCTTCTCGGACGAGGTTGCCGGCATCGGTTTTCCTGGCCGCGCAGCGACGACGACGGGCGTCATTATCAGACATGCCTGGCTTGCGGAACGGCATATGAGTATGACTGGACATTGATGCGGCGCACTGATCGGTTGCTGTCGGCAGCCATCTACCCGAGTCTGAGAGGTGATATTTCCGCCCATGCTCGTGTTCTGCACCCCATGAAATAAGCGAAATGACCTACCCCTCCCCAATGCGCTCCCGCAAACGCGCTCCTCGCATAGGCCTGCGAGGGAGCCTTTCACTCACAATTCGACTCGAAAACGGACGGCAAATTCCGGCCAGGGTACATCAACTCTCCGTGACAGGAGGTTTGCTGGAACTGGCAAACTACCTGGAAGAACGAACTCGAGTTGGACTGACGCTTACGCTCGGTTCCGGCACTGTGAACCCCAAAGCCGAAATGCTGTTTCCGATGCTGGGCGCGCAAGGGTATCTGCAGCCGTTCCGGTTTACCGGCCTTTGGGCCGAGGAGCGACTGATGCTGGAGGCAGAAATCGCGGAACTGCTGAGGCAATCCGTGGCGCGATCTACTCCGAAACAGGGGCTGGGGCCCCGTCCGCGGCCTTTCTACCTGGACTCATTCTAGAGTCTCTCTTGTCCCGGCCATCCTACTGACACAGAGTGGTCACTTCTGCTCATTCTTCCTCCTGTGAGGAGCGGACACTGGTTTCGCAGACAGCGGTGTTGCGCGTCGCAGGACCATTTTCGGAAGAGAACCTGAAATTGTGATTTGAGTCACAGACTGGAAATGTGCCTTCCGGTCATGATGCCAAACATTGGCTCGCAGCCTTCCCCCCGATCGCGGAGCCAGAGGATAGAAGAGGCAGGAGCGGGACGTCTTCTCTGCGGGAGTAGACGCCGCAGGTTGTTGCGCTACGCAGCACGAGTTTCGACTTGCGAAGGCGCACGGTATTGACCCAAGGGATCCCAGTGAAGGGAAAGGTTGGCTATGAGTTTTGCCGATCGAAGGGAAGCTATTGGAGCGTCAGCATACTGGTTGCACACGTGGCCGCGGCAGTACGGGTTTGCGCTGATTGCTGTGATTGCCGCAACCCTGTTGCGTTACGGCTTGAGCGAAGTCCTTGGTCGTAATTTACCCTTTCTCCTGTTCTACCCCGTAATTTGGTTGGTGGCTTGGATGGCGGGACTGGGCCCGGGCGTCATCGTTGTCTTGCTGTCAGCGGTGGCTGCCAGGTACTTCTTGTTCGGGTCCGTGAATCCGTCAGGGTTGGGTCTCCCGCTCAATGCGAATGGGTTGCTTCTGTTTTGCATCGCGGGTGTAGCCATGAGCGGACTGGCCGACATGTACCGGCGACGAGCGAAAAGGTTACAGGAATTTGAAAGAGCCGTCGAAGGGGTGGAAGACATGATTGCGGTGGTGGACCGCGATTATCGCTACGTGATCGCAAATAGCGCCTTCCTGAACCACCGGGGGATGAAACGAGAGGATGTGGTCGGCCGCCGGATTGCGGAAATATTGACCCCGGGAGTCTTTGAGACGACGTTGAAGGAAAAGCTGGATGAGAGCTTCCGGGGCAAAATCGTTCAGTACGAGATGCGATACAAGTACTTGGAGCGTGGCGAGAGGGATGTCTTCGCCTCCTACTTTCCCATCGAAGGGCCGGGTGGGGTGGATCGGGTCGCTTGTGTATTCCAGGACGTCACCCAGCGCAACCAAGCGGAACAATCGCTGAAACTGTTCCGAGCATTGATGGACCAGTCCAATGATGCGGTGGAGGTGGTGGATCCGGAGACGCTGCGGTTTCTGGATGTCAACGAGAAGGCCTGCAAGGATCTGGGCTACAGCCGGGAAGAGTTGCTGGCGATGACGGTGTTCGATATCAATCCCGATCTTCGAGAGTCTGACCGGATAAAGAACCAGAAGCTATTGCGTGAGTCGGGCTGTGTGATTCGAGAAGTTATTCACCAGCGCAAGGACGGTTCGACTTATCCGGTGGAAATCAGCCTGAAGCGCGTCGATCTGGACCGGAGCTACGTGGTCGTGGTATCCCGTGATATCAGCGAGCGGAAGCGGGCGAACGAAGCGCTGGAAGGGAGCGAGAGACGATTCCGAACTGTGTATGAACGCGCTCCGGTGGGGATCGCGCTGGTGGATCCGGAGAGCGGGCGCTTTCTCAGAGTGAACCCGAAGTTATGCGAGATTCTTGGGCGGAGCGAAGAGGAATTACTGGAGCTCGATTTCCAGAGGGTGACGCATCCGGACGACCTGGCTGACACTCTCTCGAGACGAGCGGAGCTCGCGGAGGGAAGGTCGACGCAATTCGAACTGGAGAAGCGCTACCTGCGCCCAGATGGCGGGGAGGTGTGGGCGAACGTAAGCGTCGCACCCATGTGGCGCGAGGAGGAACCGCAGAAGGTGTACCTGGTGATGGCCCAGGACATCACGAAACGGAAACGAGCCGAAGAGGCGCTGCGCGAAAGAGAGGACCGGTACCGCGATCTGGTCGAGAACAGCGAAGACTTGGTTTGCACGCACGATCTGGAGGGGAATCTGCTCTCGGTGAATCCTGCGCCGGGGCGGCTTCTAGGGTATTCGGTTTCCGAACTGATCAAAATGCCGATGCAGGATCTGATTGCGCCAGAGTCTCGCGAGCAGTTCGAAGCATATCTGGAGAGGATCAAGACGAAGGGGGCCGACCAGGGGCTATTGTGCGTGATAGCGCGGAGACGGAGAGCGCAGGATCTGGGAATACAACAACACGCTGCGCACGGAAGGCGTGCCGGCCCCCATAGTGCGAGGGATGGCGCGCGATATTACGGAGCGCGTGCAGGCGGAAGGAGCTCTGCGCAGCTCGGAACAGCGATATCGTCTGCTGTTTGAAGAGAACGTTGCCGGAGTCGCCATCGGCAATCTTGAGGGGAAGGTATTGGACTGCAATAATGCATGGGCACGCATCCTGGGCTATGACACGGCGGAGGAGGTTCGCGGCCGCCGGACAAAGGAGTTCTATTTCAACCGACAGATCGCGAACCACTTCTCGAGGAGTTACGCCGAGAGGGCGCGTATTTGAGTCGGGAGATGCCGTTCCGGCGAAAGGACGGTACGCCGGTTTGGGTGCTTTTCAACTGTGTTGTACGCTCGGCCGCCAACGGTAACACCACTGGTGCAGGCTACGGCAATCGACATCACCGAGCGAAAGCAGGCGGAAGAGGCGCTGCAGCGGCGCGAAGAAGATTACCGAAGGTTCGTGGCGCAGAGTTCGGAAGGCATTTTCCGCGAGGAACTGGACGTTCCGGTGCCGATCGATCTTTCCGAAGACGAACTGGTTCACCGCATCCTCCATGACTCTTATATCGCGGAGTGTAACGACGCCATGGCCAGAATGTACGGTTTTGCGTCCGGGCAGGAACTGGTGGGGAAGCGGCTGAGCGGAAATGCTGGTGGCCGACGATCCGCGCAACATCGAGCTGGCACGCGAATACATACGGTCAGGATTCCGGGTAGCTGGATCACGAGTCTCATGAGATGGACGTCCACGGCAATCCCAAGGTGTTTCGCAACAGCATGATCGGGATTGTGGAGAACGGGAAGCTGGTGCGCACTTGGGGCATCCAGCGTGATGTTACGGAGCAGGTGAAACTGAAGAGAGCGCGGAACAAGGCAGAGGTGGCGTTACGCGCGAGCGAATCCCATTTCCGCTTTCTCGTGGAGCAGGCCTCGGATGGGATTTTCATCGCCGATGCCACAGGGGAAATACCTGGACGTGAACTCCGCGGGCGCCGAGATGCTGGGTACACGCGAGACGAGATTTTGCAGCTCTCGATCGCCGATGTTGTCGTGCCGAGGAGGTGCCGCGCGTTGAGGCCGAAATGGATTCGCGTCGCAGGAGGGCACATGGTTCGAAGCGAGTGGATGTTCCTGCGCAAGGATGGGTCGATCTTCCCCGGGGAGGTCTCCGGGAAACGGCTGCCGGACGGACGTTTGCAGGGGATTCTCCGCGACATCACCGAGCGCAAGCAGGCGGAGGAAGCGATGCGCCGGAATGAAGAACGGTTTCGGGTGGCGCTCAAAGATTCGCCCATCACGGTTTTCAATCAGGACCGCGAGCTGCGCTACACCTGGATTTACAACCCGCAACTTTATTGGCAGCACGAGGCCATCGGCAAGACTGATGCAGAGATCATCGGACCGAAGAAGGCTGCGCGTCTGGTTGAACTTAAACGCCGGGTGCTGAAAACAGGGACAGCGTTGCGCGAGGAAGTGGTGATCCCGCACGACGGCAGGAGCTATGCGTTCGATATCACGATTGAGCCTCTGTTCGATGCGAACGGAAGCGTGGTGGGAATTACGGGCGCCTCCATGGACATTGCGCAGCTCCGGGAATTAGCGGATCGCCTGCAAGACGCCATGGACAAGCTGGCGCAGGAAAAATCGTATCTGGAGAGCGAAATTCAGGCGGAACTGGGGTTTGAGGAAATCATCGGCCAGAGTCCAGCGCTGCGCGAGGTGTTGAAGAACGTGCGAGTGGTGGCGCCAACCGACTCCACCGTCTTGCTGTTGGGGGAGACCGGTACGGGGAAGGAATTGGTGGCGCGATCGGTGCATGCGCTGAGTGCGCGGCACGACAAGACTTTCATCAAGCTCAACTGTGCCGCGGTGCCTGAAGGCTTGCTGGAGAGCGAACTCTTCGGACATGAGAAAGGAGCGTTTACCGGTGCCGTCAGCCAGAAAGTCGGACGCATCGAACTGGCGGACAAAGGGACACTGTTCCTGGACGAGATCGGCGAACTGCCGCTGGAACTGCAGCCGAAGCTGCTGCGGGTACTGCAGGATCGCGAGTTTGAACGACTGGGAGGGGTTCGCACCCTGCATGTCGATGTGCGGATCATCTCCGCCACCAACCGCGATTTGCAGCAAGACATTGCCGAAAAGAAGTTTCGCGAAGATCTGTTTTACCGGCTCAATGTGTTTCCCATTGGCCTGCCGTCATTGCGCGAGCGGCGAACCGATATTCCAATTCTGGTTCATCACTTTGTGCGCAAACATTCCGCGCGCATGGGCAAGCACATTGACGTCGTCCCTGACAGACCATGGCCGTGCTGCAGAACTGGAACTGGCCCGGCAATATCCGCGAACTGGAGAACATGATCGAACGCATGGTCATCTTGAGCAAAGGCCGAGTCCTGGCTGCGCCGCCGGTGGAATTGGATGCGCCGCAGGAAATCACAGACGACAATCTCACGGAAATGGAACGCGATCACATCATTCAGCGTTTTGCGGGAGACCAATGGCGTGCTGTCGGGAGCGGATGGGGCGGCCAGCCGGCTTGGGATCAAGCGCACTACGCTGCAGTCGATGCTCAAGCGATTCGGAATTGAATCGCAGGAATACCGGCGCGGAACCGGGACGTTTGGACCGAGGTAGGCTGCGATTCTTTACCGACTGCAAAGTCGCAGGTCATCAAAGGCATTCAAAATTCAAACTCCACGATCCCCACCCTCCCGCGAAAAACGGAGGCAAGGTGGGGCACCCCGATCCTCAGGATTATTTTACGAGGCGATTGTATTTTTTCAGGGCCTCGCGGAGGCGGTCATGGGGCAGGGCGATGACGGTGTGATTGTTGATGCCCGTCATGGTCTCGGCGGCAACCATGGCATTGACTACGGCTTCTTCGGTGGCCTGGACAGTCGCGAGAAAAATCGGATCGAGGGAATCGTTGGGGAGCATGGTGAGCTGGTGCAGGCCCTTGCTGCCGACGGCACCGGGATTCGCCGTGGAGAAAGCGATGAAGATGTCTCCGGAGCCGTCGCCGGAATAGCTGCCGTCGCGGCCCAAGCCCGAGAGAGATTTTCCTGGCGACGCGCTTGAGTTGCGTGGGGATGAGCGGAGCGTCGGTGGCGACGACGACGATGATGGAGCCAACATCCTTCTGCCAGACGGTGTGCTCGGGAATTTCGCGGCCGACATTGATGCCTGCGATGCGGAGCTGTTCGCGCGATCCGTAGTTGCATTGCACCAGGACGCCGACGGTGTAGCCCCCGGCTTTGGCGTCGAGCACGCGGGAAGAGGTGCCGATGCCACCTTTGAATTCGTTGCAGATCATGCCCGTGCCACCTCCGACATTGCCTTCTTCAACGGGCCCGCTATGGGCGACGTCGAGAGCATGGAAAGCGTCTTCCGGCTTGACGTGAAATCCGTTGATATCGTTGAGATAGCCGTCCCAAGTCTCAGCTACGACCGGCAGCGACCACCAGTAACCTTCCATGTCGGGTGAGCCATGCTTGACCTTCCAGGCGATGACGGCGTCGCGAACCACTCCCACGCTGTGCGTGTTGGTGATCATGACGGGACCGTTGAGGAATCCGGAGTCGTCGACCCACGTGGTTCCGGTCATTTCGCCGTTGCCGTTAAGAGTGAACCAGGCTGCGAACACTGCGTCGTTGCTGGTTTTGCCACGAGGATGAATGGCGGTGACGCCGGTGCGAACCGGGCCTTTCCCAACTTCGAGTTTGCCTTCACCCGAGATGAGAGTGGTGTGACCGACCTCCACTCCCTTCACATCGGTAATGGCGTTGTTAGGGCCGGGAGTGCCGTCGAACGGGACGCCCAAGTCGCGGGCGCGCGGCTTGCTCTGGGCTGACATGGTCGTGGCCAGTGCGGCGATCACGAGGAATGCAATCCAGCGAACCTGCAATAGGGACATGGAGCCTCCAACAAAGGACGAAGTATAAAGGATGCGAAGGCGATGAGGGGTGCGCCGTTTGGTGCACTCTGCAGGGCGTGGCGCTGCGATACAATCGCAGCAAGTTAGATTGTTCTTGGGGGGAGAGTATGGACGGCTGGAAAAAAGCGGTGGTCCTCGGCTCCATCGGGGCGGCCGCGATTTTGTTTATGAAGAAAAGGTATCCGGCAGGAGTGCTGGCCACGGGCGTTGGTCTGGCGGTGCTGGCGGCGGAATATCCGGAGAAGTTCGAGAATGTGCGGCAGTCTCTGCCGGATTATTTCGAACGCGGCCTGCGCGTGATGGAGATGGCGGGGCGAGCCGGCAAACGGATTACCGAGGCCGCAGGTCAGAGCGCGGCGGAAGCCTGGGAAGAGATTGGTGGATAGCGTAGCAGAACGCTCTTGACTGCAGAGCGTGCGAAGAAAGGTCGCGAAGGACCCGAAGAAGCAGGCAATAGAATTTCTTACCGTGCTCGACGGCCGTTCTTGGCGAGCGTTGCGCTGAAAGGCTTTTACGGTCTCGCGCGGAATGCTGCAAGTAACGGAGATTTCACTCAATGCCCAGTTGCTTTCGGGCATCAGGGCTGAGGCGCTCAGGAGTCCAGGGCGGAGTCCAGACCACATTTACCGTGCAGTTGTTGACCCCGGGCAACTGCTCGACCCGTGATTTTACTTGCGCGCTGATATTGACATGCTCAGGGCAGCCTTGCGCGGTCAGGGTCATTTCGACGGTGACATCCTGCTTCGCGTCCTCGGGACTAGCGACGGGCGTGGCGGCAAAATCTACTTTGTAGATCAGGCCAAGATCGACGATATTGACCGGAATCTCTGGATCGTAGCAACTCTTCAGAGCGCTCAGGACATCTTGTTCCGTGATGGCGTCCATGGCGGACCTTACCTCTCTGCCCAGTTTACCTTATAGTTGCGGCCCGGCGGGCGGACGACGGTTCCAGCCGGAAACTTGGTAAAGTCTTCCCATGATGAGTCCAGAGGCGAAGCAAAGGATACAACTGGCGTTGCTGCTGGCGCTGGTGGTGGCAACCGCGCGCGCGGGCTTCATCCTGTACCAGCGTTATGAAGACAAGGTCGCGGCCCAGAAGCAGAAGCAGGCGCAGAACGTCGGTTATTCCAACGCGGATTACTACGTCAATCCCAAGAAGCTTTACCCCTACGATCTGAAGAGTGCGAGGCAGTTGACCCTGCAGCCCGTGTGGGTCAAGGAAGGATACCGCTACACCTATTACCGGTACGATGCGGCGCGCAAGCAGGTTGACTTCGCGCACGATGCGGGACTACTGCTGCCCCTCGAAAAGCTGGAAATTAAGGATGTGGTGACGGCGATGCCTGCGGGAGCGGGAGAGCGCCGGCAGGTGATGGCTGTGTTTCAGAAGGAAGGGAAGACGTACGCGGTTCCAATCGGTTATGAGGCGGACGAACAATACAAAATTTATTCTGACGAGATGTTTTTCGTGGAAGATCCGCACGACCTATACAAGCACTGGCCTGCGGATGTCTGGCAGGCGGTGGAACAACACGAAATGAAGCCGGGGATGAACGAGATGCAGGCGGATTTCGCGATCGGCATGGGCGTGCCGGACGCGGGGAGTAATTCCGACGAAAAGACCGTGCGCTATCCGAATGGCGGGAAGCCGCTGGTGGTCGTGTATCACGACGGCAAGGCAGCAGAGATCAAGCCAGGATCGCCCGGATCGTGAACGCATGGTTGGGACCGAGATCTCCCCGGAGAACAGGGGCATAGTTTTGCGGGCGGTCTCACTCGGGTTGTGCTACCATGCCGGGCAAAGTTCGAAGGTCCCGGGAGGGAGTCATGACGACAGCGCTCAGACCCTTGAGCACCGGAGAATTGCTGGACCGCACTTTTTCTCTTTATCGCAGCCACTTCGGATTGTTCATTGGAATCTTTGCGCTTCCTCATCTCGCGGTTCTGGCGTTCCAGGTTGTCGGAATTGCAATTCAGTCTCCCGGCACCCAACTCACAAATATTTTAATGACCGCTCTGTGGAGCCTGGGAGCGTTGTTCCTGACGATGATCGTTTCGGCCGCCTCTCAGGCCGCGACTGTGGTTGCGGTTTCGCAGGTTCACCTCGACCGGCCGGCCAGCGTGATGGATTCGTTCCTGCGAGTGAAGGGCCAGATTCTGGGTGTAATCGGACTTTCGATGCTGGTGGGACTGCTCGTGGGCTTGGCTTTTCTGGCCTTGATCGTGCCCGGCGTGCTGTTGGCCATTCAATGGTCTCTGGCAGTCCCGGCCAAGGTTCTGGAAAACAGGAGCGCGACCGAGGCAATGTCGCGGAGTTCCGATCTGACGAAGGGGAACCGCGGCCGCGTCTTTGTCATCTGGATCCTGTTCATCCTGCTCAGTATTGGAGTGAGCCTGCTGTTACAGTGGCCGATCGAAATCGCGGCGGGCGTGAGCTCGCGAGGCGCACTGCAAAGGGTAGCGTCGGGATGGCAGGTGGCTTCGCTGGTGGCGACCTTTGTGTCGGAATGCCTGGTTGGTCCTTTGGCGACGATCGCATTTTCCCTGGTGTATTACGATGAGCGGGTGCGCAAAGAAGCGTTTGACCTGCAACTGATGATGATGACGTTGGACGCACCGTCGCTTCCCGTTTCCCCCGCACAAGCAGGCGCATGACCGCAAGGCGGACCCACATCCTGGCGTGCTTTCTCCTCGTGGCAGCCTTTTGCCGGGCGGATTCGACGGGAAGCGACGCGTTTACCACGCCCGAGTATCGCGCGGAACTCGACCGGCTGTTGTCCGCGACCCAGCAACTCGGCAGCTCCGGCACGCCAACTCCTCAACCCTTGCACGATCTGCCGCAAAGTTGGCACGTCCGCGCGGGTCAGCGGGAGTTCGAGATATCCACGGAAGGGCTGCGACGGGATGTCCGGAGATACGAGAACGAGAAGAACGTTACGACGGCCAGTGCGGTCCGCGCACGGCTTCAGAGTTTGCGCGATGATCTCGACGGGTTTGACAAGCCTCCCAGCGATGTTTCCGCCAACCGGAATGAACTGAGCTCGATTCTGGCGCGCCCGGAATTTCGCGACGTGCAGGGTCCGACATGGCTCGACCGTTTCAAGCAGCGGCTGCTGGAATTCATATTCCGTCTTCTGCAGCGGCTGTTCCGCTCGACGGCCATTCCCACCATCAGCAAATTCTTCGTCTACGGACTCATGGCGCTCGCCGTGCTCGCTCTGGGGTATTTCGCCTATCGCAATCTCTGGCAGGGAAGTGAATTTGAAGGAGTCGTGCCGGCTCACCTTCCGGTCTCAGCGAAGGAGTGGAGCCTCTGGCTCTCGGAAGCCCGCGCGGCGGCAGCCAAGCACGAGTGGCGAGATGCCATTCATCTGTCCTACTGGGCGGGGATTTCCTTCCTGGAGCGTCAGGGGATGTGGAAGCCGGATCGTGCACGCACTCCGCGGGAATATCTGCGGCTGCTTTCCAGCACGAGCGAACATCGCGAGACGCTGACTGCCTTGACACGAATCTTCGAACTTGCCTGGTATGCGAAACGCGGCGCCAGCGAAACGAACCTTTTCGCAAACTCTACGAGGAACTGGAGAAGCTGGGATGCCGCTGAAGGTGGACCCGAAAGATCGCAAGCTCCTGCTGGGGGCAGGGTGCGTCTTCGTGCTGTTGATCGCGGGCGCTGTCGTGTTTGGCGGAGAGGGCGGGACTAAGGCTGGAATCCCCAGCAGCTATTCGACCGCATCGGGTGGCGCGAAAGCGGCTTATCTCTTGCTGGCTCACGCCGGATACCAGGAGGATCGTTGGGAAAGGCCGTTGAATCAGCTTCCGCGAACGATGGGAAAGACGCTGATCCTGGCCGAACCCGAGCGAGGCTCCCACCCGCGATGAGCGGGAAGGCCTGAAGGCGTTCATTTCTGAGGGCGGACACGTGATCGCGACCGGGATGTTCGCCGGCACGTTTCTTCCGGAGAATGATTCCGTGCCTGACGTCTTTGGCGGAGCAACGTGGAGGAAAGCGTCAGCGCTGTCGCCTTCCGAGATTACCCGTGCCGCCCCGGAGATCGTTTTGGCTTCCCAGGCTCGTTGGCAGTCCTACTCCGCGGCTTATCCGCTGTATGGGGATGGAGACCACACGCTGGTCGTGAAATACCGGTACGGTCGCGGGGAAGTGCTGTGGTGGGCTTCGGCCATTCCGCTGACCAATGCTGGCTTGAAGGAGCAGGGCAATCTGGAATTCTTTCTCGCCTGCCTGGGTGGCACGAAGAACCGAATTCTCTGGGACGAATATATTCATGGTTACCGGCAAACCCTGGCTTCGTCGATTGCACATTCGCCGGTGAAGTGGCTCGCGCCTTCAGTTGTTGCTTTTGGGGCTTGCCGTGGTGGCCACGTTTTCGCGGCGCAGTGGTCCGATCTGCAAGCCAGGCTCGGAGGTCCGCTTGTCACCCATAGAATTCGTGCAGACGCTGGGCGGACTCTATGAGCATGCCGGCACCGCGTCGGTTGCGGTGGACATCTGCTATCAACGGTTTCGTTACTGGCTGACGCGGCGCCTGGGAGTCGCAAGCAATATTTCCGTGGCTGACCTGGAGCTTGCGGTGCGGGATCGCTGGACGTTCGTCGACGATCACTTCGTGGCGATTTTGCGACGTTGCGAGTCGGCGAGGAGCGATCCTTATTTACATCCGCCGGTGGCATTGCAACTGGTCCAGGAACTCGATGAATACGCGGTTCGCCTGAAGCTGTTTCAAGGCGCTCGGAAGGAGAAAGCTTGATGAATGCTGTTCCACAGCTGGTGCAACACATCCGGGACGAGATGAGCAAGGTGGTGGTCGGGCAGGATGAACTGCGGAACCAGTGTGTCATTGCGTTGCTCTGCCGCGGGCACGTGCTGCTGGAAGGAGTTCCTGGAATTGCCAAGACATTGACGGTCAAGGCGCTGTCACGGCTGCTGGGGCTGGGGTTTCAGCGCGTGCAATGTACATCGGACCTGATGCCGGCCGACATTGTGGGCACGAATATTCTGAACATGGCGACCGGCGCCTTCCAATTGCATCAGGGCCCGGTGTTCACAGACCTGTTGCTGGTGGATGAAGTAAATCGCATGCCTCCCCGGACGCAGGCGGCGTTGCTGGAGTGTATGGAAGAGCATCAGGTTACGATCGACGGCAAAACGTATCCGCTTTCGGCATTTTTTACGGTGTTTGCCACGCAGAATCCGATCGAATTTGAAGGAACGTATCCCCTCCCGGAAGCGCAGCTCGACCGCTTTCTGCTCAAGCTTCGGGTTACTTATCCCGCAGTGCAGGATGAAGTTCGGCTGCTGGCCAACGTGCAGAACGGATTTGAATCGCGGGAACTGGACAGGATGACCTTGACTCCCATCGCACCGGGGCTGCTCGAGCAGGCGCAGCAGGAGATCAAGTCGGTCACTGTGGAGGAAGCGCTGTTCAGCTATATCGTGCAGATCGTGCGGCGCACCCGCGACTGGCCATCGCTGTCACTGGGAGCAAGTCCGCGCGCAGCGGTGAGCCTGATGGCGGTGTCGAAGGCGTTTGCCGCGATGGATGGGCGTGACTACGTGATTCCCGATGACGTGAAGACATCGGTGCGTCCGGTGCTGCGGCACCGGATCATGCTCAGGCCGGAGGCCGATCTGGAAGGCATTACGCCCGATCAGGTGCTGGAGGATGTGCTGCGTGCAGTCGAGGTTCCGAAGTGAGCGATCTGGGCCGGCTGGTTCCACCCGAAGTTGAGGCGCAGGCGAAGTCCCACAAGCGCCTCGGCGTGGCGTTCGGCGACCGCTTCTTTATGCTGCTTTTTGTAGGGCTGGTGTGGCTGGGACCGGCTTTCATTGATCTGCGCTTTGTGTACGCGCTGCTGGCGTGGGATGGACTGGTTTTGCTGGCGTGGCTCGCCGACTTGGCGCACCTGCCGAAGCCGGCACAACTCACGGTCCGGCGATCGTGGCGCTCGCCGGCGGCATTGTCGATCCCTTCGGATGTCGAGATCACCCTGACGAATTCTTCCCGCACGAGCGTCCACGCCACGATGGTGGACACGGTTCCCCTGGCACTGAGGGCTGAGCCGCCGACGCTCTCGATTCGGGCCGGAGCGAAAGGCGAGGGAACTGCGAGTTATCGCATTCGTCCAGAGCAGCGAGGCGACGCCAAACTCGGCGACGGTTATCTGCGCTATCAGAGCGGGCTGCGCATCGCCGAGAGATGGGCGCGGGCGCCGCTGGAGCAGACGGTGCGGATTTATCCGAACCTGGAAGAAGCCAAGCGGCACTCGATTTATTTGCTGCGCAGCCGGCAGATCGCGATGGAGAAGCGGCACGCGCGCGTGCGTGGGATTGGCCGAGAGTTCGAGAGCCTGCGCGAGTACCAGCAGGGGGACGAATACCGCGATATCTGCTGGACAGCAGCGGCACGGCGCGGCAAGCTCGTGACCCGCATGTACCAGATCGAACGCAGCCAGACGGTCTGGATTGTGATTGATTCTGGTCGATTGATGCGGGCGCGGGTGGGCGGGTGCAGCAAACTGGACCAGGCGGTCAACTCCGCTCTAAGCCTGGCCCAGGTCGCGTTGTACTCCGGTGACCGGGTGGGGCTCGTCGCCTACGGGCGCGGGATTCGCCAGCAGCTTCCCGCGGCCAAAGGCAGCGCTCACTTGCGGCAACTGATCGAGCAACTCGCGCTCGTGCACGAAGAAAGTTCCGAGGCAGATCACTTGCAGATGGCGGGGCGACTCATGACGGACCAGAAGCGCCGAAGCCTTATCGTTTGGCTGACGGACCTGGCGGAGACCGCGATGACCCCGGAAGTGATCGAGGCTGCTGCGATGATGATGCCGCGGCATCTGGTTTTGTTCGTCGTCATCGGGCAGCCGGATTTAGGCAACCTGGCTTCCAAGACGCCGCGGAGCGAATCCGAAATGTACCAGGTGGCGGCGGCGCAGGAGATGGTTCACCGCCGTGAGTTGTTGCTGGCGCGGTTGCGGGAGCGCGGTGCGCTGGCGATGGAGGTGAGTTCCGGAGCGGTTTCGCCGGTGCTTGTGAATGCTTACCTGCAGATCAAAGAGCGGAATCAACTTTGATTCCTGTTCTGCGCGACATCCCAAAAAGGTAGACTCCCAGAAGCACAAACAACGCCGCAGCCAAAGAGAACTTCAGCGGCACCGCAAGCGCGGTCGGCGACACGAACGCCTCGATCAACCCGGCGACGATCAGAACGGGGATGGTTCCCAACAGGAGTTGTACAGCCTCCACTCCTGCCCGCGCCAGCGAATCCCGCCGGGGCAACACTCCGGGGAACAAGAGGCCTTGTGCAACCCGAAGTCCCGCGCCACCCGCGATAAAGATGGCCGGCAACTCCAGCACACCGTGCGGCGCGACGAAACTCCACAACTGAATGCTCATGCCGGAGAGCCAGCAGGCCATGCCGATGACCCCGATGAGCAGACCGTTGAAGGCCATCATGTAGATCGTTCCCAGACCGGCAGTGATGCCGAGCGCGAAGGTGGTGAATCCGACGCTCATATTGTTGGTCATGATGGCGCTGGAGGCCAGCGGCTTGATCCCGACGATGGAGTGCGTCCACATTTCGTGCTTCTCGATGGTGTCGACCATTTGCGGGCCGAGGAACTTCACCTTGAAGTCAGGATTCTGGTAGGTGAGGACCGCGCCCACCAGTCCGGAAACGGCAAAAATCACAGTCGCCAGCAGGCAGTGCTTCAGGTTGCGGCGGAAGGCCGCAGGGTAGGTGTCCCAAAAGAACGAAAAAAGCGCCTTGGGACTCGCCCGGCGACCGGAATAGATGGTATTGTGGGCGCGCACCAGCAACTGGTTGAGGTAGCGCGCAAAGTGCACGGAGCCGCGATCTTCGCGGATGGCAGCGAGATCGGCGGCCGTCTGGCGGTAGAGCAGGCTGAGTTCCTGCAGGTCAGAACGCGAGAGCGAATGCAGGCCTCCTTTGGCGCTTTGATTGAGCAGGGATTCGAGCTTGCTCCAGTGCGGTTTGCGTTTCTCCAACCAGCGAGTGGAAATCATTGTGGACTCATTCGATCAACTCAAGATTGATACGCCGGAGCAAATCGCTCTCGAACTGCCGTTGGCGGGGATCGGAAGCCGCTTCCTCGCGATTGCCATTGATACTTTAATCCAGGCCGCCCTGTATCTCATAACGGCAATTATTTTCCTCTTCACGCTGCCGGTGGGATCTTCGATGTTCATGTTCCTTCCGCGCCTGATCGGCCCGGCCCTGGCCATCTTTATTCTCTTCGCGATTTACTGGGGGTACTTCGCGATCTTCGAGATTCTCTGGAAGGGGCAGACGCCGGGCAAACGCTATGCGGGCATCCGAGTCATCAAGGAGTCGGGCAGGCCGATCAATGCTTTCGAGGCAGTAGGACGAAATCTGATGCGGGCGGTGGACGGGTTGCCCGGAATCTATGGTGTCGGTCTGGTCTGCATGATGTGCAACCGCCAAAGCCGCCGGCTGGGTGATTTTGTTGCCGGCACCGTGGTGGTCCACGAAAAGCCGACGGAAGAAGTGCGGCCATCGTGGAACACTTCGACGGAGTCGAGTTCCCCAACCGCTGGACTGGGATCCGTGACGGCCGATGACCTGGTGCTGATCGAAACCTACTTGAGCCGGCGGTGGGAACTGAACTCGGAGGTGCGTCTGAGGACTGCGGTTCAAATCGCGGACAGGATCAAAGCGAAGACCGGATTAGAGTCTCAGGGACGCCAGCACGTCGACGATTTTCTGGAAGAAGCGGCTCGCAAGATCCGGGACAGCGGGCGTTTCCACTAGCTGTCCGGCTCCAGATTCTCTGACACTCCTGGATCCCAAGGGCGGTGATCAAGCCTTGTATTGAGCTCAGAGTGCTCGATGCAAAATTCGAATCACCCACATCCAAAAAATAGCTATGGCTGAGCGTTTCGACTATTGACCCTGACGGATCTGCTCTCGTACTCTATCTCATAGCATGTCGTCTCACTTCCATCACCGCCATCATCATCACGCGCATAGCGCGCCGGCGGCGATGTGCACCTGAGAATGCATACTTGATCTAACCAGCAATTTTCAGGAGTTCAGCCCGCTGACGCGAAAACGTCCAGCGGGCTTTTTGTTTCTCCGGAAGAGGAATTACGGGGATGAATGCAGAATTTGATTTCGACAAAATGAATGGACTCCTTCCCGCCGTGGTGCAGGACTCACGGGACGGAGCAGTGCTGATGGTGGGATTTATGAATCGTCAGGCGCTGCAGCGCACGCTGGAAGGCGGATATGTGACGTTCTTCAGCCGGACTCGCCAGCAACTGTGGACGAAGGGCGAGAGTTCGGGGAACCGCCTGCGGGTGGTTTCCGCCCATACAGATTGCGACCGCGACACCTTGCTCCTGCGTGTTGAGGTGGAGGGAGCAGGGCTGGTCTGCCATCGTGGAACGCGTTCCTGTTTTACGGAACCTGTGGCCCAGTGCGCCCCGGAGACGACGGCGGCGTTCACGAGGGAGACACGATGAAGCTCCGCATCGGAATTCCCAAGGGCAGCCTGCAGGAGGCGACGTTGCAGCTATTCGCGCAGGCCGGGCTTCCCGCGTATACCAACGGCCGGTCGTATTTCGCTAGCACGTCGGATCCGGAGATCGACTGCATGTTAATCCGCGCCCAGGAGATGGCCCGGTATGTGGAGCACGGCGCCATCGACGCGGGGCTGACCGGGCTCGACTGGGTGATCGAAAGCGGACTCGAAGTGGTCACGGTGAGCGACTTGATTTACGCCAAGCGCAGCCGCGGCAAAGTGCGATGGGTGCTGGCGGTGCCGGAGGAGTCGCCGGTGCAGCGTGCGGAGGAACTCACGCAAAAAATCGTCGCCACCGAACTCGTGAAGGTTACGCGCGATTACTTCCTCAAGAAAGGGGTCGAGGTTCGGGTGGAATTTTCCTGGGGCGCCACGGAAGTCAAGCCGCCCATGCTGGCCGACGCCATTGTCGAAGTTACCGAGACCGGCAGTTCGCTCAAGGCCAACCGGCTTCGCATTCTGGAGACCGTGCTGGAGTCGAATACCCAGTTGATTGCCAATCGAGGCTCGTATGCCGATCGCAGCAAGCGCAGAAAAATCGACAATCTGGCCCTGATGCTGCAAGGGGCCATGGAAGCGCAGGACCGGGTCGGGCTCATGCTGAACGTTCGGAAAGAGAACCTCGCAGCCGTGCTCGCGGTGTTGCCCGCGCTGCAAAAGCCGACGATTTCTCATCTCAGTGACGAGGACTGGCTTGCAGTGAACACGGTGATCGACGAGGGCGCGGCGTGGGATGTGATTCCTCGCCTCAAAGAGGCGCAGGCGCAGGGCATCGTCGAGTATCCCCTGAACAAGGTGGTGCTGTGATGCGCATCGTTTCGGGCCGTGAGGCCGGCGCACTGGTGGAACGCCTCGCCGCACGAGGCACGCGGTTCAGTGGGCTGGAACCGCGCGTGCGTCGCATTGTGGAAGGGGTTCGCCGCGGCGGGGACCGAGTTCTTCGGCGCTATGCGGAGCGTTGGGACGGACTGGCAGTAAACCAGTCTCTGCGGGTATCTGAGGAGGAAATGGAGACGGCCTGGCAAACGCTTGCGCCGCGGTTGCGCCGGTCTCTGCGTCAGGCAGCTCAAAACATCCGCCGTTTCTGTGAACGGCAGAAGCCCGGGAACTGGATGCGGACTCGCGGCGGTATTTCTGTCGGGCAAATCGTGCGTCCTCTGGATTCGGTGGGCTGCTATGTGCCGGGTGGGCGCTACCCGCTGGTTTCTACTCTGCTGATGACCGTAATTCCCGCACAGGTCGCTGGCGTGAACAACATCCGCGTGACGTCGCCCAAGCCGTCGAACGAAGTCTTAGCAGCGGCCGCGATGCTGGACGTGCGCGAGTTTTACCGCGTGGGCGGGGCGCAGGCGGTGGCGGCGTTGGCATACGGGACCAGCAGCATTCCGCGGGTGGACAAGATTGTGGGGCCCGGGAACGCATATGTCACGGTTGCAAAGAAGCTCGTCTCCTTCGATTGCGCGATTGATTTTCTTGCCGGGCCCACCGAAGCCGTTGTTCTGAGCGAGTCGGGCGTTCCGGAATTCATCGCGTCCGATTTGGTCGCCCAGTCCGAGCATGATCCCGAGGCCCTGGCCGTGTTTATCACGACGTCTCGCAGTTTGGCGCGAGCAGTCAGGGTGAGCGTGGCGCGACTCGCGACCGGGAATCCGACTGCCCAGGAGTCTTTGCGAAAGCGGGGCGCAATCCTCGTCGCGTCCTCTCGCGAACAAGCGCGCGAATGGGCGAATCGGATTGCGCCCGAACATATCACGGTCGCAGCCGAAGATTTGCCCTTTATCCAGAACGCCGGTTCAATCTTTTTGGGAGACTACTCGGCGCAGGCAGCCGGTGATTACGCTTCTGGACCGAACCACGTGTTGCCGACTTCGGGGCAGGCCCGGTTTCGAGGAGGGCTGAGCGTGGTGGACTTTGTGAAGGTCATTCCGGTGCAGCAACTTTCGGTGGAGGGACTCAAGCGAATTGCGCCAGCGATCGAATGTCTTGCCCAGGCCGAGGGACTACCCGCGCACGCGCAATCAATCCAGCTGAGGTGCGAACATGCTTAGCCCGCGGGAAGCCGTGCGTACACTGCCTTCCTACCACCCTCCCCTGGCGGGGCGGGACGGGTTGCGTCTGGATTTCAATGAAAATACTGTTGGGTGCTCGCCTCGAGTGCTCGCACGCTTGCGGCAGTTGAGTCCAGAGGATCTCGCCAGGTATCCCGAGCGCGAACCGGTGGAAGCGAGGGTGGCCGATGTCTTGGGGATCGCGGCGCCGGAACTGCTGTTAACGAATGGCGTGGACGAAGCGATCCACCTGCTCTGCGAGACCTACCTTGAGCCCGGCGACGAAGCCTTGATCGTTGTGCCCACGTATTCCATGTACCGGATTTATATGATGGCGGCGGGCGCGCAGGTCATCAGTGTTCCCGCAGGCAAGGAGTTTATGTTTCCTGGCGATGCTGTGTGCAATCGGATAACCGAGCGCACGCGCCTGATCGCCATTGCCAATCCAAATAATCCCACGGGAACGGTCGCGTCCCAGGAAGAGTTGCTGCGCATCGCCCGTTCGGCACCGGCCACGGCCGTGCTCGTGGACGAAGCGTACTTTGAGTTCTATGGACAAAGCCTGCTGGCCGCGCGCCACGAGTTTTCGAATCTGTTTGTGGCGCGTACGTTTTCCAAGGCATACGGGATGGCCGGCCTGCGCATTGGCATGCTGGTGGGCGATGCGAATCAAATGAGCGCGGTGAGGCGGGTCAGTTCGCCCTACAACGTAAACGCGGTGGCGCTGGCTTGCCTGCCGGAGGCACTTTGCGATCAGGCCTACATCCAGCAATACGTCAACGAGGTTCGCGAGTCGCGCGCGCGTCTGGAGCGTGCTCTGGAAGCCAGCGGAATTCAGTTCTGGCCCAGCCAGGCAAACTTCGTGCTGGCGCGCGTGGGTTCTGCGGCGTCCTTTGTCGAGCATATGCGGCGGCGCGGCATTCTGGTGCGGGATCGTTCGAGCGATCACGGTTGCGAAGGATGTGTGCGCATCACGCTGGGACCGCGTGCGCATGCCGATCGCTTGCTCACAGCGCTACAGGAGACGTTGGAAGAGCTTGGTATGGCGCAAGGAGCGTCCCGGTTATGAGAAAGAGCAGCATCAAGCGAGTCAGCAAGGAGACTCAAATCCGGATTTCGCTCACCATTGAGGGTCGCGGGCGCTACCAGGTGTCCACCGGCATCCGTTTCTTGGATCACATGCTGGAACTGTTCGCGCATCACGGAGGTTTCGATCTGACGCTGAAGGCCCGCGGCGATCTCGACGTGGACCAGCATCACACCGTGGAAGACGTTGGAATCGTGCTCGGACAGGCGTTTGACAAGGCGCTGGGCAGCAAGCGCGGCATCCTCCGCGCCGGGATATTTTCTGATGCCGATGGACGAAACCATGGGAATGGCCGCCGTGGATTTCTGCGGCCGCACGGCCGCCGTGGTCGACACCAAGGTGCGCACGCGGCTGGTCGGCGACCTGCAGGCGGAACTGGTGCCCGACTTCTTTGAAGGGTTTGCCCGGGGTGCGCGGGCCAATGTTCATGTGCGAGTTCTTTACGGGCGGTCGAGCCACCACAAGATCGAGGCCCTGTTCAAGGCGTTTGCGCGGGCGTTGCGCGCGGCCTGCTGGCGCGACCGGCGCATGGCGCGACTCCTGCCCAGCACCAAGGGGGTGCTGTGATGATCGCGATCGTGGACTACGGTGCCGGGAACCTGGTTTCGGTGAAGAAGGCGCTCGACTGGCTGGGACAGGAGAGCGCCATTACTTCCGATCCTCGGCAAGTAGCAAGGGCGACGAAGATCGTGGTTCCCGGTGTGGGCCATTTCGCAGCGACGGCGGCGCTGGGGCGCTCGGGTCTGCGGGATGCCATTAGCGATGCCATCGGCCGTGAGATTCCATTCCTGGGCATCTGCGTCGGTATGCAATGGATGTTCGAGCGGAGCCAGGAGTCACCGGAGACTTGCGGGCTCGGCGTATTCGACGGCGAATGCGAGCGCTTTCCGACGAGTGTGAAATCGCCGCATGTGGGGTGGAACCAGCTTGAGGTGGACTCGTCTTCTCGTCTGTTGCGTGGTGTGCCTTCGTCTTCGTTTGTATATTTCACGCATTCCTTTCGCGCGCCGGTTGCCGGCACGACGGTGGCGTGCTGCGAGTACGGCGGACAGTTTTCAGCGGCAGTGGAGCGAGGAGCTCTCTTTGGGGTGCAATTTCATCCGGAGAAATCCGGCGAGATTGGTTTAAGAGTGCTGAGTAATTTTTGTGCGGTCTGACATGTTGACGAAACGCATTATCGCTTGCCTGGACGTGGACGGAGGCCGCGTGGTCAAGGGCGTGCAGTTTGAAAATCTGCGTGATGCGGGCGACCCCGCCGAACTGGCGAAGGCGCATAGCGCGTCGGGAGCGGACGAAATCGTGCTTCTGGATATTTCGGCGGCTCACCAGGGGCGGGCCACACTACTCGACACTGTGTGCCGGGCAGCGCGCCAGTTGTTCATCCCTTTCACGGTGGGGGGCGGCATTCGCACGCTGGAAGATGCGGCCGCAGTCTTTGCGGCGGGCGCGGACAAGATCAGCATCAATTCTGCCGCTCTTACTGATCCAACTTTGATCACGCGGATCGCGGAGCGCTTTGGCTCGCAGGCAGTGGTGGTTGCCATCGACGCCAAGCGCTCCGCGGGCACGCACTGGGAAGCGTTCACGCATGGAGGACGAGCGACAACCGGGCGGGATGCCGTAGCCTGGGCGCGGGAAGCGGAGTCGCGCGGCGCGGGAGAGATCCTGCTGACCTCAATGGACCGTGACGGCACGGGCTCGGGCTTCGACTGCGAACTGACGCGAGCCGTGGCCGACTCGGTTCGGATTCCCGTGATTGCCTCGGGCGGCGCGGGCGGCGCACAGCATTTTGCAGAAGTATTCCGCGAGGGGCACGCCGACGCCGCGCTGGCAGCGTCGATCTTTCACTATGGCTTCAGCCGGCTCGCCGACCTCAAGCAACAACTCGGCTCGCAAGGCATTCCGGTGAGGTGGCCATGCTGATCCCCTCGATCGATTTGATGGGCGGCAAGATCGTCCAGTTGGTTCAGGGAAGAAGGAAGGCGCTGGAGTTCGACGACTTCGAGGCATGGGTGGAGTCGCTTCTCGAAGTATCCGCTGGTACAACTGATTGATCTCGACGCTGCCATGGGGACAGGCGACAACGTCGAACTGGTGCGGGAATTGGCTCGTCAACTGCCGTGCCAGGTGGGTGGAGGCATCCGTTCGGTGGCAGCGGCCCAGGCCGCGATCTCGGCGGGAGCGCAAAGGGTCATTATCGGATCGGCGCTGTTTGCCGAGGACAAGCTGGATAAGGACTTCGCGGAAAAGATGGCCGGCGCGGTCGGTTCCAGCCGGCTGGTTTTCGCTCTCGATGCCATTGGCGGTCGCGTCGCCATCCATGGATGGCGAAAGGTGACCGAGGTCCCGCCGTTGCAAATGGTCCAGGAGTTCGAGCCCTGGTGCGGAGCGTTTCTGTATACGCACGTAGAAACCGAAGGGTTGTTGCAGGGATTTCCGCAGGATGTGATTCGCCCGTTGCGAGACGCTACGAAGCGGCAACTCATTGCCGCAGGCGGCATCAGGTCACAACAGGAAATCGACGAATTGCATGCGATGGGTGTAGATGCCGTGGTGGGAATGGCCATCTACAAGGGACTTCTGCCAGGGTTCGTCACTTCGGGGGAATGACGGCTTCCGCTTTGCGAATCGCCTTTTCGTGCAACTCCCAGGAATGGATCGCTTTTCGACATCCCTCTCGCGCGAGGCCGGTGCTCAGTTGTCTTTCTGCTTCGTCGAAGGTCTCTTCGGCGTCCATCCTGGCGCGGTAGGCTTCGTCGTCGATTTCCTTGAGTTTCCTGGCGATGAGCGTCGCCTCTGGGTCGTTCCCGGGCAATGGCTTCTGCTGGCCATGCGCGACGGCGGTTCTTCCATTTTGCGGGACCATGCGCTGCGTAAGCTGTTCTTACACGATCCGGCCAACTCTGTTGGATTGCCGCGCTCAATTGATCAAGGGCGGCATTGGCCTGGTCGGCGGCCTTGCGCACTCGTTTTTTTTCACGCAGCCATCTCATCACCGACCAAGACACCGCCTCGGTCATTAATGCCTTTGCCGTTTCAACTTCAGGGAGCTTTTCCATCGCATCGTTTCCCGGGTAGATCTGAGTAAGAGCCTCATGAAACAGGCTGCTCTTGTGCCCGATTCATTCCAGTGACAGGAATCACACTTCGCAGTGACGCGACGCAATACTTGCACCGCGACTATTGACTCAGGGCCGCGCAAATACTACAGTATTGGCAATGCTGCAATGCAGCAATTGGAGGCAGTCTATGGCAACCCACAGCAAGCACGACGAGGACAACTCCCCGCTGGCTATTCTGACCGAACTGGCCGTCGAGGGAACCTCGAGTCTGGTGGAAGCGCAGCGAGCTTTTCTCAACCTGGTACAACAAGAGAATGACATCATCTTCAATGGAATCAAGGAACGGATCAGTGGCTTTATTCCAGCAGTTGCCATGACAGACCTTACCCAGCGCAGCCTGGATACGTTCATCGGGATGCAGCTAGAGTTGCTGACGACCACCAGCAAGCAGACCTTGCAGTGGCTGGAGTCTGAAAAGGCGGGGAAGGGCGGCCGGGCGGCGCATCTGATCGATTTTGCTCGCGAGGGAGTAGAGACCTTCACGCGCGCGCAAAAGAAATTTCTTGAGGTGGTGGCGCAGGAAGCGGCGATGGCAACCGGCAGCCGGAAGCCTCACGACGGCAAAGCCGTGAAAAAGACCGAAGTGGCGCAACTGGCGCGCGAGGCAGGGAACGCCTTCGTCGAGGCGCAGAAGAGACTGCTGGATGTCATGGGCCAGCAGATGAACGTGAACTTGGACGCCGCAACTCGATCCCTGGAACTGATGTCGCCTTCCCGGCTGTTACCGATGGCGAGCCGGACTGGCGAAAGCGTGAAGAAGTTTTTCGCCACGGAAACGTCTATGGTCGGATCGCTCATCAAGCCGCCCAAGAAGAATGTCGGCCGAGTCAAGCACGGCCGGGGCCGCACCACCCACCGGAAAGAGGCAGTGCCGGTGTAGGCTAGGCAGGCTTGGATCTGTAGAGGGCGGTCTTCCTTTCAGGGCGACCGCCCTTCCATTTGTCCGGTCACAAGTACCGCTGTCGATTTCGGCACCAGGATGCGGTCCAAGAGCGCCCGCTCCCACTGCACCCACAGCCGGCTGGTATACAGCAGCGCGCTGCACTGTAAAGCAAACCAGTCCCGGGTCATGAGCGGCGAGCGGAACGCCGAACGATTCGCGAGCCAGTGCTGGGCGACGTGCCGCGCCAGGGTGAAGCCCATACCCGTGTCGGAGCCAACGATGTCGCCCAGGATCCCCTCCAGCGTGAACATCACCTTGGACAGCATGATCAGCGAACTGGGAAACTTGACGCCGTCGATGGCGACCCGTTCCAGGAGTCGCATGGCGTCCGCCCCGCTTGGCATGCGCGACGCGGGCATCCCGTCGAGAAACTTGACCACGGAATCGGCCACCTTCCTGCCTCGGGGCGAAGCCATGCGGATGCGCCGCTGGCTGAGCGCCACGACTTCATTGGCGGTGCCGATGGGATCGCGCAAGCTGACCATGAGAAATAAGAGCGCGAGATGTCGGCGCTGCTCGCGGCTCAGACGTTCCCGCAGGGCCCAATCGAGGATGACGAGTTCGCCGGTACGGTTGTTGTAGAGCAAGTTTCCGGCATGGGGATCGCCGTGGAAGATCGCCTCCGGTGCCGCCGAGAAAAGAGGCACCGCGACCAGGGCTTCGACCAGTTGCTCGGCTACCTTGCGGCGGCGTGGGGCGGGCAAGCGGGCGGCTGCGCTGGTTACCTTGATTCCGAGTTCTTCCGTAAGCGCTGTGATCGCGGGCGTGCACAAGGGCTGAATCACGCGCGGCACGCGGACTCCAGGGAAGCCACGATAGAGAGTTCCGGCCTCAACCAGCGTCTTTTGTTCACGGGTGAAATTGACCTCGTGACGCAGCAAGCGCCGGACTTTGCGGAACGTATCGGGGATCAGGTGAGCCGCAAATCCGTAGGTATGATGCCGGTCTCCGAAGTACTGGGCCAGTCCCTGGAGATAATCCATGTCTTCAGCGAAGTACTGGGGGATGTGCGGTTTCAGAACCTTGAAGACGCCGCGCTCGCGCCGCCCGGTGTCAGGATTTCGCCAGGTGAAGCGGACAACCGCACTGACGCTGGCCTCCTTGAGTATCCGAGGCGCGATTTCTACGGCGAAAGTCTGGACCCGCAATCCCAGCTCCCGTTGAACGATGGCGCGGATATCTTCCGGCTGGACATCGCGAATTCCGTTTTCCAGTTTGGCGAGCGCGTTGCGCAGGGCAGGGTGGAGATGCTGGTTACGCGCGATGACCTGGCCCAGCTTCTGTAGGCCTGGCACCTTGGCGATGAGCCGCAACAGGCGTACTTCCGGCGGCGTGTTGGCTGGAAGTTCGATCTGCTCCAGGAGTTTGGGGGCGAGGCGCGCTGGGGAAAGGCGCGTGACCACGAACATCATGGCGTCGCGCACCGGCGGGCGCCACTGTTTGTAGGTTTCCGGAACCAGCGCGTCGACCGGTACGATCTCATCCACAACCCATCGCGCCATGGCGTCGCGAACGGACTGGCCGGCGGGGCTTCGCAGTCCGGCTTCAATGGCGCTGATTCTTTGGGCTGGCGTGGCGCCCTGGGGCAGGAAATTCTCCAGGGCGTTGCGCAACTGGTCGGGCGCGAGCAGGCGGAAACCTGCGGCGATGGCGGACGCATCCAGCATGGAGGTGAATACCGATCCCACTATGGGCTGCCGCATTGCGCTGTGCAGTGACCGGCATCACCGGATTGGCAGAAGACTGTGCGATAGTCTAGGGTCGTGTCCCAGCGCAAAGCTTGACCGCAAAGGTCGCTAAGTGGCGCGAAGGACGCAAAGACTGGAGACACGGCACTCGGGGTTCGGGAGCAAATCCTTGTCGACTCTGAACGAAGTATTTTCGAGATTATCCGTAAAGCGTCGTTATGAAGTGTGGTTTCTTCGCGTGGGATTGGCCGACGGCTAGCGGAGCATGGTGGTTCCGTTATTTGCTGATGAATCCCGGGCGAGACGGTTGTGCCGGAAACCCACAGGGGATGCCTGTTCAGGTGTGGGCGACATGGTTCCCGGCTGGCGGAAAGCCGCAGAGCTTCATTCAGGGCTTTCCGCTCCAGGGATTGGAGATCAGCCGCAAAGGGCGAGAGTCCATTTCACTTTCGAATTGGCGATAACGGCATCGAAGAAGATTCCTGCCGGGGATCCTTGGAGGTGGACGGTCACTCCATTTCCTGGAACCTTCGTTACCGTTCTGCATTTCACGTGACGTTCAGCAACAAGGGTTGGATTGGTTTTTCGCGTACGCCGCACTCCGACGCGCTTTTTTCCGGGCAGATCACGTTCGACGGCCGGAGCGTTTCAGGAGACCCTCTCGGCTTTGGGGTGCAGGGACACAACTGTGGATACCGGCATCGCAACTTCTGGACCTGGACGCACGCGTATTTTGCCCGGAGCGGGCGGCCTGCAAGTACGCTGGAAGCTTTGGTCTATGAGATGCCGTTTGGATTGGTCTTTCGCAAAGCAGTGCTGTGGCACGATGAAAAGAAGTATGTGTTCCGGGATTTGCGGGAAACGGCCCCCAACCGCGAAAGCCTGCAGTGGAATTTTCGATGCGCGGCGCGCGATGGATTGCGGCTGGAAGCGGCCATCGACGGACGCGGTCCGAGCGTGCATCGGCTGCCTTATCTGAAGACCGACTGCAGCGGCAATTTCGAAGTCGTGAACAACAGTCTCGCCTCCGCCGCAGTTCTCTTACAGAGTGCGGGCGGCCTGGCCGAGAGACTCCAAACGAAGACCGGCGCGGTGCTGGAGATGGTGGGCTGAACTACTCGGACGATTGCGCCCGGGCCAGGCGCTCGGCGACCACCGCATAGGCCGCCGGATTGAATGCCATCCCGATGTGAGTGCCCGGAACCTCCACGTCCTTTTCAGGGTCCATGGTGAGGCAATAGCGCCAGTCCACAATGCCATCCTGGCGCGTGTAAATCGCGGTCTCGACCATCGAGTCCGGGACCTTGCGGTGGAGCGAATCCAGAAAATTGCAGGTGCAGCGTCCGGTATAGCAATCGGGCAACACTCCGCGGCCGTGTTCCTCGAGAATCCGGAGACGAACGGCTTCGGCAGCACGGAGCACCGCTCGATTCGCAACCGTTCCGCGGATGGGGGCCGCCAGGGTGATGACCGAAGCCACATCTTTCGGCCGGTCGCCCGCGACGGAGCGGGCGATGACTCCCCCAGGCTGTGACCAATCAGGTGAATCTTGCGTCCGGTCTCCGCCAATGCTTTCTCGATCGTCTGGTTCAGGCGGCGCTGGATGAGCAGGTTTGGACACTCTGCATTGATGCCGATGCCGGAGAAATAGGGCCGGTATCCAATCCGCTGGAGCCAGGCGTGAAGCTCGGTGAGGTAAAGATCGGTGCCGAGAAAACCGGGAATGATGATGACCGCGGAACCATCCCCGCGCGGTACGCCCAGGCCGTAGTACACCGGGCGTCGCGTGCAACAGGAGGATCTCGGCTCCGATGAGAGCTTCGGTCCAAAAACTGGAAGTATTGGCCTTGGGATACGGCCGCGGGGAACGCTTGCGCCGCTTGGCCGTCACAGGACGCGCTGCTGCTGTTTTCTGTTTACGCCGCAAGTTCGTCCCTGGGTCTGCCCGCATCTCCACCTCGGTGACGCGGAGAGGGCACATGCTGCACTGCAGAATTATACCGCGAGTGCCTTGCCTCTCCAAGCGACATTTCCGTACGTAATTTGGGTTCTGGGGCTGAAAGAATGGGGGCCTTAATGCTTCTTACGGGAGCGGGGTTTTCGGCTGGCAGACTTCTTCAGGCGGGCTTCGAGCTCGGCCACGCGCTTCCGCAGGCCCTCAACTTCAGGCTCTGCTTCGGTTTGCGGAGGCTGAGAGGTGATCGTGCCCAGGAAGCGTTTCATCACATCTACGGGCGAGAGAATGGCGGACTGCACTTCGCTCAACCGGTTCTGTACCGTGTCTTGCAGCTTCTCGTAGGTATCAAACGCGGATTTGAGATACCACATGAGGAATTCCTGGCGCACTTCATCCGACGCGATGACCAATTGCCGCAGCAACTCAAGCGGCAGTCCCGTGGGCTTATCCTTGGCGTCTTCGGTGATGATCTGGGTCAGGATGACGCGGGTCAGGTCGTGACCCGATTTCGCGTCGACTACGCGTACGTCCCGGCCGGCGCGGATGTGGGCCGCCAGATCGTCGAGGTTCACGTAGCGGCTGCTGGTGGTGTCGTACAAGCGGCGATTGCCGTACTTCTTGATGAGGATGACGGAGGGTTTCATCGGTCACGGTCCATGCTGCCCTGCACAAGGATGCAGGAATATCTTGACACAAGCTCCTGCCGCTCGTATAGTTTAGCTGATGCTGCAATGCAGCAATCGGAGGTAATTTTATGGCAGCGGCAACAAAGCATGAATCCACTCACCCGAAAGAGTCGTCGACGTTCTCTCTGCTCTCGGGTTGGGCGCAACAGGGGGTGCAGACGCTGTTCGCGACCCAACGCATCCTCATCGATCTGGCCATGCGGCAGAATGCCAGCGTAATGCATGCCGTGCGGCAGCAACTGTCAGATCCTCAGCACTCGCCTACCGCCATTCTCGGCGAGATCGCGGAAGAAGGCATGACGAACTTTCTGGAAGGACAGAAGGTTCTGCTTGAACTCGGCAAACAACAGAACGAGATTTTGATGACGGGCGTGAAAGAGCGGGTAGGAGACTGGCCCGCGGCCCACGCCATGACCGATCTGCTGCGACGCAGCGTGGACACCTTCATTCAGATGCAGGAAGAGTATCTGAAGATCGCCAGCAAACAGACGCACAGCTGGGTGGAGTCCGCCAAAGCCGGCAAACCGTACCAGCCGGAGCACGTAGTGGATCTGGCCCGCGAGGGCATGGAGAGCTTCGTCAAGGCGCAGAAGCGGTTCATGGACGTCATTGCCGAGGAAACCGCCAGAGCGACTGGCAGCAAACATACCAACGGCGCTGGAAAGAAAATGAAACCGGCTGAGTTGTCGGCCCTGGCGCGAAAGGCTACGGACTCATTCATTGAAGCGCAAAAACGGCTGGTGGACGTCGCGGGGCACCAGATGGATGCCAGCGTGAAGACAGCGGGCAAGACGCTGGAACTCCTGAAGCCATTTCCGTTTCTTCCCGTGAGCGAACTCACGCGAGAGGCCGTGAAGAGCTACGTCGATGCTCAGAAAGCCTTGATGGATGTAATGGTGAAGTCGCCGAGCGGGAGCGAAGACCGTGGCGAAGGCAGAGCGTCATACCCGGAAGCCGGTGAAGAAGGCGAAGGCAGCAGCCGCCGTCGCTTAGGGCCGGAGGAGTTTGACGTGCTTTGGTCTGCTGCAGCGTTACGTCCGCATTGTAGATAAGAATGCGTCTTCGGGTGAAGGATGTGCTTTCGCCCGAAGACGCCTTTGCGCTTGATCTCCGGGCGGCGAGCCTGGTGCGACGCGAGGCCGCTGCCCCCCAGAGCTAACGTCGCGATTTCTATCAGAGTGCCCCCGGCACAAGCCGGGTAACCGAACGCGTCACAAGACGACGAGGCGCCCGTGATTCCGCTGACTCCTATTCGATTCCTGAGCTAAACCGAAACATAACGCATCGTTGGTTTGAGGGAGAGGGAATATGGCTACGGTGACTGCAGTACCGGCTAAAATCCGCGGCGGCAGCTTTCTGATCGAGGAGCGCGCGCCGGAAGAGGTGTTTACTCCAGAAGATTTCAGCGAACAGCACTTGCTGATTGCGCAAACGGCGGAGGAATTTGCCAACAAGGAAATCGTTCCGAATATTGAGAAGATGGAGCACAAGGACTTTGCTGTCACCCGCGACCTGGTGAGGAAAGCAGGAGAGCTTGGGTTGAGCGGGGTTGACGTTCCGGAACAGTACGGCGGTATGCAGATGGACAAGGTCACTTCTGCCATCATCGCCGACCGTCTGGCGAAGTACGGCGGCTTTAGCACGACTTGGGGTGCCCATACCTGCATCGGCACGCTTCCCATCGTGTATTTCGGCACGGAAGCGCAAAAGAAGAAATATCTACCGGGGCTAGCCAGCGGGGAAACCGTTGGTGCGTACGCGCTTTCGGAGTCATCGTCCGGGTCGGACGCTCTGAATTGCCGTACCCAGGCCAAGCTGTCCGCCGACGGCAAACACTACGTGCTGAACGGCGAAAAAATGTGGATCACGAATGCAGGTTTCGCCGACCTGTTCATCGTGTTTGCCAAGGTGAGCGGAGATAAATTCACGGCGTTCATCATCGAGCGAGGTTTCCCCGGGTTTTCCGTGGGCGCGGAGGAACACAAGATGGGGATCCGCGGATCTTCCACCTGCCCGCTGATTCTCAATGACTGCCAGGTTCCCACCGAGAATCGTCCTCGGCGAGATCGGCAAAGGGCATCACATTGCATTCAATGTTCTGAACGTGGGCCGGTTCAAGCTGGGCGCGGGATGCGTGGGTTCCGCCCGCAACTGCATCGAGAGTGCGATCGCCTACGCCAAGCAACGCAAGGCGTTCGGGAAGGTGATCGCGGATTTCGGCTTGATTCGCGAGAAGCTGGCCAACATGGCGGCGGGCATTTTCACCGGCGAAGCTATGGCCTATCGCACCGTGGGCATGATGGATGCGGCTATCGCTCAGTTGGGCGAAGGGCATGACGACATGGCGCCGGTGCGCAAAGTGATCGACGAATTTGCCGTCGAATGTTCGATCCTTAAGGTGTGGGGATCGGAGTTCATCGACTTCGTCGTCGACGAAACCGTGCAGATTTATGGGGGATACGGCTTCGTGGAGGAATATCCCGCCGAACGCAATTACCGGGATGTTCGGGTGAACCGGATCTTCGAAGGTACGAACGAAATCAACCGTCTGCTCATCACCGGTTTTCTGCTCAAACGCGCCATGTCTGGGCAACTCCCCTTAATGGCAGCGATCAAGAAACTCATGGATGAGATGCTCTCTGGAACAGCCGAGGAGGGTGAGGAAGGGCCGCTCGCCCAAGAGCGGAAACTGGTCGCGGCGGCCAAGAAGATTGGCTTGTTCGCGGCCGGCATAGCCACTCAGAAATACATGCAGGCGATCCAGGATCAGCAGGAGATCATGGGTGCAATCGCCAACATGACGATCGAAACCTATGCCATGGAGTCAGCCGTGCTGCGCGCGCAAAAACTGGCGGCGCGGAACGGTGAAGCGGGCTGTGCGCATGCCGTTGCCATGGCCCGCGTCTATATGCTCAGGTGCAATGGAAAAAATCGAAAGCGCGGCCAGGACGGTCATTGCCGCGTGCGCCGAAGGAGACATGCTGCGTTCGCAGCTGGCAATTCTTGCGCCGGCTGTGCAAGTACGAACCATTCAACACGGTGGCGCTGCGGCAGGGCATCGCGCAGAGAGTCATCGAAGCCGGGAAGTACGTGGTCGCATAACCTCGCGTCGTCTAACCGGAGCGTGAGGATGGTGCAGTATGGCAACCCGCAGCCGCAAATTCGATTTCGATTTCATCGTGATCGGGTCCGGCTTCGGGGGCAGTGTTTCCGCCCTTCGACTGGTGGAGAAGGGGTATCGGGTTGCCGTCATTGAGATGGGGCGCCGCTGGGCGCCCCTCTCTTTCCCGCGCACGAGTTGGTCCATTCATCGCTGGTTCTGGCGTCCAAAACTCGGTCTGCACGGCTTCTTCAACATGCGGTTCTTCCGCCATGCGACGATCTTCCACGGTTGTGCCGTCGGGGGCGGATCGATCACTTATGCCGGCACGCTGCTGTCTCCGCCGGATAAAGTCTGGCAATCCGGGTCCTGGGCCGGTTTGGCGGACTGGAAGGCAGAGATGCCTCGTCATTATCAGACCGCGTCACGGATGCTGGGGGTAACGCAAAACAAGATCCTCGGAACTGCCGATCAACTTCTGAAAAGAACTGGAGAAGTTGCCGGGTCGGGCCAAACGTTTTACCGCACCCAGGTCGGGCATCTTCCAGGCCACCGATGGTGAGCCGGCCAACACAGACTTTCCCCGATCCATTTTTCGGTGGAGAAGGTCCGCCGCGATCCACGTGCATCGGCTGCGGCGGGTGCATGATGGGATGCCGGTATGGCGCGAAGAATACGCTGGACCTCAACTACCTCTACCTGGCGGAAAAATACGGGGCTCTGGTCTTTCCGGAAACGAAGGTGGTCAACGTCAAAGCCACTGGGCGGCGCCAGCGATGGCGGCGCCGGATATGAAGTCTGCACGGTGAATTCCACGGCGTGGATTCGCCATGCAACCGCGGAAGATTACCTGCCGCGGCGTGGTCTTTTCCGCATCGTCGCTGGGGACGATGGAACTGCTGTTCCGACCTCAAAGAGAACGGCTCGTTGCCCGGCATCAGCGACCGCCTGGGCAAACACGTGCGCACGAATTCGGAATCGCTCATCGGGGCGCGAGTACCCCGGTGCGCCGAAGATTTGTCGCAAGGCATCGCCATCGGCTCCGGCATCTACATCGACGAACATACTCACATTGAGGCGGTGCGCTATCCCAGCGGGTCCGACACCATGGGTCTTCTGACTACGATGCTGACCGATGGCCGTCCCGGTGTCCTGCGCATCGGGCTCTGGCTGAAAAATGTTTTGAGCGCTCTGCTGCTGCACCCGGTCAAGACACTGCGCGCTGTTTCGGCCCTGGGGCTGGGCGCGAGAGGCCACGATTCTCCTCTGCATGCAAGCGCTCGAGGGACATATCGAGATGCGATGGCAGCGTCCCTGGTTCTGGCCGTTCTCCAAGATGCTGGTCAGCCGCGGCGATAAGGTCCCTACCTACATTCCAAAGGCCAACGAGTTTGCACGAGAATTTGCGAAAGTCGCGGGCGGCACTGCCATGAGCATGCTTCCCGAGATCCTGTTCGATATTCCGGGCACGGCACACTGTATCGGCGGTTGCGTGATCGCCGGTTCGCCGGAGCGCGGCGTGGTGGACGATCGCCACCGCGTCTTTGGCTATCGCAATATGTACATCTGCGACGGGTCGGTTCTGGCGGCAAATCTCGGCGTCAACCCAAGCCTGACCATCACCGCGCTGGCCGAGCGCGCGATGAGTCTGATCCCTCCCGCGAGAGAGATGGCGTGGGACGACGCGGCCGTAATTTCGTCGCCTCCCGCTCTCTTGGATCAAGGCATCACGAAGCTGAGTGCGAGCTTTCCACCCGCCCGGTATCTTTCCCTGTGGAAACGTGTGACGTTCGTCACAGTGTGACGTGACAGCAGTTGCAGACCTACCCCACCCCTGGAGTTCTACTTTGGGAACGAGGCTGATCGATCGTGCCCGCCGGATCCCAGACAGCCGATACCTCGGAAGTTGTGTCTCGCGCCTTGGGCGAATCCCACGCCAGTCCGATTCCAGAAGCAATCGCGAGAATCGTGCTGCCGCGGAAATCGGCAGGCTCCGACGCCGACTTTTTATCCGAATGTTCGATGTGCTCAGCGGACACGTTCGCGCCAGCTTCAGGTTCGCCACAAGATTCAAGGAGGTAGCGATGATCGCGAGTGAAGTAGTCAAGGAGCGGGTCCAGATTCCGCTCACCGCAGAGAGCCTCAGTGCGGACCGAATCGCTTACCTCGAAGGGCTAGTCAGTCAAGCCAGAACCGCTGCCGCTGTCTTTACCCAATTCACTCAAGAGGACGTCGATCGCATTGTTAAGGCGATGGTGCTGGCGGGACTGGAACAGGCTCAGCACCTCGCGCGCCTGGCGGTTGAGGAAACCAGGCTCGGGGTGATGGAAGACAAGGTCATCAAGAATATGGTGGCCAGCGAATTCGTTTACAACTACGTCAAGGACAAACGTACGGTTGGCATCATTCGCGAGATTCCCGGAGCGCAATCTGGTGGAGATGGCTGAGCCGATCGGCGTCATCTTCTCCCTCACGCCGATTACGAATCCCACTTCTACGGTCTTGTTCAAGTGCATCATGGCCATCAAGACGCGGAATGCGGTTATTTTCAGTCCGCACCCGAAGGCGTGGCATTGTTGCGCTGAGGCCGTCAGGATCATGTACGAGACCGCCGTGAAGCATGGCGCGCCCGAAGGAGTCTTTACCTGCCTGGAATCGCCCACCCTGCCAGGACAATGCCTACCTGATGAAGCATAAAGACGTGGGCTTGATTGATGCCACAGGTGGGCCGGGAATGGTCAAAGCCGCATACAGTTCCGGCAAACCGGCTTTGGGTGTGGGGGCAGGGAACACGCCAGTTTACCTGGAAAAAACCGCGGATCTGAATACGGCCGTGGTGGACATCATTGTCTCCAAGACCTTCGACAACGGAACCATTTGCGCGTCGGAGCAGACGGTAGTGATCGACGACGAGATTTATGAACTCGGCGCTGAAGAAATTCGCGGACCTGGGCGCGCACATCTGCAATGAGAGAAGAGACCAAGCTGCTGGAGCGCACGGTGATTGATCCGCAGACCGGATTCATGCAGCCCATGGCGGTGGGCCAGAAGGCCACCGATATCGCCCGCTTTGTCGGTCTGTCGGTGAAGCCGAACACCAAGCTTCTGATTGCGCCGATTCAAGGGGTGGGCCGCGAACATCCGCTTTCAGTCGAGAAGTTGTTTCCGGTGCTCGCAGTGTATCGGGCGAAGTCCGTCGCTGAGGCGCTCAGGGTCTGTGTGGACGTGAACCATGCCGGAGGCTTGGGACATACCGCGGTCGTGTTCTCGCGCAACGAGGAGGTCATCCGCAAGTTCGGCGAGGTGATCAATGCGGGGCGGATCATCGTGAATTCTCCCGGATCCGTCGGTGCGCTGGGCGCGGTTTACAACGATCTGGTGCCCACGTTCTCCTTCGGATGCGGAACCGGCGGCGGCAACAGCACCACCGATAACGTAAACGTCTTTCATTACCTCAATATCAAGCGCGTGGCTCGGAGGACACAAAACCATATGTGGTTCCGAGTTCCCAATCAGATTTACTTCAACATGAACGCAGTGGAGAATCTGCGCCAGTTTCCATCGCTCTCGACCATCATCGTTACCAGTCCAGTCCTGGAGCAAATCGGTCACGTGGATATTGTCCGCCGCCATATTTGCCCTAAGACTCACGTTCATGTCCAGGTCATTCCCGATGCGGAGCCTGAGGTCAAGGTCATCGCGCAGGGAGTGGAGGCGCTCAATTTCTACAAAGCGGACCAGATCATCGCGCTGGGTGGAGGCTCGGTGATCGACGCGGCGAAGATCATGAAGCTCAAGTACGAATCGCCGGAGGCCGACCTGGAATATCTGGCCGCGCCTTTCCTGGATCTGCGCAAGCGAGTGGTGCAATATCCGACGGAGAAAGTCAACCGGGCGCGGCTGATTGCCATTTCCACGACCAGCGGGACGGGGAGCGAAGTCACTCCGTTTGCCGTCCTGACCGACAAGGAGAGCGGGCGCAAGGTGACGCTCGCCGATTACTCGCTGACTCCGGATGTGGCCATCGTGGATCCGCAGTTTGTCATGTCCATGCCGAAGGGCTTGACCGCGGATACCGGGATTGATTGCCTGACCCACGCACTGGAGGCCGGGGTTTCGAATTACGCTTCACCCTATACCGACTCCAACGCCATGCAGGCGATTCGACTGGTGTTCAAGTACTTGCCGATCGCCTATGAGAATCCCCACGACGAAGAAGCGCGCTGCATGATGCACAACGCCGCCTGCATTGCGGCGATGGCATTCTCCAACGCGTCGGTGGGAGTGAATCACGCGCTGGCCCATGCCTTCGGCGCGCGCTTCGGCGTCGCGCACGGCCGCGCCAATGCGCTCATGCTGCCGCACGTCATCGCGTATAACGCCGCGGTCCCCACCAAGTTCATGCCGTCGCCCTACACCAAGGGATACGTGGCGCACAAGAAATATGCGACGGTCGCGGATTTGCTGGGACTGGGCGGTCATACGGTGGAAGAAAAAGTGAAGAACCTGATCGAGGCGACGGAACAGTTGCTCGACCAGTTGGAATTTCCGAGGTCGATCGCCGAACTGGGAATCTCGAAGGAAGAATTTGAGCGGGCGGTGCCCGAACTGGCAAGCATTGCGTTTGACGATCCGTCCTGGCGGTCGAACCCTCGCATGCCGCTGATGACGGAACTGGTCGAACTGTTTTGGAAGGCTTATGAGGGACGAGGTGTGGCGAAGGTGGCTGGCGTCGTCGCAGCAAACAAACGTGTAGAGAATGGCGGAGCGTATGGCGATGATTGCTGTGTTTCTGAATATTGATGAAACGCGCGTCGTTCCAGCCCTGCGAGAGGCCGGGGGGAAACTGGATGGCACCGAAGGCGAAGCCATTTTGGATTTTTCTTCGGTGCGCCGGATCGATTCGAGTGGGCTGCGGGCAATGGAAGAGCTTGCCCGTATCGCCGACGAGAAAACCGTCAAGATCGTGTTACGCGGCGTCAACGTGGACGTTTACAAAGTGCTCAAGCTGGTGAAGCTGACTCGGCGGTTTTCTTTCGTGAACTGAGATGCGCGCTCGCAGGTCGAACAACTGATATAGGAGAACTGTCGTGCAGAACCACCAACAGAGTGACCGCCTTTCCTGGGGTGATACGGTCTTCCTGCATCTCGAACGGGAAGGCATGCCGCTCAATGTGGCGAGCGTGTGCATCTTCGAGGGTGAGATTGGGTTTGAAGACTGCGTGCAGTTCATCGAGTCGAAGTTGCCGCTCCTTCCCCGCTATCTCAAGCGTGTCGTGCCCGCGCCGTTCGGTCTTGGCCTTCCCAGTTGGGAATACGACCCGGAGTTCGATCTGCGCCGCCACGTGCACGAAGTGACGCTCAAACATGGCACCGAGACTGAGCTGAAGGCCGTTGCCGGAAAGCTTTTCGGCACCGTGATGGACCGGCAGCACCCTTTGTGGGACATAACCGTGATCCGTGGGCTGAAGGGCAATCGCACCGGACTGATTTTGCGCCTGCATCACTGCCTGGCGGACGGCATTGCGGGAGTGGGCATCTTGAGCGTCGCTCCTGGATGCGAGTCCGGAAGCGCCGCGTCTGCCCAAGAGGAAGCTCAAGTTCCAGTGTTCCGCCGCCGCGCGATCCGCTGACTTCGCTTACGGCCGGGTTTGTCGATTCGTATTCTGACTTCGTGAAACGGATTCTCTCCGCCATGGCCGATCTTCTGAGCATGACGGAGCGCGCCGCTGCGAATGGCGGAAGCCTGGCCAGCGACGAGTTTGTGAGTCTTCTTTCCCGAAATCACAGCTTTTACTGAGCGGCTTCGGTTTAACGTGATCTACCGCGGACCGCAGAAATTTGCCTAGCACTGAGATTCCGCTGGCTGAAGTCAAAGCGATCCGGCACAAAAGCGGCACCAGCGTCAATGACGTCATTCTCGCGCTGGTGACCGCGACCATCCGCCGCTACTGTGAACTGCACGGGGACCGCGTGAAGGGGAAATTGCTGCGGATCATGGTACCCGTCAATCTACGCGGCAGCAGTGCAGCCCGTCGGAGTTGGGGAACCGGATTTCGCTGGTTCCCGTCACGATTCCGCTGGATATTCGGCAGCCGCGAAAGTTGCTGGCCGCTGTCCACCAGCGAACCGAGTTCCTCAAGCACATGCACGCCGCCGAGTTGGTCAGTTTGGCTGGGGGGTTGATCGGGATGTTCCCGACTTCCATGCAGGGGATGGCCGGACCGATCGCCAGCCAGTTGCCTATTACGCCATTCAACATGGTCTGCACGAACGTGCCGGGGCCGCAATTCCCACTCTACCTGCTCGGCCACAAAATGCTGCAGTTGTATCCGTATGTTCCGAGTCGGGGGTGAAATGGCGGTCAATTGCGCCATCCTGAGCTACAACGGCACGGTGTACTTCGGCTTCAGCGGAGATGTGCATGCGGCGCCCGATTTGCGTCGGCTGGAAACGTTGCTGATGACGAGCTTCACGGAATTGCGGGACGCGGTTGGAATCAGGCCGCCACAAAAAAAGAAAGTACGCAGAAAACAGCGCGTTACATCAACGGTCGCAGTGCTGGCCAAGGCCCAGCCCGCACCAGTCCCAACCATGAGTAGCATGCCACCGCCGGAACCGAAGCGCGTTCCAGCACCCGCATCAACCAGTGCACCAGAGTTCGCCGTCAGTCAGTCGATAGTCGCATAGGGAACGCAAGTCTCGGAGTTGTTGATCCATATGGGAGAGTCTGGGAGTCTTGGCAGGGCAGTGGAAAGGGCAGGCTACGAGCGCGATACAGCCGCATTCGAATTGCTTTATTGGGTTCTGCCGCAGGAAGTTCTTCTCATCATTTACCGAAAATCCAACGAAAGTGGAGTGTGGGATATATGAGACGTTTAGTATTTTGCAGTCTTATGATTCTGATTTGTCTGCCGGCACTGGCGCAGCAGACTGACATTAACCGTTATACCCTGTTTACCGGGTTCGACTACATGATCAGCCCGGCCCGCAACCTGACGGAGCGGGGATTTGAGTCCGATTTCGGCGTTACCGTAAGGCCCTGGCTGGGTCTGGGTGGAGATTTCGGCATCCTGGGCGAGGACGTCATCAGTGGCGCCGGGACCCTCAGCGGGAGCGAGACCATTTACGCTCCGGCGCTACGCAGTATCAACATCGACCCCAACTCGATTCACGTGGCGTTTAAATCGACCACCTACACGTTTGCCGCAGGCCCGCAGTTCTACCTGCGCAAATGGGAGAAGGTTACTTTCTTCGCCCGTCCTGGTTTCGGCGGAATCCATGAAACGGCAGACATCGCTTTCCCGCCTCAATTGGGACAGATCTTGCAGGTGCTGGGACAGCCGATCCCGAACTCTCATCAGACCGACACCACGTACTTCCTGGGCTTGGGCGGCGGTTTCGATCTCAACGTGTCTCGCAAGGTTGGCGTGCGGTTCGCGGCCGACTGGGTGAACACTCATCTATTTTCCAGTCTGCTCACGGGACGCCAGAATTATGTCCGTTTCTCAATTGGCCCAACGTTTCGTTGGGGCCATTTGAAATAACGACACTGCGACTCGGAGGCGCTCAGTTGTTCAGGAACGGCGAATGATCTTCCTTTCGCAACGTCAGGAGGGATCGTGCCTATGAAACCTCAGACCCTTAACGACATCTTCTTTGCCATCGTGGAACGCAGGCAGGATCGGGTCATGCTGGTTCGCGAGGGATCGCAGTGGGCTCCCATCAGTTCGCAGGAATTCTACCGGGACGTAGGTGGGGTGGCCCGGGCCCTCAGCCAGTGGGGCCTGACCAAGGGAGATCGCCTGGCGATCCTCAGCGAAAACCGGCTGGAGTGGGCCGTCGCGGATTTCGCATCTCTGTTGTTAGGTGTGGTGGTTGTGCCCATCTACTCGACCCTGACCGCCCAGCAAACGGCCTTCATTCTCTGCGATTCCGGGGCGAAAGTGGTCGTCGTCTCCACGGAAAAGCAGCTGGAGAAAGTCCTCTCCATCAAGGACCAGACTGCCGTCGAAAAGGTGGTCTTGATGGATCCCGCGGAAAGAGCTGTTGCGGTCCACATGCAGGGATTGATGCATAAAGGCCCGGCTGGACGCGATCCGGAACTGGATGCCCGTGCGCGCACGATCACTCCTGACGATCTGGCGTCCATCATTTACACCTCGGGCACGACGGGTACATCCAAGGGCGTGCAACTGACACACGGCAATCTGACCTCGAATGTGCTCAATTCCCTGAACGGATTTGACGTTCATCCTGGGCACATCAGTGTGTCCTTTTTGCCGCTATCGCACGTGACGGCGCGTCATGCTGACATCGCCCTGCTCTATCGCGGCGTCACGCTGGCTTATTGCCCTTTCCTCGAAGAGTTGCCCCAGGTTCTTATGGAGGTGCTGCCCACGGTCTTCGTCGCGGTACCGCGCGTTTACGAAAAGATCTATGGCCAGGTCGAACAAAAAACTAAAGGCCTTGCCAAGAGGGCGATCTACCGCTGGGCTCTCTCGGTAGGGCGCGCTTATAGTTCCAAGATTTTGGCGGGCGAGGTGCCGACGTCCCTGGCTTGGAGGTTGGCCCACAAGCTGGTGTATTCGCAAGTGCGCGCCCGCATGGGTGGCAGAGTCGAAATATTCGTCTCCGGGGGAGCACCGCTCGGCAAGGAGTTGGCGGCATGGTACGCAAGCATTGGCATTCGGATCCACGAGGGCTACGGCCTGACTGAAACCTCTCCGGTTATCGCCATTAACACCCCGCGTGCGCACAAGATGGGCACAGTGGGACGTCCCCTACCCAATGTCGAGGTCCAAATTGCGCACGACCTCGAGATTTTAGTCCGTGGTCCGTCGGTCTTCCGCGCCTACTGGAACCGGCCCGAGGAGACTCGAGACGCATTTGTGGATGGCTGGTTCAAGACCGGAGATATCGGCAACCTGGACGCGGATGGATACTTGTCGGTCACCGACCGGAAAAAAGATCTGCTCAAGACGTCGGGTGGAAAATTTATCGCCCCACAGCCAGTCGAGAATTCCCTCAAGCTCAACGCCTTTATTGGAACCGCGGTGGTTCTGGGAGACCGGAGGAAATTCGCTTCGGTAATTATTTCACCTTCGTTTCCCCTGCTGGAGGAGTGGGCGCGTGCGAACCATATATCCTTTGCATCCCGCGAACACCTGATTGCCAATCCCAGGGTCAAGGCCCTGTACCAAGGTATTGTTGGCGAGGTGAATCATGGTTTGGCCCGCTTCGAGACATTGAAGAAAATCCTGCTGGTGCCGGACGAATTTTCCGCAACCGATGGCACACTCACCCCGACCATGAAACTTCGCCGCAAGGCCGTCGAGGAGCGCTACCGAAAGCAGATCGACGATCTGTACAGGGAAGCGGAAGCTGATGCTGTCCACGTGGCATAGCAGCAGCTTCGTTCACCTTCCCCTGCCTCCTCGGTGTTTTCTGCGGCTTAGAACTTCAGTCCAAGCGCGCTGCTGAGAAACGCGGCCACGGGAGACATCTTGCGGCAGGCGGAGACAAAGATCGACATGAACCTGGGGCTGCAGACTTGTTTCTCGGAGAACTCAAGCGCGGTGCCAATATCCCGAAGCTTGAGATCGTCCCCGAACTCGTGATCGGCAGGGAAGCCGCGGGGTGGGCGATGGAGTTTGCCCGCGTCGTCCCAGTTGATCAGTTTGCGGACCGCACGCCATTCCTCAGGACGCTCCACGATAGCGCTCCGGACTTGAAGCAAGGTCGATGGCTCGGGATGCCAGAGACCCGACGCCGCAAAACAGCCGCCAGGCTCAAGGTGCAGGTAAAAGCCGGGAGAGTGAACATCCTTGCCCCGATGGGAAAAGCGCATGGCGACGTGCGTCTTGTAAGGACGCTTGTCATGGGAGAAGCGCGTGTCGCGGTAAATGCGAAACATGGAGCCACGCGAAGGGCGAGGATCCGCGACGAGATGAGGCGCAATTTCGTATAAAGGCGCGGCGAAGTCGGTGATAAACCGCAGAACTGGCTGGCGCACGAAGCCTTCCCATTCTTCTTTATGGGCCAGGAACCAGTCGCGATTGTTGTGGCGCTTCAGGCGAACGAGAAAGCGGAAAAGTTCGGTGGTGAAGTAAACGGGCATCAAGTTTAAGGTAAAAAGGCGTGGAGCAAAAGTAAAGTGCAATCAAGTGAAAAATAGCGCCATTGACGCCAGTCGTAGCGGCATGCTTCGATGAGAAGTGCCGAGCCCCAGACCTTCTCTCCCGGTAGATGCCATTCTGCCGGAGATTATTGATTCCTTAAGGCTGCACCCCAACCTTGTGATCGTGGCCGCTCCGGGTGCGGGTAAGACAACCCGAGTGCCGCCCGCGCTGCTTGGGATGGTGAGCGGTGAAGTGGTTGTGCTCGAACCCCGCCGGATTGCGGCGCGACTGGCGGCCCGTCGAGTGGCGTCGGAACTTGGCGAACAGCCCGGCGAGACGGTCGGCTACCAGATTCGGTTTGAAGAGGCGATGGGTCCGCGGACACGTTTGCGATTTGTCACCGAGGGCGTACTCACCCGGCGACTGCTTTCCGATCCCCACCTGAAGGGCGTCGCCGCCGTCGTGCTCGATGAATTCCACGAGCGCCACCTCGAAAGCGATCTGGCGCTGGCATTGTTGAAACGCCTGCAGCGGGCGCGGCCCGATCTCCGAATCGTGGTGATGTCGGCCACTCTCGACGCCGGCCCTGTCGCCGAATATCTCGATGGCTGTCCGATCGTGCGTTCCGATGGGAATCCGGTTCGATCTCTCGATCAAACACCTCCCGTACTCGCCTAAGCCGCTCGACGGGCAGGTGAGGAATGCAGTGGAGGCGCTGATCGATGCGGAACACACCGGCGACATTCTGGTTTTCCTGCCTGGAGCGGTGGAGATTCGCCGCGCGATGCGGGCTTGCGACGCGATCGTGCGCCGGAATGGCTTGCTCGCCCTTCCGCTGCACGGCAGCTTGCCGCCGAAAGAGCAGGACCTGGCGCTCGCGCCCGCGTCTCAACGGAAAGTGATTCTTTCTACCAATGTCGCTGAAAGCTCAGTAACCGTCGAAGGCGTGACGTCTGTCGTCGATAGCGGGCTGGCGCGCTTTGCGACCTATTCCCCGTGGAGTGGCTTGCCAACGCTGCACATTGGCCGGGTGAGCAAAGCTTCCGCGAAGCAGAGAGCCGGGCGGGCAGCACGCACCCAACCTGGCCGTGTGCTGCGCCTCTACACCGAAGAGGATTATTCGCGCCGCCCCGATCATGAGGCCCCGGAAATCCTGCGCAGTGATCTATCTCAACTGTGCCTCTTCTTGCGAGCGATGGAGATTGAACACGTCAACGATATCGACTGGCTGGATGTTCCGACCGAGGCAGCAGTGGAACGGGCAGAGTCGCTGCTGGATCGTCTGGGCGCCACCGGCAGCAGGGCGCAGCACCTGGCGCGATTTCCACTTCCTCCTCGTCTGTCGCGAATTCTGCTGGAGGCTTTGGAGCGCGGTGTCGGTGCGGATGGCTGTATAGCCGTGGCGTTGCTCGGCTCAGGCACGCATATTGAAAAGAGTGATCTCCTCGCTGCGATGGATTTGGAGCCCGACTACCGCTCGCGACAGCTCATCGAGCAACTCCGCAGACTCGCGCGGATTTCCGGACGCCCACATCATAATGACGATGCTCTACTCATGTCCGTACTCGCGGGATTCCCGGATCGCGTTGCTCGGTTGCGGACAGGGAACCAGGTGCTGTTGTCGACAGGCGTCTCGGCGGAATTGGCGGGCGAGCCTCCGCCGTATGAGTTCATGGTCGCAGTCGATGCCGAGGACCGTAAAGAGAAACCACTTCCACTCATCCGAATGACAGCACGCATCGAGCCGGAGTGGTTGATTGACCTGTTTCCCGATCGTGTGAAGGACCAGTCCAGCGTGGTGTGGAATCGAGTAGCGGAACGGGTGGATGCGGTGAGTGCTCTGCTTTACGACGAACTGGTGATTCAAGAGTCACGACATGCGGTGCCGGACGCGCAAGCCGCGGCCGATCTGCTCGCGGAGAAGGCGCTGGAGGCCGGCATCGAGCGATTCGTCGATGGGGACGCAGTGAACGAGTTCAAGGGACGCGTTGAATTTGCCGGTCTCGAAATGCCGGATATCCGTCTCATGGTGCGTGAGTTGTGTTCGGGACTGCGAAGTTTTGCCGAACTGAAGAAGGCGGCAACGGACTTAGTTCCCGTGCTCGAACGGAACGTCGGCGCACGACGGCTCCATGAGATCGCTCCGCCAAGCATCCGCCTGCAGAAAGGTCGCCAAACCAAAGTTCACTATGAGCCTGGCAAAGTGCCCTGGATCGCATCCCGCCTGCAGGATTTTTTCGGCATGCGCGATACGCCGCGGATTGGACCGGAGCGAACGCCGGTGGTGGTCCATCTGTTGGCTCCAAATCAGCGCCCCGTGCAGACGACGTCCGACCTCGCGGGGTTCTGGGAGCGGCTTTATCCCCAAGTGCGCCGCGAATTGATGCGCCGCTATCCCAGGCACGCCTGGCCGGAACGGCCGTAGGGATTACTAGTCGTCTAACTTGAACACTCGTTCCATCACCAGCCATTTTTCGCCGGGCTTGGCTTGGGGCAAGGACTTCTGAAATGTCCCCATGAGCGTCTCCCACTCTTGTACCCTGGGGTTGCGTTGGTCGCTCTTGGTCTTGGCCTCGAACGAGAAAGACTCGTTCACCTCGATGATCATGAACATGCGCGTTCCGAGCAGATAGATCTCCATGTCTTCGATGCCGGAGTCTTTGATGCTGCGGGTAATCTCGGGCCATATCTTTTCGTGATAACGCTTGTACTCAGCGATCAGTTTGGGATCGTCTTTCAAGTCCAGGGTCAGGCAGAAGCGTCGTTTCATTCGACCTCTGTGGCGGGGATGGTCAAGGGTGTGGCCGCGCTCGCGACTGCGGCGGGTCGATATCCCCACATTGCGAAATAAAACACGAAAGCATGGCAGACCAACGGGACCGCGAACGCGCGCTGGATATTCCAGGCATCGGAAACCCGGCCCATGATCCAGGGGCAGACCGCACCTCCGATAATGGCCATGACTAGCAGGGAAGAACCGAGCTTTGTATAGGGCCCCAGGTTCTTCAAGCTAAGCGCGAAAATCGTTGGGAACATAATGGAATGGAAAAAACCGATCAACACTATAGCCCAGACGGGCGCGGCTGCCCGAGGCGAAGAGGACGACCAGGAGGCAGAGCAGCGAGCCGGCGGCAAAAAAGCTGAGCAGGCGTGATGCCCCGACCTTTTGCATGATGGCGGAACCGCGCAAAACGCCCGATCATGAAACCCGCCAGGTGCGCCTGCAAATAGTGAGCCGCCGCTTTTTCATGAGTGCCGGGCAGGGTGAATTCGGTGAATCGAATAATGAAGCTTCCCACGCCAACCTGTGCTCCGACGTAGAAGAACTGGGCGAGCACGCCCTTGAGCAGATGTGGGTAGGCAAAAGTACCGCCGAGCTTCGCGTCTGAAGTTTCCAGCCCGTCCGTGCTGGTCTCGCGAATCTCAGGCAGTTTCGTCAGGAAGATGAGCAGTGCGACGAACAGAAAGACCAGGGTGATTACAAGATACGGAGTCTTCACCATGTTGGCTTCGGACGCCCGATAGGCCAACAACTGAGCGGGGTTCATGGCAGCGAGTTCTGCGGGCGTGTGCTCGATGCCGGAGAGAATGAATCTGGAGCCTAGGAGCGCGATCATGACGGCGCCCGCGGCGTTGAACGATTGCGCCAGGTTCAGTCTTCGTTCCGAGCTTTCCGACGGGGCCCAGCGTGGTCACGTAGGGATTGGCGGCGACTTCCAGCACCGACTGTCCGCATGCCATCACGAAAAGTGCGAAGAGGAAAAATCCATAGATCCTCACGGAAGCCGCAGGAATAAACAGGATTGTGCCGGTAGAGCAGACCAGCAGACCCGATCAGGATTCCCCGCTTGTATCCCACCCTTTGCATCAGCCATCCGGCCGGCAGGGCGGCGAGACAATAGCCACCGAAGAATGCAACCTGGATCAGAGACGACCCGGAATCGGTGAGACCAAATGCCTTCTTGAAATGCTGGATCAGGATGTCGTTCAGGTTGACGCCGATCGCCCACAGGAAAAACAAGCTGGTCACCAGTACCAGTGGCACGACGTAGCGCCGTTCTGTGATGGGTGGAGATGTGTTCTTCGCAGATCTCATGTCAGCGCGCGATCCAGGTGGACGTAGCCGCCGTCGACGAATAAATGCTGGCCCGTGGTGTGGCTGGACTTGTCCGAGAGCAGGAATACGACCATCGCGGCGATCTCCTCCGCCGTGGTCATGCGCTTCTCCAGCGGAATCTTGGTAAGAATGGTCTTCAGCTTTTCCTCCGGATTCGGAAACGTGTCGAGCCAGCTGCGGTAGAGCGGCGTCATCACCTCGGCCGGGATGACAGTGTTGACGCGAATGCCGTAAGGCAGCAGTTCCGCTGCCCATTCCCGCGTCAGACGCCATGATCGCGCCTTTTGAGGACGCGTATCCCGAGGTGCTCCCCTGTCCCGTGACCGCGGTCTTGGAGCCGATGTTGACGATCGCTCCCCGCGAGCGCTTCAAGTGCGGCAAAGCGTAGTGAGCCATGCTGTAGTAGTGCACCAGATTGCGGTTGAGCGAGGCCACGTATTCTTCCGGGCTGCCATGCTCCAGGCCGACTTTGTCATTGCGCCCCGCGTTGTTCACGAGCGCATCGATCCGGCCAAAATCTTTCAGATTTGCTCGACGGATTGCAAACAGTTTTCCGCCGTGGCGAGATCGACAGTGATGAGCCCGCAAGCCGCGCCGTTGCTTCCGCAGTTCGCTTTGCAGTTGTTTGCCGGCTTCCGCATCGCGGCCCACGATCACTGGAATTGCACCTTCGGCAGCGCAGGCGCGAACAATCGCCGCGCCGATTCCCTTGGCTCCGCCCGTGACGATGACCACTTTATCTTTCAGTTGCAGGTCCATGCGCTAGCCTCGCAGGTTGAAGAAGCCGCCATCGATGGGATAGTCCACGCCCGTAATGAACGCTGCTTCGTCGGAGCATAAGAACAGGGCAAGGGAAGCGACCTCCGCCGGTTCCGCCATTCTGCCAATCGGTTGCGACTTCGCCAGTTTCTCGAACATTTCCAGCTCGCGTCCGGGATAATTCTTCTGCAGATAGTCGTCGACAAACGGGGTGTGAACCCGCGCCGGCGAAATGCAATTGCAGCGGATGTTGTGCGCGAGATAGTCTCTGGCCACGGAATACGTCATCGCGATCACCGCTCCTTTGCTCATCGAGTAGGCGAAGCGGTCGGGGAGGCCTGCTGATCCGGCGATTGACGCCATGTTAACAATCACGCCACCTCCGGAGTTCTTCATGTGCCCAACGACAGCGTGCATGCAGTTGTAGAAGCCTTTGACGTTCACTCGAACGACACGGTCGAAGTCGTCCTCGGTGGTGCTCTCCACCGTGCCGACATGCGAAATCCCTGCGTTGTTAACGAGGATGTGAATGCGGTCAGCGAAAAAGCTCCTCGAACGTGGCGCTCACCTCCTGCCTGGTTGGTCACATCGCAGAGGTGGGCGGAGGCGGTGCCGCCCGCGGCAGCGATCTGCTGGCAGGTCGCTGCCGCAGCGGATTCATTTACGTCCAGAATGCGAATCACCGCGCCATGCGCCGCGAATGTCAAAGCAATGGCCTGTCCAATACCACTGCCGCCGCCCGTGACCACCGCGACCTTGCCATCGAGCCGGAAGTTCCGCGCGTTGACTCTGTCGGTCAGAGCGAAACGCCTCGTTTCCAGGGGATGAAATCTTCCTGCGCCTTCTGCTCGGCTTTGGTTCGGACCTCGCCGCTCGCCACCTGGATCACGAGATCGAGGATGGCTTCGCCCATCTGCTCGATGGTTTTCTCCCCGGCGACGACCGCTCCGGTGTCGATGTCGATGATGTCGTGCATGCGATGCGCCAAATCCGAATTGGTGGAAAGCTTCACGACCGGAGCGATCGGATTCCCGGTCGGCGTGCCCAGACCGGTCGTGAACAACACCACGCTTGCTCCAGCGCCGACTTGTGCCGTGACACACTCCACATCGTTGCCCGGCGTGCATTGCAGATTCAGGCCCGGTTCGGTCGAGTACTCGGGATAGTCGAGGACGGCGGTCACTGGAGACGTGCCGCCCTTCTTCGCCGCTCCCGCGGATTTCATGGCGTCCGTCAAAAGTCCATCGCGCATGTTGCCCGGGAGAAGGATTCATGTCGAAGCCGGAGCGCACGGCCGCGGCCCGGGCCGCATAGTCGCGCATCAGTTGGATGAAGCGATTGCCGACTGCTTTGTTTTTGCCGCGATTGATGAGTTCCTGTTCCACGCCACACAACTCGGGAAATTCCGACAGAATCGTTCGGCCACCCAGAGCGGCGAGCAGATCGGCGGTGTGTCCGATGGCCGGATTCGCCGAGATGCCGGAGAATCCATCCGACCCTCCGCACTTCAAGCCCACGCACAAATCGGCGAGGGGAGCGGGCGGTGCGTTGAGCCTTGTTGGCTTCGACCAGCCCGAGGAAAGTCTGCCGGATCGCATCCGACATCATCGCCGCTTCCGAGCCGCTGCGCTGCTGCTCGAGGATGAATAGAGGCTTGTCGAACTTGGGATTGCGCTTGCGAATCTCGTCGCGCAGGATCCGATCTGCGCGTGCTGGCAGCCCAGGCTCAGCACGGTTGCGCCCGCCACATTGGGGTGATGAATGTAGCCGGCGATGAGCCCGCAGAGGTTGTTGGAGTCCTCCCGCGTTCCGCCACACCCGCCTTCATGCAGCAGAAAACGAATGCCGTCGACGTTTTCGAACAGCCGGCTGCGCTGAGCGGAACCGCATCTGCGGGTAGAGCTGAGCTTCAATCGTGCCCGCCTGTCCTTCCCGATACAGCTTTGCCAGTTCCGCGACTTGCTGGCGATAAAGCTGGGGCGCGGCGAATCCCAGTTCTTCTTCGAGTGCCTGCTTCAGAACTTGTATGTTTTTGTTCTCACAAAAGACGAGGGGAACGACGAGCCAGTAGTTTCGCGTGCCCACTTGACCGTCGGAGCGGCGATATCCTCGGAAGGTCTGCTGCTTCCAGCGCGAAACATCAGGCGGACTCCAGTGGTATTCGCCCGACTGCTCGCGGAAGGGTGCAGCCTGGTGCTGGATGTTGCTCGTCGTCAGCAGTTCTCCGGCCGCGATGGGCTTGACGGCCCGGCCAACCAGAACGCCGTACATGATGACATCGTCGCCGACTGTCGAGGTCTCGCATGGCGAACTTGTGTTTCGCGGGAACATTCTTGGGCAGAGTGTAGGTCTGGCCACCGAATTCGACTCGTTCGCCGGCCTTCAGGTCGGAGAGGGCGATCAGAACGTTGTCGCGGGAATCGAGTTGGAGCAGGCTGAGATGCATCGCAGGTTTCAAGCCAGGCCGACAGTCTCGGCCATTGTAAAGCACGGTGTTGGGAAGCCTCCAGAGGTTCTCAACGCTTCGCCAGACGCCAGAAACGCTGCGCGTTACCTCCGAGCACGCTATCTTGATACTCCGGCTTATGCTGGAGCACGTAGTCCTTCACGACATCGACCGCCCGCGCATACGACGCCGCCACCAGGCACACCGGCCAGTCGGAGCCAATCATCAGCCGCTCAGGTCCGAACGATTCAAAGGCGACATCGAGAAACGGGATGATCTGCTGTGGCTGCCATTGCTGCCAGTCGGCTTCCGTGACCAATCCCGACAGTTTGCAGAACACGTTCGGAAAAGCGGCCAGCCGCGTGATTCCCTGCGCCCAGGAATCGATGTCGCCACTTTTGATCGGAGGCTTGGCAAGATGATCGAGCACAAAGCGCTGGCGCGGGAACTGTTCCACAAATTCGGCGGCTACCGGAAGATGTTTGGTGTAGATCAGAAGGTCGTAGGCAAGATCAAATTCTTCGAGCGCCGCAATACCACGCAGGAACTCCGGCTGCAGCAGGAAGCGATCGTCGGGTTCACTCTGCACGATATGGCGGATGCCGACCAGTTTGGGATTCCGAGCCAGTGCTTTCAGTTGCGATCGAACATCCGGCGAACGCAGATCGACCCACCCAACCACCCCGAGAATCGACGGAGAGCGCTCAGCCAACTCGAGAAGCCAGCGAGTCTCTTCCAGGGTCTGGCATGCTTGAACGGCAACCGATCCGTGGAAGCCGCTGGTCTCCAACTCGAGCTTCAGATCCTCCGGCAGAAAATTCCGGCGCAGTGCGGCCATCGAATCATCGATCCAGTCATATTCGGCAGGGCGGTAAATCCAAAAATGCTGGTGGGCGTCAATGTACATGGGTCGTACCGGTCTCTAATCGTAGCCGCCTGCGTTCCCTGCGCACAGCTGTTTTTTCGAATATGACTCCAGCGAAAGGGGCACGGTTTCCCAGTTCTCGGAGTGTGACCCCGAAAAGGTGCGGAACGCTGGCTTATCGTGAGTCCTCCGATCACCTGCGAACTCGACGGTTAGTGCGTGCCGCCCAGCAATGGCAGCATACTGGTTGCATGGGCCTCCCGCGGGCGCAGTAAACTCTCCGCAGAAGTCTTTGATAGATCCGCCCTCCCCTTAGGGGACGAAGTCGCCAAGACGACCGCTCCGCGCCGGATTCACGCCCAGCCCAGTTAAACCGGCGACACTAACTCTGAATCCTTTTTCCCGTTGGTGAAATCTATTGGGGATAACCGCGCGTGCTATGTCCGACCGCCGCCTAGACAATAAGCAATTGTTCTGTTCCAGATTTGGGAGAACTGTATGGCGAAAAGAATGATTTTGATGTTAGTAGTGGTGGCCGCTCTGTTGGGGGGCCTTGGATTTGCAAAATTCCGCCAGGTTGAGGCCGCAATTGCCCAGGGGGCGAGCTTCCAGCCTCCGCCGACCGCCGTTACAACGGTGGTCGCTCAGAGAGAGACCTGGCCCTCGACTTTGTCGGTCATCGGTACTGCGGCCGCGATTGAGGGAGTCACCGTCAGTGCGGATCTGCCGGGCACGATCGATAAGATTCATTTTGAGTCGGGCCAATGGGTTCACGAGGGGGACATTCTGGTCGAACTCGATACCCGCCAGGAGCGGGCGCAGTTGGCCAGTCTTGAGGCTCAGCGCGATTTGGCCAAGATCAACTACGGTCGCGCCCAGGAACTGGTAAAGGCTGGCGTCATTTCTCGTTCGGAGTACGACAATGCCTCCGCCCAGCAGAAGGCGACCGAGGCGCAGGTCGGTGACATTCGTGCCGCGATCGCCCGCAAGACAATCCGTGCTCCGTTCTCGGGAATGTTGGGAATTCGACAGGTCAGCCTGGGGCAATATCTCGCGGCCGGACAAGCGATTGTCTCTCTGCAATCTGTGAGCCCCATCTATGTGAATTTTGGAGTGCCGCAGCAAGAGACGCCAAAAGTCGTACCCGGTCACGTTCTGCGCGTCACGAACGGCGAACTTCCAGGTATGGCGTTCACCGGCCGGATTACCGCGCTCGATTCCGTCATCAACGAGCAGACGCGGAACATTCAGGTGCAGGCTACGGTCACGAACAAAGACAACAAGCTGCGTCCCGGGATGTTTGTGCAAGTCGAACTTCCGCTCGGCCAGCCGCGCCAGGTTGTGCCCTTGCCGGCGTCGGCCATCAATTACGCCCCGTACGGTGACTCAGTGTTCGTCGTTGCCGAAATGAAAGACGCGAAGGGGAACACCTATCGCGGTGTGCGACAGCAAGTGGTCAAAGTCGAAGGCTCTCGCGGCGATCAGGTGGCGATCATTTCCGGCATCAACCCGGGTGACGAGGTCGTCAGTTCCGGAGTGTTCCGGCTGCGCAATGGAGCCCCCGTTCAAGTGAACAACACGGTGAAACCCGCAAACAGCGCCAGTCCCAAGCCTGAGGATAGCTAGACATTCAGTGCTAAACCCGGCTTGCCCCTGGAGGAACATTCATGAAGTTCACGGATTTATTTGTTAAGCGTCCGGTTCTGGCGATTGTCGTAAACCTGGTGATTCTGATCGCCGGACTGCAGGCCATCCGCTCGCTGAGTGTGCGGCAGTATCCGCGCAGCGACATCGCGGTGGTGCAGGTTACGACCGTCTATGTTGGCGCGAACGCCGATCTGGTTCGCGGTTTCATTACGACGCCGATCGAGCGCGTGATTGCCAGCGCGGACGGCATCGACTACATGGAGTCGACGAGTGCGCAGGGCTTGAGCACGATTCAGGTGCACCTGAAGATCAACTATGACACCACCGCGGCTCTGACCCAGATCCAGGCCAAGGTGGCGCAGGTCCGTAACGATCTTCCTCCGGATGCTCAAATTCCAGTGATCGATCTCCAGACCGCCGACACGCAGTTCGCGGCGGTTTACCTTGGATTTTCCTCCGCCGATCTCGATCAGAACCAAATCACCGACTACTTGACCCGCGTAGTGCAGCCCAAGCTAAGCGCGATCAGCGGCGTGCAGCGTGCCGACATCCTGGGGAATCGCACGTTTGCGATGCGCATCTGGCTCAAGCCTGAGGAAATGGCTGCACGCGGTGTCTCTCCTTCCGACGTGCACGACGCTCTGTCGCGCAACAACTATCTTTCGGCTCTGGGCAGCACCAAGGGCTCCATGGTGTCGGTGAACCTGATCGCAAACACCGACCTGCGGACTCCCGATGAGTTTCGCCAGATGGTGGTGAAGCAGCAGAACGGCGTGGTGGTTCGACTGGGAGAGATCGCGGACGTCGTTCTGGGCGCTGAGAACTACGACCAGGATGTCCGCTTCAACGGCGAAACCGCCACCTTCATGGGCATCTGGGTTCTTCCCACGGCAAATTCTCTGGAAGTGATTCGCAACGTGCGCCAGGCATTGCCGGGAATTCAAGCGCAATTGCCCACGGGCATGAAGCTGGGAGTTCCCTACGATTCGACCGAGTACATCCAGGACGCGATCAACGAAGTGCTGCACACGTTGGTGGAGACGTTGTTGATCGTGGTGGTCGTGATTTTCCTGTTCCTCGGCTCGTTCCGGTCCGTGCTGATCCCGGTGATTGCGATTCCGATCTCGCTGATCGGAGCTGTGTTCCTCATGCTCCTGGCGGGTTTCACGATCAACCTTCTGACGCTGCTGGCAATTGTGCTCTCGGTGGGATTGGTCGTTGACGACGCCATCGTCATGGTGGAGAACGTCGAGCGTCACTTGCATCTGGGCAAGTCGCCATTCCAGGCTGCGAAAGACGCTGCTCGCGAACTGGTCGGACCGATCATCGCCATGACGATCACTTTGGCGGCGGTCTATGCGCCGATCGGAATTCAAGGCGGGTTGACGGGTGCGCTGTTCCGCGAATTTGCATTCACGCTGGCGGGCGCAGTCGTCGTGTCAGGTATCGTCGCTCTTACGTTGTCGCCCATGATGGGTTCGAAGCTGCTGCGTTCCGGGGACACGGAACGCGGCTTCTCTGGAATCGTCAACCGGCGCTTCGAAAGCGTGCGAAACCTTTATGGCCGGCTGCTGGCGGGGACGCTGCAGTATCGTCCAGTCGTGCTCACGCTCTGGGCAATTGTGGCTGTGCTGATGATTCCGTTCTATATGTTTTCCCAGCGCGAACTGGCGCCGGCCGAGGATCAAGGAGTGGTGTTCGGCGTAATTCAGTCGTCCGCCAACTCCACGCTCGACCAAACCAATCTGTTTACCAAGCAGGTCTATGATGTGTACCACTCGTTTCCGGAAAGCGCGAGCGTTTTTCAGATTACGAATCCAAGTGGCGGATTCGGGGGCATGGTCACCAAACCATGGAGCCAGCGCACGAAGACGACGCAGCAATTGCTGTTGGAATCAAGTGGAAAGCTGTCCAAGATTTCCGGCGTGCGGGTCATTCCATTGACGCCGCCACCTCTTCCTGGAGGCGGTAACTTCCCGGTTGATTTCGTGATTGCATCCGCGGCTGAGCCACAGCAGGTCAGTCAACTTGCCGAGCAGATTGTGAAGAAGGCAATGGCCAGCGGCATCTTCATCTTCGCGGACACCGACGTAAAGTTCGACCAGCCACAGACGGAAGTGGTGTTTGACCGCGACAAGCTGCGTTCCCAGGGAGTGGACCTGAGCCAGGCGGGTCAGGACCTCTCCACCATGCTGGGCGGAAATTACGTCAACCGTTTCAGCATTCAAGGGCGCAGCTACAAAGTGATTCCGCAGGTTAAACGCGTTGAGCGGCTAACCCCGGACCAGCTGTCGCAGATTTACGTAAGAGGTTCTTCGGACAAGCTCGTGCCGCTCTCGACCTTTGCCACTCTGCGGACCACGACTGAGCCGAGATCGCTCAACAAATTCCAGCAACTGAATGCAGTCCGCATTCAGGGCGTCATTCCCCCGCAGGTGCCGCTCGATCAGGCGCTCTCGTTCCTGGAGAATGAAGCTAAGCAGGTGCTGCCGCAAGGATTCACGGTCGATTACGCGGGTGAGTCTCGCCAGTTGCGCGTCGAAGGTAGTAAATTCCTGGGCACGTTCTTGCTTTCCGCAGTCCTGATCTATCTGGTGCTCGCGGCGCAATTCGAAAGCTTCCGCGATCCCTTCATCATTCTGGCTGGTTCGGTCCCGCTGGCCATCTCAGGCGCGCTTGCGTTCTCGTTCCTGGGTTTCACGACTCTGAACATCTACAGCCAGGTAGGATTGATCACTCTCGTCGGTCTGATCGCGAAGAACGGAATTCTGATCGTGGAATTCGCGAATCACCTGCAGGAAACTGGTCTGAGTAAGCTCGAGGCGATTGCCGGCGCGGCGAGCACGCGATTGCGTCCAATCCTTATGACCACGGCCGCAACCGTCTTTGGGCATTTCCCGCTCGTGCTTGCGAAGGGGCCCGGTGCCGGCGCAAGAAACAGCATCGGTATCATGCTGGTGAGCGGCATGATCATCGGTACGGCATTCACTTTATTTGTGGTGCCGTCCATCTACATGCTGGTTGCGAAGACTCACGTACGGGTTGAGAGCGAGGAAAGCGTCACTCTCGGCGCGCCGGCGGAAACCGTCGCCTGATCGAGTCGCTTTAAGATATGTCCTCTTCAGCGCCGGATTCTGTGTGTTTGGGGGGAGAGGGCCCATCGAAAACGCCTGGACGCCCCGCATCAAAAATGATTGCTAAGGTCGCTGCCAGCATTTCCCGCCCGCTCAGCGGAAATATGCGCTTAGCACATATTGCTGCAGCATTCTTTGGGTGTTGAAGAACGAGCCGTTCACGGCGATGGCATGCCGCATGACTTCGAGATAGCGGTCTCGGTCACATGGAACATGGGAATGATCACGCGCTCCAGCTTGTCGTAGAGCGAGGCGGCGTCGCGCAGGCCGCTGCTCTCGTCTTCTCGCTGGCGTTTCTCATCGCCGATCGCCCAACCGGTGACTCCTTCAATGAGTCCTTCCATCCACCAGCCATCGACAATGCTGAGGCTCGGGACGCCATTCAATGCGGCTTTCATTCCGCTCGTGCCCGATGCCTCCAGCGGCGGCTGCGGAGTATTCAGCCAGAGATCGACGCCGGCCGTGATCAGCTTGGCCAATGCCAAGTCGTAGTTCGGGAGAAAGGCAATCGTGATGCCGTCCTTCAACACTTCTTTCAGTTCGAGAATGTGGCGGATGAGCCGCTTGCCTTCCTGGTCGCTGGGATGCGCCTTGCCGGCATAGATGAACTGCAGTCCGCCAGCTTCGGCCGCAATTTTCTTGAGCCGCTCAAGGTCGGTGAATAGAAGGTCGGCCCGCTTGTAGGCCGTGACCCGGCGGGCGAATCCGATGGTGAAGACCTCTGGACTTCATGCGCACCTTGTACTGTTCGTTGACGTACGCCAGAAGTTCTGTCTTTGCCCGCAGGTGCGCTTCCAGGATCTCCGGCCCGGGAATACTTTCCGCATGGCGCAAACTGAAATTGTCCTGCCGCCAGTCTGGAATGTGACCGATCGTACAGGGCCTGAAAATGCGGGGAGGTCCAGGTGGCCGCGTGCACTCCATTGGTGATCGCGTCGATATGGTAGCCCGCGAACATCAGGCGCGACATTTCCCCATGCCGCTTGGCCACTCCGTTCACATAGCGGCTCATGTTCAGGCCCAGGTAGGTCATGTTGAGCATGGCTTCGCTTCCCGAGAGATGATTTCGTTCTGTCCCGGCCGCTTCATGGCGTCCAAACACTCGGACTGCCATGCCGCGTCCAGCATGTCGGAAAGGTCCTCGCGAAATCCCAGGGTTGTACCCAGCGCTGGCAATGGCGAATTGATCATGGCCGGCCGGCACCGGCGTATGGGTTGTGAATATGCATCTCTGCCGGACCGAGGCGAGGTCGCCGACGGAGATCCGGCTTCTCTGGTTCTTGCTGGCTTCTTCCTGCAGCAGTTCCAGTGTGAGCAGGCTGGCGTGGCCCTCGTTCATGTGGAAACGATCGATCCTCTCGTAGCCGAGCGCGCGCAGCATGCGCACTCCGCCCATGCCCAACACGACCTCCTGACAGAGACGATAGCGGGAGTCGCCACCATAAAGAACGGACGTCAGCTTCCGGTCCCATTCGCTGTTTTCGGGGAGGTCAGTATCCAGCAGATAGACCGGGACACAGTAACCGCCGATTCCTTGCACCTGATATTTCCAGCAGCGCAGATCCAGGTTCCGTCCCTCGATGGTCAGCGTTGTTCTGGCTGGCATCTCCGTCAGAAATTGCTCCACATTCCACTCGACCGGCTCTTCCGTCTGCCACCGGCGGCGTCGAAGCACTGATGAAAGTGGCCGGCCCGATGAAGCAGCGAGATGGCCACCATGGGCAGCTGAAGATCGGCGGCGGAGCGGATCGTGTCGCCCGCGAGCACGCCCAGACCCCCGCTGTAGGTCGGCATGGCCGACTCCAGCGCAATTTCCATGGAGAAGTACGCAATCTTCTTCTCGCCCTGCAAGGCGCGCAGGACGGCGGAGCCCAGACGGTCCAGCCGGCTCTTCAGGACGTAGTCGGCGGCGCCCTGCTTCACCACGGCGGCCGCAGCCTCCTCGCCGATGGTGCCGGAGACCATAATGAACGGAATGCCCAGTCCTCGCTGCTGCAGCAGTTCGAGAGCTCTCGGTCCGCTGAACTGCGGCAAGAGCATAATCCGCCAGGATGATCGCCGGCGGTTTCTCCAAACGCGCCAGGTACGCAGCCTCGGTCTCTACTCGGTCCCAAGTCAGCTCAAAGCCACGCTGGCGCAGTTCATGCACCATGAGTTCCGCATCTTCGGGACTGTCCTCGACGAGCAACGCGTGCAGTGGTTGCCGGGTAGGAAGCGGACTCTCTAGAGTTCATCATCGAACAGACTTTTCGTGGTCCCGTCGTCGGTAGACTGGCGCCATCGCGCAAGGATGGCTCACCATACGAAAAGGGCTATGTGCTCTTGCCGACCGGTACCGGCTCCGCGACGTGGGGCAACCCCTCAGTCACGGGAGGCTGGTTGATCACCAGCCAGTACAAGCCCACGCTCTTCACCGTCTGCCGGAACTGGTCGAAGTCCACCGGTTTCTGAATGTAGCTGTTGGCTCCCAGGTGGTAGCCGTTGACCAAATCGCGCTCCTCCTTCGACGACGTCAGGATCACCACTGGAATGGTTTTGGTCCGCGCATCGGCCTTCAAGCCGCTTCAGGACTTCCATGCCGTCTACTTTGGGAAGCTTCAGGTCCAGCAGGATCAGCTTCGGCGGGCGCTCCATGGAGCGTTCGGCATGGACGCCATTGCAGAAGAGAAACTCGAGGGCCTCTTCGCCATCGCGCGCCACGTGAATGCTGTTGGCCAGGTTTTCTTTGCGGAGAGCGTGGAGGGTAAGCTCCACGTCATCCGGGTTATCTTCCACCAGTAGAATTTCAATCTGTCGCTGGGTCATGGTTTATCTCCTGCCATCGCGGCTTTAGTCTTGAGTTCGTTTGTCTCGGAAACTCCGAGAGTGAAATAGAAAGTTGCGCCTTTGTCCAGTTCGGCTTCGGCCCAGATGCGGCCGCCGTGTTTCTGGATGATGCGCTGGACGGTGGCCAGGCCCACGCCCGTGCCTTCAAAGTCTTCCGCGCGGTGCAGGCGTTGAAACACGCCGAAGAGCTTGTCGGCATACTTGATGTTGAAGCCGACGCCGTTGTCGCGCACGAACACGACCGGCGCTCCATCGTGATCCTTCTGTCCAACCTCAATGACCGCCTGACCGCGGGGCCGGGTGAATTTGAGCGCATTGGAGAGCAGATTCTGAAAGACCTGCTTCATCAACGCGGGATCGCACTCTACAAACGGCAGGTTGTCGAGCTTCCACTCCACCTGCCGGCCAGCACACTCCGGCTTCAGTTCTTCCGCTACCTCGTTCACGATGGAATTCAGGCCAGTAACCTGCAGCCGCACTTCATGGCGGCCGATCCGGCCGAGGTTCAGCAGATCGTCGACCAGCAGGCCCATGCGGTGCGTCCCTTCCTGAATCCTCAGCAGGTGGTGCTGGGCATCGGGTGCGAGGCTGGAACCATATTCCTCAGTCAGGATCTTGGAGAACCCGCTGATGTGCCGCAGGGGCGCGCGCAAATCGTGCGAGACGGAGTAGGTGAACGCTTCGAGTTCTTTGTTGGCGGCTTCGAGTTGCGCCGTGCGTTGGATCACGCGCTGTTCCAGTTCTTCATTGAGGCGGCGAACTTCCTCTTCCGCCTGCTTGCGCTCGGTCACGTCCATGTTGAGCCCGAGCATGCGCGCGGGCTGTCCCGCCTCGTCGAAAAGCACTCGCGCGCGCGCCGTAATCCAGCGGATTTCCCCATCGTTGTGACGGCGGATTCGCCATTCCGACGCGAACTCCCCCGTCTTGAGAGCGTCCTGAATCGCTTTCTTGGCTGCGATCAAATCCTCGGGGATCACCAGCGCTTCCCAGTCTTCATAGGTTCCGCCGAACCCACCCGGCGCAATCCCGTGCACCGCCTCGACTTCAGGAGACCAGTGATTCACATTGTGCTGAATGTCCCAGTCAAAGGTTCCTGAATGTGCGGCCTTCTGAGCCAAGGCCAGCCGTTCACGGCTGAGACGTAATTCCTCTTCGGCTTGCTTGCGCCGGGTAATATCGCGAGCCGCCGCAAGAACTCCCTCGATCTCTCCGGCCTCGTTCTTGAATAAGCTGGCGTTGTAGAGCACGTCCGTCACACGCCCACTGGCGTGCCGAATCGCCAGAGGGTAGTCCTGCACCTTGCCCTGCGCGAATACCTCCTCATAGCCTTGCCTCGCTTTTTCGGGCTGAGTGAAGTAATCACAGAAATCGCTGCCGATCAGCCGCCGCCGCGAAACCCCCGTCACCGTCTCCGTGGCCCGGTTTACATCCGTGATCTTGCCTTGGCGGCTGATCGTGACCAGCGGGTCGAGACTGGCTTCAAGGAGGCTCCGCGTATAGAGCGAAGCGCGACGGATCTCTTCCTCCGCTCGCTTGCTCTTAGTGATATCGCGGGCTGCGGCAAAGACGCCTTCCACCCCGCCCGCCGGGTTCCTGAACAGGCAGGCGTTGTACAGCACCTCGGTCACTTGGCCGGAAGCGTGGCGGATCGCCAACGGGTAATCCTGCACGGTTTCCTCGGCAAATACTTGTTTGTAGCCCTGCCGTGCTTTCTCCGGATCGGTGAAGTAGTTGGAGAAATCGCTGTCGATCAGCCGGTTGCGAGAAACGCCCGTGACTTTTTCTGTCGCTTCATTCACGTCGGTGATTTTGCCTCCGCGGCTGATAGTGACCAGCGGGTCCAGACTGGCCTCAAGCAGGCTGCGGGCGTAAAGCGAGGCGGCCTTCAACTTCTCCTCCGCCTGTTTGCGCTCGGTCACGTCGCGCACAACTTTGGAGAATCCACGAAGCGTTCCTGACTGATCGCGCAGGGGAGCGATGACGAAATTGGCCCAAAACGACGAGCCGTTCTTCCGAACTCGATCTCCCTGGTCCTCAAAGCGCCCCAAGGAGATCGCCTTCTGCAATTCTTCGTTGGGCTTGCCATTTTCACGGTCTTTCGCGGTGTAAAAACAGGAGAAATGTTGGCCCAGAATTTCTTCCTCTCGATAACCCTTAACGTTTTCTGCGCCGGCGTTCCAACTGATGACGCGGCCTTCGGGATCGAGCATGTAAATGGCGTAGTCCCTTACGCCATCGAGCAGTAAACGAAGTCTCTCCTCACTTGCCGTGCGCGCTTGCTCCGTTCGCTCCCGCTCCCGCTGGGTGCGATCAATCACCGATGCGGTCCAGGCCGTGAGACCCGCCAGCAGCACCATGGAAATCACCGTCATCATGGTGAGCCCGGTCCACGTCGAAAAAAGAGCTGCGATTTCCATCTTCCATCGCAGCCAGCCGATGACGAGGGGAACGAGGATCGCCGCCGGGACCAAGCGGCGCGTCAATGTACCACCCAGGGTCGCGCTTGCGACTAGCGCCCCGAAGCCCGACTGGGTCCGGGAAAACATCAGCCCGAACGAGAACAAGAACAGGGCGAAGGCAGTAATGGGAGAGATGTAGGTGTGGGTAGACGTCGGATCCAGAACAAAGTCCAGCATGCCGAACAGGGAAACGATGGCCACACCAGTGCACAACAACTGCGCCGTCCAACGAGCCGAACCGCGTCCTGGCATCCAGCACCACGAGGGCAGGTCCAAGGGAAAGCAAGCCAAACGCCGTGATCGGCGACATCAGCCCGGGGCGCACGCTTCCCGGGATGTCTTCCGGTCCCGCGCTGAATAGCAATTGGTCGATGCCGAGGTTCCAACCGAACAGGAACTCCAGCAGGGAGAGCAGGCCTACGATGCTGGCAACGACGGCGGCGATTTTCGCGGCCAGCCTCCAGCCCGCAGCGCAGGGCGGCTGTTCCTTTCTTAGAACCCACAGAGCGAATCCGATCAAGATAAAGCAAGCTGCAGTGTTCGCCTTGACCGCGACCTGCCCGGGCAGAATGCTCTTCACAATCTGGACATGAAGCATCCATCCCGCCAGCACCCACAGTCCGAAGGCTACCGCGAACCCGCTGCAGGCAGAGACAAACTGACCCAATCTTCGTGCGATGCCGGCATCTGCCTCATTCGTCATAGATCCTTCGGGGTGGGTGAGTCGACATTGCGAAACCTCCGTCGTGCGGTCGGTGTTCGATTCCGGTATTGCAGGCCATAGGAAATTGAAAGCTGGCCGCACGCTGACAAAATCATTATCGGAGGGAATGTGTTGGTGAGACGGGAATAAACACCACACGGAGGGCGCTGCTTCCCGAAGTGGAACTGTGGATATCAGCGAAAGAGCCTTTGACCGCAGAGATCGCAGAGAAAAGCTGCAAAGCACGCAGGCGGTCGACAGTCTGCCTTCGCGTTCTCTGCAGCTTCTCTTCGCGATCTCGGCGGTTATAGGCTCTCGATTGAGCTCACGAATGCCCGATGACGTTCGTGATCTGCAACCGCTCTTCCGGCGTTAACCCCACAAACTCGAATCCGGAGTGAACGCTGGAGGTGTGCCGCACGATGGCAACGGTGGTGAGCGATTGCCCGTTCAGTCGGAGATCGATGGCAACCGTGTCACCGACACGTACGTCCCCTTGAACGATCGCCCCCAACCCTCCCTCGCCAAGATCAAGGCTGATCCCTCTCGTACTCCGAACGCCATTCCGGCCTAGGTGACGGACCGTGATAGGAACGCTGAACAAGGCTCGGACATATCGACGGAATGGCAGGCTCGCATGGTGGCGCTCAATCTCCGGATGAATATGGACCGGCATAGCAGTCGTCTCCTTGCGGCCACACTTCATGACAGACGCCGCGGCTCGCCGGCGCTGGGCACGCGCCTGCGCCTCTAGACCGCGTTCGTGCGTCTGCCACAGTCTTCACGCAGATCCGGCCGCCGCCAGATGGTCGGTGAAGCTTTTGCCAAGCCTCGAACCGCTACGTCCGCCGATGGCTCACGACGGCAGAGCTGGTCCCGCCGCAGCCTGGGGCAGGCTGGCGCGAATCACATCCAGCAGTTCCGTGTTGTCCGCCGGCTTCTGGAAGAAAGCCGCGGCCCCTGCCTGCAGAGCACGCCGCTCGCTGCTCTGCGGGTCGCGGGCCGTCAGCACGATCACCGGGATGGTCGAGAGTTTGTCGTCCTTTTGCAGCCGGTCGAGCACCACAAAACCGTCTCCCGCGGGCAAGCCGAGATCAAGAATGATCAGGTCGGGATGCTCCTTGTAAGCCAGCGCGATCGCCGAGTAACCATCGACCGCATTCACCGTGTCGTAGTGGTTGGCTCGCAGACGCAGTCTCAGCGCTTGCCTCAGGTCGGGATCATCGTCCACGATCATGATTTTTGAGTTTGCCATTGTGTCATTCTCCATTCCGAGTTCACGCAGAGTGTGCCAGCGTGTGCGTTTCATTGCGTCTTACTTCTGTTCGGTAGAATCCTGATTGCCCTCCCAGAACCGCTCGAACCATTTCGCTTACGGCGCCGGCAACTTCCTGCACCTGCTCTTGCAGAGAATGGCCCGCGCCACGATCGGGAAGCAGGCACCGCCAAGGCGGACACTTCCAGTTCGCCCGTGCCGTTCAGGTCCGCCACTTTCCCGAGTTGCTCGCGAATGCGCGTCATCATGATGTTGGCGCGCTCCAGGTCGGTGGACGCCACCACCAGAAAGGTCTCGCTCCGCGCCCCCAGCGGTCATCGGAGGCAAGACCAGATCCTTGTCGAGATAGACGCAGCGTTGCAGAATCTCCAGGCAACGCTGGCAGGTCTCTTTCCAGTTGGCCCGAGCCGGCTTGGAGACGTGGTCGCAGCACGACCTTGACCAGCACAATGTCGTCCCGCAGGCGTTTCCTGATAGGTGATGACCGGGAACAGCAGTTTGGCCAGGGAATACAGCGGCAACGTAAAGGAGAAGGTGCTGCCGTGCCCCGGTTCGCTGGCGACCCAGATCCGTCCTCCGTGCAGACTGACCAGTTCCTTCGCAATGAACAACCCGAGCCCCAGGCCCTTGCGGTTGTTATCGACGGCGTTGGGATCCTGGTACAGCCGCTCAAACACCAGGGCCCTGGCTTCGGGACTGATCCCGCAGCCGGTGTCCGCCACCGAGATATAGACGAAGTCCGGATCGGTCTGCACCAGGCAGGCTTGCACCGTGACCGAACCGCCCTGCGGCGTGAACTTGATGCCGTTCTCGATCAGGTTGATCAGCACCTCCAGAATGCGGCCGGGATCGCCGTGGACGAACGGAATCCGGGTGTCCACGCCCACCTCCAGCCCGACCTCCTTTTCGCGCGCGGCGGGCTGCATCATGGCGACGGCCTGCCGGATCAGATCTCCGATCGCGACGCAGCGCGGTTCAATGCGAATCTTTCCCGACTCCGCCCGGCTGGCCTCCAGCAGGTCGCGAACCATGGCTCCCAGCTGATTCACGCTCTTCAGAATCGTCTTGAGATGATCGCGCTGTTCCGGGCTGACTTCGCCCGCCAGGCCATCGAGCAGGATGGTGACGAACTGATGAATGCAGGTCAGCGGGGTGCGCAGTTCGTGCGATACGTGGGACAGGAACTGGTTCTTGAATTCCAGTTGCTGCTTGCGGCTCATCTCCAGGGAGCGCAGCAGCGCCTGCCGTTCCACGGCGTAGCGCATGGCCCGGTCCAGGCCACTGCTGGAGATGGCGCCTTTTACCAGGTAGTCCTGCACGCCCTGATGCAGGGCCTTCATCGCCAGCGCTTCGTCGTCCTGTCCCGACAGGATGACGACGGGCACGTTCGGCGCTTTCTCCAGCACCTTGCGAAAGGTCTCCGCTCCCTGGCTGTCCGGAAGGTTCAGGTCCAGCAGAATGACCGACGGGGAACTCTCCTTGAGGGAATCCAGTCCGTCGGACAACCGGTTGACGCAGCTCACGTCGACCGGCGTCTTGCCTTCCACCAGCCGCAGGCGCACCAGATCCGCATCTCCCGGATTGTCTTCGATCAGTAAGACGTGGGTCGGTTGATCCTTCATCGTTTCTCCTTCTGCGGCAGACTGGCAAAGCCCAGCCAAAACTCCGCCATGGATTGGACCACCGCGACGAATTCCGGAAGATTGCCTGGCTTTCGCAGATAGCAGTTCGCTCCCAGTTTGTAACTGCGGGTAATATCGGAGTTGGCCTGGGAGGTGGTGAAGATGACGACCGGAATTTTCGCCAGAGCGGGGTCGGCCTTGATGTTGGAAAGCACCTCGCACCCATCCTTGCGCGGCAGGTTCAGGTCGAGAACGACCAGGTCCGGCACCGGGGCCTTGGCATATTTTCCCTGGCGGCGCAGAAAGGAAATTGCCTCTGCCCCGTCGTTCACCGCGTTCACGTGAAAGTGTCCTTTGCTCTGGGCCAGCACTTCGCTGGTCAAATCGATGTCCGCCGGGATTGTCGTCGACCATCAGGATTTCAGGTGTGGTTTTCATTTCTGCTGTTCTTTCTCACGGCTTGGTGGCTGTTTTGATGGGAAGGGTGAATTGGAAGGTGGATCCGTGCCCAAGTTCGGATTCGACCCAGATCCGGCCGCCATGTTGTTCGATGATCTTCTTGCAGATCGAGAGCCCGATTCCGTTGCCCGGATATTCCGCACGGGTATGCAAGCGCCGGAAAATGACAAACACGCTTTCCGCATGCTCGGCGGCAATGCCGATCCCGTTGTCCGCCACCGAAAAGACCCATTCCTTTCCCGTTAACTGCCGCGCTGACTCGAATCACAGGGCGGTTCGGAACCGCGAAACTTGATGGCGTTTCCGATCAGGTTTTGAAACACCTGCGCTAATTGCGAACTATCGGCGATTACCTGCGGAAGTTGAGCGTGCTCGACGACCGCGCCGCTTTCCTGGATCGCGGCCTCCAGATTCTTCAGGCCGCCTCCAGCACGGCATTGCAGTCGGTGCTCTGCAGACGCCACGCCTTGCCGCCCGACTCGTGAAAACGCCAGCAGATCCTGCACCAGCTTCTGCATGCGCAGGGCGCCGTCGACCGCGTAGTGGATGTACTTGTCCGCGTCGGCGTCGAGTTGGCCGCGATAGCGTTCCGCCAGCAGTTGGGTATAGGTGGCAACCATGCGCAGCGGTTCCTGCAGATCGTGCGAGGCCACGTAGGCAAACTGCTCCAGGTCCTGATTGGAGCGGGCCAATTCCTCCTGCGACTGCTTGTGATCCTCGCGCAGCTTCTTCTCCCGCATGGCTCGCCGCACTGCTTCCGGCAGCCGGGCCATATGGTCCTTCAGAACATAGTCGGCGGCGCCCTGCTTGATGCATTCCACCGCCGTCAGTTCGCCCAGTGCCCCCGAGACCAGGATGACCGGAACATCCAGCCCTTCCCGGCGCAGGATCTCGACCGATTCCATTCCATTCCAGTTCGGCAGCTTGTAGTCCGCCAGAATCACGTCGTACGAGTTCTTCCGCACCAGGTCGGTGAATTCCTCAGCCGTCTGGGCGACGTCCCAGGTTGACCTCCAAGTCCGCCTGCCGCAGCGACGCGCAACACCAGTTCGACGTCCGCCGGTTCATCCTCCACTACGAGCGCTCTCAGCTTGAGCATGCTTCCCGCCTTGCCCTTGGGGTTACAGTCATCCGCGGACTTGTCAAGGTCGTGCTCGGCAACGATGTCCGACGCCAAGACTGAGGCTCGTGTCTCTGGGCAAAAAGCCAGTTTTGACCTCCCGTTGGTCGCAACTCAAAAGCCACCCCGACACGGATACGACCGCGACCGGTGAATCGCCTACATTGGCCATCGGCCACCGCCCCCGGACCTTGAGTGAAAAACAGTCGTCTTGGCCCTCATCCGACACTAGTCTGCCTGGTCTTTTGGGGGCCACCAGATCGGCCTTTCAGCCCTGTCCCTTCGAGCAGGGGCTGGAAGGTGACGAGCGGGCAACTCCCTTCGTCCTCTCAAGCAACCTCATGAATTGCCGATACTACGCCCGCATCGTCGGCAATCGGGAAGTCATCAGGTCCCGCCATCATAAGATTAGTAAAGGGAAGCAGTGCGTCAGGGTGTGATGGCAATTACTCGCAGAGGACTGCCGGAGCCGCCGACAATTTTCAGCGGCGCGGCGATCACGATGGCGCCGGTCGGCGGAAGCTGATCAAGGTTGGACAGACTTGCGAGCCCAAACTTGCCGCTGCCGTGCATGAGGTAGTGGTTCGGGAATGGTGGATCAAAGGTGGCGGCCTGACCGGCATCGGTCCCGACCGTTTCCACGCCAACGCCTAGCACATCCCGCTCCTTGGCCAGGAGGGCAGAGCTTTCCTTGGCCAATCCGGGAGTGTGGGGTCCATTCTCCTTCAGGTTGATGTAGTCCTTGGGGTCCGTCCGCTTCGACCAGTCCGTACGCAACAGAACCCATGCGCCCGCCGGAATAACGCCGTACTCTTCCTCCCACTGGCGGATTCGCTCCGGCGTCAGCAAATAGTTTGGATTTCTTGCCACATCTGCGCTGATATCGATCACACACGCTGGTCCCACAAATTTTTTCGGTGGGATGCGGTCCACGGTGTTGTCCGGAAGGTCTTTTCCCGAGACCCAGTGGACTGGAGCATCAAAATGGGTGCCAGTGTGCTCGCCGGTTTCGAACCCATTCCAGTACCAGGCGGGACCGCGCTCATCGTACCGCGACAGCTCCCAGATCTTGAACGCGGGCGTGTTGTTCCACTGCGTTGGCAGCGGCAGCAAAGGCGTCTGCGGACTCAAGGGCTGGGTCAAATCCACGACCCGCAGCCGGCCGGCGGCAAGTTCCTCGAGCAGTGCGGTCAAGACGAGAGACATTGGGGCTCCTCATGAATATTTTCGCCCGACACTCCATGTTCGCTTGAGCGCGATCCGAGCAGCGCCGCCTTAACGCGTTTTGAGCGACTGGATATGCCGGCGGAATTGAAAGCGATTCTCCAGCAACGACAGGTCGGTGACATAGGCGGCGGGACCCTTGGCCTCGACCTTGGCGATGATCGTTGTCAGTTCGCTGCCTTGCATAGCGTCGGTCACCGCGGCCTTAAAACTCTCCACACTACGGACTGTGGTCACTCGGGGAATGCCGGCGGCACGAGCGATGCCTTCCAGGTCCGTGCCGGTGCTCGTCGCCGTGGGAAAACCGCCGACCGAGAGCAAACTTTCGTTATCGAAAACGACGTGGACCAGGTTCTTGGGGCGATAACGTGCCATGGTGCTGAGGCTGCCAAGATTCATCAAGAGCGAACCATCGCCATCGAAGACAATCACTCTCTGTTCGGGTAGGCACAGAGCCAGACCCAACCCAGTCGACGACGCCAGTCCCATCGCATGTTGCAAGTAAAAGAAATTGGGACGGTGACCCAGGGAGTGCAGTTCAGCCGCGACCGCTCCCATGATCGTGACGACAAGACAGCTTTCCAGTTCCGAATAGACCGACCGAAGACAATCAAGGCGCAGCATCACTCCTCCCACATCAGGTCGCGCGTCAGCAGAAGGGCGACCGGCTGCAAACTGCTTTCGGCGAGAGTCTGCGCTTGCCGAATACGTTTTTTGACGGTGTCCAACGCGTCGAGAAAAAAATACGGGATACGCAATGCTTGCAAGAGCGGCTCCGTAACGTTGCCGCCCTGCGTTTGCCACGGGTCGCGCTCCCCCAAAGAACCGCGGTAGCTGATGAGCATCAACAGAGGGATCTTGTACAGGTGTGCGAAAGACACGATACCGTTAATGGATGCCAGGAAGCCGTGGTTCTGCATCAGCATGGCCGATTTGACTCCGGCAAAGTGGGCTCCGGCCGAAATGCCAACCCCTTCTTCCTCCTTGGCAAGTCGCACCAGAATCATCTCTGGGTCCTCGTCCGCCAACCGGATGAGATGCACCAACCAGGTTTCCGGCAGAGCTGACACCAGGCGGATGTCGCACTCCTTCAAAGCGTCATAGATCAGCTTTGAGTTGGTCGCGGATACCGGCATATGTTTGCTTTCAGGTTGACGAGTTGTTGCAGCGGAGTATAGGTTTGGCGCTGGTCATTTTGCAAGGCTGCCAGAGCTGATTTTCAGATGTAACCAGGAGCGAGATTTGCAGGCCGAATCCCAAGGTGTTCTCAACCCCGAAGTCCCCTCCGCCTCGAGTGCGACCTTTCCCATTGAAGCCGTTCGTGCTGCTTTTCCGGCCCTGACCCGGCCTCCGGCCTTCATCTTTTTTGATAATGCGGCGGGCGCGCAAGTTCCACAGACCGTGCTGGACGCGGTGAATCATCATCTCCTCGAGTGCAATGTGCAGCGGGGCGGACGCTACGCGAAAAGCCGTGAAGTGGACGAGATGGTTTTGCGTGCACGCCACAGCGTCGCTGATCTCGTAAACGCGCCCGATCCGAGCGAAATCGCGTTTGGCATGAACGCCACTTCCTTTATTCGTTTGGTGAGTCTGGCGATCGGACAAACGCTCGATCACCGGAACGAGATTGTCGTAACCGACATGGACCACGAGGCTAACGTCGCTACCTGGCTGGCGTTGGAACGGGCCGGAGCGCAAATTCTCCTGGTGGAAGATGCGGGAGGATGGGAATCTGCATGTGGACGACCTCGTCCCGCTGGTGTCTTCGACGACGCGCCTTGTGGCGTGCACGCTGGCTTCGAATGCCATCGGCTCGATTGTGGATGTCGCGGCGGCGGCAAGAGTCGCGCACGCGTCCGGCGCGGAAATCTTTCTCGATTCCGTGCATTTCGGCCCTCACGGGCTGATCGACGTGCAGGCCTTTGACTGCGATTACCTGGTGTGTTCGGGCTACAAGATCTTCGGTCCCCACATGGGATTTCTGTGGGGACGGCGCGAACTGCTGGAAAAGCTCCCGACCTTCCGTGAGGATTTCATCCCCGACGAGCCACCCGGAAAAATTGAGGCGGGCACCTTCGTTTACGAAAACGTGGCCGGGATGGATGCTGCAGTATGCTACCTGGAGACTCTAGGCCGAAGCATGGCCGGGAACGATGCAACGGCGAAATCGGAATCAAGGCGGTCTGCTCTGCAACGTGCGTTCGACGCAATTCGGGTCTACGAGGAATCGCTTTCGCTCGAAATGCTGCGGGTGCTCAACGATTGCGGCGCCGTCGTCTACGGCGTGTCGGACGAAAATCGCATCAGTCAACGAGTGCCAACACTTTGCTTCAATTTGCCGAACGTGCCCGCCGCGAAAGTCGCCGAAGAGTTCGCGAAACAGGATATCGGTGTGCGCGACGGCCACATGTATTCGCCGCGACTGATGAAGCGACTCGGGCTCCCCACAGAGACTGGCGCAGTCAGAGCATCATTGGTCCACTACAATACGGTCGAAGAGGTGCGCAGATTCGGAAGCGCGCTTGCCGAAATAAAGGCCTCATGCTGACCGACACGCAAATCCGGCAGATTCGTTCTCGCTTCAAAATCTTCCAACACAAAATCTATCTCAACAGTTGCTCCCAGGGGCCGCTATCCGATGCGGTGCAGGCTGGCCTGGAAGATTTCATGGCGAGCTGGCACGAGCAAGGTTCGCCGTGGGAGCTTTGGGTGAATCAGTATGAGGCGGCACGAACCGCTTTTGCCACAATTCATCAACGCCAGCCCGGACGAAGTTGCCATTGTGACCAGCGTGTCGGCCGGCATCAATGGCGTCGCCAGCGCGCTGAATTTCGAGAACGAAACAAAGTCGTAATGGGCGAGTTCGAGTTTCCCACCATGGGCCATGTCTGGCTGGGGCAACGTGTTCGAGGCGCCGAGGTGCAATTTGTGGCGGCAGAAGGCAACCGCATTCCGGCCGCCAATTACGAAAAGATGGTCGACCGCAATACGCTCATCGTGCCGCTCACGCACGTTTGTTTCAAGAACGGATTTCGTTCCGAGGTAAACGCCATTACCCAAATCGCCCACCGCGCCGGGGCTCTTGTAATGCTCGATGATTACCAGGATTGCGGGACCCGTCCCGTTGACGTTAAAGCCATGGATCTGGACTTTTTTGTAACCGGGACCCTCAAGTACCTGCTCGGTCCTCCCGGCCTCGCTTTCCTGTATGTGCGCAAAGAACTCATTCCATCGTTGGTTCCCACGGTCACTGGATGGTTTGCGCAAGCAAATCCGTTCGCCTACGATCCCAAACTGTTCGAGCTGTCTCCCACGGCGCGAAGATTCGAGTCAGGATCTCCTTCCGTACCCAATGTGTATGCCGCACTGCCCGGATTCCAACTGCTGCGAGAAATCGGCATGGAGAATGTGGCGGGCCACATCAAGAAACTCGCACAATCATTATTGAGTTGCGCCCACGACCTGGGCATTCGCGCCAAAACGCCCGCTGATAGCGCTGGCCCACTGGTCGTATTGCAGTGCAGGGATTCAACGTCGCTCGTGCAGAAACTCGCCGAGAGCAACATCGTCGCATCGAATCGTCACGACGGCTTGCGGATATCGTTCCACGTGTACAACACGATGGACGATGTAAAGGCGGTGGTGGAAGTTCTCAAGAAGAATATCGACCTTATGGTCCTCGACCCTGCCAGCGTTGGCAGCTATGACTGATCCACAACGTTCAGCTCGCAAGGTTCAGCGGCCGGGGCGACCCTTGCCGATGAGACGCCTCCGACGCCGGAAGTGGAAGGTCTTCACCGCCGGTTGGGTCAACGGCAGCTCACCATGATGGCCATTGGCGGCGCCATCGGCGTGGGCTTGTTTTTGGGAAGCAGTGTCACCATTCGCCTGGCCGGGCCCGCCGTCATTCTTTCTTATCTTCTGGGAGCAGGCATCGCTCTGATCATGTCCTATGCGCTGGCGGAGATGGCAGTTGTCCATCCGGTCGCGGGTGCCTTCGGAGTTTACGCGGAGAAGTACCTCAATCCCTGGGCTGGTTTTTCGGTTCGAGCCACTTACGGAGTCGCACAGATCATCGCCATCGGTGCTGAAGTCACCGCCGCCGGCATCTATATTTCTTTTTGGTTTCCGAATGTTCCGCAATGGATTTGGGTCGTGTTGGTTTCGGCCGCTCTGGTGGCACTCAATTCCATGCAGGTGAACCGCCTGGGTGAGTTTGAATATTGGTTCGCGACGATCAAAGTTGCCGCCATCGTCGTCTTCATCATTGTCGGAACATGTTTGATTCTTGGCGTTGGTACCCGCGGCGCGATTGGCTTGGCCAATTTAACCCAGCACGGAGGATTCTTGCCTGCGGGATGGAAAGGCGTCTGGCTTTCGCTCACCATCACAGTCACCAGTTACATGGGAGTGGAAATTATTGCTGTCACAGCGGGAGAGGCCGAGCATCCGGAGGTTACGATTCCCCACGCCATGCGAAGCATTGTTTGGCGGCTCATTCTGTTCTATGTGCTGGCGATCGCGATTATGGTGACGATGGTTCCCTGGAACCAAACCGGTGCTTCGTCCACGGTTTCCGGCAGCCCTTTTGTCGCCGCTTTTGCTGCGGCGCATATACCGTTCGCGGCCGCGATCATGAACTTTGTCGTGCTCACGGCGGCACTGTCGAGCGTGAATACGAACCTTTACCTGTCAACTCGAATGCTTTTCTCTCTGGGGCAGGGAGGTTATGCACCGGAATGGATGGGCAAAGTGAGCCGCAACGGCGTGCCGCATCGCGCGTTGCTGGCTTCAACCGCGGGGATCATTGCAGCGATTCTGCTGGCCATCTTTGCTCCCAGAAATGCTTTCCTCATGCTCTATGGAACTGCAGTAGCCGGAATGCTTTTTGTGTGGCTGGTGATTCTCAACACGCACCTCCGTTTTCGCAAAGCCATTACGCGTGAGCGGCTCTTGAGTTTGCCCATGCGCCTTTGGGCGCACCCGTTGTTCACCGTTGTCGGTATCCTGTTGCTTCTTGCGATCTCGGCCACGACTTTCTTCGTGGACGGATTGCGATGGTCGGTTCCAGCATTCTCTGTTTTTTTGGGCCTGATCTCACTCTTGTACGTGCGTCGCCGGCGGCACGGGACCATTTAGCAGAGCGCTTCCCTCGTCGAACCGCGCAGTTTGCGGTGTCCTGACCACCTCGGTTTCCCTGCTTGGAGAGTCCGTGAATACCTCACCGCGCCAAAGATCCGAATCGCGTTTCAACCCGCGCGGTTGTTGTGCAGTCGTTCAGCCAAACGTCCGACCGCAAGGAGGATTCCATGCAGAAGAGCTTGGGGCCGGGGTGGACAGCCCGGAATATAAACATCTACCGGAAGTACCTTGTCGACGCCGCCCAAAGACGCGTAGTTCTCGCCGAAGATGCCGCCACTGATGCCGCAAGCTCCTACCGCGACGACTACCTTGGGTTCCGCCATCGCCCGATACGTCTTCAACAGCGCAAGTTCCATGTTCCGCGTGACGGGACCGGTGACCAGAAGCATGTCGGCATGACGAGGAGAGGCAACGAATTGGATTCCGAAGCGTTCGATGTCGTGGACCGGATTGTTCAGAGCGACAATCTCCAGTTCGCATCCATTGCATGACCCCGCATCCACCTCACGGATGGCGAGAGATCGTCCCAGGATTTTCTGGATGGTTTCGCGCGCTTTCTTCCCAAGGCTCTCGACGTCCGTTTCGGCACTCACCAACCGGTGATCAACTTTACGCAACCCGCGGTGCGTGCCGTCGGCATTCAGTGTGTATTCCGCGGTAAGAAGCAGGTTACGGCGGTCCGACGTCGCCAGTTCAAATTCCTGGGTGATGCGCACCGCCTGCTCGGACGATGCTTCGGCGCACAGGCCGCAGAAGACACAGAGACCGTAATCGACGGTGACTTTCCGGGAATCACCTTTGTCGGATAGGGAAATGGCCCCGGTTGGACACACCTCGGCAGCAGGTCGCGCGTCCCTCCATTTGTCGAAATCGAAGCTCGGACGTCCGCGAAAGCGATCGGAGATCTTAGCGGGCTCGGCCGGATAGTTGGCGGTGACTGTTCCCGTGCTGACCGTCTTTTGAAGAATCTTGAACATTGTTTACCGGTCCGTCCCCGAGTAGGAAAGGTTGAAGCTCTTGTTGATCACTGGAAAGTCCGCAATGATGTTTCCCTGGACCGCTTCCACCAGCGCTGGCCAGTTGTTGAGCGATGGATCTTTGATCTTGCAGCGTTGCAGATGATTGTCAGGCCCGGTGCGAATCCAATGGATGATTTCCCCGCGCCAACCTTCGACTGCGCTCAGAGCACAGCGGTCTGACGGGATAGAGGGCACGGGCACACGGAACTCGCGCTGAAGACCATCCGCCATGGCGTTCCGGACGATGCCAATGGATTCGTTCACTTCATCGATGCGGACCTGCATCCGGTGCCAAACGTCTCCGGCCTGGTAAACCGGGACGCGGAATGAGTAGCGAGGATACGCGGCGTAAGGGTGATCGCGCCGCACGTCGAGATCGATCCCGGAGGCGCGTCCTCCCACACCCACAATGCCCAGGTCCCGTGCCTTGTCGGGCCGCAAGACTCCGGTCTGTTCCAGACGATCGCGGGTGGATTCGGAGGAATCAATCAGACTGATCAGGTCGCGAAATTCGCGTGCGAAGGAGTCCAGCGTGTCCCGCAACGTGTCCAGTTGCGCCTGGTCCCAGCCCCTGCGCACTCCGCCGACGCAGACCATGCCGCGCAACAGGCGGCTGCCAGTCATCTGCTCGTTCAGAGTGACCAACGTCTCCTTGAGGCGGCTGGCGTGGGCATTCGCTATGACGAAGCCAACATCGGTCGCAATGGCCCCGATGTCGGCGACATGATTGCAGATACGCTCCAACTCCAGCAGGATGGTCCGCATCGCCAGACCGCGCAGCGGCACTTCAATGCTGGCCGCGCGTTCGATGGCCTGACAGAAAGCTGTGCCGTGGGAAAAACTCGAATCTCCTGAAATGCTCTCCGCCAGGAAAACGGCTTTGTGTATGGGCAGCTTCTCAAAGAGCTTTTCCGTGCCCTTATGGGTGTAGAACATTCGCAGTTGCAGATAGAGTATGGGTTCACCCGCCACCGCGAAATTGAAGTGACCCGGCTCGATGATTCCCGCATGGACCGGCCCTACGGGCACTTGCAGGACACCTTCCCCGAAAGCTGGCCGGTAGATGTGGCGTTCTCCCTCGAAGGGCGGCAGCACGGTTTCGAGAGGAAAGTCCTTGCGCAAGGGATAAACGTCGGGCCAATTGTCATGCAAGGCGACCCGGCGGGGATTCGGGTGTCCAACGGCCTTCAGGCCAAACCAATCCTGGATTTCGCGCTCTTGCCAGTTCACCGCGGGTAGTTCGGCGGAGAGCGAGGGAAACTCAGGACTGCGGGCCCGCACCGGCGCCTGCACGATCAGGTATTGAGCGCTGCCCTTCTGTTCGAAGACATAGTAGTTGAAGAAAACGCCTTCCACCGAGCGGCGATCCTCAGCGAACACCGTAACCAGCCGGGCCCCGAACTCGCCTCGCAGGTGTTCTGTGATGGGCCGAATGTCGGCATCGCCGAGAAGAACATAGACTTCATCCTCGCGATCCGCGCGCACGGATTGAACCTGCGGGCCAAGCTTCTGCCGAAGAGCTTCGAACATTGCGGACGTTGATTGCGTCATCATCCACCCACCACGATGCCCACTGCGCCCTGAATCAGCCTAAACAACGGAGCCGGTATCCAGAAGCCCATCACGACAATGACCACAGCCAAGCCCACGACAGAGTATTTCTTCCAGCGGCACATGTCTGCCGCTGGAAGGCCCGGGTCCTCGCCGAGAACCAGGCCGCTGATGTGCACGAGGAAGCCGGAAAAAATCAGCACGAGAAAGGAGACGAAAAAAATCGCCAGCACAAAATGGTCTCGCGCAAACCCTGCCCGCAGAACGGTGAACTCACTCTGGAACAAGCTGAAGGGAGGCGAACCGGTGACCGCAAGCGTCACCATGAGAAATGCGGCTCCGGTCAAGGGCATCGAATGGATCAACCCGCCTTTCGCCTTCCGAAACAGGTCGGTGTTCAGATGTTGCTGGACATTTCCGGCACAAAAGAAGAGCAGGGGCTTGGTCACCGAATGAAACGTCATGTGCAGAAGCATGCCCAGGATACCCAGACGGCCCTCCGAAGCCGAGTGCCAGCACCATGATCCCGCTGTGGTCAATGCTCGAATAGGCCAGCAGGCGCCGGAAGTTCTTCTGCACGAGGATGAAGGGGACGGCCACTCCCATGGAGAGCAGTCCGAACAGAATCAGGAGCTGCGAGCCAAACTGCGGCCCGAGGCATTTCGAACTCAGAATGTAGAACCGGACCAGACCGTAGAGAGCGCAGTTGAGCACGCCGGTGGCGAGCATCGCTGCCCCCGGGATCGGCGCTTCACTGTAGGCATCCGGCTTCCAGGTATGCATGGGAGCGATGCCGGCCTTGGTTCCGTATCCGAGAAGAATAAGGATGAAGGCCAGCCGCATGGTCGGCTTGTCAAACTGGGCGGCGTTCCCGGCGAGGACGGACCAGTTCAGACCCGCAAGCGTGTCCGTACCGAGAGCCCCATAGGCGGAATAGTAGGTCAGAATCGTACCGAACAGCGCCATTGAAAGACCAACGCCGCCGATGATGGCATACTTCCATGCCGCCTCAAGAGAGGTTTCGCGCCCGTAAAACATAACCAGAAACACCGACGCCAGGGTGGTTCCCTCAACCGCCACCCAGAGTATTCCCAAGTTGTTGGCGAGTGCGACCAGCGTCATCGCGAAAACCAGGAAAGGCATGAGAGCGTAGTACTCGCGCAGCTTGTCGACCGCCAACCGGCCACCCAGTTCCTCGGCCTCCTGCAAAACTCCGCTTCTCTCTTCGTGACGAAAATAGCCGACCGCATAAATGGAACAGACCAGGGACACAAACGCTGACAAGAGCACGACCAGCGCACTAAGAGCGTCGGCGTAAAAGAACCCATCCCACAGTGAAACCGGGCCGCTGCGAAGCACCTGAGCAACCAACACGGCGGCAAGGCCGAGCAGAATGGCGAAGGCCGCAAGATTGACCGCCTCCATCCTGTGCCTTCTTCGGAGGAAGAAGGCCAAGGGACCGGCGGCCAAAGGAACGATAAGGAGTCCGAGCAAAATCATAGGTTCGCTTACTCTCTCAACTTCCGCAGCTTGCTGACGTCCATGGAGTCGAACGTCTCGCCGATACGGAAGACGAGAATGCCGAGGACCAGTACCGCGACCAGAACATCAAAAAAGATGCCAATCTCAACCACCAATGGCATTCCATAGGTCAATGAAATCGCGGCCAGGAAGAGGCCGTTTTCAAGCGAAAGCAGTCCCAGGACCTGCGTCAATGCCTTGCGGCGGTTTACCATCACAAAGAAGCCGATCAGGAAAAGTGCGATGGCAACGGCGAGCGTGTTATGTCCCAGCGCCGCCCGGGCAGAAGTCTCTTCCGGATGGTAGAAAGACTCCGCGACCACGTAGCCCAGCAGAGTCAGGCCGCCCGAGATGAGGATCGACAGCGGAACGTTGATCAGCGGCTCGATCTCCCGCCGGATCCCGATTCTCTCCACCAGGCGCTCCAGCAACCGGGGAAGCAGTCCCGCTTTCAAGAAGACCGTGAGCAGAGCGACAATATAGATGTGGCTGGCCTGGTTGAAGTAGGCGATGACGGCCGCAATCGCTCCCAAGAGAAACGACTGCACCGCGAAGATGCGAATGCTCGAAACGATCCCGCGCTGTCCGACCGCGGCGATCTGCAGACACCAGGACCAGCGCCGCCATCAGGGTGATGATTCTGTTGCCAAGCTCGGGGTTGGGGACAAAGGGCATAGGCAGCCTTAGAACAGAAACGTCGAAATGAGCGCGAGCGCTCCTAGAATGAAAGCAACCATCAGCAATTCCGGCACTCGAAACAGACGCAACTTCGCGTTCGTGGTTTCGACCAGAACAATCATGCACGCGAGCATGAGCAATTTCGCAAGATAGAAAGCCAGCCCCACGCCGATGGTTTGGAGCGTCCAGTCAGAACTCAAACCGAACGGGAAGAACGTATTGACCAGCAGCGTCATGAGCACCAATTGCTTGATGGAAGCGCCCCATTCGATCAAAGCGAGATACGGTCCCGAATACTCGAGGATCATCGCTTCGTGGATCATGGTCAATTCGAGGTGGGTCGCCGGGTTGTCAACCGGTATGCGTCCGGTCTCGGCAATCAGCACAATAAAGAGCGCCGCAAATGCCAGCATCTGCGACGGCGCCAGGAACCTCCAGCTCTGGCCGACAGCGACTTTCGCCATTTCGCTCAGGTTCGTGGAGTTTGCGCCCAAAGCCACGGTGAAAATCGCAAGCATCATGGCCGGCTCCGCGATTGCGGAAATCGTCATTTCCCGGCTGCTGCCCAGCCCACCGAACGAGCTTCCGGTGTCGAGCCCGCCAAGGGCAAGAAAGAAGCGACCAAGCGCCAAAAGATAGACCACTGCGAGCACGCCACCGAACAGGCTGAAAGGGGCATGGGTCGTAGTCATGGGGATCATGAGTCCGACCAGCGTGGCCGTCCCAAAGACCATGTAGGGGGCCGCAGAGAAAATCCACGATGCCGTTTCCGGAATCACCATCCCCTTCCGAAGCAACTTGAGGATGTCACGGTAGGATTGCAGAATGCCCGGCCCGCGACGCATCTGAAGTCTCGCCTTCAGAGTCTTGATGGTGCCGCTGACTAGAGGAGCCACCAGCAGCAGCAACACTAACTGCAGCGCCGAATTGATGAGGACTTCGATCACTTGCGCACCCCGAACAGCAAAAGCAAGACGAGGGTTACAAAGATGTAGGCCAGGTAGGCATGAATGCTTCCCGCCTGAATCGTCCGCATTCTGCTGGAAACCCGGAAGATGAACTCTTGCAGAGGAGCATAAAGCCGCTTCTCAAACGTAGGCTCGATTTCACTCTCGAAACGGATCTCTTTCGGAAAATACGGCGAGACATCGAAGACGGCTTGAATCTCGCGGCGCGGCTTGTACAGGACGGAGAAAATCATCCGCAGCGCTTTGGAGAATGCGGTGGCCGTGTATTCATTTTCTTCCGAGAGACCGGGCAGGCCGCAGTCCCACACCGGTCCGCGCTTGCGTCCGAACCTTCTCACTCCGATCGCGACCAGGAGAGCCGCCGGGAGCATCAGAACCAGGAGTCCAACAGCGATGACCAGGGGCGATACCGTGCCGCTGGTACGCATGCCTGCAGAGAGTACCAGCCCATGACCAGTCACCAGATGGCTGGAAACTCGCTGTCCGAGCAATTGCTCAGTCATCGCGTCAAATACCGGGAGAAACCAGGTCACGCCTAAGCCCAGGGCGGCGCAAGCCAGCGTCAGCCAGCCCATGCCGATCAGCATGGTGCGGGGCGCCTCGTGCGCATTCCGGGATTCGGCTCCACGCGGCAGCGCCAGGAACGTGATCGCGAAAGCTTTCACAAAGCAAGCGGCTGCCAGTGCTCCGGTCAGCGCCAGCATGGAACCAGCCAGCGGAAACAGGATTCGCGTCAACCCGCTGATCGCACCGAACCCGGCCAGTAGCGTCTGGTAGGTCAGCCACTCGCTGACAAATCCGTTCAGCGGCGGAAGGCCGGAGATGGCGACCGCGCCGATCAGAAAACAGAACGCGGTCACCGGCATGGGACGGATGAGGCCGCCCATTTCTTCCATGTTCCGCGTCCCCGTCGAATGCAGCACCGACCCGGCCCCCAGGAACAGAAGGCACTTAAAGATGGCATGATTCAAAGTGTGGAACATCGCTGCGATCAGGGCCACCGCTGCAAGCGTCGGATGTCCAGCCACGCGGAAAATCAAAGCCGCGCCCAGGCCCATAAGAATGATCCCGATATTCTCGATGCTGTGGTAGGCCAGGAGCCGTTTGAGGTCGTGCTCCATCAGGGCGTACAAGACGCCGAGAACGGCCGAGACGACTCCGACGATGAGAACCAGCAAGCCGGCCCAGGACGGCACTCCTCCCAGCACATCCAGGAAAATGCGTGCCATGCCGTAGATTCCCGTCTTGATCACGATGCCGGAAAGCAGCGCTGAGACATTGCTCGGTGCAACCGGATGGGCCGCCGGCAGCCAGATATGGAAGGGAATGACGCCGGCTTTAATGGCGAATCCCAGGAAGAACAGAACAAACGCAGCGGTCTGCTGGCCGCTGTTCAGCTGGGCCGCAATGGGACGGAAGCTGGCGAATTCGGCGCTGCCAGTGGAGTTGATCAACAGAGCAAAGCCCAGTAGCAGGCACCCGGCGTCGATATGCGCCATGATGATGTAGAGCAGCCCCGCTCGTCTGGTCTCCCGGTCTTCGTGGTAGAAGGTCACCAGCCCGTAAGCGGCCAGCGCCATCACTTCCCATGCGATCAGAAACAGGAAAGCATTGGCGGCGGTAAAGACAACCGTCAAGCTGAGTAGTAAGAGATTGAACAAGAAGCCGAAGAGGCCGATGTTCCTCTTGCCCTCGAATTCTTTCAGGTAGCCGAAGGAATAGATGGAGACTGCGGCCACGGGAATCGCGAGGGCCAGATTGAAGAAGCCAGCCAAGGCATCGTAGGAGAAGCTGTAGGCAAAGAGCGGAATTCCCGAAGGAACCGACCACGCAACCGGCGTGCCTCGAAGAATGGCGAGAACGGAGGTGAATCCTCCAAGCACGGCACCGGTTAGAGCAGAACTGCAGCAGATGCGTCGGGCCAGCGCCGGTTTTTGCCAGCACGCGAGCGAACCGAAAGCGCCAGCCGCATACGCCACAACACTAAGCGCGAAGGCCGTACTCAGCGGAAGCATATTCATCGGACCTTTTCACCGCGGCTGCATGAAAGCGCGCTTATGTGCTTCAGCTTGACCGATTTTGTGTGGGCCATACTTCCCCTCACGAATCTGCAAATGCTATGCGGCTTCTTTTCCCGGTACTAGGTCTGGGGACCCGCCGATGCTGTCACGGCTGGCGCTTCATCGGTACTTCTTCGGCCCCAGGTGGTCCCTGCGGGTAGTTGCTTCGCCACCTCAGGGTACAAGATCTTGGCGCGGTCGAGGGCGTCCGCCACACTGTGGCAGATGTTCTCCTCGCCCACATGTTCGTGAAATTCAGCCTCGTGCATTCGCATCTCCGGCTGTTCTCGCGCTCCACACAGAATGAGTTGCCGTCCGGATTCGTGCACGCGGTCGGCAAAATTCTCCAGCGCCTGCAGACCAGTGGAATCGATGGCTGTCATATTGCGGAGTCTGAGAATAATGATGGGCGGCAGATCGGGCAGACGATCGACGATCGCATCGATCTTGTCGGTTGCGCCAAACAGAAAGGGGCCATGGATCCGGAAGATGCTGACGTAAGCCGGAATCTCTTTGTGCTGCAAGATATGAACATGCCCCTCACGGATATATTCGGCGGTCACTTCCGACACGGTGGTGGTCTGCGTAACTTTCCGAATGAAGACCAGCACCGCCAGTATCATTCCCGCTTCCACAGCCACCGTGAGGTCGGCAAAAACGGTGAGCAGAAATGTCACCAACCAAGCGGCAATCTCGAACCGCGACTGTTTGAAAAGTTCCGGGATCTCGCGCCACTCGCCCATGTTGTAGGAGACCACCAGCAAGATGGCCGCTAAGACGGACAGAGGAATGAAGCGGGCCAGCGGTGCGGCGAAAAGAATGATCGCGAGAAGGGTGAGAGCGTGGATCATTCCTGCGACGGGCGTCTTGGCGCCAGAGCGGATGTTGGTGGCGGTTCGAGCGATCGCTCCCGTGGCCGGTAGTCCCCCGAAGAGCGGCGAGAGAATGTTGGCAACTCCTTGTCCGACCAGTTCGACGTTGGGGTTGTGTTTGTCGCCGCTCATACGATCGGAAACCACCGCGGACATCAGCGACTCGATCGCTCCCAGCATGGCGACCGTGATGGCTGGGGAAATTAGCGGCCGCAGCAGGTCCACCCGAAAGTGCGGAATGATCAACTTTGGGAATCCGGAAGGGATGCCGCCAAAGCGAGTGCCAATGGTTTCGACCGGGAGTTTGAAGATAACCACCGCCGCCGTCCCGGCAAATAGAGCAACGATGTAACCAGGGACTCTCTTCACAAAGATCATGAAGACGACAATCAGGACGAGCGCACCCACTGCCAGAGTCGTCTCCAGCGGCGAGAATGATGAAAAGTTGTGCGCGTAGGTCAGAATCCGGGCCGCGAATTCGCCTGGGACCTTGTCTATTTTCAGCCCAAAGAAATCCTTGATTTGGGTGCTGGCAATGATGACCGCAATGCCGTTCGTAAAACCAACGACCACAGGACGCGGTATGAACTTGACTGCCGTCCCTAAACCGGTGACGCCCAGGATCAGAAGTATTACCCCAGCCATCAGGGTGCACATGAACAGCCCGTCCACCCCGTGTTTCGCGACAATGCCAAACACCACTACAACGAATGCGCCTGTGGGACCGCCGATCTGGGTTGAAGATCCTCCGAGCGCGGAGATCGCAAAACCTGCGACGATGGCGCAGTACAGACCCGTTTGCGGGGGCACGCCCGATGCGATGGCGAAGGCCATCGCCAAGCGGAAGCGCAACCAATCCAACGGTGACGCCGGCAAGAAGGTCCGACACGAACAGGCGCGGCGTGTAAGACCTGAGACAGAGCACGGATTTCGGTAGCCAATTGTTCATAGTTATTTTTCTAATGTCGGTCGTCCTGCGCACTCCCCCGTTTAGCAGATCGAAGGGAATAGGGATCTCCCGTATGAGGTTGGGGAATGCTCATAGCACGTAGTGTAGTGGCCAACGGCAAAGCTGGTTCAATATGTGGTCGAGCCATGAACTCTATTGGCCAACCTTTTGGGCTTTCTCCAACGGGGGTTTCTCCAGGCCACTGGTTCCAGAGCGTAACATTTCGAAAACAGCTTGCTGGTCTGTCCGGATTCGGGTAACGAGAATGTTCCCATCGTGCCGGGAGGTGTGGATCTCTTGCGCTACGGAAAGAGCACGACTGTACAGAGCATGGGCCACGACGTAATTGTGATTTTCGCGATGCCGATTCGCTAACGTGCATAAGTTCTCTGCCATCGCTCGAAGCTGCCGGAGATGAATTGGGTCCACGCCGTTGGAATTGCTCATCGAATGCTTCCTTTGAACGCTAAATGGATTGCGGCGAAGATCAGGAGAATCGAGATCGCTGCCCACAGAAAGGTGAGCCCGCGTCGCATTGCGGGCAGGAACGGATCCTTCTTCCGTGCGCTTGCTTTCTGTTGCGCCTGGCTCACGACTGGCCGAAACTACATCTGCAACCTGACTCCTCTCGCATGCTTCCGTGCGCCAAGCAACGGCGGGTTCTGGACGCCTCATAATCCGGCCTATCTGCATCGCCTCCTCGCGCACGACTTCAGGTACACCAGGGTCAACGGTCAAGCGTGAGTTCGTAATCCGCACAATTTTCCATTGCAATCGTGATCAGTTCGGGTATGTGCCTGTCCGGCATCATTCGTCCCAATCGTCGCGTCTGCTTGGCGAGGATCGAGCAGAGCAGAAAGGAATTGAGCCGCCCCTCACGCCACAACCTCATCCGCGACTGTGACTGCATCGGCATCCTCCATTTCTATCTGTGACTCTCAGCGGCAGGCGTTTCCTCCACAGGGTGGTCAACTCGCCGTTGCGCCTCTTCGAGCGTTAAACCGCGACTCATAAAAAGCAGGATTCCTTTGAGCCGGTACAGGTCGCGAGACGAGTAAAAAACGCGCCCCGCCCTGGCGACTCCTTTGACGATCCCCTTTTGCTCCAAGTCGCTTAGCTCCTGAGCCGAAATCTGCAGCTTGTCGAGTAAGTGTTCCGCAGGAACGTGCATTAGGGGCTCTCCTTGTAAGCCAAACCAATCCGGTGACAGGAGCCATCGCGAAGTAATCGCTTGATGTTTACCGCGCACGGCCGCTCAAACCCGTACTGAAGTTCAAACTCCACCGAGTGACCTACCCTGAGCTTGTCCACCTCGTCTCTTCTGGCCTCGGACCGCTCAAACGAGACTTCCTGCCCGTCTTCGGCCAAAATGCAGCCAGAACCGTCTTTCCGAGAAACCCGAGTAATTGAACCGCGCATCGGACCGCTTCTCCTTCACGGTGCAACAGAACTGGCCACGAATATCCGGGCACTGCGATTGAATTGCTGACAACCGATGTTGGAGGTTGGGCAGCTTTGGTCAAGATTGTCCCAACCTTTGACTCCGACAATTTGATCGGGGGCAACGCCAGAACTGCCCAGAAATTTCCGGACTACGGCTCCGCGCGACTCAGCCAATGCACGTGTGCAAGTCTCCGAGCCTCCTGAATCGCACGAACCGACTATCAGAACTCGCACTTCGCGGTGCAGTTGCAGCCAATCGGCGGCTCGCTTCAGCATGTTCCTCCCTGCAATGGTTAGCTCAAGGCTGTTCGGGCCGAACTGGATCGGGTGCTTGAGAAAAGGAGGATCCGAGATTGCCACGGAAGCCGCGTGCGGGGGTACCAGGGATTTTGGAACGGTTGAGTCCGTAACCGTGCTGCTGACTGAAGAGAGGTCCAGACGGTGCCACGCTCGGCCTCCTTGCGGAATAGATCTCCTCCTGAAAAACTGGACGTGTCGAACTACAGGATGTCGGGTGTTGTATGGGCAACCGGTCGCCAGCGAATAAAACTGAAGTACCTAATATTACGATATTTGAATATATGCCCACAAAAAAAACGACCTAGCCTCGGTTGGCAGAAGTGACAGCCAACTGCGACAGCAGGTCTCTTGACGTCGATCAGGTGGTTGTTAAAAATCTTCTTGGCGACATCCAACAACTTGAAGACTTCAGGGTCGGGAACTGAATACAGGACACTCTGTCCGTCTTTCCTGCCCACAACAATGCTGCGCGTCCTCAGGACAGCCAATTGCTGCGAGAGCGTGCTCTGTTCCACGTCCAGACGCACGCAAAGGTCATTCACGCCGACTTCGCCGCGGCGCAACTCGTCCAAGATCCTAATTCGTAGGGGGTGAGAGAGTGCTTTGAAGAACTCTGCTTTGAATTGGCTGAGCTCCGGCATTACATTAATACATTTGCATATTACAATGTACAGTGTCAAGCGGAATTTACCTGCGTTCTCAGTTGGCTCTGAGCGCGCTTCCACCCGGGCAACCGGTGTAGCGAAAGAACGAACGCAGAGACTGTACAGGAAGCGGATTGATCTAGACACGGTGGTTTTCCTTTCGAAAGAAAAGTCCACCACCCAGGTATCCGCCAGCGTTTCCGCCGGGCTGCCCTAAGCTTTTGAAGCCCACACGCCTTGCAGCCACCTGAGGGACGACCTTCCCAACGCTTTCCTTGGAACAACTCAGGACCGACTCGGCGAGGCTGTCGAGACCTTCCTTGCGGCAAGGCATCACGTGCCAATGTGCGCAGGATCACATCGGACCGGCCTATTCCGGGAGTGATAATTGAATGAGCTCGCGCAGCAGTGAAGGAGACGTCTATGTCGCAGAGCGTACTGACGGAACCGATCAGCATGCAAAAGGAAGCCTCGAAAGCGGCTCCTAATTCCTTTCCGAAAAGGTCTCCCAAGGCCTTCAATTCATTTCAGATCGCGCAGGCCCAGTTCGACAAAGTAGCCGAATACCTGGGGCTTGACTCGGCGACGCGAGATCTCCTCCGGTATCCGCTGCGTGAGTTTCAGTTTGCCATCCCGGTACGCATGGACGACGGGATCGTAAAGATTTTCCGCGGTTTCCGGGTCCAGCATAATGATGCGCGTGGACCGGGCAAGGGTGGCATTCGTTTCCACCCGCAGGAGACAATCGATACCGTACGCGCGCTGTCCATGTGGATGACATGGAAATGCGCCGTGGTCGATATTCCCCTCGGCGGAGCGAAGGGTGGCGTGATCTGCGATCCGCATAATCTCAGCGCACGAGAGCAGGAGCAGATCTGTCGCGGCTGGGTACGTCAAGTGGCGAGGGAGGTCGGTCCGATGATTGATGTACCAGCTCCGGATGTCATGACCGACGCTCAACACATGCTGTGGATGCTCGACGAGTTTGAGAAGATCCATGGCGGCCGTTTTCCCGGATTCATTACGGGCAAGCCCGTCGGAATGGGTGGCTCGCTCGGCCGAACCGAGGCAACAGGCTATGGTGTCGTCATCACGCTGCGCGAGGCGCTAAAAGAATTGGGCTTGCGGCCCGAGAATACCCAGGCCAGCGTGCAAGGCTTCGGCAATGTGGCCCACTACGCAATCGAACTCTACCAGCGGCTAGGAGGAAAAGTGATCTCGGTCTGCTGCTGGGACCAGTCGGACCAGTGTGCCTACACCTACCGCAAGAGTGAGGGGATCAACCTCGCCCAACTATTGACGATTACAGACCACTTCGGCGGAATCAGTAAAGCGAAAGCCCAGGAACTGGGTTATGAAGTACTCCCGGGAGAGGCATGGATAGAGCAAGATGTCGACCTTCTCATTCCCGCGGCGATGGAAAACCAGATCACCGGCGACAACGTTGGCCGCATTAGCCCCCGCGTGCGCATCATCGCGGAAGGCGCCAACGGCCCGACGACACCGGAAGCTGACACTCAGATCCAGAAGCGGGGCATCCTCCTGATCCCTGACTTTCTGGCGAACGCGGGTGGCGTGACCTGCAGCTATTTCGAACAGGTGCAGAGCAACATGAACTACTTCTGGGAGAAGGACGAGGTTCTCGGGAAGCTCGACCTGAAGATGACTTCGGCATACTTCGCCGTCTCCGACCTGGCTCGCCGGGAAAAGCTGTATATGAGAGACGCTGCCTATGCCATCGCGATCGGCCGCGTAGCCAAGGCGTGCCACGAACGCGGCTGGGTATGACGGCCATCGCAGCGTCGAGCTAGAGGCGCGCTACTCCGGCACTGCGCGCTGAATCTGTGCATTCGCTATGATTCCGTGGGAGGTGTCGATGAGCGCTCTGAAGCCTCTCGTTGCTGAGTTGCCGGTCTTCGACCGCAAGTTCTGGGACGGAACCTTTCGTTGCACCCAGATCGGCTCCGGCTCGATCGGTGGCAAGGCCGGCGGATTGGTGTTCATCAAGGATCTTCTTGCCGAGCAGATTGACCACACTTCCTTTCCGGAAGTTGATGTCAATGTCCCGACGATGGCGGTCATCGCCACCGACTGTTTCGATCAATTCATCGCGCAGAACCATCTTGGCGAGTTGCCCTTCGAAGAAATGTCCGACGACCGCATCGCCCATGCTTTTCAGAAGGGCGACCTTCCGGTTGAGTTGCTGGGCGATCTGCGCGCTCTGATCGTTCAAGTCAAAACTCCTTTGGCGATTCGCTCTTCCAGCTTGCTGGAGGACGCATTGGAGCGTCCGTTCGCCGGTGTCTACGCGACCAAAATGATCCCCAACAACCAACCCGATCCGGACTCGCGATTCCGCCGACTGGCAGAGGCCATCAAGTTTGTGTATGCGTCGACGTACTTTCGCGAGGCTCGGGACTACATCCGGACGACCGGGACCAAACCGGGCGAAGAGAAGATGGCGGTGATTATCCAGGAAGTAGTTGGCCAGCGCAGAGGGGACCGCTTTTATCCGGACATTTCCGGTGTGGCTCGCTCCTATAATTTCTATGCCTTCGAACCCGCCCGTCCGGAAGATGGGGTTGTCACGTTGGCGCTGGGGTTGGGCAAGACCATCGTGGACGGCGGCATCGCCTGGACGTTTTCACCTGCCTATCCGAAGAAGCCACCACCTTTCGATTCCGTGGGGGAACTGCTGAAGGGAACCCAAACCGATTTTTGGGCAGTCAACATGGGCAAGCCCCCCGCTTACGATCCGATCAGCGAAACGGAATACATGGTGCACGCCAGTCTAGCCGACGCCGAAGCTGACGATGCCTTGTATTTGCTCGCCTCCACCTACGATCCAGAACGCGACCGCGTCATCCCGGGAATAGGATCTCGGGGACCGCGGATATTAAACTTTGCTCCTTTTCTCGTACAAGACCAGTTTCCCCTGAACGACCTGGTGAAGACCCTGCTCAACGCAGCGGAGAAGGCCGTCCACGCTAAAGTAGAGATTGAGTTCGCCATCACGTTGCAGGGACGGCTCGGGGAACGCCTCCGGGTGCGTCTGGGCTTTCTGCAGGTTCGTTCCATGGTGGTTTCTGATCAGGTGGTAGACGTTACGGTCGAGGATCTTTCCGATCCACGCGCCATTGTCGCGTCAGATATGGTGATGGGCAACGGCACCGCTGATGACATTCACGATATTGTCTTCGTGCGCCCTGACGAGTTTTCGCCTTTAAATACGCCCGCGATCGCTCGGGAGTTGGAATCGGTCAACGGAGAACTGCGGGATCAGAAGCGGCCCTTCCTGCTGATCGGATTTGGCCGCTGGGGCAGTTCCCATCCGTCGCTGGGCATTCCCGTCGATTGGAGCCAAATTTCCGGAGCGCGGGCAATTGTCGAGGCCACGCTGCCAGAGATGAATGTGGAGCTGAGCCAGGGCTCGCATTTCTTTCACAACTTGTCGAGCTTTCGCGCAAGCTATTTCATGGTCCAACACGGGCGCCACTTTGGAATCAATTGGGATTGGCTGAACCGGCAGCCGGTTGTGTACGAGTCGGCTCTTATCCGCCATGTGCGCCCCACCGAAAGGCTCTCGGTACGCGTCGATGGGCGGACCGCGAGAGGAGTAGTCCTGTCGCAGATGGGGAACAGTAAAAGCCAAGCGAGAAAATGAAGACCGACGAAACCCAATTCGGGACCATGCTCCATGCCCTGCAAGAACGGGCCAAGGAACTGAACTGTCTATATCAGGTGGGCGAACTCCTGAGCCAGTCCAACCGGCCTCTGGAGGAGATTTTCCGCGGCATTATCGAGGTTCTGCCGCCCGGCTGGCAATATCCACACGACTGTCAGGCTCGGATCCTGTTTGAGAACCTGACAATCCAGCCGCCTGATTTCCAAGCAACGCGATGGGTTCAGAAGGCCGACATCGTCGTGCAGGGTGAGACGCTTGGAGCGGTTGAAGTTTTCTACCGTAGAGATCTGCCGCGATCCGACGAAGGCCCATTCCTGAAAGAAGAGCGGAAGCTGATTGGGACGATTGCCGAGCGAATCGCAAGCTCGGTTACCCAACGGCGGCTGAGGGCCGCGTTCGAGGGTTGGGCCGCAGCGGATCAAGTATCGGCTCAAGGGGACTGGCGTGTCGTGCTCGAGTTTCTGCGCGAAACGGACCCCGCCCTGTTGAAGCGGATTTCACGCAAATTGATCAATCATCTGAGCTGGGGTGGAGTCGAGGAGGCCAAGGAACTCCTTCGGAGCGGCGGGGCGATCTTGCCCCGCGAACCAGGCCTTGCCACCGATGGAAACAGGCCTCTTCCTCAGGACGCTCCCGGCCACTCCTCCGACTTGACAACCCAGGCACTCCGGATCGCTGGCGAACATTTGAGCGAGACCGAGATCCTCAATTGTGTGACCCGATGGATCAAAGAGGACAAGGCCAGCTTTTTGGTGCGAGCGCTGGAAAACCAGGACACTTCGCTCGGCGAGGTCATGGAGTGTGTCGAGCGCTATCGCCACATCGGTGTCGAGGAGGACGAACTTTCGCTCTATACCCAGAAGGGTTTGCGGGTATCGCTCATTCGTCGCTTCTTTTCCGAAAGCCTTGACTTCATCAACGTCGCTAAGAGGTTCATCGACGTTAAGGATTTCTATGATCTGTTGGGCAAGATCATTTTTCCGCCTGGCTGCCACGGGAAGCTGGGCGGTAAGAGTGCCGGTTTGTTCCTGGCCAAGAAGATCATCGACAAAGCCCCTGAAGCCAGCACACTTCTGCGCGAAGTGAAGGTGCCGAGAACCTGGTACCTCACCTCCGATTGGATTCAGGACTTCGTACACCATAACGATCTGGAAGACGTTCTCAACCGGAAATACATGGAGATCGACCAGGTTCGGCAGGAGTACCCGCACCTGGTGGCTCTGTTTAAGAGATCGTCTTTCCCTTCAGAATTTGCCAAGGGGCTGGCACTCGCTCTGGATGATCTCGGCGATGTTCCTCTCATCGTCCGCAGCTCGAGTCTGTTGGAAGACCGTCCCGGATCGGCTTTCTCCGGAAAGTACAAGAGCTTGTTCCTAGGGAACTGCGGGAGCAAGGATGAGCGACTGGCTGCGTTGATGGATGCGATTGCGGAGGTGTATGCGTCGATCTTCGGGCCGGATCCGACGGAATACCGGGCCGAGCGCGGACTGCTGGATGTCCACGAAGAAATGGGCATCATGATCCAGGAGGTCGTCGGCCAGACCGTCGGCAAGTACTTCTTGCCGGCGTGCTCTGGGGTTGCCTTCAGCAACAATGAGTTCCGGTGGTCTGCCCGCATCAAGCGTGAGGATGGCCTCATAAGGCTGGTACCTGGGTTGGGGACGCGTGCTGTGGATCGCGTCGCCGACGACTACCCGGTGCTGATCGCTCCGGGTCAGCCGAGTTTGCGTGTCAATGTCACGGCCGACGAAGTGCTACGCTATTCGCCCAAGCGCATCGATCTCATCAACCTGGAAAGCAATGCCTTCGAGACGGTCGACGTCGCGGACCTCCTGCGCAATTCTGGCGCCACCTATCCCCAGATTCGCAATCTGGTATCGCTCGTGAGTCATGACAGGATCGAGCCGATCATCGGACCGATGCCTGACTTCAGTTCTCAGGATGCAGTCTTCACCTTTGAAGGGCTGATTCGGAAGACTCCCTTCGTAAGCTGTATCCGTGAATTGCTCCACCTGCTGCAATCCAAGCTCGGAACCCCAGTAGACATGGAGTTCGCCTACGACGGGAAGGACTTCTATTTGCTGCAGTGCCGGCCCCAAAGCTACGGCGCTGATACTGTTCCCGCCGCGATCCCGCAGAACCTGCCTTTGGACAAAGTCATCTTTTCGGCGGCACATTTTGTGTCGAACGGGAAGGTGCCGGAGATCACTCACATTGTGTATGTCGATCTCGAGGGCTATAGCCAGCTCCCGGATCAGTCGGCTATGCGCGATGTCGGTCGCGCTGTTGGCAGACTCAATAAGTTGTTGCCGAAACGCCAGTTTATTCTGGTCGGGCCCGGGCGCTGGGGCAGCCGCGGAGACATCAAACTCGGCGTTCCAGTGACCTACTCCGATATCAACAACGCGGCCATGTTGATCGAAGTTGCACGCCAGAGAGGAAATTACCTGCCAGAGCTGTCATTTGGAACCCACTTCTTTCAGGACCTCGTAGAGGCCTCGATCCGTTACCTGCCGCTTTATCCCGACGATCCAACGACGGTGTTCAACGAACTGTTCTTTCGACGGTCCCGCAATGTACTTGAGGAGGTGCTTCCCGAATTCGCACACCTTGCCGAGACGCTACGGGTGACTGACGTACCGCTCGAAACTGGCGGACTCATCCTGCGGGTGCTGATGAACGCCGACTTGAACCAGGCAGTTGGGTTCCTGTCATCCCCAAAGCAGCAGATCGGATCGGTGGAATCCGAGGCGGAGTCGATTGATCGGGGTACGAATGACCACTGGCGCTGGCGTTTTCGCATGGCTCAGAGAATTGCGGCTGATCTCGATCCGCAAAAATTCGGGGTAAATGCCTTTTATCTAATCGGCAGCACCAAGAATGCCACCGCTGGGCCCGCCAGCGACATCGACATCCTCTTGCATGTTCAGGGGAACGAAGAGCAGAGGAAGGAATTGACGCTCTGGCTCGAAGGCTGGAGCCGTTGCCTCGCCGAAATCAACTTCTTAAGGACTGGGTACCGCACGGAAGGTCTTCTGGATGTGCACCTCGTTAGTGACAACGACATCGCTGAACGTTCGAGCTTCGCCGTAAAAATCGATGCCATCACGGATCCCGCTCGTAAATTGCCGATGAAGGACTCTCCGGTCTGAACTAAAGCAGAGCCCGTGTGGCAGCCTCGGGTCGTTCCAGATCAAAACGCACGAGAGCCAACTCAGGCCCATCGTGAGCGCCGTTGATGCAGACTGTGCGCCCGATCCGAATCTTCCACTCGCCGGTCAATCGCGCAGCTTCGTGTATATGGCCATGCAAGGTGAGCAGAGGCTGCCGTTCCTCAATGAACCGCTTGACCGCGATGCTACCGACATGCACATCCAGCGGCACGTGCTCGTAAGTCTTCCCATCCAGCGCCGCGCGATCGAGCGGCGTGTCGCACGGCGGAGTATGGAAGAGAAATACTGCGCGATCGAGAGGATCTTCACCGACCAGCGAAGCGAGGTCCTTCTGGATCGTGGCCCATTTGATCTCGCTCTCTTCTGCGGGTATGCTCCTGCGGCCCTCCTCAGGAGAGATGCAGCCCGGCGGGACATAGCGGGAAACATCGTAACGCTCCCAGTCTTTCAGCAGGAATGGAGTCGGCGGAACATAGGCGAGACCATAAATGGGAAACTCTCCCCATAAAAGTTTCTGACCGTGGATGTAGCGCCAAAGGCCATCGGCTGCTGCAGCGACGAATGCTCCCTCTTCGCGGCGTGGGTCGTCGTTGCCAAGGATCAGGAAGATGTCAGGATAGTCCAGCCCCATGGCGTCGCGGGTTCGCTTGAAAGTGGGGACCAGATAATCGTGAATAAAATCGGCCTGTCCGGATTGGATTGATGACAACGCTGAACCAGGCAGCGAGTCTCCTCCAAGGAACACCGCAGCGGGATGATCCTCAACGATCGAGGCAAGTAACTTGTCGTACCGATCGGTACGTCCGTGCAGATCCGTGGCGAAGAAGCAGGTCGGCATGCCTTCGTTCTCTCCATTATGAGAGGCTCGGGTTCCCGATGCAACTGGCACATGAGTGGCAATGGAGTCGCCTCCCGGTTGATTCGGAAGTACCGTTTGTCTCTTCGAAGAGTGCAGGCCCCTTCGGGACAAAACGCTGCGCCAGCTAAAGTAGCTTCCGCGGACTCTGAAGTCGCAGACATCCGTTGTTGTCAGGGTCTCCATTGCGGATCATCCGGGCTGACTCGTTCGGCAACTCGGGCGGGATTTGTCCCACCGTTGCTGCTGCAGGTGAACACTTGCGTTTAAGACACTGGGCTTAAACGACGTTTAAGTTTCAAGTTTGCAAGGTCAGCTGTCAGTGATGCGGCGCACAAGACCAGCAGTCGCTATCGCGGAGGTGACAGCGTGAGCTGTAAGAGTTCCCCATCTCCATGTCCTTCCTCCAGCAACCATCTCCTTAAGCCAATTCAGCGGCGCTGTATGCATCATTTCATTAGCAGGCAGTATTCACCGAGTTTCTTATCTTTATCTGAGATGACAGCGGACTCCGGATAAACCTCGACGTCCGTGCACTCATACATTCCGAAATTCTGAGGAAGTTGCACCATTTGGTAGTTGCCGTTCTTTAGCGTCGTGCAGCCCGATGCCCCAAGGTTGCACTGCAGTTGGTAAGCCTTGTTTGCTTTCAGGACGTCCAGGATGACAACCCCATTGTTCAGGTCGCTGCCTCTTACCGTGATGTAGGACTTTTCCTGGGCGGAAGCGTGCACTGCACCGAAAACGCGAAAAAGTGCTAGCAGCAAGAAGAGAACGAGTGCTTTCTTCATAAGCGCCCCCTCGGCCGAAGCCGAACTGGCCCACATGATTTCTCTCGTCTATATATTGGCGCACTTCGCAAGCTGGTGTCTGTGACACGAGGCACACTGAAAAACATACGTGTCTTTGCCGTGGATATGACGCTTGGCGTCTACTTCATTCTGTTTCACCCTCCGCAGAATGAGTCTTCCGTTTTGTAACGCGACCCGATCTCTGACGCTTTCTATCAACCCTGACGTGGACAGTGGTGGGTTTAGGAGACCCGACGGCGGCAGCAAACGCGGCGGGATTCAGTGCGGCCGCAATGTCATTATGTACTTAGCCCCCGAGGCTGCGCAGCGGGCGGTCGCGCGACTGACCCGAGCTTTGGCTCCATCAGGCTTTCTTTTCCTTAGCCATGCCGAAACGCTGCGAGGGCTCTCCCAGGAATTTCATCTTCGGCATACGCACGACACCTTCTACTACCAGAAGCGAGAGAGGGGAGACTTGAAACCTGTGACTCGCTGGGTCCCCGAGCCCGTACCCGCCATGGCGGAAATGGATGTGTCGTGGGTGGACGCGGTTCGACTCGCGTCGGAGCATATCGAGGCCCTGTCTCGAGATTCGGCAAGTCATCTGCCACACGGCGACGGAGCCGTGCAGGAAGTCGCCGCCAACGCTCCAGCGCAGCCTGCGTCCGCACAGATTGGCGTGGCTTTCGAACTCCTTCGCAGAGAGAAGTTTCAGGATGCCCTGCAAGTACTTACCGACCTGCCTGCGGCAGCGAGGGCAGATCGTGACGCCCAGCTGCTGCGCGCGGTTTTGTTGACTAACTCAGGAGACGTACGGACCGCCGAAGCCATTTGCCGACAAGTACTGTCCGCCGATGAACTGGACGCGGGTGCGCACTATTTGACGGCACTTTGCCGGGAACATGTCCAGGACGCGAGCGGAGCGATGGAGCACGATCGAACAGCGATCTACCTCGATCCCGCATTTGCCATGCCCCACCTGCATCTAGGGCTCTTGGCCAAGCGTTTGCACAGGAAATGGAGCAGGAGGCTATACCCCTCCGGGAAAACCTCGGGCGTCAAGTTGAGGTGTTCGTCGAACGTGAACAGCATCTTCTCCAACAGGCCCAAGATGAATCCTCTGCCAAAGCGTCAGCAGCCGAGACTCTGGTCACAGCTCTGGCGGTGGCTGCGGTGCTCTTCGCTCTGTTTACCGCGTTCTTCCTATCCCGCGTGCTGTCCCGTCAGATCGGCTCGGCGGTGCAGCACGTGCAGAATTCTTCTGCGGAGTTGCAGACGACAGCCAATCAGCAAGCGACCGGTGCCCGGGAAGCGGCCAGTGCGATGAACGAGGTAACGACCACAATGAGTGAACTGCTGGTTACTTCCCGTCAAATCCTGGAGAGCGCGCAGAGAGTCGCGCACATTGCACAGGAAACCGCGGGCGCGGCGCGCGCCGGCGACGACACGGTGGCGAAGATGCAGGAGGCCATTGCCGCCATTCGCCGCCAAGTCGACGTGATTGTGAACCACATGCTGGACCTCGGCAAGAAGTCCCAGCAAATTGGCAGCATTCTCGACATCATCAACGAACTCTCCGAGCAAACCAACATTCTTTCCATCAATGCCACCATTGAAGCGGCAGGAGCGGGCGAAGCGGGCAAACGGTTCGCGGTCGTAGGAGACGAAATCCGCAAGCTGGCCGAACGGGTAGGCGGCTCCACGAAAGAAATTCGCGGATTGGTCGAAGAGATTCGGTCCGCGGTCAACGCCACGGTGCTGGCCACCGAAGGGGGCTCGAAGGCCGTCGATGCGGGGTTGCGGCATTTCGAAGAAGTCACGCGCGGCTACAAGCAAATCACGGCCCTGGTCGCCAACACGACGGATGCGGCACGGGAAATCGAACTCGGCACCAAACAGCAGATGACTGCCGTCGAACAGGTCAACAGTGCGGTGGGCAGCGCAGCACAGGCGGCGCGTGAAACCGAGACCAGCACGACCCAAACGCTGCAAACGGCGACGCAGCTGGCGCACCTTTCTCACGACCTTTCGAAGGTGGTGCAACCGCACACAGCGGCGGCCGTCGCATAGGGGATTCATGGGCAAAGACCCTTACAAATACTTCCGGGTCGAAGCACGTGAGCTGTTGGACGATCTCACGCGCCTGGTGCTGGAACTCGACAAGGGTGCCGCCGACAAGGGCCGGATTGTTAAGCTCCTGCGACTTGCCCATACCTTGAAGGGTGCGGCGCACGTGGTTAAGCAAACGTCGATCGCAGAGTCGGCCCACGCGATCGAAGGTATCCTTGATCCCTATCGTGAGAGTGAAGGGCCCATCCCCGAACCATCGACTTCGGAAGTACTTGGATTGCTGGACCAACTCGCGGCTAAGCTGAAAGACTTGGCACCGCCGACCGAGACGGAGGGGACGGCGATGAGCCCTGCGTCCTCCACGGGAGATCGACTGGAGACCGTCCGAGTCGAAATTCAGGATGTGGAGGAACTGCTTTCGAGCGTCTCGGAAGCAGCGGTGCAAGTCGCCGCCATTCGCGACGAAACCGGGGCGCTGAAGGAAATCAGGCGATTGGCGAGCGCAGTCGCGGAGTATTTTTCAGTTTCCAACCTGCGACCAAATAGCGAGGAAACTCTGCGAGTGCGAGCCATGGCGGAACAATTGCCCAGCAGATTAGGACGGATCGAGCAAGAACTGGTCAGCGCAGTCGAGCGCACGGAGCGAGAGTTGTTGGAGTCGCAGGAGCGGACGCACCGGTTTCGGCTTTTGCCGGTTGAAATCATCTTTCCTTCTTTGGGGCGGGCTCTGCGCGATGTGGCGCAAGCCCAGGGCAAGCAGGTCGAGCTACAAACCTCCGGTGCTGAGGTTCGTCTGGATGCCGACGTTCTCGCGGTCCTTCGCGATGCTCTGCTGCAACTGGTCCGGAACGCCGTGGCGCATGGTATCGAAAAGCCCGAAACCCGCGCCGTTGCCGGCAAGCCGTCACTGGGAAAGGTCGAAGTTAGGGTCGAGCGCAAGGGGCGGCGCGTGGTCTTCTTGTGTCGTGATGACGGAGCGGGAATCGATGTCGGAGCGATCCGGCGAGCCGCAGTGAGAAAGGGCGCGATTTCGACGGTCGAAGTAGAGTCCCTAGGATTGAAGGAAGCGATCAACTTGATTTTGCACGGTGGAGTCAGCACGACTCGCACTGTGAATACGATTTCGGGGCGAGGAATCGGACTGGATCTCGTACGAGATGCGGTTACGCGCTTGAAGGGAGCAATCTCGGTCGATACCACACCTCGGGTTGGCACCACTGTGGAATTGAGTGTTCCAGTCTCGCTAAATTCGGTGAACGCATTGCTGGTCGAATCGGCAGGAATCGGAGCCTGCATACCTCTCGAATCTGTGCGCCAAACTCTGCGCATCGGTCGCTTGGACATCGCCCGTTCGGGCAACGGTGAATCCATCCCCTACAAGAAGCAGGCAATCTCGTTCCTGCCATTCTCACAAGCGCTTGGACGATCCGGTCAGGGTAACAATGGGTGCGAGCGCAAAGTGGCCGTTGTGGTTGCCAGCGGCGACGCCATGGTTGCCATTGGTGTCGAGAAACTCCTAGGAACGAGATCGATCCTGGTGCACTCTCTGCCCACGCTGGCAGCCGCCGAACCAATCATTGCCGGCGGGAGCCTCGACGCCGTCGGGAACCCTCTATTGGTCGTCGATCCCGCAGGCTTAGTCCAGATCGCGCAGCGTGGTCAGACCGGAGTGGCTGGGGCGGACGAAGCTGGTCATTTACCGATCCTCGTCATCGATGACTCGTTGACCACGCGCATGGTTGAGCAAAATGTCCTGGAGTCGGCGGGACATCAGGTAGAGCTGGCGAAATCCGCGGAAGAGGGGCTGGAGATGGCGCATTCGCATCATTACGGGTTGTTTCTGGTCGATGTCGAGATGCCGGGCATGGATGGTTTTGAATTTCTCGCACGCGTGCGCCAGGATCCCCAGTTGCGCGGGATTCCATCCATTCTCGTTACTTCGCGTAACTCGGTCGAGGATCGGCGTCGCGGAGACGAGGCAGGAGCACGTGCGTACATCGCCAAAGGCGAATTTGATCAACGGAGTTTTCTTGCAACCGTGACGGAGTTGCTGGAGTGAAGCATGCCAAGAATCCGTGTTCTTATCGCGGAAGACTCTCTGACCGTACGCAAGCGGTTGGTAGAGGTGCTGAGCGCGGACCCGGACATCGAGGTCGCGGGCGAGGCGGCAGATGGCAAAGCCTGCATCGAGCGTTGTCGGGAATTGAGGCCCGACGTGGTAACGCTGGATATGGTTTTACCCGTGTTGAGCGGTCTGGCCGCCACCGAATACATCATGGCGTACTGCCCGACTCCTATTCTCATCGTGTCGGCCTCTTCCAATCGCGGCGATTCCTTCAAGACCTATGATGCCCTAACCGCCGGCGCTTTGGACGTGTTGGACAAGCCCAACGGCGAGCAGATGAATGATCTCTGGGAACAGTCCCTCGTCTCCAGGGTCAAGCTGATCTCTCGGGTTAAGGCGATCACGCATTTGAGGGGCCGCCTGCACCGCGAACCCAGAGACATATTTCGTACCGCGCCGCCGGAAGGGCCAGCGCGAACCGATGCTGACTACTACCGCCTGGTAGCGATTGGCACTTCCACCGGAGGGCCTGCTGCAAGCGTTGAGATTCTCCACAACTTACCATCCAACTTCCCCTTGCCAATTCTGTTAGTGATTCACATTGGCGAGACATTCGGGCGATTTCTGGCGGAGTGGATCGACAGCCAGTCTTCTCTGCGAGTGAGCTACGCGAGGGATGGAGAGCGTTTACCTGAGGTAGGAAAAGCCAGGGTCATCATGGCTCCGCCTGAACACCATATGGTCGTTCGCAACGGTCACATCAGACTCAATCGCGCTCCCGAGCGCCACTCCTGCCGGCCATCCGTCGACATTCTCTTCGAATCGCTTGCTGAAGAAGTCGGCAAACGGAGTGTCGCTTGTTTGCTTACAGGAATGGGCAAAGACGGCGCGGCAGGCCTCTTGGCGATTCGTAACGCCGGCGGGCTGACGTTTGCCCAAGACGAAGCGACTTCCACCGTCTTCGGCATGCCACAAGAAGCGATTCGCTTGGGAGCTGCCACGCGAGTCATCGGAATCCACGAAATTGCGCCCACCCTAACGCAACTTGCCGGTCGAGTTGTGCAGGACAGCGCTTGTGAGCGGCATGGAATGGAAAAGAAATGAAAACTTGGGTTCTCATCGTTGATGACAGTCTGACCGTCCGGATGGATCTTCAGGAGGCATTTGAGTCGATTGGATTTTCGACAAGCACCAGTGACACGCTGGCAGCAGCGCGAAAGGCCCTGGCGGAGCAGCGCTTTTCGCTGGTCATTCTGGATGTCCTTTTGCCTGATGGAGACGGCGTGGAGCTTCTCCGTGAAATCAAGAACGCGGCTCCCACGGCAGCCGTTCCGGTTGTCCTGCTTTCCACCGAAGGGGAAGTCCATGACCGCGTACGTGGACTCAAAACCGGTGCGGACGAGTACGTGGGGAAACCCTACGACCGGGCCAATCTGCTGGCGTGTGCGCGCCACTTGGTCAGGATCGAAAAACGCCCAGTTGCATCCGGGCTGAGATTGCTGCTCATCGATGACAGCGTTACCTTTCGCAACGAGTTCAAAGCGGTGCTGGAGAACGCCGGCTACGAGGTCATTACCGCTGAAAACGGGGAGGAGGGCCTGCGCACCGTCGTGGCCGTTCGCCCGGATGCCGTGATCGTCAATTCCGTATTGCCCGGAATCGACGGGGCCGCGGTTATTCGGAGGCTGAAAGATGACATTAGTCTCCGAAACACACCCTGCCTGCTCCTAACCGCCACAGAGTCTGCCGGTGACGAGTTACGAACGCTGGAAGCAGGGGCCGATGCCTATGCGCGCAAGAGCATGGATGCCCAATTGATCCTGGCGCGGATTGTGGCCCTTCTGAGATCGCTCGCTCCGTAAGGCAGCGAACCCGCCGTTGCCGGCTTGCTCGGCCCCAAGAAGATCTTGACCGTGGATGACAGTCCGACCTATCTGCACGAATTGGCAGAGGCACTCCGTAAGGAAGGCTACGACATTATCCCGGCTCGCTCGGGCAAGGAAGCCCTCGAACTCCTCGAAGTGGAACAGGTCGATTGCATTCTGCTGGACCTGCTGATGCCGGACCTTTCCGGGCAGGAGACCTGCCGCCTCATCAAGCAGACGCCGGCGTGGCGAAGTGTGCCGTTGCTGATTCTGACCGCGGTGGAAGAGACCAAGGCTATGGTGGAGGGAATCAACGCGGGAGCTGACGACTACATTCCAAAGTCCAGTGACTTCGAAGTACTGAAAGCACGACTGCGAGCCCAGCTGCGCAGAAAACAGTTTGAGGACGAAAACCGCACGATCCGCGAAAGATTGTTGCAGAAGGAGATCGAGGCCGCCCGTGCAAAAGCCGCACAGGAAATCGCGGAGGCAAGAGCATCTTTCGAGCCACTATTGCGCAACGAGGCTTGGCTCAATAGCGTGGTCCGCATTGCGCACTTGGGAGCATGGGACTGGGACGTCTTGAAGAACACTCAATCTTGGTCTGATGAGCAGTTTCGCATATTTGGGCTGGAGCCAGGGAAAGTCGAGCCCAGCTATGACAAATTTCTCCATGCGCTTGATCCACAGGATCGGCAGCGGGTGGCAGCGGTTGTGCAGCAAGCTCTCTCCAACCAACCCCGGTTCCAAGTTGATTGCCGTCTGGTTTGGCCAAACGGGCATCTTCGGCATGCAGTATGTCAGGGCGAAATCTGTCGCGATGACGTCGGCAAACCGGTTCGTATCATCGGCACCGTGCTCGACATCACACAGCGCAAACAGGCCGAGGAAGAAGTACGTATCTTGAATGAACAGTTGGAGCAGCGTGTCGCGGCACGCACGGAAGAGTTGCGGGCCGTCAACAAGGAACTGGAAGCCTTCAACTACGCGATCGCCCATGACCTGCGAGGCCCGCTTCGCCACATCCACGGATTTGCAGAGATACTGGCCGAGCAAGCTGGCCCTAGTTTGGACGACGCGTCCAAGGAACATCTGCAAGCGATTCAAAAGGGCGCGCACCACATGGCACACCTGCTCGAAGACTTGCTTAGTCTGGCGCGCCTGGGGCGCCAGGAACTCAGCAAGCAAGACTGTGGCCTGAGTGCCTTAGTGAAAGAGGTGGTGACCACACTTCAGCCGGAGATCAGGGACCGTGAGGTGGAGTGGCGAATTGCAGAACTGCCCTTCGTCGACTGCGATCCGACCCTAATGAAGCAGGTCCTGTCCAATCTGCTGGCGAATGCATTGAAGTTTAGTCAGACCCGCGAGCGTGCCATCATCGAAGTTGGCCAGACCACGATTGATGGCGAGCCGGTCATCTTCGTCCGCGACAACGGTGTGGGTTTCAACATGAAATTTTCTGAAAAGCTGTTCGGCCTGTTCCAGCGTCTTCACCGTCAGGAGGATTTTGAAGGTACAGGAGTCGGATTGGCGATCGTGCAGCGGATCATCCAACGGCACGGCGGCCGCGTGTGGGCCCAAGCGGAACTGAACAAAGGGGCGACTTTCTATTTCACCCTATGCAACCGCGAATCGGAGACGGAAGAGCAGATTGCGGCCCATACCACAGTCGGATCGTAAGGAGATTGAAAGGGTGGACAATATAGATCCGGCTGAACATCAGGCCCGTCTCGGTCAGGTGAGTGATGGAGGGTCATTACCTCAACGAAAGTATGCACTCAACGCGTATTGCTGCAGCATTCGCTGAGTGTTGAAGAATGAACCGTTCACGGCGATTGCATGGCGCATGATCCCGATAAAGCGAGCTCTGTCATCGTAGAACATCGGGATGATCACACGCTCCAATTTTTCGTTCAGAGAGACCGCGTCTCCTGAGCTCCCGTTCTCTTCACTGCGCTTCTCCGGACCGATCGCCCAGCCCGTGACGCCTTCAATCAGCCCTTCCATCCACCACCCATCAACAACGCTTAGGCTAGGAATTCCGTTGAGGGCTGCCTTCATTCCGCTAGTTCCAGAAGCCTCCAGGGGCGCTTGCGGAGTATTGAGCCAGAGATCGACGCCTGAAGTGATGAGCTTGGCAATCCCGAGATCGTAGTTCGGCAGAAAGGCGATCGCTACGCTTTCCTTGAGCGCTTCTTTCAATTCGAGAATTCGACGGATGAGTCGCTTGCCCTCCTGGTCACTGGGGTGCGCCTTGCCGGCAAAGACCAACTGCAGGCCGCCATGTTCCCGTGCGATGTGCTTCAGACGGTCGAGGTCGGTAAAGAGAAGGTCGGCGCGTTTGTATGCTGTGACTCGGCGGGCAAAACCGATGGTGAACACCTCAGGCTTCATCGGCGGCTTGAGTTGCTCATTGACGTATGTCAGCAACTCCGACTTCGCCAGCGTGTGCGCTTCCCATATGTCCGGCTCGGGAATGCTTTCTGCGTGCCGCAAACTGAAGTTGTCTTGCCGCCAATCGGTGATATGACGATCGTACAGGGCCTGGAAGTGCGGTGACGCCCAAGTAGCTGCGTGCACCCCATTGGTAATAGCGTCGATATGGTAGCCCTTGAACATCAGCCGTGATACTTCGCCGTGCTTCTTGGCTACGCCGTTCACATATCGGCTCATGTTCAGGCCCAGGTATGTCATATTCAGCATGGCTTGCCCGCCCGCGGCCGATTTGCTCTCGCCGGGTGGTTCGTGGCGCCCAAAGACACGGACTGCCATGTTGGCGTCCAGCACGTCGGAAAGGTCGTCCCGCAGTCCCAACGTGTTGCCCAGCGCGGAAAGCGCGAACTGATCATGACCAGCAGGTACTGGCGTGTGCGTGGTGAAGATACATTTCTTCCGGACGGATGCAAGATCATTCACTGTTATATGATTCCGCTCCGCCTTGCGGACTTCCTCCAGCAACAATTCCAGGGCTAGCAGGCTGGCGTGGCCTTCGTTCAGGTGAAATCGTTCAAACCTGTCGTAGCCGAGCGCGCGCAACATGCGCACTCCGCCAACGCCCAGCACGACCTCCTGACAGAGACGGTACCTTGAGTCTCCCCCATAGAGTACGGATGTCAGCTTTCGGTCCCACTCGCTGTTCTCTCGCAAGTCCGTGTCGAGGAGGTAGACGGGGACGGAATACCCGTTCACCCCTTGTACTTGATACTTCCAGCAACGCAGACACACTGGTCGCCCCTCGATGGCGACTGCTGCTCTGCCCGGCATCTCTGTCAGGAATTGTCCCACGTTCCACTCGACAGGATCTTCCGTTTGCCAGCCCGTGGCATCGAAGCGCTGCTGAAAGTGTCCGGCACGATGAAGAAGCGAGATGGCAACCATGGGGACCTGAAGATCAGCGGCCGACCGAATCGTGTCGCCCGCGAGCACTCCCAAACCGCCGCTGTACGTGGGAATCTCCGATTGCAGCGCGATTTCCATCGAGAAGTAAGCTATTTTTCGTTCGCCCTGCAAAGCACGCATCACCACAGCACCAAGGTGGCCAAGGCGGCTTTTCAGCACGTAGTCGGTGGCTCCTTGTTTCATCACGGATGCCGCGGCTTCCTCACCTATCGTGCCGGAGACCACGACGAAGGGAATACTGAGTCCTTCCTCTTGTAGCAACCGCAGAGCCTGCAACCCGTCGAACTGCGGCAAAGCATAATCCGCGAGAACGACTTCCGGTAATTTCCTGAGGTGCGTCAGGTACTCGGCCTCGGCGTCGACCCTTTCCCAAGTCACGTCAAAACCGCTGCGGCGCAGCTCGTGCACCATCAGTTCAGCATCGTTGGGATTATCTTCAACGATCAAGGCGTGCAGGAGTTGCCGGGCAAACCGCGGGTTCTCCTGGCTGGTGATTTGAGCCGACCTCATCGTACCTTCGTCCGGCGCGGATATGGACCTGCCGTTCTTCTCTACCATCGGACGCGAACCCGTCGAAGTTTACCCGGCGCTTGAATCTGGCGATTCCTCCCGAAGCCCTGTCTCACGTTCGCAGCATGGTTTTCGACCAGCTCGCTGATCTATCCATGCTGTCCTGCCGTATGTGCCTTGTCCGCTCTCAACGCCGACGACGTCGGTAGCTGATTGACCAGCAACCAATACAGTCCCAGTTGCTTAACCATTTTCCGGAAGTGCTCGAAATTCACCGGCTTCTGCAGATAGCTGTTTACGCCCAGCCGGTAGCTGTTGACCATGTCCTCATCTTCGTTAGAGGAGGTCAGCACTACTACGGGGATAATTTGCGTTACGGGGTTGTTCTTGATTTGGCGGAGCACTTGCAAGCCATCAACTTTGGGAAGCTTCAGGTCGAGAAGGATGAGTTTAGGCATGATCCCTGTTCCAGCTCTCAGCCGCTGCTCGCAGTCGGCCAGAAACTCAAGAGCTTCCTCGCCATCGCGCACAACTCGAATCGGGTTCCCAAGGTGTTCGGCACGCAGCGCGTGCAGGGTCAATTCGATGTCTTTTGCACTGTCTTCTACCAGCAGGATCTCCACTTCCACTTGGTCCATCGTCATGGTCGCATCCTCTGAGTGTCCTTTGCGTGTCCTTCCATCAGACTGCCGCCGTGGCGGTCGCGAGCTCTTTTTCCCCCGCTTTGCCAGCGTGCAGGCTGAGATAAAAAGTTGCGCCTTTGTTCAGTTCCGCTTCGGCCCACACGCGACCGCCATGGCGGTGTATGATCCGCTGCACGATCGCCAGTCCAACCCCTGTTCCTTCGAAGTCCTGCTGCCGGTGAAGACGCTGGAACAGGCCGAACAGCTTGTCCGCATATTTCATGCTGAAACCCACGCCGTTATCGCGAACGAAGATGACCGGCTCTCCGTCGATTGTGGTTTGGCCAATCTCGATGATGGCCGGACGGCGGGAGCGGGTGAACTTCAGGGCATTCGACAATAGATTCACAAGAACCTGCTTCAACAAAACCGGATCGCCCTGCACGAACGGCAAATCCGCGATCCGCCACTCGACCTGCCGGTCCTGCGTCTCCAGTTGGAGCCCCTTCACCACCTCTTCCGCCAAGGGCTTCAAGCCACAGACCTGCTTGCTGAGTTCCTGGCGCCCCAGGCGCGATAGCTTGAGCAGATCTTCGAGCAGTTGTGACATGTGCTCGACACTGTCGCGAATCGTGTCCAGATGATGTTTGCTGGAATCGTTCAATACCGGACTCGCCTCTTCGGCTAGCATCTCGGCAAAACCGTGGATGTGGCGAAGCGGGGCTCGCAGATCGTGGGCGACCGCATAGTTAAAGGCTTCCAGCTCCTTGTTTACCCCGCGCAGTTCTTCCGTGCGCGCTGCGACACGTTGCTCCAACTGTTCATTCAACTTGCGGATTTCGTGTTCCGCCCGTTTGCGTTCCGTAACGTCGCGAGCCACGGCGAACACGCCCTCCACCTCACCGGCTTCGTTCCTGAAAACGTTGGCGTTGTATAGGACGTGGGTTACCTCCCCGGATGCAGATCGGATAGCCAGGGGATAGTCCCGTACTGAACCTTCGGCGAACACCCGCTGGTATCCCTGTTGGGCGATTTCCGGTTCGGTAAAGTAATTCAAGAAGTCGGTTCCAATCAGTTGGTCCCGAGCAATCCCGGTCACCTTCTCCGTGGCCTCATTGACGTCGGTGATCTTGCCTTCACGGTTGATGGTTACCAGCGGATCCAAACTGGCTTCGATGAGGCTCCGCGCATAGCGGGAAGCCTTCTGCAGTCCCTCTTCTGCCTGCTTTCGCTTGGTGATGTCGACCACGAAGGCCGCAATCTGTTCTTCCGCCCCAGGCAGCAGCGTGTCGGCCAGGAATATCGGCACCCGGCTGCCATCCCGGCGCAGGTACTCCTTTTCGTAGGGTGTGCAGCTGCCCCGCTCGCGCAACTCCCGGATCGCGAGCTCATCCGCAGGCACCCATTCGGGCGGCGTGATGATGCGCCAGTCGACCTGCCCCTGTTCGAGTTCCTCCCGGCTGAACCCGATCAAGCGCAGGTAATAGTCATTGGCTTCGACGACCTTTCCAGCCGCGGTGGCAATCACGATGCCGATGATGTTGGAATCGATCAACCGCCGCAAGCGCTCGTGGGCCAGGCGCAGCGATTCTTCCGCTCGCTTGCGCTGCGTGATGTCGCGGTTGATTTCCAGAATCGCCGTGGGCTTGCCTTGTTCGTCACGTAAAACCGACCAGCGGCTCGTGACCACGATAGCCTTCCCCTCACGGGAGATGTGCTTGAGTTCGCCTTCCCACTCCCGCGTCTCCTGGATTACCGCTTCAATCCTTTCCAGGGGCTCCGGGAGCTTGGTTTGCAGCAGATCGTGGGAAATCTTGCCGACGGCTTCCTCAGCCGTCCATCCATAGAGATCCTTCGCTCCGCGGTTCCAGAACAGTATCTGACCGTTAAGACCGCGAAACAGGACGGCGTCGTGCGCCAGGTCCAGCAGGGCGGCCTGTTCCCGTATTTTCTGCTCGGCGCGCCTGTGCTCGCTCAGGTCGGTGGCGACCAGGCAAATCCCCCGCTCGGAGTTTTCCAGCGGGATCGAACTAAGGGACAACTGCACCGGAAGCATGGTCCCGTCCGAGCATAGCAGGTGGCCCTCTGACCGCACGTCCTTCTTTAGCGCTTGCCGCACTAACTCCGGGAAGTTCTCTCGCGCGCCGTCGCGCAGGATGGAGATGAGGGAGGAACCCAGCAGTCGTTCGGCGGATAGTCCGACCATTTCCGCCAGCCGCGGATTACAGAAGAGAATGATTCCTTCGGAGGTCAGCGTGGCGGCGCCCTCGTTCATGCGTTCGGCAAGAATGCGGTAGGGCTCTTCCGGGCTTTGCAGGGTGAAGATCTGGCTGCCCTGTGGCCCTTCGACCACGATCCCATCCACGTCGCCACCGCGGATTGCTTTCAGGGTCGCTTCCGACTCGGCCAGACGACTTTGCACTTGCTTCAGTTGAATGCGTAACTGCCGTTCGGTTTGGCTTTTTGTGGCTCGCATGCCGCACCTACGCCTTCCGTTTCAAATCCAGTCCAAAAAGCACACTCTCGCGGTCTGATAAATCCCCGATGATCCGGCGCAAAGGCAGGGGCAGTTGTTTGATCAGGGTGGGCGCGGCTACGATCTGCTCATCCTTGGCCAGGGCGGGCTTCTGGTGAATGTCGATGACTTCCAGATCGTATTTTCCCTGCAGGTGCTCCCTGCAAATGGCATTGATGTTCACGATGGCGCGACGCGACAGGGACGTAGCGCCGGTGACATAGAGACGAAGAATGTACTTCCCGTCATGGGGCGCGTGGGTGGCCAGGGGGGGCGTGGTTTTGCGGCTTTGTGCGCTCACGACGAAATCTTTCTGGAGCGAAGATCGAGCCCGACAACCACTTTCTCCGCGCTCGATAAGTCTCCAATAAGCCTCTTGAGAGGGGGCGGCAGCTTGCGCACCAGGGTGGGAACGGCCACGATCTGATCTCCCGCTGCCAACTGCGGATTCTTCAGCAAATCGATCACCTCCACCTTGTACTTACCCGCCAGATGTTCGTCACAGACCTTCTGCAGGTTCTCCAGAGCCGTCATAGATCGGGAAGTCTCGCCTGCGATGTAGAGGCGCAGATTCCAGAACTCACCGCTCGGCGTCTGCTTCCCTTTGCCGTTTTTTCCTGTTGCGAGTTTCATGCCAGCCTCTTTTCTTTTCCCACCCGTGTCATGCGCTGCCTACCTGGACACCAGCGTGCGACAAGTCGGAGGCGAGACTCTCCGGATGATTTCCCAGTTCCAGCGCCCGCAGCACGCGCGCGGTGTCCGACAGACTTCCGATGACCGTTTTCTCCGGTCCAGGGAATACGCGCACCAGCGTCGGAGTCGCCATGATCTCGTGCTCGCGCGCCAGTTCCGGTTTTTTCACCAGGTCGATGATGGTGAGCCGGTACTGCCCGCTCAGGTACTGCTCGCACAGACTCTGCAGATTCTCGGTAGCCAGCACCGACCGCGCCGTGGTATCGGCGATGTAAAGGTGCAATTCCCACACGGGACCTTTCTTCTTCGCCACGCGCTTCTGCTTCGCAAGCCGCCTCTTTTCCGTTCTCATCTCAGCCTTCCTTTTATGCATGGCCGTTCCCGTGTGCGGACACCAGATCCGCCTTGCGGGCGTGGCCCATTTCCACACGGTCCAGGGCAATCTGCTTTTCGCGCAACTCCATCTCGCGCGTACCACGCAGCAAGCCCTGTCCCTCAAGTTCGAATTCAGCCCGCATTCTGGCGATCTGTGCCTCCAGTTGGTCGCGTTTGTGCTTCAATTCGACGTTCCTGCGCTGCAGTTGCTGTTTGCGTTCCACCGCTTCGGCCTGCTCCCTTGCTTCTTGCGCAACCCGTGCGGAACCGGTGAGCAGCCCAGATGGTCCCACGTAGACGTCGAGCAACTGCACGCCATGGTCGGTCAGCACAAATTCCCGGATCTGGTTGGAGTGCGCCATGCCACGCGCCTTCAACACATACAGCCCGCGGTTGCGCTCGCCGTTGCATTCCAGGTTGCGCAACAGGAGCCACGCGTCCATCTGCGAAGAAACACCGACTTCGCTCATTTCGGGCGAACTATCCCCGGAGGTGAGGCTGGTAAACATGGCGGTGATCTGGTGCGACTTGAACAGATCAATCAGGCGCGTCACCATCGACTTCACTTCCGAATAGGTACCAGTCGAAGCGAAGTTGGTGATGGGATCGATCACCACCACTTTCGGATTAAAAGCGGTGGTCACGTCGTGAATCGTGACCAGGTGTTTTTCCAGGCCGAAGGTGCCGGGCCGCGCCGCGTAGAAGCGCAGCAAGCCGCGTTTTATCCACTGCTCAAGGTCAACCCCGATGGAGCGCATGTTGCGAACCACTTCATCGGTGGATTGTTCGGAAGCCATGTAGAGCGCGCGTTCGCCCCGCTGACACGCTGCCCGCACAAAGTGGGCAGCCAGGCTGCTCTTGCCTGTACCCGCCCCGCCCGAGACCAGCACACTGGTCCCACGGTAATAGCCCTTGCCGCCCAGCATCGTGTCGAGGCGCGGAACACCTGTTGAGACTCTTTGCGTCGGCGCTTTGTGTTCCAGCTTCAAGGAACTCAGCGGGAGCACGGACAAACCGGTTTCTCCGATCAGGAAGGGATACTCGCTGGTGCCGTGCATGGTGCCGCGGTACTTGATGACGCGCAGCCGGCGGATCGATGACTGCTCCTCGACCCGATGGTCGAGCAGAATCACGCAGTCGGCAACGTACTCTTCAATCCCCTGGCGAGTCAGCTTGCCATCGCCGGTCTCGGCGGTGATCACGGCGGTGACTCCCTTGGTTTTCAACCAGCGGAACAGGCGGCGGAGTTCCGAGCGCAAGATATTGGTGTTGGAAAAACCGGCAAATAAGGACTCGATGGTGTCGAGAACGACACGCTTGGCCCCAACTGCATTGATCGCGCTTTCCAGGCGGATGAACAGCCCCTCGAGATCGTAATCGCCGGTTTCCTCGATCTCGCTGCGCTCGACGCGGACGTAATCCAGAAACAGCTTCTGGCGCGCGCACAGGGCGTGCAGATCAAAACCCATGGAGGCGACATTCTCAGTCAACTCCTTGTCGGTCTCTTCGAACGCCATGAACACGCCCGGCTCGTTGAACTCGGTGGCTCCACGCACCAGGAATTCCATCGCCAGGACAGTCTTGCCGCAGCCCGCCGTACCGCAAAGAAGCGTAGGCCGGCCTTTGGGCAAACCGCCACCGGTGATCTGGTCCAACCCGATGATGCCGGTTGCGCATTTCTCAATTCCATTTCTTGGGGAGAGCTTTAATCGGTGTGTCGACATTTACGAAATCTCCATCGTCCGGGCCGCATCTGCATCATGTCCCGGTGTGCGAAGTTCAGTGCTGCCCGTCAGGAGAAGAACCGACTCGGGCCTCAGCGTGATGGCAAACTTTCGTCAGGACCCTCGTAAAGTTCCACCGCTGATTTGTCAACATCCTCCATTCCCACGCAGCAGCACTCAGACAATTCGAGTATGAGCTTGAAATGTGGTGCGCGCGCATAATGGCGTGCACTTAGGGCTCGCGCTCTTCCCGAAAGGGGAAAAGGACGCGCCGTTTCACGGATCGCACGGCGGTCCTGCACCGCCGATCTCTCGAAGACGTGATCGCGCGCTCAGAGGAAATACGTGAGGTTCCCCTGCTCCGGTACGTGAGTGCGGGACAGGATAGGGACGAATCTGCCAATAATCGACACAAAACAAGACAAGCTCACTGATCGTTTTGTGCGGATATCAGTAGAGATCGCCAGAGATGTTATGAGATTCGGGAGGGGGAAGAGCTTTTGTCTCGACGAGTACGATCGTAACATGCATACTGGTTGGTATGTTGGCGGAAAGAAACCGGCGCAGACGGAGCGTGGCGGCGCCGCGCGATCCGGTGCGCACGCGAGATCGCCTGTTGCAGGCGGCATCCCACGAGATCTACAGATCAGGTTTCCAGAGTGCGAGCCTGGGCACGATTCACGGCGGAAGGCGCTAGAAGCGGGAGCTTGCGCACTGGTTGGAGCGGCGGCGTTCTCCGTGAGGGCAAGCGCGCGCGCCGGAGCGGGGCAGAGCACGACCGCCGAAGAAATCGTCCGGAAGTGGTACAGGACCTGGGAGGTGGAGAAGATGGACTGGGGTCCATTTGACGTCTTTCTGGCCGACAACTTTACCTTCTCGAGTGCGGCCGGCGACGACCACATCAGTAAGAGCGCTTTCAAAACGAACTGCTGGGATACACAGATTAATTTTATCGGGCAGTTTGACCTGGACCGGGTGGTCGCAAGTGGCAACGCGGCGTTTGCGAAGTATCTTTGCCACACGGAAAACGGTAAATCATTCCGGAATGTGGAGTATTTCCGACTTAAAGACGGGAAGGTGGAAGCAATAGAGTGCTATTTCGGCGGGAAAGATACCTTTCCGTCTGCTGTAAGCAGCGGGATGTGACGACGTATCAGCCGCTAATGTCATGCTCGCAATCGCGCAAGCCAATCCCACTCGGGTAGCCGCGTTACCGGCTCTCGGGTGTTCCTTGTCAGCGCCGATGAAGATACGGTTAAGTCTGTTTAGGAGAAACGATGAACCGAAAGCGATTTACCGCAAGTGCTCTTCTGATATTCGCCCTGGTTTTTGCCATTGTGACGCCTGGGCACGTGCAGGGGCAAGACAAGAAGGATCCATATCCCAGCATGGCTCCGCTGGATCAGTACCTGATCGCGGATCGAAACGCTGAGATTGCTCTGGCACGGACCGCGGCCCCTCCGTCCGTCTCCGATGATGCAACCGTCGTGATCTTGGGGCCGCACGGTTTTGAGACCGCAGCCCAAGGCAAGAATGGGTTTGTCTGCATCGTCGAACGGGCGTGGACGAGCCCATTCGACAGCCTGGAGTTTTGGAACCCTAAGAATCGCAGTCCGATTTGTTACAACCCGCAGGCGGTGCGAACCATCCTGCCCATCACCTATATGCGAACCAGACTGGCGTTGGCAGGAGAATCGAAGGCCGAAATCAAAGACAGTATGAAGACCGCGGTGGAAAAGAAGGAACTGCCGGCTCTGGAGCCGGGCGCAATGTGCTACATGATGTCGAAGCAGGCCTACCTCACCGATAAAGGCATCACCCAGGATGGGGCCCACAACATGGCTCATATGATGTTTTACGCCCCAAAGATCAACCCCGCAGATTGGGGCGCAAACATGGATAAATCTCCCATTGTTATCGATCCACGGGGCAAGAACGACCCGGAACCGATCAATATATTCATGATGCTTACAGGCGCGTGGTCCGATGGATCGCCGGCTCCACTCAGTTAAATGCGCAGCGGCAGATCAAGGGGCGAATCGTGACGGCCATCAATCTATTGCAGGATCACAAAATCGTTGCGCAGGGCGATTGGCTCGGCGCTCGAAGAGGGGAAAGGTGGCGGCTCCCAAGCTCAGTGTTTTGTGCGGCTATCCTTCTGCTCTCGTCGATGGTTCCGATTGTTCGTACATCTCGATCCACTTCTCGCTCGAAATCGCCGAGATCAGCTTGCCAATCGCTTCGAGCGGCAAATCTCCCGGCGACTCGAAATGAACGCAACACTTCCCCATGTCGAGCTTCTTCCCCGCCGCTTTGAACGCCGCCTTCAGTTGCTCGAGCTGACTCGCACTCCAAAACGCGCCCATCAGGTACAGCGAGCAGTAGTTCTTCTGCGCCGAGAGCGCGACGTAGCAGATCGGCTGCTTGTTGTAAGTGTCTGGATATCGAGACAGCGGGATCGTCCAGCCGATCGTGCCCCAGACGAGGCACTCATCGTAGCCGCTCGGAATGTGCTTGTTCACGAGTGCGCGCACCGTCGCGATCGTCTTCGCACGATCAGCAGGGAGTGAAGCGACGTATTGCGCTGGCGTTTTGACGTTCGATGGTGGTTTCATGGATTCGTCGTCTTCCCAAACGAAGTTTATCACCGAACATTTGAAAACCAGCCAGCGGCAGGGGCTGTGAGTATCGCTCTTCGGGCGCCAACGCCAGCAGCATCTTCACGTCTGGAATCGTTCTCGGCAATTCGTACATACGCGCCTTCTTGTAGATCGAGAGTTGTTCTAGCATTCGCCTATGACGAGGACTTCGGCATTCCCGGCAAGGGCTCGCCCGTCAGTCGTTTTTTCACCAGCCTGGCGAGGAAGTCCGTGAAGGGCGCGATGTCCTCGCCGACACTCGCTTTTTCGAGAGCGTTCACGTAGGCGTTGCGGTCGGTTACCGGAATGACCGTCCACGGGTATCCGCCCGACGCCATCATCGTGTTCATCAAGAAGCGCCCGACGCGGCCGTTGCCATCCATATAAGGATGGATGTAGACGAAGATGAAATGCCCGAGCACCACGCGGACGGCCGGATGCGGTTCTTCCCGCAGCAGGTCGAAAAACGCCGGCATGGCGTCCCTCACCGCGTCCCGGTTCAGCGGCACATGCATCGACTTGCGGATGTATACCTGGCCGTTGCGATAGCCCGCGAGATCGGCGGGCTTCAGCAGGCCGACGGTGACGCTCGGCGCGAACAGCTCCCGGTACCACGTGCCGTGGTCCGCGTCCGCGACCTCTCCCGGATTTCCCCCCTTCAGAATTTTGCCGAGGCTTTTCTGTACGGCCTGAAAGGCCTGCCAGTAGCCCCGCGCCGCCATGGCGTTCCGCTGTTCGCGGTCGCCCTCGTCGGCTTCCGGATTCCATGTGCCGCCGCGGACGCGTTCGATAAGAGAGGGCGTGACGCGGTAGCCCTCGATCGATAGCGAATGATAGGCGTCCGTGACATAGGCGTCGTTGACGCGCTTGAGGTACGCCTCGATATTGCGCGGCGGGCCCGGCGCTTCTGGAAAGCGTTCGATGACCGGCTCGCGCATTTTCTGCCAAAGCAGCCGCAGCCTGTTTACGTAGGGAGAGGTTTCGCGGGCCCCGATGACCACGGAGGGCTTGTCCGTGAAGGGATCGTTCTCCCGCACGGCATAACCGGCCGCGGTCATCGTTTTCACGATATCGTCCGCGATGCGGTCGCGGCGGACGTTGCGGAAGGCTCCGGCCAAACGTCCGGCGATCACCGTGTGACCGCCCTCAAGGAGTCGGGCCAGAAGACCGGAAGCGTCCCGTACCATCGGCAACACCGCGCGGACATCCGTCGCGTTGTTCGAAAAATAATTGGGCGAGCATGCGATCAGCGCCGACTCCACCGAGAACAGCCGCAGACCCTCCTCTTCCTTGCGGTCCGCCACGGCCGGCAGCGCGATGCGAAGCTCCAGCAGGGACGTGCCATGCGGGAGTTTGGTGACCTTGTTGCCCGCGCGCGGCGACCGCGCCGCGAGCTGGCCGGGCACGGTCCAGTTGCCGGCATGGAGTGAGAGCGATTGTTCCGGCGACAGGCACCAGCGCGCACCGAATCGCGCTTCCAGATACGCGCCGCAGAAACGCCAGAACGATGCGTACCAGGCCGTGCTATCGCCCTTCACTTCGTCCGGGCGGCTCGGGATATACCAGCCCTTGATGACTTCCTGCAGGAAGCCGTTGCGCAGGAGCCGCTCCCGGTGCGTGCGCGACAGGTCGCGCGCCCGGATCGCCCCGGCCTCTTCCGCAGTCTCGAGGTTCCGTAGGATTTCGAGGGACTGCGCGAGTTTTTCAGGGGGTCTGGCCATGGCCGGTTTCCTTCAGGCTTCGATCTTCCATTATCCGATTGTGTTGTTCTGTATTTATACTATTCCGCTGTACTGTGTATTATCCTATTACGTTGTACCAGTTTTATCTTATTGTGTCGAGAGAGGACTGATCCCGCCCGACTGGAAGTGCGGCCCCGCACCCCGTTGCAGATAAGGTAATCTCGCTGTTTCTTCGTCAGGTGGATTAGCGTCGGCGATGGAGTCCCTTTGCCGAGGCCTCGGATCCAGGTGGTTCACGGAAGGGTTCCACAGAAATGCGCTCGTAACGCACTTCCAGCACGGTCAAGGATTCTGTACCGCCCGGCAATTGAAGGACTACGCTGTCACCCGCTGCTGACTTCATCAACGCGCGCCCCAGAGGTGACACCCAACTGATGTGGTTGCGATTGAGATCGACCTCGTCGGTGCCCACGATGCTCACCACTCGCTCCGTTCCCGCGGCATTGGCATAGCGCACGGTCGCTCCGAAGAATGCCCTCGTCGCCGCCGGCCCCGCTCTCCGAGTTTCCGGGTCCACCACTTCCGCGGCTTCGATTCGCTTCGTGAGAAAGCGAATCCGCCCATCGATCTGCCGCAGCCGCCGCTTGCCGTACTGATAGTCGGCGTTTTCACTACGATCGCCGTTGCTGGCAGCCCACGCCACCACCTCCGTCACGGCCGGGCGTTCCCTGGTGAGCAGAAACCGGTGCTCGTCTTTGAGGCGCTCCAGCCCGTTCGGCGTTATGTAGTTCTTGCCTGGCGTCGCGGGCGCGTCCGGTTTTGGTTTTCTCGTAAACCCTTTGCGCATCTCGTAGTCTTTCTAGCGCGAATTCAGTGGGTGCACCAATGAACGCGGATGAACGGCGGATGGCCCATCTTTGCATTGCACCATTCCCACGGAGGGTGCCCCATCCTTGCGTTTTTTGCAAGGGTGGGCGGCGATGCTGCCGGCGCAACTCTTGTCCGTTCTACACCGCCCGTTGTGTATGCCGTCGTCGTACCCGCCCCTCGCAAAGTACGCGAAGGACGGGGTATCTGGTGTCTTGAGCTTTACTTCTTGGGCCGCGACTCCGGCGGCACAAGACCTGCGAGGCGGTAGTACACAACGAGCTGGCCGTAGTGTTCACCGCTGTGTTCGATGAGGCCGTATGCTATGTCGAGAACGCGCGCTTTCTGGTCAGGGAAATAAACAACCTCCGTCGTCAGGCCTTTTTCGCCTTTCGACTGGATGGCGGCTGCGCCATCGGCGAAGGATTTCTTGACGAACGCAACGATGTCGGCCTTGGACTTGTATTGGTCGCGCTTCGGATCTTCTGCCGCGGGAGGCTTCTGCCCCATCACAGGATTGGTGAAGTAGTAGGTTGCACCCGCCGCGTGCAGCAACTGCTCGGCGAAGCTCCGCTGCGCGGGTGTCGGCTTGAAGTCATACTTATCCTCGGGAAAATCTTCGGCCATCGCCGTCAGCTTGCGGCCAATCTCATTCCAGGAATCGAGCACGACTTTCAATTCCGGATCGGCAGGTTTGACGGCTGCATCTTTCTTCATCGCGTCCTGGGCATGGGCGGGAAATGCGAATGCCAGCAGGACGATAGCGAGAAACGGTATTCTTTTCATTTCTTTCTCCACGATTGAGTTTCGCGAATCAAAGCTTCAGCTTCTTATTTCGCCTGCGCTAGCTTCGTAACAACTGCGGCAACTTTATCGAGTGTCTCGTTCCAGCCCTCCAGTTGACCGCTATTTTTCGCGCTCTCCATGGGTTCATTTCCAATGTGGGTGAGTTTCGTCTGGCCGTTTCCGAGATCCTCAAAGATGGTCACGTCGTACGCACCGTCGATAGCCTCATCTTCTATCCCTAATTCCGCAGGCTCAATCTTGTTTCCCTTCGAGTCCGAAAAGTACATGGAGGAAACGATCTTCTCGTGCAGAACAATCTCGTGGTATTCAACCGCATTCCAGCCCTCCTGCCCATCCGGCGTTCTCATGCAGAGGAGAGATTTTCCTCCCACGCGAAAATCCATCTTGCAAACGGGCGCAGTAAAGCCCTTCGGTCCCCACCACTGCATCACGTACTTCGGGTCTGTCCACGCCTTCCAAACCAACTCGCGTGGGGCATCAAAAATTCTTGTGACAACCATCCGCTCTGTTTCGTTCACCGTGCTTTTTGTCATCTCTGACCTCCTCTTTCTTCATTTGATTCACAACCACATCCAGCTTGTCGAAACTCTCTTCCCAGAATCGGCGATAGCTAATCGCCCAGTCGCTGACTGTCTTGATCGCCTCTGGCCTAAGCGTGCACACACTCTCTCGTCCACGCTTCGTCTTGATCACAATCCGCGCCCGCACCAGGTAGGCAATATGTTTTGAAATCATCTGCTGCGAAAGTGCAAACGGTTCCGTCAATCCATGCACAGAGGCAGGCCCATGCGAGAGTCGTTCGATCATCGCCCGCCGGGTTGGATCAGACAAAGCCGCAAATGTTGTACCTAATTTATCCACAACCATATGGTAGTGGATTATCTGGCAATGTCAAGTGTGAATTTTGCGATCCCTGATTTTGCTGCACATTGATCCGCTAATCTCGTGATCTGCGATGGTTACCCTAGCGTGAACGTCGCTATGAAGGAAAGAATGGGATGGACATCGCGCTGAAGCGCAGGAAATATTTCGCTGGTTTGTAAGCAAGAGCTGACGTACGATGAAGCCGCGACTGGCAAGAGGTCTCGCGAGGCGTTACAGAGCGATGCCGGCCTGTCAAGGAAACGCTCGACGACGCTAGGCGCGCTGTCACCCGAGGTACGCTGAACGCGCACTGGTGCATGCACGGCGGGTATCGCTGCACACCGAGAAGATCGAAGTCGATGCGCACGATGACTGGCAGCCTGTTCGTCGCGCTCTCGCCGATCTTGAGGCGGCCATTGCGGAATCCCAGAATGGGTGCGGCCTAACGTCGAAGGCTTGCTGAACTGCTTAGAAGTCAGGCATCTCGATAGCGCAGTCAACAAAGACGTGTTCGCGGCTCGGGCGCGCGCGAACAACGCTAGTGGATCACAGTCGAAGACTCAAGGAACTGGTGCGACGCCACCTCTTTGACTGAAGCGTAGGACGCGGTCTATCCTGGTGAGCACGAATGGATCATGGGACTTCGAGACTCAGTACTGCGACCAAGTCCACTCTGGAGCCAACTGGCGAACAGAGATCCGGCGTGCGAGGAACGAAGTACGCAACTCACTTTGCTGATTCAAAGAGAAGGTTCTACGTACGCGGATTTGCGAGAGTTGAGCAGCGTGGACTCGGGAGCACCTCAATCGTCTTGAGCGACGACCTGTGACGTCACGGAGTTGTTGCGAGGAGACTCCGAAAAGGTAGATCAATTCTATGCTTGGCTCTACAGCACGTGAAGCTGGAATCCACACTAACCTTTGGCAGTGAGCGATTACATGAGCATGCCGAAGTAGACAAGTAAAGCGCCAGCATGGCAGATTAAGCTGCGAGAGTCATGATTGACTTGTGGACGCAAGCGGATGGCAATGATCTGCTGATCAGCAATCGTACTCGAAGCTTGCTAGAAGTCGGAATCAATTAAAACGGAAATGGAAGATCTTGCCCCATAGCTCACCGCAGCAGGTCGACTACGTCATTTCGTGCTTAGACAAAGAGGAGGTTCTGGCTATCATCGATCTGTGAGGCGATCATCAACGAGTTCTTCGATAGTGACACTATTCCTCGAAGCGAGGGAGGCAGAAGGGATCAACTGAGACAGAGATCTGGATTGCGGGTCGGATCACGGGCAAGTCTTCAATAATCCAACGGCCAGCGTTGGCCGGCAATTTTCTGGCCACGCTACACTGGAAGAGGCACCGTGCCGCGAGTTGCTCCTTCAAAATGATCTCTTTCTCAAACATCAATAAGCAGTATGGCAAGCAGTTGCTCTTCGTGGATGCTTCCTTTCAGTTGAATCCCGGCGAAAAAGTCGGACTGGTCGGTCCCAATGGGTCGGGCAAGACAACGCTCTTCCGCATGGTGGTCGGCGAGGAAACTCCCGACGAGGGCACGGTCTCTGTCCCCAAGAAGTTGACGATCGGCTACTTTCGCCAGGACGTCGAGGAAATGCAGGGCCGTTCGGTCCTGGATGAAGCGATCGCAGGCAGCGGACGCGTCGGCGATCTACACCACGAACTCGAAGCCTTGCAGCGGGAAATGTCCGACCCCGACAAGGCGGATGACATGGACCGCATCCTTGATCGCTTCGGTCACGTGCAGGAGGAGTACGAGCATTTAGGCGGTTACGCGCTCGAATCGCAAGCCCGTGAAGTGCTCCACGGTCTGGGATTCAAAGACGATCAGATTGACGGCGACGTGGGCGCTCTCTCCGGCGGATGGAAAATGCGGGTTGCGCTGGCACGCGTCCTGCTCGGAATGCCGGATGTATTGCTGATGGACGAACCGACGAACCATCTCGACATCGAATCCATCATCTGGCTGGAGCAGTTTCTCAAGTCATTTCCTGGCGCGCTGCTCATGACTTCGCACGACCGCGAGTTCATGAATCGTCTGGTCTCAAAGATTGCAGAGATTGATGGCGGCGAAATCATCACCTACTCGGGTGACTACGACTTCTACGAGCGCGAGCGGGCGGTGCGAGAGAGCAATCAGCAGGCAGCATTTGCCCGGCAGCAGTCCATGCTTGCCAAAGAACAGCGCTTCATTGATCGTTTCAGGACGCACGCCGCCAAAGCGGCCCAGGTGCAGAGCCGAATCAAGGCCTTGGACAAGATCGAGAAGATCGAACTGCCCAAAAAACGCCAGGTCGTGAAATTCGACTTTCGTGTCCCCCCGCGATCCGGCGAACAGGTGGCCGTCCTTGAGAATCTGCACAAGAGTTACGGCCCGCGTGTGATTTACGAAGGGTTCAATCTCACCATCCGCCGCGGAGAACGCTGGGCCGTCATGGGGAGAAACGGCGCGGGTAAGACTACGCTTCTTAAAATGATTGCCGGAGCCAGTGCTCCCGATGCCGGAAGCGTGCGGCTCGGCGCCAGCCTGTATATGGGCTACTTCGCGCAACAATCGCTGGACGTGCTCAATTCCGATCTCACCGTCATCGAACAGTTGCAACAGGATTTTCCCCAGGACAGTCTTGGGGCGCTGCGGAACCTGGCAGGAGCATTCCAGTTCTCCGGCGAAGACGTGGATAAGAAGATCCGCGCACTCTCCGGCGGAGAAAAGTCGCGGCTGGCAATAGCACGCATGCTCTACAACCCGCCGAACTTCCTGGTGCTCGACGAACCTACCAATCACCTGGATCTTGCGACCAAGGAAATGCTGGTGGACGCCCTGAAGGATTTTGAAGGCACCATGATCTTCGTATCGCATGACCGCATGTTCCTTCGCGGTCTCGGCTCACGTGTGCTGGAACTGGGCGGCGAGAGCGGCACGGACCGCCATCCCACTGTTTATCCTGGGTCGTACGTTGAGTACGTGCAGAAGCTTGGACATGAGGCGCCTGGGATCTATTCGTAGGCCTTGCAGGGCTTTTGTGCAACGACTCGCCGGGTGGATAGGGAACACCCAGGACCGTCAACGCCGTCAGGGAGATTGATATCGATCCCGGTCTTGCTGAGCAGGCAGTATTCACCGAGTTTCTTATCTTTATCTGAGATGACAGCGGACTCCGGATAAACCTCGACGTCCGTGCGCTCATACATTCCGAAATTCTGAGGAAGTTGCACCATTTGGTAGTTGCCGTTCTTTAGCGTCGTGCAGCCCGATGCCCCAAGGTTGCACTGCAGTTGGTAAGCCTTGTTTGCTTTCAGGACGTCCAGGATGACAACCCCATTGTTCAGGTCGCTGCCTCTTACCGTGATGTAGGACTTTTCCTGGGCGGAAGCGTGCACTGCACCGAAAACGCGAAAAAGTGCTAGCAGCAAGAAGAGAACGAGTGCTTTCTTCATAAGCGCCCCCTCGTCCGAAGCCGAACAGGCCCACATGATTTCTCTCGTCTATATATTGGCGCACTTCGCAAGCTGGTGTCTGTGACACGAGGCACACTGAAAAACATACGTGTCTTTGCCGTGGATATGACGCTTGGCGTCTTTACTTTGTCGCTTCGGTGTCGCTGATTTGATTCACTGTGCCATGGTGATCTGGGTCACTTTCTTTTTGGATGCGAGGTGGTTGAATAGGGTAGAGGAGCCGCGCCAGCGCTTAGAGCACTGACGCTCCGGTTTCTCGGGCAGACTGACGCTCAGTCAAGTTTGCGAGTGATGGAGTCAGCCATGTTTCAAACCATAGACGAACAAATCGAGAACACCGAAGGCGGCCGTCCCACCATGAGTTCGCGGCTGGCCCGTTTCGCGGGCATAGCGGTTGTCTTACTGGTCTTCTTTGCAGGACTGTACTTCGCAATCGTGTCCTTCGAATGACTCCAGACTGCGGAGTCGCCCGAAGCGAAAGGAGAGTGCAAGGGGATTTTTGTGGGAGGTCGATATGGCAACCACTAAGGGCAGGTCCGAGTTTTGAGAGACGAATTGCAGTTCTTAGACATCACGCCGGCAAGATGCGCTTGGCAAGTATGTCTCGCACAGTCACTCGATCCGGACCTGCTGCTCACTGCCGGCATAGTTCCGTGCGGATCGTCGAGCTACTCGGAAACGATCGCGGACTGCTGAGCAACTAACCAGGCAACGACCACGTCGAAAACAGTGCTTACTACCTCCGGCTCGTCATCAGCCTGTGGCCTTTACAGCCACGGTTACCTCGCCGTACGGCTCGATTGCCGATGGCGAGAGTATTACCTTCTTTGATGGCGCGACGCAGATCGGGACAGGAAATACGGTGGCTGGGATGGCCGTGCCGACTACATCGGTATTGGCCCGCAAGAACCCACACGATCAGGGCGGTTTACTCAGGAGATGCAACATATAGGTCAGGCACTGGAACCGTAAAACAAGCCGTGAACCTGTTCACGACGACTACCGGGCTGATTTCAAGCCTGAACCCGTCCAACTACGGGCAATCCGTGACTCTTACGGCTCAAGTGAGCACGACAGGCTCGACGATTCCCACTGGAACCGTGATCGAGAGAGGCGATCACCGAAATTCGTTTAGTGCTGGGCTGGACTTGCCTGCCGGGCGCACGCTGAGAACTGAACGCTCTTTCCACCTAGTAATTCAATCGCGGTACACGCCCAAGCGGGCGCAAGCCTCGAACTCGCCGAGTTGGTTTCGTGGTAGTGATCCGGCGCCGCTGCGCAAGCATCTTTCGCCTCCTGGAGCCCTTTTTCAGGATCGAAGCTGGGGGCATGAAAGTCGTATCCAGGGACGAAGTAGCCTAGCTCATCGGGAGACAGACCGAACACAAATCTGTATTTGGCGTCTAAGAAGTCGCGAACCGCAGGCTCGAGAGGGCGACCGGTAACGGCTTTGGGGCAATCCTTGCGACGGTGCTGGGCTACCCCGTAATAGACCTCCGGAAAAAGTTCCCCCGGCACGGTGATAATCTGTGCGTCCCCTAACCGCACCGCATAGACAGTGCTGACCGCTTGTGCGCCTCCTGCCGCATCGAAACCATGCAACTTCGCGAGCACGCCCTTGCTGATCAGGAACTGGTACCCCTGGTTGTCCATGGGCGCACGCAGTTCACGCTTCCGGATTGAAATCGCCGGTACCGGGCTCCACTCTGCCTTTTCAATCGCCTCTACCGCCGCATTCGCAACGTCCCGGCCGATGGCCTCGGTCCGAGCGAAGGTGTATGCGGCCTTGTTGCCCTTGACTAAGGGGAAGTCTTTCCCGTCGAAAGTAGTACGTGAACCGCGGTTGTCGTCGCCGACAATCTCCACTGCGCCCAGATCACCGGAGACATAGATCGCAGTTCCGCCGTAATGCTTCTCGATCGCCTCGCGCACAGCTCCAGGAAAATCCGACGTCAGCACGGTGTTCTCATCTCCCATAGACTCTGGATGTGTATTCCAGTTGATCAGCGTAGCGACCGCCTTGCCTTTATCCGGACCCTCGGTGGCTACAAACTGCATGACGCGCAACTCCTCATCAAAGAATTGTGGCGGTCGTCCGTCGGTTCGAGTCTGCAGGCCGGCCAACAAGGGCGAGGACTTTGGATTGGTCGCGCCCAACTTCATTCTCACAGGAATCGCAGCCTGCGCCGCAAGCGTGATTGCCCGTGCGATCTGGCGATCCACAAACTTCAGATACAACGGGAACGTGCCACCACTTACCTGGCTGTTCCCCCATAGCCCAATCGTGTCGGGGCCCTCGTGGTTATGCGTGCTGCTTAGAATGATTTCCTGAATTCCGAGCTTGGGATCGAGTAGCTTGTGCGCATCCTCAATTCCATAGTAACCGGCGTTCTGGTAATACCCGATGAGATCCACCGACACGATGGCGATGCGCGTTGTGCCTGCGTCGAGGACCAAGGCTCGAGCCCACAGATCGTCGTGCTTGCCCGTGGCCATGCGGTCGTTGCCGAACCCGGCCAGGAAAATCCCGTCGTATCGGCCGCGGGACGTGGCGTCGAGCGCGCTATTCCCGATATCGTCAACGAACGGCTCACCCGGATCCCAGCGTCCGTTGTGGTTGCTGTCGGTGAAATTCTCGCCCCAAACACCGCTTGCGGTTATGGGGCCATCCCAATCGGGGTTCTTGCCGTATGGAGTGATAGGCACAGCGGAGGCACCAGCTTTTAGGGCCGTCGCTGGCTGTCCCCAGGAAGCCACGCCATAGATCAAAGTCATGAGCAGCATGACGGTTCTAGCGCGTCCAGTCGTCATCGTGTGTTCCTTTGCGGGCTGGCTGCGGGGTGTTCCACAATCCTGTTACCCAGTCGTCGGTTTCCCGGAGGGCATGCTCGGGAATTCCCTGGGAGGGGCGGTCGATTCCCTGACAATCAATTCCGGCGTGACCTTGCGATGGACGGGGCTGGCCGTCGTGTTCTTGCGATGGGCACGAATGGCCTCGATCAGAATTTCCGCTCCCATCGACGCCAGGCTTTCCATGTGTTCCCGCACGCTGGTCAAAGCAGGATTGTAGAAAGCAGCGGCGGGAATATCATCGAATCCGATTACCGAACAGTCTAGAGGCACCCTCAGGCCTGCGCTGATCAGCGCTCGGATCGCGCCGAAGGCGGTCATGTCATCGAAGGCTACCAGCGCTGTAAAGGGGAGCTTCAGGCTCAGCAACTCCTTGGTAGATTCGTAGCCGCCTTCATAGCTCGAAAAAGGATCACTCAATGTCACCACCAACTGGGGATCCAGTTTCAACCCCGTGGCGGCAGCGAAGGAGCAAATTCCCTCCCATTGATGTTGACTGTCGACGATCATCCTGGGTCCGCGGATAAAAGCGATCTTACGGTGACCTAGCCGATAGAGGTACTCGAGGGCCTGTTGGGTGCCGGCTTCGTTGTCGGTGGCGACCCAACTCAAGGCGTCGGTCTCAGGCTCCCGGCCCAAAATGACGGAAGGAATTTTTCGGCTTTCCAGGGCGCTCAGAAGCTCTGTTTCAAAAGAGAGCGAGTTGGCAAGTATGATCAGCCCTTCGACGCGCCGGCCCAACAAGACATTGAGATATTTCTGGAACAGTGAGCGGTTATTTTGGATATCCACCAAGAAACGGAAGATATCCCGATCGCGAAAAGCTGTTTTCGATCCCGCGCAGAATCTGTGCGCAGTACGGATCTGCGATGTCCGGCACCATCACGCCGATGGTATGGCTGCGATGGCTCCGAAGAGCTTGGGCGAAGGGATTGGGGTGGTAGCCCAGCCCCTCCGCAACGTGGATGATGCGCTTCTTGGTTGATTCCGGGATATACGTTGCCAATGGAGCATGGTTCAACACCATGGACACGGTGGTGGCTGAAAGCCCGCATTCCTTTGCGACGTCCCGAATGGTGACCACGCCACCTGTTTTTGTTCTGGATCGCGTCACCGTATTGTCCTTCTTCATCCCATCCATCGATCAGGCAGTTCTGGTGACGCTTGAATCTAAAATGTGTACTTCAGTGCGAACTCGATCTGGCGATTGTCAGTCGCTGTGTTGGTGATGCTGCGCCTCCCGGCACGTCAACCGGAACCGAGGAACCGCCTCCGGGCAACCCGAAATTCGGATGATTGAGCAGATTGAAGAACTCCGCGCGGAATTCGACTTGTTGCGACTCTCCGAATCTTGAAGTTCTTTTGCAGAACAAAATCGAAATCAACCAGGTCAGGTCCACGCAGATTTCCGATCTGGGAGTTTCCGAAGCTGTGGGCGGATTGCTGCCCGGGCGCGAGCGGAGGTGCGACAAATGCCGCCTGGTTGTACCAGCAATCCAGAGTCTGATGTCCCGGGATTGGTGCAGCCAAAGTCGTTGCCTTGAGACGCCGGAGTTGAACGAGAAATCGTAAGGATTGGCGATCTGGTTGGGGCGATAGCTGAAGCTGCCGGTATTGCTGAGGTCGGATGACAGAACCGCAGTTCGCCGCCTCGCCGCTCTGCGCGGTCGTGATTCCCGCAACCTGCCATCCGCCCAAGAATGCCTCTGCGATTCCGCTGCGCGTCGCCCATGAAATGGCGGCCATGCCCGACTGGAAGTTCGTACAGATAGCTGATGATAGTCGGTGCCGCAGATCCGGGGCAACCGGACCGTGCTCCAGATCGGCGCGATACGAGTTCTGGATGAAACCGCCGACGTTGCCGTCCGCATTCCCCAGGTTTTTGGCGAACGTGTACGCAGCCAGCAAAGTTGAAGCCGTTGCGAAAAGCGTTTGTTCAGCGAGGCCTGGAACGCGTTGTAGAACACTCCAATTGCGGGTAGTCGAGCGGCAGAACCTGCGGTCATATTCGGCTGCTGGTTGAAGTACCGGCGGCCAAAGTTCGGGATGCAATTGCGTCGGGATCGGGTCCACAGAAATTGGTATCGAGAATTTGCGGCGCCTGGTTCAGGTCACTGGCCTCATGGTTCCACAGGTGGTAGGCCGGGTGCCGACGTACCCAACCTGGGCCACACAGTTTGCCTGAACTGGTGCTGCACGCCCAGATTCCACTCCATAATGCGGGGAATGATGCGCTTCGGTCCCGTGGTCTTCACGGGTCCCTGATGTTGATGGCATCTCCAACAGGCAGGGTGCTCGGGAAACCGGTTGAGATCAGCTGTGCCGGCGAGGGCATCGCCCCGGGGTTGAAGTTCGCGGCATAAAAACGTGAGCTGCGGAGGGTTGAGCCCGAGATCATCGAAGATATTGGCCTCGGCGGAATAGAAGACTCCGAAGGCGCTTCGGACCACGGTGTTCTTGCTTCGCCGACCAGGCGAAGCCGAGGCGAGGCGCCCAGTCGTTCTTGTCGAACTGCACGCCGGCATGCGATACCGCGACTCTGCCCATAGGAGGTCACGACGATCGCGCGATTGAGATCGAAGTTGCCGACTCGCCCATTAGCTGGGGAAGTGATGTTCATAGCGAAGCCCAAGATTGATGGTCAGATTGCGGCGAACGCGGAAATCATCCTGAACGAATTCGCCCAGGTCCCAGTACCGGGTGGGATAAAGGCCGGGCAGGAAGTCCTGCTCGTTGGCGATCCGGGACCCCGAGCAGCAGATCCGCCAGCCCGTTGCCGCCATTGGCGGTGGTCAGGTCGTTGGTATACCCGCCGCCGAAATCGAAGAAGCCGCGCGGCGCCGTGAATTGGTAAAAGTTGCGTTGCTGGCGGCGAAAGTCGACGCCGAATTTCAGCGAGTGCCGGCCCTCGCATCCAGGTGAGCGTGTCCGCGATTTGATAAATGTTCTCGAATGCATGCTCGGGGAGGAACTCCGAGTCTCCTAACGGCGTGAACCCGGCGATATCGATATTGGTCAGGCCACGTCGAATTGGGTACCCGTGCTGCGGTTGGCATTGGGAATTCCCAGTTCATCGGCACCAATGGTATTTCCGAAATTAAAGGGCAGACGCGTTGACCGCATAGCGGAAGTATCCGCCATGAAGATCGTTCAGCAGCCTTTCGGTGAAAACGTATGCGTGAAGCCCAGTACCAAAGTGTTGCGCACGCGAGTTGCTGATGCTGGGGCAACAATCGGATCCGCCCCAGAGCGGCCCCAGCGGGCCCGGTTGCTGGCTGCGCACGTCGCCGAAACTGTAGGAGCGCGAAGATCTGGTCCTGATCGCTGAAGCGGTGATCGAGCCGGATATCGAAAGAATCCTGATCGTTCACGTGATTCTGATTGGCGAGATAGTTGTTCGTGAGCGCGGTGGGATCGGTCGGCATGAGGATAAAATTCGCAACGTTCTGCCCGATGGCGTTGATCGGAGCCTGCGGCGGAATTATGTTGACTGTCAGCTAGCTGATGGGATTGCGGAGAGACACAACTGCTACCGTCCGCGCAGGTGTAGTCGTGGGTGCTGAATGGGTCGAAGATCGTGCCGGTGTCGAAGGTGTGGGCCGTGATGGCCGTCGCGACAGGGAGAAAAGGTCTCTCCGGTCAACCGGTCGGTGAAATCCCCGGCTCGTTCTAGCGTCAGTTGGCACGGTCGACAATAAACGGCTTGCTCTCCCGCAAACGCGAGCCCTCGATAGTCGCCGAAAATGAAAGTGCGGTTCTTCTTGATCGGCCCGCCCAGGAACGCCCCAAACTGATTCCGCTTGAAGGGTTGCTGGCCCTGGTTGAAATAGTTCACCGCATCCAGTTTGTCGTTGCGAATGAACTCGTAGACTCCGCCGTGCATTTGGTTTGTGCCCGACTTCAAGACCACATTGACGGCAGCGCCGCCCCGTCCGAATTCCGCGCTCATGGAATTCTCTTCGGTCTGAATTCCTGGATGGCATCCGGCGGCGGCAACACGACCACTCCGCCCAGCCCAAATTCGTTGTTGTCGACCCCATTCAGCAGGAAGTTGTTGTTCGAGACCCGCAGCCCATTCACCGAGATCGCTTCATTGGCCCGCTCGTTTTCAAAAACGCCGCCGCTGACGTTGGTTCCGGTTTGCCCCCCATTGGCTCCGGGGCCAAGGTAGGCCAGCTGGATGAAGTTTCTTCCATTCAGCGGCAGTTCAGAGATTCGCCGCTCGGTCTCAATCGTTCCCAGGGAAGAAGATTCCGTTTGCAGCAAGCGGTGCCGCCCCTGTAACTTCGACTGTCTCCGAGGCCGCCCCCAGCCTGAGTACCAGATCGACTCGCACGCTTTGATTCACGGCAACATTCACCTCGGCCTGAAGCGTCTTTTGAAAGCCTTGCTTGGTGGCCGAGACCGAGTAGGTGCCGATTTTCAGGAGGTTAGCGGTGTAGTTGCCTTCCTCATCCGTTGTGAGGTGAAACGCCTGGCCGGTCTCGCGGTTGATGATGGTGATCTGCGCACTCGAAATGCGCGCTCCCGAGGGATCGGCGACCGCGCCGACAATGGCGCCGCGGTCGACCTGGGCTATCGCAGGTATGGCGGCGATCAGAACGAGACCGAAAAACGCCAGCAACAGAACCACGGCATGGACACTGCGAAGCATAGGCCCCCCAAGCGCACCCTCAGGCTCCCTGCCCGCCCGAAACGCGCGTAAATTGTTTTATTAAAACGATTGATCGTCAGCCAAGTAATCCCCCGCTGTCAAGAGAAAATGTTAGAATGCGGTGACTTTCGCGAGGACTGTGCAGTTCTCTCCATGCAATGTTTTCTGGTTGACAGCGAGAGGATCGCTGGGGCATATTTAACCGTTTTAATAAACCATTTCACTATTGGCGCGAGGGATTTGCGCATGCGCACCGGTTTGGCTTGTCTGTTTCCTCATGTTCCTGTCGATCGTCAGTGTCCAGGCGCAACAAACTCGCCTTGAGAATCTGCAGAACAAGACGATCCTCGTGTTCACTCCTCATCCCGACGATGATGTGTTCGGTGCCGGGGGCACAATCGCCCTGTTGAATCGCAATCACAACAAGGTGTACATCGTGGTCTACACGAATGACGACAAAGGTTCCTACGATCCGGAGATGAGTTCGCAACGTCTGGCGCGAATCCGACGGGCCGAGCAGGAGATTTCTGAAGGACAGCTGGGCACACCCAAAGAGAACATTCATGTGGATGGGATACGACGACGGCATGTTGGAGTATGCTCCGCAGCCCAAGCTGACTGAGGAGGCAACCGCGATCATCCGTCGCCTGCGGCCGGATGTACTCCTGAGCGTTGATCCGGGCGAATGGTACGAGCGCTGGCACAAAAGCGACCATCGCATGGCGGCTTTTAATACCATCGATGCAGTGCGCGCCGCCGAGTTCTGGCTCTATTTCCCCAATCAACGATTGCAGATGGGGCTGGAACCGTACCAGGTGCCGGAAATGTATTTCTTCTATCCTTCGCCGCAGGAATCGAATTACTTTGTCAACATCGACAGCGTCGCCGAGTTAAAGTTCGATGCCGCTTGCAAACAAGTGAGCCAGTTCGAACCTGCCGTCCATAAATATCGTCCCGACTGGGACCCCAGGGACATGGAAAAGGCCAAAGACGAGATGCGGCGGGAACAGCCGCGCAAAGACGGGCACTTCGTGGAAGCATTCCGCTACGCCACAGGATTCAACCAGTACTAGGGCCACCCAGGAGAGAACCTCATGTCTGCACTGGCATTGCTCGGAGGAAAGAAAGCAAAAAACAAACCGTTTCCCGTGTGGCCGTATTACGACAACAATGAAGAGCGGGCTCTGCAAGAGGTTTTGGAAAGCCGAGTCTGGTGGCGCACTCCCGGGACAAAAACGCTGGAATTCGAACACGCCTTCGCTAAGTTTCACGGGGCTCGCCACGGCATTGCGGTGACCAACGGCACAGCCGCCCTGGAAGTCACCATGGCAGGCCTGGGCATCACCGCCGGTGACGAGGTGATTGTGCCGGATTTTACTTTCGTCGCTACCGCGAGTGCGGTTTTGTTTGCGAATGCGCTTCCGGTTCTGGTGGATGTTGACCCTGAAACATACTGCATCAATCCCGACCTGGTGGAAGCTGCCATCACTCCACGAACGAAGGCGATCGTCGCGGTGCACATGGGCGGGCATCCCGCGGATCTCGATCGCCTGAAAGAAATCGCCAGCCGCAAGGGACTGGCGTTGATCGAAGACTCGGCGCATGCGCACGCCAGTGAATGGCGCGGGCAGCGCATCGGAACCTTTGGCGTTGCGGGGACCTTCAGTTTTCAATCCAGCAAGCTGATGACCGCCGGCGAAGGCGGGATCATCATTTCCAATGACGACAAATTCGAGGTGCAGGCCCGCTCCGTGCACGACTGCGGCCGCATGCCCGGGGAGTGGTTCTATAGCCACTATCATTTATGGATCGAACTACCGGCTGAGCGAATGGCAGGGCGCCATTTTGAACGTGCAGCTGAGCCGTCTCGACGAGCAGACCAAGCGGCGCCATCAAAACTCAAGGCTGCTGGACCGCCTGTTAAGCGAAATTCCCGGCATTACGCCGCAGAGACTGGACGAACGCTGCACCCGCAACGGGCAGTATGCCTACATTTTTCACGTGAACAAGAAGAGTTCGCGAAAATCTCGACCGAGCGGTTCATTGCAGCGATGAACGCGGAGGGCATTCCCAACCAGGCAAGTTACCCGCCGCTCCACGAGCTGGACATGTTCCGCAATGGCGAGTACCGGAAGCGCCTCAGCGGCAAACAGGCCAAAGCAAAAGCATGCATTCCTGAAGAAGAAATTCCCAGCAACCCAAAAGGCGGCATGGGAGACCGTTTGGATTCCGCAGCCTGCCTTGCTGGGAGACGAAGAAGACATGCAGGAAATCGCGGCGGGCCTGGGCAAGATTCAGAAGCATGCGAAAGAACTTGTCTGACCCAGCAGGCAGATTTCACGACCATGCTCGAGCCGATCTCATACCGGGGCTGGAACAATGCGTACAGGTTGTCCAATGGCGTCGTCGAGTTGGTCGTAACCGCCGATGTCGGCCCACGGATTCTCTTCTATGGCTTTCTGAACGGGAAGAACCTTCTCCATGAAGTCGAGGAAGATGCGGGGAAGACTGGCGGTTCCGAGTTTCGCCTTTATGGTGGCCACCGCTTGTGGGTATCCCCGGAAGTGGAGAGAACGTACTATCCCGACAACACTCCGGTGGCGGTCTCTCGGACAGGGCAACGTGACTCGCTTCGCGGCGCAGCGCGAGGAGTTGGGTCCGGGCACGAACCTGCAGAAGGAACTTGAGATCGAACTGGCAGCAACCGGCTCGCAGGTTCGGATCACGCACCGCATCTGGAATCACGATACACGCTCCACCACGCTCGCCCCGTGGTCCCCCACAATGATGGGGGCTGGTGGCCGCGCCATTCTGCCACTTTCTCCTCGGATTGCGATGGACAAGGATCACTACCTGCCAGTGGGAGTCTTCGGCATCTGGTCGTTCACGGACTTGGCCGATCCGCGCTGGGTGCTCGGCACGTCCTATATCCAATTGCGGCAACTCGCAAATCCACAGGGCCGTTTCAAAGAACAGATGGGGGGCATTTACAACCGGGCCGGCTGGGGAGCGTATTTCAGGCAGGGCTATCTGTTCGTGAAGCGTGCGGCGATGATCAGCGGTGCTCGCTATCCCGACTTTGGCTGCAATTTCGAAGTCTTCACCAACCCCGAATTCCTCGAACTGGAGACGCTCGGTCCTCTGGTCGAATTGCGGCCCGGGGAGGTAGTGGAACATGTGGAGCGTTGGTGGCTGTTTGCCGACGTGCCCAGCGGAGAGGATGATGCCTGGATTGAGTCCGCGGTGCTGCCGCTGGCGATGCGAACTGCTGAGTCCTCCGAATGACGCCGCATGCGAGATTCACCGAAGACGATTGGAAATTCCCGGTTAAGATCGGCAGCGCCGGGATTGGCCAACCGACAAATCTGCCGGAGTTGAGAGGAACGGGAGGAAACCATGCAAGGATGTTTGGCACAGTCTTGGAGTCATCGCGTTGTTGTTTTTGCTGCGCTTGTCTTTCTGCTTCTGATTCCGCAGAGCTCACGGGCTCAGAGTTCGCACCCCTTCCTGACCACGTTCCTCCGAAACGGTCGTCGCAAATCCACGACGGGTTTGGCATCAACTCCGACATGCCGCGCGATCCTTATCTCCCGTGGAACCGCTGGTGGTGGACGCGCATGTTCGATGCTGGTTTCAAGTGGGTCCGCATCGGACAATACGAAAACAGCTCGGACCGCACCAGCTGGGACTGGATCGAGCAGAAGCGCGGGGTATTTTCGGGCTCGCCAGAACTCGAGGACTACGTGGATTCGCTGGTGGACAACGGGATCGATATCCAGGTGCAACTGATTTATGGCAACGTGATGTACACGTCGCCCAGCGGCAAGCGACCCGATGTGAGTGTCCCCGAGCCCGGATCATTTCATAACGACGACCGGAGCCTGTATTCGGTGTTCTGGCCGCCAACGACGCCCGAGCAGATCGCTGCCTTCAACCGATATGCGGCGTGGATGGTGAATCATTTTCACGATCGCATCCATTACTGGGCTTTGTGGAATGAACAGGACATCGGTTACTGGAATCCATGGGGCAATCCAGAGCAGTTTGGAAAGCTCCTCGGTCCCTTCATCGAAACCGTCCACCGAACCGATCCGCAAGCGAAAGTGATCTACGGCGGCCAGGCCGATCCCACCCGGGACTTCACCCAGCGGGCTTTCGACACCTGCCAGTGTGCCTCGGGAATTGATGTGTATGCCTATCACACCTACCCAGGCTATGGACAGAACCTGAATCCGGAAACCATGGACTACGGCGCGTATCAGGCCGAATCTCCGCGGGCGTTGCGGGATCTGGTCACAGCACTATCCTGGGGTCAAGGCAGACATCCCATTCTTCGACGACGAATTCAATTCCATTCCTTCGTGGGTGGGTTCCGATGAATCTGTGCAGGCGAAGTATGTGCCTCGAGGGATTCGTCTATAACCTGGCCGCGGGAGTAAAAACATTTGTCTGGCTGCTGGCAGCCGGGGCAGACGGCAACGAGTACGACGACTTCGGAATCATTCACGGGATCACCAATCACGATACTGACTTCACGCCACGGCCCGTCTTCTCCGCGCTGCAGAACACGAACGCGCTATTCTCCGATACCAAGTTTGATCCATCCATCGAAGTCGAGCGGTCCGGACCTGCCAGCACTGCGGCGCCAATCCGGCTTCCCCTTCCTGGGATACGGATTCCGATCAGACAAGCGGAAAAGCGATCGTCGCCTACTGGCTGGCGGCTCACAGCCTTCCGGGAAATACGTTCCCGCCGCTCTACGCCACCCTGTCCTTGAAGAATACTGGCATTACGCATCCGGTTCTGGTCGATGTTGTCTCCGGCGAGATCAAACCCGTTTCGTGGAAACCCGGCACCACCGACACTCTGGAAGCGCTGCCGGTCAAGGACAGCATCATGGCAGTGACCGACGAGAGCTACTTCGATTGGCCGGTTCTTCCGGAAGCCCCAAGTTCGCTCAATCTTTCGGTTACGGGCACCACTGCGAAACTGGACTGGCAGGTGCATGGCGGCAGTCCCACCGGTATCGTGGTGGAGCGCCGGATTGAGGATGCTCCCGGCGCCAAAGAAACGTGGAGTCGCATTGCAAAACTACCAGCCACGGCATCCGAGTACAGCGACTCCACCCTTAAGAAAGATGAACACTTCGCTTACCGGGTACGTGCCATCAATGGCGGCGGCGAGTCGGCTTATTCCAACATCGTTCATGGACCGGTTCCAGCCAAGCCGTGAGCGACAATGATCGTTAACCCCGAACCGGAAGCGATACACAGAGGTGGAACACGTGAAGACAAAAAGGGGTGTGATCGGAATTCTCACTGGTGGCGGTGATGTGCCGGGCCTCAATCCCGCCATCCGCGCTGTCACCATCCGCGCACTGCGCGAGGGCTGCGAAGTCATTGGCATCCGTCGAGGGTGGGCCGGACTCGTCGACATTGTCCGCGAAAGGGACTACGACAACAGCGAAAACTTCCAGACGTTGTCGGAAGATCTGGTCAACCGCACTGGCCGGACGGGTGGTACGTTCCTGCACACCTCACGCACCAACCCCAGCAAAGTCAAGAAGTCCAGCGTTCCGGCTCACCTCCAGACTACTTACAACGCTGAGAAGAACGATCTGACCGCAGAAGTTCTGAAGAACCTGGACTGGCTGGGCGTCGACTACCTCATCCCCATTGGCGGGGATGACACGCTAAGCTACGGCGTGCGCCTATATCAGGAAGGCGTGAAGGTAGTCGCCATCCCCAAGACCATGGATAATGATGTCCCCGGCACCGACTACTGTATCGGTTTCAGCACGGCCGTGACGCGCACCATTTCCATGACCAACAGCCTGCGCACCAGCGCCGGTTCCCACGAACGCTTCCTGGTGCTCGAAGTCTTCGGCCGATATGCCGGGTTCACCGCCATGCTGCCCACCATGGCCGGAGCCGCGAACCGTTGCGTGATCCCGGAGCACAAATTCGACATCGAGCGACTCACCGAGTTACTGGTCTCTGACCGCCAGAAGAACCCCAGCCGCTATTCCGTCGTCTTAGTTTCGGAGGGGGCGATGTTCCAAGGCGGAGAAATGATCTTCGAGGCTGAGACCACTGACGCCTTCGGCCACAAGAAACTAGGCGGTATCGGGGACCTGGTGTCCGAAAAACTGAAGGAGCTTTCCCCCAAGTACAACCGCGGTAAAACGATCGACACGATTAATCAGAAACTCGGCTACTTGGTTCGCTGCGGTGATCCCGATGCCATCGACTCCATTGTCCCCATGGCCTATGGCAACCTCGCCTTGGACCTCCTCCTGGGAAAGATCCATGGACGACTCGTTGTCCTCAGGAATGGCCGTTACGACAACATGCCCATCGACACCGTTACTGCCTCGAAAAAAGTTGTTAATGTAAAAGAGCAGTACAACATCGACCGCCTCCGGCCCCACTACAAGAGCTTCGAAATGAAGCCGCTTTTCATCATGACCAGCGAGATGGGATAGTCCCGTGCCCGCCGATGAGGTGCCATGATCGCACAGCCGGACTGCGGCGATACCTGGTCGAACATTGCAAATTAAAGTCGGACCTGCACCTGAGTCTCGGCAAGGTGAATCTAAAGCAGGCCAAGCTCCTGTGCCTCAAGGGCTGAACAACAGCGACAAGGGCTGCCGGGGCCATGGATGTTGATTTCGAAGCTTATAGTCGTTTCTTCACCCTCTCCAGTCTCCCTCGCAGATTCGTTGTCAGGTCGGGCAAGACGACTCACCATCGCTCTCCGAAAATGGACGTTTGCCCTGCGAATGACATCCTCGTCCGGGCAGCAATTGCGGTAGCCACGAATGTATTCCAGCGCCTCTTCTAAAGGCCACTGCAAACACTTATGCAGGTAGGCAACCGCCACGGTGGGGGAGCGGTTCACGCCCGCTGTGCAATGCAGGTACAGAGTGTCCCCGGCTGCCAAGATTCGCTCAACCGCGGCCACACACTTAGGCAATTTCCACCAAAGTCCAAGCCGATCAAAATCGGTCACGGGCAGATTCGTGAAGCTAATGCCGGCTTCGACCGCTGCACTCCGCTCGCTCTCGATCGCACCTTCCTGCCCATCCTCTTCCGTCTGAAGGCTGAGAATCGCCGTGACATTCAACGCTTTCAACTTTTGGAAGTCGTCGTCAGCTAACGGGGCCGCTCCGACGAATAGGTGCGGAATCACGCGATCGCATTTCATGGGAGGAATAAAAGCTACGCTACCTCATAAATGGCCGTCAGGGGAAGTTGATGTAACAATCTGTGGGGGTTAGACAGTCACGGCGAGTCTCTATTTCCGCCCAAGGTTCAAAGAGGTATCGGCTCCCAAGTACGGTGGCGCACGCTCCCATAGAAGTTCGCGATGGCAAGATGAACATCCCAGTTGCTCTCTGTGTCCGTCAAACGGTCGAGGTAAAGATTCCGCCGGGCCACGGCGGCGAGATCAAACGCCCAAAGGAAACTCATGAGGGGGTTGATAAAGAGCTTGCTGCCCTGCGTTCGGGCGTGGCGGTGATGGTCACCGAAGCGCCCTTCGATCGCGGATACAATGCTTCCGTTGACGATGCTGGGTTGCCGCGACGTTGTCAGATCAGCGGCGTTCACGGCATCGATGTACAGCCCAACTTCGGGCATACTCTTCAGCAATGCGGTGGCGCCGAGGAATGCCCCCTCGGCTGTCAAAGCTGCCACGTTCTCCAACCAGTTCGCGTGGCAGACGCCATGGTATGCATCGACACCAAATCCGAGGCAGGCGACGATTCGCGTGGGCACATTCATCGCCGCAACGGCCGCGAGGCTTGCCATATCCTCCGCTGGTGTGCCGAGACCTGCTTCATCGCCACGGAGGAGGATGTCGGTGCCTCCATCAACCAGCACAATCGCGTCCAGAGCGAGCGATTGTACCAGGTAGGTATAACCTTCTCGGATCGGGGCAACGCCCAGCTTTTCGAAGGCATAAACTCTAACATTCTCCCCTCGCCGAGTGAGAAACTGAGCTAAGTCGCGCTCGGGGAAATATAAGTCTGCTCCGGTTGTGTCCGGCTCGATTGCGTAAAGCGCCCGTGTCAGCGCTTGCGCGTTGGTGGTTTCGAGAGAGACGAATGACAGGTTTGCGAGGAACACCTTCTTTCCAAGCGACCGCAGGCGTTCGTAGATCGGAAGCCCGGCATACACGTCGAAGCCGCCGCCGGCGCCTGCCACGAGCACGCGCTGGCTTTGTTCGAGAGTCGATGGCAGGTGGAGTTCGTTCATCTGTGTTGGACTAGAAATGGTCAGTGAAGACCCTTCCAGCGAGGCGCGCTGCGCGGATGAGTTGACCGGCTTCGTTGTCTGTCAGGGACTTGCCGGCCTCTGACTCAACTTCGCCGATAAAGCTGAACAACGTGCTTGCAGAAGAACATAAAGACAAGGAGGGAGCCACGGCCTGCAACGCTGTCCGTAGGCGTGCGGGTACCTGCTTGTGGGCCTCGATTCTGCTTAAAATCTCATGGACATTTTGCAGGTGATGCGACGCTGTTCGCACTGAGAACGACTCGAGCGGTTTAAGCATGGACTTAAGCATGGAAACGAAGTGTCGTCCTGGAAACTCGAATTCTTCGGTATACGGAAATGCGGCACGAATGCTGGCCACCGCGTCAATGACGTCACGGGAAAAGAATATCTTCCGACCACCTGCCCTCCACAGAAGCTCGTCACAATGCCACAATTGCCGCCACGAGTGAGCGAACGGCCAGGACGAAGGGGTCGGCAACCTGAATGTTTTTTCGCCAGGGAAGGGGATGAAATGGAGCCTCGCAAAAATTGATGTACTCGACAATTGAATCTCACAGACGCGAACGTGAGCTATTTCGAAGTGGTTCCAGTAGATTGCCTCAGAGCCCTCACGCGATGCTATTTCTTCCTTGAACTCGCGCAAATTCGCTGCCAATTTGGTTCTGTCGCAGCCCAGTTCTTCCCATAAATCCCCTATTTCGTCGGGCGCATCAACTATCGAAGCCAACTCGACGAAGTCCCAGCCGTTCAGTCTCTTCTGCGGCAGTCCCATCCAGAAATGGTTTATCACAGGTCTGCCCCTTGGGGGCCTGGGATTTTTTTCTCAACTAGTGCGCGAGGATGGAACGGACGGAGAAGCAGTTGATCTCCTTGGAGCCCGGTTGGTCCAACTAGATATGACGTGAGAGACAGGTGTAGCAGCTAAAACGTGGTGTCGGACTCATGGTTCAAGAATGAGCGTCGTGGAGCGTTTTGCGAGCATCGATAGATTCAGCAGATCCAAAATAGTGCAATCGAGGGCGTCGCGAAGTTGGAGATGCAAGCCGTGGAGCAGGAAGCCGAGAAACATCCAGCAGCGCAGCGACTGCGACTCATCCCGGAGCTGGCTGCGAGTGCAGGGAGCAGTTCGCCCTGAAAATAGGTTGATATACCAGACATCGTCAGAGCTGCCTAATAAGACCTATTGATATCCTGAGGAGATGTGAATTTGTAGAGCGTGTGGACCTGAGCCAGTTGCAATAAAATGGCACAACACGATAATCCATCGATTGGAGAGCTCCTTTCGCAGCTTGTGGAAGATGCCAAGCCAGTGCGGCTTCCGGCGAGTGCCTACCTCGAACCCGAGGAATCCCCTTTCTCCGGGCGACCGCGGGCGTTATTCGGCAGAGAGTACGAACTAAAGCTGGCAACGACCCTTCTGACACCCCTGGATAGCCTCGCCGAAGATTATTCGATGTACAGACGGACTGCCACTGTGGTTAGCATAGGCGGATTTATCAGACCATGGGCGCTTTTGGTCCACGAAGAAACCCCTTCGAAGTTTTTTGCCTTTTGGGATGAGACAAACATGTCGCAGGCACCAGTTCAAGTCCGACAGCGCCAATTACCCGCCGAGTTGGGTAGCGCAATTTGTGATGCTTGGGAGAGGGTTCTGTCCCAGACCAGATATCCGAAGGAACCGGATACCATCCCTTGCGATGGAGTCCTTTATCACTTTGGATTTCATTCGGCACGTCGGAATATGGCGGGCAAAACCTGGTCGCCTCCAGAAGAAACACACCCCGGTAAATTGGCTGCTTTGGCTCACGCGCTGAGGGATTACGGCGAAGGCAATGGACAGTCAGAGTCCAGGATCATACGAACAATCGAAGATCATGTCGAGTGGCTGCTGACACGACGGCCGCGCAGCGGCCACAGCAAAATTCGTACATTCGAACTCCGAAAGGGACAGCCAGACAATCCCACCCCGTGTCCCTGGTGCAGCAAGCCGCTCCGTTCCCCGAAAGCTAAGCAATGTCGATTCTGCGGCAAAGACTGGCACTGAATCACATTGGCTAACGTGGCAAATATTTTTCAAAACGTCTCCGACGGAGTGTGCCGCAGAATGTGCCGTACGCTTTGAGCGGGTATACGTGAGATCGTTCGAATTCGAGTTTTGAACTCGGGCCTCAATCAGCAAGCCAACGCTGCTCGGGCGCTGGTTCTTTTCGGTAACGCTCGCAGAGTTTTATAGCGTTTTGAACCTGGTTTTTCGAGGCTATTCTGGGGGCCGCGGTCCTTACTCGCAACGAATCTGCGAATTTGCAAAAACGGGAAAATTGTGACGCCGGTGTGACGCAAAACCTGCCATCGCTGCCAAAGTTGACATCATTGACACTTCACGGCGACTGATTTCAAATAAGTTGTCTGTTTGCAATGCAGTCCGGCGAATTCGGCTTACAGGTTTGGTCGCCATGTCCAGAGCTCTCGATCATTCTTCTGAAGTCGGCTGATTGACTGGGAATCAGTCGAAAACTGCGGTTTTGCGGGGTTTTCGGACGGTTTGTGTGCGGAATGTGTGCCAGAATTCTCCAGCTTAAGCCGAGGTCGAACTCACCTTGAATTCATGCTCAGAATCCGATACTTGCGCAGCAATTCGTAGAGCACAATCCCAGCCGCAGTTGCCACGTTCAGCGACGTCTTTTTGCCCAGCATAGGAATTCGCACGTGCGTATCGGCCATTTCAAGTAGTTCCGGCCTTAGTCCTTCGACCTCGTTCCCAAATGCAACGCAGACGGGAAACCTGGGTTGCCACTCAAACAGATCCACCGAATGCGAGCTGGTTTCAATCGCAGCGATTGCAAATCCACTGCGGCGCAACCCCTCGGCCATTTTGATGGCATCCCAGCTGTGTTCCCATGGAACGACTTCCTCGGCGCCTAGGGCGGTCTTCGAAATGGCTTTCTTCGGTGGATGAGCGGTGATCCCACAGAGGCATACCTTTTCCAGGCACACCCCATCCGCCGCGCGAAAGAACCCGCCGACGTTGTACATACTGCGCACATTGTCGAGCAGAACGGCTGCAGGAAGGCGGAGTCCTTCATGCCCCGCTGCCAGCGAATCGATCGGACCAACGACACGCTGTCCATTCGGCAGGCAGATTTGTGCTACCTTGCTTGGCTCCATTTTGGCTCCCATAAGAAGGATAAAACAGGCAGGAATTCCGGGGGCTATGCCTTGCAGAATCAACAGATGGCTTTGGGTGACTACCTGAAAAGGTTGCGCTCTACCATCCCCCGTGGGCATGTTCCAGTTTGGGCGCGCGAGGTTAGCGACCAGTTACGTGAGTGCCGTGTTCAGAAAGTTGAGCGTTCGCTCCCATGCTATCTTGGCGCATGCTGCGTCGTACACTTCGGGGCGGGCTTCGTTCATGAAGGCATGATGCGCGTCGTAGCGATAGATCTCGAACTCTGATTTCGACTGCTTGAGCGCGGCCTCGAGATCATTCACCTTGGCGGGTGTGCACCAGTCGTCCTTGCTTGCGAAGTGGCAAATCAGGGGAATTTTGATTTTTTTCAAATCGGCGGCGTCGAGGGGCGGAATGCCATAGAAGCATGCGCCGGCGTCCATCTCCGGCACCCGAACGGCCGCCAGGATAGTCAGCGCCCCACCCATGCAGAAGCCGCCCACGGCTACCTTCTTCGAGGATTGTTTCAGGTACTGCACGGCGCCGCGGATGTCTTGAGTGGCGGCGTCGGGGAAGTTGAGGTTCTTCATCAGGTGGTTTGCTTCGTCGGCGGCCGCGGTGACCTTGCCCCGGTAGAAGTCCGGCACGAGCGCCCGATAGCCAGCTTCGGCGAGCCGATCCGTGGTCTTCTTGATCTGATCGTTGAGCCCCCACCATTCTTGGATCACGACAAAGCCGGGCGCGCCTGATCCTTCTTTGGGATGTGCCAGATAGGCAGGGCAGGTCTTTCCGTCCGGTCGCTTAACCTGAATCATCTCACCCATCTGATCCCTCCACTGGATGCGGACTGCCACCTCATACTATGACTTTGTGGCTTTCTTCGCCGGGGGACAACCGTGACAATCAAAGCCATCTACGAAGGCGACGGAACGTTTGCTTGTATGGATTGGTTCGTCTTCAGCAACGTTCCGGGCGGGTACCCCAGCGTCTCAACCAGCCTCAGAACTTCCCGATACGTGGTTTCCTCCATGCTGGGTGCGCGGCTCAAGATCCACAGGTACTTCCGGCTAGGTTCACCCACAATCGCGTACTGGTACTCTGGGCTCAAGCCAATGACCCAGTAGTCGCCGTAGAACGGCCAGAAGAATGTCAGTTTCAGCTTGGCATTGGTCTTTTTGTCGACGACCTTGGCCGTGCCTCGCGCGGTTGTTATCTTCCCATCCTTCTCGCGGCACGCATTCACGACTTGGACCCTTCCGTCATCTCGTAGCGTGTAGACAGCAGTCGTGTCGGATTGACAGTTACGCTGGAAGCGGTTCGGATAGCGGGCAATCTCGTACCACTTGCCGGCGTAGCGGCGGAGGTCAACATTATCCACCGCGGTCAGCGGAGAAGTAGAAGTGGCTTGCGCAGAGCTCTGCTGTGTCCCCAGCAAGGAACCTGCAAGAAAAACGAATGCTCCAAACACGTTCATGGCTAGCTTCTTCAATGCCAGTTTTCCATACCTATGCAGCAACCGGATTCGCCTTGAGATACTTCTCGATCTCGAGGATCTCATCGGGGCTCAGACGGAATTCTGCCGAGCGCACGATCTGCTTTGCCTGCTCCGCAGAACGCATACCCACAATTGCTCCGGTGACGACCGGATCACGCAGCGTCCAGGCAATCGCGACCTCGCCGGGCGTGCGACTGTAACGCTCACCGATCCCGCGCAGCACTTCCACGAGCCCGAGGTTGCGACTCAGCAGCGGTTCCTTAAAGCTGGCGGTTCTCGCGCGGAAGTCGTCTGGCGGCAGCGACGCGATGCGTTCGCGTGTCATTTTGCCTGTCAGCAGTCCCGACTTCATCGGGGAATACACGATGACACCGATCTGCTGCTTGCGGCAAAAAGGCAGAACTTCCTTTTCGATGTCGCGGGTCACGATGTTGTAGTTCGGCTGCAGCGACGTGATAGGCGCAATCCTCTGGACCCGCTTCATCTGGGCCACGTTGAAGTTCGATACGCCAATGTGACGAACCTTGCCTTCCTTTTGGAATTGGGCCAGCGTCTGCCAACCTTCCTCCATCTCGGGCTCTGGATCAGGCCAGTGGATCTGGTAGAGATCGATCACATCCACACTCAGCCGCCGCAAGCTTGCTTCCAGTTCGCGGCGCACCGAGGCAGCTTTCAGGCTGTGCCCGATCTCGCCCTGGTCATTCCACACCAGGCTGCACTTGGTAAAGACGTAAGGACGGTGTGCGCGTCCGGCGATCGCTTTGCCGACAACCTCCTCTGAGTGCCCCAGTCCGTACACGGCCGCAGTATCGATCCAGTTGACGCCCGCATCGAGCGCCGCGTGAATCGCTGCAACCGAGTCACCGTCCTCCTGCCGTCCCCAGGAGAACGCCCAGTCGCCGCCCCCCATCGCCCATGCGCCAATACCGATGGGAGTGATCTTTAAGTCGGAGTTGCCTAGATGTCGAGTCTGCATATGTTTCTTGGATGATTCTAAACGCAGGACGACGTCCTGAGTTGTTCTCGTCCCGTTGTGTTGTATGTATAAGATGTCTGCTGTTAACGCTGCCTCTCCTTCCATTGGAGGATTCGGACCTGGATTCAACTGAAGCCCAGGACAGAATGCGGCGCGTACTGCTCCTCGATAGACGCAACCTCTTGATCTTATCTACTCGTACAAGGATCGCCATCTAGCCCGGTGCCGTTCAGCTAAACTGGTTCGTCATGAGTGAACGTCTGAAGGGCAAGATCGGGATCGTCACGGGTGCAGGCACTGGAATTGGCCGCGCATGCGCGATCGCTCTGGCGAGGGAAGGAGCGCAGGTGGCGCTGGTCGGCAGGCGAAGGGATCGCGTTGAGGATGTTGCTCACGAAATTGGCGATCCCGCCTTCGCGATCCCAACCGACGTTTCCAGAACGAACGAAATTGAGCGCCTGCTGGATCAGATGGTGAGGCGCTTCGGCGGATTGAACTTTCTGCTGAACAACGCTGGCGTCCTGCACATTGGAAACGCCGAGCAGATTACCGAAGAACAGTGGGACGACACCTTCAATGTGAATGTTCGTGCCGTTTGGCTGCTCTCTCGGGCCGCGCTACCCCACATGAGAAAAGTTGGCGGTGGTTCGATTATTAACGTGGCTTCCACGCTTGGAATTGTCGGCGCTCGAAACCGCGCAGCCTATGCTCCATCCAAGGGTGCGGTAGTCCTGCTGACCAAGAGCATGGCGATCGATCACGGACATGAGAACATCCGGGTGAACGCAATTTGCCCGGGGTTCGTAGAAACCGATCTGACTGCGGCGGTCATTGCCCAGGCTCTGGATCCCGCAGCGGTTCGTCGGGAAAGAACCATCGCGCATCCCATCGGCCGGCTCGGCCGGCCGGAGGATATTGCAGGTGCGGCGGTTTATCTGGCGAGCGATGAATCGTCCTGGGTGACCGGAGCTGTCTTGCCAGTGGACGGAGGCTATCTCGCGGTCTGACAAATGCCATCCGGACGCGGCGTGAGCGCTCGGAGTGCCATCCAGCTTGTCCCAAAAAGCTCCCAGAACCTTTAAAACCCCCGATCCGACCTGAACCTGCTCCGAGCTGACCAGCCCTCCCAGAATCGGCTGCCCGAGGGATACCCCTGAACCCAGTCGCCTCTGCCGCAGGATTAGCGGGTCAACACCTGGTCGTCCTCTCTGGGGCGTAGTCGAAAAACATCTCGGTGAGGTTGGCGCAGATGCTTATTCCGCGATTGGGTTTTGCCCCGATTTTCTTGAACCCAGTATTGAATAGTGGGTGCTCTTGCGTTCTGCCGGTTTGACCTCCTTACAAGGCTGACGTGACGCGAATGCCATGAGAACCGATTACAGGCTTGAAGGGCGAAATCCTTGGAAGAGAATCTACACGTATACGGTCAAACACCCGCACCCACTTGGGTCGTCCTCACCGCCTCGGCACTATTGGCGGTGAACGGACAGGTCTGCGCACCGCCGGCTCCCAGATTGATTGCGGGGGTTCCCGCAGCCGTCTGCGAAAACAAAGTACAGTGCTCGCGAGAGTCGTCGGGTCAACGGAACGGAGGTTCCGTGGCTCGAAAGCGATACCAGCAGGGATCGCTGATCCTGCGGGGCAAAAGGGTGAAGAAGTGGTACGGTCGCTTCCTCGAAGACGAACTGCAGCCGGACGGGAGTATCATCCGCATCCATCGTTCGGAGGTTCTCGGCGATAAGTCCGAGTTTCCGACCAAGCGCCTCGCACAACGCGAACTCGATCGTCACCTGGCGGCGATCAACAACCCCATCTACAAAGCAAAGCCAAGTGCGAACTTCGAGGACTTTGCAGAAAAGTGGAAGGGCAAGGTCATGATTCATCACGAGGGAAGCACCAAGACAGCGAGAAGAGCGAGGTCAAAGCTTGGGTCGCCGCCCTCGGGGGAATGCGATTAAGAGACATCTCGACAGAGGTCGTGCAGGACGTGATCACCTTGTGGTCGAAGCCCGGGAAAGACAAGCGGAGCGAAAAAACCATCCGCAATCGCGTAGCTACGCTGCGTCTTCTTTGGGCATCAGCAAAAGCGTGGGGCTACGTCACTCACGACGTCTGCCAGGATCTGGTGTTGCCCGCTTGGAACCGTGAGGAGCAACCAAGCTTCACGGTCGAGCAGGTCAAACAGATCATCAATGCCGCCAACGAGCCATGCAAAACCATCTTCTGGCTGGTGGCCGAGACGGGCATCAGACGCGGAGAAATCTGCGGGCCTGAAGGTCGGAGACGTCAACTTGAACGAGCAGGCAATCACGGTTCAGCGAAGTAGATGGAAAAGCAAACTGAAGCGTCCGAAGAACGGCAAGAAGCGATTCTTCGCTCTCTCGTCGCAGCTCACCGAACGCCTTCGGTTCTACGTCGAGGGAAGAAATCCCGAAGAGCCGCTTTTCCTAAGCAAGGAAGGTCGTCGCCTACACCCGGACAACTTCATCAAGAGACAGTTGAAGCCGATCTTGAAGAAGCTTGGACTCGATGGAGCAGCACATGCGTTCCGGCACGGAAACGCAAGTTTGCTCGATCACCTGCACGCACCGATGAAGGTGCGACAGGATCGGTTGGGTCACGCTGACCCACGAACAACCATGGGCTACACGCACGTGATTGGGGACGATCACAGAAAAGTGGCAGAGCAACTCGGGGAATTCTTTGCCCAAGTTCGCCTTAACTTGCCCAAAAAAGAAAACGGCTCAGGAGAAGGAAGCTCCCAAGCCGCTGTGTAGCAAGAAGTTGTTTGGTTGCGGGGGGTGGATTTGAACCACCGACCTTTGGGTTATGAGCCCAACGAGCTACCAGACTGCTCCACCCCGCATTTCGATCATAGCAACCGCTCGGAGTCCCGTCAAACCTTGCCCCAAGGCCAATCGTCGCGCGCCCCCTCGAATCTCGAGTGCCACTCAGCTTTCTTCCGTCCTCGTGCCAGGGCATCCTGCCACCGCTTCTCCCTATTTCCACACCGAGCAAAAAACCGCAGCATCCTATCCCAGATCGTGGCATCCAAAGTCTTGTTGCTTGGATTGCGCCGAATTCGGTCCCTGATTCGGATCAACTCTACCAAGCCCACTTGCACAACCAGGAGGTCCCCCGAATGGCGAAGAGAGAAGTTCCTGCCAGCCGTCAAACCACCATCAACGCTCAGCCACGCATTCACCAGCGTGCCGGTGAGATTCAAGCCTACGGTACGGTCTCGCACGCCTGCCGCTCGAGTTGGAAGAGCCGGTGTCGCCTGGAAATGACCGAGCAACTGAATCTGTTGCTCGCCGATACCATGACCCTCCGCGATCTCTACAAGAAATCGCATTGGCAGGTCGCAGGGCCCACGTTTTACCAGCTTCATCTGCTGTTCGATAAACACTATGACGAACAAGTGGAGATCGTCGACGTGATTGCCGAGCGGATCCAGTTGCTGGGTGGAGTTTCGCTGGCCATGGCCGCCGACGTCGCCGAGACCACCCGCATCGAGCGTCCGCCGCGCGGCAGGGAAGAGGTTCCCGTCCAGATCTCCCGTTTACTGGATGCCCATCAGATTATTATCGGCCACTGCCGGCAGCTGGCGCGCCGCGCCTCCGAGCTCGGCGATGATGGCACAAACGACATGGTCATCAGCGACGTTCTGCGTGCCAACGAACTGCAGGTATGGTTCTTGAGCGAGCATCTGGTCGACGTTCCCCTCGTGCAGGCGCAAGAGCCCAGCGCGCGAAAAGCTGGCTAGTCTTCTCGGTCTTCACGAACAAGGCGGGCCCCGCTCCATACGGGGCCCGTGCCGTTTCGTGCGATCTGCGATTTTCCTGACTTACTTCTTGCTGCCCGCCTCCAGTTTGTCGTGATCGTAGTATTCGTACGCCGACATGGGCTTCTCCCCGCCCTTCTTCCAGATGCGGGAATCTTCCGGCAGCTTGTTGAGTACGCGCGCCATTTCGCGAATGTGCATGGCGACCGTCCCGCAACAGGCGCCGATGAAGTTGATGCCCAGATCGCGAGCCTGCAGAGCATAGTCCGCCATCTCCTTGCGCGTGAGTTGCAGAGGATCCAGTGCGTAGGGAAACTCGGGAAGGCTGGTGAAATCGGGCTTATCTTTCGGCGTGCGATATGCAACCGGCTGGCACGCCAGATATCCCGAAACCGCTTTGCGCATTTGCTCCATCGGTCCCAGGATATGCTGCGGCGGGCGCAGGCAATTCATGCCGACGATGTCCGCCCCGGCGTCGAACAGCGTTTTCGCGGCATCGGCTGCATTCTTGCCCTCGGCGGTCTCATCTTTGTTCTCAAAGCAGATCGTGACCATCGCCGGCAAGCCCGTCTTCTTGGCGCGCTCTACGGCGATCAGGGCTTCGCCCAGCCAGGAAAACGTCTCGCCGATAATGAAGTCCACGCCTTCGTCGACCTGCACCGCCAGTTGCTCGTCGAAGGTTTTGCGGACGCGATCGGCGGCCGAAGGACTGCCCGGCTCGTACATCCATGTCAGGCTGAGGTTGCCCGCGACCAGGCATTGATCGCCCGCGACTTCGCGCGCCACGCGAACGGCGGAGCGATTGAGTTCTTCCAGCCGGTTCTCCAGCCCCACGGTGGCCAGCTTGTCGCGGCTGGCATAAAAAGTGAGCGCCTGCAGCACCTCGGCCCCGGCCTCGCGAAACTCGACGTGCAGTTCGCGCAGAGCATTCGGGTACAGCAGCGCGACTTCCGGCGTGAACGGACCCGCGCGCACCCATCCACGTTTTTCGAGTTCCAGCAGATAGCCGCCGTCACCCAGCACGGGGCCTTCTTTCAAGCGTTCGAGAATGCCTTTCTTTTTCATGCCTGCTCCTGAGAATGTTAATCGTCTACGTATTCGTATTCAGCCTTGATCGGCTGGTGGTCGGCGAAGCGGTTCGGACGGAACGCGCTGATGTCGACCGTTCTGCCTTTGCCATCGAGTACAAGTTCACTCATGACCAGGCCGATCGCGGGAGAAATCTTGAAGCCCATGCCCGAGAATCCGGCGCAGACATACAGTCCGCCGATTCCGGGAATCTCTCCCAGCAGCGGCCGCGAATCTGGCGTCATGTCATAGACTCCGGTAACGCCGCGCATGACCTCGGCGCCCGCGAGCTTTGGAACCCGGCGGCACGCGCGCTCAATGATTTCTTCCAGCGACTCGTCGGAGGCGCGTTGCGGAAAATCATCGGGATCGATGGGCCGCTTGCCGTAGAAGTCGCCTACCAGAAATTTATCGTGAGCGTCCGAACGGAAATAAGTCGCCGTGACGGAATCAATGCAGGCGCAGCCTCCTCCCTTCATGCCCGGCGCGTTTCGCAGAATGGCGACTTGGTGATATTCGCATTCGATCGGGAGATCGTACCCTGCTTGCTGCAACAGCGGCCGCGTCCACGGGCCGGTGGCACAAATAACAATGGGTGCCGAAATCGTTCCTTGGTCCGTAACCACACCACGAACCCGGCCGGCATCGACAACAAACTCCGTTGCCTGCGTGCGCGACAGATAAATCGCGCCCTGATCGCGCGCGGCGCCAAGAAAGTCTCCCGCAACCCCAGCGCCGTCGCCATATCCGGAGTCCGGTTCGTAAGCGGCGAGTTCGACTTCGTCTACAGTTCCAGTCAGGTTCGAGTTCGTGCAGATCCTGCTTGGTCGATGAGTTCAACCTGCGCTCCCAACTCGCGTTGCATTTCGACATTCAGCTTCAGGCGGGCCGTTTCGTTGGGATGAACGATGCGCACGAATCCGGTTCTGCGAAAATCTCCGGGCTGCCCTACAACTTCCTGCCAGTTCTGAAACATGCGCAGGCTGATCAGCGCCAGTTGCACTTCAGGTGGGAAGCTGTAGTGCATGCGGACCAGCGCGGATGATCGCCCGCTGCCTCCGCGACCGACGTGATCTTTGTCGATCACCACGATCTTCCCCGCCTTCCGCTTGGCGAGATGAAACGCAATCGAAGCTCCCATGACGCCGGCGCCCAGGATGACAATGTCGGCCGTGGCCGGCAGCGAATTGGAATGCCCGTTGGCAGAACTCACGCGGCCGCCTCCTGCAATCGTCCCTTCTTCCAGTCGCGCAGCGCCTGATGGGCGGCGTTGCGCCCGGGCGCTCCGGTCACGCCGCCTCCGGGATGCGCGCCCGCTCCGCACAGGTAGAGCCCCGCAATCGGTGTCCGGTATTGCGACCATCCTGGCACGGGCCGCATAAAGAAGAGTTGCTCCAGTCGCAGATCACCGTGAAAAATGTTGCCCTCGGTCAAGCCGTACGTGCGCTCCAGATCGAGTGGCGTCAGCACCTGCCGCGCCACGATTGCGCCAGGAACATTGGGCGCGTATTCCGCGATCTTCTTGACCACGCGATCGCCCAGCAAATCGCGCTTTTCGTCCCAATGGCCTTCCCGCAGGTGGTAGGGCACGTACTGCACAAAGCAAGTGAGGATATGTTTCCCCGGGGGAGCCAGCGAATCATCCGCATTCGACGACACGACGCAATCCACCCACAATTCTTCGGGAATCTCTCCGAACTTGGCGATGTCGTAGCAGCGTTCCGCAAACTCCAGCGATGGAACGAGCGTGTAGAACGTGCGCTCGAGCGGCGTTGCCTGGGATGAGGTCCCAGTGAATCGCGGCTCTTCGGCTAGGACCATGTTGACTTTTGCGCACGGGCCCTGCATCTTGATTCCGCGCACGGCGAACAGAAAATCTTCTGGAAGTTCCTTCGCATCCAGAAGCCCCAGGAACGTCCGTTTCGGATCGGCGTTGGAAAGGACCATGCGCGCGCGAAATTCCGTTCCATCTTCCAGCACAACGCTGCGCGCCCGGCCATTGCGCACCTCGATGTGCGCCACCGATGCCGAGGTGCGAATCTCCACTCCGAGCTTCTTTCCCGCGGCCGCCAGCGCTTGCGTGATCGATCCCATGCCGCCCATCACGTGTCCGTAAAAGCCTTGCAGTTCGTGCTCTCCGCCGCTGAGCAGGTGAAAGAGCAGTCCGATCGCCGTCCCCGGCTGGTAGGGCCCACCATGCTTGCCGTACACATTATTGGCCAGAAACATGGTCTTCATTTTCTCGGATTCGTAATTGTGATCGAGAAACTCGCCCAGGCTGCCGGTAAGGAAAGAGACGAGTTGCGAAATTTCGGCGTTGGAAATGCCGCGAAACCGTTTGCCAACCCGGAACAGATCCCTCCAGCCCTTCATAGTCGAGGTGTCAATTTCGGGCGGAGGTTCCATGAAAAATGGCTGCAAGTATCGTGCCAGTTTTTTCAGTTGATCGTCGACTTGCACAAAACGCGCTGCATCTTTTGCGGAAATCTTGGAAAATTCTTGTCGTGCGCGTGCTCGCGATCGGCCCACCACGGCACGACATGGCCGTCCGGGAAGGGAACCTGGATCGCCGGGTCGCAGGGAATCATGCGCAGGCCGTGACTCGCCAGTCGCAATTCCGAGATCACTTCCGGCCGGAGCATGCTGGCAATATAAGAAGTGGTAGAAACCCGGCAGCCGGGCGCGATTTCCTCCGTCACGCAGCATCCGCCAACAATGTCCCGGCGCTCGAGCACGAGCGTGGATAGTCCCGCGCGCGCCAGATACGCGGCGGCCGTCAGGCCGTTGTGGCCGCCGCCGACCACGATGGCGTCGTACGTCGATCTGGGGCATCGTCTCTGAGTTGACTGGAAGTCACGAAGCGCATCCTGAATCGAACTACACTATCGCAGTTGCCAATAAAAATAAAGTTGAAATCGACATGGATGCTCCTGTATGCTGTCGTGACTTACAGTCATTATCTATGCCAGGAATCGCCAGCAATCGCGTCGCCCCTCCGCTCTACCAGCGGCAGGTCCCAGTGCGCCCGCGTTCGGAAGCAAAGCGCAGCCGCATCGTCGAGGCCGCCACGCAACACTTTGCCGAGCACGGTTATCACGCCGCGCGGGTCGGCGACATTGCCATCGCGCTCGGCATTGCCAAAGGCTCCATCTTCCAGCACTTTGGCAGCAAAGATGGTCTGTTCTTCGAAGTCTACAAGCGGGCGGTGCGCTCCTTCGCCAAGTATCTGGACGTCCCGGCGGAAGTCCGCGACAGCTGGATTCTTCGAGGTGCTGCGCTACTGGCTGGTCCGCACCGAGCATCTGGTGCACGAAGACTGGATTCCTTATCGCATTTCGCTGCTGGGCAACTACGGAACGGATCTTCGTGCTCAAGCGCGAGATCAACCGTTTCCTCATCAGCGAAGATCCGTACGGCACCGTGGACTTTGTTCGCTTCGGATTGGAGCGCGGCGAACTGCGCAAGGACATCGACATCGAGATGATCGTTTCGATCATCGACTGGATGATGGAACGCTTTCAGGATGCCCTGTTCACCGCGGAACTTGATCCCGGGTTGTTCCGCCGCCAAGGCGAACTGGCCGAAGAAGAAGGAAGCGCGAATCCAGCAGTTTCTGGCACGTGTTGCAGCGGGCGATCGGGGCGCCGGTGGCCGCAATGCGGCTGCCAACAGCGCGCGTCACCGCGGCACGCGGCGATCGTCGCCGGTAGATGTCGGGGTATATTCAAAGAGATGTCAGATTCGAAATCCCATTCATACGAGAGCATGAACATGCCAGCATCCATCGAGCAGATTCTCTCCAGCTACAACGATCGTGCCCCGCTGTCGGAGGCCTCGACCATTCCTGCACCCTGGTATGTCGATCCGCGCATCGCGGAACTGGAGCGGCTGAACGTTTTCAGCAAGACGTGGCAACTCGTCGCCCGCACCGATCAATTGCAAAAGCCCGGGGACTTCGTCGCCACGCGGCTTGCCGGAGAGCCCATCGTCGTCGTGCGCGGCAGCGACGGCACGCTGCGCGCTTTCTACAACGTTGCCGTCATCACGCCGCCGCAGTCGTGACGCAACCTTGCGGTCAGCCGCAGATCCTGCAGTGTCCGTACCACGGATGGAAATACGGTCTCGATGGATCGCTCAAAGGCATGCCGGAATTCGAAGGCGTGCAGAACTTTGACCGCGCTCGCAGAACGGTTTGGTTCCGATCCGCGTCGAAACCTGGGAGTGTTTCGTCTTCGTGAACCTCGATCCACAAGCATTCGCTGCAGCAATTTCTCGGCGGCCTGGTGAAGCGCGTTGCTCCCCTCGGCGTCAGCAAACTGCATTACTTCGACCGCCGGACGTACGACATTCATTGCAACTGGAAGGTCTTCGTCGATAACTATCTCGACGGCGGATATCACGTGCCCCACCTGCACAAAGGCCTGAGTTCGGTCCTCGATTACAAGCAGTACACCATCGAGAACGAAGATCGTTATTGCCTGCAGTCGAGCCCCATGGTCGCGTCCGACGAAGATGCCGCGACCGGCGCGACCCGCAAAGGCGATCGCGCCTGGTATTTCTGGCAATATCCGAATCTCATGATCAATTGCTACGAGGGATACATGGACACGAACTATGTCATCCCCGTCGATGCCGATCATTGCACGGTGATCTTCGATTTCTATTTCAGCGACGTGAGCGAGTCGCGGCGCGCGTACAACACCGAGTCGGTGAACGTCGGCAATCGCGTGCAGGACGAAGATCTCGGCATCTGCGAAGATGTGCAGCGCGGCCTGAAGTCGCGGGCCTACGGCGCAGGCCGGCTTTCCGTTCGCCGCGAAGCCGGAGAGCAGTTGTTCCACCGTCTGCTCGCCGCCGATTTGAAGAGGGTTCCCGCGACATGCGATATCGCCCGATGCTGCCCGATAGTTATCGTGGAGACGTAGCTTTAGGCTGCGTCTACCGTCACGACGGCAATGATGCTCTGCCACGCGCTGGCTCACTGATGATCCCGCGGAATCGTTTCCTGCCAGGTTTTCGTCTTGATCATCTGTCCGTCTTTCAGCAACTCCCGCGTGTATTTGTAATAGAAGTTCTTCTGATCCGTGGTCACCAGCAGATGTCCGCGCCACACCAGCGTGCGGCCCTTCAGCGCGAAAATGCTCTCCGCTTCGCCGCGCACGGAGCAGGTTTCCGGATGCGCATCGTCGCCTTCGTAAGTGAGACTTCTCGAAATCATTTTCCTTTCCCCACGGATACTCGTATCCATCCTTGCCCTTCCAGTGCACGGTCGTCTTCTGGCGCGCTTCATCGCGTTCTACGGTCCACTCGCCGGGCCAGGGGAATCCTTCGACTCTTGATGTCCTTTCGTTCTTCGGAAGGCTGCGGCGGAGAGAATTCCGGCGCGGCCGCCCCGTGCACCGGAACGACCGGCAGGACCATCCGCGATCCGTCGTCGCCGCCGAGTTCGAGAGCAGTCGTCATCGCATACGGCGTCGGCAGCACCATCGGCCACAACGCGTTTGAAATCGCGACCCGAATGCGATGGCCTTTAGGAAAAACCCACGAGGTCAAGTGCATCTCGATGTCGAGCGGATAAACCTTTCCCGGCTCCAGATCGCGCGGTTCGCTCATCGATTCCCGCTGCGCCCCATTCAATCCCGCGCCCGTAATCTGCGTGACCGTACCGTCGGGAGCGACATCGGAAAGCCGCGCAAACCAGTCCGCCAGCGGCGCGGTCGCGGAAGCCCGCAACAGTGCATGCGGACGCCCGAGAATCGCCACTTCATGTTCCAGCGGCGCGGAATCATAGACCAGACTGAACGCATCCACCGGCCGCGGATCGCTCAGCAACTCTCCCCACCAGAAGCCAGCCTCCACGCCCACGGTCGGAACATATTTCAGATTGATGCGTGTCCCGGATTCGCGGCAGAGTCTGCCAGCGTGTGATTCTCCTGCAAGAAACAATGTCGTATTCTTCGCGCTCCTTGGGCGGCCACACATCTTCACGCCGCCATTCTCCCGGCACGTTCTGCAGAGTCTGGGTCCGGCGGATGCCAGTGCTGCATGTAGATCACCAGCCGCGGATCCTGCCGCAACTCCCGTGTCGCGTCCCTTGAGCCAGTAATCGAACCAGCGAACCGCCTGATCGCGCCATTCCACCCGCGGTCCGAAATCCGCGTCATTCGGAAAGGAATGGTTCCACGGGCCAACGATCGCCTTGATCGGAGCCTTCGACTTCATCAGCATGTCGGGAACGTTGTCGCGATAGCCGTCCTGCAAGCCGCCGATCAGAAAACTCGGAGTCGTGATCTCACTCAGTGGACGCACCCGGTCGCGCCAGAACGGTCCGTCATGCTGATGCTTCAAATAAAGCAGCGACCACGGCGGCGAGTCGAAGCGCGGGCCCAGCACTTTTTCGTCGAGCGAATAGTCCGGCGCGCCCACCCAGCCTTCGGCCATGTCCATGTTCAATTCGAATTCGTCGATGTGCGCCATGCCGTCGACGTAGTGAACGTCGTCGTGAAACAGCTCGCCAGTCGCGTGCACCGCAAGAATTGCCTTCAGCGCCGGCGCATGCCGCATCGCCATCTGCAGCGCGGTGAACCCTCCCCACGAAATGCCGAACATGCCGACATTGCCGTTCGACCAGGGTTGGTGCGCCAGCCACGCAATGACCTGCTCGCCGTCTGCTTGCTCCTGCTCGGAGTACTCGCGCTCCGGCGGAACGCCTTCGCTCGCCCCGAACCCGCGAATATCCACGCGCACGCTCACGTAGCCGCGCCGCGCAAAATACGCATGCTTGGGATAATCGCCCGCCGCTGTGCCGTCATCTTTGCGATACGGCAGGTATTCGAGCAGGGCAGGGAACTTCTCTCCCGGCTTCGCGCCGTCTGGCATGTAGAGAGTCGCGGCGAGGCGGACGCCATCTTTCATCGGAATCCATGCCTGCTCCATGCGGACTCCGTAAGCGGGCGGCGACGGTGGTTCAATCGCAAAGACGGAACACGAGAAAATGAAGACAGGCGAGCAGGATCCAGACAAGTATTGCCTAAGCCACTCACGAGGTCTCCGGGTGCACAGCTTCAGCCGTGCATGACGCGGGAGGTCACCTTAGCGCTGACTCGACGTCAATCCTGCGATCCTGCTCCCGGCGCATGGCGCGCAGATCGATTCCCAGTTGCTCCGCTTTCTTATACAGGTGACTGCGCTCCAGGCCAAGCGATTTTCGCGGCCAGACTCATGTTGTGATGGCTGCGCTTCAGTTCGGCGAGAATCACTTCGCGCTCGAACGACTGCACGCGATCGGCGAGCGCGCCCGACCCAAGCGTGCCCGGCTGCAACGCCCGCCACCTGAGGAAGTCTTCGGCAGCGCCATCTGCACCGTTGCCAGATCAACCTGACCTTCGGTCGCAAGCAGCATCAGCCGCTCGACCATGTTGCGCAATTCGCGGACGTTGCCCGGCCACGAATGAGACTGCAGCGCCTCCATCGCTTCCGCCGTGAAGGGCACCGGCTTCCATCCGTTCTGCGCGCACACCTGCGCAGCGAAGTGCTCGACCAGTGCCGGGATGTCTTCGCGCCGCTCGCGCAACGGCGGCAGCACCAACGGGAAAACGTAAATGCGGTGAAACAGATCCTGCCGGAATTTCTCCTCGCGCACCCGCGCTTCCAGATCGCGATGCGTCGCCACCACCACCCGCACATCCACGGCGATCGGCTTGTCGCCGCCGATGCGCTCCACTTCGCCTTCTTCCAGCACGCGCAGCAGCTTGGCCTGCATGTTGAGCGGCATGTCGCCGATTTCGTCGAGAAAGATCGTGCCCTGGTCCGCCTGCTCGAATTTGCCGATATGGCGTCCGGACGCGCCGGTGAACGATCCCTTCTCGTGGCCGAACAGTTCCGACTCAATCAGTTCCGCCGGCACCGCCGCGCAGTTCAGCGTGACAAACGGCCCGGCCGCGCGCGGACTGCGCTCGTGAATGGTGCGCGCCACCAGTTCCTTGCCCGTGCCGGTCTCGCCGAGAATGCACACGCGCGATTCGCTGGCGGCCACGCGCTCCAGTTGCGCCATCACGCGCCGCATCGCCTCGCCCTTCCACACGATTTCGTGCTTGCCGAGCCGCTGCCGCAGTTGCCGGTTCTCGCTCTCCAGGCGCTGCAGCTTCAGCGCGTTGTCCACCGTGAGCAGCAGTTTGTCGGTGGAGATCGGCTTCTCCAGAAAGTCGAGCGCGCCCAGCCGCGTAGCCCGCACCGCCATTTCGATGTGCGCCTGCCCCGACATCATGACCACCGGAGCGGTCACGCCCTGCGCTTTCAGTTCTTCGAGCAGAGTCAGGCCGTCTTTGCCGGGCATGACCACGTCGGAAAGAATCAGATCGAAGTTCTGCGCCTTGGCCAGTTCCAGGGCCTTTGCCGCGTTGTCGCAGACCGTGGCCTCGTGTCCTTCCAGCCGAAACGCACGCGACAGCGAGGCCAGCGTGTTGGCTTCGTCATCGACGATCAAAAGATGCGCTTTGTGTGGCAACCGTCCTCCTCGCTATCTCAGCCCGGAAACCGCCCAGTGTTCTCACCTGCATTCTGCGTCGCAGGGATTTTCTGTAGCGCCTCAAGATTGTCCGGCAATTCGATGACGAACGTCGTCCCTTTTCCCGGTTCGCTCTGCACGCTGATTCTTCCGCCGTGATCGCTCACCACCGACTGCACAATCGCCAGCCCCAGTCCGGTGCCATGCTGCTTGCTGGTGTAATAAGGAGTGAAGATGCGCTCGCATTCTTCGCGGGTCAGGCCGGAGCCGGTGTCGGCAACTTCAATGATCACCTTTCCATCGTCGCGCCTGCTGCGAATCGTGAGCGTTCCGCCTTTCGGCATGGCGTCCATCGCGTTGAGCACCAGATTCGACAGCGCCCGGTGCAGCAGATCCGGATCGGCAGCAATCGTCCGCCAGGCCTCGTCCAACTCCAGTCTGCAGGCGATCGCGCGCGCCCCTGCGCCTGCAACTGCGCCTGAAACAGCTGCACGACGCCCCGCAGGATTTCGTTCACCTGCACGCGCTGCAGCTGCGGCTGCGGCATCTTCGAAAATTCGCTGAAGCGTCCAATGATCGCCTTCAGATTCGTGATCTCCGCCAGCAGGGTGCGCGAACTCTCGCGGAATACTTCGTCGAACTGCTCCGGGCTCTGCTCCCGCGCCCGCATCAGATTCTCCACCGTGAGCTGCAGAGGGAACAGCGGATTCTTCAACTCATGCGCCAGCCGCCGCGCCAGTTCGCGCCAGGCCGCCACTCGCTCGGTCTGCACCAGGCGTTCTTTTTGCGCCAGCAATTCGGCCGTCATGCGATTGAACGACTCGGCGAGTTGCGCGACTTCGTCGTCCGCCGGTACTTCCACCCGCGTGTCCCAGTTGCCCGCGGCGACGTCCTGCGCCGCCCGCGCCAGTTGCTCCACCGGGCGCGTCACCCTGGCCGCCGCCCAACTGCTCAGCAGGATCGCCAGCACGATCCCGCCACCGCCCACCAGCAGTGCCGATGCCCGGATGCGCCGTTTCAATTCGACATAGGACCGCCGCGAATTTCCAACCAGCAGAATCCCCAGCAGCGGACGATCCTTGCCCGCGCCTCGCAGCGGAATCGCGTGAAACACTTCTTCATCCGCCTGATCGGACGACCAGTGACACAATCCCGGTCATTTCCTGGTTATACTGCTGCACCGCCTCGATCAGGGAGCGAATTGTCGGCGGGCCTGCGACGCCTCGGGCCATTCCCCGGGCCAGACGGATCCAGCAGCAGATCCGCGGAAAAATGATCGCTGCGATTCTGATACAGCAGAACGCGCATGTCCGCAGGCAGGTCGAGCGCGGAAAGAAAATTCTTGTCGAGCCGCCGTCCGCCAACCACGTAAACAGGATGCTCGCCGACGCGGGTCGCCCGCACGGCAAACAGTCCCAACGCCAGTGGAGTCCTGCAATTCTTCGCGTTTCAGAAATGCGCTCTGCCCGCTCGATGCCGACAGATTCTCGAACGCGGTGTCGGGATAGCCGAACTTCGCCGGCCACTGCGCCGAAGAAATGATGGTCCCGTGCCCGTCGAGAAGTTCCAGAAAGTCGAGTTGGTGACTCTCCGCCATGTGACCGCGCCAGGTCAAAATATTCCGCCGAGTCCGCGGACGTGCCGTTCAGCGCGGTGGCCATCCGGGTGACGGGATCGGACGTGGCGATGGCTTGCACCCGCCGCGCAACATCCTCTCCCCGGCGGCTGAACTCGCGCTGAAACTGCGTGACCAGCGCCGCCGTGCGCTGGTCTTCGGTCTTCTCGAACGCATTGCGCGTCACCGCCAGCACCAGCAACGCCACGGCCGCCACCGACAGGAAAACCGTCAGCGCGAAAACGGCCAGAAGTTTGCGGCGAAAGGTCATGCTTTGCCGGCTATGGTTTCCAGCCACCCGATCCACGCGTCGGCCAGAGTCCAGCTTCCGTCCGGTCGCAGCGCTCCAATTTTTCAACGTCGGTGCGGAAGCGTACGACACCGGCAGATGAAACAGCGGGATCACGCGCTGCGTCGCCAGCAGCGCCTGTTCGGACGCGTAAAGATCTTCCACGACTGCCTTGATTTTTTCCTAGGCGGCGTTCCGGCGAGGGTGGCCACATCCGCCAGCGCGATCCAGGGATCGGGCGATGCCAGCGGAATTCGCACCAGCCGCAGATCAGCGGTGACGCCCGCAGTCGGTTGCAGCGATAACCCGGCATCTTTGGCGTTGAGCGCGATGCGCTCGGCCAACAAGCGGGCCACCGGATCACTGCCGTCGTATCCGAGCGTCCAGGTTGGGACGGTGCGGACCTGTTCGCGCGCCTGACGCGCCCGCGGCAAGTTGGTCTCCGTGGGGAACACGAATCCGTAGCCGCTCATCCAGTTCGGAAGAATGCTGGCCGCCGGTTGTCCCGCGCCCTGCAGCAGAACGCTGCGGATCGACCCGCGCTCCACGCTCCAGCGCCAATGCGTCGCGAAGGAGCTTTTCTTCCGGAGACGCCGCATCGCGCGTGAACACCAGCGCCAACAGTTCCACGGGCTCGAACTCGCCAGGTGGCGTCCTTCCTGCGAAACTCGGTGCGCCTGCTCCGGCGCGACTTCCACCAGATCCGCCTTGCCCAGTTCCAGCGCGGTCATCTGATCGCGAAAACTTTTGCCCATCTCGATCTCGATGGCGTCCAGAAACGGACGCCCGCGCCAGCAGTTCTCTTCCGCCGCCAGCGTCAACCGTTTCCCCGGCTGCCAATCGGCAATGTGAAACGGTCCGGTGCCGCTCGGGCTGCTGTCGGAGTTTCTCTTCACAATCGCGTTTCGCGGCAACGCCAGTTCCGCCAGCAGTTCAGGTTCGGCCGTCGTCGCGCTCAATCACCACCGAGTCGGCATCCGCGCTCACATTCCACGATGGATTTGCGGCGCGCAGGGAAGCGGCGGCAATCTCGGCGCTGAGCGGCGTTCCGTCGTGAAACTTTACTCCAGGCCGGATTCGAAACTGCCAGCGCTGATTTCCCGGCGATGCTTGCCATGACGTGGCCAGCCAAGGCTGTACCCGTCCGTTCTCGTCGGTGGTCACCAGCGTGTCGAACATGCAGCATGGTCAGACTGCGCCGCGCGAACGGCGAATCCAGGTTCGCCGATCCAGTGTCCGCCGGATCCAGCGACGTGGGCGCGGCCCGCATCGCAACGTGCAGCACGCCTCCGTACTGCGGACGCGTCTCGCGCATTCGCCGCCAGCGCCCCGACCATCATGCTACTGACTACAAGCGACCGCCAATCGAAATGCCTCATAGCTTCCTGTCTCTCGATTCCTGCACCACAGCGATTGCCGTGTCGGCCTTCGCTTCGGTCCACAGCGCAGTAACAACGCCGGCGAAATCGACCGCTGCGCTTACCGCGACCGGATCGCGATCCGGAAACTCGTACGCCCGCACGGAATCCCCCGTTCCTTCTTCCGGAACTGGTGGCCAGCACCTGCCAGCCGGCGCCGCAGGCTGTCTTCACACTGGTCAGATCGCTGCCCCAGTCGAGTTTGGTGTCTTGGTCGCTCACGCCGTCGACCATGTGCACGTGACCATCCGTGGCGGCGAACAGCCACAGCAGAGACTTATCGCGCGGCAGCAATGCCGCCGAATAAAACTTGGACACGGTCGTGAATTTGCCGATGCCCGGAGTTAGAGCGCCAGTGAAGAAGTTGCGCGTCGCAGCGTAGAAAGCGCCCAGCGGCGGAATGACTACCGGAGTCGATCCGGCACTGGGAAAAACGGACACGGCCCCTCCGCTCAGCGCAGCCGGCACGAGCGGCCACGGATCGTCGGTCTCGCGGCAATTCAGCGTCAGCGGCATTCCCGCGGAGCTGTGGCAGATCACGCCCGGAAGATAAACATCCAGCAAATGATCTCTGGCCGGGACCAGTCTCCCGCGCAAATCCCGCGGCCACGGTCGCGCATGAGAGATGCTGAGCGCCTGCTCCTGCTGCCATCTTCCAGCCTGCCACCGGTACAGCGCCACTTTCTCCCCGTCGAGCACCGCGAGCCGCGTGGGCGTCGCATTTTCCTCCAGAACTGCCAGGTCGAGAATTGGCTCGTCCTGAGTCCACAGCGGAATCTTCCGCAGGCTGAGCGGCACCGACTCATGCGCCGTCATCGGTCCCTCGAGACGCGGCGCAGAAACCATGACCACCACAGGCTCGCCCGCGCTGGGGCGAATCTCCGCCACCCAGACATAAGACGTCGGATTCTCGGACAGCGAGATCTTAACCGCTACAGCGGCCAGTTCCGCTTTCGCGAAGTGGATCCCGGCGCTCTCGAGCGCGCTCCGCAGGCCGTTTTGAATGATCTCGTTATCGCGTCTTCCCAGCGACGAGCGGTTTTCTACCGTAAGCGCGACTGCGCCGGGGCCGGTGATGGCGACAATTTTTCGCGCCAACTGCTGCTCGGGTCCGTTCCAGTCAACCGCCCGTGCGGAAATCGCCACTGCGAGCATCAGGACTTGCGCGGCCACGCGAAGGCTGGACGCAAGGGGCAAGGCGCGACTTACTGAGTTCGGAATGGCGTTTGGGATGACCAGATTATAAACCGCTCCGCGTAACTCCATCGCCCTCTCACCCTGTACTGTTTGGACACCACGCAACCCGATGTGGGGGACAGCCGCCCTTCAACGTCGCTCAGGGCAGGCTCTCGGCTCTCCAGCCCAGGGCGAAGCCCGGAGCGTTTCCGTATGTGGTCCGCCTCGCGCCTCACTGCTTCTGCTCTGGCTTCGCCGCCACTGCCTGCCGGGCAAAGAACAGGCGGAATACCTGCCCGAAGATCAGTTCTTCCGCCAGCAGAGCTACGGCCAGCGAGAAGATCATTCCTGCCACCACTGCCATGAATGTGATTGCCATTTGCATGATGTCCTCCTGAGACCTCAGCTGGATTCCAAACTTGTTCCACCAACCGCCTATTGCCCGCCGTCCTGGCCAGGCACCTGCGCCGCGGCCACAGTCGTGACGTCCGCGCCGCTTCCGAAGACTTGCGTTACCTGCTCGTCGCGCTCGCTGCGGATCTCAACCACATCGCCTACGCGCAACATGGCGAACAGTCGTTCCATGTCGCGATTGCGCAGCCGGATGCAGCCGTGCGATGCCGCGCGTCCTACCGACCTCGGCGCATTGGTACCGTGAATTCCATAACCCTTTTTGCTCAGCCCCACCCAGCGCGTTCCCACAGGGTTGTCTTTGCCGCTCGGAATCACGGTGCCGGGGTGGTAATAGGTGGGATTGGAAACGCGGTTGACGATTTGAAATTCCCCTGTCGGGCTGGGGCTGCCCGCGGCGCCGACCGCGATCGGGAATTGGGCGATGACGTTTCCGTCTTCGATCACTGCAAGTTTGCGGTCCGGAATGCTGACCAGCACCACCCGGCTGACAGCATCGCTGCGGCCGGCTGTGCCGTCTGCCCGAACGAGGCGCTAGCCAGCGTGACAACCGCCAAGGTGACGAAAGCCATGCCATGTAGCTGCGTCGCTTTCGTCACCACCCTGCCAGCCGTGCGTTCCATGTCTGCCCCCTGGATCAACGATCAACTGCGTTCGCTGATACCAGGGGCAAGACCAGCGCCATCAGCGCATCTAACTGAAAATAAGACAGTTGGTGTTTGCAAGGTGGGGTCGAAGCAGTGTGCCAGCGACCACGGTGTGTCTATCAGCACACATACGGCGGGCGGGCTTGGAGGACGGAGTTTTCGAAACAGAAGGGTTGAGAAGGGGGAGGGGGAGGGGGCCAGATTTCTTTTCAAGCCTTCAAGCGCCCGGCCCCCGCCGTCTGGGGTAACGGCTTGTGGGGTTCTGTGGGTGGGGCCGGGCGATCTTTATGACTAGAAGGCCTAGTTCAATTGTGCCTATTTAAGCCTTATCGACTGCGCATTTCTGTGATGGTGGTCACAGTTCCGCGTGATCCTCGTCATCCGAAAATCGTTCCTCAACTCCGCGCGGGACGCTCACCGTCCACTCCCGCACCTGGTTTCTTCAGCGCACAGCTGCGTGTGATCAAAATCACCGCCCGATCCCTCGCTGCTTCTTACACTCCTTCTTGAGCGAGCCGCAAGCTCTCATTTCATTCTGGAGACTGATTCATCATGGCCTATGTAATTACTGATTCCTGCATCAAGGACTCCCTCTGCGTCGAGGTCTGCCCCACCGATTGCATCCATCCCAAGCAGGACGAGCCGGCTTTCGAAGCCGCGACCCAGATGTACGTCGATCCCGAGGGCTGCATCGACTGCGGCGCCTGCATTCCGGCCTGCACTTCCGATTCGATTCACGCTTTGGAAGATGTGCCCGAGGACAAGAAGGATTTCATCGAGAAGAACGCCTCCTTCTACAAACACTAATCTTCGCGCGGAATTGCCTGTTCCACTCCGCAATTGTCGGGCGTTGGATGTACCGCAAACCAGCCCTCTCCAACGCCCGATGATTGTCTCTGCCGGCGGACCCATGTGGGGACCGCCGCCCTCGGCTGTCCGTCGAGCAAAGCTCGACAGCCTTTGTCATCTGAACCGGCCAACGGAGACCTTATCTGCCCGTCCCGTTCCGTTGACTTCCATCTCCTTTCCCCGCTATCGTTGCGGTCGCTATGAACGTCGTCAAAGCGACCCGCCAGTTTGAACAGTGGCTGGGACTTCGCACCGATCTGGTCAATAAGGATCTTCGCGTCAAACACGTCAACATGAAGGCGGCAGTCTTCCCCTTCCTGCGAGCCACTTACTATCGCTGGGCGCAAGTGTGGCCGAAGGCGTGCCCCGATCTTGCCCAAGCGCCCCAGGTGTTGGCGGTGGGCGACCTGCACGTGGAGAATTTCGGCACCTGGCGCGACATGGAAGGACGTCTGATCTGGGGAGTCAACGACTTCGATGAAGCTCATCCTCTGGCGTATGCCAACGATCTGGTCCGCCTGGCTGTGAGCGCGCACCTGGCGTCTGAAGCCGGCCACTTGCCGCTCAAGGAGAAAGACATCTGCGATTCCATTCTCGAGGGCTATCGCGAAGGCTTGCGCCAGGGCGGACTGCCCTTCGTCCTGGGCGAGAACCATGATTGGCTGCGCCAGATTGCCGAGAGTGAACTGCGGGATCCGGTCCACTTCTGGGCGAAGATGGATGCCCTGCCCACGGTGAAAGAGCAAGCCCCGATCGGCGCGATCGACGCCATCGAGCACCTCATGCCCGCCCAGGGTTTGCCTTATCGCCTCGCTCACCGCGTGGCCGGTCTGGGAAGCCTGGGACACGCCCGCTATGTCGGCATTGCGGACTGGCGTGGCGGCCGAATCGCCCGCGAGGCCAAGGCTCTGGTCTCCTCCGCCTGCTACTGGGCGAAGGGTCACCAGGGACCGTCTGAGATCCTGTATCAAACCATCATCACCCGCGCCGTGCGCTGCCTCGACCCCTTCGTTCAGTTGCGCGGTCGTTGGATTGTGCGCAGACTCAGCCCGCATTGCTCGCGCATCGAACTGGCCACGCTTCGGGCTCCGGGCAAGGAATTGCGTCTACTTCGCGCCATGGGATCGGAAACCGCCAACATCCACCTTGGGACCAGGACGGCCCGTAAACCCATCCTCAGCCACATGCAAAAGCAGAAGGGGAAATGGCTGCACCAAGCCACACAGGAGATGATGAAAGCAGTCCGCGCTGACTGGAAAATGTGGAGGAAAGATGGCTACGGGTAGCACGCGCCCCATTTCAGGAACCCCCGCTTAGGCCACAACGCTGTGCGCGGCAACCTCCGCCGCAGCTGCGTTCACCGCCGGTCGCCGCAGCGGAGCTAATGCGACTCCGCGGTCCCGGTCATAGACCAGGGTCCAGTGCGTAGCGCAGTCATCGCACAGCCAGTAGTGCTCGACACACCGCTGCTGTTGCCTCGCGCGAACGAATGGCGGCACCGCGGACTGTCCCGGTTTGGTCACGCGGTCGGTCTCGACCAGGAACAGTTTCCCGTCTCTAAGCCTCAGGAAGGGCTTGCAGCATTGCGAATTGGCACATCGGCTGAGCATTTCTCACTGCTTCCTGCTCGACCAAGGACACTTTGGCGAGCCACTGGATTCCCAATTGTTAGCATTTCGCATGCCACGGGTTTCCCTGGTGCCCTGCACGGGATCGCGCCGATCCGACGGTCGTTCTCCTCGTCCTGGACTTTCTCTTTTGCCGACTAATCGGCAACCAGTGCCGAGACCTCGTCTCTGTTTCCTTGCCTGTGCTCTGTGGGGCCAGCTACCATCAATCGTATGCCTAAGGTTCTGCTCTGTCCGCCGGATTATTTCGATGTCGTCGATCAGAAAAACCCCTACATGTCGAGAGAATGCGCAGTGGACCGAGTGAAAGCGCGCAGCCAGTGGGAAGGTCTCTGTAGCGTTTTGCAACAGAGCGGATGTGAAGTCGAAACCATCGATCCCGTCGAGGGTCTCGAAGACATGGTCTTCGCCGCCAATCAGATTTTCGCCGGCGAGAAAAGTGGATACGGAAAATTTGTCGTTCCCAGCCGCATGGTGTACGCCTCGCGCCAGCGCGAAGTGCCCTTTTTATGCCGACTGGTGCCGCGCGCGCGACTACCACGTGATCGAGCTCGACTATGGTAACGATTATCTCGAAGGCCACGGCGATTTGCTCTGGCATCCCGACGGCTCCCGCATCTACGCCGGCTACGGTTTCCGCAGCACGCGCGGCGGCGTGGAGAAATTCGCCGCCGCCATGTCCGAAATGGGAATTCCGGTCGTGCCCCTGCAGTTAGTCGATCCTTATTGCTACCACCTCGATACTTGCCTCTGCCCGCTCAACAACGAAGCGGCGCTGATCTTTCCCGGCGCCTATTCCGCCGAGGCTCTCGCGTCTCTTCACAAATTCTGGAAGCGGGTTCACCTGCTCACCGCCGAAGAGGCCCACCGCTTTATGGGCAACGGGATCGTGGTCAACGGCAGCTATATCACGCCTCATATGACGCCTCAGTTGGAAGCGATTCTTCACCAGGAGGCGCTGACGCCCGTGATCGTCGATACCTCCGAGTTTGAAAAAGCGGGCGGCAGTTGCTTCTGTATGAAGACGTTCTTGCCCTAGATCCCGCAAGTGCGAGTGCCGAGGCCAATGAAGCAAGCAAGTCTCGATTGCCATGACCGCCTGATTCGTGTCGCGCGTTTCCCGGGGCTGCGAGCGCTGGCCTGGTCCGGCGATCAGCTCTATGCTTCGCGCGGCTACCAGCTGGTGCGCGCCAGAATCAGAATCCTTCCCCCGACTTGACCTGGCAGCCCGTGGCCGGGTTCCGCCCTGCCTGGCGCCGCCGCTTCTCGGTCATCAACCGCCTGACGCGTCGCTTGTTCCGCGACGGCTTCCATGCGCTCGCGGTGCTGCCGTCGGGCGGACTCATCGCCGCCGTTCCCGGAGCGATTGTCACGCTTCGTCCCGGCGAAACCGAATTTCGGCGCACCCACACCATCCTCCGTGGCACGCGCCCGCTGCACATCACCGCGGTTCCCGGCGGCGCAATATTTTGGGGAGAGTACTTCGACAATCCGCGCGCGGGATGAAGTCCACATCTACGCCTCCACCGACGCCGGCGCCACCTGGAGCGTCGCCTACACCTTCCCCAAGGGCGCCATTCGCCACGTCCACAACATCGTCCACGATCCCTGGGAAGATTGTCTCTGGGTGCTGACCGGCGATTACGGCGACGAATGCCGCATCTTGCGCGCCTCCTGCGATTTCAGCCGGGTCGAGGCCGTCCTGCAGGGCAAGCAGCAGGCGCGCGCGGTCGCGGCCATTCCCGCCGAAGACGGACTCTACTTTTCTTCCGACACGCCGCTCGAATCCAACTACATCTACCGCCTCGACCGGCAAGGAATCGTTGTCGCAACTCGCCCCGATCAGCAGTTCCTCCATTTACGGATGCCGCGTAGGAAGTCAGTGTGTTCTTCTCCACCATGGTGGAACCCAGCGAGGTGAACCGCGATCGCCATGTCCGCGTCTACGGAGGAGCACGCAATGGCGCACCAGGCTGGCACCTCTGCTGACATGGCAAAAGGACCGCTGGCCCATGGGCTTGTTCCAGTACGGCAACGCCTTCTTGCCCGATGGCAACAACACCACGCCCTTCCTGGCTCTGACCACGGTCGCCGTCGAATCCGACGACCTGGTCACTTCGCTCTACTCCATCGGCCCTCTAAGCCAGCGCATGTGGGACAGCCGCCCTCGGCTGTCCGTCGAGCGAAGCTCGACAGCCCCGTCCGGCAGAACCGGCAAGGAAAGATCATCGAACACCTTGATCCGTGCGAGCACTGCGCATTGCCGTAATATGGATTGGAATCTTGAAGCCCGCTTGCCCCGTCTCAGCTACTACCGACGCATTTTCAGCGCCTACCTCCTCGGCGGCAAAAGCCACCTCACCTTCTGGCACGAGACTCCCGCCGAGAATCCGAACGCGACCGCCCGGCGAACTGGGCGAGTACTACATGCTGTTCGCCGAGAAGGCGGACTATCACGGCTCCTACGATTCCTCCGGCGTCCCCCAACTCGACTATCACGGCCACATCGGCCTGCAGTACAACCCCATCGCCATCGCGCAGTACGGCCTGGGCAACTACAATCTGTTCCGGCGCAACGCCGACCCGGAGCGTCGCCGAAAATTCTTTGTCGGCGCCGACTGGCTCTGCTCGCATCTGGAGCAGAACCCCCACGGACTCGCGGTCTGGAACCACCACTTCGATTGGGAATACCGCGACACTCTCCGAGCCCCCTGGTACTCCGCCCTGGCGCAAGGGCAGGGAATTTCCGTGCTGGTCCGAGCGCACAAGGAATCCGCGCGATGTGCGGTATCTCGACGCCGCAAAACGCGCTCTCGCCTGCTTCTACTACCCGATCGCAGGAAGGCGGCGTTGCTTTCACCGATGCAGTCCGGCGATCTCTGGTTCGAGGAGTACATCGTCTCGCCGCCCACCCACATTCTGAACGGATTCATCTGGGCAGCGTGGGGCATCCACGACTATTTCCTCGCGACGCAACACCCTTCCGCGCAGGAACTGTTTTCGCGCGCCGTGCGAACCCTGCTGCACAATCTGGATCGCTACGATTTGGGATTCTGGTCGCTGTACGAGCAGTCAGGCACGCGCCTGCCCATGGTGGCCAGCCCCTTCTATCATCAGTTGCACATCGTGCAGTTGCGGGTGATGCACCGCCTGACGGGAGAAGACGCATTTGCCCGCGTGGCCGATCGCTGGGAGAGTTACAGCCGCAGCCGCAGCAAACGCACCCGCGCCCTCTGCTACAAGAGCGCGTTCAAACTCTGTTACTACTAGCGGCCGCTATTCGTGCCGCAAAGCCTCAATCGGATCCAGCCGTGACGCGCGGAATGCCGGAATCATGCCGCCGACCTGGGCAGGCTTACCTTGTACGGCGCCTTTGCCAAGAACGGCGAAGCCGGCGACGTCCGCCTCATCATCGCTCCGGGAACGCTGATCGCGTCCACGCTGATTCTCGGCGCCAGCCTTCGCCCAGCTCCCACCAAAACGAAGTCACCGGCCAAGGAGAAGAGCATCGGCCTGGTCGAGGATCTCGACCGGGCAGGCAACTTCCCGAACATGGTCAGGAATGAGCGCAGCGTGCGCCCAGTGACGTTGACGGAATACCGAAGATGTCCATAACCGTGTACCGCCATAATCGATGACACCATTATCCCCCTTTCCCGCAGTGGCCCCACAACACTGGGCGCAGGCTGGCCGCTGGCATCTCGACAACTTCTCCAATCCTTGTTTGATTGACCGGATTGCCGCTTCTCGCGGTTCACCATTCAGGAAACCGGGTTGCAGGTCCTCAGGAGGGAAATCGCACCATCTACCGCGGTTTGAGCGCTACCTGCGGGCCGATGCCTTGCTTCAGAAACTGACAAATCATCCCCGCTGACAAACTGCCTGCCCTCAAGTATTGCGTCCACCGCATCCAGCAAGTCGCTGCCGGCTTTGGTTTTCACAACGTAGCCGCAGTTTCCCAAGCTCAGGGCTTCTTGCACCACTTCAGGAGCACGATTCCTGGCTCACGAAAATTATTTTGGATTTCGGGGAATGTTGGCGAATTTGTCGAGAGGCTTCGATTCCGTTTAGCGTCGGCAGCCCGATATCAAGAAGAATCAAGTCCGGCTCCAGGTCTCCCGCTTTCTGAACTGCTTCCTGTCCGTCGGATGCTTCCCAGACAACCTGCAAGTTTGCCCTTTTGCTCAGGGTCGAGCAGACAAAACGTCGGAAGGGTGTGAAGTCTTCCACCACCAGAACGCGGACGAATGACGGTTCCATGTTTATTGCAGCCCCAAGTCGTTATACCATCATACCAGTATGCCACCTTTGCAACCTAGTTCAATCGATACTAGGCCCCCGATCCTCCTCTGCAGTTTCACAGCCATTCACGTCACCTACCCCGACCGCTCATTTATGAGATAGCCTCTAGGTTCGCCGTGAAGATCCTTTACGTCTCACAATATTTTCCGCCGGAGATGGGTGCGCCCGCCGCCCGTGCCTCCGAACTCGCCCGCCACTGGGCGCAGGCCGGCCACGAAGTGTCAGTCCTCACCGGATTTCCCAATCACCCCACCGGAGTCGTCCCCGCCGAATGGCGCGGCCGTTTGCGCCGGCTGACTTACCGGGAACGGATGTACGAGAAAAACCCGGGCCGCGTGGACGTCTTTCGGACCTGGCTGTGGCCCTTGCCCAATCGCAAAGCCCACGAGCGCATGCGCAACTATGCTTCGTTCTGCGTCTCCGCTGCGCTGCGTGGCCTGGCCATTCCGCGTCCGGATGTGATCATTGCCTCGTCGCCGCAACTCCTGGTGGGACTGTCCGGGTGGTGGATCGCTTTCGCCCGCCAACTGCCCTTCGTCTTCGAAGTGCGCGACCTTTGGCCGGAATCGTTAACCGCCGTCGGGGTGGGAGACGAGAATTCCCTGTTGCACCGCGCGCTCGCTGCGATCGCTAAGTTCCTCTATCAACGATCCGATCGCATCGTCGTCGTCACTCCAGCATTCAAGGAACACCTGATGCAGCACTGGCGCGTTCCCGCGGAAAAAATTGCCGTCGTCGAAAACGGAGTCGAGACCGATCTCTTTGCTCCAGCCCCCTCTGCTGCCAGTGACGCGATTGCGGCGCGAACTCGGCGCGGAAGGCAAGTTCCTGGTCTGCTACATCGGCACCATGGGGATGGCGCACGGCCTGGAAACCCTGCTGGACGCCGCCGCCGAACTGCAGCGTCAGAGTTCCAACGCGCAATTCCTGCTGGTGGGCGAAGGTGCGGAAAAAGAGCGCATCAAGAGCCATGGCGCAATCCCGTGGCTTGGCCAATGTGCGCTTTCTCGACCAGCAGCCTCGCGAAAAAATCCCCGCCTTCATCTCTGCTTCCGATGCTTGCCTGGTTCTTCTGAAAAAGACCGACGTCTTCAAAACCGTGATTCCCACCAAGATGCTGGAGTTCATGTCCTGCGCCCGTCCGGTGATCCTCGGCGTGGAGGGTCAGGCGCGGCAGATCATCGAAGACGCCGGAGCCGGGCTCGTGATCGAGCCGGAAAATGCCCCTGCACTGGTCGAGGCCATCCACCAGCTATCCGCGAATCCCGCGCTCGCCGTAACCTGGGACAAAAGGGAAGGGAACACATCCTGCAGCATTTCTCTCGCGGCCGCACGGCGGAGAACTACATTGCCGTGCTGCAGAGGCTCATAGCCAAGCCTCAACTGGGCTGAGCGGTTTCTGCAAAAATCGCTCTGCCGTGAAGCTAGGGATGAACGGTGTAGATCGTGACCGCCGTCGCCATCGATATCGCAGCTTCAAAGGACCTGCTGGCCAACACTTTGCCACCGCTGACGGGAACGAAAAGAATGTCGTCCGCTTGCAGAGTGACGTCGGGAGCCTTCGCCTCCAGCATCTTTTTGATTTCAACCTTGGTCTCGGTCATCCCCGTGGGGCCCTTGTGAATGATGCGGACCGCGCTCAATTTCGCCGTGCGGCTGGTCCCGCCCGCCAGCGCCAGCGCCTGCAGCACCGTCAGTGACCCGTTATCCACCAGCAAGCCACAGGGACGCCCGACGTCCCCCACCACGTAAATGATCGGCGCCCGCGGTACCGTGATCGTGTCGCCGGGCATGATGTCAATATTTCCGCTCAGGTCGTCCGCTAGGTTCCGGGGAAGGTCGATGCGAATCGGATCCGGCTGGTTGCGGCGGATGACCGCGATCTTGCGCGAAGAAGATGAAGTGAACCCACCCGCTTCCGAGATCACCTCGTAGAGTTTGTGGTCCGAGACATCGGGGTAGATGCCGGGTTTGTTCACCTCACCCAGCACCGTCACGCCTTGCGAAGCGGCTTCGTCCACAAAAATCGTTACATGCGGGCTGCGAACGAATCCGCCGTCCGCCAGCCGCTTCTCGATCAGCGTCTGAGCCTCTTCCTGCGTCAGTCCTTCGACGTGGACGTAGTCGATCAGCGGCAGGTAAACATCGCCAGAATTACTGACCCGCGCCTTGGTGGCCAATTCCGGAACGTTGTACACCCCCACTTCCAGCAAATCTCCCACGCCCAGCTTTACCAGCGCCGCCTGGTCTGGAGAATCTTTTGTGTTGTCGGGAGTCTTTGCATTCGTTCCGCCGCCTGCGCCGGAAGCACTCACAGCTGCTTGCGGAAGCGGTTGAACTGCCGGAAGTGCTGCGGGAGCACTTTGTCCGCCTTGGGCCTCAGTCGCAGGTTGTTGGGCGGCAGCACCGCTCGCCACCACAAAGCATGCCAGCATCACGCAGAAAACCCGGCCGCACCCAGTGAAACTCGACGTGCCCGACTCCATCAGAGGACCCCTGAAGTATTAAGTGAGAATTTGAACAGCAGTTTAGCACGGCTAGCTTAGGTTGCGCTCCCGTCATTCGCAACTCCGCGGCTTAGTTTTCCACAGGTTTTTGCCCTGCGCCGATTGAAAGCTCACATTCTGGTACTGCTAGAGTCGGAACACTCACTTCGTCAGGAATCTGTTCACTCACTATTAACCGTGGGTCATTGCTGCAATACTTTTTACAACATGTGGAGCCGGCATGCTTACGCGTATGTCTGCTTGCCGAAGGTGGCATAGTTGACGGGTATCTTCCTCGGGACGTTTGTTCTGGCGCTGCTGTCAGCGTTCGTACTGACGCGGTACGTGCGCGATCTCGCCACCGCCCATGGCTGGGTTGCGGTTCCCACTCAAGAACGCCACCTGCATTCCAGCCCTCTGCCGCGTCTCGGCGGCGTGGCGATTTTTCTTTCGTTTTCCTGCTGCATGGGCATGGCGGCGTTATGGGCTCTGCATAATCCCCGCATCCACTCAGCCTTTTCCTTAAAAACGTTGCTCACCATCCTCGCTCCCGCAACCCTCGTCTTTCTGCTGGGTGTATACGACGACCTCCGCGGCGTTGGTCCCTATTTCAAATTCTCCGTGCAGGGCATCGCCGCGACCATGCTCTTCATGGGTGGTTTGCGGATCGTCAACATCCCCGTGCTGTTCGGCGACCACACCCTGCCTTGGTTTGTGGGATGGGCCTTCACGGTTCTGTGGGTTCTGGCAATTACCAATGCATTCAATCTGATCGACGGCCTCGATGGGTTGGCCGCCGGATCAGCCCTGTTCTCGACTCTGGTCGCCTTTGTCGTGGCTCTTCTCAATGGGCCTTCTCTGGTCACGGTGATGACGATCGCCCTCGCCGGCGCGATCCTCGGATTCTTGCGCTTCAACTTCAATCCCGCGACCATTTTCCTGGGCGACTGCGGCAGTCTCTTCATCGGCTTTGTGCTGAGTGCGCTTGGCGTTGAAAGGAGCACAAAAGGCTCCGACCATCGTGGCGGTTGCCATCCCAGTGGTTTCTTTTGGTCTGCCGATTCTGGAGACCGCACTTTCCATCGTCCGCCGCCTGATCAGCGGCCGTCCGGTATTCACCGCCGACCGCGAGCATATCCACCACAAGCTGTTGCAGAGTGGCATGACCCATCGCCAGGTCGTCATTTCGCTCTACGCTGTCTCGGCGGGTTTCGCGATGCTGAGCTTGTTCCTGCTCTGGCCGACTGGGAGTTCGCTCGGACTGGTGCTCGCCGTGTTGGGCATCGGCATCTGGATCGGGGTGCAGCATCTCGGCTACCTCGAGTTCGGCGAGTTGGCCCGCGTCGCTCACCGCACCTTGAACCAGCCGCAGATCTTTGTGAACAATCTGGCCATCCGCCGCGCCACCGAAGAACTTCGAGTCGCGCGCGATTACGACCAGGTTCGCCGAATCCTTTCGGCCGCCTTCGGCAGCAATGACTTCGACAGCTTCGAACTGAAGCTGGAACTCCTCCCCGGAGAGTTACTCCCCATCGACACCTCCGACCCTTCTGCGGCGCGCCGCGGCGCAAACTCGTTCCGCTGGCACAAACCCGGGATGTCCAAGATGCTGGACGGTGCCGCCGTATGGACCCTCGCTCTGAACCTGGTGAGTTCCGCCAACCGCCGCCGTGGAACCCTCACCGTGCACCGCCAGTACTCTCCGCGCGATCTGCAACTCGACATTAATTTGCTGACTTCGGTGTTTCCCATGGCGCTCGCCGACGCCCTCGACCGCACCCTCGCTCACTCCGCACAAGTGATTGCCCTGCCCGGGCAGGACAACAGTTTGATCGCTGCCCAGGCTGGTTAGCGCGGCGGGTGCCTCTCCGAAAACAGATACAATCTCGCTTGGTCTAGCGATTTCATCCGTATGCACATTCTTCACGTCGTCGGAGCCCGGCCGAATTTCATGAAAGCCGCTCCGGTCCTGCGCGCTTTGACCGCGCAGTCCGGGGTTCGACAGACCCTCGTACATACCGGACAACACTACGACGCGGCCATGTCCCAGGTTTTTTTCCAGCAACTGGAAATGCCGCAGCCCGACTACAACCTGGGAGTGGGCTCGGGCAGTCACGCACAGCAGGCCGCCGCGGTGATGCTCGCCTTCGAACCAGTCCTGCTGGAGCGCAGGCCGGACCTTGTCCTCGTCTATGGCGACGTGAACTCGACCGTGGCCGCCGCTCTAGTGTGTTCCAAGCTGGGCGTCCGCGTGGGACACGTCGAGGCTGGACTGCGCTCCCGCGATCGCAGCATGCCGGAGGAAATCAACCGCCTGCTCACCGACCAGCTTTCCGATTTGCTTTTTACACCTTCCGCCGACGGCGATCAGAATCTGCTGCATGAGGGCGTCGACGCACAGAAGATTCACCTTGTCGGCAACGTGATGATCGATACCCTCGTCCGCCTGCTCCCGCGCTCCCTGGATCACTTTCCCCCCGACCTCCCCTTGCCGTATGCGCTCGTAACCCTGCACCGGCCCTCCAACGTCGATGATCTTCCCTGGCTGCGCGAACTGCTCGCCGTGCTTGCCGACTTGAGCAGTCAGCTCAACGTCGTGTTTCCCGTGCATCCCCGTACGCGCCAGCGCCTGCAGGGTCTCGGCTCCGTGCACCCGGCCGGCACGCGTCTGCGCCTTGAGGACCCTCTGCCGTATCTGGAATTTCTGGCTTTGCAGCGCCATGCCGCCATGGTGATCACCGACTCCGGCGGAATCCAGGAGGAAACGACGTTCCTGGGAGTTCCTTGTCTCACCGTGCGCGAGAACACGGAGCGGCCCATCACCTTGACGATGGGGACCAATCAGCTTGTGGGTCGGGACTTGCAGCGGCTGCGGGCAGCGGCCGCGGAAATTCTGGGACGGAGTTCAGAAGGTGCGAGCGCACCCGCCAACCATCGCGTGCCTTTGTGGGACGGTCACGCTGCCGAACGCATCGCACAAATCATCGTGCGATGCCCGGCCCATGGGTCGAAAGGTTAAGTCGAAAGGTTAAGGGGAGAGCTGCTTCCGTTTACAGTTTCGCGCTGGCGTACGAGTTGATTTCGCAGTTCAGGCAAACTTCTTCAAATGCGGGTGCTGTCCATTCCATGATTTCCCCCAGTTATCGTTCCGCGGGCGGACCGCGAACGTTTTACTAGCATAACCGAGCCACCCCGCGAAATCAATCGCAGACGCGGAAAATAGGCGGCGCCAAACCCAGCATTCTGCAAGCCTTTTGGCATGAGATGGATAGAGAGGAGCAAGATGAGGTGCAAGTTCTTGCACAGTCGCCCGCATACACCACCCATTCCGTCCCCGTTTTCCACACGTGGAACCAGTGCCGTCACTTTCTCCCCCTCGCCGATCTGTTTACCTTCAACTGCACCGTGATCGAAGCGAGGATCAGCAATCATGTTTGGCAAGACTGTGTATGGCACTTCCTTCCAGGACGTCAACTTTGTCCCTTTGCAGTCCGCCACATTCTGTGTGCAGTGTGAGCTGATCAGCAACAACAGTAAGCCCTATTGCCTGGCCTGCGGCAGCCATGCCCTGCTCGGTCTCTCGCGCGTGCTGGGTGGATCGATGCGCAACCAGCAGACCGCCCATCTCATCACCGACACGGAACTCGACAGTCTGGTGCGTGATTTGTTACGCACCGTACCCGATCCTGACGTTCTGAACGCCGTCGATCATTCCCGCATGCCCTCGCTGGCGCAGCGCAGCCAGCTTCGGGTCGCCAATGCAGTCCATCCCATATCCGGCTTCCGCGCGGTGGCCCTGGGTGAAGAAGTCGAGATTCATCCCGCCGAACTTGATCTGGAGCCCGCCATCAGCGCCATTACGGAACGCGCCCAGCATCTGACGGGTGCGACCGGAGCCGCCATCGCCCTGCGCGCCGGGGACGAAATTGTCTGCCGGGCCCGCGCGGGAAGAACTGCTCCCGACCTCGGAGTTCGTCTGCAAACCGACGCCGGCATCTCCGCCGAAGCCGTGCGCTCCGGCGAGATCATGCTTTGCCACGACGCCGAACGCAACCCTCGGGTGGACCTCGCCAGTTGCCGCCGTCTCGGAGTCCGCTCCATTCTCGTCTCGCCCTTGCGCCACTACCGTCGTACCCTGGGGGTTTTCGAGGTGCTGTCCTCTTCTCCCGGCGCCTTCGACGAGCGCGATGTGGCTACCATGCAGCTGTTGTCCGGCATGATGGTCGCGGCCATCTCTCGCATTTCCAGCCTGCACCAGGCCCAAATCCTGCGTCACGCGGGATGAGCCGGGAATCAGCCTTCCGGCAAACAAGCCACAAAACGGACAATGAGTGAAATCGCCTGATTGCGACAGTTATCCCAGTAAGGGTCAGGGTTCCGCGCGCAAGCTGGCCGAGTGTTACGCACTAACCAAACCTCAGAGCAGATGCCGTTGTGTCTGTTGGATACGTCACATTCTTCCGGCAAAAAAGAGCGATAGCGAGTCGAACCTCGATAACTTTGGCGCACGCTCCTGACCTGCTCCCCTGAATCCGCAGAAAGCTGAGTATGATTTTTGCGAAAGAAAAGGGAAGAAGTATGTCGAGGAGCAGAGCTTCCGGGGTGTGAATGTCCGCTGCGGGTCCGGAAAGTCACACGGGGGTTGCGCGATGAGCGCGGCTAAGGCAACATAGTTGCGAAGCCGGAGGGACGTTCCATTCGCAGGAGGGTGGAAGTGAGCTTTTCACAGAGACTTCTTGTGGCTGTTACTGCCATGTTCCTGTTTGTGATTGCGGGACGGGCACAGACGGAGATCAACGCGGGGAAGCTCAATAACATCTGCTTCGCCGATCAACAGACCGGCTCCGATCTTGGCGCAAAGGTCAACGCCTGCGATGCCAAGTTGGGCAACACTGCGGGCGAAATTTGGATCAATCACAACTCCGGAACCACCTGGACTACTCCGCCAAAATTTTCAGCCGCCAGGATACTGAAGTTCATTGACGGCGGCAATTATTCCATCGCTCTGAACACTCTGGCGTTCTCTAAAGACGTCCTCATCGACTGCGAAGGCCACCTGCACGCAACACTGAATTTCACTGGGACTTCAGGCGTAGCGCTGTTATTCAATTTCACGACCTTTGCGTCAGGCTCCTACGAGGATTGGGGCTATGGAATCCGTGACTGTGAAATCATAGGCCCCGGTAGTCTGAACGGCACTCGCGGAAACGTAGGCACCGGCATCCAGATTGGAGATGCCGCGCACGCAACCATAGGGACTAAGATCGACAACGTGCGAGTATCCGGCTTTGCCACAGGCATCTCTTGGGAGCACTGCTCTGCGTGGGGAACGGTTGTCAGTAACTCCAACTTGTTGAACAACACCCACGACCTGTTGCACAACAGTTGCTCCGGCGGCGCATTGTCGGAGAACATCAAGATCGACCACTCCATTTTCGGCTGGACCAACACGCACACCATGAATCCAGAGGGCGTGCTGATCGCCGGGACGGGAGTGGTCGAGATAAACTTTAACGATTGTTCGTTCGATGGCGACCAACTCGTCAACACGGGCGGTCACGTGCACTGCATCAACTGCCACTTCGAGAATCCGGGCGGAGCGACGAACAACTTCTATCTTGTGAGCGGCGGGGTCACCACGCTCATCAATCCGCAGTTTGGACAGGATTCAACGAGAGGGGACGTGCCCCCCGCATTCATCAACCTGACTGGCGGGCAGTTCTTTTACACGGGCCTTCAAGCTTATACCAACAATCCTATGCGCTCGGTGATGACGTTCAACAATGGCGGCAGAGCGGCAGTTACGGTCAAAGGCGACATTCAGGCCGTAGCTGGCACATTCACGAACGGAACCTTTGCGGGCAGCAACACGGGGGCGTTATTCAACTGCCCGGACCGGAACGGCAACTGCGAGCTCAACAACCTGCGGCTGAGTGGAGGCTCCGGAACGTTATTCGTGCCTGCATTTGGCAATATCGGCTCCTTGCCTGAGTGCGGTCCCAACGGCAGTGAAGGCGCTCATTCGGTAGCGAACAACTGCAGCTCCACGTGTTCGGCGGGAGGCTCTTGCGCCGCTGGCGGCGCGACCCACTGCGAGATGTACTGCAATGGGGCGAGCTGGGTCGAAACAGGACGCTGAATAACCAAATGAAACTCGATTCGAGGGTAGTTCTCAGTGTTGGCGGCAAAGCCACTCGGTACAGCGAGTGTCCCAAATTCATGCGTACCGTAACGCCAAACGAATGTGTCGCTTGGGGCAGACTTTATCGGGCGGCTCATCTGGTGCGGTGGCGACGAGGCACAGGCCTGCTAAGACCCAAGCCCTTGTTAACGGAGGGATCACATTAGCTTTAGACACCGACGTTCCCATGATTGGCGAAACATCGCCATAGCACTCACTGATATTGGGTACATCCGGAGTGCCGAACCTCGAACACACTTCGGTAGAGAAGCTAAATAACCTCCGCCGGGCTTTAAGCCGAAGGCTCCTCCCCCCGCCTCCGCCCAGCCGGCTTCCCCGCCGGGAAGCCCCCCTGTCGTCCTTCTGACTTTCTTCGTTGCTTACTTTTCCACAAACCCGCGCTAATATGGAGCCAACAAGAAACTCGGGCCCCCCCATGGCTGCTATCAACTCGTCGTTGCACTCAGCTTTACCCAACCGCCGTCGGCGTGTGCGTCATAAAATCCAGACTCCGGCCTATGCCACGTTTACCGCGGAATCCCAAGGCGCGATGCTCGATCTGCACGAGATTGTTGACATCAGCGAAGACGGCGTTGCCATCCAGTGTCATGAGCCCCTGGAAGTCAGCCGGAGCGTAAATCTGTGCCTCGACTTGGCCGATTGCGCGGAACATATCTACACCACCGGCCAGGTGGTCTGGTCGAACCCTTCGGGGCGAGCCGGCCTTCATTTTTCCGAATTGCCTCCCGAGTCTCTGTCCCGATTGCGCGAATGGTTGTTCGTAAACGTGATGGCGGGTGTGGCCCACGGAGAGGCGGACCTTGCCGCTCCCTCCGCGCTCGAAGAGGTTTCTCCGCGCCCCAACTACACCGACACGCTTGCCGCCGTCACCGCTGTGCAGCGCCAAGTGGAAGCCCTCGGTTCCGATCTCGCCGCGGCTCTGAGTCTGATTGCCGAGCGCACCCACACGCTGGTTCGTGCTTCCGGGGCGGCCATTGCGCTCGCCGACGCAGATCCGGATTTCATGGTTTGTCGCGCCAGTTCCGGTGCGGATGCCCCGCCCGTCGGCGCGCGCTTGCAAGTGGGATCCGGTTTTTCCGGAGAGTGTGTGAAGACCGGGCTGCTGCTCCGCTGTGACGATACCGAACTCGATGTTCGCGTGGATCGCGAGAACTGCCGCGCTCTGGGCCTTCGCTCCATCCTCGCTGTCCCCGTGCGCGTGGGCGAGAAGTCGATTGGCATTCTCGAAGCTTTCTCGGATCAACCGAATACGTTTTCTGAAACGCGATGGCGGGGTCATGCAGCGTCTCGCGGAGACGGTGCTCGCTGCCGTCAACCGCGCCGCCCGCGCCGAGGATTTTCCCCCTCTGGGCGCCGCCACGGATACTGATCGCTTTGCCCCGACGCCGGGAAGTGTGCTCTTCGCTTCCGTGCCCGGCGAAGAAATGAAACTGGAAGGTGCGGAAGAGAAAGCCTCCGGCGGCGTCAGCCTGCCGCGTTCGCACTTGATTATTTTGATCTGCGCCGCCGCCGTGATCGCGCTGGTCCTCGGCTACAACCTCGCTCCCTTGATCCAGAGCAAGCTGCAGGAGCGCGGCCAAAGCCGCATGCAGACTGTGCTGGCCTCCTCCCAGCCGCCGAAATCGGGCAGCCTTTTGTCGCCGACTTCATCCTCTCTTGCATCCGAGCCGCTATCCTTCGATCAACTTCGGCAGATGGCGGAGAACGGCGACCCTGCGGCCGAGAATACTTTGGGCCTGCGTTATTTTCAGGGTGACGAAAAGAACGGAGTCGTGCGCGACGAGAAACAGGCGTTCCACTGGTTCCTCCGGGCCGCTGACCATGGCAGCCTCTCCGCCCAGGCCAAGTTGGGATTCCTCTACTGGGGCGGACGCGGCGTGTCCAAAGATGTGAATCAAGCGTACTTCTGGACGGTGCTGGCGCGCGCTCGCGGCGACGAGGAGAACAAGGATCTCGCGGCCGTTCTCGCCTCTGGCATGACCCGCAGCCAGGCGGCGGCGATCGAACAGCAAGCCGACCTCTGGCTGCAACAGCACATGCCCAACTGGAAGCCCGCCGCGGGCCACTGACGCTCCCCTCCCGCCTCGGAACCCAACCTTGCTTCCCCGGCGCTAGAATACCCTTAGAGGTTCTTGTGCCCACCCTCCGCGACATCCTCGACCGAAGAGTTCGCGAGGCGGAGCCCGCTCTCTACGAAACCCTCGACAACCACCGCGTCCGGTGTTTTTCCTGCGGCCACTGCTGCCCGATTCCCGAGGGCCAGTCCGGCGTTTGCAAAGTCCGCTACAACCGCGGCGGCACGCTCTACGTTCCCTGGGGATACACCGCGGGCATGCAATGTGATCCCATCGAAAAGAAACCTTTCTTCCACGCCCATCCCGGCGCGCTCGCCTACAGTTTCGGCATGCTGGGCTGCGATCTCCACTGCGGCTATTGTCAGAATTGGGTTACGTCGCAGGCGCTGCGCGATCCCAATGCCGTGTCGCCGCCGCTCGATGCATCTCCGGAAATGCTGGTTCGCGACGCCCTCGACCAGGGCGCAAAAGTTCTGGTCAGCACCTACAACGAGCCGTTGATCACCAGCGAATGGGCCGTGGCCGTTTTCAAAGAGGCGAAAGCCGCCGGCCTTCTCACCGGATTCGTTTCCAACGGCAACGCCACGCCGCAGGTCCTCGAATACCTGCGTCCCTGGCTCGATCTCTACAAAGTCGATCTCAAGAGTTTCGACGATCGCCACTATCACGAACTCGGCGGCCGCATCGCTCCCATCCTCGACAGCATCCGCCGCATTCACCAGATGGGATTGTGGCTGGAGATCGTTACCTTGCTCATCCCCGGCTTCAACGATTCCCCCGACGAACTGCGCCGCCTCGCGGAATTTCTCGCCGGCATCTCGCCCGACATTCCCTGGCACGTGACTGCGTTCCACGGGGACTACAAAATGCAGGGCGAAGACCAGCGCGATACCACTGTCGAAGACCTGTTGCGCGCTGCCGAAATCGGCCGCGCGGCGGGGCTGCGCTATATCTATGCCGGCAATCTGCCGGGCATGGTCGGCGATTGGGAAGATACCCGCTGCTCGCAGTGCAGCGAGACTCTGATCCGCCGCTACGGATATCTCATTGAGGACTACAGCCTGACTCCCGAAGGCCGCTGCCCCCGCTGCGCCCTCCAGATTCCCGGACGCTGGGCCGCCCAATTCGATGGCCAGATCACCTCCCGTCCTTTCCTTCCGCACAAACGGTCGCGTTTATTTACAATCACAAGTCGTTGAATCTTGAACGTGTAGGGACGGACGCATTCGTCTGTCCGCCGGGCGAAGCCCGGTCGTGCTCAGGAAAAGCCCAGGCTCATGCGGAAGAAATCGATTCTCTCTCTGATCGGTATGCTGTTTCTCGTATCCTGTTCTCCGCGCGACTTCCTGACGCGCCGTCTCGCCACGGACTTGACTCTCCGCTTCCGATCCCTTCAGGACGACCCAGCATTTCACGCTGCAGACCGGGATCATCTCCAACAAAGACTATGTCTCGCCCGAATATCTTGTCCTGCAACAACGCGGCTGGATTTCGGCCAGCACCGCCCGCTGCTCCCCCGGAATGGCGCCGCCTCCGTGCTGGGATGTTCTGCTGACTCCGTCGGGCGTGGACACGGTTCGAAGCCTGGTGCCCGCGGAAGAGGCCGACAAATCGCTAGTCTTTATTCCCGTCGCCAAGAGGGAACTCGTGGGCGTCACCGGCATCAGCAAGCAGGGGAACTCGGCCGATGTCGAGTTCACCTGGAAATGGGTTCCCTTGAATGAGATCGGTGCCGCGCTTTACTCCAGCGACCTGCACTACAACTCCACCGTCGGTTTTCGCGAGTACGATGACGGATGGCGCCTGGTGCAGAATATGCTGCAGAATACGCCGCACGCCGGGCAGTCGCTGGACGATGCGCTGAAAAACTCCGAGCCTGCCCCGTGACTCTCCCGGCACAACGGACGCCAGCCTGGATGCTGTCCGCCGTCGCATGGCTCACTCCGCAGTCGCATTCGTGCGCACGCCCTCGTTCTCGCGCTTTGCTTGTGGGGAGTGTGCGCCGTCGACTTTGCGACGCCCGGCCTGTTGGACCGCGCCGGCAATATCAAATTCCAGGACTTCCTTCCCTTTTACATCTCCGCCCGCTTGATCGCGCAGGGCCGGGCGGGCGAACTCTATGACCAGCAGGTCGCGGCCGACTCCATGCAGGCCGTCGTTGGTCAACCGACCCGCGTGCTCCTGCCCAATCTTTACGGACCCCAGGTTGGACTCTTGTTTCTCCCGTTGACCCGGTTCTCCTTTCCGGTCGCGGCGCGGATTTGGGTTACGGCGAGCCTTCTGGTTTTCGCTGGCTGTATCTATTTCGTTTGGCAGTGTTGTGCAGGTCTGCGCCGCCACTCCGGCGCAGTCGTTCTCTGCGCGCTGGCTTTTCCGCCGCTGTTTCATTTCTTCGTGCGCGGCCAGTTGTCTGTTCTCGTGCTGGCCTGCTTCACGGCAGCATTTCTGGCATTCCGCGCCGATCGTCCTTGGTTGGCCGGCGCGGCTTTAGGACTTCTGATCTTCAAGCCGCAGTTTCTGGTTGCCATCCCCATCGTGTTGTTGCTGGCTCATGCCTGGAAGACGTTCGCCGGAGTTGTGCTCGCGGCGGGCGCGCAGCTGGCCTTCGCCAGAATCTATTTCGGCCCCGCGGTGATGCGCGCGTACTTTGACACGCTCGGGCACATGTCGCGCGTGATCGGCGGCGCGGAACTCAGCCTTGCGCCCATCCAGATGCACTCCTTGCGCTCCTTCTGGTCGCTGCTGTTGCCCTGGCCGGGAGCCGCACTCGCACTGTACGTTCCTGAGTTCCATCGTGGCGATTGCTCTGGCCGCGCTAGTCTGGAGATCTTCAGCTCCGCTCGCGCTGCGCTTTTCGGCGCTGGTCCTCGCGGCGGTCCTCGTCAACCCGCATCTTTTCGTTTACGACCTGCTGGTCCTGGCTCCGGTGCTTCTGCTTCTGGCGGATTGGACCATGACCCAAGCTCCGCACCTTCCCGCTCCCGCGCTGCCGCTACTGTTGTATCTCACGTTTGTCTTGCCCCTGTTCGGCCCTCTATCTCGCTGGACTCACGTCCAACTTTCCGTCCCCGTCTTTGTCCTGCTGCTGTGGACACTGTGGGGCCTTTCCGCAACCCAGAGTCACAAACTTGCTTCGAACGAATCCGGCGTTGTATAACCCTTCTTCCCACCGGGAACCCTATGCGAATCCAAAAAACTGTCTGCGTCGTCGTGATGGTCGTGAGTTGTGCGCTGAGCGGGATGGCGCAAAGCAAGCCCAAGCTCACGCTCGACGAGTTTTTCAACTCCGTCGACTTTACCGCGCTTGAAATTTCGCCGGACGGAAACTTCGTCGTGATCGGCGCCGACCGCGCCGATTGGGATCAGCAAATCTTCCGCAGCGACCTCTGGCTGTATCACGACGACGGCAAAGGCGGCTCGCTGGATTCAGTTGACGCAGTCGGGGCACGATTCCGATCCAAAGTGGTCGCCCGACGGCCGCTGGATCGCCTTTCTCTCCGAGCGCAAGGCTTCCACGGACAAGGGCAGCGACTCTGATTCAGATTCGGTTTCCAAAGACGAGCCCGCCAGCCAGCTCTACCTCATTTCGCCCAACGGCGGCGAGGCCTTTCCCGTGACCCAGGGCGAAGAAGAGGTCCACTCCTTTTCGTGGTCCGTGGATTCGCAAACCATCTACTTCGCCACCCGCCAGCCCTGGAGCAAGTCGCAGAAAGACGATTACAAGAAAGATTGGAAAGATGTTGTGCAGTATCGCACCGCCGAGCGCGGCGATACCATTTTCGCGCTCGACCTGGCCGCCGCTCTCGCCCGTCACGCGGCCGCTCCGGCCAAGGCGGAGAACCGATTCCGAGAAAGAACCCGACCTGACTCCCGGAGCCCGCGCCATTGCCACCACTCCGCTGCGCGTGGAGAGTCTGGAGGCTTCTCCCGATGGCCGCAAGCTCGCGTTCGTGAGCAACGCCATCAACCAGCGCCAGGAAAAACCCGAAGACGTCGAAATCTATACCGTCGATCTGGCAAGTGTGGCGCGGGCGCTCCTCGCCCGCGACTGCCGGCGGTTCCACCAATGCCAGCGTCGAAGCAAATCCCCCCTGGCCCAGCCGCACCGCGTCACCCACAACCAGGCGGTAGAAACTCGCCCCCACTGGGCCAACGACAGCCGCCACATCTTCTTTAGCGTAGAAATCGGAGACGTCTCCGGCCCCTACCGCGATCTGCAGCCCCATCTTTACTGGGTTGATACAGAAAAGCCCGACACAGAAAAACCTGACTCCGCATCCGGCGCCGTCGAACAATGGAGCAAGGATTTCATCGGCCCCGTCGAGCATTACGCCGTCACTGCCGGCAACGTGCTCGCCGCGGCGCGTATCGGCACCGAGGTCCAGACGTATTCCGCCGACAAGCCATCGGACTCTCTGCACCGCCTCAGCGGCTGGCCGGGCACCTACTCCCGCATCGCCGTCGCAGCCCACTCGCCCCGCGTAGCCTTTGTGTACTCTTCGCTGGGCAAGCCCGAAGAAGTCTATCTCGCCGAGAGCGCAGCCAAACTCGATCAAGCCCGCCCCATCACGTCCTTCAACAAGCTCTTCACCGAGCGCGATCTTCCTCAAGGCAAGCCTTACCAGTGGAAGGCCGACGACGGCACCACCGTCGAAGGCATGCTGATCTATCCTCCGGGCAAATTTGAAGCCAAGCACCTGCCCATGCTCACGCTGATTCACGGCGGCCCCGCCGATGCTGACGGCAACCACTTCGAGGCCGACTGGTACCAGTGGGCCGGCCTGGCCGCCACCAACGGCTGGCTGGTCTTCGAGCCCAACTACCGCGGCTCCACCGGATACGGCGACAAGTTCCTCGAGCAGATCGTGCCCGTCATCGTCTCGCGGCCCGGCAAAGACATTCTCGAAGGCGTCGACGCGCTGGTGAAAGACGGCATCGCCGATCCCGATCACCTCACCATCGGCGGCTACAGCTATGGCGGATACATGACCAACTGGCTCATCACCCAGACCACCCGCTTCAAGGCTGCGGTCACGGGCGCCGGCGCAGTCGAGCACATCGGCAACTGGGGCAACGACGACACCACCATGGACGACGCCTACTTCCTCGGCGGACGTCCCTGGGAAGCCCCGCAGCGCTATCACGACGAAGCCGCCATCTTCCAAATCGACAAAGTCAGAACGCCCACCCACATGGTCGGCGGCGCCGACGACATCCGCGTCGCCGTGCTGGAAGATTATCTGCTGGAGCACGCGCTGTACTCTCTAGGCATTCCCAACAAGCTGCTGATCTTCCCCGGCGAAGGCCACTCGCTGTCCAAGAATCCCTGGCACGGCAAAATCAAGGTGCGCGAAGAACTGAAGTGGCTGCAAAAATACGGCGGCGTGCCCGCAGGGAACTAGCACGACTCGTGTAGGGGCGGACGCATTCGTCCGCCCAGCGACGGCGAAGCCGAGCCGATGATGCTGCGAGCCCGAGGGTGCCTCGTCCTTGTCTCGCCGCTCTTTGTCGGGACAGGGCGGGGATTTTGACTCATGAGTTCATGTAGGGACAGCCGCCCTCGGCTGTCCGCCGGGCGCAGCCCGGCTTATGCGCGGACATGGATTTCGATTTTTTTTTCGTGCTCTCTCCTAAAATCCTGATCCATAAGAACTTGCCTCGCGGGGATACCCCTGTTCCCCGCAAAATCTTGAGCCGCAAGGGCTTGCAACCAAAATCTTCCAGAATAAGGACTTAGCTGCGGGACGAGCGCCGCTCAAAGCACCGATAGTGGAGAACTGGTTGGGAGAGCCCGCGCGCATGTAGCGAGCTTGGGCTTCCTAGAAATCTCAGTCAAGGTTGTTCGTCACAAGAATCTAGATTTTTGTTGTGGAGGGCTGTGGAAAAAGACATGATTTGAAATGCAGCTTCGTCCAGGAAGCCATGCTATGCCACACACCAATAGCAAAGGGGCATCCCCAGGCATCCCGGCACGGTCGTCGTATTCATCCGCCCGGTACCTGTCGATGATTCAAGGGTTCCAGTCGACAAGGTTGCTTCTGGCTCGCGAGTCGCTCGAATCTCGTGCATTCCGAAGCCTGCTGCCAAACCGCCGGATGCAGCTGTGTGTTACGTCGCGACGGATAACAATTGACGGACTAGTAGACTGGGACAGAGCCTTCCAAATTCCTGAAGGAGTCAGGGGTTAAGAAATCAGCGAGCGATCGTTCTGGTTGCCCCCGTTTTTCCGAGGAGTGCCTGTGGTTTTTCGTGGATACATGGACGAAAGCTGCGACAGGGACCAAAAGCTATTTGCGTTTTCCTGCCTGATCGCGACAGCAAAAGACTGGTCCGAGATGGAGCGATCATGGAAGCTGAACTTAGCGGCCAAGAACAAACAATTGCGGAAGGCGGAACGGCCAACAATTTCCCGCTACCATGCAACAGACTGTAACGGATACTTTGGGGAATTCTCTGGATGGACACCGGAGGAGCAGATCGACTTTGTAAAGGGATTGTTCGGAATTTTCAAGAGAAGTGGTGGCGTTCATGCTGTGGGCTATGACATCGACCTCGACGACCTTTGCGACGTGTTCCCGGAGTGGTGTAAAGATCGTCTAGAGGCTGCTTATTACGTATTAACCAAGTTCGTCATGTTCACTATCGGAGAAGACTTTACACGGATGGGGAAAGACGTGCCCGCCAAGGTGACTCTATTTCATGATCGCACGGCGAATGGGAAATATGATCCAACGATTTTACGTGCGTTCACTGAACAGATCCAGGACGAGAATTTCGATTATGCTCGATACTTTACAAATATTGCACCTCTTGCATGGGAGGACTGTATTGCGCTTCAGCCCGCCGATTTAGTTGCGTTTGAAGTTTTGAAAGATACGCAAGGAAGGCTGGAGGCAAAGAGACGGCGCAAATCCTACGCCGCCTTGCTGGACCTTAACGAGTTTGGTATTCACACAAGATCGTTTACCAGCGAGGTTCTCGTATTAATGAGGAAGGAAATGGAGCGGAGGAAACCAATTGAAGCGCTGGGATTTAACCTCAAGAAATAGAGGAACCTCGATGCCATCCGGAAGACTTTTCTTGGGATGAAACTCGGGGAGAAACCCGGGGTCAGACGGGTGGACGTTCGTTGGTTTCTTGGGGGCTGGCTGGCCCACCTAAGCCCGCATGCGCTGCCACGGCTTTGGCTGGCCCGGAGGACGAAGGCCTGTGATTGAACTATCTGGAGAAGGCCGCCAAGCAAGGGTTCCCGCGCGCCCAGTTTGAAATGGCAGAACACATCATTCATCAAGGCGGTCCGCCGGCTACTCCAAAACGTACATGTGGTACACGCTGGCCAGCCGCAGCGGATACAAGCACAGCGAAAAAGCTCGGAAGGAACTGGCCGCCAAGATGACGCCGGAACAGCTACAGGCAGGCCAAACGCTGGTCGACAACTGGACGAACGTCCCGGCGAACAGCGCATCCCCGAGGTGATGATGGGGCCAGATCGCGAACAGATATCCACAGCCCCCGATGTGACCTGCAACCTTGACCTCAAAATTCCAATCAGCGATCATCACCGAGGCCGTGACGGTGCGCCGCGAGCGCATTTGTCCCGTCTTGGGAATTTGTCCCGCGAATGCGGCTTCTAAGTTCTTTGATATCAAGATTTTGCCCGCAAGTGATTGAGCCCCATAGATTACTTGGCGATTTCCCGCTAACCCGATGATTCCAATAGACCGAGGGGGGAGGGGGGTACCCTCAAATGTCCAAAGGTCCCGTTTTGGGAACTCCAGAGCAAAATTTTTTTTCGAAGGGAAATCCACGCCTCGGAAATGAGACGCCGGATGTGGAGAGCCCCTCAGCGGCTGAAGCCGACTCTGTCTTGTGGGCTTGAACTGGCACGACTGGAAGTCGTGCCCTTCCCGGTTCGTGCTTCGCCGTTCGGGGTCTTATCTGAGGCCTTCCCGGTCTTTCTCGATACTCGGTACTCGCGACTCGATACTCGGCACTCGCGATCGGACTCGGACTCGCGACTCGGGACTCGGTACTCGCGACTCGGTACTCTTTCTCACCCGTTCGACAGCGCGTTGCCACGCACGCCCAGGCGCGCTTGCAGGGGTTTGCGGTAACGCCGGCTCAACCGAACTCTCGCGCCGTTGTCGAGCAAGACTTCGTATTCACCGTCCTGCCGAAGTTTCAATCCGCGCACGCGCTCCAGGTTCACGATGCTGGAGCGATGAACCCGGCAAAACACATTCGGATCCAGATCCTCTTCCAGGTCCGAAAGGGTACGACGCAAGAGGTGGCTTTTCGGTCCGACGTGCAGGCACGCGTAGTAGTCGGCCGCTTCGATCCAGTCGATTTCTGAGATTTTACGAAGCAAAGCTGCCCGGCATTTTTGATGACAACGCGCTCCAGTCTTTGGGTACGATCTCTGCCCAGCCTGATCCTTTGCTTGGCTCGACTGAGGGCCAGTGCAAAGCGCGCATTGTCGAACGGCTTCAGCAGGTAATCGAGCGCGCCCGCTTCGAAAGCGCGCAGCGCATACTGGTCATAAGCGGTGACAAAGACGATGGCTGGAGGCAGGTTCCTTCCCAACAACTCCAGCACATCGAAGCCGTCGCACTCCGGCATCTGCACATCGAGAAAAAGCAGATCCGGATTCGCGACCCGGATCTCGCCCAGCGCCTCCGCTCCCGAGCCGCATTCGCCAACGATTCCAATTTCCGGGTCGGTGCGCAACAACACGGCAAGGTTGGAGCGCGCCAAAGGTTCGTCGTCGACAATCAGCGCGCGTATTTTTGCGGGATGTGCATCTGCGTGCACGAACTCACTCCTCGGCTTGGCCGGAAGCCGGCGTGGAAACGAAGGGCACCGACACGGTCGCCTCCACGCCTCCGGGATGCTGATTCCGCATGCTCAGCTCGAACCGGTCCCCATACAGGCTTTGCAGGCGCGTGCGCACATTCTGGATCCCGATTCCCGACTGGCCCTTCTCCCATCCTGCAGGCAGGCTGGGACCATCGTTATAGACGCGCATGGTGAGGGTTCCGTTCGAGCGAAATGCGGTGATGCGGATTGCTCCTCCCTGCACGCGCCGGGCAATGCCGTGTTTGACCGCGTTCTCCACCATGGGCTGCAGAATCAGGCTGGGAACCTGCGCCGGGAGAAGTTCCTGGGGAACCTCAACGCTGAACTGGAGACGCTCGGCAAAACGCGCCTTCTGAATATCGAGATACTTCTGCGTGAACTCCAGTTCTTCGCCGAGTGGCACCTGCTGCCGGTCAGAATCGTTCACCACCCTCCGCAGGAAGTCGCTCAATCCCACGATCATGTTCACGGCCGCATCATTTCTTTTTTCGCGCACCAGGCCGGCAATGGCATTGAGCGTGTTGAACAGGAAATGGGGCTCGATCTGCCTGCGCAGCGCGCTGAGTTGCGCCTTCGAGAGTTGCTCGTTGAGACGTGCCGTCTCGGTTTGCTGCAAAGCCAGCTTCTCCCTCGAATCAAGCGCGTGGTCGACCAGCAGGATCAGGCCGTAAAGCACCAGGTAGGAGAGAAGCCCGCCGTAAAACTTGTGCATCCAGAGCTGAGGAAACGGGTCTGGACCCGGCCTCAATGCCCATGGATTCAGCCACTCTTCCCACGCGGCGATCCACGCGGCGAAGAGCAGACCAATGCTGCCGCAGGCGGCGAGATGCACGGCCCACGTGGAGAATCGATTCCATTGCGCCGGAGGACAGCGATGAGACAGCCGCAGAACCAGCGGGGTTGCGACGATCCACGGCAGCCACGAAATCAGCAGCGTGAAAAACAGCCGCGTCCAGTAATGGTGCATGCCCTCGGCGCGCATAACAAAAACATTCTGCGTCGCGTCGAACAGCCCCATGCCGCACCAGATGGCGGCAATCCACAACCATCGCGGCGATTCCGATGTTTTGTGAGTCCCGTCCATAGGCAGAATCGTATTCTACGACCAGACCGAAAGGTCAACAATGCAGCCAATCGCCCGCCGCGTGCAGCGGGCGGTCTGGCTCCCGGCTGAAACTTGAGGCATACTGCAACGCATGATGAACAGAAGAAAGCTCTGCTGCTCGCCGCGTTGGTTTTGGTGTGCTCGTTCGCCCTGCTGAACTCCGCCAGGCCGCCGGCTTCGGGCCCGGAATATACCAGCGATGCCCAGATGAAGCTCCCCGAAAACTATCGCCAGTGGGTCTACCTGACGACGGGATTCGACATGAGTTACAACAAGGCTGCAATGCAGATGGACCACCACATGTTCGACAACGTCTTCGTCAACCCTGAGTCCTATGCGGCATTTCTGGCGACAGGAACCTGGCCCGATAAGACCGTGCTTGTGCTCGAAGGCCGCCGCGCCGAAGGCAAAGGATCAATCAATCAGAAGGGCAATTACCAGACCAACGATATGATGGGGATCGAAGCGCATGTGAAGGATGAAGCGCGCTTTCCGGGGAAGTGGGCCTTCTTCGCCTTCGGCGACGGGAAGACTGCCAAGATGATCCCAACGAATATGGAATGCTACAGCTGTCATGCCGACCATGCGGCTGTCGACACCACGTTCGTCCAGTTCTATCCCACGCTGCTGCCCATCGCCCAGAGCAAAGGAACCCTCAGCGCGGCATATCAGAAGGAGAGCGCGCGCCGCAGAAGTAGCATGTGGGGACAGCCGCCCTCGGCTGTCCGCCGGGCGCAGCCCGGAGATTTCCAAAAACGTTCACGGGGCCTAAAGGCCTGCCCTCGTTGCTTGATCTCGCAACGCGGCCCTAGAAGGACCGCTCTTCCACGGAATTATTGCGACTCGGTACTTATTTCGCCGCGCTGGCGACTTTCACGCCATGCGAGCTCGCGGCGTAGCGCGCGATGCCTTTGTACAGCGCTTCCGCGATCTGCTCGCGGTAGCCGTCGCTGCGCAGTTTTTGTTCGTCGGTGGGACTGCTGACGAAGGAGACTTCCGCCAGAATTCCCGGCATCGCGCTTTCGGTCAGCACCACGAATCCAGCTTCCTTGATGCCGCGGTCGCGCAGGCCGGGATTCTGCACCGACAGCGTGCCGTAGAGCGACCGTTGCACGCTGGCCGCCAGCCGCCGCGATTGCTCGATGCGTTCATGCAAGTCCGCCGGCGAAAGCGACGGCAGTCACGGCGGGCTTGGCGCTGCTCGCCACTCGGCATGCGTGTCCAGCATCTTTCGATCCGGGCGCGCGTGAAAGAAGTTCGTGTAGTAGGTCTCGACGCCGCGCGCCGAAGGCAGATCGCTGTAGTTGGCATGCACCGAGACGAACAGAGTCTGCCTGCGACTGGTTGGCGATGCTGGCGCGCTCGTCGAGCGGAATGTAGTTGTCGTCCTGACGAGTGTAGATCACTTCCATTCCCAGCCGGCTTTCCAGCAGCTTGCCCAGACGCTCGGCGATTTCGAGGACCAGATCTTTTTCCAGCAGGCCGCGGCGCCCCACCGTGCCCAGGTCCCAGCCGCCGTGGCCGGCATCGACCACGATGCGCATCTTGGGCACGCGTGCGCGCAGTTGCAGATCTTCTTTGGTGGGAGGCGGAACCACGATCGCCAGCTTGTTCTTTTCCGCCTCGGCGGCGTTGGGGAACAGGTTCACCGCGCCTTTGGGCGTCGCGCCGATCTTGCGTACTTCAACCACCAGCCGGTATGGATTCGGTTCCAGGCTCACGGAGAAAGTGGAGTTGGCCTTGGTCTCCAGCACGACGCGCGTCATGCCTGCCACGGGTTGCGCCACGCGGATGCGGTTCACGCAGCGTGTCGCCCACCTCGATCGATTTGCCGATCAGGTCGGGAGCGAGCTGCGTATCGCGCAAATCGAAGTAGATGCGGTCGGGTCCCGCCAGGCGGTGGGCCTCGTACTGCACCTGGTCTTCAAGATCGAGAACCACAGTGCTCGAGTCGGCCGACGACCAGTGGCGGATGCCGGTGACCCGCGGAAATTTCGACAACTCCTGCGCGGTAGCGGCGGTGAATTGCCGGCTCGCTGGCATCGGAAATCGCTTCCGGACAGCGTTCCGGCAGTTGTGGGATTCGCAGTCGCGCAGGCGCAGGAGCGGCCGTCGCGTCTTTCGCCACTTCCGCGCCGGACGGCCTTGACCGGCATCTTCTCGCGTGTGGATCATCGCGCTGCCCAACTGCGCCGTCTTCATCTTCCACCAGACTCCACCCGCAAACGCCGTGACGATGACGATGAACACCAGCAGGATCAGCAGGACGGCCGGTGGCTTTCGGACTCCGTCTGCGGCACGGCGATTCCGGGTTGCAGTGGCTCGATCGCGGCGGCGACGGCTGGTTTCGAGCTGGGGGCCTTCTCTGCGGGCTTATCAGGACTGGTGCGGTTTGTCCAGGATCGCGGCCGCGGGCGCAGCGGCTGACCTTCGCCACGACCGGCTTCCGTGTCAACGACCGGGAACAACCGCGAACAGGAACCGCGGTGGACGGGCACCAACTGGACGACCGACGACAGCCGGAGCCGCGCTGACAACCTTGCGGACGGCGCGATGGCGCGCGGGCGTCTTCGACCGCGACGCGCGAGCCGGTTCCAGTTTGGTGGCGGCGGCCTGCGCAGACTCGGCGAAGCGATCTTCATCCTCGGGCTTGAGCGCGCCCAACACCAGTTCGGCCAGCAAGCTCAGGTTGCGGATGTCGCTGTCGTTGAATCCGAAGGGCCATGCGGAAAATGCTTCCAGCACGCCAATCACGCGCCGCCGTCCGCACAGCGGGACCGCCACCATGGAGCGCGCGCCCAGCTTGCGGCAGGCCTCGAGGTTCACCCGGGGATCGGTTTCGGTGTCGTCGCAGATCGACGATCTGCGCGGTGCGGAAGCAGGCCCCGGAGAAGGCGGAATCACGGTCAATGCGCGCGCCGACGTCGGGCCGAACCGTGCCCGCCGCAGCCCGCAGGACAATCTCATTGTTTTCGGCCAGGGCGATGGCCAGACCATCCGCGCCGGTGATGGCGACCGCGCGTTCGGCGACGAGTTGCAGCACTTCATCGAGAACGAACTGCTCTCCCGTGCTCAAACTCCGCGACGGGAGCTCCGGCATCGAAGCCGTTGTTGCCGCGCGGCCAGAGCTTTTCTGCGGCGAACCTGATCGTGCAGCGCGGAGAACGCCAGCAGCGCCTGCAGAGCGTCGCGTTGCGATGGCTTTTGTGGAATCTTGCGCAGCTGATCGGAGCGACAGCCGGAGGCGCTCTCGTCCGCGCGGCCACGCGGGCACACCAACACCGGCGAACGGAGTTGTCACTGCAAGGTCCGGCTTCGTGGTGGTCGTTGCCATTTAGAGACAGTTCACCTGTAAGTTATCGGGGTTTGAGCTGAGTTGCAATTACCTGGACATGCCCCCTTGGCCATGTACTTTGGTAAGCATTCCCGGTTCGACAGGCCGAATAGCGCTGGAGGTCCCTGATTGCAGGACGCTGCCGGAACATCGTTTCACATGGAGTGCCGGGAACAATCGCTTGCTATTCGAGCAGCTAGTCCTACAGTGAACCATCGAGTTACTAAGGCTGGCTCCTGCTGCGGGGATAAGATTCTTGAGACAGGGCTTCTGGCCGACCGCGATTCTCCGGTGGTGTGATATGGACGCAGGACTATCTCCCGCGCGACAAACTCGGGGTGCAACACCGGCACGAACTGCGCACGTCTGACCTACGTCACTCTGGATCAGGCGAACGGGGCATCGTTCGCAATCTGAGTCAGCGAAGGGCATCGGCATACAGGCGGTGGCGGCGTCGCGTCCGCGGCCAGCAAGTGCGGCGTGCGTTTTGAATTGCGCAGTCCGCGGCTGCGCGTGGAGACGCGCGGCGAAGTCACGTGGTCAACGTTTTCCGGGCAGTGCGGGATCCGCTTTCTCGACCTGTCCCCGCGAATGAGCCCGCCAGATCAATGAATGGATATTCGGAAACATGCTGGAAGGCGTTGCGCTGCATGCTGAGCGGGCGGGATCCATCTTCTGCGAGACTGCGCTCGATTCCGGTCGCGTGACTCGCCGGATGCGGCGCGAGCAGGAGACGGGAGACGATGGGCTGATGGTTTCCGCGGCCCCGGTGAAGGTGATTGAGTTGCCGGTGCGTCCGGATCCGCGGCGAAGCCAGCCCTCGTCGCACGGCGATGCTGACGACCGCACGGCGGAAGCGGCTCGACTGGAGTGGCTTTCGCAGCCGCTTTCCGGGCGCAGGTCTGGTCATGGACGGTCAACAGCGCTGGTGGTGTTGGCAGCGCTGTTGCTGTTTGCGCTGGTATTTCTCTCGGTCACGCGGGAGGCTCCGCGCTGGCCGCTGGCCATGGCTGGGCTGGAGCGGCGGTGTTCGTGGTCACGCTGCTGTATTGGGGATTCTTCCAGATGTTCGGAGGATCGAGTCCGGGCGCGAGATTGGCGCGCCTGGCGGTGGTGAGATCCGAGGACGAAGAAGCGACAGGCGCTCGCTTCCGCTGAGCTGTATCGATCGGCAAAGTTATCTGGGCAACGGTTCTAGTTCGCAGAAATACTGCTGCGCCAGCCAGAGTTGCAGCGTGCGCTGTTGCGGGCGGCCAGCTTTACGAAGCGGATGCCGAGATTTCCACGTTTGTCCTGCCACGCGATTTCCGCCTTGGCTTTCAATCCCGACCTGGCGCCGGGCAGTTCGAATGAGACCTGCAGGGCCTTCGCGGGCTCGAAAGGATCACTGGTGTGAATCTGCATTCCGCCCTGGCTCAGGTTGACCAGGAACGCGTCCCTCGGTTTCTGCCCCTTGCAGTTCAGCGACACGGGCACTTCCAGGCCGGCGCGATGATAGCGCAGGCGTCCGTCGAGAATCATGCTGCGCGCCGCGGAAAGGGTGCGCACGGCCTGTTCCACCGAAATCGGTTTCTCGAAGGCAAACAGCGCGCCGGTTTCATCGAGATTGTGGTTGCACCGCGGCCCGCCCATGATGACCAGCGGGACGGTTCTCGGCTGCTTCTCCACGCTTTGCAGTTCGCGCAGGAATTGGGAGCTGCCGTTCAGATCGCAATCCACGATGAGGGCGTCGATCTTTGATTTGTTGAGCCGCGCCAGGGCCCGCTGCGGTTCGTTTTCGACGGCGACGTCCATGTGCAGACCGCCGAGGATGCACTCCAGAACACTGACTTCCTGCCAGTCGCGCGAAACCACCATCGAGGAAAGTGTCATGCGCTTCACTGTAGACATGTGGCGTAATGCTGACGTAGATAACCAACGTAATGAGGCGGACTTTGGCTTTCGAGGGTCGAGTGAACGGCAGGCAGTGGATCAGTGGCTCATGAGGTTTGAGCGCAAGGCATTTGCACCAATTACATCGCACGTTTGAGGGATGTAGAATTTCTGCGTGAGGCGGAGTAAGGTCAGCTGACGTAGATGAAGTGTGCTTTGCGGATGTCGCTCTCGTGATTGCTACCGTGTGCGGCATAGCCTTTCTAGCCTTCATCGTTGGACTTGCTCTCAATTACAACTACGAACATCATCGCTTCCTGCCTTTTGTTGTGGAGGAAGAGCTACATTACAGACATGATATGGCTATGCCTTGGTCTTCTGTGCTCTTTGATTTTGTATCTCTCCCTCGTGCGGAAGATACGCCCACATTCAAAGTAACCCCACAGAGCCTCAACTGTCGCAATATCGCCGTACAGTCGCTGACCAGGTCCCGCAGCAGTGCTAATGTTCTTCATTGAGTGTCTCCTTTATCTCTTCACTTCAAAGCGCGTCGATAACTTCAGAGTACAGCATCCCGTCGGAGACCAGCCTTCTCATCCCATCTGGCAGTGTCAACCGTGGAAGTACCGCGCTCGTCAGGTTCTCACTGCTCCTGTCAGTTTTGACAGTTCCAATAGGCGAACTGGTCCTCAGCATACACATGTTCCTTCCTTTAAGTTTCAGTGAAGCCCCGTCCAGGAATCTTCTTGGGCGGGTCCTCATCGCACTCGCCGAAAGAGTGGATTCGACTCCTCAATCACCCTGCTGTAACAAGTGACAGTCAGCAAGGACCCGGCAGGTGCTGCACTCGAAATGAACCGTTAGGGTTTTTCTTAGCGGCTCAATCTCAACTCAAAACGAGATGAAAGGGAGTAAATCATGGCTACAAAGCAACCGAATATTCTGATCCTCTGGGGCGATGATGTCGGCATGTGGAACATCAGTGCCTTCAGCGATGGCCAGATGGGCTACCGCACGCCGAACATCGATCGCGTCCGCAACGAAGGTGTTAAGTTCACCGACTACTACGGCCAGCAGAGCTGCACAGCTGGACGCGCGGCCTTCATCACTGGCCAGAACCCGCTCCGCACCGGCTTGACCAAAGTCGGAATGCCCGGCGCTGCCTGTCGGACTTCACGCGGAAGACCCGACCATCGCCGAACTGCTAAAGCCGCTGGGCTATGCCACCGGCCAGTTCGGCAAAAACCATCTCGGCGATCGCAATGAATACTTGCCGACCGTGCACGGATTCGACGAGTTCTTCGGCAACCTCTATCACCTGAACGCCGAAGAAGAGCCGGAACTGCCTGACTATCCCAAGGACCCGGCATTCAAGGAGAAGTTTCGGACCCCGCGGCGTGCTGCATTGCTTTGCAACGGACAAGGATGATCCTACGGTTGATCCCCGCTTTGGCCGCGTAGGCAAGCAGATTATTAAGGACACCGGCCCGCTCACCAAGAAGCGCATGGAAACCGTTGATGAGGAAATCACTGCGAACGCTATCGGCTGGATGGAGAAGCAGGTCAAGGCCGAACAAGCCTTTCTTCCTCTGGTACAACGCGACGGCGATGCACGTAAGGACTCATCTCGCCGACAAGAACCGTGGCAAGAGCGGGCAGGACGACTACAGCGATCGGATGGTGACCCACGACGAGCAAATCGGACAAATGCTGGATAAGGTCGATCAGCTGGGCATCGCCGATAACACCATCGTCATGTATTCCACCGACAACGGTCCCGAGAACGACACTTGGCCCGATGGCGCCAACACGCCGTTCCGCAGCCAGAAGGACACGAACTGGGAAGGCGCGTGGCGCGTTCCGTGTTTCATGCGCTGGCCCGGCAAGATCAAAGCTGGCTCAACCCTGAACGGCATCGTCTGCCACCAGGACATGCTGCCGACTTTGCTGGCGGCAGCAGGCGAACCGAACATCAACCAGAAGCTCCTCGACGGCTACAAGGCCGGGGACAAGACGTTCAACGTGCATATCGACGGCGTCAACCAGTTGCCCTATCTCACCGGCCAGGTGAAGGAGAGTCCCAGAACGAAGCTTTCTTCTACGTCAGCGATGACGGCGGCGATCATGGCGGTCCGGGCGGGCGACTACAAACTGGTATTCCAAGAGCAACTTGCAGAGAAGCTGCGGGTCTGGCAGCAGCCTTTCGTACAGCTTCGTCTGCCGGACATCATCCACCTGCGACGCGACCCGTTCGAGCGGGCCATCGATAACTCGAACACCTATTTCGACTGGATGTTCGATCACATTCCTCAGCTCTATCTGGTACAAGCCATCGTGGCGGCGCAAATCGACAACTACGTCGAAGTACCCGCCGCGCCAGAAGGCTGCCTCCTTCAACCTCGATTCAGTAATGGCGCAACTAGGGCCAGCGATCCAGGCGTATGCGGAAAAGAAGAAGGAATTGGCAAGCAAAGAGCCTGTCGCGAACCATGGCGTCTTGGTCGGCAAGTAATTTGAGGAGTGTCTCGAAAGGGGGGTCGAAAGACCTCCCTTTCGTTAACTGTTGATACATCGCCATTACACTCGCAATCGGGGTGCGATGATTTATTCCGCTGGTGCGACGCTCCCAAGAATCTGGCGCTCGTATTTACTTCCCGCGGTACCACTCGACCGTGCGGCGCAGGCCTTCTTCAAAATCCACTTTGGGTTTGTAGCCGAGACCGGCTTCTGCCTTTGAGATGTCGGCCAAGGAGTGTTTGATGTCGCCGCCGCGCTCGGGTTCGTACTTGGGCTTTCCGCGATAGGAGGTCAGACCCTGCAACAGCTTGAAGGTTTCATTGAGAGTGCACCTGCGGCCGGTGGCGACATTGAAAATCTGTCCCGCCACCTGGGCTGCGGGAGCCTGACAGGCCAGCAAGTTCGCCTCGACTGCGTTGTCGATGTAAGTGAAGTCGCGACTCTGTTCGCCGTCGCCGAAAATCGCGGGCTGCTCACCGCGCAGCATCAGGGTGATGAACTTCGCCAGCACGCCTGAATAGGGAGAGGACGGATCCTGCCGCGGTCCGAAGATGTTGAAGTAACGCAAGGCCACGGTCTGAAGCTGGTAACAACGGTAAAAAGAAATCAGGTAGTGCTCGCTGGCCAGCTTGGCGACGGCATAGGGTGAAATGGGATCGGGCGTCATGGCTTCGTGCTTGGGCAGGGTGGGCGTGTCGCCATACGCGGAGGACGAGGCTGCGTAGATCACACGCTTCACCTTGGCGTCGCGAGCCGCGACCAGCAGGTTGACCGTGCCGTCGATGTTGGCCCGGTTGCTGGCCAGAGGATCCAGAACCGACTTCGGGACCGAAGGAAGGGCGGCCTGATGCAGAACGAAATCCACTCCGGCGCAGGCCTGGCGCATAGCGTCGAGGTCGACGATGTCGGCTTCGCGGAAGTCGATGCGATGCAGAATCTCCGCGATGTTTTCCCGTTTGCCAGTGGAGAAGTTGTCCACCCCGCGCACCTGGTCGCCGCGAGACAGCAGCGCCCGCGCCAAGGATGATCCGATGAAGCCGCCAATGCCGGTGATGAGATAGAGAGCCATGCCCCTTCATCATAAATGGAAGGCAGGGCGCGCGGGCAGAAGGAGATTCCATGCGTAACCCACGCAAAAAGTTAACCACAGAGGACACGGAGGACACTGAGTCTGCTAAGGATCTGGGTCGGCCCCTACCCTTTGTTCTCGGGGCCTTGACTCTGGCGGAGGATGCGGAGGAAATCTTCGCGCATTAACATCTGGCGGCTTTCGAAGAATTCAGTGAGGGCCTGCAGGGCGGCGGCGGGATCAGCGACCGAGGGGACTACCTCCAGGGGGCCGCGGGCGGGAAGCGAGGAAGCGAGTCCCGGCCCCATGATCGCGGTCGGCCGCGAGACAGTGCCCAGCAGTTCGCGCAACCGGATCCGGTTCTCGTCCGACATTTCTGTGAAGGCGACACCCATGCCCAGGTAGGGATAGCTGACCCGCACCGAACCCTTGGTTTCCACGCGCGCGCCGTTGGCTTCCAACTTCATGTGGAGAACGGTGCCCACGGGATAGGTGGCCTGGGCTTCCACGTAACAGCCATGCAGGCTCACGTCGCTGAAGGTGGCCCAGGTATGCACGTCGCGGCCTTCCTCGAGCATCTCGGCGCTGCCTTCGCACTTGTAGCGCGGGCTGCGCCGTTTTTCGGCACCCTGGAATCGTTCGCCGGAGTCCGTAACTGGGCCCGTGGCGCCAGGGTGCTGCTCCGTGCCAGCGGCGGGCGCTGGCGCGGGGAGCGGGCTAACCGACTGTTTCAAGGCTTTCAGATACTGAACGCCTTCGTTGGCTTCCTGTGGCATAGTGTCTCGCTGCGGACGAGCCGATTCTGCTCTCGTCGAAAGTCCCCGGCGCCGTTGCTCAGAACGAATGCGCCTGGCCGGGAACTATGATCTCTCTATCGGAAGAAACAGTTTGAAACATTAGGCGGGAGGATGGCATGCCCGGATAAGAGTTTTCTAATGGAGGGGGGTGCCCGAGGAGGTTTCCGCCGGAGAGCTTGGCTGCGCGACTTGCCGGATCTGCTTCCAGAGTTCGTCGCGTCCAGCGCCGGTCTTGGCGGAGTAGGGAAGCAGGTGGGCCGCAGGATATTCCTGGGTCAAGGTTCGCAGGGTATTGTGCAGTTGATTGTTGGAGAGCCGGTCGCTTTTGGTGGCCACCAGCAGGAACTGGCGGTCCGAGGCGCTGAGGAAATCCAACAGCTGGCGGTCGCTTTGTTGGGGAGGGACGTTGGCGTCGATGAGAACGATGCACAGGCCCAGGGTGGGGCGGTCGTTGAGATAGGGCTCAATGAATTTTGGCCACTCCTGGGAAATTTCGCGCGAGATTTTGGCGTAGCCGTAGCCGGGGAGGTCGGCAAAAATCAGTTCGGGTCGCGGTTTTCCGGGCCAGCGGATTTCGAAGAAGTTAATGGCGCGGGTGCGTCCGGGCGTGGAGCTGGTGCGCGCCACCTTATCGCCGACGAGGGAGTTGATGACGCTCGATTTGCCGACGTTGGAACGGCCCAGGAATGCAATCTCAGGCAGGCTGGGAACGGGGAATTGCGCGGCGTCGGTCGCCGACACCAGAAAGCGGGAGAGAACCCTCATGCTCAAGTTTGCAACGGGGGAGAGGAAATTAGCAAGCGAGGTGCAGACCATTAACCATGAAGGACACGGAGGATCACGAAGGGAACCCCAAGCAATGGTGTCGGTCAGTTGAAAAGGTGAATCAGCGGGAACTTGAGTGCCGCATAAAACCTCGGTAACCGGCGGTCGCTCGCCGGTTTCGGCTACGGACTCAATCTCGGCTCACCGCCGCCGATTGAGTCAGTAGCAGCACGGGAGACGCAAATGGAAAACCTAAGGAAGACGACACTCGAGATGCACACTCTGCTGCTGTGCGCGGACGTTCAGTTCCTGGGGATTACGCGGAACGTGCTGAACCAGCTGCAGGTGACGCCGAAGATTGTGGGCAACTGCGATGCGGCGCTGGCCATGATTCAGGAGCACGAGTTTGATGTGATCATTGTGGACTGGCGCGAGATCGACAATCTGGGGGAGTTTCTTTGCGCCTTACGGAAGTCGAAGCTGAACCACGAATGCGTCCTGGTGGCGATCATGCGGGACCTGCTGGACCTGCGGCAGGCGTTTGCGGCGGGGGTGCACTTCCTGATTCACAAGCCGGCGTCGGCGGTGCAGATCGAACGCTGCCTGCGGGCGGCCTACTGCGCGACGGTGGCGCGGCGGCGGAAGCAGCATCGCGAGCCGGTCCGCATTTTGGCTACCGTCAGCACGCGCACGCAGCCGTTTACCGAAGCGATTATTACGAATCTGAGCGAAGGCGGGATGGGGTTGCAGACCGATCCCCGGAACGAGATGGCGCGTGTGGCGTTGAGTGCTGGGGAGGAACTGGACATCCGTTTCGCCTTACCCGGCGGCGGGGAGATCATCCACTCCACCGCAAGGGTGGTCTGGACGACGCTGCATTCCTGTGGTGTCCGCTTCAGTTATATTCCTGACGACGAGCAGTTGGTGCTGGAACAGTGGATGACGGCCTGCGTCGAGCGCTGGCTGGGGGAGTTGTGCGAGCGAATGCGGGGGGTGTGCGCGTAGAGGTTCCGGACAGTGAGAAACAAGAAAGGCCCGCGCAAGCGGGCCTTTCTTAATGATGAATAGAGCTGTCGCTACTGATGGGCGGTGGGCGCATCGGTAGTACCGGTGGTGAGGGGCGCGATCGGTTGCGTGGCTTCTTCATCCAACTGCGTGGGCAGCGGGGATTCGAGAGCGATCTGCAGCACCTGGTCCATGGTATCGACGAAATGGAGCTTCATGGCGCTGCGCAGGTTTTCCGGCACCTCGGCCACGTCTTTCTCGTTGTCCTTGGGCAGAATCACCTCGAAGAGTCCGGCGCGGTGAGCGGCCAGCAGTTTCTCTTTCAGTCCGCCGATGGGCAGAACCTTGCCGCGCAGCGTGATCTCGCCGGTCATGGCCAGATCGCGACGCACGGGAATCTTACTCAGAGCGCTGGAGATGGCGGTGGCGATGGTGATGCCGGCCGAGGGGCCGTCTTTTGGAATGGCGCCTTCGGGAACGTGGACGTGCAGGTCAAGATTGCGGTAGAAGTCGCGGCTCAGGCCGAGGCGCTGCGCGCGCGAACGCACATACGACATGGCGGCTTGAGCGGATTCCTGCATGACGTCGCCGAGTTTGCCGGTCAGCGTCAGCTTGCCTTTGCCATCGACGACGCTGGCCTCGGTGCTGAGGATGGAGCCGCCGACTTCGGTCCAGGCCAGGCCGGTCACCAGGCCCACTTCACTTTTTTCGTGTGCCAAAGTGTCGCGGAACTTGATGACGCCCAGGAAGTCGTTGACGTTTTCGCCCGTCACCGTGACCGCATAGTTCTCGCCTTCCTTGACCACCTTGCGCGCGACTTTCCGGCAAACGTTGCCGATTTCGCGTTCCAGGTTGCGCACGCCCGCTTCCCGGGTATAGGAACGGATCAGGCCGGTGATGGCGTCGTCGGTAAACTTGACGTTCTTTTCCGACAGACCCGCGGCCAGCATCTGTTTCTTGACCAGAAACTGCTTGGCGATTTCGACTTTTTCCTGCTCGGTGTAGCCGTGCAGGCGCAGCACTTCCATGCGGTCCTGCAGCGCAGGAGGGATGGTGTGCATGACGTTGGCAGTGGCCACGAAGAAGACCTGTGAGAGATCGTATTCGACGTCGAGGTAGTGATCGACGAACATGAAGTTCTGTTCGGGATCGAGCACTTCGAGCAGCGCCGCGGAGGGATCGCCGCGGAAGTCCATCGACATCTTGTCGACTTCATCGAGCATGAAGACCGGGTTCTTGGTGCCGGCCTTCTTCATCATCTGGATAATCTGACCCGGGAGCGCGCCGATGTAGGTGCGCCGGTGGCCGCGAATCTCAGCCTCGTCGCGCACGCCGCCCAGCGACATGCGGACGAACTTGCGGCCGGTGGCCTTGGCGATCGACATGCCCAGGGAAGTCTTGCCCACGCCCGGAGGCCCGACGAAGCACAGGATCGAGCCCTTGGGATTCTTTACCAGTTGCCGCACGGCGAGGAACTCAAGGATGCGCTCCTTGATTTTCTCCAGGCCATAGTGATCTTCGTTCAGAACTTTTTCCGCGCGGGAAATGTTGCGGATTTCCTTGGAGCGCTTCTTCCACGGCACGGCCAGCAGCCAGTCGAGATAGTTGCGGGAAACGGTGGACTCGGCCGACATGGGCGGCATGGCTTCCAGCTTCTTCAATTCCTGCAGGGCCTTGTCTTTGACTTCCTTGGGCATGCCGGCGGATTCGATCTTCTTCTTCAGTTCGTCGAATTCGCTTTTTTCGCCGCGGCCCAGTTCCTTCTGGATGGCCTTGATCTTCTCGTTGAGGTAATACTCTTTCTGCGCCTTCTCCATCTGGCGCTTCACGCGGGACTGGATAGTGCGGTCGACGTTCAGTTTCTCGATTTCGATGTCGAGCACGTCGGCGATGCGGGTCAGGCGCTCGGCGGGGTCGAAAATTTCCAGCAGTTCCTGCTTCTCTTCAATCGAGAGCTGCAGGTTGGCGGAGATCACGTCGGTCAATTTGGCCGGATCTTCCATGCGCACGGCCGAGATCATGGTCTCGTAGTTCAGGGCCTGACAGAGCTTTACGTATTGTTCAAACAGGGAAGTGACGCGCTGCATGCTGGCTTCCAGAGCCTGGTTGCCTTCGGTGCCGTAGCGCGCGACCCGGACCGTGGCCTGCATGAAGCCCTCGGTATCGACGACCTGCAGGATTTTGCCGCGCTCGACGCCTTCCACCAGGACCTTGATGTTGCCGTCGGGCAGCTTCAGGCTCTGCACGATATTGACGATGGTGCCGACCTGGTAGATCTCGTTGGCCTTGGGTTCATCGATGGAGGCGTCGTGCTGGGTAGCCAGGAAAATCTTCTTGTCCGCCGCCAGGGCCTCTTCGAGCGCGCGCACGCTCGATTCGCGGCCTACCACGAACGGGGTCATCATGAAAGGAAAGATGACCACGTCCCGAATGGGCATCATGGGCAGCTTTTTGGATTCGAACTTTTCCTTGGATGTGGTCACTGAGTCTCCCTGGGATGACAGCCAACAGACAACCCTACGATTCTACCGCGCCCGTCCCGTCCGGCGACATAGCACTTACTGACCATTTTACCGGTGACAAAACGAACCTACCGTGCACCGGTACTGCCGGCAGAGACGTAGCGAGCTACGTCTCTACGAAGGCCTAGCCTGCTTTTTCCATGACGGTGGCGAACGAAGCGCTGCGCTTCTCCACCATTTCCCGCGTTACTTCAAACTCTTTGACTTTCTTCTGGCTGGGCAGGTTGAACATGAGATCGAGCATGAGTTCTTCCAGAATCATGCGCAGTCCGCGCGCCCCCACCTTGCGCGCCATGGCCTGGCGCGCGATGGCGCGCAGGGCATCGTCGGAGAATTTCAGCCGCACGTTCTCGAACTCAAACAGCCTCTGGTACTGCTTGACGATAGCGTTTTTGGGGCGGGTCAGGATCTCGATGAGAGCGAACTCGTCGAGATCTTCCAGCATGCCCACGACCGGCAGCCGGCCCACAAATTCCGGAATCAAGCCGAACTTGATCAGGTCTTCGGGCTGGATCTCGGTCAACAGTTCCTGGGTACGCTTCTTGGAGGTGACCGAATCTTCCTTGTCCGCATCCTCGCCACCGCGGAAGCCAAGAGACTTCTTGCCAATGCGGCGGGAGATGATCTTGTCGAGGCCGACGAAGGCTCCACCGCAGATGAACAGGATGTTGGTCGTGTCCACCGGAGTGAATTCCTGGTGCGGGTGCTTGCGCCCGCCCTGGGGCGGAACGTTGGCGATGGTGCCTTCCAGAATCTTGAGCAGTGCCTGCTGTACACCCTCGCCGGAAACGTCGCGGGTGATCGAGGGGTTTTCGTCCTTGCGGCCGATCTTGTCGACTTCATCAATGTAGATGATGCCCGTCTGGGTGCGGCTCACGTCTCCGTCGGCGGCCTGCAGCAGTTTCAGGATGATGTTCTCGACATCTTCGCCAACGTAGCCGGCCTCGGTGAGCGTGGTGGCATCGACAATCGCGAAGGGCACGTCCAGCATGCGGGCCAGGGTTTGCGCCAGAAGGGTTTTGCCGGTTCCAGTCGGACCGATGAGCATGATGTTCGATTTGGTCAGCTCGATCCCGTCGCTGGTTTTCTGGCGGTTCATGAAGATGCGCTTGTAGTGGTTGTAGACCGCGACCGCCAGTTTTTTCTTGGTCTGCTCCTGCCCGATGACATATTCGTCGAGGAAGGTCTTCACTTCCTGAGGCTTGGGGAGCTGGTTGGGGGTGCTGGATGGCGGAGTCGCGGTGCGGTCGTCTTCCAGAATGGAATTGCAGACCGCCACGCACTCGTCGCAAATGTAGGCGCGCGGATAATCGCTGGGGGAGGAGATCAGTTTGGCGACAGCGTCCTGCGACTTGTGGCAGAACGAACAGCGTAAGATCTCGTCGGAGCCCGACTTGGTTTTCACTCGGATCTACTCCTTAAATATGTGTCCGGCATGATCGGGATCCCAGCGTCCAACGGCCCGTTCCGCCGCTCCGCTTGTTTCGCCACCCAGTTCGGTTCAGGCGCGAAGGGCGATCATACCGCTTTTGCCGTCTTATAGATGATATCGTCTATGATTCCATATTCCTTAGCCTGCTGCGCGTTCATGATGAAGTCGCGCTCGACATCTTTCTCCACCTTGTCCAGTTTCTGGCCGCTGTGCTTCGAGAGTAACTGGTTGGTAATCTCCCGCATACGCAAGATTTCGCGGGCGTGGATGTCAATGTCGGTGGCTTGTCCCGATAATCCACCCATAGACGGCTGATGTATTAGAATTCGCGAATTCGGCAGTGCCAATCTCTTTTTAGGTTCGCCTGATGCCAAAAGTAACGCTGCCATCGACGCGGCCTGCCCAACGCACAGCGTCATGACGTCGTTCTTCACATATTGCATGGTGTCGTAAATGGCCATGCCGGCCGTGATGGAGCCACCCGGAGAGTTGATGTAAAGCTGGATGTCTTTCTCGGGATCTTCCTGAGCCAGAAACAACATTTGGGCAATCACCAGGTTGGCGATGTTGTCGTCAATGGGTGTGCCGATGAAGATAATGTTGTCGCGCAGCAGCCGGGAATAGATGTCGTAGGCGCGTTCGCCCCGCCCGGTCTGCTCGATGACCATCGGAACGAGCATCATGTGTGCGTCGTTCGTGTTCCCATCATTTTGCTTCATGTTCACCTGTCACACTCCGCCCCTACGCGACGCTAGTCTTGCAGGGGAGGATCGAAAGTGGTCCGCGTGATTTTCCGGACTTACGCGGACTGGTGATACAGAAAATCGAGGGTCTTTTCGCTGCGGATTCTGTTCCGGATTCTATCGAGGCCCCCATCCTGTGTCAAACGAGCGCGGACCGCCTCGGAAGTCTGTTTCGACTGCTGAGCGAGGGCCGCAATCTCGTGATTGAGTTCGTCCTCGCCCACCTCGATTTTTTCCAGATCCGCGACGCGTTCCAGTAACAACGACGACTTCACATCCTGCACCGCCTGATCGCGCTGGCCCGCCCGCAAGCGGGGCAGGTCCATTTTTTTCAAGTCCTCCATTTTCATGCCCTGCGCCGCCAGCGCGCGCAGGCCGCGCTCCAGGCGCAGATCGATCTGCCGGTCGACCAGCGATTCCGGCACTTCGAATTCATTGCGTTTGACCAGTTCGGCCACCAGCTTGTCTTTGGCTTCGCGCTCGGCATCGTGCTTGCGCTCGGCTTCCATGTTCTCGCGAATCTGCTTGCGGACTTGTTCAAGAGTGGAAAACTCGCCGAGTTCCTTGGCGAACTCGTCGTTCAGTTCCGGCAGGTTCTTCTGCTTGATGGCCTGCACTTTCACGGTGTAGACGAGTGTCTTGCCGGCCAACCGCTTGTCGGCGACATCCTGGGGATAGCTGACCTCGAACGTGCGCTCTTCTCCGGCGTTGACGCCGCGCAGGTTGTCGTTGAACTCGGGCACCGTGTTCTTACCGCCGATTTCGATCAGGACTTCGTCCATGTGGACGGGCTGGGCGGTGCCATCGTCTTCCTTGGGCTTGCCGTCCATCGAGGCCTGGGCGAAGTCACCGTCCGCCAAGGGACGTCCTTCGACCGAGGTGAAAGTGGCGTGCTGCTCGCGCACGCTGTTCACCGCTTCTTCGACTTCTTCGTCTTTTACGACGATCTCGGGATGGTCGGCGCGCAGCTCCTTGTAGCCTTCGACCACGATCTCAGGCAGGACTTCGAAGCTGGCCTTGAAGCGCAGCGGCTCGCCGTCATGAATGTGCAGGTCGGTAACGCGCGGCTGGGACACCGGAATCATCCCCAGCTTCTCGGCCTCCTTGCGGAAATAGCGGGGGACGAGGGCCTCGACCACGTCGCTGTTCAGGTCTTCCTTGAAGCGCTGCTTGATGATGGAGGCGGGCACGTGCCCGGAGCGAAAGCCCGGCAACCGCGCCACCTTCTGGTATTTCTGGATAATCAGTTCCATTTCGCGAGCGACGTCTTGGGCCGGGATTTCAACCGAAATCTCGCGTTTGACGCCGTCTTTTTTCGCGTCGACTGTTTCTGTGGGACTCACGGTTACCCTTTCGGCTTGCCTTGCCCGGTGCGGCCGTATCTGAGGTCCTCGAGCACCAGGACCGTTTCTGTTCACACGCCGTTAATCTTGAGTGTAAAGACTAAAGGAGAGCAGCGTCAAACGAGAGGACGGACATTCGTACTGCGCGAGTTGTCTGTTGCCCAAATGCGGAAAACGGAGGTTCTACTGATCGTCTCCGACCATACCAGGGATTGGCCTATGAGGTTGCGGAAGAACGTGCCCATCTACGAACACCCGTCCCCAGGGGCTGAAGCCCACACTGATTCCATATGCCTTACGCGGCCCTAGAAGGGCCGCTCTTCCACCCTAGTAGCACGCACTAGCAGTTTTTCCCAACCTCGGGACTGATAGTGAAAAAAGCCCGGAGCCGAGTGGGGCGGTTCCGGGCTGAGTGGTGCCGGGGAGAGCGATCGGCCAGGTTCTAGCCGAGATTGGTGTAGAGACCCTGTGGCGGCAGGAACCCAGCTCCGACTGAAAAGAGAGCATTCTGCACAGCCTGCGGTCGCGAATTTCGAGAGCGGGGGGAGAGAGGCTGAGTAATGATCTTGAGGATGACGCCGGTGTGGGCGTCGACCCAGACTTCATACTCGTGAGTGGATCCGACGATGTCGACGGACCAGGTTTTCTTGCCCAGGTTGGTGTCGAGCACTGCGAGGATGACCGTACCGCCGTGGACTGCGGCAAGAGCGTCCTTTTCGGCTTGCGCTTTGCTGATTAGAGTGGCCGCCATGCCCTGTATGGCGCAAGCGACCAGGAATACTGCTAACAACATTGTGACCCGCGTTTTCATTTGAATCTCCTGAGAGTGAGTATTTGGGCTCCTGAAACGGTTGACGCAGTGGCTAATGGTTGCCCTGTGTTATGCAGGCAGGGTTCCATTCTGAAAGTGACAGAAAGGAAAGACATGGACGACGAGGCAGAGGAGTGTTGTACGGAAATTTTCTGAACGACTGGCGGATTTGTTCAAAGTTTCGGCGGATGGAAGCTTCTCGCCGGCATTCAATCCCACACCTTTGTCATTTTGCGCCGCGGGTGCTGCTTGAAGAAGCGCTACACTGTCTTAAGGTGCAAGGTTAGCGGTTGGCGAAGCTTGGGGGGAACTTGTGTCAGACAATGGCTCGACCGGCGACTCCTCGTCCGTCCTGGATCTGCTGTCGTTTAAGCGACAGCAGACAGTCTTCATCGTTCTGAACCTGCTCGTTCTGGCCGGCCTTCTGCTGATGCACTGGTCCCTGGCCTCTTTTTGGGGCAACCCATCGTCCTGGCTGATGGCGACTGTGGGTCTGGTTTTTCTCTTGCGGATTCCCGAGCTACGTTGGGTCCGTCGGCTATCCCGCCCCATTCAGCCTGCGATCGCAATTGCGGTTACGTGGGCCTCGATCCTGCTGAATTTAGTACTGACCATCCTGCTTTCGGACCTGACCAATCATGAAGACAGTCCGTACATTGTGTTGTTGTTCCTGCCGGTGTTGGAGGCTGCTTTTCGCCTCCGCTTCAGCATGCTGATCGGCGTCATTTTGGCGAGCGATTTCGCCGCTTTCTTCTGGCAGTGGCGCTTCTTCGTGAAGCATCCTCCGGTCGATGTGGGGGAGTACATCGAAGCCGGAACGACTTCGTTGATGCTGGCAGTCGTGGGCGTGCTGGTGTGGCTGGTGGTTCGCGATCTCCGGCGCAAGGAGACCCACCTGGCAAATAACCTGGTGGAATTAGAGCAGGCACGGGAAAAGCTGCTGCGCGAGGAAAAGCTGGCTGCCATGGGACGATTGTCCAGCGCCATCGCACACGAAATTCGCAATCCGGTTGCCATGATCGCCAGTTCGATTGCAACCGCGAAGCAGTCGTCGGGGGCGGAACGGGAAGAGATGTTCGAGATTGCCTCTGACGAGGCGGGGCGGCTGAGCCGGCTGACGACGGAGTTCCTGGACTATGCGAGCACCCGGCGGCCGCAGGTCACAGTCACCTCCATTGCGGACACGGTGGCCTACGTGGCGGACGCCTCGCGAGCGCATGCCAGTCAAAAGGGTCTGAAGTTAGAATTGGCGGTCTCGGAGACTCTGCTGGCCAAGGCCGATGCGGGCCAACTGCAGCAGGCCCTGATGAATCTGGTGCTCAATGCCGTGGATGCGTCTCCGGCGGGCGGCACGATTGCGCTGCGGGGCCGGGTGGAAAAGCAGGCCGCCCTGGTCGAGGTGGAAAATTCAGGGGCGCCCATTCCGCAGTCCACCCTGGAGCGGATGTTCGAGCCTTTCTTCACCACCAAACCTCGTGGGACCGGGCTGGGACTGGCCATTGCGCGCAACATAGCCCGCGCCCAGGGTGGGGATCTGGTGCTGGCGATGAATGGACCGTCGTTCGTCCGCTTCTCCCTGACCTTGCCCATGGCGGAAGGAAACGGAAAGCACTGAGGAGCGGCATGGGACGAATTCTGATTGTCGACGATGAAGCGAGCATGCGCCGCATCCTCGCTGCCAACCTGCGCCAGGATCACCACGAAGTCTCGGAGGCTTGCGGGGTTCAGGAGGCGCAGCGCAGTCTTTCGGCCAAGGACTTCGACGTGGTGGTGACCGATCAGAAAATGCCGGACGGAGAAGGGCTGGCCGTCCTCGCCTGCGCCCATGAATTCGATCCGACGACCCCGGTGATTCTTCTGACCGCCGTGGCCACGATCGAACTGGCAGTGGAGAGCATGAGGCAAGGCGCTTTCGACTTTCTGACGAAACCCTTTCAGCCCGATGTGGTGCGCGCCACGGTGCGCCGCGCCTGTGAGCACGCGCGGCTTCTGCGGGAGAACATTCTGCTGAAGGATGCGGTGGTGCGTTTGGAAGGTGGCTCAGAAATCTATGGCGAAAGCCAGGCGATGCGTGAGGTCCGCGAGCGCATCGGGCGGGTGGCGCCGACCAACGCCACCGTGTTGATTACCGGAGAAACCGGCACGGGCAAGGAAGTGGTGGCGCGCGCTATTCATCGCAACAGCCCGAGAGCGGCGAAGCCCTTTGTGGCGGTGAACTGCGCGGCCTTCACGGAGACCCTGTTGGAAAGCGAGCTGTTTGGCCATGAGAAGGGCGCATTTACCGGGGCCGATCGCCAGCGCCAGGGACTGTTCGAAGCAGCGCACGAGGGCACGCTGTTCCTGGACGAAGCCGGGGAAATGTCTCCGGCAGCCCAGTCCAAGCTCTTACGGGTTCTCACGAATGGGGAGGTGATGCGCGTGGGCTCGACTCGGCCGCGCCGCGTGGATGTGCGATTGCTGGTGGCGACGCATCGCAATCTTGAACAGCGAGTGAAGGAAGGATCGTTTCGCGAGGATCTTTTCTACCGGCTCGCGGTTGTGCCGATTCATCTCCCGCCTCTAAGAGAACGGATTGAGGATCTCGCGGGCTTGAGCGGCATCTTCTGCCAGCAGGTCGCAACCGAGCTGAAGATGCCGCGACGGAGCCTGGGCGCGCCGGCGTTGCAGAAACTGCAGCGCTACCGCTTTCCAGGAAACCTGCGGGAGCTTAAGAATCTGATCGAGCGGGCGTACATCCTGGCCAGTAATCTCGAAATCAGCGCGGATGATTTGCCGCTGAGCCAGAAAGAAGGCTCGCTTTCGGGAGGCAATGGTTCCCGGGCCGACGCGTTGGCCGTTCCCCTCTCCGACTCTTTCGACCTCACCGATTTTCTGGAGAGCACCGAGAAAGAACTGATCGTGCGAACGTTGCAAGCAGCCCAGGGCTCACAAGCCGAGGCGGCACGACGCATGGGGCTTTCGCGCAGTGCTCTGGCCTACAAGCTCACCAAGTACGGAATCCATCTCCCCGAGTAGGGCACGCGATGTCCAGCGATGGCTGCGTCCAGTAAACTGTTTCAACCCCGAATGGCCCCGCACTGGCTTACCGTCCTGAACCGCGAAGTGGTCGCCTGCACCCGCTGCCCGCGACTGGTTGCCTATCGCGAGGAAGTGGCCCGCGTGAAGCGCCGCGCCTATCTCAGTTGGGAATACTGGGGCAAGCCGGTACCGGGTTTTGGCGATCCGCACGCGCGCGTGCTGATCATGGGCCTGGCTCCCGGGGCGCACGGCTCGAACCGCACCGGACGCCCGTTCACCGGCGATGCTTCGGGGAACTTCATGTATCCCGTGCTGCACGAGACTGGATTTGCCAGCCAGCCCACGGCCATCGATCGCAACGACGGGATGAAATTGACGGGTCTCTATATCACGGCTGCGGTGCGCTGCGCTCCCCCGGACAACAAGCCCCTGCCGCAGGAACTCGCCGAGTGCTCGCACTTTCTGGATCGTGAGTTGGCAGGATTAGAAGATGTAAAGGTTGTGGTCGCGCTGGGGAAGATCGGATTTGACGCCTACCTCAACTATTTAAAGCGCCAGGGCCTGCTGGCTAGCAAGAAAGCGTACGGGTTCAAACACGGGGCCAGTTACGGGATGCCCGGCGGCCAGATATTACTGGCGTCTTATCATCCCTCGAACCAGAACACGCAGACCGGCAAGCTCACCCGGAAGATGTTGGTAGAGATCTTTCAAGAAGCGGCAAGAATTGCCGATAGGAGAATCTGAGGCGCCGCTGGTGCCGGGCTCGCTTACCCATTCCCCGCTAGGGGTATAGCCCAAAAAGCTGGGTTGCGAACTGGGGCGGCGCCCTTTCTTGGGTGAAGCATGTTGTGTGGCGCGGGCGCCCCTTCGGCTTCGCTCAGGGCAGGCTCGCGCCCGCGAGACTCTGTCCCCAATTATCAATCTTTGCCAGGACCGCTGCTTGCGACGCCGCTCGGTCCGCGCGCTTTTGCTGGTGCCTGAACGCGGGCGGGGCGCCCGCGCCACATCAGTCAGCGCAGCTTCGAGACCGTGACCTCAAGTTGAAACTGCCGTTTCGAGTTGGGATCGTCCACGCTGCCCACAATCACCGGCTTCCCAGGCAGGGCGATCGTGCTGGCTTCGATTCTCAGCTGCCGCAATACAGGCCGTACTTGTTGCCCTTGCTGTTCGGGTATCGCGAAGTTGGTTATGTCGGCGCGCACGTTCAACAAGACATTACTGCCGAGCCCGGGCTCATCCGCGTGATCTTTCAAACGGCACCAGACGTTGGTGCCCACGTCGAGATATTGAAACTCCCCTTGCTTGGCCTCCACCGGGACGCGGGTGCCGATCTTGATCTCGTTGGCGTCGCCGGACCTCGAATTCATCGAATACAGACGGGTGTTGATCCTCTTGCCATCCTCCATCTCGTTCACCGAGAAATCGAGCCGGTAAGCGTTTTGTGTCTTCTCCGCCTCCGGCGCTGCCTTGGGTGCGCTGGATTCTTGCGCCGCTGCGCTGCCAGACGCCCCCGCCACCATTGCCAGTGCCAATGCCGCCGCCAATGCCGTTTGCTTGAACATGAGTAGCTTCTCCTTTAGTGCAGAATCATTGCGGTTGTGAATCCTGGTTGCGATCTGCGCCCTCTGGCCGCAGTTCTTCTTCCGCATCGCGCCGTAGGTCCTCGCTTCTGGCCCGGGCAATCAACACCGCGTGTTCCGGATACTGCGCAACATAGTTGGTCAGAATCTTTTCCTGCTCACTCAGCGGCTGCGGTGAGGGAAACTGATCGAGCTTCGGACTCGCCGCGGCGACCATGGGTGGGACGGACGTGCGACTCGTCGAGTTGCTGGTCTTCGCGGTGGCGCATCGCCGGCACCCACGTTCCCGTCGCCATTGGCCGCCTTCGTCCCCGATTCAGATGGACTCTGCGTTCTGCCCGAGGAATGATTTGCCACCACCGGAGGCGACGGCTGGCCCGATCTCCAGGCCAGAGCTACCGCTACGATGACGACCGCCGCGAGCACTCCCGCCAAACTCCAGCGCCACCACGCGGGATCCGGAACCCGCGCCCGCTCGGCTCGCAAGTTGGCCAGAACGCGCTCTTCCAAGCCTGCCCTCGGCTCCACCGCCGCGTACTTCACCAGCGCCGCATCCAGTCGCCTGATCGAGTTCGTCCTGCTTTGTGGTCTGCCATGGTTTCCCTCTACTTCCTGCCCACCCGTTCCGCCAGCTTCTCCCGCAAGATCTGCCGGGCGCGGAAGACTCGCGACCGCACCGCCGCTTCGTTGATTCCAAGCGTCGCGGCGACTTCTCTGGGCGACATCTCCTCAATCGTGGATAAGATCAGGGGCTGGCGCAGCTTTTCCGGCAGCGCGGCGATCATGCGTTCCAGAACTGCTCCGACTTGGGCGCCGTGCACGGTCTGATCCGCCGGAGCCTCGGAGGAAGCCACTTCCACGAACGGTTTCTCGGGATCCTCCAGGGGAATCTCCTGCGTGCGTCCCCGTTGCCGGCTCCGGTCCACAGCGACGCGCCATGCGATTCGCGCCAGCCAGGTTTTCGGGTCGTTCACTGCGGCGAGTTTCGAACTGTAGCGCAACACCCGCATAAACGTTTCCTGGGTAGCGTCTTCAGCGTCGTGGTGGCGGCGCAGCACGGCATACGCGATGCGGTAGACCAGGCGGGAGTGCTCCCGGACCAGCGCTTCGAGCAGGTCGTGATTGCTTTCGGCCCGACTGCGCTCGTTTTCATTGCGCTGGATGGTCGCCACTGCGCTCAGGATCGCCTCTCCCGCCACCACTCGTCTGTCCTCACTCATGAAGACCGCCCAGGGGCCCGTTGTGTTCAGGAATTTCTTTGGAAGAACGGCAGAATGGATCTGGCTTGCGAGTCTCGAGAAGTGGGTTGTGTGGCGCGGGCGCCCCCGCCCGCGTGCGCGCAGTGGCAAGGTCTCTAGCGCGCTGTCTGACAAAGGGTCGCAGAAACAAAGGCTAGAAAAGCTTTAACCGCCAAGATCGCAAAAAAACGGCGCGGAGGACGCAGAGGAAATCATTTCCATTCCTCCGCGCCCATCGCGGACTTTCTCCGCGAGGGCTGCGGTCAATGGCCTTTCGCTGCAAGATCGAGTTGGCGGGGCGCGGTCCGCCTACACAGGCTAGAAGCCGACCATGACCGGCTCGGGCTCCAGGCGCACGCCCCAGATTTCCTGGACGCGGTGCTGGATCTGATCTTTCAAGGCGAGGACGTCGGCGGCCGTGGCTCCTCCGCGATTCACGATGGCCAGAGCGTGTTTGCTGGAAATGCCGACATGACCAAATCCGTATCCGCGGGCGAACCCGGACTTTTCCACCAGCCACGCCGCCGAAACTTTCCGGCTCTTTTCCAGCGCGGGATAGCTGGGCAGGGTCAATCCCTTGGCGGCGGCCCGCTGCTGCAAGTCAGCATGCTGCGGTTCGGAGAGCACCGGATTCTTAAAAAACGAGCCCGCGCTCTGGCAATCGGGATCGCCGGCAAGAATCAGCATGCCTTTGCGGGCGCGAATGTGGCGTACCGCCTCGCGCGTTTCGGCGAGGTTGGGCCGAGTCTCGCGGCCTTCGAAGTGGCGTTGCAGGTCGGCATAGTCAATGCGCGGCTCGCCCCCGGGCGTAAGCGCGTAGGCGACGCGAAGAATGATGAACCGCCCGCGCTCGGTCGTATTAAAAATGCTGGAGCGGTAGGTGAAACCGCAGGCTTCACGGCACAGTTCGCGCACTTGCCCATCTTTCAGATCGAAGACCTCGACCGACTCGATGGTTTCCGACACTTCCTGGCCGTAGGCGCCCACATTCTGTACCGGCGTGCCGCCCACGCTGCCCGGGATGCCGCTCAGGCACTCGACGCCCGCACATCGCGCCACGACCGCGTGGGACACGAAGCGGTCCCAGGATTCGCCCGCGCCGGCGTCGAAAAGAATCCTGCCGTTCGTCATCGTTTCCCGGACGCTGGTCGATGCCGGGGATTGCAACCTTCAGCACCAGCCCGGGCCAGCCGGAATCGGCTACAACCAGATTGCTGCCGCCGCCCAGAACAAACAGAGGCAGGTCCCGGGACTGTGCCAGGACGGCCGCCTCCTGCACCTCGCCCGCCGATTTGGCTTCCACGAAGAAACGGGCGGGCCCTCCCAGCCGGAAGGTGGTGAGCGGCGCCAGCGGAATATTTTCCTGGAGCAGCATAAGAGGTGCATTGAATATACACAGTCGTAGAGATGTTGCTGGCAACGTCTCTGCCGGCGCGACCGCGATCTCAGGCTACAATAGAACTCACACCCAAGAGAGGAATAAACAGACATGCCGATGTATCCCGAAATTATGGTGATCCCGATGCGCGAAGAGTTGACGCGCCTGGGAATTGAAGAACTCCGCACACCCGAGGAAGTGGATCAGGCGTTGAAGAACCGTCCCGGCACGACGATGGTCGTCGTGAACTCGATTTGCGGATGTGCCGCGGGACGCATGCGGCCTGCGGTCCGCATGGCGCTGCAGAATTCCGTCCGGCCCGACCATTCGTACTCAGTATTCGCCGGGCAAGAGAAGGAAGCGACGGACCGCGCGCGCGAATATTTCACGGGATACCCGCCGTCTTCGCCCTCGATCGGGATTCTGCGCGACGGCCAGCTGGTCTACATGATGCCGCGCCGCGATATTGAATCGCGCGAAGCCCCGGCGATTGCGGCAGATCTGAAGGCGGCGTTCGACCGTTCTTGCGCGAAACCCGCAGCGGTCTAGACTTTGTGGGGCGCGGGCGACCATGGCCGCGCTACTCTCCCTGACTGGCGGCTGCCGGCACGGCGCATTACTTGCTGCGCTCGGACGCCACTTGCTCGGGGAGCGGAGGCGGCCACATTCGTTCACTTCTTTGCCCCGGCGTCGCCATGAACGCCTTCACCACGATCGCGTTGGGCTGCACGCCAACGGGAATCAGGGTCAGGAGCGAGTACTCGGTCGTCTCCAAGGTGCGCCGCGGCTTGCGCTTCTGGATGACGGTCACATCCCCCGACTGCGTGTCGAGCACCAGAAGATAGTTCTGATCGGGCGTAAGGGCGAGGCCGTCCGGCCGGCTGCCAACGGACAGCGTAGGGAGGCGGCGGCCCATATCAATGTCATAGACCGCGACGCTGTTGGAGCCGAAGTTGGTCACGTAGAGGCGGGAGTTGTCGAGCGTGACCACGCCGCGGGATGGGTGCTGTCCAATCTCCAGGCTGCTGCCCACTTCGTCGTTTCCGGTCTCGATGATCGAGATGCTGTCGGAGTCGAAGTTGCACACGATCAACTCGCCGCCGTCGGGCTTCAGGGTGAGGCTCACCGGGGTGCGGCCCACATCGAGCAGAGCCAGGACGCGGTCGTCCTTCTGGTCGCCGCCGTTGGCGCCATCGTTTCTCAGAGCAATGGAGGCGACCTGGGACGATCCGGAGCAGGCCACAAACGCCTTGCTCGAATCCGGCAGGATCGCGATGTCTTCCGGTTGCTGGCAGATGGGAAGCGTCGCGCGCACGCGCAGAGCCTTCGCGTCGATCAGGGACACGGTGTTGTCGCCGCGATTGCTGACCACGATCGTCGAGCCGTCGGGGGACACCCGCGCCAGTCCCGGCGCAGCACCCACGCGCACGTTGCCGATCACCATGCGCTTCTCGAGATCGATCACGCTGACGTTGGACGAGCCCGAGTTGGCCACATAGGCGCGCTTGCCGTCTTCCGCCACGTCGATGAAGTAGGGCCGCCCGTGAACGCCGATGGTCGCGACGACAGTGTTCGTCTCGGCGTCGATCACGCTGACGTTGTTCGATCCGGCGTTGACCACGTAGATCTCATTCTTCTTGCTGGTTGGCCGCGATGCCGGTGGGTTCACTGCCCACGGGGATGGTCTTGGCCAGCGCAAACGTGCGCAGGTCAATCACGCTGACCGTGTTGCTCTTGCCGTTGGTGACGTAGGCGTACTCGCGGTAGAGCGGGCCCGTAGTCGGGCAGCGCCTGCTCGCGGAAGTACCACCAGCCCAGCCCGCCGAGGATGGGGATCAGGACAGCGATGAAGAGGAGTTTTCGCAAGATAGCTCGGATCGGAAGAAGAAGAAAGATTAGCAGAATTGAATCCGGAGTGCGGCAATGGGCAGGAAAACCTAACACTCAGCGGATACGGAATGAGACTTCGGCGTGGATATGCACGGCCACCGGCTTTCCGTCTTCCGTGGCCGGTTCAAACTTCCAGGTCTGTACCGCGGCGATCGCCTGCTGGTCGAGACTTGGTTCCAGACTCTTCGTGACCTTGACGTCCCGTACTTTGCCGTCTGTCGTTACGACCATCTCGACGCAGGACTGTGTCTCCGAAATCTTCTTCTTGCGGGCTTTTTCCGAGTACTCCGGATTCGGCATGTAGACGCCTTTCGGTGGAGTCAAGCCGTTTCCAGGCTCGTAAACGGTGTCGTTTTCGGCGCTCTGAACGTTCTTGTCGGAGCTTTCCTGTGCCGCTTTTACGCTGCAACTCAGCACAATGATGACCGCAGCCGCGCATGCAGCACGCTTGCCACGAATCCAGTTGGGGGAGAGCTTTGTTGTCATGATGTCCACCTCCGTCGAGAAAGCCGGACGGACCACTTCTTGCGGTATTTATTTCGTGGCTCGTCAGGCTCGCGCTTGGAGGCACCCAGGTTGGAGAGCTCCGTCCTACTTGCTCACCGCGACCGTCTCCCGCACGCCAATCGCCGGCACGGTGCGTCCCACCACCGCCGCGATCTGCCGTACCTGCACCATCAGTTCATCGAACTGATCGGGGAACAGCGACTGCGGGCCGTCGGACAGCGCTTGGTCCGGCTGGTGATGCACTTCGACCATCAATCCGTCGGCGCCCACGGCGACTGCCGCGCGCGATAGCGGCGTGACTTTGTTGCGCTTGCCGGTGCCGTGGCTGGGGTCGACCAGGATCGGCAGATGGCTGAGGCGCTGCACCGCGGGCACAACGCTCAGGTCGAGCGTGTTGCGGGTGTGGTCGGCGAAGGTGCGCACGCCGCGCTCGCAGAGCGCGACGTTGTAGTTGCCTTCGCTCAGGATGTATTCGGCGGCCATCAGGAATTCTTCCAGCGTGGCCGACATGCCGCGCTTCAGCAGCACGGGCTTGCGGGCGCGTCCGGCGCGCTTGAGCAGAGAGAAATTCTGCATGTTGCGGGCGCCGATCTGGATCACGTCGGCATACTCTTCGACCAGGTCGAGCGACTCGTGGTCGATGGCTTCGGTGATGATCTGCATGCCAAACTGCTGGCGGATTTCCGCCATGATGCGGAGGCCTTCTTCGCCGAGTCCCTGAAACGAGTAAGGAGACGTGCGCGGCTTGTAGGCGCCGCCGCGGAAGAATTGCGCCCCGGCGCGATGGACGCGCTCGGCGACGGTAAAAGCCTGTTCGCGGCTCTCGATGGCGCAGGGCCCGGCGACGATGGCCAGTCCGGGCCCGCCGATGGTGGCGGCCGTCCCGGAAAACGTGATGACGGTGTTGTCTTCCTTGATGTCGCGGCTGACCAGTTTGTAGGGCTTGGAGACCTGGATGACTTCCTGCACGCCCGGCATTTCTTCCAGCGTGCCCTGTTCGACTTCGCCCTTGTTGCCGGTGATGCCGATGGCGGTGCGGGTCGCGCCCGGCATGGGATGGGCGCGGTATCCAAGCTTTTCGATTTTCTGGCAAACGGCGCGCACCTGCTCTTCGGTGGCCTGCGCCTTCATGACGACGAGCATAAGTTCACCTTATTTGGCGGCTTCTCCTGCAGCTAAGCGCAAGAAGGTCGAGCTTCGCTCGACGGACAGCCGAGGCCGCTGTCCCCACATGGTTCGTTCCTAAGTCTACCGTTGGCCGCACTCGCCCCGCAAATAGGGCAGGAGGATGAATCCGCCGGGTTGGGAGAGCATCCAACGAAAAGATTATTGACAATTCCAGGTTCAAATTGTCCAGGAGAGGTCTTCATGAAAGCAGCAGTCGTTCCCTCGGTCAACGGCAAATGGGAAGTCAAAGAGTGGCAGACGCCCAAGGCCGGTCCGAATCAGGTGGTCATCAAGATTCACGCCAGCGGACTATGCTATACCGATGTGCATTTGACCCACGGTTTGTTCCCGCTGCAGTTTCCGCGTGTGCTGGGGCATGAACCGGTCGGAGAAATCGTCGAAGTCGGTCCTGGCGTCACTTCGCGGAAAGTTGGCGACCGCGTGGGCGTGGGCTGGGTGCAGCGTGGCTGTGGACGCTGCGAGTGGTGCCTGCGCGGCAAAAAGGAATTGTGCCAGAACGCTATCTCGACCGGCATTGGGCTGCAAGGGAGCCATGCCGAGTACATGCTCGCCTATGCGGACGCGACCATGCTGATTCCCGACGCGCTGAGCTACGAGCAGGCCGCGCCCATCTTTTGCGCGGGATACACGGTGTGGAGCGGGCTTCGGATTGCCGATCCCAAGCCGCACGAGCGCGTGGCGGTGGTGGGGATTGGAGGACTCGGTCACCTGGCTCTGCAGTATTCCAAGGCATCGGGATTTGAAACGATCGCCGTGACCAAGTCGAAGGACAAGGAGAAGATGATTCGCGAACTGGGTGCCGACGAAGTGGTCGAGAGCGGCGAGAAACTGCTGGCCGCGGGCGGAGCCGATGTTCTGTTGGCGACGTCCAATTCCTGGGCCGCGACGGCCGAGGCCATGAAAGGCATGCGTCCCGATGGCCGGGTAATTCTCATGGGGGTCGGCCACGAACCGTTAACCTACAATCCCGAACTCATGTTCAAACGCGTCCGGCTGATCGGTTCCAGCCAGAATGGCCCTGAGTATCTGTACGAAGCGCTGGATTATGCCGCGAAGGGTAAGGTGAAAGTGGTTGCCGAGACGTACAAACTCGACGAAATCGGCAAAGCCTACGACCGCGTCTCCGAGGGCAAAGTGCGCTTCCGCGCGGTCATCACCATGAACTGAGTTCCGAACAGGAACGGGCCGTGGAGACGTTGCAAGGAACGTTTCCACGCCTGATACTCTTCGGCATGAAGCTCTACCGTTCCCGCCACGGCGTCTTTGCCGATCATGCTGGTTGCTTTTACACCCTGAATGCGTCCTCCTGGGACGAGTTGGTGACGCGCGAAGACCTGCGTGATTATCTGCGTCATTTCATCCGCGATGCCAAGACGGCGGATGGCCCAGCGCCGCAAGACCTGCTGCCACCCATCGGCAGCCAGGAGGTTTGGGCGGCGGGTGTTACGTACTATCGCAGCCGCAGCGCGCGGATGGAGGAGTCGAAAAGCGCTGGCGGCGGAGATTTCTATGACCGCGTCTATCAAGCGGAGCGGCCGGAACTGTTTTTCAAAGCGATGCCGCACCGCGTGGTCGGCCCCGACGCGAAGGTCGCGATCCGCGACGATGCTTCCTGGTCGGTGCCGGAGCCCGAGTTGACCCTGTTCGTCACGCCTGGCGGCAAAATCGCGGGTTACACCATCGGCAACGACATGAGTTCGCGCGACATCGAAGGCGAAAATCCTTTGTACCTTCCGCAAGCCAAAGTTTACGACCGTAGTTGCGCGCTCGGGCCTTGCCTGCTGATCGGGGATGAGCCCTTGTCCGCGGCCACGGAAATTGCGCTGGAAATTCGGCGTGCCGGCGGGGCGGTCTTTTCCGGCGCGACCACACTCAAAGAAATGAAGCGGAAGCCAGAGGAGCTGGTGGAGTACCTCTACCGCAACAACAGTTTTCCGCACGGGTGCTTTCTTCTGACCGGCACCGGCATCGTGCCTCCGGATTCGTTCACCTTGAAGGCCGGCGACGAGATCCACATCACGATTCCGCCGATTGGAACGTTAGTGAATGTGGTTGGGTGAAATCCAGGAAACGCGGCGGTTGTGCCGTTGCAGGCTCCCGATTTCACGCGCGACGTGTAAAATAAAGGGCTATTCACTGGGTGTCTCCCTGCTATGGCGACCGGAGAAAAAACTGCCAACGGTGTGACCAACGGCTCCGCGGCCGGAGTCCCCGCGTCTCGCCCCCTGGACCGCGCCGGCGACGAGCGCTACGACCCACAACGCGTCGAGGCCAAATGGTTCGAGCGCTGGCAGCAGGACGCTGCTCTCTACGCCGCCGAGCCTGACTCAACCAAGAAGAAATACTACGTGCTCGAGATGCTGCCCTATCCCTCGGGCGTGCTGCACATGGGACACGTGCGCAACTACGCCATCGGCGATGCGCTGGCCCGCTACATGTGGATGAACGGCTACAACGTGCTTCATCCCATGGGCTGGGATTCGTTCGGCTTGCCCGCGGAAAATGCGGCGATCCAGAACAACACGCCGCCGCGCCAGTGGACGCTGGGCAACATCGCCAACATGAAGGCGCAGATGAAGCGCCTGGGTTTCGCCTACGACTGGTCGCGCGAAGTCACCACTTGTTTTCCGGAATACTACCGCTGGAACCAGTGGTTCTTCCTCAAGCTTTTCGAGCAGGGGCTGGCCTATCGCAAGAAGAGCAAAGTGAACTGGTGTCCGAAGTGCTGTACCGTGCTGGCCAACGAGCAGGTGCTTCCTAACGGATGCTGCTGGCGCCACGAAGACACGCTGGTGGAGCAGCGCGAACTGGAGCAGTGGTTCGTGCGCACGACGAAGTATGCGGACGAATTGCTCAGCGACCTGGACAAGCTGGAAGGCTGGCCGGAAAAAGTCCGCACCATGCAGCGCAACTGGATCGGGCGCAGCGAAGGCACGCTGGTCGATTTCAAACTCGATTACGGGGAAAATCACACTGGATTCGGGCCGGCGGGATCGACCATCCCCGTCTTTACCACGCGCGTGGATACGATCTTTGGCGCGACCTCAGTGCAACTGGCCCCCGAGCATCCCATCGTCAAAGATCTGGCGGCGGCGAACCCTGACTTGCGCGCGAAAGTCGACCAACTCATTGCTGAGCAGCGCAAGGCCCGGGAAGCCGGCGACATTGGCGAAATCGAAAAGCACGGCGTCTTCACCGGGCGCTATGCCATCAATCCATTCAACAGCGAGCGGGTGCCGGTGTGGGTTGCGAACTACATTTTGATGGACTACGGCACGGGCGCCATCATGAGCGTGCCGGCGCATGACGAGCGCGACTACGAGTTCGCCAAGAAGTACAACCTCGAAATCCGCCTGGTGATCTTGCCGATCGCGAACGATCCCGAGGAGACCGTGGCCGAACCTGCGCTTCCGTTCGTCAGCCACGAGGGCATGCTGATCAACTCCGGGCGCTACAGCACTCTGGCTTGCGACGACGCGATCCGAACCATGTCGGCTTACGCCGAGGAGAACAAGTTCGGCAAAGCTACGGTCACGTACCGCCTGAAGGACTGGGGCATTTCGCGCCAGCGCTATTGGGGCACGCCCATCCCGATGCTCTATTGCGAGAAGGACGGCATCGTGGCGGTGCCCGAAAAGGATTTGCCGGTAATTTTGCCGGAGAACGTGGACATCACGCTCACTGGCGGATCGCCGCTGGGGCGAGTGCCGGAATTCGTCAACGCTACGTGCCCGAAGTGCGGCGGCCCGGCGCGCCGCGAGACCGACACCATGGACACGTTCGTCGATTCGTCCTGGTATTTCTACCGCTACACCGACGCGCACAACGATCGCGCGCCTTTCGACGGCAAGACCGCACAATACTGGTTTCCCGATCGACCAGTACATCGGCGGCGTCGAGCACGCCATTCTGCACCTGATCTACTCGCGCTTCTGGACCAAATTCATGCGCGACATGGGCATGATCACCAACGACGAGCCCGTCGAACGCTTGTTCACGCAGGGCATGGTGATCAAAGACGGCGCGAAAATGTCGAAGAGCCTGGGCAACGTGGTTTCGCCGGACGAGATGGTGGCGCGCTACGGCGCCGACGCGGCGCGGCTTTACAGCCTATTCGCGGCGCCGCCTGACCGCGATCTCGACTGGCAGGATACGGGGATTGAAGGCATTCAGCGATTTCTGGGGCGGGTGTACCGGTTCGTGGTGCGCAACGCGCGAGCCGGCGCATCCGGAGTGGCGTAAGCCCGTGCCGGGGGAGTTGTCTCCGCAGGCGCGCGCGATTCAGCGCAAACTGCACCAGACGATCAAGCGCGTCAGCGACGATTTCCAGGGGCGCTGGCACTTCAACACCTGCATCTCGGCCATCATGGAGCTGGTGAACGTGTTGTATGGCGCGGAAGAGGCGATTGCTCAGGATGCGGTCCCGGCGCCTTTCCTGGCTGAAGTGCAGCGCAGCCTGGTTTTGTTGCTCGCGCCCTTCGCGCCCTATCTCGCGCACGAACTGTGGGAGATGCTGGGCGAGACGGGAAACCTGCTCAAAGCGCCTTGGCCGAAATACGACGCCGTACTGGCCAAGGAAGAGGAGATTGAGATTCCCGTACAGATCAACGGCAAGCTGCGCAGCCGCATCGTTGTGCCCGCAGACGCCGCGGAGGCGTTCGTCCTTGAGCGCACTCTGGCCGATGAGAAGGTGCAGGCCGCCGTGGCGGGTAAGCAGATTGTGAAGAAACTGTACGTGCCCGGCCGGCTGGTCAACATCGTGGTGAAGTGAGCGTTCCTTCTTGTCATTCCGAGGCGCGGGAGGACGAGGAAACCTGCGGTTTGCAGGCGCCGACAGGAAAGCAGATTCCTCGCTTCGCTCGGAATGACAACACCCTCGTGCCGCCGCGATAAGTTATCCTAACCATTCATGGCCATCTCGCCCACGGCTGAGGGGTTCCGCGCTGCGTTCCGGCGTCCGTCACTGACGCTGGCGGAGATCATGTGGCGCTGGACAGCCGGCGCGACGGCTGCCGCCCTCTTTTTCTTCGGGCTGTTCGAATACCTCGACACGCTGCCGGTGACCAACGGCGAACTGTTGTTTCTGCGGACGCGGCATCCCTACCTGGTGGGAGAGGCGATCGCTCATATCCTGCGGGGAAGTCTGAGCCGCGGCGTGCTGGCGGGGCTGCTCGCGGCGATGCTGCTGGCGGTGCTCTGGATCGTGGCCGCGTCCGTGGGCCGGATCGCCACCGTGCGCGGGCTGCTGGATTATTTCCGTAGAGAGGTTGCTGGCAACGTCTCTGCCGGCGGCACCCCGAACGATGGTGAGAGAGACGTTGCCAGCAACGTCTCTACGAGTGCTGCCTTGCTCAGGCTCAACTTCTTGCGCGTGGCAGTGGCTTTGGCCGCAGTTTTCGGATACGTGGGCGCGGCCATCCTAGCCGGGTTCGCCTCGCCGGACGCGAGTCCTCGACCCGGGCTCGCGTTCTTCCTGTTCCTGCCTTTGGCGGGATTGATCGGCTGGGTGTGGTGGGCGCTGAACTGGATTTTGTCGCTGGCGGGGATGTTTGCCGTGCGCGATGGCGAGGATGCAGTCGGAGCGATCTCTGCCGCCGTGACCTTCTGCCGAGAACGCACGGGCGCCGTTTTTGCGGTCAGTTTTTGGACCGGCCTGGCTCACCTGGTCGCCTTCGTCGGAGCGACGACGGCTGTTTCCATGCCGCTGGGCTTCGCGGGGGTCGTGCCGTGGCGGTTGGTGGTTGTGGCAGTGATTCTGGTGACCCTGGTTTATTTCACGGTGGTCGACTGGCTGTACATGGCGCGCTTGGCGGGATATGTCTGCATCGCTGAAACGCCGCAGGCGCTGCTGGCGCCGTTGCCACCCGCGCCGCTGCCCGTGCCTCCGCCGGTCCAAACCACCATCGACCGCGAAGAACCGATTCTGAGCGACATACCAAATCTCGCCGTAGAGACGTAGCGCGTGTCGGCCATCCCACAAGTTGACAGAGGCTAGATGATTTCAAGACGCCAGTTCATGGCCGGCTCCGTAGCCCTTGCGGTCTCGTCGGACGTCCTGGGGAGACTAACGGCAGCACCTGCATCGTCCCTGGTCAACGACATTCATTCCCAACTCAATCCCACGCGGGTGCTGGAGATTGCACAACCACGTTCGCTGGAAGATGTGCAAAACATTGTTCGCAGTGCCGGCAAAAGCAGAAAGGCAATTTCCGTAGCGGGTGGGCGGCACGCGATGGGAGGGCAACAGTTTGGCACTGACACTGTGCTGATCGACATCCGGAAGCTGAACCGGATTCTGAATCTGGATCGCAAGCGAGGAATGATTGAGGTGGAAGCGGGGATGGAGTGGCCAGAACTGATTGATGGTTATCTCAGCCTGCAGAATGGCGATCGCCAGCCTTGGGGAATTGCCCAGAAACAAACGGGTGCGGATCGATTGACCATGGCGGGAACGATGGCGGCGAATGCGCACGGCCGCGGCCTGAAGATGAAGCCCTTTATCAGCGACGTTGAATCCTTCGTTCTGGTCGACGCGGCGGGGACCGCCCGCCAGTGTAGTCGAACGGAGAATCAGGAACTCTTTCGGCTGGTCCACGGCGGATACGGCCTGTTTGGGGTTGTCACTTCAGTACAACTGCGCCTGGTGCCGAGACAAAAAATCGAGCGAGTGGTGGAGATTCGGACCGTCGACGACCTGATGGATGCGTTTGCGAAGCGTATTGCTGACGGATTTCTATATGGCGATTTCCAATTTTCCATCGAACGGAGTTCGGAAGATTTTCTGCACAAGGGAGTCTTTTCCTGTTATCGACCCGTACCGGTGGATACGCCAATCCCGCCAGCAGAGAAGCAACTGACCGATGAGAACTGGCGGCAACTTCTTTTTCTCGCCCACACCGATGAGAAACAGGCGTTCGAACGATACGCAGCCTATTATCTATCGACGAATGGGCAGATTTATTGGTCGGACACGCACCAGCTGAGTATCTATCCCGACAATTACCATCGCGAAATTGATCAGCGGCTCCACGCTCCTTATCCTGCGACTGAGATGATCACTGAGATTGATGTCCCCAGACCGATGCTGAAGGGATTTCTCGAAGAAGTGCGGGAGGATTTTCGCAAGAACAACGTCGAGTTGATTTATGGCACGGTGCGCCTGATCGAGCGCGATGAGGAAAGTTTTCTGCCTTGGGCGAAGCAGCCGTATGCCTGCACCATCTTCAATCTGCATACGGTTCACAGCCCGGACGGCCTGCAACGTTCGGCGGATGCGTTCCGGAGACTCATCGACATGGCAGCGCGTCGCGGAGGTACGTACTATTTGACCTACCACCGTTACGCCACGCGGAAGCAGGTGGAAAGCTGCTATCCGCAATTCGCGGAATTTCTCCGGCTGAAACGGAAATACGACCCGGCGGAGCGTTTTCAAAGCGACTGGTACAGACATTACAGAACCATGTTCGCGGACAGCCGGGGCCATAGGGGTTAAACAGAGTGCTGAAAAACGCACTCTGGGGCTACTTGGTAACGCGCAGCGGCTGAAGCCGGAATTGATTCTGCCGCACTTACGGCATCGCTAAAGCGGTGCCCTGATACGAATCTTGAGTTTTTCAGCACTCTGTAAAGCCCGCGCTTTTGTCGGGTCCTGAACGGCACGGCTAAAGGAGTTGCGGAAGAACGTGCCCATCTACGAACAAGCGACCACTGGGGCTGAAGCCCACACTGATTCCGTATGCCTTACGCGGCCTTAGAAGGGCCGCTCTTCCACAGTAGTTGCACGCATTTGCAGTTTTTCCGCAGCCTGTAAAGCCGTGCCCTACCCGAGAGCATTTATGAGACCTGTTCTAGCCAGGCGCGTGCCCGTCACTCCCTTTACAGGGTCTCCCCGAATTTGAGAAACTCATTCGTGGAAACCCAATCCCCGCACAACCAGATTTCAATCGGCCAGAGCATCGTCATCCTGGACTTTGGCGCGCAGTATACCCAACTCATCGCGCGCCGCATCCGCGAACAGAATGTCTTTTCCGTCGTGCTGCCCTGCACGGCCAAGCTCGACGAGGTCAAAAGCTATGCGCCCGTCGGGATTATCCTGTCGGGCGCGCCCTGGTCGGTCTACGACAAAGACGCGCCGCCCGCGGACGCGCGGGTCTTCGAGTTGGGCGTGCCCGTGCTCGGCATCTGTTACGGATTGCAGTTCATGGTGCACACGCTCGGGGGCAAGGTGCGCCCGGCCGACAAGCGGGAGTACGGGCATGCGGAAATCGAGGTGGTCTCGGCCTCGGTGCTGTTTCAGGGGATGGCCAAGAAACTCGCGGTCTGGATGTCGCACGGCGATGAAGCGCTCGAACTGCCTCCGGGTTTCGAGCTGATGGCCAAGACCCACTACGCGGTGGCCGGGATTCAAAACACCGCGAAGCAGTGGTACGCGGTCCAGTTCCATCCCGAAGTCCACCACACGCCGCAAGGCACGCAGATGCTGAGGAACTTCATCTTCGAGATCTGCAAGGCCACGCCCACATGGACTGCCCAGCGCTTTATTGATTCGACGGTCGAGCAGGTGAAGCGGCAGGTGGGCAGCGGACGCGCCATTTGCGCGCTTTCTGGCGGCGTGGACTCCTCAGTTGCCGCGGTGCTGGTCGACCGCGCCCTGCGCGATGCCAAGGGCAAGTCGCGGCTGACCTGCGTGTTTGTGAACAACGGCGTGCTGCGCAAGAACGAATTCGAGAAAGTACAGAAGGTGTTGCGCGACAAGCTGAAGCTTCAGCTCGACGCGGTCGATGCTACCGGCAGGTTTCTGGGAAAGCTGAAAGGCGTCAGCGATCCCGAGAAGAAACGCAAGATCATCGGCAACGAATTCATCAAGGTGTTCGAGAAAGAAGCCCGCCGCATCGAGAAGAACGAAGGCAAGGTCAAGTGGCTGGTGCAGGGCACGCTGTATCCCGACGTGATCGAGTCGCGCTCGGTGCGCGGGCCGTCGCAGGTCATCAAGTCGCATCACAACGTGGGTGGCCTGCCCGAAAAAATGAAACTCAAGCTGATCGAGCCGCTGAAAGACCTGTTCAAGGACGAGGTGCGGAAAATCGGCCGTGACCTGGGCATGCCGGAGGAAATTCTGCAACGCCAGCCCTTCCCGGGCCCTGGCCTCGCGGTGCGGGTGCTGGGGGAAGTCACACCGGAACGCCTGGCACTGCTGCGCGAGTGCGACGACATTGTGGTCAGCGAAATCAAAGAGGCCGGCCTATACAACAAAGTCTGGCAGTCATTCGCCGTGCTGCTGCCGGTGATGTCGGTGGGCGTGATGGGCGACATGCGGACGTATGCGTATACGTGTGCGATCCGCGCCGTCAGTTCCGAAGACGGCATGACTGCCGACTGGGTCGCTTTGCCCCACGAGGTGCTGAAGATTATTTCAACGCGGATCGTGAATGAGGTGAAGGGCGTGAACCGCGTGGTCTATGACATCACCTCGAAGCCGCCGGGAACGATTGAGTGGGAGTAGGCAGCTTCTAGCTGCTAGCTCCTAGCTTCTAGCCAAGACGCGAGATCCACCGCACTTGTGAAGCTGCGGCTGCCGAGCAAGTTCCTTCTTGTTGCACGTAAGGGCTCGGGCTGGACTCTAGCTTCGGCGCGATTGTTTCAAGTCCTCGTGCCAACTGATCTTGCCTTAGAGATTACGGACGCCTGTCCTGAGACGACACTTCCTTCCCCGGAGACTCGTCCCGGTGAACCATTTCCATGGAGAACGCGGGCAGGCACACGGCGATGTATTCGGCGCCGCCTTCCTGCGGCGTGGAATAGCGCACCCACTCGCCGGCGTGGGCAACGACGGCCTGTCCGGCGGCGATGTCGAGGGAGTCGATTGTTCCATTCGCACTCTGTGCTCCACACGCAACATCCCTTTGAGCACGATGGTGAACTCCTCGAACTCGGGAGTCTGGCCGGGCTCGAGCCATCCTTGCGGGCTGCGCATGTGCGCGACGCTTGTGGCCGACGTCTTCGAGTTGACCCGGCCGACGTATTCATCGATGAGTTTGGGCTTGTTACCAGCGGCTTGAATGCGGGTGGGTTGCGGGATGAGTGTGGGCATGAGTGGGGCTTCCGGCCTCCGACTTTCGGCTTCCGGATTAGAGTACAACAAATCTTTTTACAGCAGCGTTCGCGAAGGAATGGCCCAGTACGCTGAGAAGACATCAAGAGGAAGCCAGTGGGCGGGTCCGACTCCCTCCTGATCCCAATTGATTCTTACGGGCACGGATAGGGCGTGCCGGGAGTTGGCGGAGTAGCGGGAATGATTGTGGGTGCCCCGGGGACGCCGTTGGGTCCGGGGACTCCGGGAATCACCGTCGGCGGTGTACCCGGCGTACCGGGTGTGAAGCAGGTGCCGTGATCGGCGGGTGTCGTCGGAAACGCAACTGGCTGCGGTCGCGGCACCGCCATCGGAACTCCGGCCGGATGTTCCTGCGTTTCTCGGTTTTCGTCGGCGACCTGATCCGGCGAAGAGTCAGCGGCTCAGGGAGCGTCAGTTGCATCGGCGAGCCAACGTCCACGAAGAACTGGTGGCTGTGAGTCATCAGGACAAGAGCTACGACTCCGCCGGCAGCCAATCCGACTACGCTGCCGATCGCTAAGCCCTTCGGCGTGCTGGACGTCATTGTGATTCCGCCAAGAGTTGAGCTCTGCGTCGTGTGGGCAGCACTGCCGATTAATGCGCCCAATCCCAGGCCAGCCATGGGTGCAATGACCATTCCGGCTTTTGAGGTGCCGCTTGGATTCAGCCATGCTGTGCCTTCGTCGGTCTCAATAGTCAGTGGTCCAGCGATGTTGGCGACGTACCCGTCAGGGAAAATCAACGAAATGGACTGCATCAGCATTTCGCTTCGGCTGCCATGGCGCGTGAACTTGTCGACCTTTCCCTGAACAAAAATTCCGCCGGGGATGACCACATGGTCGCCGACGGTGATCGGTGCTGTAGTTTGCGCGTGGATTTCGTCTCCACGGTGCGTGGTGTTGCTGAAGATCGGATGGGTGAGCACCAGCGCGAATCTGGTTCCCGCGGGAATCGTCTCCGGCGGAGGAGGTGCCGCGGACTGCGTGCTGGTCTGCGAGTCGGCCGGGGAAGGTGGTTGGGGTTGAGACGGGGCGTTGTCTTGCGCCATGCAAGCGACGGCGAAGAAGAGTGTCGTAACTGCCGCGAGGATTGGCCTCGCGTTTGTCCCGGCCAGATTCAGAAAGGCAAACATGGTCGAAACAGGTCGAGAAGCACTGCTGGTGTTCGCCATTTGCTACCTCCTGTCGAACGTTCCGCGACGAGGAAGCCAACGAGTTTGTGCGGACATCTTCGTGCGGACCTCGGGAGAGGAACTGAGCTCCCATTGGCCTTAGACCCTCACCCGTTTCAAAGGTACTGCTTTCGTTGGTAAAGGTTTGCAAAGAGTCGGTAGGAATTTGTAAAAGGGCTTGCGGGACACGGGTTTTGGGGCAATCTCGAAACCTCGCGCTCAAGGGTGCGGGCGGGAGGTCTCGGCGTGCAAGCCGCCGGATGAGATCGGCAATGGCGGTGTTTCTTGCCTCGGAGGACGCGAGCTTCGTGGCGGGCGCTGAACTCTTCGTGGATGGCGCCGCAGCGCAAGTGTGATCTTGCGGCGGCCGCAGGAGTCGCAAAAATCGTTAACCACAGAGGGCACGAAGGTACACAAAGGGGACCTTTGATACCTGTGTCCTCTTTTGGATTGTTGCAGCCTATGTGGCTTTTTCGCTGATCCAGCGGGAGATGGCGGTGACCAGCTTGCGGGGCGCGAAACGGGTGGACTGAACCACTGCCCAATTATGGAGCCCGCTGATGGCCAGGGTCCGGCCTTCCATGACGGCGCGGTAGCCGTCGAGCGCGACTTTGTCGGCATTCATCGCGCCGAGTTGCTTGAACAGACGCGATTTGTCGTTGCCCGCACGCCTGGCGAAGCCGGTATGCGTGGCTCCGGACAAAAGCAGGTTACGGTCACGCCGGAGTCATGCAGTTCGTTGGCGATCGCTTCGGAAAAAGAAATCACATAGGCCTTGGTCGCGTAGTAGACGGCCATGAGGGGACCGGGCTGGAATCCCGCGGTGGAAGCGACGTTCATGATGCGGCCGCTGCGGCGCTGCACCATGGGCGGCAGGAAGAGACGCGTGAGTGCCGTGAGCGCGGTGATGTTGAGGTCGATCTGGCCGAGGATTTCTTGTTCGGGCATTTGCGCGAAATCGCCGAAAGCACCGAAGCCAGCGTTGTTGATCAGGATGTCGATGGCGACGCCTTCGCGCTGGAGCTGGTCGAAGAGGAATTTCGGTGCGGGCGGTTCAGCAAGATCGAGGGCGATTGTCTTCACCGTGACTCCGTGAGCCTGCAGTTCCTTCGCGACTTGCGCGAGTTTGTCGGAGCTGCGCGCGATTAACACCAGGTTGTGATGATCGCGGGCAAAGAGCTTGGCCAGTTCGTATCCGATGCCGCCGGAGGCGCCGGTGATAAGGACGGTGGACATGGTCGTTCGCTACCTCCATCCAGGATCAAGGACATCTTAACCGCAAAGAGCGCTAAGGAAAGCCGCGGAGGGCGCTGAGAAAACCGAGGCTGGTCGAATTTGGGCAAAAAAGGGCGCGGGCCGCCGCGCCCGCGCCAATTTTTTTCCCACTACAACTGGCTACGCGTGGACCAGTTCGACGCCGTAGATCGAGTGCCAGCTGGTGGCGGCTTTCAGTTTGCCGTTGACGTTGTTGATGTTCTTCACACCTTCGGTTTCGAGCCACTTGCGGAAGGCGGCTGCGCCCTGCTTGGCGTAGATGGGAATGCCTTCTTTCCAGGTGGCGCGGCCGCAGAGGACGCCGTTGAACTTCACGCCCGATTCTCCGGCGAGTTCCAGGGTCTCGCTGAATTCCGCGTTGCTGACGCCGGCCGACAGGTAAATGAACGGCTTGGTCGCCACGTTGGCGGCTTTGTGGAACAGTTCGATGGCTTCTTTCTTGGTGTAGGCCTTCTGACCGCCGAAGGATTTCGTGCCTTCGACGAACTTCATGTTGACCGGCACTTCGACTTTCAGCACGTCGACGCCGTAGCGGTCTTTGCTGAACTCGCGCATGCTCTCGGTGACGATGTGCGGTTTCTTCTTGGCGTAGTCGAGGCCCTTTTCGTCGGCGCCCTCTTCGTAGCCCACGAACTCGAGGAAGTAGGGGATGTCGTTGGCGCGGCATTCGTCGCCAATGCGCTCGACCCAGGCGTGCTTGATTTCGTTGACGTGCTTGGGATCGTCGGGCGTGTAGTAAAGCAGAATCTTGACGCAGTCGGCGCCGGCTTCCTTCAGGCGGCGAGCGGACCATACGTCGAGCAGATCGGGCAGGCGGCCGGGGCCGGTCTTGTCGTATCCGGTTTTTTCATAGGCCAGCAGCAGGCCGGCGTTCTTGGCGCGACGCTTCGAGGCCGGTAGTCCCCACTCGGGATCGAGCAGGATGGCGGTAGCGTGCGGGGTGAGAACTTCCGACACCAGCGTTTTGAATTCTTCCATCATGGCGTCGGTGATTTCGCCGCCCTTTTCCTTGGCCAATGATTTCTGCAGGGAACCGCGCTGGTCCATGGCAGCGGCGGCGATGATGCCGCGTTCGTTGGAGACTTTCTTGAGGCCGGCAAGTTTGCCCGGTGTGAGCTTCATGGGGAATCCTCCTGAGGACGAGAAGATGAGTGCTTGGAAGTACCGAGTATTGTAAACCAAAGGGCAGGAGGAAGGCGGTGTTCGGTCTTGGTGTTAGGGGTGGAATTCCGGTTTCCGCACTTTGCGCTACGCCGCCCAGTTCTGAATTTTCAAGCCACGTACCCTCCGGAATTCTTTTTCGTTGTTCGTGACCAAGGTTAGGCTCGATGCCATGGCGTGGGCCGCTATCCAGAGGTCATTGTTGCCGATCGTCTCTCCCTTCGCTTCCAGCTCTGCGCGAATGATGCCGTAAGACTCGGCTGCGTTTTCTGGCAGGGGGAGGGCGGGAAGCAACTCGACTAGTTCGCGCAGTCGTTCGAGGGCTGCAGTCCTTTGAGTGCTTTTGGCGGCACCAAATAGCAGTTCGCCATAGGTGATAACCGAAAGTGCCGCCTCTCCTGGGCGGAGCTTGCGGAAGCGGCGCAGGACCTGCTCCGGCCTGCTTTGGCGGATATAGATGCAGATATTGGTGTCGAGCAGATAGCGAGGTTGCATAAACTCCCCGCGCGGACGGGGCGCGCGCCCGCGCCACAACTTAGAGGTCTTTCCGTTTCTGCGGTGGGTCGTCTTGGCGGCCGGCAAGGCCCATATCTTCAGGCAGGGAAGCGAGCAGGTCGAAGGCTCGAACCATGTCGTCGTCTTTCTCCCGGAGAACGATCTCTCTGCCGCGGCGGAAAATCTCCACTTCCGCACTCTTGAAGCGGAATTGCTTGGGCAGCCGCACTGCCTGGCTGTTGCCGGAGCGGAATACACGGGCAGTCCCCATAAGCTCGCCTCCTCAAATGTATATACGTAAAGTATATACACAATGAAGATCGGCTGCAAGGCCTATGCCAGGAGCCCCCCGGGGTGATGGCCGTCACTGAATCCAGTCCGGCACGCGGGTATTCTGTGGTTGTAAGGTCACCTGCCACCACGACAGGTTTGGGGGTGACGCAATGTTGATCGTGCTGATGCTTTTCTGCGCGGCGGGCGCAGTGTTTTTGATTGGGCTGGGCGCTTATGCCGAATTCCAGGAACTGTGGGCGCATCCGGATCACCGAGCGGTTGGGAGCGGAGCGCGCTTTGGAAAGCCCGGCCCCAAGTAGATGACGGTGTCCGAGCTTCGCTCGGCTGAACCGCCGGGGGCAGGCTGTCCTCGCATTCGTCTCACTACCTGCGCAAACTCCCAAGGCAAATCCGGAGTGGTATAGTGGTATGACCGCTTGGGTTCGCCCTTCTGATTTGCTTTGGAAGCGGAAAATCAACTATCCAAGTATGGGCGAGAGCGGGCTGGCGCGTGTGGTCCCAGTGTCGGGTAAGAGGGAAGAGCCCCCTGTCGGGTGAAAGGGAAGACTCCACTTCTCACGCACAGAACGCGCCACAAGGGGCACCCGGTTTGGGGTGCGCCCTCAGTTCTTAGAGAGGAACTGTCATTATGGCGATTGCAACGATTAATCCTGCTACGGGGGAAGTTATCAAGACATTCCAGGCGCTGTCAGAAGCCGAGATCGAGAAGAAGCTGCAGCTTTCGGTGAGCGCGTTCAAGGCAGAGCGCAAGACGCCGTTCGCGACGCGGGCCAAGCGCATGCTGAAGGCGGCCGAGATTCTGGAGCGCGACAAGGAGAAGTTCGCGCACCTGATGACGCTCGAAATGGGCAAGCCCTACAAGGCCGCCGTGGCCGAGGCGGTGAAATGCACGACCGCCTGCCGCTATTATGCCGAGAACACCGAGCGCTTCATGGCCGACGAAGCAGTCGAGACGGGAGCGAAGAAGAGCTTCATCCGTTATTTGCCGATCGGACCGATTCTGGCAGTGATGCCGTGGAACTTTCCGTTCTGGCAGGTGATTCGGTTTGCGGCGCCGGCGCTAATGGCGGGCAACGTTGGACTGCTGAAGCATGCCTCCAACGTGCCGCAGTGCGCGCTGGCGATTGAGGAAATTTTTCTGGAGGCTGGATTCCCGGAGGGCGTGTTCCAGACGCTGCTGATCGGATCGGGCCAGGTGGACGCGCTGCTGAACGATCCGCGGGTGGTGGCGGCGACGCTGACCGGCAGCGAGCAGGCCGGCATTCAGGTGGGCATCGGAGCGGCCAAGCGGATCAAGAAAGTCGTGCTGGAGTTGGGCGGGAGCGATCCGTTTATCGTGATGCCTATCGCCGATCTGGACGCGGCGGTGAAGACGGCGGTGGAAGCGCGCATTCTCAACAACGGCCAGTCCTGCATTGCGGCCAAGCGGTTCATCGTAGCCGAGTCGATTGCGGCGGAGTTTGAGAGGAAGTTTGTGGCGCGCATGGAGAGCCTCCGGATCGGCGATCCCTTTGACGAGAAGACCGAGCTTGGTCCGCTGGCCACGGCCGATGCGGTGACAACGCTCGATGCCGACGTGCAGAAAACGGTGAAGGCGGGAGCGAAGTTGCTGACCGGCGGACATCCGCTGAAGCGGAAGGGGAATTACTACGCGCCCACGGTGCTGACCAACATTCCGAAAGATTCGCCCAGCGTACGGCGAGGAATTCTTTGGCCCGGTGGCGTCGATCTTCCGGGTGAAGGATCAGGATGAGGCGATCCGTATTGCCAACGACGTGCGGTTCGGGCTGGGTGCGAGCGCGTGGACCAACGATGACAAGGAGCGCGAGCGCTTCATCAACGAACTGGAAGCGGGGATGGTGTTTATCAACAAGATGGTCGCCTCCGATCCGCGCATTCCTTTCGGCGGGGTGAAGCAGTCCGGGCACGGTCGGGAGCTGGGAGCGGTTGGGATTCGCGAGTTCCTGAACGCGAAGACGGTGTGGGTGGCCTAGGGAAAGAACCTCAACCACAGAGGACACGGAGTACACAGAGGGTTAGCGCGGAGAATCTGGGGCTGACGGGTGCACTGTCGCGGCAGCATCCGCGCGTTCTTCCGTCAGCAATTTCTTCCAGGGGCATTCATCGGGTGCAAAACGATGAATTGCCGCCTGCATGTGGTCTCCGGTTCCGTCGTAGCGAACCCATACCACCCGGTAGCGGGCCTTGTTGCCGGCGTAGAGGACTCCAATCACATCGCCGGAACGGAGATCGGCTTTGATCCCCGAGAGCAGCGCTCCACTCAAGCTGATATCTTTCGCGCGGGCTTCCTGCAGAAAGCGCTCGCCCTTGGTATCGACGCCCCACACCATGAGTGCGAGGTCGACTGCGGTGCGTGGTTCCTGTCGGCGTTCGATGTGGCGGGGGTTGGCCATGCCAGTCTCTTCACCGTACTGTCGGGCGGGAGGTGCGTAAAGATTCCGGGTGGTTTTTCGGGACGGAAAGTCGCGCCGTGGGATCCGTTTCAGGAGAGTCCCAAAACGGGAACACGGCGCCGGCGAGGCCTTCTGCCCCTCCTGCTCGGGGGTTTACTGCCTGAGCGTCAGCGCTTGCAGCACGGCCTGCTGCTTGGCGATAAGAGACTGCACGCCCTGGCGCGCGTAGGCGATCATCTTGGCCAGTTGCTGGTCGTCGAAGACCTGGTGCTCGGCGGTGGCCTGGACCTCGACCAGTTTGTGCCCGGCGGTCATGACGAAGTTCATATCGACGTCGGCGCGGGAGTCTTCTTCGTAGCAGAGATCGAGCAGAATTTCTCCGTCGACAATTCCCACGCTGACTGCGGCGACAAAATCCTTGAGCGGGACCGAAGTCAGGGTTCCGGCGTCCACCAGTTTTTCCAGAGCGAGGCCGAGCGCGACGAAGGCGCCGGTGATCGACGCGGTGCGGGTGCCGCCGTCGGCCTGGATGACGTCGCAGTCGATCCAGATGGTGCGCTCGCCGAGGCGCGTCAGATCGGTCACTGCCCGTAAAGACCGGCCGATCAGGCGCTGGATCTCGTGCGTGCGTCCGCTCTGGCGGCCCTTGGCGACCTCGCGCGGGGTGCGGGTCAGGGTCGAGCGGGGAAGCATGCTGTATTCGCTGGAGATCCATCCTTTGCCCGTGTTGCGCATGAAGGTCGGGACGGTCTCTTCGATGGACGCGGTGCAGATCACGCGGGTATTGCCCACTTCAATCAGAACCGAACCTTCGGCGGTGGTGATGAAGTCCGGGGTGAGGAGGACGGGGCGAAGCTGGTCAGGAGTGCGATTATCAGAGCGATAGAACATGATCGGGATTGTAAATGCCGGTGGCATCGCGACGCCATCGACGCCGCGCACGGTTCAGTTCGCATCCGGTATGCACATCCTGAGTGTGCGGACGCCATCGTGAATCTGATGAACGCTCGCGCCTCCATAGCCAAGGATCAGGCCGCCCCTGGCCGGTGGTTTCGAATAGCAACTGGATAACGGCATCGCGGAAATGCCTTTTTGAACTGCCTTGTGCGAAACCGTTATATCGTTTACGCCGGGCGGGAGTAGTGCTACGAGATGCATGCCCGCCTCAGCGCCGATAACCTCGAGCACATCTGCCATCTGGAGTTGAATTGCTTTCACGAGCGCGCTGCGCCGCTCCATGTAGAGCATGCGCATGCGGCGGATGTGACGGGCGAAGTGTCCTTCGCGGATGAAGTCGGTCATGACTGCCTGGTAGAGCGTCGAGGAAAAGATGTCGGCGGCATCGCGGGCGGCGGAGAAAGCGGCTACGAGATCCCTTGGAATCACCATGTAACCCAGGCGCAACGCGGGAAACATGACCTTGCTGAAGGTCCCGATATAAATCACCCGGGCATCCGAGTCGAGACCTTGCAGCGCCGCGATGGGGCGGCTGCCGAACCGGTATTCGCTGTCGTAATCGTCTTCGATGATCCATGCGCCCGAGCGTACTGCCCAGTTGAGGAGCTGCATGCGGCGCGTGGCGCTCATGGTCGCGCCCAGCGGATATTGGTGCGACGGCGTGACATAGACGGCGCGTGCGCTGCGATCCCGGCGGAGAATGTCTGCAACGTTGATGCCCTCGTCGTCCACCGGAGCCGGAAGCAATCGCGCCCCGGCGGTGAGGAAAGCCTGGCGCGCGCCGGGATAGCCGGGTTCCTCCATCCACACGCAGTCTTCGGGATTGAGCAAAACCTGTGCGCAGAGTTGCAAGGCCAGCTGCGACCCAGTCGTCACCAGGATCTGCGATGGCTCACATCGCACGCCCCGCGAGGCGCCAAGATACTCGGCGACGGCTTCGCGGAATGGCAGGTGTCCCATGGCATCGCCGTAAGCCATGATGCCCCGTGGCGGCCTGCGAGAATGCCGAGCCACGAGCTTTGACCAGATGCCGATGGGAAAGTGGTCGAGGGCGGGCAGGCTGACTCGGAATGCGCCTGAGATGTTCAACCATGGTTGTGCCGGTGCGTGGGTCAACGCTGTTCCCCGATGTGAGATTCGGCGCGGCCCTGGCCTGTGCTCCGCCTGGGGTATTCTCCACGCCTTCGCGGCCGCGGGACGCAGCGTTTCGTCCGGGATGGATCGAGCCACGCAGGTGCCAGCCCCGACGAAGGTTTCGAAGTACCCTTCGGCCAGCAGCTGTTCGTAGGCCTGCAAGACCGGGATGCGAGAAATGTTCAGCTCCGAGGCCAAGCCGCGCGTGGATGGCACGCGATGTCCGGGGCGCAGTTGGCCGTCGGTGATGGCCTTGCGATACCAGTCATACAGCTGGCGGTACATCGGAATCCGGCTGCGGGGTTCGAGCGCGATAGGGGGAAAGAAACTGGCGGAAACGCGTGGCATCGGGCGACATCCACTCCATGTTATGTATCGGACGATTCTGCAGTGGTCATATCGTATCAGATAAAAGTGGCTATTGCGATAGACCACTCAGCAGGGCTAGATGTTGTTCAGGGCGGGGAAGGCCGCCCCATCGAAGGAGGCGTATCCCATGCGGAGAGCAGCTTTGCGAGGATTTCTGGTTTGCCTGTTCATGGCAGCGCTGCCGGGAGTGAGCCCGGCGCAATCATTCGTCCTTGATCTGCCGGCTGCGAGCCAGCGGGCAGAGATCTCGCAGAGGATCGGGATAACCGAGATCACCATCCACTATCACCGGCCGCTGGCGAAAGATCGCAAAATCTGGAACGGACTGGTTCCCTACGGCAAGGTCTGGCGCGCGGGCGCGAATGAGAACACCACGATTACGTTCAGCGATCCGGTTCTGATCGATGGCCAAGCCGCTCGACAGGGGAACCTACGGCCTGCACATGATTCCGAACGCGGAGGAATGGACGATTATCTTCTCGAAAAACTCGACGTCGTGGGGATCGTTCACTTACGACCAGGCGGAGGATGCGCTGCGGGTAACGGCGAAGCCCCGAGCCGCGGATTTGCACAATGCGCTGGCTTACGAGTTCGACGAGTTGCAGCCTGATTCGGCCGTGGTGGAGATGGAGTGGGAGAAGATCGCGGTGCCGTTCACGGTGTCGGTCGACGTGCATGACCTGGTGCAGGCCAGCCTGAAGAAGCAACTGCGCGACCTTTCGCAGTACACGTGGATCAGTTGGGACGATGCGGCGAACTATCTGCTGACGGAAAAAATCGCGTTGGACGATGCGCTGAAATATGCGGACAAGTCCATCGAGAATGAGGATCGCTACGAAAACGAAATCACGAAATCGAAGGTGCTGACGGCGCTCAACCGAAAGGACGAGGCCGCAACCGCGCAGAAGAAGGCGCTGGATCTGGCCAGCCCGCTGCAGATGCACATGTTCGCTCGTCAATTGCAGGGCGACAAGCGCACCGACGAGGCCTTCGCGATCTATCGCGAAAATGCGAAGAAACATCCCGACCAGTGGTTTGTGCATACCGGATTGGCTCGAATGTATTGCGCGCAAGGCAAGTTTGACGACGCCGTCAAGGAAATGAAGATCGCGCTGGCTACGGGCCCCGAAGGTCAGAAGACTTATCTGGATGGGTTGGTCAGCCAACTCGAGGCCAGGCACGACATCAACTAGGAGGGCAGTGATGAATATCAGACGCGTTGGAGTTTTTCTCGCAGTCTGGAGCTTGACGGTTGTCTTGGGTTCCGTGCAGGGACGCGCTCAGCAGAGTTCAGATTCGAAAACGTCTTCCGGGGAGCGGGACGGCCAGCACGATTTTGACTTCGAAATCGGCAGCTGGAAAATTCATTTGAAGAAGCTCCTGCATCCCTTGACCGGCTCCAAGGAGTGGGTCGAGTTTGACGGCACTTCCGTGACTCGAAAAGTCTGGAATGGCCGCTCTCAGTTGGAGGAATTTGAAACCGATAGTCCGGGTGGCGGACACATCGAAGGGATGACCTTGCGTCTGTACGATCCCCAAACCCACCAGTGGAGCCTCTATTGGGCCACCAGCAAGAGCAGTGCGATCGGTGTGCCGACGATCGGCGAATTCAGGAATGGAGTCGGGGAATTCTTCGACACGGAACCATCGGGTCCCAACGGCAGATCCATCCTGGTTCGATTCATCTGGTCGAATACCACGACGAATATGCCCCACTTTGAGCAGTCTTTCTCAGACGATGGAGGCAAGACCTGGGAGGTGAACTGGATCACGGATCAGACGCGAGTCAGCGACGAAGCTGACAAAGTCCACTGAGGTCGGCCGGCGTCTCCTGGAAAGCGCCTCGAACGACAACACGGACGCTTTCTCGTCAAGAATCAAGACGATTCTCCCGCGACATGGCTCGCACGATTCCGCAAAGATCGCCAAGATTCGCGAGATTCTGGAGCGCGCCAAGCGCGAGGTCGAAGGGCTTTTCTTACGGTACCGATTGCAGTTGCGTGGCGAGTTGATTCACCGCCGTAACGTCGTAGTAGGAGGAAAGATCGGCGTGGCCGGCGAGCGTGTCGCGCTCTTTGCCGTCCACGAGGATCTTTACTTTCAGAATGCCGGGAGTGTTGGCTGAAACGGTGTGGATCAACGACGCTATGGTCAGCTCTTCAACCAGGACGCCGGAGCGGTGAGTATCGGCAAAGGCGGCATTCAGATCGATGACCGCGACCCCGGGATCGACCAGAAACACGCTGCGGACTTCGGCGCCGGAGCCCAGGACGTGGGGCGAAGACTTGTCGAGGTAGAGAGAGAGCAGGGAGCGCAGGAGTTCTTCGGCGCGCTGCTGGCGTCCGGAGGGCAGGGGAATCTGGGCCGACTGGGCGCGCAGGCTGCCATCGTCATCGTGAGCGACAAAAAGAGTGACTCGCTCGGTGGGTCCAGCCACCGGTGGCGCCAGCGATCGGGCGTCGGTCGAGGCGACCGGCGTCGAGGCAGCGCTGGTGCGCATTTGCCACGCGTAGATACTGAGGCCCAGCACTGCGACCAGCAGCACCGCCATGCCGATCATGAGATGGCGAGGAATCATGCTCCGTACCTCATGGCGCACCCCTCAACTGATCGCGGGTGGCGGCAATCGCAGTGGCCACGGCGCTGGTGACGAGTTGCTGGTAGTCGGGGGCGGTGAGTTGCGAGGAGTCGGATCCCTGGGGCGCGACTTCGACGGCGATGGCCGCTCCGCTCACGTTATTCAGAGGACGCAGGGGAGCGGTCAAGGTGCGGACCGGGATCTGCCGTTTCTGCAATTCGACGGCGATCGCGGTGGCGGTGCTCTGGCTCAGGGGCAGGGAAGCATGCTGGGCAGTATTCCAGGCGCGGAAGGGTCCACGATCATCGCCACCGAGAGGAATCATCGCTGTGTACACGCGCACGCCGTGACCGCTGGAGGCAGCGTGCACCGCGATGTAGATGGCGGCGTGATCCGGCGTTGGCGAAGATGGCGCGCTGGTCGACGGAGAGGTTCGCGTCGGAATCGCGCAGCACCAGCGTGGGGATGCCGCGGGACTCGAGTTCCTGACGCAGGCTCCGGGCCAGCGCGACGGTCACATCCTTCTCCAGCAGGGTGTTGCTGAGCGTCTCTCCGTGATCGTCCCCGCCGTGGCTGGCGTCGACGATGGCAAAATAGCGGCGCGCCACCGGGACGGCCGGGGGCGCCGGATTGGAGGGGGAGGCCGTAGGGGTAGGCTGTCCGGCATTCGCGGGCGTTCCCGGAGGGGATGGGGCTGAATTTTGCGCGGCCGCGGCTGGAGCAGCGGATGTGGGTGAGATCGTAACCGTACGTCCGTCGCGCCGAAACTGGCGATCACGGGGATGGCAGCATTTACCGTGACCACCGCTCGGCCGTTGCTCTCGCTGTAACTGGCCGAGGGGAAAGTCTTGCTGCCGAAGGTGAGAGTGGGTGAGGCGGGAGCGACCAGGGGCTCGCGCGAGAAGGTCATTCGCAGCGCGCCCGGTTCGGTGGCCACGGTCGGGTTCACCGGGGCCGTGAAATGGAAGACGAGCCGGGGAGGATTGTCGGCGGAAAGCGACGCGGTGAAATGAGTTGCCACACTGCCGATGAAGAGGCGTCCGGACTCCTCGTGCAGGGTGACCGGTCCACCCAGGAAACGCGGCAGCAGGGAACTGAGCGAACTGAGGGGGACGAGTCCGCGACCGTTCTCCATCAGAAATTTTCCTCCGAGATCGGCGTCGCGGCCCTGCACGCGCACGCGCGTTTTGCCGGTCTGGAATTCGCCATCCACGTTGTTATAGTGCAGGCGCCAGCGCGCGCCCATCCGACTTGGCGCTCACCTTGCCCAGGGGCTCAAGCACTTCCAGCAGGCCGACGTATTCGCGGCCTTCGTGTTGCACCAGGGAAAGGGAGTAATTGGCGGCAACCGAGTACACGGACAGGCGCTTGTCGGGCGCGGCCCCGGAGAGAAGGACCGCGCAGAGCAGGATCAGCCCGCACCCCGGGATGATCGCTGCGCGACGAGAGATGCTAGTCCAACGCATAGACGGTTAATCCACTCAACAGCTTAGGGTAGAAATCGGTGGATTTCTGGGGCATCACTTCGCCGGCAAAGGCTACGTCGCGCACCTGCGAAACGGGGCAGGGATTCATCAGCAATGCGATATTGGCGGCGCCGTTCGAACCTGAGTCAGCGCCTCGGAAGCATCGCGCAGGTAAGACAGGTTCTGCTGGTTGCGAATGGATTCCTCGGAAAGCTGCAGCACTCCCTCCAGCAGGCACTTGTGCAGTTGCACCACATCGAGGGATTGCTGCCGGGCCGACAGGCCGGCGAGGAATGGCTCGGCGGCGGCCTTCGGTGCGTACAGCACAAAAGCGCGGTTGGCGGTGACGGCCAGCAGAGCGGTTCCAGCGCGGCCCCGCTCCCGCAGGAGCGTGGTGGCGCGGGTAGCGTCGAGGGCGGGATCGACTCTCTTCGACTGCAAAGAAAGCGCGGCAGGAGTTCTGAAACTCGTCGACGGAGAACGATCCGAGGGAATGTACGACGCGATGGGTTGGCAGCACCAGCAGCCCCGGGTCGTTCATGTTGACGAAGGTCATCATGACAAATTCATAGGGGGCCTGGGGGCTTGAACCGGGGCCGGCCGAGGCGCGGCATTCGTCGCGAAAGTTGAGCGCCGTTTCGTAGCGGTGATGACCGTCGGCGATGACCAGTGTCTTGTCGCGCATCTTGTCTTGCACCGACGCAATCACGCGCGGATCGGAAATCTGCCACACTCGGTGCGCGACTCCGTATTCGTCGGCAACGTCGATCGCCGCGGCGGCGCCGGGCTGAGGCGCGAGCAGGGAATCAATCTCCCCGGAATCTTCATAGAGCAGAAACAGCTGTTCGTAGTGCGCGCGGGTGGCCCGAAGCAGGTCGAGCCGGTCGGCCTTGGGCTTGGAGAGAGTTTGCTCGTGGCGGAAGACGACCTTGGCGGAATAGTCTTCGACCCGGCCCAGGGCGATGAATCCCCGGCGCTCAAAGCTGGTTCCCGACGGCGCTGTGAAGCTCTGGGAATAGCGGTAAACGGAGGGCGCGGAATCCGGCCGAAGGATCGCTTCCGCCCGCCATCTCGCGCATACGCAGCGGCCCGGGTATAGACATTGTTGCGGGCGGTGTCGGCGGGGTCACGACGGCCGAGGATGATGCGCACCAGGTTGTAGGGGCTGGCAGCGTAATAGCGATCCTGCATCGCGGGCGTGATCTTGTCGTAGGGCTGGGTAACCACCTGCGCCGCGGAAACTCGCTGCAGGTCGTAGCGGAGAGCACGAAAAGGAAGTATGTCGGCCATGGGAAACTTTTGATTGTAACAAGATAGCGGGAGTTACCGGGAACGCCGGCCGGGATAGGCGCCGACCAGTATGCGTGCTGATCCTCTGCCTTCATGGCGATAACGACAAACTAGCCGTCCGGGATTGTCTCTAAATTTTGACAAAAAGCCTGCGCCGCATGGCGAAACCTGTGCTAACATCCGCCTCAGAAGAGGTATCTATGGCCCGCCTGGATTCTGGGCGCTGGTCATCTCGCCCGATGGCCCAAGTTCGATGTGGCTGTCCGGTTCTCCCCTGGGACCCGACTGAAGCCCGGCTGCGCAAAAGTTCCGCACCCGCGAATTCCCTCCGCCTGTGGCCATGGTTTGCGCTGACATTTCTTGTTCTTGCGTGGTTGGGCATTCCCGCGTTCGGGCAAACCGACGTGAATGACGTGCACGTGTCGCCGCGGGAAGTCGCGAAGCCGCCAGAACCTCCCAAGCCCGATCTGCTGGCCTCGACCACGGGGCTGAGTGCGCACGTGCGTCCCCTGAAAGTCGACGTGGACCTGGTGCTGGTCCCGGTGACGATTACCGACCCCATGAACCGGCTGGTGACGGGCCTCGACAAGGCCAACTTCCAGCTGTTTGAAGGCAACACGGCGCAGGAGATCCGGTCGTTCTCCAGCGAGGATGCTCCGGTATCGCTGGGCGTGATTTTCGATTCCAGCGGAAGCATGGCCAGCAAGATGGAACGCGCCAAAGATGCGGTGGTGGAGTTCTTCAAGACAGCGAATCCGCAGGATGAGTTTTTCATGATCACGTTCTCCGACGAACCGGAGGCGGTGAGCGACTTCACCAGTTCGGTCGAGGAGATCCAGAACAAGTTGGTCTTCGCCATGCCCCGGCATCGAACCGCGCTGCTGGATGCCATCTATATGGGTGTGAGCAAAATGCGGCAGGCCAAGTACCCCAAGAAGGCGCTGCTGATTATTTCTGACGGAGGCGATAATCACAGCCGCTACACCGAGGGCGAGATCAAGGCGCTGGTGAAGGAAGCCGACGTGATGATCTACGCCATCGGCATCTACGACCGTTACGCTTCCGCCATGGAAGAGCGCCTGGGGCCGCAACTGCTGAGCGACATCACGGAACTGACCGGGGGGCGGGCGTTTACCATCGACAACCCCAACGACCTGGGGGATGTGGCGACCAAGATCGGAGTGGAGCTGCGCAATCAATATGTCCTGGGGTACCGTCCGAACAAAGTCGTGCGCGACGGCAAATGGCGTAAGATAAAAGTGAAGCTGCTGCCACCGAAAGGATTGCCGCCTCTACGGGTGTATGCCAGGACGGGATATTACGCGCCTGCGGAATAGGGCCGCGAGGGTTCTGTTTCTCTTCACGATCGTGATTCTGGGCCGGCACGCGCTTGCAGTCGCCTGCCTGGTCGCAGGCCGCTCCGCCGCAGAACGACACCAAGCCCAGCGCCGCCCCGGCGCGCCGCACCAGTCGCCGCCCCAGCAACCGAAACTCCAGCCCCTCCGCCAGCGCAAGACGATCAAGACAAGAAACTCAACGACCAGGGAGTTTTCGTCTTCCGCAAAGGCGTGGACGAAGTTTTGCTGCACGCCTCGGTGACGGACGACCGGCAGCACATCGTGACCACGCTCGACCGCAGCGCCTTCACCGTATTTGAAGATGGCAAGCAGCAGAACATCATCTCGTTTCATCAAGAGGACATTCCGGTGGCGATGGGCATCATCATCGACAATTCAGGGTCGATGCGGGAGAAGCGGAGCAAGGTCAATCAGGCGGCGCTCAACCTGGTGCGGTCGAGCAATCCCAAGGATGAAGTGTTCGTGGTGAACTTCAACGACGAATACTATCTCGACCAGGACTTTACCAACGATCTGCTGAAACTGAAGGAAGCCCTGGAAAAGATTGACGCCCGCGGAGGTACTGCGCTTTACGATGCCGTCGTGGCCTCGGCGGAACATCTGAAGCGGAATGCGCGCCTGGAGAAAAAAGTATTGTTCGTGGTGACCGACGGCGAGGATAACGCCAGCAACGAGACGTTAGAGCAGGCGGTGAAGCATTTGCAGGAAGAAAACGGCCCGTCGGTGTACGCCATCGGAATCCTGGGGGACGAAGAACATCCCAAGCGCGCCAAGCGCGCGCTGGAGATCATCGCGCAGCGCACTGGCGGGATCGCATTCTTCCCCAAGACGCTGGATGAAGTGGACGAAATCAGCCGGACGGTCGCGCACGACATTCGGAACCAGTACACGATCGGCTACAAGCCGACCAATCCCAGAGGGACTGGGGCTTCCGGCAGATTCGCGTCGAGGCCAAGGCCAAGGGACACGGCAAGATGACCGTGCGTACCAAGAGCGGGTACTACGCGGGAGCGCAGCCGGCGGCCGGCGGCGCCAAGTGAAGTCGCGGTCGACCGAGATTGCACCTCCACGCCTTGCTTCGCGAAACACGACTTTCGCAACGGACGCGAGCAATGCGGCTCCCGATAAGCTAGGGTTGCTCCACTAATTTAGCGGCTGAGTCGATCAGCGACGATTCCTCCTCCAGGGCTTTCGCCACTCGCACAATTTCCTGCTCGGCTTCGGCATATCGCTTCTGCTCAATGCCCTCGCGCACGCTGGGAACGGTCTTCACGTCGTATCCGCTATAAACTCCGGGAGCATAGAACAGGTGCTTGTACCAGGGACGGCGCGGAAGTCCGTCATCGTTAGTAAGTTTGCGCTCGCTCTCGATCAGTTGCTGGTTCAGGGCGTGCAGCGATTCGGTCTGGCTCTCGCTCAACGTGGCCTGCTTGTGAGAGAGCGCCTTCCGGTAGTGGTCCGCGCTGCGCGCCAGCGCTTCAACCGCGTTCTGCATCGGGGCGAAATTCAGGTGCGGAGGAACTTCCTCGCGTGGTGGCGCGACCGTCGGACGCCTGGGGTCAAGCGTAGCCTTGAAGACGCCTTCGTCCAATTCCTGGTTGCGCTCGCGAATTTCCTCCTGCTTGTCGGCCAGCAGCTTTTCCAGATCCTTGGTGTACTTCTGAACGGTGTCGGCAAAATCCACGAAATCAAAGGGCAGGATTTCGGCGTCGGCCAGACGCATCACCGAGGTTCCGACGGTCTGCGACAGGGCCCGGCCATAGACGAAATCGGAGTCGGAAAAATGCATGTACCAGTAGAAGTCATCGTAGATCGAGTGATAGATCCCCTGCTCGTCCTCGCCCCCATAACCCAGGTCAAGCGTCGCGATGCCGAGATGATCGAGAAATCCCGTAAAATCCGTGCCCGAGCCGAGCGCGTTGATGCGTAGATCGGCCCGCTGCCGCAGTTCTTTCCGGTCGTCGGCAGATTTGGCCTGCGCAATCTTCGATAATTGCAGACGCTGCCAGACCGACATCTTGGTTTCAGGGTCTTCAATGTCGCGGGCAACTCCGTTGATGAACTGTTCCAGGGTGTGCGATCCGCCCATCGCGAGCAGGCCACGGTCATTGCCGTCGGTGTTGATGTAAACGGCGGCGTGCTGGCGCAGTTCTTCGGCGTGCGCCTCGACCCATTCGGTCGAGCCCAGCAGCATGGGTTCTTCGCCGTCCCATGCGGCGTAAATGATGGTGCGTCGCGGTTTCCAGCCCTGCTTGAGCAAGAGTCCCAACGCGCGTGCTTCTTCCAGCAGAGGAGACTGGCCGGAGACGGGATCCTCGGCGCCGTTGACCCAGGCGTCGTGATGATTGCCGCGGATGATCCACTCGTCGGGCGCGACGCTGCCGGGAATCTTGGCGATGACGTCGTTCACCGGCTTGGTGTCCCAGTTGAATTCAACCTTGAGATGGACTTTTGCCGGACCCGGCCCCACGTGGTAGGGGATCGGCAGACTTCCGCGCCATTCGTCCGGGGCCATGGGGCCTTGGAGCGCGGCCAGCAGAGGTTGCGCGTCACCGTAGGAAATCGGCAGCACGGGAATCTTCGTGATGCTTTTCGCGTCTTTCAGTGCCAGCCGCTGGGCACCGGGCGTGGCGCCGATGCCGGGAGTCAGCGGGTCGCCAGGACTCGACGAGGCGAAATCCATTACGCTGCCGCGCTGCACACCGTCGGGGTTGCGCATCGGTCCCTGCGGGAATACGTTGTCACGGGTGTAGCCGTCATCCTGGGGTTCGGAGTAGATGAGGCAGCCGATGGCGCCGTGCTCGGCGGCCACTTTGGGCTTCACTCCACGCCAGGAATGGTAGTACTTGGCGATCACGATCGCGCCCTTCACTGAGATGCCCAGGCGGTCAAGTTTCTCGTAGTCCTCGGGGAGTCCGTAGTTTACGAACACCAGCGGGGCGGTTACGTCGCCGTCGATCGAATACGCGTTGTAGGTGGGAAGTTGCTCGGATTTCTGATTCGATGTGGGATCGACCGCCAGCGCCGGCTCATCGAGTTTCGCGGTGAACCTGGTCGGTGCGATCATCTCCAGCACGCGAATCTTGGGCGTCGGGAAAAGGACGTCGAAAGTTTCGATGTGCGCGTCGAGTCCCCATTCCTTGAAGCGGGCGAGAATCCACTCGGCGTTGTCCTTGTCGTAGGGTGAGCCGACGTGATGCGGCCGCGCGCTGAGCCTCCGCATGTATTCCTTGAGGTTGGCAGGGTCCGGGATCGCCCGAAACTTCGCTTCCCAATCGCGCTCGGTCTGGCTGGAGCGGGTCGAGTAGCCGCCAGCGGAGTGTCATCCGCGGCCAATGCCAGAGAGGGAAGAATCAGGGTAAAGATCAGCGCCACGGCGGCGAAGCGTCGCATGCAAGTCCTTTCTTGAGTGGGTGCACTGTCGATGGGGGGTAATTATAGCCGCAACTCACGGCTGGGGGGCGATCGCCTGCTCGACCCAATTCCGCGCTTGTTGCAGCCAATCCTGGTGGGCCGAAGCATCAATGTAGCGTTCGTACCTGGAGATTCCTGAGCGCTTGGCCAGCCGCATGAACTGGATTGTCGTGATGGCATCTCCCAGGATGACGCAGGAACGTTGCATCCCGTGGCTGCGATACATCGCCTGGCCCCGGACGATCACATCATGGTCTTCGGCGGGGAGTGGAGCCAGAGTCCTCATGTCGATGATTACGCCGAACGGGCCTTGCTGCCGGGCCAGAATCCGTGCACTCTCCGCGTACCATTTGGCCAGTTCATCTTTCGTCATAGCCCCGCCGAAGGTGAGATGAAATCCAAGGTCGTTCTTCTCTATCTTGTACACCTGTCTGCCCCTGTCGGTCTGGCCATCCGGATGGAACGAGATTCGCCCGTTAGCCCTATCGGCGATCAAGGCCAAAAGCCTGAGGCCTTGGAGATTCAAGAATCAACCCTCCCTCCAAACTTCAGCGCTTGGGAGTGAAGGGGATGCTGACTTCGTTAATCGTCCGCGCAGGGCTGGGGGCATAGACCCATTGCTTCACCGCCTTGATGGCGGATTCGGCGAGAATCGGGTTTCCACCCAGCAGTTGGACGCCGTCCACGCTTCCCTTGGGAGAAATCGTAACCATCAGGCGCACCGTTCCACCAATCTGCATCCGCTCCAGGGTCTCCGGGTATTCCGGTTCGACGCGGGTCAGGAGTTTGCGCTCGGCGGTGGTTCCAGCTTGCACGATAGTGAGGATCTTCACTCCCTCGGAAGGGAAATCGCTGCTGACGTATCCGATGGCGCCTTTGGTGGTGGCCACGTAGTGGACGATCTCGGCATCGGAATCGAGAAACTTGGGCATGGCGCCGGTGCCGGTGAAGACCAGGGTGCGGTAGTAGGTGCGCAATTCGTCATCGCTCCGGCCGACGTATTGCCGGAGGAAGGCCTCGTGAGCGGCTCCGCCTTTGGCGAGTACGAGTTCGACGTGGGAGCCGTCCTTGAGCGCTCTCTTGTCTTCGAGGAAAACGCCTCTGAGTTCGGCGACGGTAATGGAGTCGGCCCGGACGCTGGGGTTGGCCACGATCTTGATGTCGCCGCCCAGCGCGAACACTGAACCGAACATTAGGACGGTGGCAACGAGGGAATATATTCCGTAGTGCTTCATCAAGTTCACCTGTGTACCTGTCTCCATCGGCTCAGAAATTCACGCTGGTTTTGAGAACCAGTGCATTGGTATCGGACTTGAAACCCTGTGGGTTCACCTGCGGGTAGAACCCGTCTGGATAGGTGCTCGCCCCATAGCCATTCATGAAATGACCCTCAACTTTCACGTTCCAGAATCGGTTCAGGTCAATCCGTCCGGTGATGACTTTGTCATAGACGTGATTGGCGGGCAAACTGGTGTCGGTTTGGTCAGGCCTCACGAACGCAGGAGGGCCACCGAAAACACTGGTTATCGTGTAGCGAGAGTAGTAGGAGCCGACCTCGATTCGTTTGCTGATTCGGTAAGTTCCCGAGGCGTACCAGCCCCGGACGTCGGTGATGCTGGTGAGGCTGATCGTGCTGACGAACTCATTGTGTAGAAAGCGGCGATACTCGGAATCGAATCGCAGTTTCCCCCGCGTGTACTGGCCGTAGAATTGGTTGGTCCAGTCTGCTTTCGAACCCTCATCCATAGGAACGAACCCGGCGGAAGGGTTGAGAGGATTCACGAATGTGGCCTTGCCGCTCGTGTTCTGATTCAAGCGTGAGGCTCCGATCAACAAACCCGTCAAGGGGGTGTTCCAGCGCAGATCGGCGCCATACTGCGGACCGCCAAAGCGAGAGATGTGGACTCCGTACTGAGTTACGAGATACACGTAGCCACTGTAGATGCTATCGCTGCGATGCCCGGCATACGCTGTGTAAGAGAGATTGCCCAGACGATGCCGGAGAGCAACGGTGCCGTAAAAGTCAACTCCCAGATGAGCGATAGTCGCGTCGCGCAGATCGGTCGGATAAATGCTCTGCGGCAGCAATGCGAAGGTTCGGAGAAAATCCAGATCCTGAGTGTCGTTGTAGAGTCCCAGCGCCGTCTTCACTTTGCCGCCACGAATGCCGAACCAGGGTTTGAACCGGTAGTCGGCGAACGCCCAGTCCAGCGACGGATGCCACTCTCCCAGGTTTCCCAGGTTGCGATCGTAAACCTGTGCCCCCAAGCGAAACTTGTCGGTGACCTGCATCGAGGCATTTACCCCAAAGTCGGTGAACGCCCCGCTGCCGTGGCTGGAATGCATGGTCAGCCAGTTGTTCTGGTCGGTATACACGAAGCCCTGCGAGGCAAATCCGTGGACCTGGACCGTACGGTCGAAGAGCTTGAATTCCTGCGCCTGCGCGGCGGTGCAAGCTGCACAAAGGCAGAGAACGGCAATTTTGATAATTCGTCGGATCATGGCACTCCCTTGCGACAGTCTTCACTCTGGAGATCGGAAGATCAGGAAAAGACTTGAATCGGCGATTTCGAACCCGCACTCGTTGGGGGTGAACTCGGCTCTGCTTTCAGCGCTTGGGAGTGAAGGGGATGCTGACTTCGTTAATCGTCCGCGCAGGGCTGGGAGCATAGACCCATTGCTTCACCGCCTTGATGGCGGATTCGGCGAGGATGGGGTTCCCACCGAGCAGTTGGACGCCGTCGACGCTTCCCTTGGGGGAAATCGTAACCATCAGGCGCACCGTTCCACCAATCTGCATCCGCTCCAGGGTTTCCGGGTATTCCGGTTCGATGCGGGTCAGGAGTTTGCGCTCGGCGGTGGTTCCAGCTTGCACGATCGTGAGGACCTTCACTCCCTCGGAAGGGAAATCGCTGCTGACGTATCCGATGGCGCCTTTGGTGGTGGCCACGTAGTGGACGATCTCGGCATCGGAATCGAGAAACTTGGGCATGGCGCCGGTGCCGGTGAAGACCAGGGTGCGGTAGTAGGTGCGCAATTCGTCGTCGCTCTTGCCAACATATTGCCGGAGGAAGGCCTCGTGGGCCGGGCCACTCTTGGCAAGAACGGGTTCGACGTGGGAGCCATCCTTGAGCGATCTCTTACCTTCGAGGAAGACGGCTCTGATTTCAGATGAACCGATGGAATCCGCCCGTACGCTGGGGTTGGCAATAATCTTGACGTCGCCGGCGAGGGCGTGGACGGTGCCAAACATCACGACGGCGGCAAGCGAGGAGGGTGTTCAGATTCTTGATCGCGGTTTTCATGGGTTCACACCCCCCACTAGAAGTTCAAACTGGTCTTGACGACCAGGGCATTAGTATCGGGTTTGACTCCATTCGGGTTGACTTGCCCGTAGAAGCCGGAGGGATACTGGTTGGGAACGCCGTAGCCGTCCATGAAATGGCCTTCCACCTTAACGTTCAAGAACCGATTCAGGTCGACCCGCCCGGTGACCACGCGGTCATTGATGTGGCCGCTGGTTGGCGAGTGTCCAGGGAACGTATTTACAGGTTCGTTCAGGAAGAACCGCGAGAAGTAGGAACCCAGTTGCAACCACTTTGCGAAGCGGTAGGAGCCTGACACATACACGCCGCGGGCGTCGGTTTGGACGTCATAGAGGCCATTGAAAACTTGCTGGTTGCGCCAGTAGCGGCGCCATTCCGAATCCATCTGCAGCCTCCCGATGGTATATTGCCCGTAGAATTGATTGGTCCAATCGGCATTGGAGTGCTCCTCGAACGGAACGACGGGACCGAGCGCGGTTGTGGTACCTCTGCCGGTAATGTCTTCATTCATGCGAGAGGCGCCGACCAGCAGGCCTTTCAGCGGTGTGGTCCAGCGCAGGTCCCCTCCGTATTGCAGTCCGCCGTAGCTGGTGAGGGAAATGGGGATGGTCTGCAGAAGGTAAGGATAGCCGCCTTCCTGGCTGTCCTTGCGCCAGCCGGCGTACGCTGTATAGGAGAGCTTCCCGAGTGGCTTCCTCAGATGGATATCGCCGTAAACATCCCCACCCGTGTGCGCGATCGTGGAGTCGCGCAGGTCTGTGGGGTAGACACTCTGCGGCAGCAGGGCAAAGGGGTGCAGGAAGTCCAAATCCTGAGTATCGTTGTACAGCCCGATGACCGTCTTCACTTTGCCGGCCCGGATGCCGAACCAGGGCTTGAACCGGTAGTCGGCCAAGGCCCAGTCCAGGGATGGATGCCAGCGTCCCAACTGGCCGAGGTTGCGATCATAAAGCTGCGCCCCAACCCGCAACTTGTCGGTGATCTGGGACGAGGCGTTGGCTCCAAAATCGGTGAATTCGCCACTGCCTACGTTGCTGGTGTTCATGGTCAGCCAGTTGTTGTCGTTGGTGTGCACGAAGCCCTGTGAGGCGAATCCGTGGATCTGCACGGTACGGTCGAAGATCTTGAATTCCTGCGCGCGCAGGGCGGGCTGACCTGCGCAAAGGCACAGAAGGACTAATTTGACGATTCGTCGATGCATGCGAGCTCCAGAGTGGGCTACGCTGTAGGGATCGGTAAATCGGCGCAAGACTTGAATCCGAAGCATGGAAGTAGGGCGCCAGGGATGACGTTAGTATCGGTGCACGGCTGCCCGGAAGGTCAGGTTCCATTGACGATTCCAGACGATCCCCCGTACCCTGTAAGGTGACTTCGAAAACTTCTGAAATGTCCCGCCTGCGCGTAGCCGACGACATCACCCAACTGGTCGGCGAAACTCCCATGCTGCGGTTGAAGCGACTGGTTCCGGCCGGTTCGGCGGACGTGTTTGCCAAGCTGGAGTATTTGAATCCGGGTGGCAGCGTGAAAGACCGTGCGGCCATTGGCATCATCCGGCGCGCCGAGCAGGAAGGAAAACTCAGGCCCGGTGGAACGATTGTCGAGGCGACGGCTGGAAACACCGGCATCGGCCTGGCCCTGATCGGCGTGAACCGCGGCTACAAGGTTCGGTTGTTCGTGCCGGAGCGTTTCTCCGAGGAGAAGGTCAAGATCATGCGGGCCCTCGGCGCCGAGGTGGTCCGCACTCCCGACGCCGAGGGCATGCAGGGCGCCATCCGCCAGGCGAAGGCACTGGTCGCCGGCGATCCCACCGCATTTATGGCGGGACAGTTCGAGAATCCCGCGAATCCCGACTATCACTACGAGACCACGGCTCCGGAAATCTTCGAACAGATGGACGGCCGAGTCGATGCCCTCGTGCTGGGGTGCGGCACCTCGGGAACATTTTCTGGGATCGCGCGCTACCTGAAGGAAAAGTCGCCGGCCGTGCTGGCGTATGCGGTGGAAACGCAAGGGTCGGTGCTGGGTGGCGGGCAGCCCGGGCCGCACAAGGTGGAAGGAATCGGCGCCAGCTTCATCCCCAAAACGTTTGACCGCTCGGTGTGCGATGAAGTGATGATGGTGATGGACGAGGACGCGTTCGGCATGGTGAAGACGCTGGCGGCGCAGGAAGGCGTGCTGGCGGGATCGAGCGGCGGGGCGGCGGTGTTCGCGTCGCTGAAGGTCGCAAAGAAGCTGGGCCCGGGCAAGCGCGTGGTGACCATCATTCCAGATTCGGCCGAGCGGTATTTGTCCAAAAAGATTTTTGAGGGCGGCATCTAGCGTTGGGGATTTCGGGGCCGCGAATCTCGCAGACTCACACTCATGAAAAAAAACAAAGAGCCAGGTTTTGCTACGCGCGCCATTCATCGTGGTCAGGAGCCGGATCCTTTGACCGGGGCCGTCACCGTTCCCATCTATCCCACCTCAACCTACGTGCAACAGGGAATCGGCGAGCACAAGGGATATGAGTATTCCCGCGTGTCGAATCCGACGCGCGCGCGGTTAGAGGTGAATCTGGCCGCGCTCGAAGGCGGCGTGGCGGCCCGCGTGTTTGCCAGCGGGATGGCTGCCATCAATGCGATTGTCAGCATGCTGAAGTCCGGCGACCACGTGGTGTGCGGCAACGATTTGTACGGGGGAACGCCGCGCCTGTTCAACCAGGTGATGGCCGGGTTCGGACTGGAATTTTCTTACGTCGACACTTGCGAGGCGGAGAACGTCGAACGTGCCATCCGCAAGAATACCCGGATGGTGTACGTGGAGACTCCGACGAACCCGCTGATGCGGTTGAGTGATCTGGCGGCCATCAGCCAGATCTGCCGGCGCAAGAAAGTTGCGCTCGTGGTCGATAACACGTTCATGTCTCCGTATTTCCAGCAGCCACTCGCGCTGGGCGCGGACATGGTGGTGCACTCGACCACCAAGTTCCTGAACGGCCACAGCGACGGCTTAGGCGGTGTGGTCGTCTGCGCGAAGCAGGAGCACGCCGACAAGCTGGCCTTTCTGCAGAAGGCGGCGGGCGCGATTCTTTCTCCCTTTGAATGCTGGCTGGTGCTACGGGGGGTGAAGACGCTGGCGGCCCGCATGGAGATTCACGACCGCAGCGGCCGGATCGTGGCCGATTTTCTCTCCAAGCATAAAAAAGTGAAGGCAGTGTTTTATCCCGGCTTGCCGGATCATCCGCAGCATGCTCTGGCCCGGCGGCAGATGAGCGGCTTTGGATCGATGATCACATTTGAAACCGGATCGTTGAAGAACGCGAACAAGCTGCTCAAAAAAGTGCAAGTGTGCTCGCTGGGCGAGTCGCTGGGCGGGGTCGAGACGCTGATTTCGCATCCCGCGACCATGACGCACGCGGCGCTGGGCGCGAAGGGGCGCAAGGCCATCGGCATCACCGACGGCCTGGTGCGAATTTCCGTGGGGATCGAGGATGTGGACGACATTCTCGACGATCTGGATGCCGGGCTGAACGCGATCTAGGAACCTTCCTGGCTACGGATTTCGCGGATGAACATTTCAGGAATGAACATTTACGATGAACAAGGATAAATCCAGGAGATGACCTCCAGGCAAAACCAGTCTTCTGCGCGCGAGTGGAATGCCGCGGTTTACCACCGGCTGTCCGGACCACAAGTGAGTTGGGGACAGAAGGTGTTGTCGCGATTGCGGCTGCGGGGAGATGAAGTTGTGCTGGACGCAGGCTGCGGAACCGGCCGGCTGACCGCGGAATTGCTGGAAGCACTACCACGCGGGCGCGTGGTGGGCGTGGATCTCTCGCAAAACATGCTGGACTCTGCGCGCGAGCATCTGGCCGCGCAGTTTGGGACGCGCGTACACCTGGTTGCGTGCGATCTCCTGCATCTGCCGTTTGAGCGTGCCTTCGATGCGATCGTGAGTACCGCTGCGTTTCATTGGGTGCTCGACCACGATCAGTTGTTCGTGAACCTGCGCCGGGCGCTGATTCCGGGAGGATGGCTGGAGGCCCAGTGCGGAGGCGGCCCCAACCTGGCTACCCTGCGGGACCGCGCGAACGTGCTGGCAGCGACTCCGAAGTTTGCCCCGTTCTTTGCGGGCTTTCACGAGCCGTGGCTTTACCAGGACGCCGAGGCTGCGGCGGAAAGCCTGCGGCGCGCCGGGTTTGCCGAAGTGGAGACGTCCACGGAAGCCGCTCCCACGGTGCTGGCGAACGCCAAAGAGTATACCGAGTTCGTGCGCAACATCATTCTGCGGCGGCATCTGGAGAATCTTTCCGAGGAAGCACTTCGGGACGAGTTCATGGCGCGGCTCACCGAGCAGGCTGCCGGCGATGATCCGGCGTTTTCCCTAGACTACTGGCGGCTGAATCTTCGCGGAACAGCGCCAGGATAGGGTTTCAACCACAGAGGGCACGGAGGAAGAACTGGGTGCCAAGGGCGGCAGTTCTTCACGGAGTCGGCTCCTCCTCTTTCACCAGTGAGTAGGCAAACCACTGCAGGTACTCCAGACTGCCCTCCTCGATGCCGATGGCGATGCACTCCGGGAGTTCGTAGGAGTGCAGATCGCGAATGGCGTCGCGAACTTCCGGAAAACGTTCCGCACTCGTTTTAATCAGCAACAGCCATTCCCGGCTCGATTCCACCTTTCCCTGCCAGCGGTAGATCGATTCAATCCGGGGGATGATGTTCACGCAGGCCGCGAAATGGTTCTCGACCAGATGGCGGGCGATCTTGCGGGCCTCTTCTTCCGAGCCTGCGGTGGACAGGACGATTCGTTTGTCAGTCATATAAAATCAGCGGTCAGCTCTCAGCGTTCGGCTTTCAGCTATCGGCTTGCCGAGCGAGAGCTTATCATTTCGTGGCAAAGGGGCGGACCCAACTATGCTAACGCAAATCAAGTTTGGCACATCGGGTTGGCGGGCGGTGATGGCCGAGGAATTTACGTTTGCCAATGTGAAACGCGCCGTGGGCGGAATAGCGCGCTACGTGGCTTCGCAGAAGCCGCAAGGAGCGCGGGTCATCGTGGGACGCGATCCGCGGTTTCTGGGCGAGACGTTCTGCTCGATGGCAGCGGAAATTCTGGCGGCGCAGGGGATCACGCCACTGGTGGTAGCCGAGCCCGCGCCGACTCCGGCATTTGCCCACGCCGTCATTCAAAACAAGGCGGACGGGGTCATCAATTTCACCGCATCGCACAATCCGCCGGAGTACAACGGAATCAAGTTTTCCACTCCGGACGGCTGCCCGGCGCTGCCCGAAGTCACGAAGAAGATCGAAGCAGAAATTGTTGCCGGGGACAGTGCTTCGTCTACCAAAACGACGAGTGTTGCTCCGCCAGCGCAAGGAACGCTCGATCCCAAGCCGGCGTACCTGAAGCGTCTGGCCGAGATCGTCGATCTGGAGGTGATTCGCAAGGCCAACCTGCGAGTGGCCTTCGATCCCATGTGGGGCTCGGCGCGCGGATATTCCGACGAATTGCTGCGCGGGGCTGGCGTGCAGGTAGCCACCGTGCACGACCACCGCGACGTTCTGTTCGGCGGACACGCGCCGGAGCCGGACGACCATCTGCTGGAAGATCTCCGAAAAAAGATGCGCGAGACCGGAGCCCAGATCGGCATTGCGACTGACGGCGACGCCGACCGCTTCGGCATCGTCGACTCCGATGGAACTTTCCTGCAGCCGAACTACGTGATTGCCCTGCTCTTCGACTATCTGGTGGAGAGCCGGGGTTGGAAGAATGGCGTGGCCAAATCGGTCGCCACCACCAATCTCATCAACGCTCTGGCGCAGGCGCACGGGGTGGAGTTGCACGAGACGCCGGTGGGATTCAAGTACATCGGCGAACTGATCATGCAGGACAAGATCGCGATTGGCGGGGAAGAAAGCGCCGGCCTCTCGATCCGCCACCACGTTCCCGAGAAAGACGGCGTGCTGGCCGGCTTGCTGTGCTGTGAAGCGGTCGCAAAAAGAGGCAAGTCGCTGGGCGAACAGTTGAAGGCGCTGTGTAACCAAGTAGGTTCCTATTACCCGCATCGCGAGAACTTCCGCTTGACGCCCGAGGTCAAAGCCAAGTTCACTGAGAAGTTGGGGTCCGATCCGCGGGAGTTCTGCGGGCACCCGGTCAGCCAGGTCGTCCGCACCGACGGATTGAAGCTGGTCTTCAGCGACGGGTCGTGGGTCTGCTACCGGTTATCGGGGACCGAACCGGTGGTGCGGGTCTACACGGAAGCACGCAGCGAGAAGGGCCTGGAGAAACTGAGCACGGCTGCGAAGCATTGGATTTTCGAGTGAAGCATTCTCATTGAAACCCTTTTCCAAAATCGCCCGCCTCCCGCGTCCTGAGGACGGTCTGCGCGCCATGGTGGATCGCGCGCCCCAGGCGGAAGCGTTAGCCGCATCGTGGATCGAGCGGGTCCGGCCGCTGGCGGTCCGCATCTATGCCTTGCGGCGACGGATCGCGACCATCGCCGTAGCCGTGCTGGCGGCATCGCTGTTTGTCCATGTTATGTTCGGCGCGAACGGAATGGTTGTCTACAAGCAGAAGCGGGCCGAGTACGAAGCCCTGCGAAAACAGATTGTCCAGGTGCAGCAGGACGAACGACCGCTATGCCCAGCAGATCCAGGGCTTGAAGAGCGATCAGACGTCCATTGAAAAAGAGGCGCGCGAGCAACTGGGGTATGCCAAGCCGGGAGAGTATGTGTACGTTCCGCCCGTTCCTGCGAAACCCGCGCCCCCGGCCAATCACTCCGCGAAAAAATAGCCTGCACGGCTTTCCTGACCTGCAACTTCCGAGTATGGATTTTGCCCGTTCACTGACAACCGCATCGTTCCCCTGTGGTATATTTCGGTTGCCTCATTTCACAATCGAGCGAAGATTGCTGGTCCCGGCAGGGACGCCAGGTTCTTCGACCCGCTGTGAGCTATTGCGGCGTGGGGCCGCAATCTGAACTTCAAAAAGGAGAAAAACCGGCCATGAGAAAAATTCTGCTGATCTGTCTTGCGCTCAGTTTCGTGTTCGCCCTGTCGGCAATGGCGTTCGATGACATGGGCAGTAGCACTACCGTCAACGGATGGGTTGTGGATGCCAAGTGCGGCGTCAAGGGAGCCAATGCTGGGGCCGAGGCCTGCACCAAGAAATGCGTAGCCGCCGGTGAGAAGATGGTCATCGTCACCGATGGCGATCAAAAGGTGCTCGCCGTCGACAACCAGGACGCCCTGAAGGGGCATGAGGGACATCACGTCACCGTGACCGGCACCATGTCCAAGGACTCCTTGCACGTGGGCAGCGTCAAGATGATGTGATTCGGTCTACGGATCGATGAGATTGAGGGCGGCGAAAGCCGCCCTTTTTGTCTGTAGAGACGCAACTTGTTACGTCTCTGCCGGCAGCATTTCGGGCGATGGAGAGAGAAACGCTGCCCGCAGCGTCTCTTCGAGATGGGATGAAACGCGGGCGGGGCGCCCGCGCCACATAGCGCCCGCGTCACATGGCGCGCTAGCGGACCACGCCTTCCAGCGGCGAGCTTGCCGTGGCGTACAACTTCTTCGCCATGCGGCCCGAGAGAAATGCTTGCCTTCCCGCCAGCACCGCATGGTGCATCGCTTCAGCCATGAGCACGGGATCCTGGGCGTTGGCAATGCCGGTATTCATGAGCACCGCATCGGCACCGAGTTCCATGGCAATCGCGGCGTCCGAGGCCGTGCCCACTCCCGCATCCACGATCAACGGCACGCCCGTGATCATTTCGCGCAAGATGCGAATGTGGGCCTGGTTCTGAATTCCCATGCCACTGCCGATGGGCGCGCCCAGCGGCATGATGGTCGCCGCTCCGGCATCAATCAGGCGCTTGGCAAAAACAATGTCGTCGGACGTGTAGGGAAGCACCGTGAAGCCTTCCTTCACCAGCACGCGCGTGGCTTCCAGCGTTGCCTGCACGTCGGGATACAGCGTGGCCTGGTCGCCGATCACTTCCAGCTTGACCCAATCGGACAGTCCGACTTCGCGTCCCAGTCGCGCCGCGCGGATGGCTTCGTCGGCGGTGTAGCAGCCGGCAGTGTTGGGCAGCAGAAAGTATTTCTTGGCGTCGATGTAGTCGAGCAGTGATTCCTTGCTGCGGTCGAGATTGACGCGACGCACCGCGACGGTGACCATCTCCGCGCCGCTGGCTTCGAGCGCCCGCGCCGTTTCCTGGAAGGATTTGTATTTTCCCGTGCCCACGATGAGGCGTGAGCGGAAGGAGCGTCCGGCAATGACCAATGAGTCCGACATGGGCTTATTGTAATGAATCCGGCGGTTCAGAGCACGACGGTCGAGCTGCGCTCGACGGACAGCCGGGGGCGGCTGTCCCCACATTGGGTCATCCGCGTCTTAGGGCAAGGCCGTCGCTTCCGCCTGGGTGTACAACTCATCGATCTGCTTTCGGTAGCGCTCTTCGATGACGCGCCTTTTCAGTTTCATCGTCGGCGTCAGAACGCCGTTGTCGGCGGTGAATTCGTCCGCCACCACCACCACCCGTTTCAGCTTTTCGAAGCGTGCCAGGTTCTGGTTAATGCCCTCGACGATGCCTTCGTAAAGCGCTTGCACTTTCGGATTAGCGACCAACTCGGCCCGCGAGGTAAATGGGATGTTGTTCTCCCGCGCCCAAGCTTCCAGCGCGACAAAGTTGGGAGACACGAGGACGGCCGGAAATTTGCGCCGGTCGCCAAGAATGGCGGCAATTCCCACCAGGGGACTCAGCTTGAGCGAATTCTCAATCGGCTGCGGCGCAATAAATTTCCCGCCGGAAGTCTTGATCAGGTCCTTTTTGCGATCGGTAACCGACAAATATCCATCGGCGTCGATGTTGCCGATGTCGCCGGTCCTAAACCAGCCATCGACCAGGGCCGCTTTCGTTTCCTCCGGCCGGTTCCAGTAGCCTTTGAACACCGACGGCCCGCGCACTAAAATTTCGCCGTCTTCGGCGATGCGAACCTCCAGATTCGGCAGCGTTTTTCCCACGGTTCCAATGCGGTGATTGACCGGCGTATTCACGGCGATGACAGGAGAGGTTTCCGTCAGCCCGTAGCCTTCGTGAATGCGGATGCCGGCATCGGCGTACCACTCGGCAAGCTCGCGACCCAGAGGCGCGCCGCCAGAGATGAACGTCTCAACCTTCCCGCCCATGCCTGCGCGAATTTTGGAGAAGACGAGTTTGTTAGCCAGCTTCCAACTGCGCGACGTGGGTGTCTTTCCCGCGAGAATTTCAGGCTTATGGTTCCGTCCCACGGAAAGCGCCCAATCAAAGATGGCGCGCTTGGGCTGGCCCTTGGCTTTCTGCTTGGCCTGGGCATAGATCTTCTCGTAGACGCGGGGCACCGCGACAAAAACGGAGGGCTGCACTTCCAACAGGCTCGCCGGCAACTGGTCCAGGAAGGGGCAGTAGGCCAGAGTCACGCCGTGGTAGAGCATGGAGAAATCCACGTGACGAGCGGTGATGTGGCACAGCGGCAGAAATGAAATGCTGATCAGGCCGGGATGCATGTTGAACCCGAGCAGCGAACACTGAATATTGGAGGCAATGTTGCCGTGGGTCAGCATCGCCCCTTTGGAAGTGCCGGTGGTCCCCGAGGTATAGACGATGGTGGCCAGATCATCGGGGCCGATGGAGCGCGCTTTGCTTTCGATTTCGGGGCCGAGGTCCGGCGGGCCCTGTAGCGTGATGTTGCCCATGGTTACGCACTTGCCCGCGAACGGGGCGAGATCCCCGCTGAACTCCACCGGATCCATGACGATGATCTTGTCGATCTGCGTCTGGCGCAGGATCGACAAGATCTTGTGCAGTTGCTGGTCCGACGACAGAAAGATGGTCCGGCAACCGGAATCATTCAGAACAAACGCGGTCTGTTCCGCCGTGAGCGTGGTGTAGAGCGGGACCGTGACGGCCCCGAGCAGCAGACTGGCCATATCGGCCATGGGCCACTGGGGACGGTTTTCGCTGAGGATGGCGACGCGATCTCCCGGTCGAATACCCCAGGAATGCAGGGCGCGCGCGGTTCTGGCGACGCCCTGGCCAAATTCCCGGGAGGCGATCGGCAACCACTTCCCAGCCTCGCGGTACAGCATCATGCGGTCAAGATTGCGTTCGAGTGCAGCGAAGAAAATGTCGTTCAGAGTGGCGATGCTCATTGCGTTTTTGGAAAGTCCGATTCGTGGAACTGGGGCTTTGCGCCGTCAACCGGCTCCGAACAGAACTGTACTGTTTTGCCAGTTGTTTGGGCAATGCGTACGGTCACACTAATTAGGTACTTCCGGGTTTACCGTCAGTCAGGGTATGCTGGGTCTCACTCCCGTGGGAGGGGTTCCAATGAAAAGAAGACGCTTAGGGGTTCTGGCGATGGGGTTGCTGCTGGCTGGTCTTCTGGCTGCCGCATCTCCAACCTTCGCACAAACCAAGAAGGAGGATTCTGGCATGCCAAAGGTCGGCGACATGGCGCCGGATTTCACGCTGAAACACTTTGACGGCAATGACCTCAAAGACGTGAAGTTGAGCGACTACCGGGGCAAGAAGAACGTCGTGCTGGCGTTCTACATCTTCGCCTTTACCGGGGGTTGAACGCAGCAAATGAAAAACTTCCAGGCGAACCTGAAAGCCCTGGAAGCAGCCGACACCCAGGTCCTGGGTGTGAGCATGGATAGTGCCTTCGCCAACAAAGCCTTCGCCGACCAAATCGGAGTGACGTTTCCTCTTCTCAGCGATTGGGGCGGAAAAGTAACCCACGAGTACGGCATCTACAAAGACGAATACCAGGCCCCGCGCCGCGTGAACTTCCTGATCGGCAAAGACGGCAAGATCATGGAAGAGCAGGTGGACCGGGACGCCATCGATCCCAAAAAGATCGTGGATGCCTGCCAGCGCCCGAAGCTGAAAAACTAACCGATTATTTCGTCACCCTGAGCGGCGTTGTTCGCCGCGAAGGATCAGTGCACTCCTGATCGAGTGCACTGATCCTTCGCGTTGCTCAGGATGACAAATCCTCGCATTTCATCCCCATCGCAAGTCCGCCCGCTGCAAGCACTTCCCGGTCCCCGGAAACTAAACCGTCGCTATGGTGTTTACACGGATGTCGGTAAAATCAAGCTGCACGGACTTCAATTCCGTCGGGGCGAAAATATGAAAACACGCAAGTTGTGGACCTGGATGTTACTGCTGGCAAGCGTTGCATTCGTTCTGCAACTCTCGACTATCGCGCAGGGCACAGGATGAGCGAAGATCAGGGTCCGGCTCAGGATCCTCCGGGCCGCGTGGCGCGGCTGAACTTCTCGCAGGGTTCCGTGTCGTTTCGTCCGGCCGGCGAGGATGACTGGGTCGCAGCGGTGCCCAACCGCCCCATGGTGTCAGGCGATGATCTGTGGGCGGACGAGAACTCCCGCGCCGAAGTGCACGTTGGTTCGGCCGCCATCCGCCTGGGCTCGAAGACCGGAATCACTTTCCTGGCGCTCGACGACCACACCACGCAGATCCGGCTGGCGCAGGGTTCGATGATTCTGCGCGTGCGTCATCTCGACGATGACGATTCCTACGAAGTCGACACGCCGAATATCGCGTTCACGCTGCTGCAGCCCGGTGTATACCGCGTCGACGTGAGCGCGGATGGAAGTCAGACCGATCACTGACGTCTGGCACGGCCGGGGCCGGGTTACGGGCGGGGGGTTTACCTACACCGTGGTCGCCGGTCAGTCCGCCACCTTTACCGGCAACGAGCAGCATCTCGATTACGATCTCAGCCAGATTCCCGATCGCGATGGTTTTGACGACTGGGCCTTTGAGCGCGACGATCGCGAAGATCGCGCCGATTCCGCGAATTATGTTTCGCGCGAAATGACCGGCTATGAAGATCTCGACGAATATGGCGACTGGAGTTATGTGGCCGGCTACGGTCCGTGCTGGCGGCCGCGTGCCGTCGTCGTGGGCTGGGCTCCGTATCGCTTCGGTCACTGGGTCTACGTTGGCCCGTGGGGTTGGACCTGGGTTGAAGACGAGCCTTGGGGATTCGCTCCCTTCCACTACGGGCGCTGGGCGCTCGTCAGCGGAGGTTGGTTCTGGGTGCCGGGACCGGTGGTCATCCGGCCCGTCTGGGCCCCGGCAATGGTGGCGTTCGTGGGCGGCGGTCCTGGTTTCCACTTCTCCGCCGGCGTTGGCGTGGGATGGTTCCCGCTGGCTCCGGGAGAAGTCTACGTGCCCGGATATCGCGTCAGCCGCGCCTACGTGAACAACGTGAACATCACCAATACGACGGTGAATGTCACCAAGGTCACGAACGTCTACAACACGGTGATCGTCAACAAGAGCACGACGATCAACAACATCACGTACGTCAACCAGCACGTCAACAACGGCGTGACCGTGGTCTCGCATGACGCGTTTGTGAACGCGCGGCCCGTGGCACAGAACATTATGAGAGTAGATCCCAAGGAGATGGCCTCTGCCCCGGTGAGTCACGTGGTGGCGGTCGAACCAGTCCGCAGCAGCGTGATTGGCGCTGGACGGCCCGCACCCGTGAAGCCGCCGGCCGCGGTTCATCAGCCGTCCGGTGGTGGCAGTACGGACACCGCCGCCTCCGCCGCGCCCGATCGAGCAGCGCCAGGCGCAGGCGGGTGGGCACCTGAATGGGCAGGCGTTGGTTCGTCCGGTGGGGCCCGCGCAGCCCGCCCCGATCAATCCGGGCGGCCGGCCGGCGGCGGAAGGTTTCAAACCGTTTACTCCGTCGAACAGCGGCAACAAGAATCAGGTGAAGGAACTGCCACAGGCGCAGCCGCGGGTTTACGAGCAGCAGGGAACTCCGCAGCCGGAAAACCGGCCGGCGCCGCAGCCCGAGAACCGGAACGCGCAGCCGCCGGAGAATCGCAATACCCAGCCTGCGAACCGCGAATTCCGTCCACCGCAACAGGAACAGACCAAGCCGCCGATCCAGGAGACGCATCCGTTAGTGCGGCCAACGCCGCCGGTGCAGGAGCGCAGCCCGCAACAGGAGCGGCAGCAGGAACAGAAGTTCAATCAATGGCAGCGAGCAGCGGCCCGCTGCTCCGCCACCGGCGCACAGAAGCCGGCGCCGCCGCCGCGCCGTCCAAGCAGGACAAGCCGTCGAAGAAAGGTCATTGACGCTGACCGCCGGCTTGCGATGTGATAGGGTTCGCATGAGATGCGCTGGCGGACCAGACAAACAGGAACGGCAACGCCGGGAGACGCGCGAGCTCTCCCGGCGTAGTCTTTTGTGAGCAGAGCCATGACTGAAACCAAGCGGCCCACGATCAACTGGATGGATGTGCTGTGGCTGGCGTTTCTCGCGGGCCTGGCCCTGCTGCCTCCGGTCGAGGAAATACACAAGCAGCTCATCCTGCTGGCCTTTCGGCGTCCTCCAGTTGAGCGAGGGGTGGCTGATTGCGCGCGTGCCCCACCGCGGCCCGGCTTATATTGTCTTGCTGAAGATTGGCCTGGCGACGCTGCTGATCGGTCACACCGGCGAAATCCCCATCAACAGTTACTACTATCCCATCTACTACTTGCCGGCAGTCACCGCGGCGGAGTATTTCGGCCCCTGGGCAACCCTGCAGTGGACGTCTCTGGCCTCCGCTGCGTACTGCTCTTATCTCTATCCCGCACTGCAGGAGTTCGAGATTGCTACGGAGGACTACGGGCGGCTTGCGATCCGCATCGTTTTTTTCTTTCTCGCGGCCATGGTAGTCAACCGATTTGTAGTCGAGAGCCGGCGCCAGACCCGGCGTTATCAGGAACTGGCAGAGACGCTCGCCGAGACCAACCGCCGCCTGGAGCAGGCGCAGGCCGAGGCGCGGCGATCCGAGCGCCTGGCGGCACTGGGCCAGCTTTCGGCCGGACTTGCCCACGAGATTCGCAATCCTCTGGGCGTGATCAAAGGCTCGGCGGAAATGCTGACCCAGAAACTCGGCGAGTCCAATCCTCTGGCGACCGAACTGGCGGGATACATTTCGACCGAAACCAACCGCCTGAGCGCGCTGGTCACGCGCTTTCTGGATTTCGCGCGTCCCTTGCACGCTGATCTGACGCCGCAAGACGTCACTGCGGTCCTCGATCGAGCGTTGAACGATGTCGCGCAGCTGTGGAAAGATTCGACGGTGCGGGTGGAGAAAGCGCTATGAGGCCGGTCTGCCGCCCGTGCCGCTGGATGAGAGCCTGTGCGAGCAGGCGTTCGTCAATATCGTGCAGAATGCCTACGACGCCATGGGCGCCAACGGGGGCACGCTGCGTGTCCAGGTCAGCAAATCGCGGGCCAGTGGCCGCAACGGCGGCAGTCTCGAGGGAGTCGAAATAAGCATCGAGGATACGGGACCGGGCATTCCGCGCGAGTTGCGGGAACAGATCTTTAATCCGTTCGTGACCACAAAGAAGACCGGCGTGGGACTGGGCCTGTCCATCGTGTCGAAAATTATTGACGGACATCAGGGCAGCATCCGCATTGAGGACGTCGGGCAATTCCGCCGGCGCCTGTTTTGTGATATTTTTCCCCGCTGCGAGCGAAAAGACAGCGGTGGGCGAGACGGCTCATCTGGTGATTTCGTGAGACCCCGCGAATCGAGGAAGAGGCGCGAGTGCCGGCAATTCTGATTGTCGAGGATGAGGCGAAGATGCGCCGCCTGCTCGAGTTGAATCTCGGCGAGGACGGGTTCACCACGTTCTGCGCCGAAGATGCCGAGACTGGCCTGAAGCTTCTGCGCGAGAATCCCATCGACCTGGTTTTGACCGACCTGAAACTTCCGGGCATGAACGGCCTGGAGTTTCTGCAAACCATCAAGCGCCAGAACGCGGCTCTGCCGGTGGTGGTGATGACCGCATTCGGCAGCGTTGAAACTGCGGTGGAGGCGATGAAGGCCGGGGCCAGCGACTACGTGCTGAAACCGTTTTCGCTGACCGAGATGCGGATGGTGATCCACAAGGAACTGGACGTCCGCAATCTGCGGGAAGAGAACCGATCGTTACGCGAGGCATTGGGCAAGCGCTATTCGCACCCCAACGTGGTGGCCCGCAGCCCCAAGATGCAGGAAGTGCTGGCCACGGTGGAGCGGGTTGCTCCCGACGAACGCGACCGTTCTGCTGGGCGGTGAAAGCGGCGTGGGAAAAGATTTGATCGCGCGCGCCATTCACGAAAAATCGCGCCGCGCCTCCGGCCCGTTCCTCAAGATCAACAGCACCGCCATCCCGGAGAATCTGCTGGAGAGCGAATTGTTCGGCTTCGAAAAAGGGGCGTTCACCGGCGCCGTCGCCAGCAAGCCCGGCAAGTTCGAACTGGCCGACAAGGGCACGCTGTTCCTCGACGAGATCGGCGACGTGCCTCCGGTGACGCAGGTGAAATTATTGCGTGTGCTGCAGGAGCGCGAATTCGAGCGCCTGGGCGGCACCCGCACGGTGAAGGTCGACGTGCGCCTGATCGCGGCCACCAACAAGCGATCTGCGCGCAGCGCTCGAAGCAAGGCACATTTCGCGAAGATCTCTACTATCGCCTGAATGTCGTGCCCATCGACATCGCGCCGCTGCGCGAGCGTAAGGAAGACATTCCGGATCTGGCGAACTTGTTCATCTCGCGCTTCAGCGGAGAATCGGGCAAGCCGGTCGAAGGCATCACGCCGGAGGCGATGCAGATTCTGGTGAATTATCACTGGCCCGGGAATGTCCGCGAGTTGCAGAACATTGTGGAGCGCGCCTGCGCCCTGGCCAAGGGAAACGTGCTCGACACCAGCCGACATTCACCTGGATGTGCGTCCCGCGAAAGCCGCAAATGGCGGGGACGGATTTCTCCCCGAGGGCATGACGCTGGAGCAGTGGGAAGATGAAATGGTGCAGGAAGCGCTGCGCCGTGCCAACGGCAACAAGAGCCAGGCCGCGCGCCTGCTGGGCCTGTCGCGCAATGCGTTGCGCTATCGCCTCTCGAAGATCGGCATCGCAGACGAGCCTGAGAAGGCCGAATAAATGTGGGACAGCCGCCATCGGCTGTCCGTCGAGCGAAGCTCGACGCTCTTTCTTTGTAAGCATCTTCGAACTGGGACGCCAGCCTCGCGCGGAAACGCGTCGCTGTGCTTTACTAATCGGCGATGAACCCACCATGCATTCTGCGAGCGCTGCTGGTCGCCCTCCTTTTCTCCACAGTTGGAGCCTCCGCGCAAACTCTGGCCGACCGTCTCGGCTACCCTCCGGGCACCAAACTCATCATCGTCCACGCCGATGACCTGGGCGAGACCCATGCGGTGAACGCCGCGACCATCAAGGCTCTACAGGGCGGGACGATCAACTCCGCGAGCCTGATGGCGCCTTGTCCCTGGTTTCCCGAGATTGCCGACTACGCGAATTCTCATCCCGACGCGGACTTTGGACTGCACCTGACCTTGACCAGTGAGCGAGTGTATTACCGCTGGGGCCCCGTCGCGCCCGCGGACAAGGTGCCGAGCCTGGTGGATGAAAACGGGTACTTCCACCATGACTGGGAACACAACGAACGCATGAATGCGAAGGAGGTGGAGATGGAACTGCGCGCCCAGATCGAGCGCGCGCTGGCCATGGGAGTTCGTCCCACGCACCTCGATTCGCACCAGTACCGGCTGATCATGAGCGGCAAGGAACTGTTCGACGTGTTGCTGCGGGTGGCTCACGACTACAAGTTGCCGGTGTTCGTGACCAGAGATTGGTTCGCCGATCACCCGTATTTGCAGACGAGCCTTGGTCCGGGCGATATCGTGTTAGATCATACGGTTACCATCGAGCCGGAGGTTCCGCCAGAAAAATGGGCGGAGTTTTACCTAACAGCGCTGAAGAGCCTGAAACCCGGAGTGACGGAGTTCGTCATCCATCCCGGTTACGACGACGAAGAACTGCGCGCCGCCACCCGTGAACGATCCACGTGGGGTGCAGCCTGGAGGCAGCGCGACTACGATTTTTTTACCAGCGACCAGTTCCGCGAGATTCTGGCTCAACAGCAGATCAAGCTGATCACGTGGCGGGAACTAGTTCGCCTGGCCCGAGCGAAATAATCTCGGGGCGCGTTTCGTCGTCGCTAAGAGCCGCCAAGGAATTCCTTACCTCAGGCGAACTCAGCCCCTATTCTGACGCCCCGGGCCGAGGAACTGGCAAACCTACTTCTTAGGGCGGGACTCCGGCGGCACCTTACCTGATGTTCGGTAGCCGACGACTACCTGATTTCGGTTGGGTGGGCTTGCTCGCGAGTCCTCCCAAACGTCTGACCGTTGGGAGTGAGATTGTATCCTCGACGACGGCGTCGTCTGGAACGGTCTGTGGCTGAAAACCACCACCCTTGGCTGAGGTCGGCCAACCGGGCCCAATGCAACGGCGCTCAGCCGTTGAATTCGTATTGTTTGCCATTGAAAATAAACGACTTACAGTTTGCCTCCCGCCAGCCCCTTTGGCATGGCAGTTGCCCATCCTTTTGACAGAGAGATTCCTCGAAAAGCGGGTTTAGGCAGCGTTGGGAGGTGGGTTATGAAAAACAGACTCATAGCAAGTTTGGCAGTCTTAGCATTAGCGCTCGCGGGTGCGTTTTCGGTCAGCGCGTTTGCGCAAACCACCGACGAAGGTACCGGGACCTTCGGAGCAGCCCAGCGCGCCGATGGAGATTGGCCAGGGCGATCGGGCAGATCAGTACACCGACGCACAGCCTACCAGGCTCAGCCCGGCGGACCGTCGGGTGAAGCTCCGGCGCAGACGGATCAGGGAGTGGCGCGCATCAGCTTGATTCACGGAGACGTTTCCACGCAGCGCGGGGACTCAGGCGACTGGTCGGCGGCGGTATTGAACCAGCCGGTGATGACCGGCGACAAGGTTTCGACCGGCGACGACGCGCGCACGGAATTGCAGCTCGACTTCGCCAACATTCTTCGCCTGGGGCCGAACTCCAAGGCCAACATCGCGAACCTTACTCAGAAAGATATTCAGATTCAGTTGGGCCAGGGCATCGCGAACTACATGGTTTCGAAAGACAGCGAGGCCGAGCCCGAGATCGATACGCCGAACGTGTCGGTCCATCCCGCGCATCATGATGGCGTGTTCCGCATCGAAGTGCGCCCGATGGCGACACCATCGTGATCGTGCGCCAGGGCGAAGCGCAGATTGCCACTCCGCAGGGCAGCACCGAAGTGCGCACTGGAGAAATGGCGACGGTGCGCGGCGACAGCAATTCCGCGCAGTACAAGATTTCGTCTGCTCCGGACCGCGACGATTGGGATCGCTGGAACAGCGACCGCGATCACCTGATCCGCAACGCCAGCTCCTGGCGGCACACCAACCGCTACTACACCGGGATCGCAGGATCTGGACGCCTACGGACGTTGGCAGAACGTTCCCGACTACGGCGATGTGTGGGTTCCCAACGAGCCGGATGGCTGGGTTCCCTATCGCGACGGCAACTGGACCTATCGAGCCCTACTACGGCTGGACGTGGGTTGGCTACGAGCCTTGGGGCTGGGCGCCCTATCACTACGGCCGCTGGTTCTGGTACGGCAACTCGTGGGCCTGGTGGCCCGGTCCGGTATATGCGGGCTACAACCCCGTTCTGGGCGCCGGCTTACGTGTCGTTCTGGGGATGGGGCGGAGGCTTTGGCTTCGGATTTGGCTACGGCGGTTGGGGCGGCTTCGGCTGGCTTCCGATCGGACCGTGCGATTAGTTCCATCCCTGGTGGGGTGGATACCGCGGCCGCTTCGGAGTGGTCGGCTACCAGCACGGCTGGAATAACCGCTACGGTGGCTTCCGGCCGCTGCACGGCGGAAACCGATTCTCGAACATCGCCCACATGCATGACGCCCACATTGGCCGCGCTCTATCGACGGTGAATGCCGGTCACTTCGGCAATGGACGAGTGACGGCTGTACCGGCGAGCCGCGAACAGTTGAGGGGCGCACGCATGATGGCGGGCAACCTGCCCGTGGTGCCCTCCCGCGCCAGCCTTTCGGCCAGCGGACGCGCGGCGGCGCCGTCCACTGTGCGCAAGGCGGTTCGGAGCGCTTCTTTGGCTCGGCGCACAACAACGTGGCCCGTCCGCAGCTCGTTCCAGCAGCAGACCGCGAGTCTGCGGCAGACGATGCAGCAGAACCATGTGGGCGCGGTTCTGGCGGGCGGCCGCCTGGGTGCGCGCGAATCCACCGGATCCCGCAGCACCCCTGTGACCGGCACAATGCAACGGCCGAGCGCCGGCACGCTGTCGAACCGGGAGATGAACAATCCCGGGAACCGGAGCGCAGGCAATCCGCCGTCCTCGGTTCAGAATGGAAACCGTGGCGGATTCCGTCCGTTCACTCCGCCGAGCAACGTTACCCGTCCGTCTTTCCCGACCAGTTCGGAACGGACGAACGCGGGCCCGACCAACCCGGGTTCAAACCTGGGCTCGAGGAATTTCAACTCGGGCAACATGGAACCGCAGCGGGGCGTAACTCAGTCCGCTCCCGCCAGCCGCGATGGATTCCGGCCCTTCACGCCGCCAGCGCGCAACGAAATGTCGCGTGGCGAAGTGAGCGCACCGGCGGCACGCGGCGGCAGCGGCGGGACCTACTGGAATCGGACTGCGCCCAGCATGGAGTCGCGGGGCAATAGTTCGTACTCCGGCAGCTACGGACGCGGAGCATCGTCCCGTCCGCAGTTGGACATGAGGCAGCCCATCGTGCGGGGCCCCTCTGGCGGTGGATACCCGAGCTACGGTGCGCCGCGCGGAGCACCTAGCTATAGCGCCCCGCGCGGAGCGCCCAGCTATAGCGCACCGCGATCAGCGCCCAGCTACGGCGGCGGTGGCCATAGCGCTGCTCCCAGCGGTGGTGGGCGTCCCTCCGGCGGTGGTGGCGGTGGTGGCGGACACTCCAGCGGTGGCAGTGGTGGTGGACACTCCAGCGGTGGTCGTCGCTAACAGCGAGACGTTGCCAGCAACGTGTCTTGAACAAGTGGATGTAAACGAAGTGAAGACAGAGGCGAGAGGGGCGTGCTCAACGGCACGCCCTTTTTTTGTTGCAAAGTTCCAACGATTCACAGGTTTCAAGTTTCAAGGCTCAGAACCAGCATTCAGGTTTTGAAACCTTGAAACCTTGAAAGTTTAAGAAGCTTGCACTACGGTCGCGCGTACGCGGGGCTGTCCGGTTCAGGGCGGTCGTAGTCACGGCCGTACTTGTTCTTGTGGGCGAGCGTGACGTCGGACTCCTTCAGGGTGAAGTTTCCCAGAGAAGTGTCTCCGGCAGCCACCGTGATCTCCCGGTCCAGGGCGCGCAACTGCGTCGGGCGCGACCGAGGAGTGGAAGATCTGCAGTCGGTAGCGGCCGGGGGGAACATTGGAGAGGGTGACCTCTCCCCGAGCATCGGAAATGGCAAAGTAAGGCGTTGCCAGGGCGATGACCACCGCACTCATCTGGGCATGAATGTTGCAGAAGATGAACGAGACGCCCGGCTTGTCGAACTGGACGAAGCGCGTGGTGCCGCTTTCATAGAGTCCGAGATCGAAACGCTTTCCTTCAAACAGCGAAAACACATTGTGGAAGAACGGGTCGTGGTTGGGAAACTCCACTTTACCGCCCACCGGGATCACCAGCAGCGCAGGCTGAAAGCTCTTGTTCTTCTGCACCAGTTGCGGAATGTGGGAAGGTTCTTGCCGCGGCGGTTCCACCGCCACGCCGATCGGAGTCAGCCAGACGACCGCCTTCGAAGCGTTGGACAGGGAATGACCGTTTCTGGTGAGTTGCACATGTGCCTTCAGGGCCGGTTGGGCGGCCGCGCCGGCCGCTGCCGCCAGTACGACGACGAACCACGCATCCGCGATGGAATGTGTGAGTTCTCAAAACAAGATCCCCACAGAGAGATTGACCTGATTGGTCACGCTGCTGCTGCTGTAGACGGGGAAGGTGCGCAGTCGTCGGAATTCCGCCGACGAGCACGAGGTCGGAACGGGGACGAAAGACCACATTCCCCAGAGCGCCGCGATTCCGTCCCAGAATCTCGCCAAAGTTGTTCTGATCGGTGGCAAAGCCGCGCACGTCGCCGGCAAACAGCATCGTCTTCGGCGAATACGCCGTTGAACTCCACCTTGGGAGTCAACTGGAACTTCAGCTGGCTCCAGCCGCCCGCGGTGTCGAGACCGCGGATCGGAGCTGAAGGGCGCATTGGGTCGCCGCCGCAAACGAATCGAAGTCCCGACCGCGCCGCCCAGTCCGCCGATGCCGCGGCCGCGATAGAACTCACCGGAGAGAGCCAGGCGCGGAACAATGGGAATCTGCCAATCCGCCATCCCGGCCCAAGCGTCGACATAACGATCCCAAGTCCAGTTCTGGCGGCCATAGTAGCCGGCGACGCCGAAGCTGAGCGGATGTTCCCGCACGGGACGCGACCACGCCGTGCGAACCGCATACGCGGGCTGACCGGACAATTCTCCCGCCTGGGCCGAACGGTAGAACGAATTGGAGGGAGGCTCCCAGTCGAGGTTGTCGAGAATCCCCGCCTGCACGGTCAGGGTCTGCTGGTCGGAAAGCGAGAAGCGGTGCTCGACTCGGAGTTGCGGCGTCCAGCCCCAAAGGTTTCCGGCAAAGGCAAACGCGGGCGTGGCCAGCGATGCGAACGAAGTGGGCGAGAGCGGCGAGATGAACAGAGAATCCTGGCCTGCCACCACGGAGGTGTGTTCCCAGTCGAATCGCAAGCTGGCGGTCTGCAGGCGGACGATTCCGAAGTTCACGCCGTTGCCGGTTCCGGGGAATCCTCCCGGCGAAATCGAGTTGAACATCGGCCGAGGTCCTGGCTCCGGCGACGTTCGGGCCGAAGATTTCGAAGCCGATTTCCGACTGGCGCAGGGTGGCACCCGAGAGTGGCTTGGGGTGATCCCGCCGGCACCGATTCGGCATAGGTGGGGAAGTCCAGATTGTCGGAGCCGCCAATGTTGCGGAAAGCGTTCATCAGGACGATGCCGTGAAGCCGGGCACGGTACTTGGAAGCGGTCTCGACTTTGGTCTGATACTGTTCATCGATTTTCGAGCCGATCAGCGAAGTGGATTCTTCCAGTTTCTGAACCCGTTCTTCGAGCGGGGCGCCTTGAGGCGTGGATGCGTCGGTCGGCCGAGGCTGGCGCGCGCTGGTTTTCCGGCTGGCCGCAGCCGCGTACCCGCCCGGGCGGCTGCCGGCCGCTCCAGCAGCGCGCGCGTGGCTTGCAGGTCCTGGCGCAACTGGTGCATCTCGGCGCGGGACTCGGCATTTTCGGCGCGCATCTCGTCCACCAGGCCTCGAAGTTGGCGGACCTGATCCTGCAGGTCACGAACCGCGCTTGCCGTTTCCCCCGGCGCCGGGAGGCGGCGGGCGCGGGCGCTTCCTGCGCCCGGCTGATTGAGGTCGATAAGACGAAAGCGGCAACCGCCAGTGCGGCGCCGCGCATTGCAGGGGTGTTCAGGCTCTTCACACCGTCCTCCTACACTTTCCAGGGGTCAGGCACTGGCGAAGAGACGCATTGTGCCTAGGGGCCCGGATGCGAAATCGAATTCTGTCTGGCATCATCCCGCTGTGCGGGCACAAAGGAAGGCACGTCCACGCTGGGCTCGCTGGCGCTGCGGGAAGCATCTTGCAGGCGCCCCGGCAGCACGATGCGGAAGACCGTTCTGCCTTGGGCCGTACGTTCCACAACAATCTCGCCCCCATGATCTTGCACGATTTTCTGCACGACCGCCAGTCCCAATCCAGTGCCGTTCTCTTTGCCGTAGCTGACGAAGGGATGAAACAGCCGATCCGCGGATGGACTCAGCGATTCCGGGACCATTATCGGCGACCGAAATGGTAATCGATGCCCGGCGACTTCCGCGGCTGTGACTTCGACGTGCCCTCCTCCAGGGGAGCGGCTTCGCAGGCATTCAGCAGCAGGTTGTACAGAGCGCGCTCCAGCTTGCGTTGGTCGAACCAGCCTGAAACCTGGCCGCCACACAGCACATCGATGGAGCGGTTGTGGTGCCGGGGATGCAAGCGCACCGCCTGCACGGCCCGCTGGATCGTTTCCGAGACATTGGCGTAAGCCGGGTTCAACGATTCGCGCGTGCGGGCGAATTCGAGCAGGGAATCGATGAGGTCCGTCATCAGGTTCACGCCGGTCCGAACTTCCTGATACAAGCTCCTCGCGCTGCGCCGGAGTGAGGTGGCTGTCGCACAGGAATTCGGAGTTGGCGACGATGGCCGCCAGGGAATGGCGCAGATCGTGCGAAATCGAACTGGCCATGCGTCCGATGGTGGCCAGTTGTTCGGACTCCAGCAGGTCGCGCTGGCTCTTGAGCAGGCTGGTGCGCATGCGGTCGAAGGCGCGGGTCAGTTCGGCGACTTCGTCTCCGCCGCGTGGGTCCAGCGGATGGTGGAAGTCTCCGCCTTCCAGGGCGCGGACGCCAGCGACCAGGCTGCCGAGCGGGCGCGTGAAAGTGTGCGAGATGAAGAACACCAATCCGCTGCCCACCAGGATGGCGGCCAAGCCCCAGCAGCAGGAGATAACGATTCAGTTGGTCGACAAACTTCGTCGCTTGGTCGTAGGAACCCAGCACGCTCAACCGAACCGGCGCTCGTGCGCGGAACCCGATAGCATCCAGGGAAGTGGCCAGGAAACGTTCGTTGCCGATCTCGACATCGCGCGGTTCGTCCTGCGCCGATCCGGCGATCAGCTCCTTGCAGAGTTCCCGCCTGCGCCTGTGCCGGCGGTCAGGGTGGTGCCAACGATTTCGTTTCCGCAGGAAAATGCCACCTGGCTGCCCGCTACCTTGCTGACTTCCGCGGCCAGCCGGTCGTTGATCTCGTAGCCGATCACGAGAAATCCGAGCAGCGTGCCGTCGGTCCTGGAGCCGCGGTAAATGGGTTCGATGAAAGTCTGGTAGAGGTGATGCTCGCCCAGCCACCAGTGGCTGGATTCTCCGCGATCCTCCTCGAGCGATTGCTGGAAATATTTTTCGGCCGCCTCCCGCGTGAATCCCGGAGTCTTGGTATGCAGCGCGACCACGTTCCCGCTGCGGTCGACCAGCACAAAGAGATCGCTGCCCGCGATCTGCGAGACGTCCTGCGACGCGTCCTGAATCGTGACCGGGTCGGGACTGGTCATGATGGCGCGCGTAATGGGAAGGTCGGCCAGCAGCGCCACATCGCTGGTCAGCATGGTCTCGCGCTCATGCCGGAAATCCTGGAAGGCGGCAACGGAATTGCGCAGGTTGACCGCAATACTCTGCCGTACGTTGCTCTCCACGCTGCGCTGCACCAGCAACAGGCTGGTGGTGGTCAGCCCGGCGGTGATGAGCAGCATCGAGAGCAGAAAGCGAGTGCGCAGGCGGAGGCGCGGCAGAAATCCACCCGCCAGACTTCACGTCCGGGGACGAATGGGGCACGGGTTCAGGAGACGGGTTCACGAGATTCAGCGGACGAACTTGTATCCCATGCCATGGACCGTGCGAAAGTGTACCGGGCTGGATGGGTCTCTTTCCAGTTTCTGGCGCAGTTTGAGAATGTGGTTGTCCACGGTGCGGGTGGAAGGATAGTTCTGGTATCCCCACACTTCGTTCAGCAGTTCGTCGCGACTGATCACGCGGTCGGCATTCTGCACCAGGAACTGGAACGTCTTGAATTCCTGAGCGGTCAGAACCACCGGTTTGCCATCGCGCTTGATTTCCATTTTCTTGAAGTCGACGGAGATGCCGTCGAAGCTGACGACCTGCGCATCGGGAGTGCGCGCCGTGTGGCGCAGCGCGGCCCGCACGCGGGCCAGCAGTTCGCGCGGGCTGAAAGGCTTGGTGACGTAGTCGTCGGCGCCCAACTCCAGCAACAAGACTTTGTCGGAGACATCGCTGGCCGCGCTCAGCACGACGATCGGCAATGTCGGGGCCACCGCTTTGATCTCTTTGCACACATCCCGGCCCGAAACCTTGGGAAGGCGCAGGTCAAGCACGACGGCTGCCGGGGCCGAAGCACTGGAAGCTGTCGAGCGCGGACCTGCCGTCGGATTGCGTTTCCACCGCGTAGCCCTCGGTCTCAAACAGGCGCCGCAGGGCCTTCTGCACGGCCGGGTCGTCTTCGACGACGAGGATGCGGCCGGCGGGCTTGATCGGAGGTAGCTGGATTCACTGCTCTCGCGGTGCTCAGTGGAGTAGCAAGGTTCCCCATAATAGAGATAATCCTGTGATCGGGGGAGAACTTCCGGTCCCTGAGATGCCCCACCGGAAGTGGCTCGACTTCCTGAAGCTTACAACGGTTTGACCACAAATTAGGCTATACAGGTCGGTTTTTGACATTTTTTTTACAATCTTGCAGCGGTAGTGCCCAACGGACGCTGCGGAAAGGCACTTGCGCGAGGGGAAAGGCGGTTAAGAGCGGGGGTGCGCTGAGCGGCAGAGAAGCGTGTGCACCGGCCGGGCGGATCCTATTCTGCCGAACGGATTCCGTACTTGGTCAGCTTGTAGGCCAGCGCGCTGCGCGAAAGTCCCATGCGGCGGGCGGCTTCGGCTTGTGCTCCGCGAGTGGAATTCAGGGTGCGGACGATCAGCTCCTTTTCGCGTCTTCTCGAGAACTCCGGTAAGTCAAAGGAGTCCGCAAAAGGAATGGAGAGCCCAGCGGCCGTGGACGCGGCCATTGCCCGTTGGTGGGCAGCGCTTCTTTTTGCGCCACGGGCAGATCGTCGGCGCCGATCTCCTGATTGCTGGTCAGAATGTAGGCGCGCTCGATCAGGTTCCTCAGTTCGCGCAGGTTTCCCGGGAAGTGGTACTGCTGCAGCTTCTCGCAGAGCTTCGGGAGTCAGGCGCCGGCGTGGCATCTTCAGTTCGGTGGCCACCTGGTGGCAGAAGACATCACTCAGGCCGGCGATGTCCTCGCGCCGGTCGCGCAACGGCGGAATATGGATGGGAACAACCGCCAACCGGTAGAACAGGTCCTCGCGGAAGAGTCCTTCCTTCACCCTCTGCTCGAGATTGCGGTGAGTCGCCACCAGAACGCGGACATCCACGCGCCGGGGACGCGTGGAACCGACGCGCAATACCTGGCCGTCGGTGAGAACGCGCAGCAGCTTGGCTTGCGCCGCGAGCGACATTTCTCCGGCTTCGTCGAGGAACAGCGTGCCCTCGTGGGCGGCTTCGAACAATCCCTGGCGCTGGCGGTCGGCGCCGGTAAAGGCTCCTTTTTCGTGACCGAAGAGTTCGCTTTCCAGCAGGGTTTCCGTAAACGCCGCGCAGTTGACCGCGACAAAGGGCTTGGCAGCCCGCGGGCTGTTGCGGTGGATGGCGAGTGCGACCAGTTCTTTGCCGGTGCCGGTCTCGCCGGTGATCAGGACGGTGGCGTGGGTGGGCGCAACCCGGGCAATGCGTTCGCGCACCTCGTGCACGGCCGGGCTGTCGCCATAAATTTCCGAAGTGCCTTCCAGGCGGACGACCGCATCTTTCAGCAGGATATTTTCCCGCAGCAGGCGGGTGCGTTCGCAGGCCCGCTGCACGGTGGCGCGCACCACCTCAGGCTGAAAAGGCTTGGTCAGAAAATCGAAGGCGCCCTTGCGCATGCTTTCCACGGCGAGTTCAATGCTGGCCACGGCGGTCAGCAGAATCACCGGCAGCGTGGGATCGTTTTCGTGAGCGGAAGCGAGGACCGTCAGGCCTTCGCCGTCGGGCATCTTCTGGTCGGTGATGACGACATCGAAATCGTTCGCCGCCAGACTACGCTGGGCCTCCTCGACGCCACCCGCTTCCGAGATCTGATGCTGGTCCTGGCGCAGGTTCGACGCCAGAATGCGTCGCATGTTCGGTTCGTCGTCGACTAACAAGGATTCGCCCCATCTTGGTAAAACTCCTTCACTTTTCGGTGCCCGCGTTTTTTCGTTGGAGACTGGAAAAATCAGCGAGAGACAAAATCGCGCGCGGTATCCCGGTGTTCCTTGCGCAGGGGTTGCTCGCGCTCCCTCCTTAAAGCACGTTGTTAACCAGAAGCATCGCGTTGCAGTGCAGCTTGCCGACTCCAGAACAGCCGCTACCATCAGGACGAATGGTGGAGTGTTGTCGCCGATCAGTGAGTGCAGCCAGGCATGAGGCGAGAGCGATATTCAGGACCAAAAATGCGTAACTGAGCGCGGCTCGGCGACCGGCCTCATAGGCTGCAAAAGCCGCTGGCTCCCGGGTGATCAGCCTCGGTCATGGATGAAACGAGGCAGATCCGTACAAAAAACTTTCGGTGTGCGTTCAAAAATCTTAACAAGGCTGGCCGCATAGCTATTGGATCCGTCGAGCTTCGTTTCCATGCCGCACTTCATGGTTCCAGCTCAATTTGTTTCGTTCAATGAGAGGGCAAGCGCCAAGGCGCCCAGCGGCTTTGGGCCGAGATCACGGTTGGACTTAAGTTGGTTGCTGGAGTGTACTCCTGGTAACTAGTGCGGTCCGTCCTTAACCACTAGACTGCGAACAATTGCGGGTGGCAACGGACGTGCCGTCCATTTGGCGAGAGGCGCGGTCTGGCGAGAGGCGTGGTGCGGGGCAAGACGGAACGGAAAGCACAACTTCGAACGATGCGAGCGAACGCAAGGGCAAAGTGCATCTGGAAGACCTGGGTGCGCACCTTGCCGTTCGGCGTTTCCGCGTTTTTCGCCCTGGTGTGTTGCGCGGGGTTGAGCACTAGAGCTTCGGCGCAGATCTCTCCCGGCCCGCTCTCCCGGCCGCATCAATCGCTGAACGGATCGACCAACTGCGCCAGTTGCCACAAGTTCGGCGGCCAGGCGGCGCTGAAATGTCTGGAGTGTCACACCGAAATTGCGACCCGGCTTTCCAGCCGCAAGGGCCTGCACGCCACCTACAACATCCCCCCCGGCTCCAGCCAGGAATGCGCCCGCTGCCACTCGGAGCACAACGGGGAAGACTTCCCGCTCATTAAGTGGGATATCAAGACTTTCAATCACAAGGAAACGGGATACCTGCTCGAAGGCAAGCACGCGGGCTTGACCTGCAATAAATGCCACAATCCCTAGCCACATCTCTCCGCAGGAACGCGCGTCTATCAAGATCAAGGATCTGAACCGGACGTACCTCGGCCTGTCGACGGGTTGCATCACCTGCCACGAGGATCAGCACAAAGGCCGCCTGGGTCCGAATTGCCTGCAGTGCCACAATTTCGTGGACTGGAAGACGATCAATGTCAGCCAGTCCGGTCAATCGCAGTTCGATCACTCGAAGACCCGCTATCCCCTGACCGGCCTGCATGCCCAGGTGCAATGCGCCAAGTGCCACACCAACGGGGCCGACGGCAAGCCGCAGTACGCGGGCATTCCCTTCAACCAGTGCTCCGATTGTCACAAGGATCCGCACCACGGAAGCTTCCCGCAAGGCTGCCAGTCCTGCCACAACACGAGCGGATGGAAGAAGGTTTCACTTCAGGCCGTCAACGAGCGCTTCGATCATTCCAAGACCAAGTTTCCGCTGGAAGGCAAACACTCCAGCGTCGATTGCGCCCAGTGCCACGCCAACGGAGATTTCAAGAAGCCGCTGGTCTTCGCGAAGTGCATGGACTGCCACAAGCCCGATCCGCATAACGGCCAGTTTGCCAAGCGTCCGGAGGGCGGAGAGTGCGCTTCCTGCCATACCGTGAAGGGATGGAAGCCGTCGATGTTCACCGTGAAGGAGCATGCCTCCAGTGCGTATCCGTTGCAGGGCAAGCATGCGCGACTGGAGTGTGCGCAGTGCCACATCCCGAAAGGGAAGGACACGCTCTTCAAGATCAAGTTCGAGCGCTGCACCGATTGCCACGCCGACAAGCATGCCGGGCAGTTTGCCGCGGCGCCCTACCTCAATGCCTGCGAGCGCTGCCACAATCTCGAAGGCTACAAGCCTTCCACCTTCAGCCTGGCCAAGCACAAGGAGACGCACTTCGTGCTCACGGGCGGGCACATCGCGGTTCCCTGCGCCGACTGCCACAAGGAATCGGCGGAGTTCCAGCCGAAGCCGGCCGTGATTTATCACTGGAAGAACCTGAACTGCACCAGTTGCCACGTGGATCCGCACAAAGGGCAGTTCAAAGAGCGCATGCAGCAGGCGCGAGCCGACGGTTCACTTGCGGGATGCGAGGCCTGCCACACCACCAAATCGTGGAAGGAACTTTCGGGCTTCGACCATTCAAAGACAAAGTTTGCGTTGCTGGGCGCGCACCGCGCGACCGCTTGCATCGATTGCCACAAGCCACCCAATCTTGAAACCCGGTTGATGAACGTGGATTTCAAGGCCGCGCCCACCCAGTGCGAGGACTGCCACGAGGACATCCACGGGAAGCAGTTCGCCAAAGGGGATGTGACGCGCTGCGCGGAGTGCCACACCAGCATGAAGTGGAAGCCATCGCTCTTTGACCACGACAAGCGGACCGAATTTCCGCTGCGCGGTGCGCATCAGAACGTGCGCTGCGCGGATTGCCACAAACTGACCAAAGTCGTTGCCGCCAAGACGGTGCTCTTCTACAAGCCCACGCCGAAAGACTGCGCGGCCTGCCACGGGCCCACCAATCCTGTGCCCAAAGCGAAGCAGCCCGGCTCATAAGCTTTCGGACGTTCGATGCCTGGCTTCGATCCTTCCAGAATCGTTAAGTTGTACAACCTTTGTCGTGCTCTCCGACCGCACTGTCTGATGTATATCTCCAAGTCGTAGCAGCGTTCGCTTGGCGAATGCTGTTTGATTTTTGTACGTGTTCAGTTTTCTGTACGCCCAAGAATCTAGAGCAAAAAGTGCGAGGTCAACGCGCAGAAGTTACATTTGACTCATAGTAATACTGAACCTCGCGGGAATCGGACCATGGACGAATCGACGTTACGAACAGGGACTTGCGTAACTTTCGAGAGTGCATTCACATCGCTACTCTAAGTGGACAGAGAATTGCATCAGCTCTCATAACTCATTCTTATCGTTTTTTCTAATGTTGTGGGAACCAACGCAAGGGGCGAGTCATGTTGGCGTCGGGGGCGTACTCAATCTGATCGCAGTGCTGCTGTTGACGTTTTCCGGAGTCTCGGGAAGCGCGCAGGCGCAGGCTTCCGGAGGAACGCATAGTCCGCACGGAAATCTGAACGTGCCCTGTCAGAACTGCCACACTCCCGCCGGATGGAAACCCATCCGCGCGGTCCCCGAATTCGATCACAATCAGACGCGATATCCGTTGCGCGGCATGCACCAGTCGGTGACCTGCATCCAGTGCCACGTCAAGCCGGTGTTCACCAATGTCGGACAACGATGCCAGGACTGCCACGCGGACATTCACAAGCGGCAACTGGGAGCCAATTGCGAGCAGTGCCACACGGTCCGCGGCTGGCAGGTGTCGATCCAGCAGATCCAGCAGCACAACAACCGCTTCCCGCTGACCGGAGCGCACGCCGCGGTGGACTGCGATTCCTGCCACAAGGGCGCGGCCAACAGCCAGTTCCAGACGATGTCCACGCAGTGCTATTCCTGCCACGCGGCGGATTTCAAGGGGGCCACGCAATCCCAACCACGTCACTGCCAAGTTCTCCACCACCTGCGAAACCTGCCACGGGACGGACAACTGGCTGAACGCGAAGTTCGATCACAACTTCGGTGGGATTTCCGCTGACGGGCGGGCACGCGGTGCCGCCGCGGCAGTGCACCGACTGCCACGTCAACAATAACTACAACCTGACCAGCACGCCTGTGTTTCTCGTGTCACCAGAAAGACTTTGCCGGCGCGACCACTCCCGTACCGCACGCGGGTTTTCCGACGACGTGCGAGCAGTGCCATGACACGGTGCAGTGGAGCGACGGCAAGTTCGACCACTCGACGACAGGGTTCGTCCTGACGGGCATGCACACGGTTCCGCCGCGGCAGTGCGCCGACTGCCACGTCAACAATAACTACACGCTGAACAGCACCACGTGCGTGTCGTGCCATTTGAAGGATTTTCAGGGAACGACGAATCCGAACCACGTGACCGGCAACTTCTCGCAGACGTGCCAGACCTGCCACACGACCACTGCCTGGCAGCCCGCCAGCTTCGATCACTCGACGGTGAACTTCCCGCTGACGGGATCGCACACGGTGCCGCCGCGGCAGTGTGCGGACTGCCACGTGAACAACAATTACAACATCACGACCACGGCGTGCGTGTCGTGTCACTTGAAGGATTCCAGAACACGACGAATCCCAACCATGTGCAGGGCGGGTTCGCGCAGACCTGCGAGACCTGCCACAACACTCGGCCTGGCAGCCGGCAACGTTTGATCACTCGAAGTCAGGATTTCCGTTGACCGGGTCGCACACGGTGCCGCCGCGGCAGTGCGCCGATTGCCACGTCAACAACAACTACAACATCACGGTCACGACGTGCATCAGTTGCCACCAGAACGACTACAACAATGCCACCACGCCGGTGCCGCACACGGGTTTCCCGACGACGTGCGAGCAGTGCCACGACACCGTGCACTGGACCGACGGAAAATTTGACCACTCGACCACTGGGTTCACGCTGACGGGCATGCACACGGTGCCGCCGCGGCCGTGCATCGGATTGCCACGTCAACAACAACTACACCTTGAACAGCACCGCCTGTGTGACCTGCCACCTGAAGGACTATCAGGGTACGACCAACCCGAACCACGTTACGGCGGGCTTCCCGCAGACCTGCGAGACGTGCCACAGCACATCGACCTGGCTGAATGCGACGTTCAACCACAACAACACCGGCTTCCCGCTGACCGGGCATGCACACCGTGCCGCCGCGCCAGTGCACGGACTGCCACGTCAACAACAACTACACGTTGAACAGCACGGCTTGCGTCACTTGCCACCTGAAGGACTTCCAGGGCACGACCAACCCGAACCACGTGACGGCGAACTTCCCGCAGACCTGCGACTCGTGCCACAGCACCTCGACCTGGCTGAACGCGACGTTCAACCACAACAGCACCGGCTTCCCGCTGACCGGATCGCACACCGTGCCGCCGCGCCAGTGCACCGACTGCCACGTCAACAACAACTACAACATCACGAACACTACGTGCGTGTCGTGCCATCAGACCGATTACAACAACGCGACCACGCCGGTAAACCACATCGCGGCCGGCTTCCCGACCACCTGCGCGACCTGCCACGACACCGTGCTCTGGACCGACGCCGTGTTCAACCACACCACCACCGGTTTTCAGCTGACGGGCGCGCACACCGTGCCGCCGCGGCTGTGTACCGACTGCCACGTCAACAACAACTACACCTTGAACAGCACACTGTGCTACACGTGCCACCAGAAGGACTACGCCGGCACCACCAACCCGGCGCACGCCTCGGCCGGTTTCCCGACCACCTGCGAACTGTGCCATGACACGACGGTCTGGACGGATTCCACCTTCAACCATAACAACACGGCGTTCCCGCTGACGGGTTCGCACACGGTGCCGCCGCGGGTGTGTACCGACTGCCACGTCAACAACAATTACACGACGTTGCCGACGACCTGCATCGGCTGCCACCAGACCGACTACAACAACACGACGAATCCGGGCCATGCGGCGCAGCCGCAGTTCTTCCCGACGACCTGCCGACCTGCCACAACACCACGGCCTGGACCGGCGCCACATTCAATCACACGCAGTACACGCCATTCCCGATCAACCACGGCAACGCCAATGGGGTCTGCTCCACGTGCCATACGAACTCGAACAACTACTGCCGTCTTCCAATGCACCGGTTGCCATGGCGGCAATAACCCGAACAATTTCCAGCACGACAATGTTCCCGGGTATGTGTACAACAGCATCAATTGCTACCAGTGCCACAAGAACGGACAGGGCGGTGGATAGCCGGGGTTTGGCTGGTGACGTGCTACAGCAAGAGCAGATGGCGGCAACGCCAAATTTCAGGCGGCAGGTGGAGCGCCAGCGAGTGTCAGCGACGAATGACGGCAGTTCAGAAACATTTCGGGACCTTAATACTCTTGGTGTCTTGCGCCGCGGCCCAGAACACTACGGGAACAGCGGCGGTACAAAGTGTGACCACGGCGCGACAGGGAAACGATCTGCGCGTGGAAGTCACGCTCAGTGCTCCCGTCCAACCATCGTTTGAGACGGCTTCGAATCCAGACCGGATTCTGCTCGATCTTCCCGGCACGATCTGCAGCGACAATCTTAAGAGTGTCCAGGTTCATGCCAATGGAGTGCGCCGGGTGCGCGTGGGGCAGCACAGCACCAGTCCTCTGGTCACGCGAGTGGTTCTGGATCTGGATCAGGCCCATCCCTACACCGTGAAGACGGACGGGAACCACATTGTTCTTACCATCGGCGCGGCAGAAAATGCGCGCAGTTCTTCCCACGGCGCTCCGGTGGCAGCCACGTCGGGCAATCTGATTGGGATATTCCGCAGGCGACCGGCGGAGGCGCCGCCAGCTCCGCAAGACAATGCGGCGGACTTTCCTCCGCCGGCTCCGCCCGCGACGCCCGCAGGTCCGGGGTTCGAGCCACCGTCCAATAATTCTAATCAATTCTTCCGTGGCCACGGTTGCGCCTGCACCCGTAGCAGTTGTTCCGCAGAACCAGATCGCGCAGAGCTCTGCCCCGCAGAGTCAACCGGTTGCTGTTTCTCCGGAACACCCGCCGGTGCAGTCTGCTACCGAGCAGACTCAGGTTGCCGGCGCGGCGAAGCCGGATGCTCAGATCGCATCTGCGGCGGCAGTAGCGTCGCCCACCAAGGATGTTGTCGCGGCGGTCGCACCTGCAGCGGTACGCCGCCCGCCAGCGCTGCAGCCGTACCGCCCGCCAAAGAGGCGGTCGCTGTGGTCGCACCTGCCGCAGTAGTACCGCCCGCCAAGGACGCCGGGCCTGTCGTTGAACCTGCGAATGCGCCGGCGGATACCACGAGTAAAGAATCCGCAGCGCCTGTCTCCATCGCCTCGGCAGCGCCTGCGGCGGCCACCGCGGAATCTTCCACGCTCATTGCCCGCTCCGATGACCCGAGCCTGCGCACCGTCTTCAAGGTGAAGTATGTGGCCGAAGGGGTAGCCTATCTCGAAGGCGGACGCGCGCAAGGTTTGAAGGAAGGGATGAAGCTCGAGGTGGAGGATACAAATCTGCCAGCCACCCAGGGCGATAGCGCCAACGCCGCTGATCCGCGCGTCGTCGCCGAACTGGAAGTCACTGCAGTCGCTGAGACTTCAGCCGTGACCGACATTCACACTCCCAAGCGTCCCGTGAAGGTGGGTGACCTGGCCTACCTTTCCAGCGGCGATGCGGAAGCCCTGGTGCAGCAGCGCGCGCTGAGCGCCACGCGGCAATATCCCGCGGTGATCTCATTCACGGAAGGCGACACGCTCGACGAAGAAGCCCGCGAATTGGTCCCACGCCCGCCCCTGCCATCGGTGAACCGCGCCCGTGGACGCATCGGGTTCGATACCATCGAGACCATCAGCCATGGCACCAGCAGCGTCACCAGTTCCGACGTGGGCATGGTCTTTCGTGGGGACATTACCAGAATCGGTGGCACCTACTGGAACCTCAGCGGCTACTGGCGTGGCGAGCTGACCAAGGCGTCAGCGGCGGCCCAGCAGACGCTGCAGAACCTGATCAACCGCACCTACCACCTGAACATGACGTACGACAATCCCAACTCGACGCTGGTCGCGGGATTTGGCCGGCTGTATTTACCCTGGGCGCCCAGCCTGGACACGATCGACGGCGGCTACTTTGGCAAGAGGCTTTCCAAAGGCGTCACGCTGGGGGTTTTCGGCGGCTCCACACCCGACCCGTCGTCCTGGGACTATAGTCCCAATCGCGTGATTAGCGGCGCCTTTGTCAATTTCGAAGGCGGCGAGTACGACGGTTTCCACTACACCAGCACCAGCGGAGCTGGAGTCAGCATGGTGAACTGGGCGATCGACCGGCCGTTCATCTTTCTTGAAGATTCGATCTCTTACAAGCGCGACATCGCAATCTATGAATCGGCGCAACTGGATGATCCCAGTGGCAATTCGGTCACGCCTTCTCCGGGCCCAGGACTGGGACGCAACTTTTTCACGCTGCGAGTGAACCCGCATCCCCGGGTCGAACTGGACTTCAATTACAACTATTTTCGCCAAATCCCGACCTTTAACACGACCCTGATCGGCACCGGACTGCTCGACAAGTACCTGTTCCAGGGATTCAGCGCGGGCGGGCGGGTGGAGGTGTTGAATCAGGTTTGGCTGTCCACCAATCTGGGCCAGAGCACCGGCACTGGAGACGCCAAGACTTCCCTGAACCAGATGTACGGCATCACCTTCGGACGCCTGCCTTTTGTGAAACTGCGCGCCGATGCCCACTATGCGCGGTTCAGCGGATCGTTCGGCAACGGGTCCTACGAAGCGCTCTCGCTTTCGCGGCAGATGAGCGACCGGCTGCGCTTGGAGGTCCTGGTGGGACAGCAGAACTTCGCGTCCGCCATTACGGCCAATGCTCGCAGCCGCTTCCTCACCGGTACCGTCGAGACCACGCTGGGGCCGCACTACTACCTGCAAGGGAACTTCACCACCAACCGCGGGGATCTGAGCTACGACCAGTTCATGTTCTCCATCGGCTACCGCTTCGACTCGAAGAGGAGGGGCGAATGAAGTACCAGGCGCACGTGATCGCGCGATGCGGGCGCAACGCCGCCCTATTGGTTCTCTTCCTGGCGACGCTGGGTTTCGCCGGCACTACGTCGGCGTCCCCGGATGCGCAAAAGCTGAACGACATACTCACGCGCACCTCCGACCAGACGTCGATCTTCCTCGATCAGTTTTCCGACGTGAAGTGTACCGAGCAAGTGCGGCAGGAAAAGCTGGGAAAAGATGACAAAGTCGAACTCAAAGAAGACTCGACCTACGACTACCTGGTCATTCTCACCAATGCCGGAGGCGAGTTGAATCTTTCCGAATCGCGCATCCCCGTGCACGAGGCGAAGCGGGATCGCAAAAACACGTCCATGTTGCTGAGCAACGGCTTTGCCACGCTGTTCCTGGTGTTTCACCCGTTTTACGCGGAAGCGTTCAAGTTCACCCTGGCCGGGGAGGAAGTCGTGGGGGGCCGCGTGCTGGAGAAGGTCAGTTTCGAGCATATTCCCGGCATGAAATCGCCGGCCGCGCTGGCTCTGCGGGGAAGGGAATATCCGCTGGAACTCACGGGCATGGCCTGGATCGATCCCCAGACCGGGTCCATCGCAAAGATCGAGGCGGGAATCGCGGACTCTCTGCAGGACGTAGGCTTGAAAGCGCTGAACTCGGAGATCGTTTTCGCTCCGGTGCCGTTTTCCGATTCCAAGCAGGTGTACTGGTTCCCGACCCAGGCGCGCGTGGAAGTCGAAACTCCCAGGCAGCACTGGCGTAACTTGCACCAATTCACCGCATACAAGAAATTCTCAGTAAGTACCGAGGAGCAGGTCACCCGAAAATGAGCGCTACAGCGACTGCCCGCATTGCCCCCGGGGCGAAGGCTATACCGGACGCGGAGAGAGGCCACCGTTTGCGCCTCTATTCCCTCTACGTCTTCGCCATTGCCACGAATCTCGCCATCTTCATTTATGGCTTTGACTACTACAAGCTGTCGTCGATCGACCGCCCATTTTCGCCCAAGCATCACATGTTGCGGCCGAGTGGACCGATTGGTCTTTACCTGGGATTCGTGGGGGTGGCGCTGTTTGTGGGAATCTTTCTTTATCCGATCCGCAAGCATTGGCCCTGGCTGGGCACCAAAGGCAGCACTCGGCACTGGCTCGATATCCACGTGCTGATGGGGCTCACGGCCCCGTTCATCATCGCGTTTCATTCGACCCTGAAATTCAAGGGCATCGCCGGCATGGCCTTCTGGATCATGTTCGCGGTCTCCGCCAGCGGTGTGGTCGGGCGCTACCTCTATGCGCAGATTCCGCGCAAAGTGACTACGGCCGAACTGTCGATGAAGGAGTTGCAGGAACTGCAGGAGACCCTGGCGCAGCAACTGGCCGCGCAAAATCTGCTGCCGGAAGCGGACCTGCGCGCCCTGCTGCGTATGCCTGACGCCAACCGGGTGAAGCGGCTGCCCATCGTGGTGGCGCTCGTCTACATGATGATCCTTGACGTCATTCGCGTGTTTCGCGTGGCTCGACTGCGCCGCCATGCACTCACCTTCGGCGAATCCCTCAGCTCTCTGGTGGGGTTTCTTCCCACCCGGAATCGTGAGCTGGAAAAGGCGATTCACGCGGCTGCGGAAGAAGCGGCTCTTTCCAAGCGCGTCCTCTTCCTCTCGCGTTCCCAGAAGGTTTTCCATCTCTGGCACGTGGTCCACAAGCCTTTCAGCTACGCCTTCGCCGTGCTGGCGTTACTCCATATCGGACTGCAATTTGTTCTGGGATACTTCTAACCGCGGACCATGGATACGATCCTCACTTACGGGATTGGCGGCATCATTTGCTTCTTCTTTCTGATGATCTATCTCAGGAGCCTGAAGAAGAGGGAGGCCCGCGCCCGCGAAGCTGCCGAAAAGGGGAAGCTGTATTCCGAGGGCCCGAAAGCCCAGCATCCGCACATCGACAACAACTACTGCATCGGCTGCGCAACCTGCACCAGCGTGTGCCCGGAAGGCGACGTGCTGGCCATGATCGGCGGTAAGGCCGTCATCGTCAACGGGCACAAGTGCATCGGCCACGGCCTGTGCGCGGATGCGTGTCCGGTAGGCGCGATCACCATGGTGATGGCGAGTCCCAGCATGGCGGCGGACATGCCCTTCCTGACGCCGGAATATGAAACCACCGTTCCAAACCTGTTTATTGTCGGGGAGCTCGGCGGACTGGCGCTGATCAAGAATGCGGTGAACCAGGGCCGTGACTGCGTGGACACGATCTCCGCGCGGCTCAAGGCGAATGGGGCCGCCCAGCCGGTCCCTGGTGTCTACGATCTGCTCGTGATTGGCGCGGGTCCGGCGGGAATCAGCGCGTCCCTGCGGGCGATTGAAAACAAGCTCAATTACATTACGATCGAGCGCGACGAGATTGGCGGCACGGTGGCGAAGTATCCCCGGCAGAAGCTGGTGATGACCAGTCCCGTGGAGTTTCCCATGTATGGCAAGTTCAAGAAGTTGCAGCTTTCCAAGGAAAACCTGCTTGCCTTCTGGGACATGATTCTCAACCGCGCCGATTTCAACGTGATCACCGGCGAGAAGGTGGAAGACGTCAAGCGCGGCGAAGGCGGTATCTTCACAGTGGCCACGGTGCACAATCAGTATCGCGCCCGCGCCGTGATCCTGGCGTTGGGCAAGGCCGGGGAACCGCGGAAGCTCGGCGTCAAAGGCGAGGACTTACCCAAGGTGATGTACCGCCTCATCGAGGCGGACCATTACATCAACAAGAAGATCCTGGTGGTGGGCGGCGGCGACAGCGCGGTAGAGGCCGCTATGGGGCTCGCCTGCCAGACTGGCAACCAGGTGACGGTTTCCTACCGTAGCGAGCGTTTCAGCCGCATCAAAGAGCGGAACGCCAAGCGCATCGAAGATTTCTCACGCTCTGGAAAGTTACGGGTGTTGTTCAATTCGAATCCGGTTGAGTTCACGCCAGAGTCGGCCATCGTTGAAGTCAACGGCAGCAAGGAAGAGATTCCCAACGATTTTGTCTGGATCTTTGCCGGGGGCACTCCGCCCAACGGCTTCCTCAAGAAGATCGGCGTTGGTTTTGGATCGCGCGACGTGACATTGGAAGTCAGCAAAGCAGCCAAGACCGCCGAGACGGAGCGGAAACAACTTGCCCAGGCAGCCGCCGCGCCCTCTCGATAATCAGCGTTCCTTTCCTCGGGAGTCTCATGTGGGGACAGCCGCCTTCGGCTGTCCGTCGAGCGCAGCTCGACAATCCTGTCCTCAGAACCACCAAACTCGAGACATTACCCTCTCCTCTTCCTCAGTCTCCGTACGAATCAACCTGTCGTAGAATTGAGCCCTTGCCTGCCCTCTCGGAATTAGACGGTCTCGTGGTCGTGCTGGTGCGCCCGCGCAATCCGCTGAACATTGGCGCAGCGGCTCGTGCCATGAGTAATTTCGGCGCTCACCGGCTGCGCCTGGTGAATCCCTACGCCCCTGGCTTCCGCGAGGCCCGCTCCGCAGTGGGCGCCTCTGACCTGCTGAACGACGCGCAAGAGTACAAGACCGTGGCCGAGGCGGTTGCCGACTGCGCGCTGGTAGTGGGGACGACCGCGGTGCGCCATCGCGTATTGCAGCAGCCCGTGCGCCGTCTCGATGAACATGCCGGCGGCGTGGTTCGCCAGACGCTTCTTAAGGAGCGAGTTGCTCTCCTGTTCGGCTCCGAAAAAATCGGTCTTACCAACAAAGACTTCAGCCACTGTCACTGGTTGCTGAACATCCCAACCCGGGAACGGAACATCTCCATGAACCTGGGGCAGGCCGTCGCCGTCTGTCTCTACGAATTGGCGCGGAGCACGCCACTCCAGCCCGCGACCGAGGATGTGCAGCCTGCGACCGCCGGTCAGGCCGAGCAAATCACGGAAGGCTTGCTCGAAGCGCTTCGGATCAGCGGTTATGTGAAGCCAGGTACTGACGCCATGTTCGAGAAGAAAGCCCGCCGCCTGATCCTGCGGTTCGGGCTGGAAGCCTACGACGCAAAACTGCTGCTTGGCATGGTCCGGCAGATCGTGTGGAAATTGCGCCAGGCGGCCAAAGGCTAGCGGGTCACTCGCTCCGATGAAGCCTCAAGGGAGTTTCGCTTCAGTCGAAACTGGATAAGCCAGGTGCTGGCCGCCGGCTTTCCGTCCACTTCCGGTGGCGAGAACTCCCAGTGCTGCGCCGCTTTCAGAGCCAGCCCCGCGAAGTATTTGCTTGGCCCAGCAGACTTGAATGCCGCCGCGGTCACCTTGCCCGCCGCGTCCGCTTCAACCCGCACCCTGATCTTGATTGTCCCAGTGATGGTGTTCCTCGCGCTTTGCGGAATATCGGGGAGCACCTGGTGGACGACCTCACCTCGCGGCCGCGGCCGCCTTCTTTGGGGCCGGTTCACGAACCGGCTGCGTGGGCGCTGGTGCTGGTGCGGTTTCAGGCGGAGTTTGAGGCGCCGGCTGCTCGATCGTCGCGGTAGCAGGCGCTGGTACGCTTTTCCCACGACTGAAGAAAACGACCAAGCCGACCAGCACCGCAGCCACCACGAGTGCCGCGGCGACCGTCCCGCGCTTGACCGCGGGTTTGTGAGCCGGAGGCGCTTCGGGCTCAGCTGGTACCGAGCGCCCGGCAGGCTGCAACCGGGCCTGGATCTCCGCAATCGAGCAGCGCCGCTTGGGATCGAGATGCAGGCACTCGCGCGCAATGCCGCGGAACGGTTGTGGAACGGTTTCCGGCGGAGCGGGATCGCTGTGCGAGGTCTCCCCATCAAAGGACACATTCTGCGTCAGCGCGGCAACCAGCGTGACGCCGATGGACCACAAGTCGCCCGCGGGCGAGACGATTCCGGCAGCCGTCTCAGGCGCATCGTAGACGTCGCGCCGCCTTCGCGCGGAGTCCGACTCCGTCGACGAGGCGATCTGGTCCGCCGACAGCTTCAACTGATCGCCCGTGGCGTGCACATTCGACGGCTTGATGCGCCCGTGCACAAATCCCTTGCTGTGCAGATAGGAAAGAGCGTCCAGAACCGGGGGAAGCAAGTCGGTGACTTCGGCGGGGGCCAGCGGGCGCTGCGGAAGAATCTGCGCCAGATCCTCTTCGGCATATTCCATGACCAGATACAGAAGGGAAGTGCCGTCGAGCTGGCACCGGCCCGCTGCGAAGATGCGCATCAGGTGAGGATGAGAAAGCTGGCCCGCGGCACGCCAGCGCGCCAGTTGACGGTCAGCCTCCGCGCCCTCAGCCGCGATCAATTTGATCGCGGTCTTCTCCGACGTGTGCCCGGCTCGTTCGGTGAGAAATACTGCGCTGTGCTCGGAGCCGCCCAGCCACTGCCGGAGCGGAAACTTCCCGTCGACTACGCGGCCTTCCCACGCTTTCCATCCCACAGGGCTGCTCATGAGTCGCTACCCGCGAACGAACATTCTATGCCATCGGGCAAAAACCGGTAGCACGCAAAGGTTCCTCGCGGGGTCGCCCCATCGGCCAGCCCCGGGTTAGCGGCTCTTATAGCTGAAAGTCACCTTCGTTTCCTCATCCAGGACCAGCGGCCGGACGAAGCTGAACGACGTGCCCGCCCGCGGCACATCTATCGGCACCGGCAGCACGCCGGCAACCTTGCGCTGCAAGCTGATGACGTTGGCGGAGGCAGCATTTTGACCGGAAATGCCCGAGTTCGTATTCCCCGGGAATAGGACAAGACTGCGACTGTTGATCGAGTCACCAATCTTGGCGCTCGATGTCTCGGTCTGGATCTGGGCTACCTGCGCCGCGTTGACCTCCACGGTCTCGCTCACGCTGGAGATGCTTAGAGGAAAGTTGTACATGGAGGGTTGATTGGCATCGTAGTTGAGATTGAAAATGCTGGTTCGAAAGCCCGGCATCTCCGTCTTCGCTTTGAAATTTCCTGACTGCACGCCGTCGAGGACCCATCGCCCCTGAGAGTCAGTGGTTACGGTTCGGGTCGCCCCGTTGTCCGAGTTGGTGATCGTGATGCGCGCGAAAGGGACGACTGCCCCGCTGGGATCTACTACATAACCTCCCATCTGACCGGGAAGGGCTTCCACTCGCACACTCGACCCCTCTGCTTCGCGAGTCCTGCGTTCGCTGATCGCAACTTCTTCGCGAAACGGCTGGGGCACCAGATTGGATGCAATCACATCGCCCCCGAAATCTTTCACCTTGTATTGCTCCGGCAAAAAGACTTCCCAACTCAGCAGGCTGATGGGAATGTCCATATTCGGCAGGCTGAGTTCGGCGCCCCCTTTTTTCGCAAATGGAGCGCCCGAGTGCATGAACACGAACGAAACCGTGTACGAATCAGTCGGACGAAATCCCGGCCGCAGCAGGGGCACGCGGTTTCCGTCCGGGCCTTGCACCGGCTTCACGCGCTCGCCACCCACTTCCGCCGACAGAATGCTGGCGCCCGCGGGCAGAGCGACTTTCAGAAAGGGCTGCGCCTGGTTCTTGAGAATCAGTTTCACTTCGGTGAGCGACTTGCCCTCTGATGTGACCAGGGTTGTGACCACTGCGCTCTCGGCCACGGCTGCGAGCACGCTTCCGTCCGGGAACCGCACCCATTCCAGCGCCAGGGTGGGCGTTTCGCTAGCCTGCTTGTGATAGCGGAAGGCCGCCTGCGGCGGGAAGTGCGCCAGCGAGCGCAGATAGGGATTCGCTTCCTTCACGTCCATACGCTTGAGCCCGCCGCCTTCGGTTGCGGTCAGTTCCATGGTGCCCGCGCCCTCGACCAGCACTTCGCCGGTCTCGCGCTGTGCTTTCTGGAAACTGAGGAACGGCGCATCGGCCTTCGCGCCGCTGATCGATCGTTCCATCGAGATCAGGAACTGATGGTTGCGCTGGCCGGGAGCGCTCACTTTGAGAGTCAAGACTCCGGCATTCGTTTCCGTAGAATCCAGCGTTGCTCCGGTCACTCCCGTGACTTCGTATCCCGCCGGCACCTCCACCTGGAATTGAGACGGGTCGCCCTGTACCACGGTGATGTCGGCCAGCACCGCCACCCGCATCTCCGCCTCGCTCACCGAGATCAGCGTCTTCGCGTCGGAGAGGAACCGCACTTCCCGGGGCACGGTTGGAGTCGCGGTTTCGCGCGTCGTCCACCAGATGTTCACGGGCTGTCCCGGCACCAGCGTGGCTTCAATCGCGGTGTGTCCATTCTCCGATTTCCGGCTGGTGATCAGGCCGGGACTGAGGTTGGCGAGGGTGTGGTCGCCGGGAATCACGAGCGCCAGTTGCACGCTGCCCGCAGCGGGCGCGGGCAGGCTGAACGAGGCGCGGCCCGCTTCGATTCGCAGCGGCAGCCCGGTGTCGAGCGCGACGGAAAATTCGCCCGGTCCCGGCAGCAGGGCCATGTGCGTGCCATTCTCCTGAAGCAAGGGAACGCCCTTGCCGTTCTGGTGCGCGTCCAGCACGGTCATTCCGGTGGTCAGCGGAACCTTGCTCACGCCCTTGCGGAAAACTTCGCCATCCAGTTGCACCGTGCCTCGCACCCCGTCGTTCTCCACGTGCAGTTTTACGTCGGCGTGCTTGATGGAGTAGGGAAGCGGCGCGAGATCCGGCCTCTTCGGCGGTTTCCCTGCCAGTTCCACCAGCTTGTTGTATTCGTCGAGCGTCAGCGTGACATTGCCGGAATTGGGCAAGGGGAGCGGGGTATTGTCCCCGGCGGCACACGCACCGCAAAGCAGCAACACCATAAATATGTTTTTCATCGCACACCTCCCTTTTTGTCATGCTGGAAGCTGAACTCTGCCGTGGGAAACTGGTTCTCGCTGGTGAGTTCGGAAACCAGGAATATCGACGGACCGAATGCAGGAAATGCCACGTTGACCGGAAGAATCCCTACGACCTTTCCCGCCATGGACTTGGCGCGGAAGGTATCGAGGAGTGCCTGGGTGGCATCCTTCTTCTCTTTGTCATCGTCGCCTTGCAGTTTGCCGTAGAGTTCCAGACGATCGTATTGTTTCGGGCTCGCGACGGCTGATGTCGGGGCTGCGATTCCGCCGACTCCGCCACCGCCGCCCTCCAAGCCGACTGGTTCGAGGACCGCCGAAACCGGATTCTCATACGTCTGTGTGCGGAATGTTCCGCCCGGCTCCGCCGAGACCCGGAACAAAGGCGGGTAGTAGAGCAACAGTCCGGTGCGGGAAATGGGAAGATCCAGCGCGGGCAACGTCACCTTTTCCCGGCCTTTGTCGCTCCACGCCGCCGCCTTTGCGAGATACAGAATCTCGACCGCGAACGCGGGCGCATCGTCGCCGCCCCGCGATTTCTCCAGCGGCAACAGCAAACTGCCGTCCGGCGACTGGCCGGGACGAATCGGCCGTCCGGCCAGCGAAACGCTCCACACCGTTGCGCCCGCGGGCAGCGTCACCTTCACGAAGTTCCGCTGGTTGTTGCGGACCGCGTACCGCGCCTGCACCAGTTCTTTCCCGTCGGCGCTCATCAGCACCTGGTAGCGAGCCTCTTCAATGTTCGCCATCAGGACCGCCTGCTGGTCGTAGCGCGCGACGTTCACACTCAGCGACCGCGATGCGCCCGCCTCTCCCGACCGGGCACGAAACGCGACCAGAGCCGGAGACTGCCGGTTCGCCACCATTTCGCCGAGATCGGTGGCGTCGGCGTCCTCCAGTCCCTGCGCTTTCTGATCCTTGATCTCGCCGGCTCCTAGAATCTCTACGGCCACTCCTCCAGTGTCGCGTTCCGTGTTCAGCAGCCGCAGCAGAGGGATGTCGATGATTCCATCTCGGGGAAGCCGAGTCTCGCCATTGATCACGAAGCGCGCGCGGTGCTCGACCGGCTCCAGGAAAGTTACCGCGAGCTCTCCGTTCTTCATTTCCCAATCGGCCACCATCGCGCCGGAGACCTGGTTGATCGTTACTTTTTCTGGGAGTTGGATTCGCACTTCGCGGGCGGCGCCCTGCACCACCTCGAGATTCGCTTCCGCATAAATGGAAGTCGAGTCTTCTCCCAGGCTGGTCAGTTGTGTCAGCGACCCGCGCAAACGCAGAGGCAATTCGACATGATGATCTTCGGTCTTCTTCCGCCAGGTGAACGTGAGGGCCTCGTTTCCGCGTGCGTATGCCAGCCACTTGGTTTCACCCGCAGTCTCGGATTTTTCGGAAAGCAGGCCTCCGCCGATTCTCAGATCGACTCCCTGCCGCGGCAGCAGGATGGTCGCCCGGGTCACGCCCGATTCTGTCGAAGGCAGGGACATGCTCTCGTCGCCCGCAGAAGACGTGACTGGCACATCCACATCCAGCAGCAACACCGAGCGACCCGCATGCGAGAGCAGCGCCGAAAGGTGCGTTCCACCTTTGCCCGCCGCGCCTGGCACCAGCGATACCAGCTTGCCGTCGAGCCGGGCTTCGCGGACCAGCAGGCCTGCGGGCACCGGCACACGCACCCATCCGTCTTTCAATACGTCGACAATCAAGCTGGCGCGTCCCGCCGCCAGGTCGCCGGCAACGTGCAAGTCGTACTCCACCCGCGTCAGCGTGGCGTCCAGCGGAGGCGGTTCGGGATCATGCTCGACCGGGTAGGCCTTCGCCCGCAGCACGCGGTATTCCTCGACCGGAATTACGACCCATCCCGAGGCGTGGGAAGGTTCTATCGGCTTTTCTTGGGCTTGGGCGGCGGTTCCCCAACACACGGAAGCAGCCAACAGGCCAGGGCACAACGGTCTCAGAACTAGTCGTCTGAGTTGCGAAACTACGGCGAGAATTAGCTTTTTCATGGTTCAAGCCTCACTCCAACTATTCTGGGGATGCGCATCTTCTCTGGGGGATGTTCAGGGGTTGCGTCCATGCAGAGTAAGAATGGTCGTGGGGGAGAAAATTGCGCACAGATTTTGGTAATGGTTACCAACTCCATGAGCGCGGCGAGGTCTCTGCTGTACCATAGCAAGTCGAAAGTAGCGCCGCCGTCCCGGCGGCTGTTGTGGCGGCGTCTCGCCGCCACTGCCGGGGGCGAGCGCCGCTACAGGACCGGAGGTCCGATTGCCCTTCAGCACGGAAAAGTCGAAGCAGATTTACGAGCGCACGCTGGGCGTGCTGATCGAGGCCAGCAGTTCGTCCTCCCGCGGCCCGGCGAATTTCGGCAAGTACCCCATTTTCATGGAGCGCGGCCGCGGTTCTCGTATTTACGACGTAGACGGCAACGAATACATCGACTGGATGATGGCCTTCGGCGCGCTGCCCCTGGGCCACGCGCATCCCGAGATCGTGGAAGCCATCACCGAAGCCGCCACCACCGGAGCCCACTTTGCCACCGCCACGCCGGTTGAGTTGGAAGTCGCGGAAATGCTGCAGCGCGTGGTTCCGAACGCCGAGCGCGTACGCTTCGCCAACACCGGCACGGAAGCAGTCATGGCGGCGATTCGTCTGGCGCGCGGCGTCACCGGACGGCCGAAGATTCTCAAGTTCGAAGGCCACTACCACGGCTGGCACGACGACCTGCTGGTCAGTTCCAACGTCCTGCCGCCAGCCGCGCTGGGACTGCGCACCGATCCCATCAAGATTCCCGACAGTTCCGGTTTAAACCGAACCGCGCTCGACGACACGCTTGTTGTTCCCTGGAATGATCTGCCCGCTCTGCAGCGTGCGATTGAGAATCATTCCGGCCAGATTGCAGCGATCATTACCGAAGGCATCATGGCCAACATGGGCGTGATTCCTCCGGCGGAAGGATACCTGCGAGGCTTGCAAGAACTCGCTCGGGCCAACGGCATTCTTTTTATCCTCGATGAAACCGTGACCGGATTCCGCATCGCTCCCGGAGGCTGCCAGGAACACTACAAGCTGTCTCCCGATCTAGTGACCTTCGGCAAGGCGCTGGGCTGCGGCCTGCCGGTGGCTGCGCTGGTGGGCCGCGCCGACGTGATGGACGCGTTGCAGTGGGGAGGCGTTCTGCACTACGGCACGCACAACGGATCGCGCATCGGAATGCACGCCGCACGGGCCAACCTGCGCGTGCTCACCCGCGACAACAACGCCTCCTTCCGCCACACCTGGCGTATTGCAGAGCGGCTATGTAACGGATATAGGGAGTTGTTCAAGAAGAAAGGCCGCGCCGTCGTCGTGCAGAATGTCGGCCCAATGTTTCAGTTGATGTTCACCGATCAGCCCGCAATCCGCGACTACCGTGACTTCTGCCAGTTCGTGGACCGCGCGGCATTCCAGAAGTTTGTGCTGTCGCTGTTTCCGTTTGGAGTGTACGCATCGCCATCGGCGGCGCTGCACTCGATTGTGACGCTGGCGCACACGGACGAGGATGTCGACCTCACTCTGGAAGCGGCGGGGAAAGCGCTGCAACAGAGCGGTTAGTCTGAACCAGGAGAGAGGTCAATGTGAATCGGGAACACGTATTAGTGCAAGAACACGCACTCGCGCGAGATCCAGAACCAGAACCTGACACTGCGATGGTCGCCAACTCGCAATCTGAGATTCGAACCCGTGTCAAGCAAGGCACAATCTCGTGGACTGGACCGCTTCTGGTCGTCGTAGGGCGGAGCGCTCTGATGTTTGTGGCACAAGGGCTCGTAGCAACGGTCCTCGCGCTTCGAGGCAACCGCACGGCGTGGCTCTCTGCCGGGGCATGGTGGACCATCTACGGGACGCTCATCGATCTTGGTTGTCTGATATTGATCTGGAGGTTCGTCCGAGGGGAGGGAATTACCCTTCGCAATCTTATCGGCCCGATTCGCTGGCGGCGCGGCCACGACATCTTTATGGGCATCGGATTATTTCTGCTTATCTTTCCTCTGTTTGTGGGTGGCGGTGTGCTGAGCGGTTTAGTGTTCTATGGAAAGCTGCAAGTGACTGCATATCCGGGCATCCTCGGGGGGCGCGTGCTACCGGTTTGGGCCGTCATCTACAGCCTCAGTCTCTGGTGGCTGATTTGGTCGCCGACCGAAGAAATGACCTACCAGGCCTACGTTCTGCCGCGGATTCAAGCCCTGTCGGGACGCGCCTGGATCGCAGTTCTCGTGGTCAGCTTCTGGTGGTCACTCCAGCACAGCTTCTTGCCGTTTATCCCCGATTTGCGCCTCGTCATCTGGCGCTTCCTTGCGTTCTTGCCCGGAGTTATCGCTTTCACGCTGGTCTACCTGCGTACTCGGCGACTGGCTCCGCTGATTCTAGCTCATTGGTTAATGGATATTTCAGCCGCCGTAATGACGATCCAGCGCTGAGGCGCGATCTTCGATCCGTAGTGAGCACGCAGGGTCCGGAGGCGTTTGATCAATGATGATGGTATTGAGGAAGATCGAAGAATGCGCGGGCCGCCTTCTATCTCTGGAGGGCAAGGTGGCGATGGTCACCGGGGCTGCTTCGGGGATCGGGCGCGGCATCTCGCATTCGTCTTGCTCAGATGGGAGCATTCGTCGCCGCTTCTCGACATCGACGAGACTAAGGGACGCGCGACCGCTGCCGAAATCGAAGCTCAGGGAGGCGCGGCCGTTTTCCTGAAGTGCGACGTCCGTCGCGCCGCCGATTGCCGACAGGCGGTCGATACCATCATCGAACGCTCCGGCAAGATCGACATTCTCTGCAACTGCGCCGGCATCGCCATTCGCAAAGACATCGTCGATCTCACCGAGGACGAATGGGACCTCGCCCTCGATGTAACGCTCAAAGGCATCTATCTGCTTTCGCGCGAAGTCGTGCCCCACATGGTCCGCAGCGGCGGAGGCAGCATCATCAACATCGGCTCGGGATGGTCCCTCAAGGGCGGCCCGCGCGCCGCGTCCTACTGCGCCGCCAAAGGTGGCACCGTGAACCTGACGCGCGCCATGGCCATCGACCACGGCAAGCACAACATCCGCGTGAACTGTGTGTGCCCGGGAGATGTCGATACTCCCATGCTGCTCAGCGAATGCGCCCAGCTTGGCGAAGACAGGGAAGCGTTCCTGCGGGAAGCCGCCAACCGTCCGCTGGCCCGCGTCGGCACGCCTGACGACGTTGCCAATGCGGTATTGTTCCTGGTGAGTCCGATGGCGAGTTGGATCACCGGCGCAGCGCTGGTGGTGGATGGAGGCGGGCTGGCGTGAACGCCAGAGCATCGAGTGGGTGCTTTGCAGGGGCGGCGGCTTCTATGGGCCGCAGGAAACATAGGGTTCGTATCAGGCTATGCCTTCAGGCATAGCGTAAATGCGATAATCGATTACGCCTTTAGGCGCTGCAGTGCGAATGTGGCTTTTCCGCAGGGCTGAAGCCGGCACACACCCTGCGAGATTTACGGCATCACTAAAGCGATGCCCTGATACGAATCGCTGGAGCAACCCCTACACTCCGAAATTATTCTCCTCGCCGTTGCCGCGCCGCCTCGTACAACACGATGCTCCCCGCGACGCCCGCATTCAACGATTCCACCTGCGGAGTGTGGGGAATCGCGATCAGTTCATCCGCTTGTGCCAGCACAGCGCGCGGCAGGCCCGAGCCCTCGCTTCCGACGAAGACTGCGGACGCCCCCGTGAGATTCGCCTGATCGAGCGGCGTGCCCTTATGCGAAGACGTCGCAATCAACCGCACACTCTGCGCCCGCAGCTTGGCGGAAATCTCTTCCAGTCCGCCCGCCGCTTTCGCAAGGATGACCGGCAGCCGGAATACCGACCCCGCCGAGGCCCGAATCACCTTCGAATTCAACGGACTGACCGTGCCCTCGCCCAGCACCACGCCTGCGCTGCCAAAGGCTTCGGCCGAGCGCAGGATTGTCCCCAGATTGCCCGGATCCTGCAGCCCCACAAGCACGATGATCGGTCCCACCTGCAACCGTTCCATCACATCTGCCAGCGAGAATTCCTTCAGCCGGACCAGCGCAGCCACGCCCTGCGGCGTCTCGCTGGGAACCGTGCTGTCGAAGAGTTTGTCGGGAAGCAGCAGCGTGTCGACGTTGGCGCCGATCTGGGGCAGAAGACGCTCCGCCAGGTTCTGCGCTGATTCCTTGAAGAACACCGCCCGAAATCGCAGGCCGCTGCGGGTCGCCTCTTCCACAATGCGCACGCCTTCGATGGCGCAGCTTCCGTCTTCGGTCCGTTCGGCGCGCGCGAACGCCTGCCGCAGTTCCTTCACCTGGGCATTGTGGCGGCCCTCGATGCGGCGCAGCCGGTCTTGCCCTCTGGGCGCTGATTCTGAAGTTCGGCTCATCGTGGTTGCATGCTTGGGTTCAAGAGCAAAACCATCACCACGAAGGACACGTCTATGAAACCGTCGGCTGCGTCAAGTGCTTTTTGCGCACACGAGCGCGTGCACTCGGAAGACGAGCGCCATTTCGCTCTATGGGAAAAGGTTTTGCCATCGTCAACCCCCAGGCTCGCTGCTAATCGTTCGGTCTGAACTTTTCGGTTCGACCTAAACATCTATCCGATCGACTTCGACCATGATTATGACTGCAAACTCCACTTCTCGCGAAGGGAGCGGGGTGCCGCAATCAAAGTGTCGGTGTTCGACCACACACCACGTGTCCTCTCGGGCTACCCCACGTGCGAACCGGACTGGGACGCTGCCGGCGAATCTTCGGTTTTGCGCCACAGCCAGTACAAACTCACCGCCAATCGGCGCGCCATGGCGGCGATGGCGATGTTGCGTTGCCGCCGCATGGCCAGGTGCACGAAACGCCGCCGCCACTGCGGGTCGCAGCGCACCGCCGCCTGGGCCGCCTCCACCAACAGGAAACGCAACAGCGTGTTGCCCTGTTTGCTCAGGTGCCCCAAACGCTGCTTCCCGGCGCTGGAATCTTCGCAGGGAATCAGTCCCAGGTAACTGCCCACCTGCTTGCCGCAGCGGAAACGATCGGGCGTGCCCAGCACCAACACGAAGGCCAGCGCCGTGATCGGGCCCACTCCGGGATGGGTCATCAGGCGCTGCACCTCCGGCCGCTGCTGGGCTTCCTGCTCGACCGCCTGGCTGAGTTCGGCGATCTGCGGCGTCAACTGGTCCAGCAGCTGCAGCAGATCGTGTCGCCGCCGCGCCGTCCACGGGGCCAGCGCGAACGATTCCAACTGGGCTCGTCCTGTTTTGCTCCACAGCCGCGACTTTCGCCGTACGCCTTCGTTGAGGGCAATGGCGTGCAGTTGATTCTTGACCCGCGTCCGCATCTGCACCAGGCGATGCCGATGCCACAGCAGTTGCCGCAGGTCGCGATTCTCCGCACTCGGCACCCACAGTTTGGGGAAACGACCTTCCCGCAGCAACTGCAGCAAGAGCTGCGCATCCCCGCGGTCGGTCTTTTGTTTGCGCACCCGTTGCGCCGCGATCTTGGCGGGATTGCCGATCCACAACTCCATCTCCAACTCCGCCAGCAGCCGCTCGAACCAGCGCGTGTGCCCGCTGGCCTCGATCCCCACCCGCACCTGCACTCCGCGCCGCTGCAGTTCGCGATAAAACCTTTCGGCCTCACCGGTGCTGTGTTCCAGCGCTTGCTCGCCACACTCTCCGCTCTGCTCGTCGAACCACGCAATTTGCTGCATGCCCGGGTGATAATCACATCCTATAATCAACATGTTCGGCTCCTTTCTCCCGAGCCTTGGAGGTTGACACTCCCAAGTCTACTCAGGTCTAGGGAGCCGACGGTTTCATCAAATCAAAGTCGCACGAAGGACGTAATGTCCGGATGTTCTTTCGTGATACTTCGTGTCCTTCGTGGTTAAGGCGGTTCAGCCTTTCTCCACTACCGAATCATACGCTGCCTCTTCATCTTGCCGCGTTTTGCCGTATTATGGTAGGTTTCGCGGAATAAATCGAACCTGTTGTCATTTGAAGGGAGCGCCGTGCGCGCCGAGATCCTGAAAATTAATAGCGAAACTCCGGAATCGTCCCTGGTGAAATACGCCGCCGATCAGATCCGTTCCGGCGAAGTGCTGGGCATGCCCACCGACACTTTTTATGGGCTGGCCGCCGATCCCTTTAACCTGCGGGCGGTCGATAAGGTCTACGACATCAAGACCCGCTCGCGCCACAAGCCGCTGTCTCTTCTGATCGAGAGCACCGACCAGGCAGAGGAACTGGCCAAGCCGCTCCCGGAAGAATTCTATGCTCTGGCGCGGAAATTCTGGCCTGGCCCGCTGACCATCATCGTGAAGGCCGGTTCGCGCCTGCCCCTCAAAGTGACGGCCAATACCGGCAACGTCGCTCTGCGTGTGCCCAATGCAAAAATTCCGCGGGCCGTGGTGACGGCTGCGGCCATTCCGATCACCGCCACTTCTGCGAACCTCAGCGGTGCCTCGGAGTGTACCAGCGCGGAGCAGGTGCGGGAGCAGCTCGAGGGACGCATCAACATCATTGTCGACGGCGGCGCCTCTCCGCGAGATGTGGCCTCCACCATCATCGATCTCAGTGACGAAGGCACGCGCTGGCGCATCATTCGCGAAGGCGCGATTCCCGCCGACGAAATCTCCAAGTTCTTCGCCCGAGGATGACTGTCCGAGGATGACTGCCCGACGATGAGCGCCCAAGGTGAGCGCCTAAGTAATGACCGATGAAGCTGCCAACCAGCATCCCCGCCCACGCTGGTGGCTTCGTCTGTTGGTGGCCGCTGCTCTGGCCGTGGTGTTGCTGTTGGCGATCACGGCCGTTCAGGTAGTGCACACCGCCGCTCTTGAGGAAATCCATCCTGCGGACGCGATCGTTGTCTTCGGCGCGGCGGAGTATTCCGGGCGCCCGTCCCCGGTTCTGCGGGCGCGCCTCGATCATGCTCTCGATCTGTTCCATCGCGGCGTGGCGCCTGTCGTCATCACGACCGGCGGTGCCGGCGCCGATCCCAGCTTCAGTGAGGGTGGCGTGGGCCGCGACTACCTGATGCGCCACGGTGTTCCCGAGCGCAGCCTGATCGCCGAAACCCAGGGCAACGATACGTCGGAGTCCGCCTTGCGCGTGGGCGTCATCATGCGCGCCAACGGCCTCCACAGCTGCGTCGCGGTCAGCGATGCCTATCACGTCTTCCGCATCCGCAAGCTTCTGGAGCATGAAGATGTTGCTCCGGTCTACGTGGCGCCCCGCCCGGATTCGCGTCCCCACAGCGCCTGGCAGCGCGCGGTCGCCGTTCTCCGCGAAGCGACCAGTTATCTGCTGTGGCGGGTGGGCATTCGGTGAGATTGCTGCCGGGGAATTCAGAAACCTCAATGCTGTTGGGGGTACGAATTTTGAGCCAAGCGGAGCGCAGATTGTTCTGCATGAGTGCGTTGCCACTTTCCGGAGTGTTGCCCGGAGATTGCCAACGAGGGTCACCAACCATTGAGATCACGCAGCGTTGTGATGTGGCCTACGTGATGGCGTCCATGCCACGCGTAGAGCGCCAGCGTCTTTTCCAGGGTCATCGCTCCCAGGTCGGGATGGCGGAAGGTGCGCTTCCACTCCTCCGGCGACAGAGAGCGCAGCAGGCGCACCCAGCGATCGTGTAGCGACTCGAGCAGCGTCAACGACACCTCCACAGGCGTCGCCTTCGTGTCTGCCAGTTCCGCCCAACGATCCTCCGCATAGGGCTTGATGGTCGGCTCGTCCTCGGTGAGCGCCAGCTTGAACCGTACGTACGAATTCAGATGGCTGTCCGGCATGTGGTGCACCACCTGGCGCACGGTCCATCCGCCCGGACGGTACGGGGTGTCGAGTTGATGCTCGGACAGGCCCTGCACCGCGGCGCGCAGCTTCGCGGGAGTGCGGGCAATGTCGTCCAGGGACGTCTGCTTCTGGTCCTCGGTCAGTGGTCCGTCGAAGTGGAACTTGCCAATGGGATAGCGCAGGTCGGTCATTTTATCCTCGCGTCCGGGAAACTTACATGACAGATGATCGGCAACGCAGGGAAGGTTCAGGAAAACGGCCGCCGGGCCCCGCGTCGCCTTGCCAAACGCGTGTAATCATTTATAATCATAGGAGGATGTATGCTTATATGACTGACAATTCCACGTCCGAGCCAGAAACCACCCGTCTGACCATTACCTGGTCCCGAGAGGCAGATCATGCCTTACGCACCTTTCTGGGTTCCAAGGGTATGAAAAAGGGTGATCTCTCGAAGTTTATTGAGGAGGCTGTCCGCTGGCGCATCTTTCATCAGACCGTCCGCGAAGCCCGCGCAGCTTTCGCCGACATATCGCCGGACGACCTACAAAAGATGATTGACGAGTCCGTCGAAGAAGTGCGGGCGAAGCACTATCGCGAACGCGCGCGCCGGTCCTGATGCGACTTATCCTCGACACCAACATCCTGCTCTCCGCTCTCCTGTCTCCTCGCGGCGCACCCGCCAAACTCCTTGAAGCTTGGGAGCGGAGCCGGTTCACGCTCGTCACCTGTGATGCGCTCATAGCGGAATTCCGCGATGTCGCCGGCCGGCCGTTTTTCCGGGCAAAACTTCGCGCCAGCGCGGCCGAGTTGCTGGCCGCGGGCCTTCGGGACTTCTCCTTTTTCGTCGAAACCAGTTCTTTCCGGGATCTGCCCTCCTGCCCCGTTGCGCCGGACTCCAAAGACAGCTATCTCCTCGCGCTGGCCGAAGCCAGTCAGGCCCAGTTCCTCGTGACCGGCGACAAGGAACTCCTCTCCCTCAGGCATCACAAATCCACCCGGATCGTTACTCCTGCCGCTATGGCCGAACTCCTGAAAGCGCCGCTCAGCAAATGACGGACTGATGTGACGGCTCCTGAAGTTCGGAACCCGCTCCGTTAACTACAACCCCTAGTACCCACTCAAGGCTCACCCCATTCCCTCCGGCTTCGAATTTCGGTTCGTCATGCCCTTGGTTTGGTGCATCCAATGTGGTTTCTAGGCTAAACTCTCACTGCTGTGGCGTTTAGCTACTCGGTCCCCAAAGCCGCCTCCGCGAGCTGCGGGAACTCCTACGAGGAGAACTATGCCAGCGTCGGTGTGGTCAGGTCATTTAACCTTCGGACTCATCTCCATGCCGGTGCGCCTGTTCTCGGGCGCGCGCAGTAGCGGCATTTCCTTTAACATGCTGCATCGCACCGACAAGTCGCGCCTCAAGCAGCAGTATGTTTGCCAGGCGGATGGCCTCGTGGTCGACCGCGCCGACATCGTCAAGGGCTACGAGTTCCGCAAGGACGAGTACATCATCATTGAGCCCGACGAGATCAAGAAGATCGAGCCGCAAACCGCCAAGACCATGGAGATTCTCGAATTCGTCAAGACGGCCGATGTGGATCCGGTGTATTTCGAATCCTCGTATTACATGATGCCGGAGGAAGCGGGACGCCGCCCTTACGCGTTGTTGACCAAGGCGCTCGAAGAGAGTGAATACGTTGCGATCGCGAAGATCACTATGCACAACCGCGAGTACACGGTGTTCCTGCGCCCGCACGAAGGCGGCATGATGCTGCACACCATGTACTACGCCGAGGAAGTGCGCAAGGTGGAAGGCTTCGGCGCCCCCGACGTGGAGTTGAAGGAAGCCGAAGTGAAAGTTGCCCACCAGTTGATTGAGGCGCTGGCCGACGAGTGGGATCCCGAGAAATACAAGGACAACTTCCAGGAGAACTTGAAGAAACTGATCGAGACCAAGCTCGAAGGCGGAGAAGTCGCTGCCGTCGAGAAGCCGAAAAAACTGGCTCCGGTCGTGGATCTGATGGCGGCGTTGAAGCAAAGCCTGGCTCAGATGGAAGGCAAGAAGAAGCCCGCCGCCACCACCCAATCCGAGGAACCGGTCGCTGCGGCGGCAAAATCTCGCCGAAGGTAGCGGGGAGGTTTTCCGCTTCCAGTTCCTGCAAACTCTGGGCCACCATACGCACTTAGCCCGGTCCCGCTGAATAGCTGCGTCGAGGCATCCCGCCTGGTTCGCGCCGCATCCCTTGCGGAGTGCTATGACCAAAGCCGAAAGCGGACGCCCGCCTAGCGCGGACGGCCCACAATCGTTACAATAATCGCTTCGGTCTAGATCATTCGAACCAGAACTTCTTCTTCGGGGTGCCGATGAGTTTGCGACGTGTGGGCTGGGTGGCGGCGATCGCCCTGGCAACTTTCTTTGAGCTTTCCTGCGGTCAGGTTTATCGCCCCGTGGTCATTCCCACGAGCACGACTCCGCCCAATCCGGCGAACTTCCATGCCGTTTTTGGCATCACCGCCAACGTCCCCTTCAACCCCGGAGCCGCGCTGCAGATCGACGTCTCGGGGGACAGTAACATCGGCGTGGCCAACCTGGGCGTCAATCCCACGCATGCCGCCATTCTCCCCAACAATTCGCGGGTGTTCGTGGCTAGCGCAGGCAGTCTGTATGCCGGAGACGCCGACGTCATCTCCGCCTTCTTCGCTGCCGGGGATAGCTCGACGGTGACCGGCCTGGGTACACCGACCAACTTCAGTCTGCCCAACTTTGGCCCCATCGATTCTTCCACGGGAAAGCCGCAGTGGTCGTGCTCCTACCTTCCGGACTTCGTGGCCGCGACGCAGAGCACCTCGGTATTCGTCGCCAACTACGGCGTCGAAAATGCCGCCAGCTGCGCCCCCAACCTCAGCAGCACGGACTCGGTCGCGTCCCTCAATGTTTCCGCGCAAACCATCGGCAACATCGCGTATCTGCCCGCAGGTTCACACCCGGTGGCGCTGGCTGAAACTCCCGATTCATTGAACCTCTACGTGCTCAACCAGGGTAGCAATCAGGTTACCGATCTTTCCCCTCAAGATTTGTCCACCCTGGCAACGATCCCGGTCGGCAACACACCCGCGTGGGCCGTCTCGCGTCCCGACAGCCAGCGCGTCTATGTCGTGACCCAGGGAGATGGGCAGCTGTATACGATTGCCACGGGTACGAACACCGTGATTCCGGGATCGCCTCAATCCGTGGGAGGCCCCGGCGCCAACTTCGTGCTCTACGACAAGAGCCGGAACCGCTTGTACGTGACCAATCCCAACGCCGGGACAGTCTACGTGTTCGATGCGACCGCAGACCCGCCAGCGCCCCTGGGAACAGTCACCATTCCTGCTCCCAAGCTGGCCGCTCCCGTGGACACGGTTTGTGCCAAGTACTCCTGCACGTTCAGTTCGGTGATGCCGGTATCAGTCGCGGCTCTACCCGATGGCAGCCGGTTCTACGTCGCCAGCTACGTGACCGGCGCAGCTACCTCGGGCTCGTCTTCGCCCACCTGCCCGGACGCAAACGCGATTGCCCCGGCGGGTTGCATCATTCCTGAGGTTACGGTTTTCGATGCCGGAACCTTAGCCCTGAAAACGACCGTATTTCCTCTCCTGGCTGCAGTGGCGACCCCGAGTGGATCGATCGTTTATCCTTTTGCGCTGGCGCCGGTCCCGTTCTGTGCTCCGGTGATTCCCTACACGCCGGTCTCGGCCCGCTTCCGCATGTCCACCGCCGCTGCCACGGGCAGCAGCCGCGTCTACGCCAGCCTGTGCGATGGCGGTTCGGTCGCGATCATTAACACCACGACCAGCTCGATTGCGATTGGTGGGAACAACACACCCGATACGCTCGTGACCGATCTGCCTGCGCCGTTCAGCGCCGCAGCCGCGCAGCCGAACGGGCAGCCTCCTTCGCAGAATCCCATATTTTTGCTGACTGGACAGTAGCGGGCGAGCGCTGGCAGGGGGCTGCGTGCTAGTAGTCGATCGCAAGATGCCAGCGAATGTTCCGTGCTTGGGCAGCCTGCAGAACGCGCTGAAACTCGGCGAGCTCCGCCGTCAGACGCGAGCCTTCGAGTTGCGGAGTGTCGGCCATCGATTGCAGCAGGGCAGCGATTGTGTTCAGTCCTTCTTCGGCCTGGAACCACTGCTCCTCTGGGATTGGAATGGTTTGTTTTTCCGCCCCATCGTCATCAAGAAGTCCCATTACATCTTCCGCGGTTGCGCTGAAAAAGGACAGTAGAGGATTAACGCCGGCTTGCTTCGCCAGGGCCTCAAGTTCGACGTTGTATTTGGACAAAGCGTGGCCTTCCAGCCCGGTAGCGTCCACTCCAGAAATTGTCTGCTGGAGCACGATGTAGAAGGCCGGCATCTGCTAAGACCGGGATCTAGACCTTGGCGGGAACTTCTTCCTTCACCGCTTCTCTGGTCGCGTAGTGCGAATCGACGTACTCGTCGAGGATCTCGATAAACTCCGCGACGATGCGGTCGCCCTTGAGCGTAGTGAATAGCCGTCCATCCACATAGACGGGCGCCTTGGGTTCCTCGAACGTGCCGGGCAGGGAAATGCCGATGTTGGCATGCTTCGATTCGCCGGGACCGTTGACCACGCAGCCCATGACCGCCAGCTTCATTTCTTCCACGCCGATGTACCGCCCCTTCCACCCCGGCATCTGCTCGCGCAGGTAGGACTGAATCTGCTCGGCCATCTCCTGGAAGAACGTGCTGGTGGTGCGTCCGCAGCCCGGGCACGCGGTCACCTGAGGCGTGAAGCTCCGTATGCCCATCGATTGCAGAATCTGCTGGGCTACGCGGACTTCTTCGGTGCGGTCGCCGCCCGGCGCTGGTGTGAGCGACACGCGAATCGTGTCGCCAATTCCTTCCTGCAGCACAACACCCATGGCCGCGCTTGACGCGACCACGCCCTTTGCTCCCATCCCCGCTTCCGTGAGTCCGAGATGCAGCGGATATTCGCAGCGCGCCGCCAATGCCCGGTACACGTCAATCAGATCCTGCACCCCGCTCACCTTCGCGCTCAGAATGATCTGGTCGGGGCGCAGGCCGAATTGCTGTGCCAGGTCGGCTGAACTCAGCGCGCTCACCACCATCGCTTCCATGGTCACTTCGCGCGCATCTTTCGGCTCGTCGAGCCGCGAGTTCTCGTCCATCATGCGCGTCAGCAGAGCCTGGTCCAGCGATCCCCAGTTCACCCCGATGCGCACCGGCTTCTGATACTTCACCGCTACTTCAATCATGGTGCGGAAATTCGAGTCGCCCGTCCGTCCGATGCTGGCGTTGCCGGGATTGATGCGGTACTTGGCCAGGTCGCGCGCGCACTCGGGATACTTGGTCAGCAGAACGTGCCCGTTGTAATGGAAGTCGCCGATGATGGGCACGCGGATGCCCTGCTTGTCCAGTTGCTCCACAATGTGGGGCACAGCCGCGGCCGCTTCGTCGTTGTTCACGGTGACGCGCACCAGTTCCGACCCGGCCCGGGCCAGCGCTGCCACCTGCTGCACCGTGGAGGGCACATCTGCCGTGTCGGTGTTGGTCATGGACTGCACCACAATCGGTGCATCTGCGCCCACCCGCACACCCCCGACCACAGCGGTTACAGTCTTTCTGCGTTGAATATTTGCCATATGGGAACCTCTATTTTAGCACGCGGAAAGCGGGCTCCGAAGGCCTAACCGTTTGCTGAAAGCCCGGTTTGGGCGGCGTAGCGCGTACCGCGCATGCGATAGATGCCACTCAGAAACGGACACCCTCAACCGCTCGCGCCCCAGACCGCGGGCTGCTAAGACCGGAAAGGGTTGGCCATTGGAGACTGGAGGCACCTACTTCTCCTTCCCCTCCACTGCCCGGTTACATTCTCGGCGTGCAGCAGACCTCATCCAGACTTACGCGCCCCAGGAAGTCGGGAAAAGCAGAGTGTGTCCGCGACCAATCTACTCGCGCGTCCTAATTGCTCCTTCGTGATCGTCTGACGCTTTCATCTGTTCGTCCATGTGGCGTTGCAGGCGATCCCAGTCGGAGCGAACCATCATTTCCTTAACTCTTAGCTTCGTCTCGTGCTTCGCATCGTCAAGACGGACCGCAACCTCGTTCTTTTGCAGACGGAAGTCAATGGTTTCAGAGAGCGGAATGAGCTGACTGGACGACTTTCCGACGACGACAAAGACAACGTCGTTTGATACCAGAGTGTACTCCGGGCAGGATTCCTGGCTCATCGTGGTGGGTGCGCCACCTAATGCCACCATGAATCCGGGTTTGGCCAGAAGGCAGTCGCCCATGTGCATCCGGACGACTGTGCCGTGTTGATAGATTCCAATCTGTGCTGCCTCTAACCCAGGCAAACTGCAAAACAGGAAAGTCAGCAAGAATATCCGTTTCATGGAGCTCCTAATGAGCGTTGCCTAGGCGGTCATAGTAGCCGCGGCGGCAGCGAAATTGCAGCTTGAGATTGTGGGTCGGGAGAATGCGAACCGAGTGGAAATCGTGGCTGGACTTCGGCGGCACGTACGTCACCACGAGAGCTGAATGCAAATCATCGATGACATCGCTGAAGATTCTGACCGCACCTTCCGCGCTGCCGACGTAGCGGCCGCCAGAGTCATCGGCAAGTTCTTGCAGGGTGGCGGTTCCGCTGGACGGCCGCCCGGGAGGGCGTAGGTCGACGGCATAAACCTGCGCCCCGCTCGCCAGTACTTTCTCCAACGCCTGGTGAAAGGACGACAGGCTGATCGTGTCTTCGCCATCGGAGAAGAGAATGATGACCGGCCAGACATCTGGCTGCCTGCGCCGGCCCAGGAGGCTGGTCGCGGTGTCGAGGGCATCAAACAGCGGTGTCGATCCACCTCTGGGTAAGGATGCAACCCGATCGGAAGTAAACGCACTGCGACAATCTCCAGCGCATATCGGATGTGCCTCCGCGCCGCTGAATGACAGAACTGAGACATTATCCTCGGCATTCCACGGCCACTGGGAAACCAGTTGAACAACCTCCGACATCTCCTGCTTGAACTGTGGAAGCACGGATTCACTGGAATCAAACAGCACGATGACATCCAGCTTGATTGCGGCAGATCGCGAGAAGCTGCGGTAGTCTCGAATGACCGTGTCATCGTCGACCACCGCAAAGTCGTTCTTCTGGAGACCTTCAACCGGGTGGTTGCGCTGGTCCTTCGCGAAAAACACGAGACGTACTTCCGAGGCTACGCTCCGATAGGTGAGGTCTGGGGATTCCTCGGAAACGCCTGCACTCGACAGACCGAAAACCAGGCTGTGGGCGCAAATGGTCCCGATGGTAAAACCGAGGAAGAGGATACGAGTGTGCATGAGCATGGTCCCCAGAAGCAACGGATGATTATTATCGGCATAAGCCGCCAGACGGTTGAGAGGATTTCCATTTTCATCGGTTACCGAAGTTTGGCGTAAGGCAACATGGGGGACCCTTCCGTTCCAGTTCGCGAACCTGAAGCTTTGGTTCCGCACTTTTCGCAGCCGTTAACGATAGGCCTTGCCCGCCCGAACCCGGATGCACTGAAGTTCTCCTGATTGTCTACGGATCGACAGGAAATGGGGAGCCTTGTGGCTCCCCATTTGAAGTACGAGATGCTGGAATGGCCTCCGACTGAACTACTGATGCACAGCTGTGCCCTCCAGGAAGTTGCCTGGATCCGTGATGTCTACCAGGTTGAAGGTGGAGCGATCGGGGGACACTTGGATGGTGAAGGCCCACCCGCATCCGGTGCCGCAACTCAGGCCGGCCGTACCGCTGCCGTTGGTCTTCAGCGATGAAATCGTGAAGGTCTGAGCGGTCAGGCTGGAGTCGCCGCATGAGCCGTGGGTCTGAAGAGTACCTGTGCCTGAGCCGTTGGAATTGAGGGTGATATTGGCGAGTTCCGTGGATTGCCCGCACCCGGTTACTCCGCCGAGAGTGATTTGCCAGGTTCCTGCCAAGTCTCCCTTGCTGACGTTGCCCGTGGCGGAACTGACCGTTACCAGAGAAATTGCGGCCACCATGCCGAACATTGCCAACACGGCGATCCGTACTGGTTGACTAAGATGTTTCATACACTCCTCCTGAGAGTGGCTTTGCCCTAGATTGGCGTCCCAGCTTCCCGCGAATGCGTCCCGAAGGAAGCCTCTACTCTTAAATGTGAGAAAGGAGACCGGATTGGCTCAAACGCCGCGACTTTTTTCTGCCAGATGGGATCAGTGTTGTGCGTAGCGGTTCGCAGTGGTTATCGCGCTCCCGCGCTCGACAATCCATAAGAAAGCCGCCCTAGACGGCGGGCGGCTTGAAGCTCGAATCGCAATCATTTCCACGCGCAGCGGAAGGTCGATGGTTACTTACCGTGCCGGATCACCCACGTTAGCTGCCGCCGTGGCCGGGCACGCCCCGCCAGATCTTACTTCCGAAGAAGTCCCAGCTGTATCGGTGCTGCCATTAATGAAAAACTCCACTTGCCGCCCGCCAATCTTCGACGGGCTGAGGATTCTGCCCTTCCACGAGAACAGGTAAGTGCCGGCAGCGACGCCGTGCATGATGATCTCATCACCATTCACGTACCACTCGCCGGACCAACCCAGAGAGTAACTGGGAACGTTCCAGGCGCCGCTTGTTCGCGAACCCTAATACTGTCCCTGTAGAGGTGAAATTAAAGCACCAAGTGTAGGGTGAAGTTAGGTTTGGCTCAAGGTAGGCGGTTATGTTGTATGACCCGGTGACCTAGGCACAAGCGGCGCAGGGGGACCAGCCAGAACCGGCAAACACAGGCCCATAATGCACAAGCAGACGAATATGGCTCTCATCGCAATCTCCTTTTCAGCTCAGTGATGGGCTATGAGTTGAGCGTTTTCGCGATCTCCCTATTCTGTGCTCTAAAGCACAACCCGAGGTGCTAGCAGAGCAGAATACAGAGAAGTGCCAAAGACCTTCGTGGATTGGCGGATCGATTGGCATCGTTGTCGCGGTCACGGGCAGAGAGGGACGGGGAAGGAGTAGCAGGTTTACGGCGTAAGCAAATTGGCATCGCCTCCGTTGTCCCGCCAGCCCTCAGCGGTACTACGGTTGAGTACACGGGGCTGGCCTCGTACGGCAGTGCCTCCGATTCATCGTACGGGGTTTCGGGGATATCATCACCCGGAACAATCAGAGACGAGCCGAAGCCTAGGAGCACGAAGAGAATTAGGATGGAGCGCGGATTTTGCATACGCGCACCTTGATATACGGCTAAGGATGCCTCGGCGGGTGGGTACACTCCCACAGAATTGGAGTCGTGCTCGTTCGGGGAGGCTGACGCCCCTCTATATACGTCAAAAGAAACTTGCTGTCTGTGATGCCGGTCACGGCAACGAATAGTGCTTATCGGGTTTTCCCGTCTGACCTTGGCGCACAGAAGCGTGATCGTGCCACTGTAGCCTTTGTGATTTGGGGAAAAATCACCTTGATTTCTAAAGCCACATCTGGGGCGCCAATCGCATTCCGAGTCCCGCCGGTTACGGATTTCGTAACAAAACACGATCCTTCTGGGCCGGTGCACGCGCCTGAGCAACCTTGGCACTCTCCCGCGATTCTCATTGTTCTCGTGGACCTTACCCCGACTGGGATCGCCCACCCGCCTGAGAAACTCGGAATTTGTAACGGATTGTCGTGTTTCCGCGTCTGTGAAAGCAGCGGGTCTACCATTTCATCCCGCTGCTGGGAAAAGACCGAACCGACCTCGGGCCGAAAGACGGGCTGCAAGCGAAGCCCTGAGTGCTGACCTTTACTTTGTCCGAATGGAGGTTTTTCCTATGGATCACCGCATCAAGGCAACTCACACCGAAAAGAAACCAGTCGCCATCCACCGCGATAATCCTGTCGCGCCCGCATGGCCCAGTTACAAGGGAGACTCTCAGTTCGTGGGAACCAGTCCGAGCGGACGCGTCACCGTTTATGTTGATCCCACACTCGGCCAGCCAGCCCTGCAGAACGCTCAGGATCTGGTCAACGACGCCGATCGCGTCGTGGCCGCCAACGACGGCATCTTCGGCACCACCGGAGGCCCGGTCAGCATCATTGTGTTCGCCCTCGGGGGCGCCACCGACGGCACCGGCGGCGCCGACCACATGGGCTGCGATTACACCACCGGGAGCCGCCATCGAGGTCTGCGCTTCCTTCGGCAACTCGGCTCGCGTCTCCGCCCTGTTTGAGGCCGAACTCAGCGAGTGCTCGATGAACGGAAACCTGTGCGGCCTCAGCACCGGCGAAGCCTTGTCTCGCTGGTGCGCCACCGTGATCGGAAACAACGCTCTTGCTGACTTTGCCACCGCCCCACAGTGGGCCCAGGATGGCGAGCCCGACTTCGTGAACCAGACGGACCAGACCGATCAGAGCGCCGACAGCACGGGCTGCGGGATGGCTTTTCTGTCCTGGCTCATCAGCCAGGGCTACGGTCTGGAGAAGATCGCCCCGGCGATGGTCAACCTGGGCGACCCGGGCACGCTGGCTCAGCTCTATGCCAACCTGACCTCCGATGCTGCCGCCAACGCCTGGCCCAACTTCCAGAAAGCGCTCCAGAACCTGCCGAACGGCGTCACCAGTGACGATCCTTTCAACGGATTGGCTCAGCCCACGCAGATGGCGCACATCGCGCCCTGGACGGTGGAGATGGCGGGCAGAGTTTTCGCCGCTGTGCTCTCCGACGTGGCCGCAGGGAAGCAACCGGAACAGATCGTTACCAGCGTGCGTGCCGCCATGCTTCCGGCGGCCAAGCCCAAAGCAGCGGCGGCCTGCCAGCCCAGGTCGAAGCGGCTGCTTCCCCCTGGCCGGTCGCAGCGCACAACCAAGTCTGCGTAAGCCAGTACGAACGCCTTAAACGAAAAAAGCCGGCGGCTGCTCGAGCAGCCGCCAGCTTTAACCCTGAGTTCCAGGAGTCTACAGCAGTTTGTCCGCCAGCCCCGGAATCGTCTTCATCAAATCGTTGTAGATCACCATCACCGCGAACAGCACCAGGAACACGAACGCAGCCTGGTAGACGCGCTCCTTGATGTTCATGCTGATGTCGCGCCGCATCAGGCCCTCGATCAGCAGGAACAGGATCACGCCGCCATCGAGGATCGGAATGGGCAGCAGGTTGAAGATGCCAAGATTCAGGCTGATGGCGGCGGTCAGCCCCATCAGCGGAGTCCAGCCCTTGCGGCGGGCGGCTTCGCCCGCGGCCTGGCCAATCCGGATTGGCCCTTCAATCGAGCGCATCGAAATCTTGCGCTGCGCCATCTTCTTGACCAGTTCCAGGATCAGCAGCGCGTTCTTCCGGTTCTCTTGCAGGGACAGGCTCAACGCGGCCGCAAAGGGCAGGGTCTTCACTTTCATCTGCATGCTGCCGATGCCGATGCGATACCACTTATCGGAAAGAACCGGCTGCACAGTAAATGTCTTCTGCTGGCCATCGCGTAGAACGGTAATCGCGATCGGCTTGTCTTTCGAGACTTTCAGACTCTCCACCATCGCCGCCAGCGCTGGCACCGGCTTACCGTCCACCGTCAGGATCTGGTCGCCTTCTTTTAATCCCGCCTTCTCCGCCGGCATCCCTCCCACCAGGTCGGTGATGGTGACAGTGTTTTCCTTCGGCGCCCAGCCCGCGAATCCGATTTGATCAAGACCCGTGGGTTCCGGCACTACCGTCTTCTCTACCGCTGCCCGTTGCGTTCGACGATAACCTCGAGCGGTTGCCCGGGGCTCAGAGCCTCTTTGAGATCGACCTGCTCCCAGGTGGGATTCTCCACGCCATCGATTCTCGTAATGCGGTCGCCAATCTCGAACCCGGCCTTCGCCGCGGCGGTGTCCTTCACCACCCATCCAATCACCGGCGCCTCGTCGTACACTGCCGGATACTCGTAATGCACCATGTAGACGGTGGTGAGCAGCACGATGGCCAGCAGGATATTCATCGTCGGGCCGGCAATCGCGATCAGGAAGCGGTGCCAGCGCGAGTGATTCATGAACTCCCGCGGATCGTCCGAGCGCTCGTCCATCGGATTCTCGCCGCTCATCTTGACGTAGCCGCCCAGCGGGATCGCGTTGATGCGATAGTCGGTCTCGCCCCTGCGGAAACCCACCAACCGCTTGCCGAATCCAATGGCGAACTGCTCGACCCGTACACCCAGCCACTTGGCCACCGCATAGTGGCCAAACTCGTGGATCAGGATCATGAAGCCCAGAACCGCTACCACCGCTATGAGTGAGGTTAGAAAATCAGACATAATCGAGGTACGTACTCTCCACCTGGTTAGATTCCAAAATTATGCGAACGACGTTGCCCGCGGCTGCTCAATTTTCTTTCCCTCTGCCACCCGCTGCCGGGCATAGCGGCGGGCTTCGACATCGGCTTCCAGCACCTTTGCAATCGACTCCAGCTTCCCTGAATTGGTTCCCGCCAGAACGTCTTCGATGATCCGGGGAATGTCGTTAAAGCCGATGCGGCCTTCCAGAAACGCAGCCACGGCAACTTCATCGGCCGCGTTCAGCGCCACTGTTTGCGCGCCGCCCGCCTCTGCCGCCTCATACGCCAGACGCAGACAAGGGAATTTTTTCAGGTCCGGAGGGCAGAAGTCCAGATGACGCAAGTCACTCACCGCAAACCGCATATCCGACTGTATCCGCTCCGGATATGTTAGGGCATACAGAATCGGCAGTCGCATGTCGGTCACTGAGAATTGAGCAAGTATGCTGCCATCCACAAACTCCACCAGGGAATGGATTGTCGACTGCGGATGGACAATTACTTCCACTTTTCCCGGCGGCATGTGAAACAATCTGCACGCTTCAATCACCTCAAAGCCTTTATTCATCAGCGTCGCCGAGTCAATGGTGATCCGCCGCCCCATCTTCCAGGTGGGGTGGTTCAGCGCCTGCTCCACGGTGATCGAAGCAAACTCCGAGTGGGGAGTGTTCAGGAACGGCCCGCCCGAAGCTGTTAGCCAGATGCGCTCCACCTCGTCCATGCGCCCGCCGCGCAGGCATTGATGCACCGCGTTGTGCTCGCTGTCGATCGGCAGCAGCGGCTTGCCTTGCTTGCGAGCCTCGGCCGTGATCAGCTCTCCGGCGGCGACCAGGCATTCTTTATTAGCCAACCCAACAACTTTCCCTGTGCGCACTGCCTCGTACGTCGCCTCTAGCCCAGCCACGCCCACGATGGCGCTGACCACGAAGTCCACGTCCGCATGCGTCGCGACCCGCACCGTCCCCGCCGCGCCATGCACGACTTCAATGTCGCCCAGCCCTTCCTTCTTCAGGCGCGCGCGTAGAGCGTTGGCATCGGCTTCTGCCGCCAGCGACATCACGCGCGGCCGCCAGCGCTTTGCCTGCTCAAACGCGGCTTCGAGATTCGACCCGGCGGCCAGCGTCACAATCTGAAAACGGTCAGGATACGACTCGGCCACGCTGAGCGTGCTGCGCCCAATCGAGCCCGTCGATCCCAGGATGGCGATGCGTTTCATGATTATTTTGAACTGCCTTGTAGTGCCGACTGCTTCACTTCGTGGCGGACAAACCGACCGCGTAGTGGTCGATCCAATCTCGCTGCTCGGTGGTTTCAGGAACGGAGACGCCCCGCGCGGCAGAGACTATCTCCACGGCCGCTCCCGGGCTGATTCCCTTTCTCACCAGGAGACAGGCTGCCACCAACCCACTGCGCCCGATTCCTTGGCGGCAATGGACAACCACGTTCTTGCCTTCCGACAGCGTGCGTGTGGTTTTTTCCAAGATGTCCGCCCACTTTGCTTCTGACTTTGGAATCTGGCGGTCGGGAATGGGAAACGAAGCGAATTCCATTCCCTAGACGCTTCGCTTCGCCCGCCTCCTGTCGCAGATCCAGATCCTTTTCTTCCTCCGGCGTGAGCAGCGAAAGCACCGTATCTATCCCCGCCTGCTTCCAGCTGGACATGTCATCCCCAGCCAGTCTCCGCCACGTGGTCGTGCGGCCATGGCGAGCTTTCCGCGCCACGGTCCATCGACCCAATAAAGTTCCTTCCGCATCTTTACTCTTGATCCTTTACGACGACCTCCCGAGGAAGGCTGTCAACATCCACGCCCCGTTGGCGAAGAATGTGAATGCGATGATGCCCATCCAGTATAGTTCCTTCCGGCCGCGTTTTCAGACAACCCTCGTGTCCCGGCAATAACGATGCCTGCAGGGCTTCGGTCGAAAGCCGCTCCAGTTGCGCAAGTTTGACTGGATTAATGGAACTATCCGGGTGAAGCGAGTACAGCGGCGGGTACTGAGGTGGGTCCACCATTGCATCGAATAGCTGTTACTGCATCACGCGCCAAGCCATATAAAACCATAATACCGGAGCAGCAAACAGCAGCGCGTCGATGCGGTCGAACATGCCGCCGTGGCCGGGAAGAATCGCTCCCGAGTCTTTCACTCCCGCACCGCGCTTGATCAGCGACTCCACCAGATCCCCAAGCTGCGCCGCTACATTTAGCGCGATCGTCAGCAGAATGACGGGCCCCATCGCTGGCTGCTCCAGCCCAAACAGCCCGTCCCGCCGCTCGATCAGCCCGACCCGCAGAAGCGCTGAACTCAGAGGCAGCGCGTAGTGAAACAGCAGCCACCCTACTCCGACACTAGCCGCGAGCGAGGCCGCCGCACCTTCCCAGGTTTTCTTCGGGCTGATGCGCGGCGACATCAAATGCCGTCCCACCGACTTGCCCACGAAGTACGCGAAAATGTCACCCGCCCAAACCACCAGCAGCAAATACAGCAGGTAAAACGCCCCCGCCCACTGCTGGCGAAGCTGCACCAGCATCCCCATGGGCAGCGCAATGTAGGTGAATGCGAACACCGAGGCCGCTGCCGCCGGATATCCGCTGCGCAGGTCTTCCCGCCGCATGGCAACGGTCAACGCCAGAAACGGTGCGATCGCCCCGGCGAATCCCACGCAGTACACAAAGATTGCTGTAGAAAGCAGCGGCTTCTCATTTCCCACATTGAACGCCAGCAGCAGAAAAAAACTTCCAACAAAAATATAAGTCGGCAGGCGCAGGGGCTGTACGCCGTAGGATTCCGTCAGTTTCAGGAATTCATGGATCGTGAGCAGGGCCACAACCGCCGCCACGACCGCCAGCACCGGCACCGGCGCCCGCAGGATCAGCGCCAGCACAATCGGAATCAGGACGACCGCGGTCGCGATGCGTTTCAGCAAGGGAAGTAGGTATGTTCCGAGATAAGGAGCCGCTACGATCTTTGCACGAATTCAAAAAATTAACCACAGAGGACGCGGAGGACACAGAGGAAGCATTTGCGATTCTCTGTGTCCTCTGTGTCCTCTGTGGTTAAGATTTTCGCTTCGGAAGCCGAAGAAGTCACCGCCGCGTGCCCGTCCCCATGATTCGACTCGGGATGGTTCAGTCCGCCGTAGCGCCGTTCACGCTTCTGGTATTCCGCAATGCCTTCGAGCAGGTGCACGCCGCGAAAATCCGGCCACAAAGTCGGGGTTACATAGATCTCGGCGTACGCCAGCTGCCACAGCAGGAAATTACTCAGCCGCATCTCGCCGGAGGTCCGCACCACCAGGTCGGGATCCGGCAGATGCCGCGTATACAGATGCCGCCCGACCATGTCCTCGTCGATCTGCAGATGCTCGATCCCGCCGTTCTGCGCCGCCGCCTGCACCATGGAGCGGAACGCGTCCACCAGTTCGCTGCGCGCGCTGTAGTTCAGAGCCAGCGTGAGCACCATGCCCGAGTTGCGCGACGTAGCCTCGCTGGCCCAGGCCATGCGCTCCTGCACGTCCTCGGGCAGTTCGTGCTGCCGCCCGATATATTCCAGCCGGATATTGTTCCGGTTCAGCGTTGGGACTTCCGCCTTCAGATACCGGCTCAACAGTCCCATCAGAAAGCCGACTTCGCTCTTGGGACGCTTCTTCCAGTTTTCTTCGGAAAACGCATACAGCGTGAGCGCGGGAATGTGAATGCGCGCCGCGGTTTCCACCGTCGAACGCACGGCGGTCACTCCGGCACGGTGTCCGGCCACGCGCGGCATGTGGCGCCGTTTGGCCCAGCGCCCATTGCCGTCCATGATGATGGCGATATGTTTCGGGAGCCGTGCGGGATCCAGCCGCCGGTAAACTTCCGTTTCTTTGCGGTCGAGCCCCGTGGGTACTTTGTCGTACAAAGTGGCCTCTCAACAAGAGGCTAACACAGCGGGGAAGGGCCGCGCAATGACCGCAAGTAGCCCAGCCGGCTCGATGTGGCGCGGGCGCCCCCGCCCGCGAAATGCCCGAACCATAACGGCACAAGCCGATTTCGGAGGTATTTGAGGATAACCGCCCTCGGCGCTGAAGCCTGCGCGGGCGCGCCCGCGCCCCATGAACCTAACGCGCTTCCTCCGGCACGACCTTCAACTCCAGTTTCTCGGTCCACCTCAGCACGGTCAGGGCGCAACTGACCCCCACCCGCACGTCGGTTAACACGCGGTGTAGATCGTCCACGCCTGCAACCGGCTGCCCTTCCAGAGCGACAATAATGTCCCCTTCGCGCAGTCCCGCCCGCTTTGCCGGACTGTTCTCTTCCACCCCGAGCACGACCACGCCCATCTCCTTCGGCAGATCGTAGAAGCGCACCACCCGCCGATGCACCGGCACCGTCTGCGCCGAAACGCCAATGTAGCTGCGCCGGATGCGTCCATCGCGCAGCAGCCGGCTGGCTACAAACTTCGCCGTGTTGATGCCGATGGCAAAGCAGATCCCCTGCGCCGGCAGAATGGTCGCCGTGTTCACGCCCACTACGCGCCCCGCGGAATCGACCAGCGGCCCACCTGAGTTGCCTGGATTAAGCGCCGCATCGGTCTGGATCACGTCGTCTATCAGCCGCCCCGAATACGACCGCAGCGACCGGCCCAATGCGCTGACCACGCCCGCCGTTACCGTCGACTGAAATCCGTAGGGCGCGCCAATCGCAATCACGATCTGTCCCACGCGCAAGCGTTGCGAATCGCCCAGCGCGGCTGCAGTCAGTCCAGGTTCGCCGGAGTGCGGTTGATCCAGACGAATCACCGCCAGGTCGCTTGCCGGATCATCGCCGATCACGGTCGCCGGCATGCGCCGTCCGTCCGCCAGCGTCACCGCGATGCGCGTCGCCTCATGCACTACGTGACTATTGGTGAGGATCAGCCCATCGGGGGTAAACACAAATCCCGAGCCGCCGCCCTGCCGTTCGCGCGGTTCACCCGATCGCGTGCGGCCCGCGGCCTGATGCACTTCAATATTCACCACCGACGGACTCATGCGCTCGACGGCGCCCGGTCACGCGCGGTCGAGTAAGCGTCCAGCAGGGAATCGTCACCCGCGTGCTGAGGAGCAATCTCCGACTCTTGCAGTCACCATCCGAGCCCGCGCTATCTGAGGCGAGATTCGACAAAACCGACGGAACAGCCAACGCGGCGGCCGCGCTTACATCTTCTTGGTTCATGCAGGATAGATGCCGGTCAATCTACTTCGGATTCACCGCTCCCAGCCGCGACGCGGCGCAAGAATGCAGCCCACGGCACGAGCCGTGGGAAAATTGATTCAGATCGAGGATTAGACCCAGCGGGGCGAAAGAACTTCACCTTGGCGATTTCGTTCACTTTGCCGGTCTGGTCGCGGGCAATGGTCTTCCGGTGATCGAAGCAAAAAAGCCGGGACCAAACATCGGTCCCGGTCATTAGTGTTGGCTGGTTGCCCGGATAAAATCGTTTCTGCGCCGAACCCAATGTCATCGGCACAAGCACCTGAAACTTGACCTACGCGCTTCTCCGCGGCCGCACCGTCAAATCCCGCACCTGGGTCAGAATGCTCGACATCTGCATCCCGTTCAGTTGCGCAACAAACGGCAACAACTCCGCGATAAACTGATCTTTCATCAGTTCGTTGACTTCTTCCTGGCGGCTGCGTTCGCCGCCGCTGAGCAGATCGGGCACAGTGACCTCCAGTGCGCGCGCCAGCCGTTCCAGGGAAGACAGCGTAGGCGTGGCCTTCTCGTTTTCGATTTTGGAAACATAGGTGCGCGGCACCGACATGCGTCCCGCCAGTTGCCGCTGGCTGAGCCCGTTGCGCAGGCGCAGCGAGCGGATGGAGGTCGCCAGGTTCAGATGTCCGCGGCCGTTTGCCGGGCACGGGCATCATCATCGGTGGCGCTACCATGATGGGTTCGGGTTCAGGTTCCTCGTCCAGGGACGCATGGCAGCGTCGGCAATTATTATTGGATGTGCGGAACTGGACCAGCAGGCAGTGATCGCATCGTACGACTTCCCGTGAATCTACCGGGGCAAGAGTCGTGGCCATCGGGTTGTGGGAGTGCCAGAGCGGGCTACTCCTTACAGCCTTGGTGCACAGGAACCAATTGGGGGAGAGGTTCCGACTGCTTGGTCAATCTGCGGCATGTGCCCTGTGGAAGTCAAGGTTAAAATGCTTAAACCCCGCGAATTTTGCGGGTGAAAACAGAAGCAACACCTCAAATACCCGGAGAAAACAGGCGAAAATCATGATCGATCGCGAGTCTGCATGGTGTTTACTAACTGTAGTCATAACGATGCTTGTCTGGCCTGCTGGGATCGGATTGGCCTCGCACCTTGAGGAACCAGAGGCTCTTAAGCGCCGTTGACCAGGGAAGATGGGCGGGTCCGTCACCGAAGAAGCGCGGCCCGGACGCACTTCGACCGTCACCTTCTCCATAACAAACCATTGGCTGCAGGAGTATAATCCGACTACATTTTTTCAGGCAGAATCCTGAACACTCAATCCGTCCGAGGTGAAATTCTCGATGCTGTGGCAACGGTTTTCGACAGCGATTTTAGTATGCGCCTTGTTTCCCCTGTCTCTGCTCGGCCAGGCACAAAGTAGCGCCAAGCCCAAACCGCGGGTACTGGTGATCGGCGTCAATGGCATGGAACTGGATGTCATCCGGCCTCTGCTTTTGCAGGGCAAGATGCCCAACCTTTCCTCGGTGATCAAGAAGGGTGCCTACGGCAAATTACGCACCGTCTCGGCACCGAATTGTCCCCGTGTGTACAGCACGATATTCACGAGCACGAAACCAGAGGAGCATGGGGTGACCGGCTTCATCGTGGGCGGTATTACTGCCAACACCAATATGCTGAAAGAAGAGCCGATCTGGTCGGTTTTGTCGAAAAGCGGCGTGACCGTAGGGATGGCTAATGTTCCAGCTACTTTCCCGGTCATGCCGGTGAATGGCTACATGATCAGCGGCATGTTGACCCGCGGCAAGAACTGCGAGGACGGGGTGCTGTGCGCGCCGAAGCTTTCAGAAGTTGAGGGCGGAGACGCGGTTTATCCTGCCGCTCTGAAAGCAGAGTTGCTGAAGAGCGTTGGCGACTTCTACATCGACTGCGAGCGCATGCCGGCTGCTGCGGACCTTCGGGGACACGAGTCCGAAGTGATCGACGCCTGGCTGACCAAGGTGCAATTGATTCGGGACCAGCAAACCCGTCTTTTCGACTACCTGCTCGATCATCATCCCACCGAATTCACGTGGCTGGGACAGTCTTGTGAAGACCGCACCGGGCACTGGCTGTATCCCATCGCGCCCTATAACGCGGGCTACAATCCCAAGATTAACGCGGTGCGCATGGAGGCTTTTCCTGACCAGTACGTTGCGTTCGACAAGGTGCTGGGCTCAATCCTGAAGCATATTGACGATAACACCTACGTGATTATCGTTTCCGATCACGGGATCAAGCCCCTACGAGAGTTTGAGGACAGTGATCCGCACGCGCACATGGACCACGAGAAAACGACGCCGGTCATTGCCAAACATGACTTCGCCGATGGCGACGATGTCCCGGGCTCATTCTTTGCCATGGGTCCCGGCATCAAGCACGGCCTGCGGCTCATGGGATTTGAAGCTTCGGTATACGACATCGCGCCGACCATCTTGCATCTGTATGGGATTCCGCAGCCAGTGCAGATGCGCGGCCATGTGCTGAGCGAGATTTTTGAAGGCTCGGACAAAGTCATCGCGGTGAAATAGAGCTGGCGAAAGCGGCTTTTGTTTCCAAGGGCAGACCATCCCGTGTGCAAAGTGCGGCTACGGTCAAGTAGTCCGCACGTTGTCTCTCTCGTGCACATTTCCGGTTTTGCCGTTTTCATCCGCCACGGCTCGCTGGCGCTTGCGTGGTTCTTGATCTTGTGGGGAACAGCTGCGGTCGCCAGCGCTCAGACCCACAATGCGCTCTGTCGCAACGGTAGCGGTCACTTCGAGGCTGAGTTCCGCGGGGTCAGCGTCCGCGTCGGCGCTGCCAGGATTGGCGGGCTTGCGACCCGCCGATGTGCAGCAATACTCAGTTGGGACAAGAAAGAACTGCCGGTCGCGGCCGATGTTGCAGAGGTTGACCTTGATGCTTTTGGCGTGAATCTTGGAGTGGGTGTGCCGGTTGTCGCATTCCAGGTGAGCAATTCCGGAGCAGAATGCTGTCCGACGTACCAGATCTATTCTCTGGAGAAGCCACCCCGTTTGCTACGAACGATTAGTGGCGGAGACTTATTCAGCGCTGCCGACACCGACCTTGATGATCGCGTGGAGATCTGGACCAATGACGCCGCAGCGATCAATGGATTTGAAGACCTGGTCTTGGGTGAACTCGACCTCGCACCACCGGTCGTCCTGCGCTTCGCACACGGTCAGCTCCTGGATGTAAGTTCCGAGTTCCAGCCTTATTACGATCACCTGATTACAGAATTGCGGAAAGAGCTTGATTCGCAGGAACTTCGCGATTTTAAAGATAGCGATGGCAAATTGCGATCGACTGAAACCCGTTCGGCCGAACGCCTACATCGGTTGCGAAGAGTGAAAGTCAAGATCTTGGAAATTGTCTGGTCATACCTGTACAGCGGACGTGAATCGGACGCATGGGGATCCCTTACCGAGCTGTGGCCTGCCGCAGACGTCGATCGTATGCATGCCTCGATTTTGAGCGCGCGTGCTCGTGGAATCCGCACTCAAGTCGATGCGGTATCCGCAACCGGTCCGCCTGGACGCAAGAAGCGCGCGACGATCTTCGATGCAATAAGCGGATCAGCGACGAGTAAGTCCGAGATCGTCCCGCCTCAGCCCATCATGCTTCAGCGGCCTGCTCCTGCAGCTTCGGAGACGAGTTTGACGGATTCGGAATTGCTAGTGGATTTGGTGATTGATTCCGCGGGGAAGGTTCGGTCCATCGAACCAGCGGGAAAGGCGAAATCGGAGGACGCAGACCTGCTAAATGCCGCAATGGAATGGAAGTTCATTCCGGCGTTCAATGGCGGTCGTGCCGTCGCTAGCCGGTTGCGCATGGCTCTTTCAGCGAGACGATGACCCTTCTGCAAGCGAAAAACTCCCTCTGCTACTTCTTGCCGCGCAGAAGTGTGGCCTGTGATTCTGCTTGATGTGCCTCCGCCGCTTTCCCCAAACCTGCATATCCCTTGGCTAGCGACTCGAACACCTCTGCATTCTTCGTCTGCACCTTGGAGAGTGGCTCCAGGAGTCGGACGGCGTCGGAGAAGTTACCGTCGGCAATGTGTGCGTTTGCGACTCCGAGTTGGGCCTCGACGCTGTTCGATTGCAACAGTAGTGCGGCTTCGAATTGGTCTTCGGCGGCTTTTGGATTGTTGAGCGCGAGATATACCTGACCCAGAAGCAAGCGCGCTGGAAATTGCCCCGGCAGGAGCTTCAGGCTGGTTTCGAGCGCATCGCGTGCGGCTGCGAACTCATGCAAGTTCGCCAGGGCCTGGCCCTCGTAGAACGGAGCCGTTGCGTCATCGGGACGCGCTTCAACTGCGCCTTTCAGGTGTTGCGCGGCCTGGGCGTAGTCCCCTGCATGCAATTCCAGTTCTCCCAATTGCCGCAAGGCGGTTGGAGACGCGGGGTCAAGCGCGAGCACTTTCTCGAGAGACTTGCGAGCCTCCGCCGTGCGGTCGTCCTCCGACGCAAGCATCGCCGCGTGTAGCAGATTTTGCTCTTCAATCTTATCTTTCGGGTCGGGCAGCATCGACGGCTCCGAGGCAGACGTTGTGCTTCCCAGATCAGCGCGGCCCAGATAGCCCAACGCCTTGAGTTCATTGAGCGTGTCCTGTCCAACCACTCCTTTCGAAGACTCGGGTGGAGGAAGCTTTGCCCGCAGGTCCGCGAGCAGGGCCCGCGCTTTTTGCACGCGCTCGTTCCACGGTTCATATTTGTTGTCTAACTCGGCTGCATCGGTGCGCAGGTCGTAGAACTCGGGCCGAGGCGCCTCGATGTATTTGAATCCATCACTTCGAACCGATCGCAGCGGAGCCCAGCCGAAACGCAGCGGGTAGCTGGTCTCTGCGAAAGCCGGGCGCTCGCCCTGGTTGGCACCGGCGAAGTAGGGCTTCAACGATTCGCCGTCGCTCTTCCCGAGAGGCGCGGCGCCCACCAACTCCAGCAATGTGGGGACGATGTCGACCGTGCGTACTTGAGCCCTGACTAAAGTGCCGGCGCTCAGCGCTCCGGAAAGCTTGATGATCAGGGGCACGTGGGTGGTCGAGTCGTACAAGAAGATTCCATGTGTGTCTTCGTGGTGCTCGCCCAAGCCTTCCCCGTGATCACCAACCACGACGATGATCGAGTTGCGGTAACGGCCGCTCCGCTTGAGATAGGCGATGAAGTTCGCGAGCGCGGAATCGGCATAGGCGATTTCGCCGTCATACAGGCGATCCTTGTAGATTTCGGAATAGGGTGCCGGAGGCTCATAGGGATCGTGCGGATCGTAGAGGTGTACCCAGGTGAAAAGTGGTCCCGCAGGATGTGTGCTCAACCACGATTCCGCGTGCTGCACGACCTCCAGGCCGCGGCGTTCGACGCGTCCCCAGCGGGACTTCGTCTGCGGATGCTCCGGAAAATTGTCGTAGAAATCGAACCCTCGATCGAATCCGGGAGCCAGGGTTTTGCTGTCGAGGATCACCGCCCCGATAAAGGCCCCAGTGCGATAGCCCTGTGCCTTGAGCAGAGCTGCCACGGTAGGATGCGCCGGAGAGAGCGGAATGGCGAAATCTGTTACCCCGTGCGAAGTTGGCAGCAGCCCCGTGAGAATGCTGGCGTGGGAGGTGTTGGTAATCGGACTGGGCGTGAAGGCTTGCGCGAAGCGGATGCCATCTTTTGCCAGACCGTCGATAGCCGGCGTCTCCACGTTGGGATACCCGTAGCAATGAACGTGGTCGGCGCGAAGAGTATCGATGGTTATGAGGAAAATGTCGGTAGGCTTCTTTGTGGGCAGGGGCGAGGCCGCAGCACACAGAGTCCCTAGCGCGTACAGTCCGATCAGAGCGCGAAAGATCTTCACAGGCTTTCTCAGGCTAGCACAACGGATCACCCGGACGCGCAATTAGCGCCCGGCTCTGTCGTATAATCACTTCTTCCCATGGTATCTTCGCGGCTTTTTTCGCTTTTTTGCACAGCCAGCCTCCTTCTAGCTCCCAGCCTGCGGGCCGCCGTCAAACCCCAGCCGAATGTGGTGTTCATCACGATCGATACTCTGCGCGCCGATCATCTTGGTTGTTACGGGTACAAGCAGATTCGGACGCCAAACATTGATGCGCTGGCCGCGCAGAGTGCGCGCTTTGTGCGCGCTTATACTCCCGTGCCCGTGACGCTGCCCGCGCACACGGCAATCTTCACGGGGACCTATCCCACGCTCAGCGGAATGCACGATTTCAGCGGCAACAAACTGAATTCCAGCCAGTCGACGCTGGCTTCGATCCTCAAACAGCAGGGGTACATTACTGGGGCGGTGATTGGCTCCGCGGTCCTGGATTCGCGGTTTGGCTTGAACAAGGGATTCGACTTCTATTACGACCACTTCGATTTCAACCGTCTGCAGGAATCAAACCTGGAAGAGATGGAGCGCCCGGGGAACGTCGTGGCGGATGTCGCCTTGGACTGGCTCGGCAAGAACTACAAGAACAAGTTTTTGCTCTGGATGCACCTCTATGATCCGCACTATCCTTACCGGCCACCGCCTCCGTACAGCGAGCAATATAAGGACCGTCTGTACGACGGGGAAATCGCTTTTGCCGACTCGCAGGTGGGGCGGCTGATCGCGTTTCTTAAAGCCAAGGGTCTCTACGACAACACGCTGATTGTACTGACCGGCGATCACGGCGAAAGCCTCGGCGAGCACGGCGAGAAGACTCACGGATTTTTCATCTATAACGCGACGCTGCATGTTCCGGTGATCATTCATTTGCCTGGAAGCGCATCTGCGATGGCGGTTTCGGAGTTGGTGAGCCTGGTCGATCTCATGCCTACCGTGCTGCAGTATGTGAAAATAGAGATCCCCGAGCAGCTGCAGGGTCGCAGCCTGCTGCCTCTCATGGCATCGAAGAAAGAAGAGGACTCTCGCAGCCTTTATGCGGAGACGTTCCTTCCGCGCATCCACTTCAACTGGAGCGAGCTGCGTTCCGTGGAAACGGACAAATATCAGTTCATTCAGGCGCCAAAACCTGAGCTGTACGATCTGAGCAACGATCCGGGCGAGACCAACAATCTCTATCCGGCGAAAAAGGCGGTCGCAGAGGAACTTCACGCTCGCCTGAATACCCTGATTCGACAATATAGTGCGGACCAAGAGTTGGCGGAGAAAACCGGCCTCGATCCGGTGCTGATGGAGCGGCTAAAATCGCTGGGATATGCGGGATTCTCCGGCGGTGGAAACGTAACGACTACAGACGCCTCTCTGCCAGATCCGAAGGACCGTATCCAAGTCTACGAGCTTATCTCCGACGCAATTGCGGAGAGCCAGCACGGCGAATATCAAAGCTCGACGGAAAAGCTAATCACTGCTCTTAAGACCGATCCGGCGTCGGTGCCCGTCCATTATTTGCTGGGTCTGAATTATTACCGCTTGCGTGAATTCACCAAGGCAACAGAGTCATTCCAGCGTGTTCTGCAGCTCAGTCCAGACTATGAGCTGGCAGTATTCAACCTGGGGTTGGCGTATGCGCGAACCGGCGACTTCGATCAAGCGATTCAGATGTTGAAGCGCGCTTTGGATTTGGACGCCACGAATTTTTCGGCAGCCTATAACTTGGGGGCTGCGTATTTGAGGAAAGAGATGGTGCCGGAGGCGGCGGCGGCGTTTCGCCAGTCGGCTACCATTGCTCCCGAGTATGCTCCTGCTCATCGTGCCTTGGGCGAGTTGCTGCTGTATCAGGGACAGGTCGATGAATCGATCGGCGAATTGCGCCGTGCGGCCGAACTCGACCCTCATGAGCCCGGCACTCATGCCGCCCTGGCGAAAGCGCTGACCGCCAAAGGCCTGAGTGCAGAGGCAGAGGAAGAGATGCGTAAGGCGACACCAGCGCGCCCTCAGTGATGGGAAACAGGAATGGGACCAGGGTCAATGACCGGAAATGAGTTACGAGATCGTGGGAGGCCGACCATTCCTCCGAATGTTGCGCATTCCAGTTTCGTGCTGGGAGCGGCCCGACTCCCGTGTTTGCTTCTTTTTTGTCTGTCCTTCTTGCAGGCTGTCGTGGCCGTCACCCCGAGCACCCGCAAACCAGCCACGGACAAGAGACCGCCGAACGTCATTCTAATTACGATTGATACCATGCGCGCGGACCGTCTGGGCTGCTATGGGGCAACCAATATCGAGACGCCAACGCTTGATGCGCTGGCGCGAGACGGCATCGTGTTCGAGCGCGCGATCTCGCAGGTGCCGCTGACCTGGCCCTCGCACGCGGCCATTCTCACCGGTCTGTATCCCTTCCAAAATGGAGTGCAGGACTTCACTGGCCAGCCGCTCGATGTGCGTTTCCGATCGGTTGCGCAGGCCTTCAAAGCAGCATGGCTATAACACGGGCGCGGTGGTGAGCGCCTTCGTCTTGGACCGAAGTTGGGGACTGGCTCGCGGCTTTGATTTCTACGACGACGTATTCTCGCCCGGGGCCTTCATGAACCGCGACTTGGGGCTGGTGGATCGCCGTGCGGGAGAAAGCGTGGATCACGCCCTGGCGTGGCTGAAGAAGAATCCGCGGAGACCGTTCTTCTTCTGGCTCCATCTGTACGATCCGCACAGCCCCTACGATCCGCCTGAACCTTATCGGAGCCAGTATCGAGGGCATTTGTATGACGGAGAGATCGCCTATGCCGATCATGAACTCGGCCGTTTGATCGCTTGGCTCAAGGGGAACCAACTCTACAAGCAGAGTCTGATTCTGTTCCTGAGCGACCATGGCGAATCTCTGGGCGAGCATGGCGAACACGAGCATGGCTTCTTTGTCTACAACGCCACCGTCCATGTGCCGCTCATCGTCAAACCACCTGCTGGGAGCGCCTTCCGTCCCGGCCGGATCTCGCGGCCAGTTGAAACGACCGCAGTTGCTCCAACTCTCTTGCGAGCAGCAGGAATTCATGACGCGATGGAGCGGACAGTTCTCGTCGCACGGACTTCTCGAAACCGACGCTAAAAATGACGACGCTTCCTACAGTGAAACTTTCTACCCCTTCAGTTCCTTTGGGTGGAGTCCGCTGCATGCTCTCGAGACCAGCCGCTACCACTACGTCGAAGCACCCGAACCCGGAACTCTACGATCTGATCGCTGACCCGGGAGAAACCAACAACCTGGCTGCGCAGCAGACCGCGACTCGAGCTGTCCTCAAAGACAAACTGCAGACGTTGCTTCGGAGCCATCCTTACACACCGGCCGCGGATAGTAACTCTGGGCTAAGTCCCGACGCACTCGACAAACTGCGCGCCTTGGGCTACGTCGCATACCGTTCGCCAGTTTCAGCGGGTGCCCTGGTTTCCGGACTGGCGGATCCCAAAACCAAGCTGTGGGAATTCAACTCGATTCTTGAGGCGGAAGACGCCTTGCGCGCAGGAGACATCGCCAAGGGACGGGCTCTGCTCTTGCAGGTTCGGGAGAAAGACCCCGAAATGTACGTCGTCCCTTTCGTGCTGGGGGAGGCCGCTCTGGGTCAGCAACAATGGGATGAAGCTGCCACCGAACTTCGCAAGTGCCTCGATCTCAATCCGCACTTTGACCAAGCTATGCTGGGTTTGGCACGGGCCCTGATCTTTCTGGGGAAAGGCGACGAGGCGAGGCAATGGGCCAAGAGCGCGATCCAATATAACCCTGAGAATTACCGGGCCTGGTATCAGCTTGGCTTCATTGACGAACGCACCGACAAAAAAGCGGCGATTGCGGACTACGAGAAGGCGGTCTCGATTCAGGGCAGCTTCGCACCTCTCCGGCGCGATCTGGGACTCCTGCTGTTGCGGGAAGGCAACTATGCCGAGGCTGGCAAGCATCTGTCGCGCGCAATAGAACTGGGACTGAAGGACGCCAATCTCTACAACTCACTGGGAATCGCCTACAGCCGGACCGCGCGATTGCGGCAGGCCGTCGCGAGCTACAAGCAAGCGCTAAGAATCGATCCAAACCTGGCACAGGCGCATCTGAATCTTGGGTTCGCCTATGAGCGACTGGGCGAAAAGGCTCTGGCGGCAGGCGAATACGGTCAGGCGTGCCAACTGAACTCAGACTTGTGCGAAGTGATCAAGAAGCACTCGCAGGAGTAGCTTAGTTCGGGACTGGCGCGGGCTTCGGTGAGGATTCCAGTTTCTGCAGAACCTGTTTTGCCTGAGCGCTGAACGAACTGTCCGGCAATGTAGCCAGAAGGTCGCGAAGCTGCGAGGCCGCGGCTTCTTTGCGTCCCTGCTGCAGTAGCAGGTTCACCAGCTGAAGGCGGTACTGCGCCTTGGTGGGATCCAGCTGAATAGCTCTGAGCAAAGCCACTTCGGCCTGAGCAAGCTTCTTCAGCCGCAGGTCCAACGAGCCCAGCAGGAACTGCCCGAAGGCCGAGTCCGGCTGGCGGCGCAGACCTTCGTCCAGGAATTGCTGCGCCTCCAGCATCTGGCCGGTGAGCATGCACACGTTGCTCAGGTTGAAATATGCTGCCGCATCACTCTGATTGAGCTGCACGACCCGTTCGAATTCCTTACGGGCGTCCGGGAAATCGGATTTGCTCACATAGTCCGAGCCCAAATTGTTGTGTGCGATATAAAAATCGGGGGCGATCCCGACTGCCTTCTGGTAGTGACGGATCGCATCGTCCTGCTTGCCGGCGGCATCGGCGGCTAGGCCTTTCTCGAACTCCTTCACCGCGCGCTTCGGAACCCGCTCAGCGTATTCGTGGACGTCGATCATGTTGGGGTTCGAGTCCTTTGAACTCGGCGGAGCCGCATCCTCCGGCGTGGCCTTTCTTTTGGGGACAAGAGTGATCTCGACGAAAACTGTCGGTGCCAGCATCACAGGATCGATGACCGCGAGCCGGCGAACCGGCTCATAGTGCTCGTCATTCACCACAATGTAGTAGGGATTAGGGCCCAGATTGTGGAATCCGAAGGTTCCGGAGGAATCACAGTACACACTGTCCATGGGAGCCCCACGCACTTCGAGCGATACCATGACGCGCTCCGGCGGGCTGTCGCCGCGCTGTACGCGAATATGACCGATGATATTGCCTTGGATTTGCTGCTGAGCGCTGGCGGGAGCGGATAGGAGCACGCACAGGCAGACGCAGGCGACCGACGGGAAAGCGATCCTGAGTCCTAGGGTGGCAGTGCGCACAAAACCACCTATCTAAAAAGTAAAATGGGCCTGTTCCGAACCAGAACAAGCCCATTCTAACTTGAGTAAACGCCTGCTAGAAGCTCAACTTCAAGCTAAATTGCATCTGGCGTGGGTTGAGGGTACCCCCGGCTTGGCCGAAGTTGGCATAGGTTACGTGGTTATTCGCTCCGCCGCCTGCGGTCGCGAGCAGGAAGTTAGCGCGGTTGAAGACATTGAAGGCCTGCCACTCAAACTTCAGGTGAGCCTTCTCGGTGAGGTTAAAAGTCTTACCCAAGGTCATATCCGCGTACCATTGGCCGGGACCTCGGAACTGGTTGCGCCCAAGACTACCGGTGCAGCCGAGACAGGGTACTGACAACGTTGGGAAGGCCAGCTTGGGTTGGAACCGGTGTGGTACCACCATTGGGGTCGGGGCTGCAGCCGCCGGTGATACCACCATTCGTACCAAACGTGCACCATCCGTTTGCCCAAGTCTGGCGGTTTCCACCGCCAAATTGCGCTATGGAGCTGTCCGGCCGGTCGTTTTTACCGCCGTCCAGGTTGTAATCGCCTCCATGGTTCATGCAGTTTCCGGAAGCAACATCGGCGGCGGTGCAGCTTGCGGCAGGGTCGCTTACCTCGCGGAGTTTGCGGCTCGATGAACTATACGGCGACCAGTGAGCGCCGCTCTGGAAGGCCCAAATTCCGCTGTATTGCCAACCGCCCAGAACAGCACCGGCGAACCCGTGGAGGCTCTTACCCGGCAGTTCATAGACGTAGTTCAGGACCAAGCGGTGGCGTATGTCGAACACGGAATTGCCACGGTCCAAACTAGGCAAAGCCTGGTCAGTGGAGTAACCGTCGCCGCCGGCTGCGCCGCTGGCCGTGGTCGCGCCGCTGTGCCAGGTCGAGCCTTCGTCGATGGAGTGGCTGTAGGTATAGCTCACGTTAAAGAGCAGACCCTGGCTCATCTGGCGCTTGGCGGAAACTTGCAGGCCATCGTATGCGGAATTAACCGCGTTTTGCCAGTTCCGCAAAGTTGCGTAGTTGCTGTTGGGCCGGCCAGAGGTGTTCGTTGCGGTAATAAGACTGCACAGGTTCCTTCCCATATTGTCGGTAACGCATGCCCCAGACGGCAGCAAGCCTCCCGCCTGGCGGTTGATATCCTGGGCGCGGAAGAGCTTGTGGCTGATGGTGCCCACGTAATCAACCTCCAGCACCGTCTTCGGCAAGATTTCGCGCTGAATGCTCAGGAAATCGTTGTAGACGTATGGATCGCGGATGCCCTGGGGCAGCACGATGCCGGTCAGGATAGCCGCATCCGGATTGAATGGCGCCCAACCACTAATGTTCCCCGCAGCCTGCGCGCCGGTCCCCATTCCAGGGTTGGTTCCAGGACCTGAAAACGTTGGAGTGCCGGAGAGCAAAGGCGTGCAGCTCGATGCCCCGCAGGTCGTCGGACCGTAGACCACCGTGTCCGAGCCACCGTTTAAGGGGCCCTGAGCATTGTTGAACGAATAATAGGGAGGATTCCAACGGGAGTTCGAAAGCGGGTTGTAGAGGGTGCTCTCGTACGATACGCCGAAACCGCCGCGTAACGAGGTCTTTCCGTCGCCAAACACGTCCCAGGCAAAACCGACACGAGGACCGAAGTCGTTGTGGTCGCCCATTCCCAGGCTCTTTGAAGCGGCAAATCCTCCCGCCCCGCAAACCCCAGCCAGCACCTGGCTGCTCTGCACCTTAACCGTGCTCGGGTTGCAGCTCGAAAGATAGTTGCCGCTGGTATCTTGCGCACTGCTGAACGGAACGTTGGCGTTTGCGATTCGGGTGGCCATGTTGTCGCCCGGCCCCAGAATGAAGGTGGTAGCCAAATTATTCAACTCATTGTGGCGCGTGAAAATGTCGTAGCGCATGCCCAAATTCAGGGTCAAGCGTTTCGACACCTTCCAGTCGTCCTGAAAATACGTACCGAATTCCAGGTTGCGCCAATGGCGGACATTCGTCTGCAGCTGGGCCTGGCCGGATGCTGCCGTTATCCACAAAACCGGGATCCACCCCGGCAGACACTGACGCCGGCGAGTCTGCCGCGAAATAGATCGGGTCGAACATTTCATACGAAGGACGGGCCACGTTAAATTCGCTGTTTTCGATGTTGCGCTTGATGTCCACACCAACTTTAATGCTGTGTCTGCCGTGGCTGATCGACACCATGTCGCCATAGCTGTAATCGTGTTCCTTGAAGAATTGCGGATAGCCGCTATAGGAACCGAAACCTGCGGTACCGTCGTCGAAATAGATGTCTGGCACGCCGGGGTGGTTGGTCGAGATTCCAGTGTTGTTTTGCGTATAGCCTATACGGAGCTCGTTGACCACCGCAGTCGAAAACGTGTGAACGTAGCTCAGCTGTCCATTAGGGAAGTAGCTCTTACTGGGGTTGGAGAACCCTCGGGTGCAGGCGGCGTTGCAGGGGCCAAACATGTCGGTGGAGTGGAACCAATTGAACTGGGCGAAGGTCCGATTGTTGGTGTTCCAGTTGTAGTCCAGACGAGCCGATGCTTCATTGCCGTTAAAGAGATTGCCGAGGGTCTGGGTTTGAGTGTTAAAGATCGCGGTACTGCGAGTTGATAAAGGCGGCGCCGCGATTTGCGGTCCCGGTCGTGATCGCCGGTGTCGAACTGCAAGGCGCGTGCCCAGTCGCGCAACCGTTGTAGTTCATGATGGCTCTGATCCAGTGGCAGTCACACCCAGGACCGTGGCCATCGGCTGGCAGCTGGCATCGACCGGTTGTTGAAATCCGGGCAGAGCCATCTGCTCGTAAGTCGGGCGTTCCCACGGGCACCACGACCGACGTTGGGATCAGTCGACGAATTGCCGTCGGTAGCTGGCGCGTAGGAGTTGAGAGTCGAAAGCTGCGACCCCGCGATCGCTGGGGAAAAGTTCTGGTACAGCAGCGCCGCGACTGAATTCGGCTGCGCCGCAATGACCGCGTGACGCCATGCGGGCGACTCGACCGTGATCGTCTGCGGAGTGCCCGACGTCGTGAAGCGATCCCCCTGGTACGAGCCAAAGAAGAAGAGTTTGTCTTTGATCAGCGCTCCGCCGAAAGTGCCGCCGAACTGGTTGAAGCGGAGGGGCGGGTTCTTGCTACTCCCTGCTGGTTCAAGAAAAAGTTGTTCGCATCGAGCGCGTTGTTGCGGACGTACTCCCAGACGCTGCCGTGATAGGAATTGCGTGCCCGACTTGGTGACCAGGTTATTGATGCTGCCCGCGCTGTTGCCGTACTGGGCGGACATGTTCAACTGCAATTGCTGGAACTCCTGCGACCGTGTCCTGAATCGGCGTGTTGTTGACGCCGCCGCTCAGAGCCCTTGTTGGCCACGCCGTTGATGAGGAAGCCGTTGAAATCTTCGCGCAGGCCGTTGACGACAGTGCCGTGGCCATTTTCAAAATCCACGCCGTTGACGTTCACCGCGCCCGGCGCGAGCTGCATCAGGTCGTAGACGTTTCGGCCGTTGAGCGGGAGGTTTTCGATCTGGGTGGCGCTGACCGTGGTGGCCAGCTTCGCCTCTTCGGTATTTACCTGGGAGCCTGCGCCCGTGACTTCGACCACTTCGCGCGTCTGACCGAGCGACATCTTCGCATCGACGTGGGCAGTCGTGCCGGCGTTCAGCGTCACACCCGACGTCGCTGAAGGTCTTGAAGCCAGCGGCTTCAACCGTGATCTTGTATGTGCCCGGCGGGAGCTCGGCGACGCCGTACGCACCGGTCGCATTGCTGGTCGCACGTGACCGAAAGACCGGTGGCCTGATTGGAGATGGTGATTTTCGCATTGGGAACAGCGGCCCCGGAAGGGTCGGTCACGACGCCGTTGAACTTGACCGTTTTGAATCTGCGCCATCGCGATGTCAGCGCACACAACAGAACAACACAGCGAAATCAGACAGAAACGCAACTTAGTCATAGGCTCCCTCACGCAACCTTTGATTGGAGCACAACCGTAGTCAACAGACAATGGCGATTACATGTGACGCAAACACTGGTCTGCGAAACGTGCGGCATTGTGCATCCCGCGAATAGCGACTGTCAAGAAGTGTTTAATGCATTTTAGTATTCACATGGTGCCTACTTCGGCACGCCGGTCGCGGAACGGCGCGAGGTGCATAGCGCGCCCTACCCAAGGGCTGAGGGCGAGCTCGATCTATGCGAGATCTATAGTGATTTTTATTGTCAATGATTTACGAGCTCGCGAGACGCCGGGCGGGGCTCGTCAGGCGCGTCGCTAGAGGGTGGCATGGTCCCAGAGATTTCGATGGTCATAATCAGAACTTTGCCTACTTCGGGCGGCGCCTCGCAGATGCGCGGATCGAGCCGGCTGTTGCCAGCAGAAGATGGCTTCGCCGGGAGTCTGCCGGACAACACCTCTACCTTCCTCTATCGTTACTTCCTGGTCGGCGGGTAGGACCCCGATCCGGTCGACGGCGCCGGAGGGCCAGTGAACGACGATGGAGTCGACTTGGGTGGCGGAGCCCAGGCCGAAGTGCAGGCGGGGGTCGCTGGCGGACTCAAAACTGGAGTTGGCGCGGACTTCGGCGGCCTGGGTCAGGCCGCCGGCTTTCACTGCCACCCGGGCGCCGAAGCCGTCGCGATTGGAGCGGACACCGACGGTCTTGATGCGAAGCCAGTGACCGCCGGTTGGGTCTGGTTCCGAAGCAGCAGCGGGCGAGGCGTCGAGCGCACTGACCAGAAGGTCTTCGCGGCCATCGTTGAAGAAGTCGGCGGTAGCTGCGCCGCGGGCCGACATAGCGGCGGGACAAGGCAGCGCCGGCGTGGGTCCAATCTCTTCGAACTTTCCATTTTTTAGATTGTGGAAGAGGAACGGGCGCTCGGCGTAGGTGACGCCGAAGGAGTGCTGGTCGACTTGCGGGTTGACGTGGCCGTTGGCGGCGAAGATGTCCTTCCAGCCGTCGTTGTCCAGGTCCAGAAACTTCATCCCGAAGGCAAGAAACGGGATGCTGATGGGGCCGAAGTCGGAGGGGCCGGCCAGGTCGGTGAATTCGCCGGTGTGATCGTTGTGAAACAGGTTGTTGGTGTCGTCGGAGAAATTGGCTTTCGCAATGTCGGGCCACCCGTCGTTGTCGTAGTCGGCGGAATCGACGCCCATGCCGGCTTGTTCCCGGCCATCCGCACTGTAGGCAACTCCGGCCTCGGCGCCCACTTCGGTGAATCCGCCTTTGCAGTCGTCGTGGTAGAGCAGGCTGGGCGTCGAGTCATCTGGAGACGTAGCAGATCGAGACAGCCATCGAGGTCGTAGTCCAGCCACATCACGCCCAGTCCGTAGTAGGAGCCGGGATCGATGTTGAGCTTCTCGGTCACGTCGGTGAACGTGCCGTCACCGTTGTTGTGATACAGGTGGTCGCGTGCGCCCTTCAGTCCGCGCGGTCCGCAGGAGACCGCGAACCCGCGATACTGACAAAAAGATCCCTGGCCGAATGGCGGCAGGTGATCGAGATCGAGATCCACGTAGTTGGCGACGTAGAGATCGAGATAGCCATCGTTGTCGTAGTCGCCGAAGGCAGCGCTGGTTCCCCAGCGTCCCGCATTGCCGACGCCAGCCTTGGCGGTCACATCGGTGAAGGTCCCGTCGCCATTGTTGTGATACAGCACGGCGCCGTCGAGATACGTGATGTACAGGTCTTCTTTTCCATCGTTGTCGTAGTCGCCTACCGCGGCTCCGAATCCCCAGCCGCAGTGGCTGATTCCGGACTTAGCCGTCACATCGGTGAATGTGCCGTCGTGATTGTTGTGGTAGAGCTTGCTGGGGTGGCACTTGCCGGCTTTCAGATCTTCGACGAGTGGAACCGTTGACTAGAAAGATGTCCATCCAGCCGTCATTGTCGTAGTCGAAGACTGCGATGCCGCCGCACATGGATTCCATGATATAGAGCTTTTCCGGCCCGCCACAGGTGAGGTGGAAATCGATTCCCGCCGCGCGGGTCACATCAACGAAAGAGATGCTGGGCGAGGGTGGTTTCTTCTGTGCGCGCGACGGTGCGGCGGGCGGAGATGGGCGGGGCAGGGGAGTCCGTTGCGGAAATGCGGACCCCGGCAGCAAAATGGCGGCGATTGCGGCACCGATAAATCAGCAACTTCAGCGACGAGAGCCTCCGCATCATTGGACGGGCCCAGCTGCCATTCCTCCGGTTACGGGCTGCGCGCTCTTCAGCGTGGCAAAAGTTTCGAGCTCCTGCTTTGCTTCTTCTTTCTTTCCCGACTTTGCCAGGGCTCGTGCCAGTTGATAGTGCGGGCTGGGGTTGGATGGCTTCAGTTCGATGGCACGACGCAACGGGGCCACCGCGCCCTCCACATCGCCCTGCAAAAGCAGCGCTTTACCCAGGTCGTACGATGCATCCGAGTTCCGCGGATCGATCTCCACGGCCTTCTTCAGATGCTCGATCGCGGATTGCCAATCCCCGGCTTCGATTTGGCAGTGGCCGAGCCAGTACAGGGCCGTGGGGTTGTTTGGCGAATGCTGCAATTCTTTTTCGAATTCGCCAATGGCTTCGTCGTTGCGGCCGAGACTCGAATAGGCGAATCCGAGATGATAGTGACCCAAAGGAAGGGTGGGATCAAGACGCAAAGCGGTCTGAAACTGCTCGACTGCCTGCACGGTGCGATTCGTATTCTGATAGGCGCGTCCTAGCAACACATGGGCCAATGCCGCTTTCGAATCAAGTTTGATTGCCTGCTCCAATTCATTCGCGGCTTCCGAATAGGTAAGGTCCGAAAGCAAGACGAGCGCCAAGTCGAAATGGATGTCGTATGGCGAAGCGTTCAGCTTCTCGGATTGTTGTAATTGAGTCAGCGCCAGGGCGTTCCTCTGCTGCTTGAAGTACACCAACCCGAGCCAGTGGTGGATTTCGGCGTCTCTGGGCCAGCGTGCAACCGCTGCCTGTCCGACCTCTTCCGCCTCTGCGAGGCGGCCCTCCTGAAGATAGCTTAGCAAAAGGCCGCGGTTCGCCTCTTTGCTGTCAGGTTCAAGCTGCCGGGCTTGCTCGAAATCACGCGCTGCGCGGGCGAAATCGCCTGCATCGAGAGCATCTTGTCCGTCATGAACGAGGGATGCCAGCCGCTGATTCTGCGCCAGCGCGACTGCGCTGAACATTATTATTAGGAGTGCCGGAAATGTGGCGGCACGGAATGAGCTCCGGCGCCGAGAGGCAACCGGGCCGAAGTCACCACCACAACCCCACACGCGCAATCGAGCGAATCGCAAACGGCTACTCCTGCACTCCAGGGCCTACATCCTTCTCTCGACATGCTAACAAACTGGTTGCAACCGGATTGAGAAAGATACTACCGTTGCTGGCTACGCAACTTGCGGGGAACCGAGATATGTCCAAATATCGACTTCAGCGGCAATTTCTGCGACGGGCGCTTGTGGTGCTGATAGCTGCCAGCTCTGTCTGCGCGCAACCGGCTCAGCAAGCGCCTGCGGTACCGCCTCCCACTATCCGCGTTACTACGCACATGGTGCTGGTTGATGTGGTTGTGACCGACAAGCAAGGCAAAGCAATTCCCGGCCTTCATTCCGAAGATTTCGTCGTGGAAGAGAACGGCAAGGCACAGAAGATTTCCAGTCTGACCACGCCGGCTGACAATGCACCCGCGGCCGCGCCACAACTGCCGCCCGGCATCTACTCGAACCGGCCCCAGTACCGCTCTTCGGGTGCGCCGATCACGGTGATGTTGCTGGATGCGCTGAACACTCCGTTCACCGACCAGGCCTATGCCCGGCGGCAGATGCTCGCTTTCGTCAAGGAGCAATTCAAGCCTGGCGATCGCATAGCGTTGTTTACGCTGACCGGTCCGCTCAATGTTCTGCAGGACTTCACCGGGGATCCACAGGTTTTGTACACCGCACTGCAAAGATATAGACCGCAGCCGCAGGATTTTGCAAGCTCAACCCGACCAACCACCAGCGGCGGGGACGCGCCAACACCGGGCAAGGTCGTGACCAGTCTTGATCCGAGTATCCCCCCACGAACGGACAACTCAGACGCCGCCAGTTTTAGAGGGGGTGGCGCGTCCGCTGCCATCGCCACTGCCGAGGCGGCGCTCGAAGCATTCGAGGGCGCGCAGGTCGCTTACGCTAAGGACCAATGGGCGGTAATGACGTTAAACGCCCTCAATAGTCTGGCGCGCATCCTAGGTGGGCTTCCCGGGCGAAAAAACCTCATCTGGGTGACGGGCGATGTGCCATTCTCATTCATTCCAGAAGACCGAGTGATGACCGACGCCGAGTTGGAGGAGACTCTTCCCAGTCTCAACACTCGCCGGGTAGGGGAGCACTCTGCGGGGAACACCGCCGCAATGTTCCGCCAGTCGCATGCGGAACAGATCCGTGAGGTCGCGTCCCGTCTGGCCAGCGCACAGGTGGCGGTGTATCCGGTGGATGCCCGCGGATTGTCGATCTCGACGGACATCGATTCGCAGGAAACGATGCGCGAGATCGCCCGCGAAACCGGTGGCCGCGCCTACGTCAATCAGAATGAAATCAAGGCCGGTGTCGAAAGAGCCTTTGCCGACGAATCCGCCGCGTATACGCTGGGCTACTATCCGGAGAACAAGAAGTACGACGGAAAATACCGGCAGATCAAGGTCAAGGTGAAGCGTGATGGAGTCGAAGTCCAAAACCGCCGCGGCTATTACGCCATCGATCCCACACAGCTGAAAGGTTACAGCGCACAGCAAGAGGTCGCCTCAGCACTTGGAGATATCGTCCCCTCGACACTGGTATCGTTTACCGCGCAGGTGAAACCGCCCTCGGCCAATTCCGTTCCCGGAAAAATCGGCGTGACTTACTTAGTCGACGCCAATACCCTCTCCGCAGATGATGCATCGGGCGGCAAGCACCTGAACGTCGTCTTTTACGCCACTATCTATGCGGACGGAAAAATCGTAGCCAATAGCAGCCAGAAGGTTGACCAGACCTTTGACGCCAACACCTATCAGCAGATTGTGCAGAAGGGCCTCATGCTGCATCTGGATCTCGATCCGAGGCCAGGACAGTTGCGACTCGCCGTGCAAGACGTCCGCACCGGTCTGGTAGGAACGATCAACGCCGCGTCGCCGTAACCAGCCACGGACTTCACAGAATTCATAATGCGTGGGCTGTGCATTGCTAAGGCTCATTGGTTCCACACGGGTTACCCGTGATTTCGACGGAGTGTAAAGAGGAGTTCACTGCGTTAGGAGCGAAGCCGCCACTGGGCGATTGCACTTCCTCGAGCCGCCGCTTCAGGCCTTCGGCTTCTGCCCAGGTGCGCGTGCCGGCTTGGCGCCGGTATTGCTTGCCATTCTGCGTCCACCGGAAGTGTTTGCCGCAGTTGCTCCGCTTGCAGAACTCATCCCCGGCATACTTGCAGTCTGCCGAGTGTCGGACGAAGATCGTGATTACCATGACGCATGCTCTCCGAACCCCACTGGCAGGCCATAGTACCATCCAGGCACAAAACTCAAGGAGAATTAATACGTATGCATGAAATCAATGCGAGAGAGGCAGCTTGGAGACTTCTAACTGAGTTCACCCAGTCCGAAAGTTTGCGCAAGCACGCGCTGGCCGTCGAAGCCTGCATGCGGGCCTGCTCCCGCAAGTGGGGAAACGGCTCCCCCGAAGACGAGAATCTGTGGGGCATCGTCGGACTGATTCACGACTTCGACTACGAACGCTGGCCCAGCCTCGAGGAGCATCCCTACAAGGGCAACGCGATCCTCACAGAGCGCGGATACTCCGACGAAATCCGCCGCGCCATCATGTCGCATGCCGAATACACCGGCATCACCCGCGACACGCCCATGGAGAAAGCTCTCTTCGCCTGCGATGAACTCGCCGGATTCATCACCGCAGTTGCGTTGATCAAGCCCGGCAAGTCCCTGGCCGAGGTCGACACCAAGTCGGTGCGAAAAAGAATGAAAGATAAAGCTTTCGCCCGCAAGGTGAACCGCGACGACATCATTCAGGGTGCCGCGGCTTTGGGCGTTGACCTGGACGAGCACATCGCCTTCTGCATCGAAGCCCTGAAGCCCATTGCTCAGGAACTGGGCTTGGACGGCAGCGCCGCCAAGCCGGCGTAACGCGGTTTTGGTGATGTGGCGCGGGCGCCCCGCCCGCGTGCAAGTAAAAGCAATGTTGTCGATGGAGCCCGGGTTCTGTCGTCACTTATAACCGTGAGCCGACCAGAGAGCGTGTCGCACAGGGCAGAATTTCGCGGGCGTGGGCGCCCGCGCCACACGGGAGATCTTACTACTCTTCACTACTTCGCTCGCCATCCGCGCCTTCCGCTGCCGCTCGCGTTCCGCTTGCATCTCCTGCACAGTCTGCGCCACCAGCGGCGAGTACAGCGCCTTCACCCACTGCGGATTTCCCCACTCCGGCTGGCCCGCCACGGCGCGTTCGAAATCGCGCAGCGCCTCTTCGGGTTCCTTGGCCTGCCAGAACGCGACCCCCTGCGCCATCGCCCGCTCGGTTTGAAATTTCTCTTCGAAAATACCGTTGTTCGCCGTCTGGATCGAGTCGCTGTAGCGCCGAACCTCGATCTCTGCCCACGCCCGCCGTACCCACATCTTCACGTCGCCCGGACGCTGCTGCACCGCCTGGCTCAGCAACTGCGACGCGCGCTCGTAGTCTCCCGCGAGGTAGTACCACCAGCCCAATTCGCCAACGTAGTCAGGCGCCCACGGGTCCGAGTTCTCTTTCAATTGTTCTTCGAGTTGGTGCGCGCGCGCCGCATCTCCCGCCAGCAGACTGAGCCCGGTCTGTTCCACCTCCGCGTTCCGTGGCCTCTCGAACGCCACGGATTCGAGCCAGACGCGGAACTTATCCGCGGCGCTTTTCCGGTCCGCCGCTGCCAGCGCCATGGCGTAAGCCTCAACGTAGTTGAGTTTCTTGGCATCGCGTTCCAGCAGCTTGCGATAAGAACCGGCGGCGTCCGCAAACTCTGCCTGCGCGAACTGCGCCCGCGCCAGCACATCCAGCGCCTCGGGCTGGCTGGAATGCATCTTCAGCGACTGCGTCGCCAGTTGCTCCGCCTCCGAATATTTCCTGGCATTCAGCGCCGTCTGGGCTCGGGCGGTCCAGAAAATGTAAGCCACTGCCAGATCGCGCTCCGAGCGCGCCGGCCAGCCCTCGCTGGCGATCAGCTTCTGCACCTGCGCGATGCGTTCCGAGGGCAGCGGATGCGAACGGAAATATCCTTCCAGCGTCTGCATCGCCACCTGCGATAACTCGTCCTGCGGAGTTTTCGCGCGCCCCTGATCCTGCCGCAAACTGTACTGCTGGTTCAGTCGATCGAATGCCTCAAACATTCGGATCGCGCCATTGGCCGAGTAACCCGACTCGACCGCCAGCCGCGTGCCCTCGCGATCGGCCTCCAGTTCCTGATCCTTGCTGTACCCCGCTTCAAATACCACAATCGGAATCGCGACCAGTCCCCCGAGAGGAATGTGCCGCAGCGCCTGCTCCTGTTGGGCACGTTCGGCGCAATGATAATGGTCGATGTGCTCGATCTCATGTGCCAGCACCGCCGCCAGCTCATCCTCGCTGTCCATCAACTCCAGCAGTCCCCCGCCTACATAAACGTGTCCTCCGGGCAAGGCAAACGCGTTGATCATGGATGGGTTCGGAATGTAATGAAACTGGTAGGGCAGCCGGCGATGCGCGCGCGTTGCCAAAGCCCCGCCCACCTGCTTGAGATAGCGCTCAACCGCGAGAGTGTCCGGCTGTTGGTCGCGTTCGCTGGGGGGCCCCGCGTACATCGCGGCCAATTCATTGCCAATGCGAATCTCCTCCGCATCCGGCATGCGGGTGAATCGTACTGGCATGCGCGTGAGTTCCTGCTCGGTGTCGGCAACCAGGTAGAGCATGGCCGCAGGACTGGCCGGCGCGTCCACCTTGCGGCGCTCGCTGACCACCACGGCTGCCACGCCGAGCCCCACGATTCCCGCCAATAAAATCCAGCGCTTCATAAGTATTGCCGAATGGTTTCCCGATACCGCGTCCACAGGAACGATACAAACAGCAGCGCTCCACCCAATACCATGAACGTCAGGTACTTGTCCCGAAGACTCAGTCGCCACACGTCGTCGACCAGAATCTTGCCCACACATAGCAGCAGCAGCCCCAGTCCGGTAAGCCGGAAGCTGCGCTCGCCCAGCCATAAAGCCAGCAGAAAGACCGCCAGGCCCTCCAGTCCCCACGACAGAGTCACCATGCCAAGGCGCATTTCCAGCGCAAGCAGCACGGTCAGCAGTCCAATCGCAATGAAAAAGAAAAGCTGTTCGGGACGCCGTCCCAGACCCTGCACGAGCCGCACCATCCCCGTCTCGTCGCTGATCTCGCCTTTCCTGCGAATCTGAAACGCAACCGGCAGCGACGCCAGCACCAGCGCCACGGTTACGCCCACGGTGACCCAGCGGCTTTCCCACAGCGGTGCGGGAAAGTAGCTGCGCTCATAGAAGTTGTGCAGCACGGTGCGGAGCAGGACTCCCAACACCACCAGCAGCCCCTGGTAGAGGAAGACGCGGTGCCCACTGCGCCATGCCATGGCCAGCAGCGCGAACGCCAGCGCCGCCCAGGCTGCCGCAACCCAATCCGCTTCCAATTCGAAGCGCATCAGCGACGCCACCGTGATCGTGCCCAGCCAGCAGCACAGGTCACTTGCCCGGAAACGCCGCTCCACCGCGGCCGACTCGTCCCTCGATTGCTCGAGCCTCCAGTAGGCATAGAAGAAAGCCAGCATGATGGGCACGACTGTGTAGAAGCGCGGGCTGACTTCTCCAGGTGCGCCCGCGGCATTCAGGTTCACAAAGAAAATGCGCAGGAAGCTCGCGGCCAGCGCGACGTACGCTTGCAGGCGCAAGCTCAGACGCTTTCGCGTCAACCCTAACTCCAGCAGGATCAGTCCACCGACCACCCATGCGTCCGCGACGCCGACGGGACGCAATTCGTACCAGGCTAATAGCGAGAGCAGAAAAGATGCAGCCCACACATAGCCTTGAGCCGCGATTCCGCTAAACGATAAGGACCGCTCCGGCGCAGGTTCGCCAGCGGCGCTCCCCATCCACCGCGAAGTGACGTACAGCAGCGCCGCCACCAGAGCGATCGTAACCAGCCGCAGCGTCAGCCCGTGGAACTTCTCGGTCGCCTCCAGATTGATTGCCAGCACGCGGATCGCTGCCACCGCGGCCAGAAAGGTCGCTTGATATCCCAATTCCTGCGCGGTGAGTTTTCGCGCCGCGACGGCTAACCCGAGTCCTAACCCGCACCAGGCCACCGCCGTCCACGCCTCAGGAAACGCGATCCAGGCCGCGACCAGCGCCATCGCTGCACCCGCGTAGGACAGCCGCTGCATCCCGACTCGGTCAAATTCGGTGATGAACAGGTCCGGCCAGCGCCGCAGCACCCAGTGCGTGTTGGCATAAAACACCGCTGCGGCCACGACGAAGAGAATGGCCAGAGCGAAGTCGGCGCGCAGATCCGCATCATCCATGCGGCGCCCGAAAATCTCGGCGGCATCGTAGGCGATCAACTGGCCCGCGACCAGCACCGACGCGATCATTCCCAGCCGTCGGAAAACGATCTCCTTCGTCCATACCCCGATCAGCAGCAGAGCTTCCGCCTCCGCCAGCCACAGCACCGACAGCCGCATGCCTGAATAGCGGAACGGGAAGGCCGCGATCAGCAGAACCACGCCCAGCGTGCACAACACGATCACCGCGGTCCGGCGTCGCCGCGTCACGGGCAACTGGCTCAGCCCGGTCTCCACCGCGCCGATTACCAGCAGCGCCCAGAATGCCCACTCCGGATGCACCGATTGATACTTGAGCAGCGCCAGCAGCAAGGACGAATTCAGCAGCGCGGCCGCAGTGGAAATGCGCTCTTGCCCCTCACCCTTTGTCGAGCGGAACACGTACGACAACCGGAAGATCAGCCAGTACAGCACCAGGATCGCGGCGCTGGGCAGGAATTCGGGAAAGGGATGCCGTTTCCCCTGCATCGCGTCGATGATCGGACGCAGCCACAGGAAGTGATTCAAATAGCTTGCCAGAATGCCGAAGACTTCCAGTTCAAACCACTGCATGCGCCCGACAATGACCACTAGCGCAGCCGCCAGCACCACTCCGGCGGCGAGGCTGTAGACATTGGAGTGGCTGATGGTGACGGTGAGAAACGCCAGCAGAAAGGCCAGTCCGGTTACGACCTGGGATCGGTAGCGCAACGTATGCGCCACCATCGCAGCCGCTACGACGAGCATCAGCACAAGGTCGGCGGGTTGCGAAGTGAGCACCTGCGCGGCCGGCACGTGATACATCGCGTAGGTCGTGAAGAACAGCAGCGCCCATCCGCCGCCAATTCCCGCCCGCGCCAGAATGCGGTAGCGAGCTCCGCGCTCAAACCAGATGCCCGCGGCCAGCATGACCCCGGCGGTCACAAATCCCACTAGCACTTTGCCGGCAGGCCCCATCGTCTTCAGTTGGTAGGCGAGAAAGAATGCGACGCCCAGGACCAGCAACACGATGCCCAGCTTGTTGAGCCAGTCCGTCCCCAGCACTTCTTCCACGTCGAGCGCCGACTTAAAACGATCGAGTAGAGATGCTCGGATTTCGGTGGCTGCGAAGGTGGGCGCAGGCGCGGGCGCAGAAATTGGCGGTTTTACCGGCGGAGCGGCAACGGTAGAGGCTGAAGGCGCAGATGACGTGGCGGTTGCGGGCGGAGTCTGTGCAGGCCTGCCAGTCACCCAGGCTTGAGCGTTCTCCTGCAGAGGACTTGGCGCGGGCGCAATCGGCTTGGCCGGAACCGGCGGCGGCGCGGGCGTTGTGGGCGTTCCTGCTGCTTCCTCTCTACGCGGAACGGGTTCGGCAACGGGCGTCGATCTCAGGCCGCGGAGCTCTCGCAGCTCGCGCTCCAGTCCGTGAATCCGGGCCGTAGTGTCGGCCCAACGCGATTGGTCCTCCAGCCGCTCCCGTTTGCGGCGGGCGTTGACCCGCCACAGCAGCACCCAGGGACCAAACAAAACAAACAACACGATCCCGATATAGAAGATGACTTCCATCCGCGCGGTTGTTCCGAGGTGCGCGCGATTCTACTAGATACCTCGCCCTTGCGCCATGATTGCAGGCCGATTCCGGGCAAGGATTCGGGCCAAAGCGGAACTTTAATAGGCGATACAACCCGCCGGAAACCTGTGCTAATATCTGCTGGCATTCCTTCCCCGATTCGCACTTCTGTTCGGAAGCGCGGAGAGCCTGTGAGTATGCCAACAAACAGCACCACACCGCCCATAGCCAAAGTCCTGTTGGGATGCAGCAAGTGCGGGGCGAGCCTGCCGGACGAGGCGCAATTCTGTCTGAAGTGCGGTAAGCCGGTGAGTTCCCCGCCGAAAACTCCCGCGATTGCGGATGTGCCTCCGGCGGAGCTCTCGCGGCCGCGGCCCAAGCGGCGCGTGCTCCTTTGGGTCTTTCTAGCAGTCCTGGTCGGACTGACTCTGTGGGCGGTGACCAGCGACGGCCCGGTCGCGCAGCAGGCGCAGGAATTTGTCGGGTGGAAGCATGACTCCACCATCCTCGAAAATCCCTTTTCCGTCGGTCCGCGTACCTTCCGGTATTACAAGATCCCTTTGCCCGAAGGGTCAGTGAATGTGGCCGTCGTCGGCCAGTTCACTTCCGCTGCGGACATCGACACTGCCGCCAACCGCAAGGACAAAACAAAGGATGCCAAGGACAAAGACAGCGACAACAACATCGAGGTCTACGTCCTTACGGAACCCGCTTTCACGGTTTGGCAGAAAGGATACGCCACCAGTTCGCTCTACGAAAGCGGCAAAGTCGCTAAGGGCACCGTGCAGGCTGACATTCCAGCGGGTGCAGGAATTTACTATCTCGTCTTCAGCAACAAGTCTTCGCCGAAAACGCCCAAAAGCGTCCACGCGACGGTCCTGTTGCGCTACAAGAGCTGGTTGCCAGACTGGTTTCGACGCACGAAGGCGCGCTTCTGGGATTGGGTTGGAGCGTAACAAACCTTAAACCACGAAGGTCCACGAAGAAGACCTTAGGTGTTTCCTTCGTGGACCTTCGTGTCCTTCGTGGTTCAAGTTTTTCGGACACTACCGCGTGGTCTCTTCGATTTCCGAGATCCAATCCGGACGCTTCAGCACTTCGCGCGGTTTGGGACCGTCGGCGGCGCCGACGATGCCGTCCTGTTCCATGAGATCGATGAGGTGCGCGGCGCGGCCATAGCCGATGCGCAAGCGCCGTTGCAGCAGGGAAGTGGAGGCCTTGCCGAACTCCACTACCAAGCTTCACGGCATCGCCATACATGGGATCGTCCTCGGCTTCGCCGTCCGCGCCGGCTTCTCCGCCGCTGCCTTCGGCTCCGGGTTCGCGCTCGTCCTTCGGCGCTTCCAGGAACTGCTGCTGATATTCCGCCAGGCCTTGCGCTTTCCAGAACTCGACCACGGCGGCGATTTCCTTCTCGGTGACAAACGGCGCATGCAGCCGGTGGACGCGCGCCGAACCTGACGGCAGATACAGCATGTCGCCCTTGCCCAGCAGCGCTTCGGCGCCGTTGGCGTCGAGAATGGTGCGCGAGTCGACTTTCGTGGCCACGCGGAACGAAACGCGGGCCGGGAAGTTCGCTTTGATCAATCCGGTGATCACGTCGACCGAAGGCCGCTGCGTCGCCAGCACCAGGTGAATGCCCACCGCGCGCGCCATCTGCGCCAGGCGCGTGATCGATTCTTCCACGTTGTGGGAATCGAGCATCATCAGGTCGGCCAACTCGTCGATGATGATGACGATGTAGGGAATCGGCTTCTCGTCGGACTCTTCGGCGAACAGGCTGGGCGTGTCGTTCTGATCGAACAAGCGGTTGTACTGGTCGATGTTGCGGACGCCCTTGGCCGCGAGCAGCTTCAGGCGGCGCTCCATCTCGCGCACGGCGTTGCGCAGCGCGTTGGCCGCCAGTTTCGGCTCGGTGATGATCGGCGTGTAAAGATGCGGAACGCCTTCGTAGTTGCCCAGTTCCAGCCGCTTCGGGTCCACCAGAATCAGGCGCACCTGATCGGGCGTCGCCTTGTACAGGATCGACATGATCATGGCGTTGATGGCCACGCTCTTGCCCGCTCCCGTCGATCCGGCGATCAGCAGGTGCGGCATTCCGGCCAGGTCGGCGGTGACGATGCGGCCGTTGATGTCCTTGCCCATGGCGATCGTCAGCTTCGACTTCGAGCCCATGAATTCCTGCGACTCGATGTTCTCGCGCAGCCAGATGATTTCGCGCTGGCGGTTCGGCACCTGGATGCCGACCGTGCTCTTGCCGGCCATGCGCTCGATCAGAATGCTCTCGGCTTTCAGCGCGAGGCAGAGATCGTCGCATGAGATTGGTGATGCGGCTGTACTTGATGCCGGCTTCGGGCTTGAACTCGAAGGTGGTGACGACCGGGCCGGGATTGATCTGCGTGATCTGGCCGTGAATCTCGAATTCGGCGTACTTTTCGGTGAGCACCTGCGCCAGCAGTTTGAGTTCGTCGGCATCGACTTGCTGCTGTTCGTCGGGACGCTGCAGCAGGCTGCTCGACGGCAACTTGTAACCGCCGGCGATCCGGGGCATCGTGGTCTTGGCCTTGTGCGCGCTGTCGGCGCGTTCGGTGACTTCAGGATCGGCAAGCGGATTCCGTCGAAGCGTCCGTTGCCAGAGGTTCGGCCAGAATTCCGCCGGTCGCGGCGCACGGATTTCGGCGCATCCTCTTCGGCCAGCATGCGCTCGATGCCGGTGCGGCGCGGTTCCGACGCGGACTGGAGCCGTGCGGCACGGGCCGCGACGGGATCAACTGCGTCTTCACCACGGGCTTCGAGATTCGCCGCTGTTCCAGTTCTTTCTGCTGACGCTTCTTGGCGCGCTCTCCTTGCCAATCTTTGTAGCGATTCCACAGCGCGGTGACGAAGGCGAAGCGCGTCGGAGCCCAGACTTGAATCGCCGAGAACGAGAACGCCGTCGAGAGATACAGGGCAACTGCCAGCACGGTGGCGCAAACAATGTAGGCGCCGACCAGATTCAGATAGTGAATCAACACGTCGCCGACGACGCGGCCGAGCAAGCCTTCGATCGGGATGACGTGCATCCAGCGCAAGTGTCCGGGCAGCAGCGCCAGCATGGCGGGCACGAACATCACCAGCCAGATTCCGCCGAGACTTTTGGCCAGCGGGGATTGCACCTTCATGCGAGCGGAACCAGCGCGCGCCCAGCATCGCGGGAAAGATCACCAGCAGGAAGGCGCCGATCGCCGAAGAACTGCAGCAACAGGTCGGCGGTGAAGGCGCCGACGACGCCGATCCAGTTGCGGGCGGCGTGCGAACCGGTCAGGACCGAGGCGCTGTTCCACGACGGATCAAGCGGAGAGTACGAAGCCAGCGCGAGGAAGAGGAGGAGCGCGGAGACGCACATCAGGAAGCCGACCAGCTCATTGAGCCGCCGGTTCCCGGTGGGGACAAAAATGCCTGCCAGATAATCCATAGAGGCCAGATTCACACACCGAAGACACTCCATTCCTCGGTGCCGCAATCGGCCAGAGCCCTTACATTATGCCAAGAAGGCGGGGTTCCGACAATGCAGGAAATGGCAGGAGTGTTCAGCTAGCTTCCTGTGAGGGAAGAGGGTTCAAAGCTCCAAGCTTGCAAGGTTTCAAAGTTGACATCGGACGCTAATGTCTTTGAAATCCTGAAGCTATGAACCTTGAAGCCTTGCCTCTACGCCAGCTTGGCCGCGAACGCCAGCACCAGCACTCCCACAACGATCCGGTAGACGGCAAATGGGGCGAAGCCGCGCTTGCGCACGTAGGCCATGAACCAGGCCACGGAGCCGTAGGCGACGATGAACGAGACCACGAATCCGATAGCGAGCACGATCCAGCCATGCGCGTCGATCTGCGAGACGCCGATCGGATTCTCGCCTTTGCCGCTGAGCGACTTGAGCAGCGTGTAAACCGTGGCCGCTGCCATGGTTGGTATGGAGACGAAGAACGAGAACTCAAGGGCGGAGGCCCGCGACATTCCCGCAACCTGGCCGCCTGCAATGGTCGACATGGAACGCGAGGTTCCGGGGAAGACGGCTGAGAAGATCTGGCAGAACCCGATCCAGATCGCCTGCGCCAGGCTCATGTCTTCCATCTTCCAGGTGTGGATGCGGCTTCCGGTTGCGCCGGGACCGGCGGCTTCCGACTTGGCGTTGAGCGCGTCGACCAGCCACATCACGATTCCGCCGATCAGCAGCGACCAGCCGATGATCGAAATATTTTCGAGGTGCTTGCCAATCACTTTCGTGAGCAGGAAGGATGGGATCGCCGTGACCACGAACGCAACCGTGGTGAGGCCGAGCGGATGAGTTAACGCGGTGCGGTTTCCGCTTTCGCCGCGGGGGAACGTTGACAGAAACTTCGTGATGCGGCCCCAGAAATAGACGGGCAGGCAGAGGATCGCGCCGAGTTGGATGACGATGGAATACATCTTCCAATAGCCGTCGGACAGGCTGATGTGCAGCAGTAATTCCGAGAGCCGCAGGTGCGCGGTCGAGCTGACCGGCAGGAACTCGGTGAGTCCTTCGACAATTCCCAGGATCAGCGATAGCAGGTAGTCGTTCAATCATCCTCCGCGGAAAAGCAAGGGAACAGTATCTCAGAAATTAACGCTGACGGTGTGCTCGCGGCGCGGCGGGCGAGTCGCCCGCCGGACAGCCGCCGGGACGGCGGCGCTACTCTTACGGGCGGCGCTACTTAGTCGCTGGCGTTGCCGAAGGTGGGGACGCCTTGCTGGACGTAGAAAATCAGCGTCAAGGCGCGCGCGGCCCAGTCACTTTGACCGTACTGGCTCACGATTCTTTGTGCCAGCTCCAGGGCACGGTTTTTCGACTCTTCGGATTTTTTCTGATTGGCTTCGGTCTTGTAGATCTCGATCAGATTCGAGCGGCGCCACGCGGCTTGATACAGCGCTTCGGGCGCTGCGGGAGACTGCTCGTGTTCCTTCGCGTACTTCTCGTACATGTCAGCTTCTTTGTCGGGACACTTGGACGCGCCCTGCCAGTCGCCACAGAGTTTGTTTTCGATGAGGTGGAAGGCGGCGAGGTCGGCCCACTTGGTGCCGGGAAATTTCTTCATCACCAGCTTCATCCACTCTTCGTCGATCTGGCCGCGCATGTAGGAATCTCTCTCGCGCGCCGAGGGACGGGTGAGCACATCGGAGCGCTCCATCTGCCAGCGGATATCGGCGGCGCGGTAGAGTCCTTCGGCAGCCAGCGGCGAAGTCGGGAACAGGTCGTAGACGCGGTAATAGAGCCGCAAAGCGTCTTGCGCGGCATCGCGGCGGCCGCGGCGGCGGCTGGCCTGGTCCTCGGAGTCTGCCGCCTCGCCAAAAATAATCTTGTCGCCGTTGGGAGTGGTCAGGTTGACCAGGGCCTTGCTGGAAACCCATCCCGTAATGGTTTTGCCTTCGGACTCGGGGTCGTCTTCGTCGGAGTCTTTTCTTGGGGCGCGGAGGATCGCTTCCACGTGAGTCCAGTCGCGGCTGGTCTCGATGATGACGAGTTCGTGCCCGCGACCAGCCTCGCCGAGTTTTGCCGCGTCGGCGCTGGGAGCGACCCGGATGGACTCCTCGTGGACCAGCGTGCCACGTTGCGCCTGGGCGGAAGCAAGCGAGGGTACTACGAGAATGGTCACCGCGAGAAGAATCAGTCGAAGTTTCATGTCTATGATTATTGGTGGTAGAGACGTTGCTTGCAACGTCTATCGCTGACGGAGTTCTTCCAGCATCGCCGGGTCGATATTGCCGCCGGAGATGATGGCGACGTTCAGTTTGGTGTTCGGCAACTGATCGGCGCGGAAGAGGAATCCGGCGGTTGCGACCGCGCCGCTGGGCTCAGCTACGGTGTCGGGATTGGCAGCCAGCAGTTTCATGGCCTGGCGGATCTCGTCTTCGCTGACCGTGACGATGCCGTCGACAAAACACTGCATGTGGTCGAAGTTAATGGGGCCGACACTCTGGGTGCGCAGTCCGTCGGCGATGGTGCGCGAGACCTGCTCGGCGGGGAACTGGACGATTTTTCCCGCGCGCAGGCTGGCTTGGGCGTCTGCGGCCAGTTCCGGTTCGACGCCGAAGACGTTTACCGAAGGCTTTGCTCAGCTTGATGGCTGCGGCGACGCCACTGATCAGGCCGCCGCCGCCGACGGGGGACAAGACGGTTTCGACTTCGGGCAGATCTTCGAGAATTTCCAGTCCCATGGTGCCTTGGCCGGCGATGATTTTTTCGTCGTTGTAGGGAGGCACGATGATGTATCCATGCTGGGCCGCCAGTTCTTCGGCCTTGAGCTGGCGCTCGGTGCTGCCGGGGCCTACCAGTACGATTTCCGCGCCCAGGGCGGCCGTGGCCTCGCGCTTAATGGCGGGAGCGTTATTGGGCATGACGATGACGGCTTTCACGCCCAGGGCGCGGGCGGCGTAGGCGACGCCTTGCGCGTGATTGCCGCTGGAGTAGGAGATGACGCCGCGCTTGCGCTCGTCTGCGGAAAGTGACGCGATCTTGTTGTAGGCTCCGCTGAGTTTGAAAGCGCCGATGGGTTGCTGGTTTTCGGGCTTGAGGAAGAGGCTGCGCGGGCTTTGTCCGGCCGGACAGACGAGGGCGGCTGTCCCCACATAGTCTCGGGGAATTCGATCAGGTGCGTGCGGACGGTGATGCCTTCGAGGCGAGCGCGGGCGGATTGGAGATCGTCGAGGGTGATCATTCGTCGGGGCGTTTCGGTTGTGCCTACGGCACAGGGTATCGTTAATGGCGGCCTTCCCGCCACTTGAAGTGGCGGGCTATTTTCAGAACTCCCTTCGGGACCGGTGCTCGGAATCACAACTGCTTAGGCGACAACTGCGGCCGGGCTTCGCCCCGGGGACGGACGAATGCGTCCGTCCCTACGTGATTGTGGCTAGATCTCCAGAATGACCGGCATGATCAGCGGGCGCTTTTGGGTTTGCTTGGAGATATAGCGTTTCAGGTCGGCGCGGATTTTTTCTTTGATCACGCCGTAGTCGCCTTTTTCTTCGTCGCTGGAATGGGCGAGCGTGTCTTCGACGATGCGTTTGGCGCCTTCCAACAGGCCGTCGTCGCCGGGATTGAAGCCGCGGGTCACGATTTCCGGAGCGGATTCCACATCGCCCGACAACTTGTTGATGGCGATGATGGGCAGGACGATGCCGTCTTCGCTGAGATGCAGGCGGTCTTTAATAATTAAATCCTCAACCACGTCGGTGCGCGAGCCGGAATCGATGCAGACGCGGCCCACCTTGATGCGGGCGGTCTTGCGGGCCCCGAGTTCGTCGAATTCGAGAACGTCTCCACTCTCGATGAGCATGACTTTGCCGACCGAACCGTGCATGGCGCCGGCCATTTCGGCGTGCAGTTTCAGTTGCCGGTACTCGCCGTGGATGGGAATGAAGTAACGCGGCTTGACCAGGTTGATGATGAGCTTGAGTTCTTCCTGGCTGGCGTGGCCGCTGACGTGGACGGGCGGCGAGGTCCCGTCTTCGTAGATGACGTGGGCTTCGCGGCGGAAGAGGTGGTCGATCATCCGGTAAATGGTTTTCTCGTTGCCGGGGATGATGCGCGAGGAGAGAACGACGGTGTCTCCCTTTTCGATTTTGGCGTGCTTGTGATTGTCGACCGCGGCGCGGGAGAGCGCCGACATGGGCTCGCCTTGGGTACCGCTGATGAGCACGCAAACTTTTTCCGGCGGAAAATTCTTCATGTCGCCGGGATTGATGACCAGGCCGTCGGGAACTTCGATGTATCCGAGATCCTCGGCAATCTCGGCGGAATTGTTCATGGAGCGGCCAAGGAAGGCGACTTTGCGCCCGTGTTCGTGGGCGAGTTGCACCGCGAGATTGATGCGGTGGATGGACGACGAAAAGCAGGAAATGAAAAGCCGCCGCTTGGTGTGGGCGAAAACTTCATCGAACTTGCGCCGCACGGCGCGCTCGCTGGGCGTGTAGCCCTTGCGCTCGACGTTGGTGGAATCCTGAAACAGCGCGAGCACGCCATGCTTGCCATACTCGGCGAAGGTGTGCAGGTCGAAGAGTTTGTTGTCGGTGGGCGTGGGATCGACCTTGAAATCGCCGGTGTGAATCACGACGCCAAGCGGAGTGTGGATCGCCAACGCGACGCAGTCGACCAGGCTGTGCGTCACCTGGATGGGATGGATGGTGAACGGTCCGGCCTTGAAGCGCTCGTTGGGGCGCATCTCGCGCAGGTCGGCGTCGTCGAGCAGGCCGTGCTCGTCAAGCTTGTCTTCCACGTAGGCGAGCGTGAACTCGGTGCCCCAGACGGGGACTTTGAGTTCGGAGAGCATCCAGGGGAGCGCGCCGATGTGGTCCTCGTGGCCGTGAGTGAGGATGATTCCGCGCACGCGCTGGCGGTTCTCGATGAGATAGGTGATGTCGGGGACAACGATGTCGACGCCGAGGAGCTCGGCTTCGGGGAACATGAGTCCGGCGTCGATGACGATAATGTCGTCTCCCCAGCGGACGGCCATGCAGTTCATGCCGAACTCGCCGAGGCCCCCGAGGGGGATGATTTGCAGTTTTCCAGTGGGCATGAAGTAAGGATGATGCTAGCACATAGCTGTGAGCTTCGAGCTGCGAGCAGCGAGCCGACGCCGAGTGTGCCTGCGGCTGATCGCTCGCAACTCGTGGCTCAAAGCTCTTAGCTTGATGGCTTTCTGGTTCTGCGTGCGGTAAGGTGGAAGTGATGGTTGAGCGGCGGAAATCGTGGCTTCGGCGGCGGATCGAGGCGGGGATGGTGCGAGGGCTGACGCGCGCGTATTCGACGGTGCGCGTGGATCCGCACAAATTCCTGCTGCAACTGCGCGCCGCATACCGGATGCCGATCAGCGGGTATCACGGGGTGTATGCGCTGGAGATTGGCGAGGTGGACGCCGTGGCCGACTCGGTGATCCGCAGTGGCATGAAGGTCGCGGCGGTGGAGGGAGCGGGATTCGGGTTGGGCGGATTGATGACGATCGTTCCGGATCTCGGGATTCTTGCGGCGATCACGATGCGGACCATTGAGAAACTAAGCCTGGTCTACGGATTTGAGTTCAAGACCGACGACGACATCGCCGAACTCTGGGTTGCCGCGGCCAGCGCGGCGGGCGTCGACATCAGCCGCGAACTGCTGGAAAAAGAAGTGATCAACAAATTTGTGCCGCGCGTCATCCAACGGATTGCGGCGAAGGCCAGCGCGGAAGTGGTGGAGAAGTGGGCGGGACGGGTGATCCCGCTGGCCAGTTCGGCCATCGGTGCGGGATTGAATTACTGGTTCGTGAAAGCGTGGGGCGAGCGGGCGAAGATGCATTTCCGGCAGCGGCATCTGGCAATGCGGCAGCGGGCACAGCAAGCGGCGTTGACGGCGCCGGGCCAGTTGAGTCTTCCGACGAGCACGAGTTAGCCTCCGACATATTTTTGCCCGGTGTTTCGCGAAGCGCCTCCGTCTCGGCGGCTGTCCGGCGGGCGTCTCGCCCGCCGACTCCGAGGGTGAGGGTTCCTCGGGACAGCCGGCAGGATGCCGGCGCTACTCGTCGCTGTGGTACAAAAATAGAGATGCCTACCTTTTCTTGCTCAGCCATTCTTTTTGATCTGGACGGAGTGCTGGTCGACTCGACGCGCGCGGTGGACCGCGAGTGGCGGTTGTGGGCGCGGCGCAAGGGCGTGGATGGAGATGCGGTGATGGCGATTGCCCACGGAGTGCGGACGCTGGAGGTGATCCAGCGCGTGGCGCCTCATCTTAACGCGGAACAGGAGGCGCTGGAAATCGAGAATGAAGAGGCCAGCGATCAGGAAGGCGTTGCCGTGATGCCCGGCGCCGCGGACCTTCTACTCTCCATTCCGGAGGGGCGGTGGGGCGTGGTCACGTCGGGCTCGCGGCTTCTCGCCAGCGCGCGGTTGCCCTTCTGCGGATTGCCGGTTCCGAAAATTCTGGTCACGGCAGATGATGTAACCCACGGGAAGCCGCATCCGGAGCCGTATTTGAAGGGGGCGCAGTGGTTGGGCTTGAGTCCGGAGGAGTGCCTGGTGATCGAGGATGCGCCCGCGGGAATTCAGTCGGCACGCGCGGGGGGGATGAAGGTGGTGGGGATTACCAGCACGTATGCGGCGGCTGCTTTGGGGCACGCCGATGCGGTGATTGGAAAGCTGGGGCAGATTCAAGTCACGTCGAATGGGGAGGGCAAGTTGGGAGTCGAGATTCGGTAGTCGAACTTACCCGAATCGTCCCAAGGTTCTCGCTACGAAGTGGGGTCCGCACTTTGCTCGAAATCCGGACCGCAGATCGTGGCGTCCGGGGCTTGGTCATGAAGTCGAAGGTGAAGACCACCGTTCTGGCGGAAGGCGGCAAGTACGTCGAGATAGGAGCTGAGTAGGCCTCAGCTTGTTCATAGGACCTGCTCAGAAACGAGCAGGTCCTTCTTTTTCCAGCCGGAGAAATCTGCCGCAGGTTCAGGCCCGCCTTCTATCGGAGCCAGTCTTCCAACTCAATGCCGCGGTCGGTTTTTTCGTCGCGGTACTTCACGATCACTGGGGTGTACAGCGAGAGATTCCAATCGGCGGCGGCGCCTTTTTTTACGGCGCGCGAGCCGGGCACGACCACGGCATTTTCTGGAACTTCGAGCGGAGAGTCGGCGGTGGCGCGGTAGACCTCGCCGCGGACCAGGTCATACAGCGGAGTGGAGCGGGTCAGGATTGTTCCTGCGCCCAGAACCGCGCGTGCCCGGACTAGCGTGCCTTCGTAGATTCCGCAGTTTCCTCCGACCAGCACGTCGTCTTCGATGATCACCGGGGCGGCGTTGATGGGTTCGAGGACTCCTCCGACCTGCGCGGCGGCGCTCAGGTGCACCCGCTTGCCGATCTGCGCGCAGGAGCCGACCAGCGCGTGGGAGTCGATCATGGTGCCTTCGTCGACGTAGGCGCCGACGTTGATGAACATGGGCGGCATGCAGATGACGGACGGCGCGACATAGGCTCCGGTGCGCACCGAAGAGCCTCCGGGGACGACGCGCACGCGATCGGCGATGGTGAACTGGCGGGCAGGGAAGGTGTCTTTGTCGACGAAGGAGAGGCCGGCGCTCATGTCGGCGAGTTCGCCCAGACGGAATCCGAGGAGGATGCCTTGCTTGACCCAGGGATTGACGGTCCAGCGGGCGTCTTTTTCGCTCCCGATTTTTTCGGCGGCGCGGATCTTGCCTTGGGTGAGCTGGTCGCGGAATTCGAGGAAAGTCTTGCGCGCGTCGGGATCGTGTTCGACTTCGCCTTGAGAGGCCAGGCGCTCGATAGAGGATTTGAGGGATTGCATGAATGGTTGATTGTTGATTGCTGATTGCTGATTTGTCAAAAAAGCCAGATTGAAACCACAAAGGACTCGAAGGTACACGAAGGGAATCAATAATCAGCAATTTCTTACACGCACTTGCACTCGCTGCGGATCAGGACGCCGGTCATGGCGTGGGCAGTCTCGCGGGCTTCGGGGAGTGTTGCGTAGGGGCCGTGCCAGCGGGCGTGGTTGACGTCGTGGCCGGCAGGGCGTCCTTTGCCGTGGCTGCACTGGCCGCAGGATCCGCGGTGCAGGACGATTTTGTGCGGGCCGGCGGCCCAGTTTTCATAGATGAAGAAGTCGGCGGCTTCGGGGGCGGGGCCGGCGGGCTTGGCGATCAATCCAACTTCGGTGGCGATCTTCTGCAGGCGCGAGCGGGTGTCGCGGCGCATGGGGAGCAGCGGCAGGCGGTAGACTTCTTCGATCTTGCCCATCATCGCGAGAACTGCCTTGACGGGCAGCGGGCTCGACTCGATGAAGTTGGCTTGCATCAGGGGAAGATATTTGCGATGCAGGGTGCGCGCGGTGGTCCAGTCGTTGGCCAGCGCGGCGCGAGTGAGCGAGGCCATCTCGTGCGGGATTTCGTTGGAGCAGACCGAGATGATCCCGACGCCGCCTAGGGCGATGACCGGAAGCGTGACCGCGTCGTCCCCGGAGAAAACCAGGAAGGTTTCGGGGACGGCGTTGATGGCTTCGGCAATCTGGGTCATATTGCCGCTGGCTTCCTTCACGCCCACGATGTTGGGAATCTCGGCGAGTCGGGCCAGGGTTGCGGGTTCGAGGTTCGCGGCGGTGCGGCCGGGCACGTTGTAAAGAATGATGGGCTTGTCGCCGACGGCTTCGGCGATCGCTTTGAAATGGCGGTACTGGCCTTCCTGCGTGGGCTTGTTGTAGTAGGGCGAAGCGGTGAGGATGGCGTTGACTCCGGGGCGGGCGGCGATCTCTTTGGCCTTCTCGACGGCATCGTGAGTGGAGTTGGACGTCGCGCCGGCGACGATGGGGACGCGTCCCGCTACGACTTCGATCGTGGTGTCGATGACGTACAACCATTCATCGTGGGTGAGGGTGGGAGTCTCACCGGTGGTGCCGCAGGGAACCAGAAAATCAATGCCGGATTCGACTTGCCATGCGACCAGATTGCGCAGGGCCGCGTCGTCGATGGAGCCATCCTGATGAAAGGGAGTTACGAGTGCGGTGCCACAGCCACGGAGTTGCATGGGAATAGGATAGCGCGAGTGAGGGTGGAGGGAAAACTCGGGGGTGAGCGCACAAGCTGTCGAGCTTCGCGCGACCGACATCCGAGGGCGGCTGTCCCCACATCCTAACTCCTACAGATCCCGCCAGATATCTTTGAAGTCGTAGAAGCCTTTTTTGCCGGCGAGCCATTCGGCGGCGCGGACGGCGCCTTCGGCGAAGCCGCGGCGGGATTTGGCGTCGTGGCAGAGGTAAATGCGGTCGGCGGGGGATTCGAGGACGACTTCGTGCAGGCCGACGACGTCGCCTTCGCGGAAGGAGGTGATTTCCAGACCTTCGTTCTGGCCGCTGGCTTCGCGGATAACGTGCTGGATCGCGATTGCGGTGCCGGAGGGGGCGTCTTTCTTGTGGAGGTGGTGGCGCTCGAAGATCTGGCCCGAGTAATCGTGGCGCAGGGCTGCGGCGGCGGTGCGGGCGACGTCGAAGAAGAGATTCACGCCGATGGAGAAGTTCGCGGCGTAGACGAATCCGGTCCTGTGCTGCTCGACCAGATGGCGGACGTGGTCGATTTCTTTGTACCATCCGGTGGTGCCGACGACCATGTTCTTGCCGGCTTTGACGCAGGCTTCGATGTTGGCGAGGACGCAGTGCGGGGTGGTGAAATCGATGACGGCGTCGATGTCGCTCAAGCTTTCTGCCGAAAGCGCGGCGCAGGCTGCGTTCTCTTTGGAGCCGGCGATGCGGACGTGGTGCTTGCGCTCGGCGGCCACTTCCGCCACCAGCGAACCGGTTTTGCCGCGGCCTAGAATCAGCAATTCCATACGAACAGAAAAGCTCTTAACCGCCGAGATCGCGGAGAAAGACGGTGGAGGACGCTAAGAGGATCCTTTGCGATCTTTGCGTCTGCTTCGCGTTCTCTGCGGTTAAGGGCTTCGATCTCCTATGCGAACACTTCCGGGTCCAGTTCCGAGAAAAACGTTTTGTGCAGGCGCTGGATTACGTCGGGGACTTCGTCTTCTTCAATCACGAATGTCAGGTTGATTTCCGAGGCGCCTTGCGAAATCATGCGAATCTTCTTGTCGGCGAGCTCGCGAAATACCAGCGCTGCAATTCCGGGCGTGTCGCGCAAATTCTCGCCGACCAGGCATACGATGGCTTTGCGGCCTTCATATTTTACGTCGGCCAGCTTGGCCAGATCGGCGGCCAGGGCGGGGATTGCCTGATTGGAGTCGACCGTCAGGGAAACGCTGACTTCGGAGGTCGAGACCACGTCGACGGAGACTTTGTGGCGGTCGAAGGCCTCGAAGATGGAGCGCAGGAATCCGTGGGCCAGCAGCATGCGGGGCGCGGCCACGTCGACGATGGTGATGCGCTTCTTGGCGGCGATGGCCTTGAAGATGTTCTTGCCTTGCGGGGCGCGCGTGGCGATGCGGGTGCCTTCGCAGGAGGGATTGCGCGAGTTCAGCACGTAGACGGGAATATTTTTCTGGATGGCGGGAAGGACGGTCGCCGGGTGAAGAACCTTCGCGCCGAAATAGGCGAGTTCGGCGGCCTCGTCGAAGCTGATGACTTTGATCCGGCGCGCCTCGGGACAGATTCGGGGATCGGTGGTGAGAATGCCGTCGACGTCGGTCCAGATCTCGATGCGGTCGGCGCCCAGGCCGGCGCCGATAATGGCGGCGGAGAAATCCGAACCGCCTCGTCCGATGGTGGTGGTGATGCCGGCGCGATTGGCGCCAATGAAACCGCCCATCACCGGCACCTGGCCTGCCTGCAGCAAAGGCTGAACTTTTTCCTGCAGCTCGGCGTTGGTTTCCTCGTACTGCGGGACCGCCTGCATGTAGCTGCTGTCGGTGACCAGCACGTCGCGGGAGTCGACGTGCACTCCGTTCAGGCCCCGCGCGGTGAATGCGGCGGTGACAATTTTGCTCGACAGCATCTCGCCGAAGGCGGCGACGTGGTCGGTGGTGCGGGGCGTGATTTCGCCGACGGCCGAGATGCCGCGCAGGAGTTCGTCGAGCGCTTCGAAGTCCGTGCCCAGCTCGGAGTGAAATTCGGTGAAGCGCGCGGTGCCGAGCAGTTCGCTGGCGGTGTTGTAGTGGCGCTCCTGCAGCGAGCGGCAGAGTTTGAGCGCGGTTTTGCGCTCGCCTTCTCCGGCGGCGCGAGCCATGGTCAGCAGCGTGTCGGTGACCTTGGCCATGGCGCTGACCACGACGACGGGCTTTTGCGGCAGGCGTCCCTGAACGATGGAGGCGACGCGGTCGATGGCCTTGGCGTCTTCGACGGAGGTGCCGCCGAACTTCATGACGATCATCGGGGGGACTTCCTGGCGGAGAAATGAAGCGAACAGGCCCTGCGGGATGCGCGCGCGAGACGCGCCCGCGACAGCCGCCGGGACGGCGGCGCTACGTCGACGGCGCCGCTGCTCATCATGCTAGGCCGCCTCATCCCAGGTATCCCTTGGCTTTCAGCAGTTCGGCGTTTAGCACGGCGGCGCCGGCGGCTCCGCGGATGGTGTTGTGCGAGAGCACGGTGAATTTCCAGTCAAGCACGCCGCAAGGGCGAAGGCGTCCGACGGCGGTGGTCATGCCTGCGCCCATGTCAACGTCGAAGCGCGGCTGCGGACGGTCGGCGGCTTCGAGATAGACGACGGGGCGTTCGGGAGCGCTGGGCAGTTTTAATTCCTGCGGCTCGGCGCGATAGCTGTTCCAGGCGGCGATGATTTCCTGCGGCTTGGCTTTTTTCTTCAGGCGGATGGAAATCGACTCGGTGTGGCCGTCTTCGACGGCGACGCGGTTGCATTGCGCGCTCATGGCGAAGGCGCCGGGAATGACCCTGGAGCCGTTGAGCTGGCCGAGGAGCTTCTTGGTCTCCTCCTCCATTTTTTCTTCTTCGTTGCGGATGAAGGGGATGACGTTGCCGAGGATATCGAGCGAGGCGACGCCGGGATATCCCGCGCCGCTGACGGCCTGCATGGTCACGGCCATGACGGTTTCGAGACCAAACTTCTGGTGCAGCGGCGCGAGCGCCAGCACCAGGCCGATCGCCGAGCAGTTGGGATTGGTGACGACGTAGCCGCCGGACTTCTTGCGCCAGGCTTGCATGTCGATCAGCTTGATGTGCCCGCCGTTGACCTCGGGGATGACGAGCGGCACGTCTTCCTGCATGCGCAGGGCGCTGGAGTTCGAGACCACGGCGCAGCCGGCGTCGGCGAAGCGGGGCTCGAGTTCGGCGGCGATGGCGGAGTCGAGGGCGGCAAAAATGATTTTCGGCGCGCCTTCGGGCGTGGCGGGCGAGACCTTCATGGCGGCGACGGCGGACGGGATCGGCGTCTTCAGGCGCCAGCGCGCCGCCTCGGCATAGACCTTGCCTTCGGAACGGTCGGAAGCGGCCAGCCAGGCCACTTCGAACCACGGGTGGTGCTCCAGCATCTGGATGAATCTTTGTCCCACGACGCCGGTGGCGCCCAGGATACCAATAGGAATTTTGCGGTTCATAAGAATACTTGGAATTCTATAACAGTCGAGGAACGCAGATTCCTCCGCCCCGGATGGCTCGGGAGGGCGGAATGACAGCCCCAGCTTCCACTGGGCGCAGGGGAGGGCGCAAGTAGCGAAAGGAGGACCACCTTCGCTCGGTCGAACAGCCCCACTTTCGCACAGGACGCGGCAAGAATGGGACGCTCGAGGACTTCCGTTCGCGGGCTCGCGGGCCTCGCGAGAGTCACTGCAGAAGTCCTTCCACCTGCCGATAGGGGAAGTTGGAGGGAATCACATGCCCGAACTTCGCCAGAACTTCTTCACCAAGGAATGGGTCATCATCGCCACAGAACGGGCCAAGCGGCCCGAGGATCTGGCGACGCATCGCGCCGTGCAGACCGGTACCGACGTTTGTCGAAACCTGTCCATTTTGTCCCGGCAACGAGAGCAAGACGCCGCCGGAAGTGTTGCGGCCTGCCGGCGAATGGCGAGCCGTGGGACGGTGCGCGTGATTCCCAACAAGTTTGCCGCGTTGTCGAGCGAGGTGCAGCCCACGCGCAGCTTGCAGCATTTGCGGAGGCGCATCGAGGGTTTCGGTTTTCACGAAGTGATCATCGACAGTCCGGACCACTCCCGCTACATGGGGCTGCTGTCCGATGCGCATGTGGCCAGCATTCTGCGCGTCTACAAAGAGCGCTACAACTCTCTCAGCCTGGACCGTCGGGTCAACCACATCACGATTTTCAAGAATCATGGAGCCGATGCGGGGGCGAGCCTGCAGCATCCGCACTCGCAGCTGATTGCGACGCCGGTGATTCCGAGCCAGGTGCGGCACCGCTTGCACGAGGCCCTGCGCCACTACGACGACGTGGGGGAATGCATGTTCTGCCACATGGTGGAGCGCGAGATCGAAGACCAGACCCGCATTGTGATCAAGAGCGAACACTTTGTGGCGATGGAGGTGTTTGCCTCGGCCACGCCGTTTGCCACGCACATTTTCCCGTTGCGCCACATGGCCAGCTTCGGCGACATCTCGGAGATGGAGATAACCGACCTGGCGCGCGTGCTGCGGACTCTGCTGGCGAAGATCTACGTGGGGCTGGAGAATCCGGACCTGAACTTCACCGTACGCAGCGGCCCGGCGGAATATGCCGGGGCGCGGCACTTTCACTGGTACGTGAGCGTGATCCCACGGCTGACGCGGGTGGCGGGATTTGAGCTGGGGTCGGGGATGTTCATCAACACGGTTCTGCCCGAGGCCGCGGCGGAGTTCCTGCGCAAAGTCGCGGTGGAGAAGGTGGCGGGAGCCGGGGCGGGGCAGTAGCCGGTTCAGGAAAAACGCCGCAGTGCCGTTTCGGGGCTTAGTGGCGTTTTCTTTTGCCTGCGGGGCTGGTTCGATGATTCGCATGCGAACCCACAGTCGCACGCGGTGGGCATTCTTACGCCGCTTCACGGCTGAACACGGCAGTCTTCGCGGTGGTGAACAATCCGGCAGAGCCGGCGATACTGGCGTCTCCGCGGGTGAGACGCTCTCGGGACAGTCGGCGAGACGCCGGCGCTACGTTGTACGGCGCTACGTTTCGCCACGTCCAGGTGCGTGATTACGGCCGATGGGTTCTTGACTGCGGAAGGGATAGTCGGTCAGGGGACCGAACTTTTTCTTTTCGGCGTACAGGCGCCAGCGGCGGAAGACGATGCGCAGGCTGGCCATCACAGGGATCGAAAGGTAGATGCCGAGGATGCCGGCGACTTCGCCTCCGGCCATGACGCCGAAGATGGCGGCCAAGGGATGCAGTTCCATGCTCTCGCCCATGATGCGGGGAGAAGAAACATAGTCCTGAAGCAAGCGCCAGATGCCGAGAAAAACAATCAGGATCAGCCAGTGCTTGTAGCTCATCAGCAGGGCCACGCTCACGATGGTCAGGGCGGCGGCCAGCGGGCCGACCACGGGAATGAATTCCAGCACTCCGCCGATGGTGCCCAGAACCAGGGCGTAGGGAACGCCCATCACGCCGAGAAACGCGGAGTACATGACCAGGGTCAGCGCGGCCAGGGTCAGTTGGGCGCGGATGAAGTGGGCGAGCATCTGGTTCAAATCGTTGAGCACGTTTTCCAGAAACTCACGCTGCGGGCGCGACTGGACGGTGGAGAGCAGGAAGTCGCTGAAGGTGCGGCCATCTTTCAGGAAGAAGATCGACAGCAGCGGCACTACGAAGAACAGCCAGGCTTGTTTGGCGACGTCGGCGACGCGCAAGCCGATGCGCTGCGCCAGTTGGGTGATTTCGTCGCTGTGGCTGACCAGGAACGACTGCGCGAATTCGGTGGTCTTGTCGTTCCAGCCGTGTTCTTCGCCGAGTTGCTTGGCGATCTGGCCGGAACTGAGCTGGGTCAGCAGGTCGGGCAGTGACTGTCCCAGCCGCGCGCCTTCGCGCGTCACTTTCGGGCCGACTACGACAAAAAACACGACCACGAGAACGAGCAGCAGCGCGTAGATCACCGCAATGGCGCGATCCGCGCCCGCTGCAGCAGCCTTTCCAGGCGATTGACCAGCGGGCTCATCAGGTAGGCGAAGAAGATGGCGAAGAGAAAGGCGATCAGGGTGGCGCGAGCGACGTAGAGAAAGCCCAGCCCCAGCGCGAACAGCAGCACCGTGACCAGAGCCCGCGCCGTCCGTGAGTCAGTCAGCAGCAATAAGTTTTCCAGGGCGATCTCGATTCTGCCGCCGGGCGGAGCACAGCTAGTCCCGGACCACTTCTGTGTCATCGGCAGGAATCGCCACCCGAATTAGTTTGAAATGATCGTGGTCGTCCACCCAAAGGGCCCAATCGAACTGCTTCTCCCGTGAGATTCAATGCGCAGCAGGTCGCGCTCGGCGCCGCGGATCGTGACTTTTTCTTTTCCGACCAGTTCCATGCGGACACGGTCATAGACATCCGGTCCTGCGGTACCAGCGTGCCGAACTCGGCCGGGCCCTGCTGGCATTTCAGAATTCCCGCCCGCGGGTTTGCAATCGGCGGCCAGATAACGCCAGGCCAGCACTTCGCGGTGTACGAAGAAATTGTTGTCGAGAATGGGTGTGCGGCTGGGCATCAGGAACGGCCTGCTCGGCGGGTTTCGCGGAGGTCGCGAGCTGGTGATTTTCTCCATCAGGAAATCGTTGTCGGGAAACACGGTAAGCGACCCGCCGGAAGACTGGCTCCATTCGTAGCGGAGCAACTCGCCATTGGAAGTCATTTCCAGATCCGACTTCTGGATGGCGGAATCCCTCCGGAGGCTCCTTGAGTTGCGACTTGATCACGCTGTTGCCGTTCTGCTGCTGGATGTGGAAGATTTCCGTGGCCACCCGCTGGCCCTTGAGGAAGACGCCGAACGAGCCGGAGTCGACGTTCTGGGTCGGCGCGGCTTTCTCCTTGTCTTTCTTGTCCTGCCGCGTGTGCACCGGCGAAGGCCAGCAAGGGAAGAGGCCAACAGCGAGGGCCAGTGGCCCGGCGCATTGTGGTTTCGAACTTCACTCGACTTCTCCTTGTTCGGTGCGTAGTCGCGATTTTCTTCAGGCCCAGTGTTTCGGCGATCTCGGCAGCGATCGCTTCGACTGTGCGGCCGCCGGTTTCGAATCTTCAGCGACGCTTTCAGAGTACGCTTCGCCGGCGCGCCTGCGTGAAGTTCGCGAAACTGCTCCCGGCTGCGGAGCAACGGACGCTCGGCCCCGGTCTCGCTGGCCTGCTTGCAGCAGCGCTGCCACAATTCTTCCACCGGAGCGTCCAGAAACACCGTTGGCACGCCGGCGCCTTCAGCAAGCGCCGCGTTCTGGTTCTGCACGAAGGCTCCGCCGCCCAAGGCGACGACTCTGGCGCCTCCGCCGCGCAGTTCCTCGAGCACCTGCTGCAGCGCGGCATGCTCGGCCCGCCGGAACTCGGATTCTCCCGAGTCCCGGAAAATCTCCGCCACGGTGCGCCCTTCGCGCGCCTGGATGCGGTCGTCGAGATCTTCAAAGAGCCAATTCAGCCGCTGCCCCAGGGCGCGGCCCACACTGCTTTTCCCAGCTCCCATGAAGCCGACCAGGAAAACGGCGTTCCCCGCAAGACCAACGAGGCAACGGGGACCCCCGTTGTGGCCGCACCCGAGGGCGCCGCCCTACGGTCACCGTTTTGCCAGAACCCTTCTTCAAAAGTTCGCTTCTAGCTGTTGCCGCGTGCAGTGGACACAGAGAGACGTTGCCAGCAATGTCTCTACGGCAAGAGCTGGATCCGTTATTGTTTTGCGGTGCGTTTTCTGAGGTGGATTTTACCACTGAAGCTGCGCAGCACTACGGTCGATGATGCGGCGGCCCGCCCCATGGTACCCAGAAGGCACTTCCCTCTTTGACGACGAAGAAGGTGTGCGCTTGGGTTGGAGAGGAATGTCGTCGTGCACTTCGCCGCGCACCGAGCGCGCGCTGACGTCGGCGGAGGTGGAATCGGGCACGGTGGCTTCGATGTCGCCGCTGTGGCTGGTCAGGCGATATTCGCCGCCGTCGCCAAAGTCGCCGGTGTAGTTGATGCCGCCACTGGTGGAGATGACCTGCACCAGAGGTCCGGTGACGCGGTTGAGGGTGACTGCGCCGCTGAGGGAGTCGATTTCCACGTGGCCGTCCTGCACATTGGTGAGCGTGACTGGGCCATTCAGAGTTTTCACGTGGACATGGGCGTTGCTGATGTCGCGGAGTTCGACGGTCGCGGCCGCGCCTTCCAGGGTGACATCTCCGTGCAGCTTTTCCGCGCGCAGCGGACCGGTGCTGGAGTGCAGAGTGATGCTGGCGTCGGCGGGGACGAGGATCTCGTAGTCCACGCGCCCGGACTGGGCGTCGGCGCCGGGCAGCAGGTGCGACTGGATCTCGACGCGATTGCCGATCTGGCTGTTGTCCACTTCGACTTTGTCGGAGGACAGCACGGCATTGATGACGACGGTGTTGTCCGGGCGAAGGTTTGACCGAGATGGAGCCGTAGGGATTGTTGACGGAGACTCCGGCCTTGGGTCCGACGTTGAAGCGATATTCCTTGTGGCTCTGGGCGACCAGCGTGCCGGCCAGCATCGCGCTGATCACTACGAGTTCGATTGTGCGCCCGCTCATAAGATGAATTCCCCGAGTGTCCCGAACAGTCCGCTCAGCGCTCCGGCTGGCGGAGAATGCCCTACATATTTGGCCATACATTATGGCAGAGAACGGTCCATCGCCAACTCAAAAAGCATGGCTTTCTGCTGATACGCCTCCATCAGTGAGCGGCGAGCTTCCTCGTCATTCGGGTTGGCGGCGACAATGACTTTCGCGTCCTGAATGTACTCGTTGACGTGGCGGAGATTGTCGGCGTATTGCGCCTGCATCGCCGGAGCTTGACAGTTGGGATACTTCCTGCAGCAGGTCGTCGTCGTTCAGTCCGGCGACGGCAACATCGGAGACCGGCTCGGTGGCAGCGGGGCGTGTGCGGGTCTGTGCTTCTTGCGGGCAGGTCGAATGCTGGCGAATATAGACGCCCACAGCGATCAGCAGCAGCGGCCGCGGCGGGAACCAGCCAGCGCGCCCATCCCCAGCGACTGCTGAGCGAGGGCAGGAGGGAGCGGCTCGCCCGCTGCGGGCGAATCAGTCCCTCCTGCCGCAATGCAATTTCAATGGAGTTCCAGACGCGGGGACTGGGTTCGTCCGCCGCCTCGCAGTTCGACCGCTGCGGAAGCAATCAGGTTCAGTTCTGCGACCAGAGCGGAGCACTCGGCGCAGGATTTCAGATGGGTCTGCTGTGCGGCGCTGCTGCCGTCTTCGATTCGGCCAGGCTCTGTTGCAACTCAACGCAATTCATTACTGCTCTCCCCAAGCCTCTGCTGAATCAGTGTAATGCTGTCATTCAGCAGCTTGCCTTCGTTGCGCCTCTGCCAAGGTTACTGCTGTGTCCAGTCTTCTTTCGCTCAGCCGGCTCGTCGCTACGTCTGGGCTGGCTGTATCCTGCTCAGGATTTTCCGGCCTTTTCGGCTCTATTCATCTTGAGCAGGTCGCGCAATTTCATGCGCGCTTTATGCAATTGCGACTTGCTGTTGCCGATCGAACATCCGACGATGGTTGCGATCTCATTGTGTTCGTAACCTTCGACGTCATGCAAGACAAAGATCGTGCGGTAGCCGGGTGGGAGGTCGTCCACGGCCTTCTGCAATTGCAGCCGGTCAATGGATCCGGCCAACGCCAAGTCTTCCGCCCCGAAATCTTTCTTCGGGAGTATCTTCTTCGCCGCCCTGCGTGGTCTCTTCCAGCGAAACCACTGGAAGGCTTTTCTTTCTCAGATGCATCAGCACCACATTGACGGACAGCCGGTGCAGCCAGGTCGAAAACGCCGACTCGCCGCGGAAACGTTGCGATCTTGCGATAGAGCTGCAGGAAGGCTTCCTGAGTCAGATCCTCGGCCTCGGCCGTGTTTGCCGTCATGCGCAGGCAGAGCGAGTACACGCGCCGCTTATGCTTATCGTAAAGAGCCTGGAACGCCTGGGCGTCCCCTTGCTTGGCTTTTTCGATGGCGTCGGCTTCGTTAAAGTCGTCAGCCTGTCGCTGCCGTGACTGTCGTTCTGTGGAGCTGGGTCGGTCAAGTTGCCTTTTCCGGCCGCACCCCGTGAGATGCGGCTAACTATCTTTGCGTTGTATGGCTTGCGGGTAGTTGCGCTGGAACTAAAGTAATTTCGTATTCAGAATATCAGAGGCATTCTACCGAACTTGGGATTCATCGAATGATCTCGTTCTTGTCTCCGAAATCCTTTGCCTGCCCGGGGTTGAATGCGCCCCTTTTAGATGCTATAAACACTATCCCAATTTAGAGTCGCGATCTTCGGAAATTGGTAAATTTGCAATCGCTCTAGCCGGTCGCTTTTGGCGCGTGGTAATCGTTTCCAGACCGTGTCCGTGGGGCCCGAGTCTCGCGGATGCGAAGCAGGAATCGCGAGCGCCAATCCGACGAAGCCCGAGGATCGAAAAAATCCACATGCCCAAGGCGTAGCCGCCGGGATTGTCGGGGCCGGCATGGCAGTAATCGTTGGCCTTGCCGACCAGCAGGTTGAAGCAGGAAGAAGCCGATTTGCTGGATCATGGTCATCAGCCCATAGGCCGTGCCCAGTTGGGATTGGTCGACGATGTAGGCGACCGAAGGCCACATCACCGCCGGGATCAGCGAGAACGCCACTCCCATCAGAGCCATCGGGAACGTACAAGCGAGATGCGGTGTAGGCCATCATCAGGTAGACGGGCATCAGCAGCAGCGAGCCGAACATCATGAACCAGGCGCGCTTGCCGACGCGGTCGACCAGCAGGCCGAACAGCGGCGTGGCGATCATGGCGAGAAGCAGCGCTGTCAGCATCGCCTGGACAGGAAGCCGCCGCAAGTTTCCGGCGAAGTGCCCGTGGCGCCTCGATGAAGAATTCACCGCGAACGTCGGAAGGGGAAGATGGCGGAGTAGAAAGTGAAGCAGAGGGCGACGATGCAGCCAGTAGCTGACGCCGAACTTGAACAGGTCGGCAAAGACAACTTTGTCGGTGGACGCTTCACCCAGACGGATAGTTCTTCTCCGCCTGCACTTCCAGGACCCAGTACACGATGGCGCCAATGACGCAAAAGACCGAGGACCGAGGGCGATCAGGAACGGCCAGCGCCAGTTCGCATAGGCACGCGCGAGCCCAGGTGGGGGAGTTGAGTGCGGCGAACGATGCCCAGGCGCGCGATGGTGAGATTGAGGCCGAAAGCGAAGCTGAGTTCTTTGCCTTTGAACCACCGGGCCAGCGCGGTGGTGACCGCGACGATCAGTGATTCGGCGCCCATGCCGAAGATGAGCCGCCCGGCCGCCATGACCGAGAGTTGCCCGGACGATGCGGTAATGGCCGGGCCGATCATGCACAGCACGCCGAAAATCATCAAAGACTTTTCGAAGCCGATGCGGTCGATGATGATGCCGCCGATCAGCACGGTAAAAATGTTGGCGAAGCTGTAAATGGCGTGCAGCAGCCGAAATTCGAATCGGAGAATCCCAGTTGCTGCTTGAGGACGTCGGCCAGCGGGCTGAGCCGTCGTAGGCGTAGTAACTGCCGAACATCGCCAGACTGATGAAGATCAGGACCAACCAGCGGTAAAGGCGGCTGGGCTCAGGACGAACGGTTTCGTGCATCAGCGCTCTTTTCTGGGCGGATTGAACTCGGGGAATCACGAGCAGAGAAGATTAGCAGAATCAGCTGCTAGCTCCTAGCTGCTGGCTTCTGGCGAAACACGATATGTGGGCCGCGGGGTTGCTGATGGGATGTCATGTTCTTGACCTCTCAACTGATGGCGATTCGGAGAAAAATAATCACGTAGCCCAGGATGCATTCGTCCGGGTGACGCTCGCTTCGCTTCGCGCGGCGGACGAATGCGTCCGCCGCTACGTGAGCCTGCTAGCTTCCCACATACCGCGCGTACAGACTTCGCGCTACGGCGGTGTCGGTCGTGCCTTTGATGATGGCGCGGCCGTCGGGGAACAGGGTCATCTCGTAGGGGTCGTGCCAGAACTTCAGGACGAAGTCGTTGTGGCGGACGTGCCGTGGGGTTGCAGGCGGCGGTCCATCTCGGCGAAGTCGATGGGGCGTTGGCGCTCATGGATTTGCACGGAATTCCTGCCGCAGAGGGTGATGTGCGGGCGGCCCTCGCCGGCGAGATGAATGAAGTCGCGTTCGCCGCAGGCGCGGCAGCCGGGGCGGGGCTTGGCGGCGGAGATTTCGGCGTGTTCGTTGGTCCAGACGTCGAACGAGAGCAGCGTGCGGCGAAGTTGAGGAGCTGCCAGGGTCCACCGACCAGCAACTTCAGCGCCTCGGTCGCGGCGATCGACGCCACCAGGTTCACCGCCGAATTCAGAATGCCGGAGGTTTCGCAGGTCTCGACCATGCCGCGCGGCGAATCCGGGAAGATGCAGGCCAGACAGGCGGTTTGTCCGGGCAGAACGTTCAGCGTGACGGCGTAGCTTCCCACCGCGGCCGAATAGATCCACGGAAGCGAGCGGTCGACGGCGTAGTCGTTGATCAGGTAGCGAGTTTCGAAGTTGTCGGTGCCGTCGAGGATCAGATGACATTCCTTCAAGCAGAGCTTCAATGTTCGCCGGGACCAGATCTTCAACCTTTGGTTCAACCACGATCTGCGAATTGAAGGCGGCGATCTTGCGTGCGGCGGCGATGGCCTTGGGCAGAGATTCGGCCGCGTCCTTCTCATCGAACAGCGACTGGCGCTGCAGGTTGCTGGGCTCGACGTAGTCGCGGTCGATGATGCGCAGCGTGCCCACACCGGCGCGCGCCAGCAGTCCGGCCAGGGCGGAGCCGGTGGCGCCGCAGCCGACGATCGCGACGCGCGCCGTTGCCAGCTTCCGCTGTCCTTCCGCGCCGATGCCGCGGAACAGAATCTGCCGCGAGTAGCGTTCGTCTCGCGGCGCGTCCGCGAGGAATTCCGTCGCGAGATCGTTCGCCGTTGTTTGTGTTTCCTGTGCCAAAGAGGTCACCAGTCCCAGCGCTGCAAAACCTTTATTATAAGTGGCTGGCTTGCCGGTGGATGATGGCCAGCGCCATGATTCGTTCGAGACAGCCGCAGCCTGAACGCAATTCGTACAACAACAGCCGGGCGCATTTCCATCGAAGTCAAATAGCGCCTGGACCCAAGGACACCTGTTTGCCGAGACGGTACGCGCCACTCCTGACCGCGATGATCCTGCTGTGGTCTGCGGTCCTGGTGTCGGGGTCGCGGGCAGGCGGGATCCGCACGGCGTCAGGCAATGGTGCAACGCCGGGCAGAATCCAGAGAATCCGCCTCAGGCGAACCCAGCTCGACCCAGTCCACCGAGCAACTGCGCCGCAACTCCGCAAGAGCCCTCACGCCGTCAGGCGATTTCTGGGTACGAAGGGAAGATCGTCCAGATCGATCCAGCTTCCGGGAGTGCCGGAGCGCGACCGCGAGCACCTGCTGCAATTGCTGCCGCAGAAAGCGGGGGAGCCGCTGGATCGCGGCCGCGTCCGCGACAGCATTCGGCGTCTCTATGCGACCGGGCGCTTTGCCGATATCCAGGCGGAAGTTGCGCCGTCGGGCGACGGCGTGAGCTCGACCTTCACGACTTCGGCGAATTTCTTCGTGGGCGCGGTGGATGTGGAGGGCGCTCCCACCCGGCCGACGCCAGAACCAGATCGTCAACGCGTCGAAGTTTCAGTTAGGCGAACTCTATACCCAGCGACAAGCTGGACCGCGCGCTCGAGAACGTCCGGCAACTGATGCAGGAGAACGGCTACTACCGGGCGCGGGTCACCGCCGAGAGCACGTCGAACGCGGCCACGCAGCAGGTGGACATCCTCTTCCACATTACCCGGGAGCGAGCAGGCGCATGTGGGCGAGGTGAAGGTGACGGGCACCTCCAGGCCTCTCGTCGGCGCGAAGTGCAGAGCATCGCTCACATGGATCGCGGGGACCGGGTGACCGCTGCCCGGGTGAGTGGTTCGCTGCAGCGGCTGCGCAAGAGATTCCAGAAGCAGAGCCGCGCGCTGGCGCAGGTTTCGATCGCCGAACAGCCGTACCACCCGGAAACGAATGCCGTGGACTTCACCTTTCAGATCGACCCCGGCCCGGTGGTGGTGATTTACGCCGGGGCTACCACATCAGCCGCGGCGTCTTGAAGAAGGAGATCCCGGTCTACGAAGAGAACGCCGTGGATGACGACCTGCTGAACGAAGGCAAGCGGAACCTGCTCGACTACCTGCAGACCCGCGGGCCACTTCGACGCCAAGGTGGACATCCAGAAAGAAATCCGACGCCAAGACCCTGCGGGTGATCTACCAGATCGATCCCGGGCCGGTGCACAAGCTGGTCCTGGTGGAGATCACCGGCAACAAGGATTTCATGGATACGGCGAAGGCTGCGTTCGTGCGCTGCAGATTCAGCCGGCCAGCCGCTTCCTGAGCCACGGGCGCTACAGCGAAGCCCTGCTGAAGAGCGACGTCGCCACGCTGGAAGGGCTCGTACCGGTCCAACGGATTCCGCGCAGGTGAAGATCCAAACCAAAGTGGACGACAACTACCAGGGTTCGGACAACCAGCTTGCGGTTCACATTCACATCGAGGAAGGAGCCGCGAACGCGCGTCGGCGAGTTGCACATCGTGGGCAACCAGCAAGATTGCGACCAGCGAACTTCCCGAATTGAGTACGCAGCCGGGCCAGCCCTATTCCGAGCAGGATCTGGCCAATGATCGGGAAAGGATCCTCAGTTATTACTTCGATCACGGATTTCCCAACGCCACGCTCGAAATCACGACCAAGCCCTCCGACCAGCGAGCCCAATCGCGAAGACGTGACCTACACCATTCAGGAAGGCGAGCGCTTCACGGTGAATCGGGTCATGGTGGCCGGGACGGAACATACCCGCGACTACGTTGTGCAGCGCGAAATCCAGGTGCATGAGGGAGAGCCCCTGAGCCAGCAGGGACCTTCTCAGACACCCAGACCCGGCTTTACGATCTGGGCATCTTCAGCCAGGTGGATACGGCGGTGCAGAATCCCGAGGGCACCGATCCGCAGAAGAATGTGCTGGTGCAGGTGCAGGAGGCGAAGCGCTACACCTTCACCTACGGACGGTGGACTGGAGTTTCAGACCGGTCAGCCGGCGGGAACTACCGCACCGCAAGGCACGACGGGAGTGAGCCCGCGAGTGGAGTTCGATGTAACCCGGCTGAACGTTCGGCGGGCGCAATCAGACGCTGACGTTCCAGTCCCACGTCGGACGCCTGCAACAACGCGGGCTGGTCAGTTACGCGATCCCGAAGTTGTTCGACAACGACAAGTTCAAGCTGATCTACACCATTTTTTACGACAACAGCCTGGACGTGTCGACGTTCACCTCGCAGCGACTGGAAGGGAAGATCGACCTGCGGCAGCAGATTTGGGAATCCGGGAACCGAGCCGGGAACGCGTCCGGGACCCAGTTCGATCACCTATCGCTTCGATTTCCGGCGGGTGAAGGCCAGCAACTTCGCGGAAGGGTTTTCTCCCGGCGAAATCGCGCTGCTCTCTCTTCCGGCCCGCGTGGGCGGCCCCGGATTCACCTTCATTCGCGACAAGCGGGACAATCCCCTGGAGAGCACCAAGGGAAACTATTTCACGCTGGACGGTTTTGCCTCTTCGCACGTACTTCGGCTCGGAAGCCGATTTCGGCCGGGCTCTGGCGCAGAATTCCACGTATCACGCCTTTGGAGGAAAGGGTAAGGCCGGAGCATCAGTTCGTATTTGCCCGCTCGACCAGCATCGGACTGCAGCAGCCGTTCACGCGGGACGAGGGTTCTGCCTCCCGGGGCTTGTCCGCTGAATCAGGCGGGAGAGCCGACCTGCGACGGACATCACGCTCATCCCGCTTGCCGGAGCAGTTCTTTGCCGGCGGCGGCAACTCTCATCGTGGATTCGGGTTAAATCAGGCAGGACCTCGCGATCCCGTCGTCAGGCTTCCCGGTCGGCGGTACGGCGCTGTTCGTCAACAACATGGAACTGCGCTTTCCTCCGATGACTTTGCCCTATCTGGGGGAGGGATTCGGCTTTGCCATTTTTCACGATATGGGCAACGTGTTCACCGCGCCGCACGACATGTTGAAGGGACTGTTGCGCTGGCACCAGCCGAATCCCGACTCAGTGTTTGCCTGCCCGGTAGGTACAACGAACCCCCAGTGTCATTACCCAATTCAATAACTCCGGTTATGATTACACTTCGCACGCGGTCGGGGTGGGAGTGCGGTACAAGACACCCATCGGGCCCTTGCGGTTTGACTTCGGGTACAATCTGAATCCGACCCGCTATTTCCAGGCTGTCTCACATTCGACTCAGCACGGACAGACCCGACGACGTTTGAGACCCAGCGCCTGCGGCATTTCAACGTGTTTTTCAGCATAGGCCAGCCATTTTAATGCACAGAGTTCGCACGAAGACGAGCGTTCGTGGTCGTGGCGTTCGCCGTTCTGATCGGGCGCGCTGATGTGCTGCGCCGCCGGCCCGGGCCGGCCAGGTGATCGACCGCATCGTGGCCACGGTCAACGGGCACATCATTCTGCAGAGCGACTGGGACGAAGCGCTGTGCTACGAGGCGTTGCTCAACGGCCGTGCGCTCAACCAGTTCACCGACGAGGAGCGGCGGGCCGTCCTCGACCGCCTGATCGATCAGGAACTGCTCGGCGGAGCAGATGAAGTCTGCTATCTTTCCAGCATGCCTCCGAGGCGGAGGCGGCGGCTCGCATTGGCGGACGCGCGGAAGCAGTATCCGGAAGCTGCGACGACCGAGGGCTGGCAGTCGGTGCTTGAGCCGGTTCGGGTTGACGGAAAAAGATCTGCTCGCGCACGTGCAGCAGCAGATCGATCTGATGCGGCTGGTGGATGCTCACCTGCGGCCCGACGGTGCAGATCGATTCCAAGACCATCGAAGCGTATTACCGCGAAAAATTCGTTCCCGCAATTGAAGCAATCCGGCGCAGGGGAGGTTCCGCTGGCCGACGTCTCCGGCAAAGATCCGCGAGTTGCTTACCGAGGAGAAAGTCAACGAATTGATGGTTTCCTGGCTGCAGTCCCTGCGCTCGGAAAGCAAAGTCAGCGTTCCCGGCTGCACCGGAGTCCGCCGGGGAGGGAGTACAGACGCGGTGACCGAGCCTGCCGCCAGGCCTCGACGCTGGTGGAAAGTATCTGCTGATTGCCGCGGGTGCGGCGTGTCGTGGTCCTGCTGCTGGCCGGCGCTCTGGTACACCACCACCGATTCCTTTCAAGCGTATGTGCGCCGGCGGATGGTCGCCGAAGTCGAGCGCATTACCGGAGGCCGCGCTGAAATCGGCAGCTTCCACGTCGTTCCCTTCCACCTGCAGGTCGAAGTGCGCAACATCACCGTGCATGGCAACGGAGTCGCCGACCGACGTTCCCCTGGTGCATGCCGATCAGCCTGGTCGCGCAGGTGAAAGTGATCTCGTTTCTGCGAACGGAGTTCGGCTTCTACTTCGTTGACTCTCGATCATCCGGTGGTTCACATCGCCATTGCGCCGGACGGCACGACCAACGTTCCCGCTCCCAAGGTGCAGGCGCGCAACGCTTCGGAGAATGCATCCGATCGAGCAACTGTTCGCGCTGTCCATTGATCAGTTGACCATGCGGAACGGCGAGTTGCTCTGGGGCGGACCGAAAGATTCCCCTGGACTTGGCCGTGCATGACGCCGGCTTGCAGATGGATTACTCGTTCCTGCGCGGGCGCTATCGAGGGCCATCTAACGCTCGGCAAGGTCGATACTGCGTTCGAAAATTTCCGTCCGTTCGCCTGGATGACCACGGTTGACTTCAGCCTGGGGAGGACCTTCGCCGACATCAAAGTCGCTGCAGTGGAATTCCGGACGGTCGCCGCTGCAGGCGAGCGGACGCGTCAGCGATTTCCGCAACCCTCACCTTGACGGAAGCTACGACGCGCACGTCGATCTCGAGGAGGCTGCCGCGATTGCGCGCCGGCACGACCTGCGCGAAGGCACCGCCGAGTTCAAAGGCAGCGGCCACTGGTCGCTCGAACGAGTTCACCACAGTCGGGCGCTCTGGCGCTGACGCGACCTGGGCTGGCAGGACGATCAGATTGCGCTCAAGAAGGCCAGCGCCACAGTCGGATTACTCGGTAACGGATGAGCAGATCAAGCTGTCGAAGTTGCAGGGCAAGTTATTTGGCGGTACGTTCACGGGCGACGCGCAGGTGGAAAACTGGCTGCACAGCATTCCTCTCCAGCCGGCGGGCAAGGCCAAGAAGGGCGGGGAAAACCTTCCCGTGATCACCGCGACGCGGCCTCCACCAAGAAAGGTGAGAAAGCCGAAGTTGCCAGGCGTGCAAAGCGGGGCGGTCCATCTTCGTCTGCGAGATGTTTCTGCAGGAGAAGTGAGCGTGGCGCTGGATGTGCCGGCGCATCCGCTGCGCCAATTTCATCCCGCAGGATCTGGCATCTGGCACCGTGGACGCGGTATGGAGAGGATCGCTCAAGGATGCTGAGATCGGATTTGCTTTCGATGTGAGTCCGCCGCCGCGTCCTGCCGCCGGAGAACTGCCGGTGACCGCCCATATTCAGGGTAAGTATCGCGCCGGGAGCGACTCGCTGGAACTGGCCCAGTTCAACCTGTCGACGCCGGCGTCGAAGGTGCAGGCTTCCGGGACCCTGGCGGCTTCTTCGACACTGCACCTTTCGCTATGGACTTCCAATCTGGAGGAATGGCGGCCGCTGGTCGCCGCGCTGGGTGGGCCTACCAATGTGCCGTTCCGGGTGGAGGGCAATGCGACGTTCAACGGCGTGGCGGGCGGTACGCTTTCCTCGCCGACGCTTGGCGGGAACGCTGGTTGCGGAAGACTTCGAATTCACTGTGCCCGCGACCTCGCGCACTCCCGCGCAACCTGTGCATTGGGATTCCCTGGCGGCCAGCATTCAATTCTCTTCGCATGACCTTGCCTTTCGTGGAGGCTCCCTGCATCGTGGCGAAACCAGCGCCGATTTCGATGTCAGTGCCATTCTGCAAAAGGGTCAATTCACCGAAAACAGTCCCTACACGGCGCGGGTGAACCTGCACAAGGTGGACGTCGCGTCAACGGCGGCGCTCGCCGGCTTCGACTATCCGGTTTCAGGGACGGCGGATGTGACTCTGCAGATCACCGGGACGCGGGCGCATCCCCAGGTGCAGGGACACATTCACGCGTCCAACGCCTCGGTGTACGGGGAATCGATCGAGAAACTTGACTCGGACCTGCACGTCGCCGGCAACGAGACGGCGCTCAACAATATTCATCTTACCCACGAGGACGCCGAGGTGTCGGGAAGTGCCGCCTATACTCCGGCGACGCGCGGCCTCCGGCTTGACCTCGCCGGAAAGAATTTCGACCTGGCACGGATTCGCCAGATTCATGTGGACCGCTTGCCCGTGGAAGGCCGGGCCGACTTCACGCTGCAGGGAACGGGCACGCTTGATGCGCCAGTGATTAACGCGGCCGTGCACGCGCGCGACCTCGCGCTCGGCCACGAACTGGAGGGCACGCTGGATCTTGAAGCCACGACCAAGGACGGCGAACTGCACCTCAGCGGGCACTCCGAGTTTCCGCACGGCGCGCTTTCCGTCGAGGGCACCGTCGGCATGCGGGGGGACTGGCCTGCGAATGTCTCGGCGCGCATGGACCACGTCGATCTCGATGCTCTGTGGCGCGCCTATCTCGGTGGACAGCTTACCGGACACTCGGCGGTGGGCGGCGAGGTGACGATGCAGGGGCCCCTGCGTGATCCGCGGAGGTGGACGATCAAGGGGAACATTACCGATCTGGTGATCGACGTGGAATACGCCAAACTGCGCAACCAGGATGCGATACGGTTTACCTATGCAGACCAGACCGTGCACGTCGAACCGGTGCATCTGGTGGGAGAGGGGACGGACGTTACCGGACACGGTTCCATTGAATTCTCGGGAGAGCGGGAACTCGACCTGTCGGCCGACGGGTTAATTGACCTCAAACTGCTAGGCAGCATGGACCCGAATCTCACCGCGGGCGGCCAGATGGCGATTCATATGACGCTGGGCGGTACGCTGCGCGAGCCGTTCCCGCAAGGCAGCATCCAGATCAAGAACGGCAGCGCCACCTATGCCGGGTTGCCCAGCGGCCTGAGCGAGATCAATGGCACCCTGGCCTTCACCCGGGACCGGCTCCATATCGAACAGCTCACGGCTCGCACCGGGGGCGGCACGCTCGACCTGAAAGGCGACGCCACCAACTACAACGGGCAACTCAATTTTTCCCTCACGGCCGCAGGCAAAGACGTGCGATTGCGCTATCCGCCGGGCGTCAGTTCGACCGCGACCGCGGAATTGCGCTGGGTCGGGACCCGCTCAGCTTCGTTGGTTTCCGGCGATATCCTGGTTACGAAGTTGGCCGTGACGCCGGGCTTCGATTTTGGTTCGTACCTGGAGCAAAGCCGCCAGTCGGCTGCCATCACGCCGGCCAATTCTCCGCTGTACAACGTGAAGCTCGACGTGGCCGTGCGAACCGCTCCCGAACTGCAGATGAAGACCGCGGTGGCACGGCTGTCGGGCGATGCCGACCTGCGCCTGCGGGGATCGGTGGCGCGTCCCACTGTTCTTGGCCGCGCCGACATTCTGGAAGGGGACGCCACCTTCAACGGCATCAAGTTCCGGCTGGAGCGCGGCGATATTACGTTTGCGAATCCCGTGGCGATTGAACCCCAGGTCAATCTGCAGGCAACTACTCACGTCCGCAATTACGATCTCGACATCACGGTGACCGGGACTCCCGATCGCCTGACGGTCAACTATCGTTCCGAGCCGCCCCTGCCCAAGTCCGACATCATCGCGCTGCTGGCGCTGGGCCGCACCAGCGAAGAGTCACAGCAGTTGCAGCAGTCGGGTCAGGGCATGTTCTCCGACGAGGCCAGCAATCTGATCATCAGCCAGGCTATCAACTCCACGGTTAGCAGTCGCATGCAAAAGCTCTTCGGAGTGAGCCGCATCAAAATCGATCCGCAGGGCTTGACGACAGAAACCAATCCCACGGGCCGAGGCCCCCAGGTCACCATCGAGCAACAGTTCGCCAATAACATTACGCTCACCTACAGCACCAACGTCTCCCAGAGTTCGCAGCAGATCATTCAGGGCGAATATTACGTCAATCCCAATATCTCGATCGTGGGCACGCGCGATCAAAACGGCGTGGTCAGCTTCGATGTCCGCATTCGACGGCGGAAGAAATAGAATTGTTCTCAGGGAACGTAGATTCCCCAATCCAGGCATGACTTCCTCCGCCGACACATCCGTCTTCGCAAGCTTGCGGCTGCGCATGGTGGAGAGCCAATTGCGCGGGCGCGGCGTTGGCGACGAGCGGGTGCTCAACGCCATGTTGCGCGTGCCGCGCCACGAGTTTGCCCCTGAACGCTACCGGGATCAGGCGTATGAAGATCATCCTCTGCCCATTGGCGAAGAGCAGACGATCTCCCAGCCTTACATCGTGGCGCGGATGTTGGAGGCCCTGGCGCTTACGCCCGCCGACCGGGTGCTCGAGGTGGGCACCGGATCGGGCTACATGACCGCATTGCTCGGCGAACTGGCGGCGCAGGTCTTCTCGGTGGAGCGCCATGCCACGCTGGCGGATGCAGCCAGAGAGTTGCTCAACCGCATGGGCTACACCAACGTGAAGGTGATTGTGGGCGACGGGAGCCAGGGCTTCCCGGAGGGTGCGCCTTACGATGCCATCATCGTTTCGGCTGCGGCTCTCGACGTGCCGCCCGCCCTGGTCGCGCAACTGGCGGAAGGGGGACGAATGATCATCCCGGTGGGCACGCCTGATTCTCAGCAGCTGCAGTTGATTCGCATGGAGAACGGACAGCCGCGAACCACGTTGCACGAACTTTGCCGGTTTGTTCCGTTGGTTTCGGGAAGCAGGCATTAGGTCTTGGATTTCGGGCGTCATGACTGACTCGTCAACGCCGCGAGAACTCCACTGAACTCTGGCAGCCGATCCCGAAGGCCTAAGACCCAAGCCCTGCATTACAATCGACCTCGTGCCCGTCCTGCACAACCTGCGCCTAACGCTGGAGATGATCAAGTGGGAGCACTCCATCTTTGCGCTGCCGTTTGCGCTTTGCGGAGCCATGCTCGCGGCCGGGGGATTTCCTTCCGTGCACCAACTGCTGTGGATCATCGTGGCCATGGTCGCGGCGCGTTCTGCGGCGATGGCGTTCAACCGCTGGGCCGACGCTGCCATCGACGCCGCCAACCCCCGCACCAGCACTCGCGCTTTGCCTGCCGGGCAACTCTCGCCCGCATTTGTAGCGACGTTTGTGGTGGTTTCCAGCGTCATTTTCGTGCTTGCCGCCAGCCAATTGAATCGGCTGGCGTTGTTGCTTTCGCCGGTCGCGCTGGCGGTGCTGCTGCTCTACTCCTACACCAAGCGGGTGACCCGCTGGTCGCATCTGGTGCTGGGATTTGCGCTCGGCATCGCACCATCGGCGGCATGGATTGCGGTGCGGGGCTCGCTCGATCCGCGCATCCTGCTGCTCACCGCTGCGGTAACGTTCTGGGTGGGAGGCTTCGACGTTCTCTACGCCTGCCAGGACTTCGATTTCGACCGCCAGAGCGGGCTGCACTCCATTCCGCGATACCTTGGCATACCAGCCGCGCTGTGGGTGGCGCGCGGTTTTCATCTCGTGATGGTCGGCCTGCTGGTCGCTCTGCTGATCGTCTTTGGGATGGGGAAGCTGGCGGCTTGTGGGGTGGTGGCAGTGATCTTGTTGCTGCTCTATGAACACTCTCTGGTCCGGCCCAACGACCTGTCGAAACTGAATGCCGCGTTCTTCACCATGAACGGCGTCATCTCAGTCTTGTTCTTCGTGTTCATCGCGGCAGACCTGCTGCTGCGGAAATAACCAGCCGGAGCAACGATGTGGGACAGCCGCCCCCGGCTGTCGTCGAGGGAAGCTCGACCGGTCCGATCCGCCGGTTCCGGCAAGCCTCAGACCACTGGCGCGCCGGTGCTATTACGTCATCCCGGCATCCCATGCCATAATCGCTAACGCGATTGGAGGAATCATGTTTCGGACGACTTGCACTTTGTTCTTGCTCGCCGCTCTTTCCCTGGCGCAATCCCTGGCCCAACAACCGGCTCCGTCGAAGCCCCCAGTTCCCGGCAGCCCGGCTGACCTGGTGCAGCAAGGTGAAAAGCTGAGCCGCGAGGGCAAGCAGGATGATGCTCTCGCTCTTTACCGGCGAGCACTGGACAAGGCGCCGGATCTGTACGAGGCGCATCTGGCGGCGGGGATCGCGCTTGATCTCAAGGGCGACTACGCGGAGGCGCGGGAGCATTTCACCAAAGCCATCGAGGTTGCGCCCGCAGACTCCAAGTCGCAGGCTCTGCGCGCCATGGCCGTGTCCTATGCCTTCGAAGGCAATGCCTACAAGGCCGCGGAGCCGGAGATGCAGGTGTTCAACACGCGCCTGGCGAAAAGCGACTCGGTCGGCGCCGCCGAGACCTGCAACGAACTGGCCCGTATCTATCTCGAATCGGACGACCCGGATCATGCCTACAAGTGGTACAAGATGGGATACGAAACGGTGGCGCACAAGCCGGACCTGACCGACGCCGATAAGAACCTGTGGCTGTTCCGCTGGGAAAGCGCGCAGGCCCGCATTGCCGCCCGCCGCGGCAAGGCCGACGAAGCGCAGCAGCATGTGGCTGCCGCCAAAGTCGCGCTCGACAAGGCGAACAACCCCGAGCAGGTCAAGTTCTATCCTTATCTCGTGGGCTATGTCGCGTTCTACACCGGAGACTACAAGACCGCGATTGCTGAATTGCAGAAAGCCGACCAGCGCGACCCGCTGAATCTGGTCTTGCTCGGCGAAGCCTATGAGAAGTCCGGCGACGCGGCCCAGGCCAAGGCATACTATGGAAAAGTTCTGGAGTTGAATGGCCATAATCCCCCCAACGCGTTCGCGCGGCCGCTGGCGAAGAAGAAGCTGGCGTCAGGAGCCTAGGGGGCAGTTCGCCACGGGATGGCCAAGCCGGGAGGGCATCAAGTCGTAGAACTCCCGGTTTCGCCCACTCCTGCGATATCATCAAAAGGATGTCTGCGACCCGTTTATCCCACGCCTTCCAGACGGACGATCCGCGTCTGGCGCCAATTCACGAGAAAGTCCTTGCCGGCGCGCGGCTTGATGCCGATGACGCCCTCACTCTCTACCGCACGGGCGACATTCTTGCCACGGGCTGGATGGCGAACTTCGTGCGCGAGCGCATGCACGGCGACAAGACCTACTTCAACGTCAACCGCCATATCAACCCCACGAATGTTTGTGTGGCGGCGTGCCGCTTGTGCGCGTTTGGACGGAAGAAAGACACTCCCGGTGCTTACACCATGGCGCTCGAAGAGGCTTTCGAAACTGCGGCTTCGGGATACTCCGAGGCGGTCACGGAATTTCACATTGTGGGCGGATTGCATCCCGACCTCCCCTTTCAATACTTCCTGGATTTGTGTTCCGGCCTGAAGCAGCGCTTTCCGCAAGTGCATCTCAAGGCCTTCACCATGGTCGAGGTTGCCTATTTGTCGAAACGGGCGAAGCTCTCGATCCGCGAGACGCTGGAACAACTGAAAGCTGCGGGCGTGGATTCTCTGCCGGGTGGCGGCGCCGAGATTTTTGCCGACCGCGTACGCCACATCATCTGCGACCATAAGATTGACGGCGGCGAGTGGCTGGAGACCGCCAAGCTGGCCCACCAGATCGGGCTCAAATCAAACGCCACCATGCTGTACGGGCACGTCGAAAACGATGAAGACCGCGTCGACCATCTGCTGAAGCTGCGCGCGCTGCAGGACGAGACGGGCGGCTTCCAGACGTTCATCCCGCTGGCCTTCCATCCCGACAATACGCCGCTGCAGCATCTGCCGAAAACCACCGGCATGCTCGACATGAAGCAGATCGCGGTCAGCCGCCTTGTGCTCGACAATTTCCCGCACATCAAGTCGTACTGGCAGATGGTGGGGTCGAAGATGGCGCAGATTTCCCTGCGCTTCGGCGCCGACGATATGGACGGTACGGTGATCGAAGAAAAGATCTACCACGACGCCGGCGCGACCACTCCCCAAGGCATGCGCCGCGAAGAGTTGGAGCGCCTGATCCGCGCCGCCGGGCGCGAGCCCATCGAGCGCGACACGCTCTACCGGCCGGTCACGCGGACGGAGACGTCGGTTACGGTCGCGGTGTAGCGGCTCACGTCAAGCCCAACCTACACCGTACATCCTACGCGGATGGCATCATGATCGTACTAAAGAATCAGCGGGATAGAGTCCTCGGTAAGCTTGTGCAGTTCCTCCGGCGACGCATTCAGCAGATTCCCAGCACCGCGACCTCCGCCGCGATGCCCGCGTGCAGCGCGGGATCTACGTCGGGAGCGAACAGCGGAGAGTGATTCGACGGCAGCTGACTTCCCGATGCCTTGGCCTCCGCGAACTTTTCCGGGTCGGCTCCTCCCAGGCTGAAATAGAAGCCGGGAACGCCCTGCTCGACGAAGTAGGAGAAATCTTCCGAAGGCGTGATCGGCTCGCCGGTGACCACATTGTCTTTGCCCAGCGCCGCTTCCAGCGGCGCCTCGGAGCCGCTCGGCCAGCGCCGGATCGTTGTACACCGAGTCCGTGCCTTCGTAGCGCTCGACCAGCGGCTCGCGCGGAGCGCCGGCGGCCGCCGCTTCCGCCTTGGCGATGCGCGTGATCGCGGCAAGAATCTGCTTGCGCACATCCGGCTTGTAGGTTCGCACCGTCAGCCCCATCTCCGCCTGGTCGGGGATGATGTTGTTCTTCGTTCCCGCCTGGATATAGCCGACGGTCACCACCGCCATTTCGCCGGGTTTGACCTCGCGGGACACGATGGTCTGCAGCGCCAGAATCGTTCGGGCAGCGATCACGATGGGATCGATGGTCGTGTGCGGCGATCGCGCCGTGCCCGCCCTTGCCGTAGATCGTGATGCGTATGGAGTCGGAGTTCGTGTTGTAGATGCCGGGCGTGATCGCGACCATCCCCGCCGGGAATTCGTTGCCCACATGCAAAGCCACGGCCACGTCCGGCTTGGGAAAGCGCGTGAACAGGCCGTCGCGGATCATGCCCTCGGCTCCGCCGATGGTTTCCTCGGCGGGCTGGCCGATCAGCATCAGCGTCCCGTGCCAGGTGTTCTTGCTGCGCGCCATGATCTCGGCCGTGCCCAGAATCGCCGCCATGTGCAGATCGTGTCCGCAGGCGTGCATCACCGGGACGTCGCGTCCGGCGTCGTCTTTGGCGCGCACCTTGCTGGCGTAGGGCAGGCCGGTCTTTTCTTCCACCGGAAGCGCGTCCAGTTCGGTGCGCAGCATGATGGTCGGGCCGGGGCCGTTCTTCAGGATCGCGACGACGCCGGTGCCGCCCACGTGTTCGGTGACGTCATAGCCGGCGCTGCGCAAGCGCGCGGCCAGCTTCGCCGCGGTTTGCGTTTCATGCGCCGAGAGTTCGGGATTCTGGTGCAGATCGAGATAGAGCGCATGCGCGTCGGGATAGACGGTTTCAACTTCTTTGGAGGACGGGGCCTGCGCACAGGCGAAGGCAGCGAGTGAACGACGCGAGACAGCGAGAAGTTTTGACCAGGTCATGGTCCCGGGATCATATCCTGCCCGTTCTCAGGGTCTGCAAACCGTGGGTCCGGCTAATGGATTTCTCGTTGCAACGGATTCCCAGGATGAGGCCATCCTAATATGATGGCCGTTGAATTCTCCGCTTGCCTTTTTTCCACCGGGTGTACAATCGGCTTAGAGAGCACTTGGTTGCGCACTTCGTTAGCAAGGCCGAGGCGCTATGAACGTTCACGTCAGCTACCGTCTTCATAAAATTCCCGCCGTAGAAAAAGATATCCAACATCAGATCGAAAAACTGCAGAAGCGTCTGCAGGTTTTCCGTCCTGAACTCATCCACCTGAAGGGCGTGGTGGAGGAGATCTCACCCCGCGAGGGCACCAGCGTTTCGCTGAACCTGCGCTTGCCCTCGGGCCAGATGGCAGTGCAGGTCTCGGCTCCGACCGCCGCGGCCGCGGTGAAGAACGCGTTTGAGGATCTGCTGCAGCAGGTCAACAAGCACAAGGAAATCCTGCGTGCCTCGCACAAGTGGCAGCGCGGAAAGCGTGGAGACAGCGCCCGGCCCGGTCCCACCGTCCGGGAAGTTCCGTTCGAGCAGACCCTGGCGGCCGTCTTTCCCGCCAACGATTTCGGCAGACGACGTTCGCTCCTACGTCAACGTCAATCTGGCCCGCCTGGAACGGTTTGTGGAACGCGAAATCTATTTCCGCGAAGCGCAGGAGTCGATCGCGCCCGACAGCCTTTCGAAGGAAGAAGTCATTGATGAAACCATCGCCGCCGCCCTGGGCGACAGTGCGGAGAAGCCGGAGCGCCTGGCGCTCGAGCCCTGGCTCTACCGGTCTGGCGCTCCGCGCTTTGGACGATCTCTCGCGCACCGATGAAAGCAATGGTCATGCCCGGCATTTGGAAGAGTCGGCGCGCCCGCGCAACGTGAAGGCCAGCGACGAGCCGGAACTGCAATTTCACCAGCCCGACGAATCCATCACGGGCGAGACGGTGATCGCCGACGCGCGGGTATCCACGCCGGAGCAGATCATGGCCTCGGACGAACTGCTGCGCCTGATTGCCTCGGCGCTGCGCGATCTGGGCTCGGGTCCGCGCGAGGCTTTTATTCTGCATGCCGTCGAAGGTTTCAGGGTCGATGAGATTGTGGCGATTACCGGCCTCCCGGCCGAGCGGGTAATCGCATTCGTTTCGGCCGCTCGCGACCACTTGCGCAAAGCGCCGGGCCTGGCCAGGGAGTTTCAGGGCCGGTTCGCTCCAACCGGCGCCGCTTAAATCTAATTACCGTGTCGGGAGAAATCATCCATGAGTATTACTCGAGAACAAATCCGCCAGTTGGCTGAATTTCAGGATGAAAATTCCTGCGCCCTCAGTTTTTATTTTCAGCCGTCCACGCCGCGCAACAAGGCGCATAAAGAAGATACGATTCTGATCAAGGACCTGGCCCGGGAAGCGATGCGCAGCCTGGAAAGCAAAGGCCGGAAGGACTGTGCTCGCGCCGATATGGACCGGATCGTGCGCCTGTCGGGGGAATTGCGCAGCAACGGAACCCATGGCAAAGCCGTGTTCGCCTGCGCCGCCCAGAACATCTGGCAAGAGTATGTTCTGCCTGCCAGTTTGCCGGGCACGCAGCTTTTCGTGGACCGCCATTTCCATCTCAAGCCCATCGCTTACCTGCTGGGCGCGTTCCCGCTGCTGGGCGTGGTGCTGGTCGACCGGCACCGGGCCCGCATCTTCGATCTTCGCCTGGGCGAGTTGACCGAGCGCGAGGACCTGTTCCATCCCCTAACCCGCAGAGGCCGCAGCGATGGGTTTGCCGGCTATGACGGCGGCCACGCCCAGCGCCGCGTCGAAGACGAGACTCGCCAGCACTTTAAGAATGTGGCGGAGGCGCTGAAGGGGTTGCTGGATAAGGGCGTGTTCGAAAAATGGATCCTCGCCTGCCAGGATGCTCACCTCTCACTGCTGGAGCCGCAACTTCATTCCTACGTGAAGCAGGCCCTGATCGGCCGTTTTCATGCGGATGTGGTCCACACTACGCGCGACGAGATCCGCACTCACGCACAGCAGATTGTGGAGCGGTGGCAAAGCGATCGCCGCCGGGAACTGGTCGGCCAGGTGCTGGGCCAGGCACGCAGCAACGGACGGGGCGTCACCGGACTGCGCCGCGTCTTGCGCTCGCTGGAGTTGGGGGAAGTGCAGACTCTGCTGCTCGGCGAAAACCTGCAGGCGCACGCTGTCGAATGTTCCGGATGCGGACACATCGATGCTCACCTGGTCAGTTCGTGTCCGGTGTGCGGTCGTGCCACGCAGGAAATTGTTGATGTCGGCGAAGCCATCCTGCCCTGGGTGATCCGCCGCGACATCGAAACCTTCTACGTGAAGGATGATGCGGAGTTCGACAAGGTCGGCAACATCGCGGCCCTGCTGCGTTTCCGTTCGGAAAATGTGCAGCCCATCTCGACGACCGTGGCCGAGGACCTCGGCAGGGCTGGAGCCGCGTATCCCGGCCGGCTGCGCAGGTTCGCCAGCCGGTGACGAGGTTCGTTTGACGTGGTTCGTATCAGGGCATGCCTTCAGGCCCTGATACGGATCGTTCCGGAAGCCGCAGACCTGCCCGTCGCACACGGCAACGAGATTCAATCACCGCCGCGGGAACCAGCTACCTCGTCATGGAATATCCGGAAGGCGAGACCGTCCCTCGATCGCCTTCACCTGAAGTCCTTCGTGTCCTTCGTGGTTGCGGCTTTTTCTTCCTGCGCAGATCCGACCCACCGAGTGAACACCGCACCCAGCCCGTGATATGCTTCCCGCTTCGCCTGCAAGGGTATCGTCGCATGCCAACAACATTCTGGAGGATCAGTGAAATTCTCGCGCCGTGATTTTGTGAAAGCGTCCGCACTCGGGGCCGTGGCGACCGGGGTAGGAGCGCACTCTGCACTCCCCGAAATGTTCGCCGAAAACGGCCAGCAGGGCCACGCGTCTCAGGGAGACTCCCGCAAGCGCCCGATCATTATTTGCGCCAACAACGGCTTTGCGTACGCGGAGGCGGCATACGCCTTCCTCAAAAGCGGCGGCGACACGCTCGAAGCCGGCATCCGCGTGGTCAAGGGCCCGGAGGACGATCCCAACGACGATTCCGTCGGGCTCGGCGGCCTGCCTAATGAAGAAGGCGTCGTCGAACTCGACTCCTGCTGCATGCACGGCCCTACCCGCCGCGCCGGGTCGGTCGGCGGAGTGCGCAACATCAAGAATGTCTCGATGGTCGGCCGGGCCGTAATGGAGCACACCGGGCATGTCATGCTGGTCGGCGAAGGCGCGGAACGATTCGCCGTAGCCATGGGTTTTCCGCGCGAGAACCTGCTGACCGAGCGCTCCCGCAAAATCTGGCTGCTATGGAAGGAATTCAATTCCGACCGCGACTGGTGGGGACCGGGCATGGCCGATCCGCACTGGCATCCGCCGGCGCCAGAGTCCACTCCGCAGGCCGATCTTTGGCGAGAACGCATTCAGCAATTGCAGCAGCGCGCCGCCGATCTCGGTATCGAGCCCGAGTTCCAACTTGCGGCGGTGCGGCGCGTGCTGTTTCCGCCCACCGGCACCATCCACTGCTCGGTCCTGAACGAAAAAGGCGAAATGTCAGGCATCACCACTACAAGCGGACTGGCCTTCAAACTGCCCGGTCGTTGCGGCGATTCGCCCATCATCGGCGCGGGCTGCTACACCGATCAGGACATCGGTTCCGCGGGCGCAACCGGCGCCGGAGAAGAGAACATCAAAGTCGCCGGCGCTCACACCATCGTCGAAAATATGCGCCACGGCATGTCTCCGCAGGAAGCCGGCATGGACGCTTTGAAGCGCATCGTGCGCAACTACAACGGCGACATGACCAAACTCCGCTACATGGACATGACGTATTACGTCCTGCGCAAAGACGGGACCTACGCGGGCGTGTGTCTGTGGGAAGGATATTCTCCGGGAAATCCGCATAAGTTCACGGTGCACGACGGCACGCTGCGCTCCGAGCTCGCGACTCCGCTGCTCAAGGGCTATTCCCAGGACTGGCCGCCGTTTCCACCCATCCCGGAGGAACTGAAGAAGGATTCGTATTACCTGAAATAGCGAACTCTCATCGAACCAGCTGGACGCCGGCCTGAGTTGCTGCCTGTTCGAGTTTCCGGTCGAGAGTAGCGAGGGAAAGCTGCTGGAGTCTTGCTGTGTCCAGGTACTCTGCGTCGTATGCGGTGAGTTGATACTGCCGGGCCGTCGCTATGACATGCCTCATTGGGACGGGGCGCGCGCTCTCATCGATGGATTGAGCGATCACAATCTCCAGATTCTGCAGGGCGGGCGCGATGTCGGATGAGGTGAGAATGCCTCGTCTTTCCGCCATTACAAATCCATTTGCGACTTCAAGCCGCCAAACTGAGGGAACCACAGCGCGGTCCCCTGCCAGCAACCGTTGCTTAACATCGGTGGCATAGGGCGCGATCTGGCGATCTACGAACCACGCGAGCGCCACGGACGCGTCCAGAACAAAACGCTTCACCGGCGTCCTTCTTCGATCAAATCCTTAACGGTCGTGCCCTTGGGCAACGCCTTGGCCCGCATTCGGATCTGCTCGATCTGCGCAAACGCATCTTTCAAACTGACATCTTCGCGAGCGGGAACGATCATAGCGGCCAGCTTTCCGCGGCGCGTGATGCCGATGCGTTCGCCTTCATTCGCCCTCTCGACCAGTTCCGAGAGCTTCTGCTTGGCCTCAAACAACCCAATGGTTTTCATATATTCTGGCCCTTGACCATCTAGATGAATATTCTAGATGATTATGGATTGCTTGTCAATCGGCAGGAGGGGTTAGGCACTGCTGGAATCAGGATCGCGTTCTTCTAGAACCGCACCTTCACATCCGGGCTCTTTTCCAGATGAATGCTCTCTACAAACCGCACCTTACCCGTGCGCAGCGTCATGATCACCGACGAAGTGCGGGTTCCTTCACCGAAGAAGCGCACACCCTTCATCAGCGCGCCGTCGGTCACGCCCGTGGCAGCGAAGATTAATTGCTTGCCCGGAGCCAAATCTTCCGCCTCGTAGATGCGATTCTTGTCCTTGATCCCCATCCGCTCCAGGCGTTCCTCGTGCTCGGGCTTCACCACCAGTCGGCCCAGCATGTAGCCATTCAGACAGCGAACCGCAGCCGCGGTGATGACTCCCTCCGGCGCCCCGCCGGATCCCATAACGGCGTGCACTCCAGTTCCGATCACGGCTGCCGCAATTCCGGCGGAAAGATCGCCATCGCCGATCAGGCGGATGCGGGCTCCGCAGGCTCGAATATCGGAAATAAGCTTCTCGTGCCGCGGACGGTCGAGCACGATCACAACTAAGTCTTGCACATCTCGATCCAGCCGCCGAGCGATGTTCTTCAGATTGTGCGATACGGGAGCGTCGATATAAACCGCGTCCTTACACGACGGACCGACAACAATCTTGTCCATGTAGCAATCGGGCGCGTTGAGCAGGCCTCCGCGCTCGGAAGCTGCCAGCACGGTGATCGATCCGGGCGCTCCCGTGGCGCACAGATTGGTCCCTTCCAGCGGATCGACCGCGATGTCAACTTCAGGAACCTCGCTGCCATCGGGAAACTCGGCCCCAACTTTCTCGCCGATATAAAGCATGGGCGCCTCGTCACGCTCGCCCTCACCGATCACGATGGTACCGCGCATGGGGATCGAGTCCATTGTCTTGCGCATGGCCTCGGTCGCCACCTGGTCGCTGAGTTTGCGCTCGCCCTGTCCCATGGTGCGGGCCGATTCGATCGCGGCCACTTCCACCACGCGCAGGAATCGCGACGCCAGGTCGCTCTCTATGTTCTCCCCGAAACTGCGGGCCTTGCCTTCCGGACGTGTCTGCGTACCCATTTACGGTCTCCCGAGCGCGTTTTGATGCGTAGCTACGCGCCGGGTTGAGACTATATCGCAACCGCGGGCCGGATTGAAAGTTGCGCTGGATGGCAAGTTGAATTCGCCTCTACAAGATCGATCTTGCATTCGCAAACGTCGGGCGCCGCCTGCTCACCAAACGAATTCCGGCTGCACGCACTATGGGTCAGAGTAGTTCGGGTCTTATGTCAGCGGTACCGGATCGTGCGCTATCGATTGCAAAGCCCCAGGCGCCGTCCTCGAACGGCATTTGGGTGCCACTTCTCGTAGCCCCGGACGCATTCGTCCGGGCGCGCTCACTTCGCGCGGCGGACGAATGCGTCCGCATGGTGTCGAAACCCCTGCCGTCCGTCCATGGTTTTGTCGACACCTTGTTCAGTGTGTTGGGGATTGAGCTTGACGAAAGAATGCATCATGCCATCGAGCAGGAAGCTCTCTACATGATCTCGACCATCGTGTTCGTCGTCCTGGCATCGCTGGTCGCGGCGTGCGTGCGATCGTCCCAAGCACAGACGGATCGCGAGCGCTAGCGCAGTTGCTTCGCGGCGGCAAGCATCTCGTCCGCGCGGGCCCGGACGCGGATATCTTCGGTGAAGTTAGTCCAGCGAACAATCTTCGACGAGTCCACCAGAAACTCGGCTGGCCGCGCGATGTTGTGCCCATCCGGCCCGCCTCCCGTGTGCAACAAGTGATAGCGCCGAATCACCGCGGTATCAGGATCAGAAAGAATCGGGAAAGTGTACCCGGCCTTCTTGGCCAGATCGCGCGACAGTTCCGGCGTATCGACGCTGATCGCGACCGGACGTACGCCCGCCGCCTCGAACTCCGGCAGCCGTTTCTCCACACCTCGCAACTCGAGGTTGCAGAATGGTCACCAGTACCCGCGGTAAAAAATCAGCAACACCGCCTTGGGAGCCTGCGCTTGGGATTGGGATGTAGAAGCGGAGCCAGCTGGAGCGAGAAGCTGGTCGAGCGATACAGGCCTCCCCGAAGTATCGGAAAGAGTGAAGTCAGGAACCTTCTGGCCGACTTGTGGCGCCTCCGTCGAGCTGGGCAACTCGCGGGCTTTGACAAACGCGAACGCGGTGATTCCGAGAGGAAACAGAGCAATCACCGTCAGCACGACGCTCAGCACTTTACCGCGATAGACATGCGCCTGGCCGAACGCTCGCCGCAGTCCAGCAGCGAGAAAGACGAGCGCCAGGATGGCGAATACCAGGCTCAGCCACGGAAGTGCTCCTTGAAAGGGAGGACTCACAAAAAATGCGACGTTGCAGCCGATAGCTCCAAGGGCAAACAAACAGCCCCACCAGGGCGCGGCGTTCTTTCGGCGCTCCGCTGTGTCTGGCATGACTTCAGAGTAACAGAAGAGGGGAACTCCCTCACCTGGCCCTTCTGCAGTCCGCAGATCTTCGGCGAGTTTGCTGGCGTCTATCCGAATAATTGCTCCTCGCGTCGCCGGATGCCGTGATATTCTCGCAGACCTGCCGCGAAATGAATCCCATGCCTGACCGCCCGCCGACCTTCCTCTGCATCACCACCTACGAGAAGGGGCAGGAATTCATGCGCGAGTGCAAGCGCCAAGGCTGCCGCGTCATCCTGCTCACTGCAGAAAAACTCCGCGACGCCGACTGGCCCCGCGAAAGCCTCGACGACACTTTCTACCTGCCGGAGGAGATTGCCCTCACCGACATCGTGGGGGCGGTGACGCATCTGGCGCGTACCCACAAGCTGGACCGTATCGTCGCGCTCGACGAATACGACATGGAAACCGCCGCCACGCTGCGCGAGCATCTGCGCATCCCAGGCATGGGCCTTACCACCATGCGTTATTTCCGTGACAAGCTGGCCATGCGCATGCGCGCGCTCGACCGCAATGTGCGCGTGCCCGATTTCGTGCCCGTCGTGAATCATGACGACGTGCGCTACTACCTCGAGCACGTGCCCGCTCCGTGGGTGCTCAAGCCACGGCAAGAGGCGTCGGCCATCGGTATCAAAAAGATCCACGCCGCTGAAGAACTGTGGCCGCTGCTCGACCGACTGGGCGATAAGCAATCTTCGTATCTGCTGGAAAAGTTTCTCCCCGGCGACGTTTTTCACGTTGACTCCGTGGTATCCGAAAACGAAGTCGTTTTTGCCAACGTCAGCCAATACGGCAAGCCTCCTATGAACGTGGCGCAGGGGGGTGGAATTTTTACTACGTTTACCGTTCCCCGTGGAGGCGAAGACGATTCGGGATTACGGACGATCAACCGCGACTTGATGGCCGCGCTGGGACTGGTGCGCGGAGTCGCGCATGCGGAGTTTATCCAGGCACATTCTGACGGCCACTTCTATTTTCTAGAATGTGCCGCACGCGTCGGCGGAGCCTATATCAACGAAATGGTCGAAGCCGCGACGGGAATCAATCTCTGGCGAGAGTGGGCTCGCGTCGAAGTCGCCGGCGGCGACGGCAGCTACCAGTTGCCACCAGTGCGGGAAGAATATGCCGGAGTGATTCTTTCGCTTGCGCGGCAGGAGGAACCGGACACTTCCTCCTACAACGATCCGGAAGTGTATCTCCGCATCAAGAAGCATCACCACGCAGGCTTGGTGCTCCGATCGTCCGATCCGCAGAAGATCCCGATGTTGCTGGAGGGATACGCGCGCCGCTTCGCGGAAGAATTCCTGGCGGTCCAGCCTCCCCGCGACAAGCCGACAGCGTAGCTCTAGGTGACCGCGGCGCCTAAAAGAATGCCTTGAGCCAAGTCGTTGCACGCTCACGCTGCCCGTCGCTCTGCTACCATTTGGCCATGAGCACAACCACCAGCGAACATCCCGCGCCGGCGGAACATCCGGCACCAGAGCGCCCCGCGCAAGAGCGTAAAGAACCGACCTACCTCTTCACGGAGAAATTTGTGGCCGACAAGAGCGAGACGGCGCGCCGGTTCATCGAAACTCGCGCCCGGCTCAATGCCAATGTCGACAAGGCCAACAATCTCCTCGTGAAGCGCTTTTACAATATCGATCACAATACGTACCTGGAAGGCACGCTGCCCGCCAAAACGAAAGAGTTGATGGGACTGGTGGCCTCGGCGTGCCTGCGCTGCGACGATTGCATCTTCTACCACGCCATCCAGGCCTACCGCCTGGGCGTGACCCGCGCGGAGCAGGAAGAGTCGCTCAATGTAGCCCTGGTGGTGGGCGGAAGCATCGTCATCCCCCACCTGCGCCGCGCCTATGAATTACTAGATGAGATGTACGGCTGAAGATGTGAAGAATGTCCGTTGAACATGTGTTGAAGATGTGGTGAACATGTAGTGAAGTATGTGGGGACGGCCGCCATCGGCCGTCCGCCGGGCGCAGTCCGGCGAGTCGGTTAGCGAGATTGGGCACGGTTCTTGGTCACTGTACGCTCCAACCATCTTCCGATTGCCACCAACACCAGCCCCGTTACGAGAAAAGCCCCCAGCAGCATAACCGCGTTGGCGGACACGCGCGCGTATCCCAGAGCATTCGCATCCAGAAACGGATACGGATACCAGCCCGACGCCGCTCCCCGCAGCACCGTGTAAGCAAAATAAGCGGCGGGATACGTCAGCCACCAAAAAGCATCCTTCCACAGCAGGGAACCCTTCCGCACGAACATTACCCAATACCCCACGTAGAGCAACGGAATCAGATCGTGCAGGAGCACGTCCGCGATCTTCTGCCAGCCCTGCGGATTCCATATCTGCCGCAGCAGCAGCGAATAGACGATTCCAACGATCGCAATGCACACCGCCGTTCCAGACTGCACCGAGGCGCGCGAAGCGAAGGTGCCCCATCGGGTGTGCGAAGCCCACACTGAAAAGCTCAGAACCACAGCCACGAGCAAGTTCGTAAGGATCGTGAAGTAACTGAAGAAGGTGATGAGCCCTGCAATCAGGGTCTTGCCATTGGAGATGGAAAGGGTAACGGTGAGATAACCCTGCAGCGCGAGAGCGAACCAGCCGAGGATCGCGGTCACGGTAGAGTAAATGCGCACCATCACCGCTCCGACGCCGACCGCTGCCGCAGCACCGAAGTCACGAAACTGACCAGCATCAGTGCAATCCCGGCGCCCAGCTTGAGCCGGTTCGGATTCGTCATCCCTTCCCACACCACATCCGGAGGCCAGAAGATTCGGGCGTCCTTGACCGCATCAAGGCAGGCGAGCACACCCGAGAGGAATATCCCCGCCATCGCCACCCGCCGTTTTTTCTCTGGAGTCATTGGACTCGAATCTGCTGCGAGGAGCTGAACCGTTAAGGCACATCAATACAAGGGCTTACAAGGCAAATAGACGTGTATGTACATTTAATGTACACTGTGATCAGTGCAAGACGAGTGCGAGTTCGACTGGGATGACCAGAATACGGGGCATCTTGCCAAACATAGTATCAGTCGCTCCGACGCAGAGGATGTCTTCACCGGAAATCACATCCTGCTGGAATACCAGATGGAAGAGAACGAGCAACGCTGGGTTGCCGTCGGTATCACTCGCACCGGTCGCATACTGAGCATCGTCTTTGCCGCGCGACGCGAAGCGATTCGCCCAATCACAGGCTGGACTGCGGACAAAGAGACCGCGGCTCTATACCTCGAACAATGGGGGTTGGAATAAATATGGCAAAAGCGAAAATGAAGCAGGTAGTCATCCCGAAATTCTCTAGTGAGGCGAAGGAAGCGGCGTGGTGGGACGCGCATCGTTCCGAAATCGAGGCGGAAATCCGCCAGCGGGTGAAACAGAAGCGGCCACTGACGCTGGGCAACCTGCTCCGTGGAGCGAAGCCCTCGCAGCCAGTAACGCTGCGCATTCCGAAGGAAGACCTGGAAACGGCGCGCCGATTGGCCGCCCAAAAAGGCCTGGGCTACCAGACCTACATCAAGATGCTGCTCCGGGAAGCTCTGGCAAAGAATGCGGGTGCGTCGGCGGAGTAACATGTTCTGGCGTCCTCGCACGTTGGGAGTTGCAAAATCCACACATCCCAGGCGCAGTTTTCGACCCGGGCCAACATGATCGGAGTCGTTCCGGAGTCCTAGAACGCGTCAATCCCCGTAATGCTCTGCCCGATGATCAGCGAGTGCACGTCGTGCGTGCCCTCGTAGGTCTTCACCGACTCCAGGTTCATCATGTGGCGCATGACAGGATAGTCGTCGGCCACTCCATTTGCGCCCAGAATGTCGCGCGACAGGCGGGCACACTCCAGCGCCATCCACACGTTGTTACGCTTCGCCATCGAAATATGTTGCGGCTCGATCTTGCCCGCATCTTTTAACCGGCCTACCTGCAGAACCAGCAGTTGTGCCTTCGTGATTTCGCTGATCATCCACGTGAGCTTGTCCTGCACGAGTTGGTGCGAGGCGATGGGCTGATTGCGCCACTGCTTGCGCAGAAGAGAATACTGCAGCGCGCAGTCGTAGCACGCCATCGCCGCTCCCAGCGCTCCCCACGCGATGCCATAGCGCGCCTGGTTCAGGCACATCAGCGGAGACCTCAGTCCTCCCGACTTCGGCAGCAGATTCGATTCCGGCACATGCACATCCTGCAGCGACAGCCCCGACGTCACCGACGCGCGCAGCGACCACTTGCCGTGAATGTCGTCGGCCTTGAATCCGGGGCGGTCGGTTTCCACCAGGAACCCGCGAATCTTGTCGTTCTCGTTCTCCACTTTGGCCCAGATGATCGCGACGTCGGCGATGGTGCCGGAGGTGATCCACATCTTCTCGCCGTTGATCACGTACTCATTGCCTACTTTCTTTGCGCGCGTGCGCATGCCACCCGGGTTCGATCCGAAGTCAGGCTCCGTCAGCCCGAAGCATCCAAGCTTCTCGCCCTTCTGCATTGGCGGCAGCCACGTCTGCTTCTGCTCATCGCTACCGAACTCGTAGATCGGATACATGCAGAGTCCCGACTGTACGCTCACAAAGCTGCGCACGCCGGAGTCGCCGCGCTCGAGCTCCTGCGTCATCAGCCCGTATTCCACGTTGCCCATCCCGGCGCAGCCGTAGCCTTTAAGCGACGCGCCGAAAAAGCCGAGGTCAGCCATCGGCTTCACCAGTTCGCGCGGGAAGCGCCCAGCGCGGTTGCATTCCTCGATGATGGGAATCAGATTGTCTTCGATGAACTGGCGAGTGGTGTCGCGCACCAGCCGCTCTTCGTCGGTCAGCAGGGAATCGTACTGAATGAAATCGACACCGCGAAATTTGATGGCCGGCATGATGCTCTCCTTGCGATGAACTGGTCCCCAGACCGGCGAGCGATATCAGGTTACCCCAAGCAGAACCGGACACGGGTTAGAAGGCAAACATATGACGGTAGCAGGGGTGGGTGACGCGGGTCAACGGGGCAGACGCCGAGGATGAGCATGCGAAGTTTGAGTAAAAATCGTTGCCTTATTTCAATGGCTTTAGCCTCTTAGGGCCGTCATTAACTTGTTGCAGACATCTTCTCCTGCTCCTTGAAGCCTCGCTGGGTCAAACACACTTAATGGGTGCAAATGCCTTGATTACAGCAAATGACCTGAATTCTAGATGGGGCGCCCGAGGGTGATCCAGAAAGCCTCGATGACGACGTAGGCCAAAAGAACCAGAATGTAAGGACGCCCCGCCAACCGTCGATGCCTGTCAAACGAGATTAGGGCAAGCAGCAAGGCATCGATCAACACAAGACAGACAGTCTGGGACGAAGATTGCCGAATGTTGAACCAATATCCCAGAGTTCTTGCCATGCCCGCCGGCAATAGAACCAGCGTAATGCAGATCATGTATCGCATGTGCGTTGCGACATCACGCCGGCGTATCGATGAGATCGAAACGGCGTACAACGTGCCGAATAGCAGAAGCTGGGCAGCGGAAAGGAACTCGGCGTTGCGAGCCATGTGAGCTGTGGCACCGTCGCTCAAATGCTCGTGATATTCCTTCCACAACATCGCGACGGAGAAGATGAGAGCGAAGGGAATGAGGATGTTCGACAGTTTTCCAAGAATACGATGGGTCGAAAATGCCTTGTAGCGGATGGCAAGCGGTTGGACGATCAACAGGAGGAGAAAGCAAAATAGCAGTACCGCGTGAATGTGGACAGCAGTCGTGATGGATGGATCGAAGTGGGGGATCTCGGAAAAATAAGGAATCCAGAAACCCGCGATGAAGATCGGCAGAAGAGCAACTAGGATATAGCCGAGATTGCGATAGGCGCGCTCCATCCGTTGATGCTGACTGGCGGCATTCTAGTTGGGGACCTGAGATGTTTCAAGCGCGAAGCTCGCTGTGCGGTCGTTTCCTAGAGATGGTTGGCATAACATCGCACCTACGCTCGTTGACCAGCGGTGTGAATGCATGCTTGCGCTGGCTGAAGCCAATCCTGTTTGAGGACCGGCAGGACACGCCGGAAGGCATGCCTGATACCAACCTACACAAACTACCGCCAGAGCCTGCACAAGGTCATTTTCATTTTTTTACAGAAGTTCGGTGTATGCTGTTGTCGGACTTTTCCCAGCCTTAAATCGATTCAATAAGCATCTTCCATACTGGGAACATAACGGTGTTGGAGACCCGGGAGGCATCATGGCGTTACAAATAAAGAGCTGGTTTCTTAATGCAGTTGTGATCGCTGCAGTCCTGTTGTCTGCGAATTCGGCGCAAGCGCAGAAAGTCGTCGTCGATGCCGACCCCGCGCACGTGGCCAACACGTTCAGCCCGGTCCGCTCACTGGGCGCGGCCATCGACCGCCTGCGCACCGGCACTCCCGACCACTTGCTGAAAGATCCGCTGCTGCACGAAATCCTCGGCGCGGGATGGCAGACCGTGACCTATCGCCAGAACACTGAACTGATGGTCGAGGCTTGGCACTGGAATCCCGCCGGCAAGTGGAGCAACACGGACAAGCAGGAAGGCTACTTCGTGGGCAACGCCGAGCCGACCGCCGACATGATTCACAGTTCATGGGCGGCCCCGCTGCCGCATCGCGGTTTCAGCCGCGGCGATGGCAATGGCTGGTCGCGCCTTACCGACGGCGATCCCAACTCGTACTGGAAAAGCAATCCGTACCTGACCAAGGCCTTCACCGGCGAAGACGACTCGCTGCATCCGCAGTGGGTGATGATCGACCTGGGCAGCAAGATCGACATCAACGCCATCCGCATCGCCTGGGCCGATCCCTACGCAAAACGTTACTCGGTCCAATTCTGGACCGGGGAACTGGAACCCTTCTACGAAGGCACGACCAAGGGCACCTGGCAGACTTTTCCGTTGGGAAACATTACCGAAGGCAAGGGCGGAACGGTCACGTTGAAACTTGTTTCCTGGATGATCCCGGTCCGCTACGTCCGCATCTGGATGACCGAATCGTCCAACACCTGTGACAGTCACGGCTCCGCCGACAAGCGCAATTGCGTGGGCTACGCCATCAACGAACTCTACGTCGGAGCTCTCTCGGCCGACGGTTCCTTCAACGATTACGTCACCCATTTTTCCAGCCGCGATCAGACCGTGACTTGGCCGTCTTCGGTCGATCCCTGGCACGCGTCCTCTGATCTCGACCAATCCCGCGGGGACCAGGTCGGATTCGATTTCTTCTTCACTTGCGGAGTGACGCGCGGTCTTCCGACCATGGTCCCGATCGCGATGCTCTACGCCACACCGGAAGATGCGGCCAACGAAATCGCCTATCTCTACAAACGGCACTACCCGATCTCCTGGATCGAGATGGGTGAAGAGGCCGACGGCCAGCACATGCTCCCGGAAGACTACGGCGCGTTGTATTTACAGTTCGCCACCGCGATTCACAAACTCGTGCCCGAAGCGAAGCTGGGAGGCCCGCCGTTCGAAGGCACGTTCGGCGACGTGGAAGTCTGGCCCGATGCCAACGGGAAAGTTTCGTGGGTTGGCCGCTTCGTCGACTATTTGAAGGCGCACGGTCGCCTCAACGATTTCACGTTCTTCTCCTTCGAACACTACCCGTATCAGGATCGCCCAACGTATTCCTGGGCCGATCTGTATCCCGAGCCCGGCTATGTCAGCCACATCGTGCAAGTCTGGAAAGACAATGGCGTGCCGTCGAATATTCCGTTCTTCATGACCGAAGGAAACATCGGAGGCGGCGCGCCTCCATCGACCGTGAAGAGCGGCCTGTGGCTCGCGGACTATGTTGGAACGATGATGAGCGAGGGCGCAGGCGCCACCTACTATTTCCATTACATGCCCTACCCTAGAGAAATGGGCGGCTTCGGGAATTTCCTGTGGATCGACCAGAACTATAACGTGCTGGGCTATCCGCCGCAGTATCTGGCGGCGCAAATCATCACGAAAGAGTGGGTGCAGCCCATCGACGCGCCTCACAAGCAGTTCAAGGCCGCAAGTGACATCAACGACGCCGCCGGAAACGTCCTGGTCACGGCCTATGCCGTGGAGCGACCGGACGGGCAGTGGTCGGTGATGCTGGTCAACCGCGACCAGTACAACGACCATGCCGTGAAAGTCGCATTCGCCGGCGCAGGCAAGCTCGACCGCCATTTCTCAGGCCAGGTCGACCGCATCACCTTCGGCTCCAACGAATATCAGTGGCACCGCGAGGGCGTTGGCGGCCATGCTGACCCAGACGGTCCGCCCGCAAAATCGAAAGTAGATGGCGGCGCGGATGCACTCTACCAACTGCCAAAAGCCTCGATCACGGTTCTGCGCGGAAAGATTGGAGACTGACCATGTAGAGACAGCCGCCTTCGGCTGTCCGTCGAGCGAAGCTCGACGCGTGAGGTCGAGAGTATTTTGAAATTCACTGGTTCAGCTGCGAGAACTTCGGGATCCAGCGCGCCAGCCGCCCATAGGGTGTTCAGGATTGGTTCCGGCGCCCGCGTCATGAACCGTCCTCGCCTTGCCAGCTGGTAGATGGTTTGGGAAGGGCACGACTTGGGAAGGGCACGACTTCCAGTCGTGCCGGGAAAACTCAAACTCGTCTTCAACTGTGGAAGAGCGGCCCTTCCAGGGCCGGGTATAGCATCTAGAATCAATGTGGGCTTCAGCCCCTGCGGGCCTCTTTCTCCTTCCACGGCGTTCTGTCTCGCAAGACAGCGGCCCCCACCTTACTGTAAAATCAATGTCGACGGAAGAGAATCGAGACGCAGCTTCAGAGTCTTCCACCGTGGATCCCTGCAGTTCCGAGCCAGGATTTCGGAGACATTCCATCCACCACATCCGCGGTAGCAACGAAGCGGATCGCGCTGCGCAAATATTGAAGAAATCAGGAGACATTCACCATGGCAGTAGGCGCCAAGATCGCAAAAACAGCCGACCGTAAGAAGGTCATGGACACCACCAAGAGCACCGATTGCCCCAAGTGCGGCAAGGCCACGCGTATCGTCAAGCGCGTCAAAGACCGCGAACGCGGCGTCCCGGGCGGGGTGTACATCTCCTGCTCGGCGTGTGAGTTCTTCGAGAAGCTGTAGAACCGAGCAGTTTCGAGATATCCAGAGCCGGAGCGGGAGGTTATTCCTCCGTGCTCCGGTTTTTCTGTTGGGGCATAGACACACGGAGCCGATGTCGAACGTGAGCTTTCCTATCAGCCCGCTCAGGCTTATCCATTTGAGTTCGCAGGTGCCGACTGAGAACGGCCTCGATGAAGTCGGATCGCGAGACCTTGGCTTCTAGGGCCAAGCGATCAATCCCTTTGAGTACATCCGAGGATAAGGTGAGCCATACTCGTACTCTTCGTGTCGCCATCCTACTTTGATAGATCGGCGGATCTGACCAATCCGAGAGTTCTTACCCGCTGATCTGTCCCAGAATCGCCCTCGCCTCCGCCGCCGGATCGGCAGCTTCCGTGATGGGCCGCCCGACCACGATGTGGCTGGCTCCCGAGGCGATGGCTTCCGCGGGGGTGACGACGCGCACTTGATCGCCCGCCTGGCTGCCGGCCGGGCGCACGCCCGGAGTGACGATGGCGAACGCGTCCCCCAGTTCCGCCCGCAGGGTAGAGGCTTCGCGGGCCGACGCCACCACGCCCTGGCATCCATTCGCCAGGGCGATCGTGGCCAACCGCACCACGCTGTCTTCCACCGTGCCCCGGATCCCGATTTTTTCCAAATCATTCCCATCCATGCTGGTGAGCACAGTGACGGCGAGCACGATCAGTTCCGGGCGCGCCTTCGCAGCGTCCACCGCCGCGCGCAGCATCTTGCCGCTGCCCGAGGCATGCACCGTCAGCATGCTGACCCCCAGCTTCGCCGCTTCGCTGACCGCGGCGCCCACGGTGTTGGGAATGTCGTGGTACTTCAAGTCGAGAAACACGCGCCGTCCCGAGGCCACCAGATCCCGCACCACTTGCGGCCCTTCGGCGGTGTAGAGCTGCATGCCGACTTTGTAGGTCAGCGCGGAGTCTCCCACCGCCGCCACGATCTTCTGTGCGGCGGCGGCGGTGGAGACGTCCAGTGCAACGATGAGCCGCTGGCGCGGATCGACGCTGCGGTGGCTTATGCCGCTGTGCGGGATGCTGGGCAAAATTGCTGGCATCCCAGCCAGTGTATGGTTTTTACGGGAGTTTTGCTACCGGGGGATGGTTTACGGCGACCGTCTGGTAAACCGGCTTTTGCTGGCGGGGGTTGCTGGGGTTGTTGACCAGATCCAGCCGGACGCGTTGCAGACCGCGCTGCCTTGAATTGCAGCGCCTGGGCGGCACCGTACGACAGGTCGATAATCCGGCCTGGCACGATGGGCCCGCGGTCATTCACCCGGACCACCACGGTCCGGCCGTTGCGCAGGTTCGTGACCCGCACGTAGCTTCCCATGGGTAGCGTCAGGTGCGCGGCCGTCATGTCGTACATATCGTACGGCTCACCGCTCGCCGTGGGTTTCCCGTGGAATATCTGGCCGTACCAGGACGCTGTCCCAACTTGATACGGTTTAATCTTGCCGACCTGTTGGCGGACTTCGGGTTGCTTCTGAACGGAACTAACTGGAGCCGCTGTCGCCTCCGAGATGTTCGGTCCCTGAGCCGCTCCCAGGCCGACGATCACACAAACGATCGTCAGTCCATGAGCTATACATCTTCGCATTCAGTTCTCCTCGCATACTCAAAAGTGCCTTGGCCTTTGGCTGTTTCTCTGCAGTTTGTAAATGCTATCGGGGTGCCAAACCCCTGTCAAGGCGATTGGGGGGGGCTGTCGATGACCTCCTAGTTATGGATGTCACACGTAACCCATTGGTAATTTAGGCACATGCAGGTAACGCCCTTTAGTTCAGGAAGGTTACGCATTTACTATTAAGTAAATGGCACGACGGACGCGACAAGGTAGAATTTACAACTTTAATGGAATCAATGGCTTACGGTAAGCTCCTCGCCAAGTTGCATAGAATCATGTATTTACAAGGTTGACTCCCAAGGCCAGCACCGAAGATTTTTTTCCGGCGACTGGCTACGAAAGTAACTTCCACGCCCAGCCGATGTGACATGCTGGGGCCAGAACCGGGTTACTATCGGACTGCGCAGAACGGAAGGTCATGCCCGAAAAACCACCTGTCGTACTCACCATTGCGGGGTTCGATCCCTCCTCCGGCGCCGGCGTGACCGCCGATATTAAGACCATTGCCGCCCACGCTTGCTACGGGGTCGCCTGCATCACCGCGATGACCGTGCAGTCCACTTCCGGTGTCAGGAGGATCGAGATCGTCGATCCTGTCCTCATTACCGATACTCTCGAAGAACTGGCAGCTGACCTCGACATTGCTGCGGTTCACATCGGCATGCTGGGATCGGGGAAGGTGGTCAAGGCGGTAGCGGACTTCCTGTCCGCCCAGTCGGCCAGCCCCCTCGGGAAACGCGCCGAAGCCCAGCCCACAAAGGCGCGCCTGCCCAATATCGTGCTGGATCCCATTCTCAAGTCCTCCTCTGGCGCAGAACTTCTGGATGCTGCCGGAGCCAAATTGCTGGTCGAGAGGCTGATTCCTCTGGCTGACGTGGTTACGCCCAATCTCGACGAAGCTGCGGTGCTCACCGGGATTTCCGTCAAAGATTTGGACGAAATGAAAGTCGCCTCAGCTAAGCTCCACGAGATGGGAGCGTCCGCCGTGGTGATCACTGGCGGCCACCTCGAGAAAGCCATCGACCTGCTGAGCTTCACCACCAGGCGCGGGATCGAGCAGGAGATTTTCAAGGCTGAGCGGCAGCGTTCCAACTCCACCCACGGCACGGGATGCGCCTTCGCGACTGCCATGGCCTGCCACCTGGCTCTGGACCGCGGCTTGGCGGAAGCTGCCCTGCTCGCCAAGACGTACGTCACCGCCGCAATTTCCTATGGTCAACCCTTGGGTCGGGGAACGGGGCCGGTGCACCATCTTTACCGGATGGGCCAGCAGAGGCGTGCCGCAGGGTCAGGCAGCGAAACCTAGACAGGTTTAGTCACCGTCGCCGCGGGACGGTTTCTTCAGCAGAATTCCTGCTACAAACGCGGCGGTGGCCGCCAGCAGCCATTCTGCGCGGTAGAACTGAATGGCCTGCCAATCCACAAAAGTCTTTGCCGTGAGCAGCCCGACCAGCAACGCTCCCGCCACGCACCCGACGCCGATCACGAAGGCGATGAGCGACGGCGTTGATAGGCCGACCCAACTCTTGATTTCATGGAAGTGGAGATAGCGCAGCCAGGAAGGGAATTTGATCTTGCTCCAGGAGAATCCCGCGATCAGGGAATGCACCCGCGCGACTCCCTGCTCCCACAGTCCAGCCACGGCCGCGGCGTCGGCCCGGGCGGCAGCACTGATGGCCTCGGGACGGCGGCCGCCGCAGGAGTGGCAGAAGCGGGAACCCAGCAGAAACTCTGTGCCACAGCGCGGGCAGGCCTCGGCCATGCTCGGGATGTTTTCCCGGATGACGATCCCATCCCCTACGACCGGGGAGGGCGGCCGCCAGAACTCCTGCTGCGTTTCTTGAACGACTTCCGACATAATAGGTCCTACAGTGAAAACCTTACGGTAATGGCATTCCAACCGCCAAAGCCAGCCTGACTCTTAAGTGCCCAAACCACACATACTTGCAATTCCTGCAAACTGTCACCGACTCGCGACGCAGGCAATAATTACGCGCGCCGGCGAGTAAAGATGCACCGGTTACGAAAGCCGTTGGACTCGCAGAATACGCACCACGCGGCTGGACCGGGTGCGGGAACGGCTCAGTTGTTCGCTCAGCATCCTAACCACAGCGCCGCTTAATCCTCCGAGCTCCATTCGGCGGACCGGGGCGCGCGAATCAGCCTCCCCGCAACCTGGATCAGTCCGTCGCTGAGCAGATTATAGGGATGCCCGTTGGCCAAAACAGGTAGCGTGGAGGGCACATAGATGACGTTCTTGGTTCCGCCTCATCGCTTGGAGCCGACGCCTCGCTTACGCTAGACCCGGACGCATTCGTCCGGGTCAGAGTGGGACAGGGCGGGACCCTCCGCCCGGAGCACGGGTTCCCCAGTTCGTTTAGACTAGATGGCAACCGATTTCCGTGACCGCGCAGACGAATCTCTCGATGAAGCTCAGGCTAGCCCTTGAAGAGTGGGTGGTCCTCCTTTGTCTCCTGCTCGCGTCCACCGTCCCTGCCCTGAGCCAGGCGCAACCAGCAGCGGGCACTCCCCACGGCGCCCCGCACGATCCCCAGACCGACGCCGCCTTCGACCACTTCTACAACATGGACTACGACCGCGCGACCCAGGAATTCGAGAAGATCGTGGAGAAGCATCCCAACGATCCCTTTGCGGTCAACCATCTCCTGACCTCGGTGCTCATGCACGACCTCTACGACACCGGCGCGATGAACACCGGCGACTATGCCAATGACAGCTTCATTGGCCGCACCCCCCGCCCCACGGATCCGAAGATCAAGGAGCGGATCAAGGAACTGGTTCGGCGCGCGGAAGCTCTCGAAGAGCAGGAACTCAAGACCAATTCGAAAGACGTGAACGCTCTCTACTGCCGGGGCGTCACCCGGGCACAGTTCTCTGTCTATACGGGCCTGGTGGAGCGCGCATGGTTTTCCGCGCTGCGCAACGCCGTGGGGGCGCGCCACGACCATGAGCACGTGCTCGAACTCGATCCCAGCTACGTGGACGCGAAGATGGTGGTGGGCACCCACAACTACGTGATCGGGCGCCTGCCCTGGAGCGTGAAGGTGGCCGCCGCCCTGGCCGGGCTGAGCGGATCGGCGGAAAAAGGTCTCGACTATCTGCGTGACGTCGCTAAAAGCGACGGCGAAAACGCGGTCGACGCCAAAGTCGTGCTGACCTTGTTTCTTCGTCGCGAGCACCAATACGATGAAGCCATCGGCTACATGAACGAGCTGTCGGTCAAGTATCCCAGGAATCATTTGTTCCTCACCGAGGTCGCCAACCTGCAGCGCGCCTCGGGCCGTCTGCAGGAGGCCGAAGCCACGTATCGCAAGGTGTGGCAGAACGGCCGGGAAGGGAAGTACGGCACCCTGCATTACGAGTTGGCAGCGTGGGGTCTGGGTGAGTTGTTGCGCAGCGAGAAGAACTTAGCCGCCGCCGCCGCCGCATACGAACTGGTCAACGAAGCTCCCGACCCTGATCCCGATATCCTGCAAAAAGCCAACCTCGCTGCCGGAGAAATGTACGACCTGCTGGATAAACGCGATCTGGCCATGAAGAAATATCAAACCGTGCTGGCCGGGAACGCCAACACCGGCCCCGCCGACCAGGCCCGCCGCTACATTAAAGAAGCCTACCGGGAATAACCCGGTTTTATGTGGAGACAGCCGCCTTCGGCTGTCCCGCCAAGCGCAGCGAGGCGTAGGGCGTCTGAACCTCATGGCCCAAGCGTCGCTCCAGGCTGCAAATCGCTTATGATACAATCAATGCATCAATTGATTGATGGAGTGAACCATGAACCGCCGCGTCGATGCCCACCTTGCCCGCACCCAATTCGGCCAGATCATGGACCGTGCTGTGGAGAACAATGAGCGCTTTGTCGTGGAGCGCCGCGGAGAGCCGGCGGTGGTCATCATGAGTGTCCAGGATTTTATTCGTACCGCCGCTCCCCCTCCCGACTGGCTGAAGAAGGCTTGGAGCGGGGCTAAAAAAAGAGGCTTGGACAAGCTCTCCGGGTCCGACATCGATGGTGAAATTTCGGCATACCGGCGCGAGAAACGTAAGTGATTCGCGCAGTCATCGACACGAATGTTCTTGTGTCGGCCATGATTTCATCGACCGGGAACGAAGCTTTGCTGGTCATGGCGATCAACCAAGGGTTGATCGCCCCATATTTTTCGCTCGGGATTCTTGAGGAATATTCTGACGTTCTTCTTCGCCCGAGGTTTGGGTTTTCCGCGGACGAAGTTGAAGCCTTGCTCGACTTGCTCCGCCGCCGCGGCGCCCTGCTTGACCCGGATCCAATAGTTCGTACCTCGCCTGATCCTGATGACGATAAATTCATCGCCTGTGCGCTGGCCGGGAAGGCTGACTTCCTCGTGACTGGCAACAAGCAACACTTCCCGCAGACCCCGAACACCTCTACCAGCGTCGTCAATGCCGCCGAATTGCTGGAACTCATAACTCGTGAACTGTGAGATCTGAGAGGGTTACCTCGTACCGGATTTCCCGCATGATCCGGCATTTCACCTCCTTCGCGCGTGCTTGCTCCGTGCACTCGACAGCCCGCACATTGAACTTTGGGTCTACAATCTTCGTAGCTTCCTGTGGGAGCGCTTTTATGTACTGCAACTACTGCGGAAAACTGATTCAAGACGATGCCGCCGTTTGTGCCTACTGTGGCATTCGCGTCGGCGCTTCGCTGGCTCGTACCAAACTGCTTCGCCCGCGGATGGGACGCAAGGTAGCGGGCGTCTGCCTTGGTTTCTCGGAGTATTTCGACCTCGACGTCACCCTGGTGCGGGTGGTGTGGCTGATCACGGCGTTCATGACCGGCTTCGGTTTTGTAGCCTACCTCGTCGCCTGGATTGTGATGCCGGAAGAACCACTGCTGCTTCCAGCGCCGCTGAACGCGCAGCGAATAACGACCGCGTGATCCACCTGTGCCCACGTAGCGGCGGACGCATTCGTCCGCCCGCCGCCCCTTTGTATCCCGCTTTGTCCCACCCTGACCCGGACGAATGGTTCGGGTTTGCGTAAGCGGTCCCAGGGCACTTGTGATTTAATCCTCAGCATGGAGCGCATTCCCTCCCATCGCATCAAGAGCGGCGATGCCGAAATCGTCTACTGGACGCTCGGCGACGGTCCTCCACTAGTCCTGCTCCATCCTTTCCCGGCCCATCATGAATTCTGGTTGCCGGTGGCCGAGACTCTGGCCACGCGCTATCGAGTTGTACTGCCCGACCTGCGCGGACACGGCGACTCCGAGGTCGGGGAAGGTCCGGCCACCATGGAGAAACACGCCGCGGACCTTGCTGGCGTGATGGACGACGCCAACGTAGGCCGCGCCCCGCTGGTCGGAGTCTCGATCGGCGGCTACGTGCTGTTCGAGTTCTGGCGAAAGCATCGTGGCCGCGTGGCCGCGCTCGGATTGTGCAACACCAAAGCCCCGGCCGACACTCCGGAAGCCCGCGCTGGACGCTTGCAGGCTGCGAATGACGTTCTCGACCGCGGCACCGAACCGTTTTTCGAATCCATGGTCCCGCGCCTGATGGGGAAGACCACGCGCGAGATGCGTCCCGACCTGGTCGACGGCGCCCTGCGCATGATGCGTAAAATGTCGCCGGAAGACGTCGCGCAGGTCCAACGCGGCATGGCCACACGCCCCGACTCCATCGAGACCCTGAAGACCATCAATGTTCCTACGCTGCTGGTCACCGGAGACGAAGACATCCTGACCGGAGTGAACGAGGCCGAATTGATGCGCCAGCACATTCCGGGCAGCCAGTTGCGCGTGCTTCCGAAGGCGGGGCACTACTCGCCCTGGGAGCAGTCTCAGGAAGCGGCCAGACTTCTCCGCCAGTTTGCGGATGGCCTCTAGCATCCGTCTATTTCACAGGTTCGCCGGAAACGGCACGCTTAGAATATGCGGTTAAACTTCAACCTTGAGGAAGCCATGAGATTGCCATCTCGCGCGGTGCACCGCTCGTTCCTTTTTCTTGTCTGTCTTCTACCCATCCTCTCGGCCGCCCAGGCTCGTCCCTTCCCCGGCCCGGACGTCCAGCAGATCTACCAGCGACTGCTGCCGCAGATCGAAAAGATCCCTGCCTTCGACCACCATGCCCACCCCGGCTACGCCGACGATCCTGATGTCGACGCCATGGCGGCTCCGCCCAACGCCAGCGAAGCTCTCCGCACCCGCGACGACAATCCCGAACTCGCCGTCGCTGCCCAGGCTTTGTTCGGATATCCTTACTCCGACCTCTCTCCCGAGCACGCCAAATGGCTGCTCAAGAAAAAAACGGAACTGAAAAAGCAACTCGCCGGCACTGCCTACTTCAACTCCATTCTCGACAAGATCAACATTGAGAGTTCGGTCGCGAACCGCGCCCTGATGCCCGACTATCTCGATCCCCAGCGCTTCCCCTGGGTTTTCTTCGCCGACTCCTTTATGTGGCCCTTTAATAATGAGCGCGAGACCGCGCGCAACCCCGATCAGGGCGTCTTCATCCCGCTGCAGGAAAAAATGCTGCACCGCTGGATGCAGCAGGTGCACGTCAGCCAACTTCCCGCGAACTTCGCCGACTACCTGAAATTCATCAGCCAGGTGCTGGAAGACAATTCGAAACGCGGCGGCATCGCGATGAAGTTTGAGGTCGCCTATTTCCGTCCCACAACCTTCAGCGATCCCACCCGCGCCCAGGCCGAAGACATCTACCAGCACTACTCGCCGGAGGCGTCCCCAGCGAAAAGGAATATCGCACGTTCCAGGATTACATCTTCCGCTATCTCGTTGAGGAAGGCGGACGCCTGCATTTGCCCGTACACATTCACACCGCGATCGGCATCGGAGATTATTTCAACCTGTCGCAGAGCAACATTATGAATCTGGAAAGCGTGTTGCGCGATCCGCGCTACGCTTCGACCACATTCGTCATGATCCACGGCGGTTATCCGCTGGAGCGCGAGGCCATCTGGCTCGCCGCCATGAAGAACGTCTACCTCGATTCTTCCTTTGGCGAACTCGCCCAGTATCCCGCCGCCTTCAAAGAAACGCTCAAAATGTGGCTGGAAACTTTTCCCGACAAGATCACTTTCGGCACCGACTGTTTCCCTTACAATCAGGTACTGGGGGCGGAAGAGAGCTACTGGCTGGGCGTGCAGTCGTCGCGCACCGCGCTGGCCGCGGCTCTGGCCGAAATGGTTTCGGAAAACGAAATCACCGAGGCCCGGGCGCTGGAACTGGCCCACGCCTACCTGCACGACACAGCGGTGAAGTTGTACGAAGGGCGAGTGCATTAGACGTCCACAGGACGATCTCCAGGTGCTCGCGTATGGCTAAGGAATATTGGGTCACGGTATCCTACAGCTCTGTCTCTAACCCTGCCGCGCTCTCCGAGAACGCCATCAGCATGCCAGGTCCGGCGATCAAGGCCGCCGACGGGGCGTATCCTGACGCACGATGCCGGCCAAGCGGCGAGCGCGGGAGAGCCCAGCGAGTGGTGATCATCGAGTTAGACAGCGTGCGAAAAGGCAATCGCGGCCAGGAGGGACGGCACAGCCGAGCAGGCCGCCTTACAACTCTCATGGCAATGAAACGAACGCGAAATACAAAATGTGGAGGGCGCCTGAATCGATCAAGAAGAGCAAATCAAAAAAGAAACCCCGCGGACGTCGGGGAGCAAGTCCAGTTCGCCTCGACCAAGTCCGCGCCGGTTTGAGAAACCTCCCGGCGCGCCGCGCGCCCGTCGTGCTCCAATACATTCCCTGGAACACCGTCCCGCTCGAAGACCTCAACCCGCTCCTGCAGCGCCAATTCGTCGTCGGCCAGGAAATTATGCTGGCCCGCGTGCTCCTGAAAAAAGGCTGCATCGTCCCCGAGCACAGCCATCCACAACGAGCAACTGACCTACATCCTCGACGGCGCGCTCAAGTTCTGGATTGACGGCAGGGAGATCGTGGTCCACGCCGGCGAGACTCTCTGCATCCCGTCGAACATGCCGCACAAGGCCGAAGCGATGGAAGACACGGTCGACCTCGACGTCTTCGCTCCTCCCCGCGCCGATTGGATCAACAAGACCGACCAGTATCTGCGGGGAAAGAAGTAACCCTGGCCCATGACTTCTCTCTCCACCTCTGCGCCCGGCGTGCGTCAACCGGACTTCCGTTTCCGTTGCATCGCCTGCGGCGATCTTAGCGACAAAGCGAGTCAGAATTTCCGCTGCGCCCACTGCGGCGATCTGCTCGAAATCACTTATCCGCACTGGAAAGAAGCAGCTCCCGCGCGCAAGAACTTGAAATCCACTTGGCGCCAGCGCCGCCTCTCCCAGTCTGCCATCGATCTGAGCGGCGTCTGGCGTTTCCGCGATCTGCTTCCCGCGCTCGAGAGACGACGACCAAGCCATCACCCTGCGCGAAGGCAACACTCCGCTTTACGAACTTCCGCAGTGCGCCCGCATCACCGGCGTGCCGCGTCTCTTCGCCAAACATCAGGGATGAATCCCACCGGCTCCTTCAAAGACGCCGGCATGACCGTCGCCGCCACCTTCGCGCGTCTGGCCGGATTTCGCTGGGTCGCCTGCGCTTCCACCGGCAACACCTCCGCGTCCATGGCCGCCTACGCCGCTCGCGGCGGCATGCGCAGCCTGGTGCTCGTTCCCGAAGGCAAAATTTCCTGGAGCAAACTTTCCCAGGCGCTCGACTACGGTGCGGTCACCTGCCAGTTGCGCACCGACTTCGACGGCTGCCTGCGCCTGCTGCAGGAACTCGTTCTGCGCGCGCCCGTCTACCAGTTGAATTCGATCAATCCCTTTCGTCTCGAAGGCCAGAAGACTCTCGCACTCGAACTGCTCGAGCAACTCGACTGGCAGCCGCCCGACCACATCATCGTCCCCGGCGGCAACCTGGGAAACAGTTCCGCCATCGGCAAGGCGCTGCTCGAAATGCGCGACCTGGGCCTGATTTCGCGCTTGCCCAAGTTGTCGGTCATTCAGGCGGAAGGCGCCAATGCGCTGGTGCGCACCCTTCGCGAAGCCGCCGGCAAGCGCCTCATCAGCGTGCAGGCCGAAACCCGCGCCACCGCCATTCGCATCGGCAATCCCGCGTCGTGGAAGAAGGCGCTGCACGTTCTCGAAGCCACGGGCGGAGCTTGCGAGCAGGTCACCGAAGTCGAGATCGCTCAGGCCAAAGCCGAGATCGGCGCCGAAGGCATCGGATGCGAGCCGGCATCCGCCGTCACGCTCGCTGGGTTGAAGAAGCTGGTGAAGCAAGGCTTTGTGAAGCCGGAAGAAACGCGTGGTGCTGGTCTTGACCGGAAACCTCGCTGAAGGATCCCGACTTCACTATGGAATTCCATCGCGGCGACCTGTTCAAGGGCACTCGCGGCGAAGCTGCGAGCGCCGCGCTGAACCCGTTACGCCGTCCGCCCATCGTTCTGGACGCCACGCTGGACGCCGTAATCCGAACGCTGGAGCAAGCGGAGAAGTCTTGAGGGAATCGATGGAGTCCAGCCGGCACTGCGGCTGTCGCGAAGGCGTCTCGCCCTCGCAGTGGCGGCGAGACGCGTAACGACTGCCGCCGGACGGCGGCGCTAGAGCAGCGATTTGGTGGCGCAGCGCTTCAAGCGCTGCGCAGCTCTGAGGAAGGAACAGCTTCCGGCCCTAGGATTCGGAACGGAATTGAACATGCCCTCCAAGACCCCAAACTCGAAACGCTCCGCTCCGCCTCTCTCTCCCCGCCACTTCCGCCAATCTCGGCCCAGCCTTCGACGCTGCCGCCCTCGCCATGGATTTCTACATCAAGCTCGACGCCCGCACCGCCGACGAATTCTCCATCACCGCCACCGGCCGCGACCCCGAAATCTGCGGCAAGCTCGAAGACCACCTCATCCTGAACACCTACCGCGAGGTGCTCGAAGCTGCCGGCCGGCGATATCACGCCTCTCTCCGTCCGCATCGCGAACGACATCCCCATCGGCAAAGGCTGCGGATCATCCGCCGCCGCGCGGCTGGCAGGCATCGCTCTCGCCGTGCACTTCGGCCGCTTGCGTTGGACCGACGCGCAAATCATCGGCGAAGCTTCCCGCCGCGAGCACCACCCTGACAACGCCTCCGCCTGCTGGATGGGCGGCCTCACCGTCGCCCGCATGTCTGGGTTGACCGAGGAGCGCCGAGGAGCGCCCGAAGCCAGTGGCCTGCATCCGCCCGAAAGGGAAGTGGCCGCTGCTGCTCGCCGTCCCCGAGCAGAGCCTCTCCACCGAAGAAGCCCGGCGCGTCCTGCCCGCACAATATTCGCGCGCCGACGCGGTCACCAACGTACAGAACTCCATGCTCCTGCTGGCAGCCTTCACGCAAGGACGCCCCGACCTGCTCTCCGCCGCTCTCGAAGACCGCATCCACCAGCCCTATCGCGCGGCGCTCTGCCCGTTGCTGCCCGTGCTCTGCAGGAATTAAAAGGGAAGGATGGCATTCTCGGGCGCGGCCCTCAGCGGCGCTGGCCCTTCGGTGCTGATCTTCCTCGATCCCGCGCGCTTCGCTGCAAAAGACGCGCCGACTCGTCGCCGCTCACCTCTCGCGCAAGTCGACCTCACCGCCGAGTTGATTTCTACGTCGATCACTTTGCGCGGGGCGCGTTCGTCGTTCGCAAGATCCTGATCCGCGCGCTCTACAGAAATCCCATGGCCCAAAAGTGCCATATACGAGGCTCCTCAATTCCGGTGTAAGTTGAATTCCCCCCTTGCGAAACTAATCTGTGGCCTCAGTGTTTCTAGTATCGGCTGAATCGGCGGGTGCCGCTGGCGACTCATGCGTGGGCGTTCGCGGGCGTGCAGGCTGGAGAATGCCTGGGCGGGAGCGTGGTGGAAATGAAGTCCGAGAGGCGTCAGGTTCGGGTGGGAGACAAGCGGCTATCCGGGAACGAGCAAGTCCGCAGGGAGATTCAGAGCTTCCTGCAGGCTCTACGATTCCTACCCGGACCGCTTCGCTAGGAACCCCGCATCACTTTCGAAGAGCACCGCAGCGGGCCTGGTGCAAACGGCCAGCGCTGATCCCCGCCGCCGCGCCTAGGTCATCCGCGAATTACCGGCTGGCTGGCGGCACAATCCCATTCATCCGCAGATACTCCACCATCTGCCCGTAGTGGTCGAAGCCATGCCACGCCACGCTCGTGGCCAGACTCAGGCGCGTCACCGAGCCCTCTCCGAACGGGCTCTTCACGGTTCCACAAGGTTCTTCTCATTGATGGTCGCGATCGCCTTGTGGACGTACTCGAACGAATCTTTCAGGAACTTCAGAATGTCCGCCTTCGCTGGTGATCGACGCCGGTCCCGCCTCGTCGCCAATGTCCACCGGCGGCTTCTGTTCCAGAAGCGCGGCCCCAAGTTCGTAGTTCACCGCACGCCACATGCTTGATCTGTTGGCCGAACGTGCGCACGCCTTTGAACTCGCCGTTGGTGGGAGCGAATCCGAACTTATCTTCCGGCATCGCCTCCGCGGCCGGAATGAACTCGTGCTCCATATTGACGCACCGTGCGGTCCAGCACCTGCGTGACCGTGCGATGTTCTTCCTTCGGCTTGGCCGCTTGCGCCGCGGCCGCCATCGTCAGCACCAGCAACACCGCACGCAACCAATCCCAGTTTCTTCTTCATGATTCCCCCTTAGTCCCTTACCACCGCCGGAGCCATCTTCAACTCCGCCGCCGTCAACCGATGCCGCCGGATACTGGTCAGCCCCACCACCATCGCCAGCGCCGACCATGCCAGAGCCGCCGGAACGCCTTCCCGCGCCGCCAGTTCTCCCCACACCGCGCTGCCCAGGGCCATGCCTCCTTGCAGCACCAGCAGATACATCGAGAGCGCCCGCGCCCGCATCCACGATGGACACATGGTCTGCGCCACCACGTTGAAGCAGGCCAGAATGCCGATCCACGCCGCTCCCGCCGTAAACAATACCAGACACAGCCACTCAAAGACATGGACTTGTCCGGCCAGGAATGTCATCGCGGCAAACACCACGGTCGCGCCTGCCACCAGCCCGTCCACCGAATACCGCAGCCGCAACCGCGGCAACAGCGCCTGCTCCCGTCAGCGCGCCCAGCCCGAAACACGTCAGCAGGAACCCGTATCCCTGCGCTCCATGCGGCTGGCAGATCACCGGAAGCAGCGCCAGCAGCGAAGTTGCTCCCACGCTGAACGCCCCCGTGCGAATCAGCACCGAGCGCACCTCAGGCGCGCCCGCGCACGTAGCGAAAGCCTTCGCAATCGCATCCCGGACCCGCTGCGTCGGCAGCGGCTCACGCGGCGGCCGCTTCCACTTGCACAAAAAGAAGATCACGCCAAAGAACGACGCCGCATTCAGCAGAAACGACCATCCCGATCCCGCCGCCGCCACCACCATTCCGCCCAGCGCCGGCCCCACCGCGCGCGCCACGTTGAATCCCGCGGAGTTCAGCGCCACCGCCGAAGCATGCCGCGCCGGTGAAACCACATCCGGCGTGATCGCCTGCCACGCCGGATCATTCATCACCGCGCCCAGCCCCAGCAGAAACGTGAACACCAGCAGCACCCACGGATTCACCACATGCAGCAGCGTCAACACGCCCAGCGCTGCCGACGCCACCACCATCCATCCCTGCGTGAACAACAACAGCCGCCGCCGGTCGACCATGTCGGCCAGCGCTCCCGCCGGCAGCACCACCAGAAATACCGGAATCGCCGCCGCCGCCTGCACCAGGCTCACCATCAGCGGCGACGTCGTGAGCTGCGTCATCAACCAGCCCGCGCCCACGTTCTGCATCCACGTGCCGGTGTAAGAAATGACCGCGGCAATCCACAGCGACCGGAAACAGCGGCTCGCCCAAAGGCGCCCACGCCGCATCCGCGCGTCCGAACGACCCCCGCACCGACGGAACTGTAATCTGATCAGCCAATCTGAAGAACCCTTCGTGTACCTTCGTGTCCTTGGTGGTTTAAGGTTTTGCACTTAGCCCAGGCCCGAACGGCCACTCCGAGTCCTTCCAGGCTCGAACCATATAAATGACGACGCCGGTCAGCAGAATGATCCCCGCATACCGCACTTCCTTCTGCCAATTCACCCGATTAAACAATATGAAGAGAAAGCCCGCGCTGGCCAGTAACGCCGGTAACGGATACAGCCACATGCGGAACGGCCGTGGCATATCCGGCCGGCGGATCCGCAACACGATGGACCCGACTGCCTGCACCAGGAACTGCAGGATCAGGCGAATCACCACCAGCGCCGCGATGGCATCTTTCAGCCGCAGAAAGCAGAATGCCGCCGCCACCACGCCCAGCGCCAACAGCGAAACATGAGGAAACCGGTACACCGGATGCACTCTGGCGAATGCCTGAAAATAATTGCCGTCTTTCGCCGCCGCATACGGCACCCGCGAATACCCCAGCATCAGCGAAAAAACCGAGGCAAACGCCGTCACGATGACCAGTATCGTCACCAGCCGCGCTGCCCATGCCCCATAGATCCGCTGCATGAACAGCGACACAACATACAACCCGTTATTGTTCTGTCCTGCCTGCACCATCTCCCGCCACGGCACTACGGCCAGAATGCAGACATTCATCACTATGATATAGACACGCCACCAGCAGAATGGAAAGCAGCAATGCCCGCGGAATATTCTTTCCCGGATCTTTGATTTCGTCGCCCAGAAAGCAGACGTTGTAGTAGCCCCAGTAGTCGTACGTGGCGACCAGCATGGCTCCGCCCAACCCAGTCAGAAACTGGTGGGACAGGGTGAATGCGCCGGGCGGAAAGTCAAATGCCAGTGCGGCATTGAAGTGGGTTAGCCCCGCGAAGATGATCCAGCCAATGGTGCCCATCACGCCGCACCACAATATTTTCGAAAGCCGCCCGATCGCCGTGATACGGCGATAAAGCAACAGCACGGTAAAAAAGCAAATCACCACCGCCACCGCCGTGCCCGGCGTCACGATCCAGCTGGCCTGCAGCGGCCCCGCCCAGGGAATGTGCAGCGACCGCATCGTGCTGGGCGTACACCGTCTCCAGCCCCGGCCAGTAGATAGGCCGCGTATCCCGCCAGCCCGATGCATCCCGTCGCAATGGAAAGCGGGGCGCTGAACGACACCTGCCAGATAAACAAAAACGAAATCAGCCGCCCCCACTTCTGCGGACCATAAATCTCGCGCAAGTAGCGATAGGATCCGCCAGACGCGGGGAGCGCCGCACCCAATTCCGCGGACACCAGCCCGTCACACACGGCCAGCAGCGCTCCCACAACCCATCCCAGCAGGGCTTGCGGGCCGCCCATCGCGCTCAAGACCAATGGCATGGTGATGAACGGGCCCACGCCGATCATGTCGATCATGTTGAGGGCCGTCGCGCTTCCCAGCCCCATCCCGCGGATCAGGCCCGGTGAACTCGAAGTGTCTTGAGAAGTGGATGACATTCGCGAGGAGTATAGAGCTAGGGGAGCAGCAGCACCCTCCCGCTGACCTGGCGCTGTTCAAAGGCCGCGTGTGCCCGGGCGGCTTCGGCCAGGGGATAGGTTCGATCAATCTTGACCGACAGCTTTCCGACCTTCACCCAGCCGGCGAATAGCTCAAGGTAGTGAGGATACTCCTTGAGGTAGGGAAGCCCGTTAGTGCGAGTGATAAACAGCGATCCTTTTTCCTGCAGGGTCATCAAGTCGAACGGCGGCACGTATCCGCTGGATTGCCCGTAAATCACGAGATATCCCCCCGGAGCCAGGCTGTCGAGGTTCGCCACGAAGGTATCTTTCCCGACCCCATCGTAAACCACGCTGACCCCGCGTCCTGCGGTCATTCTCCGCGCTTCCTTCGCGATGTCGGATTGCGTAGAAATAATGACTTCGTCCGCGCCCGCGCTTTTCGCGAACTCGGCCTTCTCCGCGGTTGACGTAACCCCAATCACCCGGGCGCCACGTATCTTCGCCATCTGGCACAGCAACAGTCCAATGCCTCCCGCGGCCGCATGAATCAGGCACCACTCTCCCGCCCTGATCGGATAGGCAAAATGAGTGAAGGCATAAGCCAGGAATCCCTGATTCATTCCAGCCGCGGCCTGCTCAAAGCTGATTCCTTCCGGGATCCGAATCAGTCGCACTGCCGGGACAACAGCATGACTGGCGTAGGACTCCCCCACAAAACTGACTCGGTCTCCCACCGCGACATGGCTGACTTCGGGCCCAACGGCCTCAACCACTCCCACGCCCTGGCTGCCTAGCGTTGCGGGAAGGTCAGGTTCCCCCGTCCCCGTGCGGTGATAGAACGCCTGCCCCACCAGTTCGCCTCGCCGCTTCTGCACATCCAGAAAATTCACACTCGCCGCGCGGACGCGAACCACCGCCTGCCCCGCTCGCGGAGTCGGCGTGGAGAATTCTTCCAACTGCATGACCTCCGGCCCGCCGTAAGCATGAATGCGAATGGCCCGCATAACCGCTGCCTTATCTGAGGTGTCCATTGGATCCAACTGAGTACTCCTACTGAGAACTGAGTGCTGAGTACTGAGAACTGAGAACTGATTACTGAGTACCGAGTACTGAGAACTGAGAACTGAGAACTGAGAACTGAGAACTGAGAACTGAGAACTGAGAACTGCTACTTCTTCTCATGCCCCGCACTCAACAGATTCACACACAGCCGCACCGCTCCCGGCACCCCCGCGGGCAACTGCCGGAAGAACGCATACCCCGTGTAGATGTAAGTCCCCTTGCCGTACTGAGCCCGCAGCAACCCGCCCTTCTGCGCGTCTTCCCCCGGATCGTGACAGGCCAGCAGCGGCTTGAAATGTTCATCCCACTTGTTCATGAAATACAACCCGCGCTCCTGCACCCATCCATCGAAATCGTGCGCCGTGATCGTATTGGGATAGTGAAAGACGGAATCCTCCGGCGCCAGAATTTCCACCGGAGCTTCCTCCACCGAAACCCGCGCCCGGCTCAGTTCCGCCGAATAAGGAGTGAACTTGCCCGCGTTGAAGTCCCCGATGCCCGCGTTGTACTGCACCACCAGCGTCCCGCCCGCGGAAACGAAATCGAGCAGCTTGCTTGTTATTTGTCGCGACTTCTTTCTGCGTGTCGTAGGCGCGAATCCCCAGCACAATCGTTCCGTACTTGCTCAAATCCTCACTCGCGATCTTCTCCGCCGGGATCAGCGTGACATCCATCCCCACCTGCTTCAGCACGGTCGGAATGTCATCCCCCGCGCCCATGATGTAGCCGATTTTCAGATCATGCGGCGCCTGCACGTCCACAACGCTCACCCGCTGCCTGGCCGGCTGGTAGTAATAGAAGCTGCCCAGATCCTCGCGCGTGACCAGCGTATATCCCTCGCTGTATTTCTCGCTTTCGGATTCCAGCACGGCCCGCACTGTCGCCCGCCCCTCCTGCAAATCGGTCGTGAAGACTTTGAACTGGAAGTCCTGTTTTTCTCCGCGCTTTTTCAACTCCACTGCAAACTGCTCCGGCTCCGAACGCCAGCCCGAAGGCAATTCCAGCCGCAGCACGCCGCGCACTTCGCGGGTAAGATTGCTGGTAACGCCCACCGCAACTGTTGACGTCGATCCGTTGTGCGTCGAAATCACCTGCGTGCCCGGCTCCAGCATGACGGAAAATGCCGGCACAATCGCCAGCGGACGCTCGCGCTGCTTCCCGGCATCGTCCAGGAACGGTGTCACCACCACGCTCGTAATCCCATTCCTCGTCGCCGCCGCACCCGCCGCGTTTACCGAATATTCCACCCGCGCTCGCAGCGCCGGAGGCGGGAAGGGAAGCGTCGCATACTTCTCGTTATCAATGTGATTCACCGCTTCGGTCTCCGGATCATCCCGGTGCCAGTAGGGCCGCGTGTACGCCGTATCTTTCGGCACCCGCAGTCGGAAATTCGCATGCAGATCTTCTCCCGCCTTCACCGTCTCCGGTCGCGTCTTCCCGCTGATCGTATTCCATCCCGCGGGAACTTCCAGCTTGACGTGATCGATCAGTAGTGGCAGCTTCGACCCGTTGTGAAACGTCACTGCCACCATGAACTCCTGTCCCGGCGAAACCGCAGTCAGCGCGTCCGCTTCGTTCAGCACAGGAGCATCGGGTCCGGCGCCGGAAGACACATCCGCCGTGAGCCTCACCCCAAGCGCCAGATTCAGCGCCGTCTCTGCTTGCTGCTTCTTCTCCGCAATCCGCGTCAGCAAATCGACTCTGGCGGCCGCGCTCAACGTGCTGCCACGCATCTCGATGCTCACCCGGTTCAATGCCGGCACAATTTTCAGCAGAGGCGCAGCCGCCCAGGACGCATCAGTCCCCTTCGTTCGTCGTCGCCTCGGCAACCAGTTTCGCAATGTCCGTCAGTTCCGTTCGAAGCCTCGGAACTTTCTTTTCTTCCGCCCCCAGTCGCGCCGCCAGCCCCGGCCAGGTCGTATCAATCCCATCAAAGAAACTCTTCTCGTGCCCGTCCTTGCCCACCGTCGACGGAACAACCGAATCCACCAGCCGGTAAAACGTAAACCGATCCCCCGGATCAATCGTCCAGTTCGCCGCCCCTTGCGACATCTGATGCCGCAACCCCTGCATCGCGAACTGCACGTAACCCGTCCCCAGATCGGCGCTCTTCTCGCCTGTATTCAGCTTCAAAGTCCAGTCGGCATCCGGACAAGTCATCGCCCCAAACCCGCACACATTTCCGATATAAAACTTCTTCGCCTGCCACGGCTCCAGACCCTGCGCAATCTGCTCCGGAAACCGCTTCGGATCGGCCGCCGCCCGGAACGCCTCCTTGCGTCAGAATGCTCGACGCCTGATGATGCCCGTGCCCATCCCGCTCCGTCCCCGAAAACCGCGCCACCAGCACATCCGGACGAAACGTCCGAATCACCCGCACCATATCCGCCAGCGCCGTATCGTGCCCGCCCCACTTCTGAAACGTCTCGTCGGCGCTCTTCGAAAATCCAAAATCCGCTACCCGCGAAAACCGTTCCTGCACGCCGTAATACTGGTCCGACGCCAGCAACTCCTCCGCCCGCAGCACGCCCAGCACATCCGACAAATTGCTGCCAATCTTGTTCTGCCCGCCCTCGCCGCGATTCAGCGTCATCAGCAGCGTGCTCACCCCGCGCCCGCGCGCCTCCAGCGTCAGCATCCCGCCATCCTCATCATCCGGATGCGCCACCACCTGCATCAACCGCGCCGTCGTCCCCAGACGCAACAGTTCCAGCCGCAGTCCGGCCATCCCCTGATCCTGCGGAATCTCCGCCGGAGTTCCTTGATACAAAAGCCCCGGCGGATCCACATCGAGAGGCGAACTTGCCGGGGAAGCAGTCCCCGAGGGTGCCCCATTTCTCGCGCGTTCTGTGCGCGAGAAATGGGGATTTTCGACAGCAGAGGGTTTCCCATCCGTGCGCGAATTCTGCGCAGAGGTGGGGATTTGTGACGCAAGAGAAAAAATCGCCAGCAGACAGATCGACTTCATTCCGAAGAATTTCATCCGCTGCAGTATAGAGGAAGCGCGGCGCCGGCCGGGCCGCTGCAGGCTAGGGGTTCCGGAATGTCTCACGCTACAAGGATGGGGCCTAACCCCGCTTTGACGCAAATTCTTTGCTTCACGCCGACCACTACTGATCCGTGCCCACGAGTTGAACGGCGTCAATTTCGTTCCATCCGGGCACAACATTGGTCGCGAGCGTGACCTTGACTCGGTCGGTCTTGAACGTAGTCTTCGGGAATTTGCACAATGAAATAGTTCAGGTCCTTCGTGGGATCGTTGCCCTGCCACACCGAGTGGGCTTTGCCCTGCTCATCGTAGACTTCAACCTTGACCACCGCTCCCGACCCACAGGACTCGCGAACCCGCACTTCCGTCGCGTGCACCGGTTTGGGGTATTTCAGGTCCAGCCACTCGATGCCGCCATCCGGGGTCTTCGGCGCCCAGGCCGCTCCGTCATCCCCGTACTTGTCGACATTGGGCACTCCGGTCGCCTGGTTGGCGGAGTACGACGCTGTGCCCTGGGCGTCGTTGTAAGTGGAAGACGCGGTGACTTGAATTGCCCATTGGCCGTTGGGATCGTTCTTGATCTCGTCTTGTTTCATTGCCCAATCGGCAGCAGCCATCTTGGCGCTGGCTTCGGCCGCTTTATCCGCATCGGCACTGGCCGGTGCGGCCGCCGGAGCGCTTGCCGCCGGAGCTGTGCTCGCTGGCGCGGCGCTCGGGTTCGGCTTGGCCTCGGAGTTCTCCTGGGCGCTCTTCTTGCACGCGCTTAGAAATACAATCGCTAGAACACAGCAAATCAGCTTGCAACGAATCTTCATCGGAGGTTCTCCATCCTGGTTGCGATCACGCCCATTCCCACCAAACCAGGCCACAACGTTCAGCTTCCTGACGCACGGCATTATAGTACGGAGCTCCAGGCTCGGCTGATAAATCGCCTGCTGAGCCGGCCTCGGCCCTGCGCTAAACGTCGCACAACTCCACCGCCTTTCGCAGCGACACCAGCGGATCCCCCGCCGGCACAAATTCATGCGCTACATACCCGCGGTAGCCCGCATCCGCGATCGCCCGCATGACCCCGTCCCACTGCACCTCCTGGGCCCCATCCAATTCATGCCGCCCCGGTACTCCGCCCGTGTGGAAATGCCCAATCCACTGTATGTTCCCCCGAATCGTGTCGATCAAATCGCCTTCCATAATCTGCATGTGGTAGATGTCGTACAGCAGCTTGACATTCGGCGAGTTCACTTCCCGCATCACGCGTACACCCCACTCCGTGTGGTCGCCCATGTAATCGTGATGATCGCGCTTGCTGTTGAGCAGTTCCATGCAGATCGTCACGCCATGATCTTCCGCGATCTTCTTGACGCGGTTCAGCCCCCGAATCGTATTGCGCGCGCCTTCGTCATCCGACAACCCACCCCGGTTCCCGGAGAACGTAATGACGTTCGGAACCCCAGCCTTCGCCGCCCGTGGAATGTTCGTGCGAAAGGCCTGCTCAATCGCGGCATGGTTCTCCACGCGGTTGAGCGCTCTCCCGATCTCTCCGCCCCCGGCGTATCCCATCGCGCACACCAGCCCATAGCGGCGAGGGACATCGTACTCTTCCGGCTGCAGCAGATCGATTCCCCGCAGCCCGATCTTCGCTGCGTACTCCGCCAGCTGATGCAGAGGAATGTGGGGATAACACCACTGGCACACCGACTGGTGAATGCGTCCCTTGCGCGCGCCCGCCCCAGCGTTGACCCCGGTCCCAAACGCAGGCACCCCGACCGCCGCCACGACTGAAGACTTCAGCAGCGTTCGGCGCGTAACCTTCCGCATAACGTGAACACGAGGATGTTCTGAGAACAAATCACTGACAACGGAGAACTGAAAAACTGAGAACTGAGAACTGAGAACTGACAACTGCCCTACGGCCGCCCTTCCTTCAGCGTCGCCTGGCACACGCTGGCTGCGGTCAGCACCTCGTTAAATGCCGGGTCTTTGCGCAAATCCTTGAGCAGGGGATCGTCGAGCAGGGCATCATGGGCGCAGTAGTTCTGCTGCACCGCGAGCTTCAATAGTCGCAGGGCCGGTTCCTTTTGCCCGCAGGCCGCCATGAGCGCCGCCACGTGGTACCACGCCTCGGGATCGAGTTCCATCGCCGCCGCCGATTCCGTCTCCCGCACAACTTTTTCGAAGTCTGGCGGGCGTTGCTGCGCCACGCATACCGCCATCAACTCCCGGTGGTACGTGGAAGCCTTTCCCATGCTCTTGGCGCTCTCGCGCGCCGCGGCCAAATTCCCTTCGGCCAGATACACGTAGGGAGTTACCCATGCCGCCCATTCCGAGCCCGCATCCAGATGGATGAAATCCATGGCCCGTTCGGTCTTGCCCATCTCCAGAAACGCCCAGGCGCAGGTGCGAAAAGCGAAATTGTTCGGATCGAGCGCGCGCGCTGCGTTGCACTCCATCGCCGCCTGATCCAGCATGCCCGCATAGCGCAGCACATAACTGAGCGCGAAGTGTGCATCCGCGCTCTGCGGTCGCCGCCGCACCAGGTCGGTCGCCGCGTCGTACGCCCGGCCCAGTTCGCCCCGCGCCACCCGGTTCGTGATCAGGTTGCTGGCCGCCATGACCCGGTTCGGATCGAGCGAGATGGCCCTCTCGTAGGCCGAATTCGATTTCTGGAACACATCTTCGCCGCCGCCCCCAAAGGTGGAATCATAGTAATACCTCTGGCCCAGGGCTTCCCACGCCGGCGCGTAGTTGGGATCGATCCCCACGGCCCATTGCAGCAACTTGATCGCTTCCTTGTTCGGTTTCGGATCGTGCGGCTGGGCCACGCTTCGCAAATAAAATTCGTAGGCCTCCTGGTTCTTCGGCCGCGATGCTGCTGCTTCTACCGCCCCCGATGCCCCTCCCAATATCGGCAATAACCCGTGCTCCACCTCGGCACTCAGTTGCTGCTGCAATCCGATCATGTCATCGGCCTTCGCCGTAACCGTGGCTTGCCATATCAGCCGGTTCGTCGGCACGTCGATCGCCTCCAGCGTCACCGTCAACTGGTCGCCCTGCTTCATGAAGTGCCCTTGCAGCAGCCGCCCCACGCGTAATTCCTGTCCCACCTTTCTTGGATCCAAATCCAAGGCTACATACTTTCGCGTCACCGAGGACGGCCGCACTTCCAGCGAGCGCGAATAGGTCAACACGTTCGACAATTCATCGGCCAGCGCGAACCTAAGATAGTCGATGTTGAAATCCCCGTTCATGTTCTGCAACGGCAGCACCGCGATCGCATTCCGCTGTTCCGCGTTGGCCACTTCCCGGTGCTTGTACCACCACGCTCCCACCGACGCCAGCACCGCCAGCAGCAGCCCCGCCATCCCCAGCAGCAGGTACGTCTGCAGCCGCGAACTCCTGCCAAACGTTCGCGACGCCGCCCGCAGCTTCATCGTCGCGCTTCCACTCCTGATCGCTCCCGACTCGGTCTCGCGCTTCAGCATCGACAGATCTGACCGCATCTCCGCCGCGCTCTGGTAGCGGTGCCTGCGGTCTTTTTCCATCGCCTTGCCGATGATCCCTTCCAGCTCAATCGGAACCTTCGGATTCAGGTCACGCGGCGGTATCGGTTTCTGATGCAGCACCGCATCCAGCGTGACCAGCGAGTTATTTCCCGTGAACGGCTTCTTCCCCGTCGCCATCTCATACATCACGCTGCCAAAGGAAAACAGGTCCGTACGGGCGTCAATGGTCTCGCTGCGCGCCTGCTCCGGCGACATATACACTGCCGTCCCAGGAATCACCCCCACCGCCGTCAGCGAATTGTCGTTCGCGGCCTCGTCTTCGCCTCCCAGGTGGACAAGCTTGGCCAGCCCGAAGTCGAGCACTTTCACCTGTCCGCTGGGAGTCAGAAAGATGTTGGCCGGCTTGATGTCGCGGTGCACAATCCCTTTGGCATGCGACGCCACCAGCGCCTCCGCCACCTGCACCCCCACGTCGAGCACTTCCTCCACCGCCATCGCGTGCCCGCCGATGTGTTGCTTCAGGCTCTCCCCGTCGAGCTTTTCCATCACGATGAAGGGATGCCCGTTGTTGTCTTCAATGCCGTGGATCGTGCAGATATTGGGGTGGTTGAGCTGCGATGCCGCTCGCGCCTCGCGGGTGAACCGCTCCAGCGATTTGGGGTCGCCGGCCAGATTCTCTGGAATAAACTTCAGGGCGACATGCCGCCCCAGCTTCAGGTCCTCGGCCTCGTAGACAACGCCCATACCCCCGCCCCCAAGTTTGCCAAGGATGCGGTAATGGGATACCTGCTGGCCGATCATGAATGCGTGCGACCCTACTCGGCGGTAATGTTAGGCCCCCGGCCGAATCCGGTCAACTCCCTTATTTCCCGGGGCCTACAGTTGCCGCAGTGCCCGAGAGCCAATCCAAACTTATAGCGCGCCGCGGACGCGCGTCCGAACCTGCCAGGCCCCGGGTTCGGCTCTCAGCGCCCCCACCGAGGCTTCCCAGCGGACCCGCCCCTGGATTTCCTTTTTGGTCCCGCCCTGTAAATTCCCAAACCTGTCCTCACCTACGTCCTTCCGTGAGATGCCCGCCAACCCAAACCCGGTTTACGCAATATTATGGGAATAGGACGAAACTGCCCGAGGCTGATTCGTGCAGTTGGAGGTATCGAGTTCATGAACGCCGCTGCCAACACTCCCAACCCCTGGCCCACCCCTGCCGCCGATCAGCATGAGGCCATTCGCCGCCGCGCCGAAGAAATCTACATCCGCAACGGAAGAATCCCCGGCCGTGACGTGGAGAACTGGGCGCAGGCCGAGCAGGAAATCCTGCGCGAATCTGCCCAACCCCCCATCCGCCGAACCGCCATCATTGTCAAAGTCAACGGCGAGGAGTATGTCGGGGAGTACGACCCTGCAACCTCCGACGGCTACGTTCCCGGCGAGTTCGGCCCCGGCACTTCCGTCCCCGTCCGCTTCCATGACGACAAGATGTTCGTCAAACGCCCCAATGGCAAGATCCTCGAGACCACCATCGTCAAAAAGGCCCGACGAAAGAGAAGAGTCGGATAACAATTCTGATCGTCCCATTCGCTCGGAACCTCCTTCCGGCCTGGCCAGTTGATATATTGCCAAGATGCTGAACCTGCTCGCTCCCAAAAGGCCCCCGGTGCCGCGGACCTTTGCCGCGACCCTCCGGCACTTGGGCCCGCTGGGACTTTTCTTCCTTGCGATTCTCGACAGCTCTCCGCTCCCAACTTTTGGTGGTCCCGATATTCTGACGGCGGTCCTGTCCGCCAGTCACCGCAATCCGTGGTATGAGTACGCCGCCACGGCCACGGCTGGATCGGTGATTGGGGCCTACCTCACGTTCCGATTGGCCCGCCAGGCCGGATCCGCCTACCTGGACAGCAAATTCAAGAAGGGCAAAATCTCCAAATTCTTGAAGCTGTTTAAGAAGTGGGGCACCGGCACTCTGGTCGCCTCTACCGCCATTCCCATCCCCTCGCCGACCAGCATGTTTTTCGCGGCCGCCGGCGCCTCCGATTACCCGCTGGGAGAGTTTCTCGCAATCGTCACTGTTTGCCGGGCTGTGCGCTATTCGGCCATCGCTTTCGTCGCCGACCACTACGGCCGTCACTTCATCCGCGCGCTCCGGCATCCCACGCAACATTGGGGCTGGATACTGGTGTTCGTTGCGCTGATGGTCGGTTTGATCATCGGCGGAATTCTGTTCAACCGGCGACTGGAGACGGAGCCTGTGTAAGCACTTTCTTCGTAGCTCCGCAAGCGGTGAGAATGGGTGTACAATCGCTGCCGCTTGGCAAGAGTTCCCGCAACGCTGCCACTACGCGGGGAAAACGGGGAGGACGAAAATGGATTCGAAAGTTAAGTTTTTCGTGGGTGTGCTTACGGCTCTGGCTATGATGTTGCTCACCTTCGCTCTGCCCAGGGGTGGCCCGTTGCGTGATGCCGCCGTGGTGCAGTTTCCCCTGACCGTCGGGATCTGGGCAATTTTCGTCCTGCTCTTCGTGAAGCTGAAATAGCCGCCCCGAGAAGTGGGGATCTTAGCCGGGTGCCCCATCTCTCGCGTTCTCTGCGAGAAGTGGGATCCTAGCCGGGTGCCCATCTCTCGCGTTCTCTGCGAGAAGTGGGGTTGTTAGCCGGGTGCCCCATTTCTCGCGTTCTTTGCGAGAAGTGGGGGTTCTTGGCGTTGCGCTGTACTCATCATCCCCCGCTTCTCACGGTGTTCCGGCCAATGCAAAGGTCATCGTAACTTGTGTTTCGATCGCCACTGGCTGCCCGTTCGCGACGGCGCCAGCCCTCACTATAGTTATTCTTCCTCCAGATACAATCCCGCCGACGCTCCCACCCATTCCATATTCTTGTTGTGATCCACTCCCATCATCAGCCCCCGCCCCATGCGGATAATCGTCAGCACCGGCGTTAGTTCGTCGAGCCACACATACATCACTCGCACCTCCGCCTTCGTTCCGCCATACGGAGTCGCAATCACCGGTTCGAAATGCATCCGCTCTTGCAGAATGTAGTAAGGTCGCTTGTCCGCCGGAATGGCCGCGAGATCTTCTTTTTTCGGAGCAATCACCACTCCCAGCCCGGCAAACGAATACAGCGGCTTCAGCGCGTAATTCTCGAGATCCGCGGGAATCTCCTCCATCCGGTCCAGAAACCATGTCTTCGGCACCGACGTATGCTTCAAATATGGAATCGAAAACTTGCTGATTCTGAAATACCAGTTGGGATGCCCCGCCCACTCCACGTCCAGTTCGTCGCGCCAATCAAACCCAAGCTTCACATTCTTCCGCTCGAGTTCATCGACAATCGCCCGGTTATAAATCCGCCGGATCGGCACCCGCTTCCCGCCGCGCTCGTAATAAAGACGCGATCCTTCTTTCTTGATGTCCACAATATCGACGGTCCGCACCCCCAGCAGCTTCTCGGTCAGCAGAAAATCCGGCAGCGTCTTCTGATGCAGCGGATCAATCTCCATCAGAATCACGTTCTCCGGATCATGTTCCCCCACAATCGCCCGCCGCAACAGTTCGCGATACGAGGAAGTCTCCAGCCCGCTTAACAAATATTTGAGCCGCCGGTCCAGTCCATACACGTCCCTGTAGGCTTTCGCCAGCGGCCCCTGATAGGCGTACAGCGAAGGAAATGCCTGCAACTCCACCAGCTTCGGCTGCAACTCACCGCGCGAATCCCGCACCAGCCCGAAATCCACCTGCACAAACATCGGGTGCGGAGCTTCGTTGGGCACCTTGAACTCGGCCGGAACCGCCTCATCCGACTTCGCACGATACGAAGGATTGTCGACCAGTTGCCGGATCAGCGCCTCACCATCCCGCGCCATCCTCTCAAGCAGCGACTTTGGAAAGAAGCAAGGCGTTTCCGAAAGCCGGAACTGCACATGCGTTCCGCAAGCCTCGTCCACGCGCCGCAAAAACGCCTGATACTTCTCGGAAGTAAAATTCTCGTTGAATTGCTGACGCAAGGAAGGAATCATCAGACGCGCCAATCAGATCAGCCCAATCGTAGCGCCGGCGTCCCGCCGGCTGTCGCAAGGGCGTCCCGCCCTCGCCCCTAAACGTTTCGAGAAGCCCAAAGCTTTGAACTAAGAAAGCTCGAAGCTAGAAGCTAGAAGCTAGAAGCTCGAAGCTCGAAGCTCTCCTACGCCTCCACCAGAAACTTCCCATCCCGCATAATCTGCTCGTCGTCCACCCAAATGTTGAATTTCCGTCCGACGACGTCAATATGAGTGGTCGAATCCCAGTCCGCCCCGGTGTGCGCCCCATACGGGTTGCCAAACGCGATGTGTACCCCCGGATATTTCTCATCCTGCAGAATCTGCCCAATCACTTCCTTCAAATCGATGTTCGTCCCAATGGCAAACTCTCCCACGCGATCGCTGTTCTCGTCGGTGTGCGTATATTTCCAGAAATCATTTTCCAGCTCGCGATTCTCCGAGTGCGCTTCGGTCAGCCGGTTCCCCTTCATGTGCACGGTCAGGGGGTGCTCCTGCAGGTTCCCGAACTTCGCGCACAAATAATCGCCCACCACTCCATCAATCACGAACGTCCCATTCACCGCTCCGGGCGTCGTAAAGATTTCTCCCCCCGGCAGGTTCCCCCACTTCTCAGAACTGATAATCCCGCTCGTCTTTAGCCACTTGTAATTCGGATTCAAGTCCGCCGTCAGGTCGGTCCCCGCCGCCGTCGTCGCACGGATCTTCGAGGCCTTGCGCACCATCTCTACCACTTTCTGGCTGAGCCGGTCCACCCGCCCAAAATCCGCGCGCATTCCCTCCAGCATGATCTGCCGGTTGATGTTCACCATGTGGGCGTGGCGAATCTTTCTCCGGTTCACCACGTCGGTCATCTGAATTCGCGATCGTAGTTCGTTGGTCTGCGCCTGCACCGCAAAGATCGAAACCTGGCTGCTTTCCAGATCGTCGAGAATTTCCCGCGGCAAATCTCTCAGCGGACGCTCCGCCAACTCCTCCAGCACCCAGGCATGATACGGCGCGCCCACCTTCTCCAGTTCCCGCGCGATCGCCGCTGCAATCTCAATCGTGGCCTCGTCGGTGATGACACAAACTTGTTCCTCAGCCCGCACGCGCAGGCAGACATTCACTGCGTTGAACGCCCCCGGCGTGTACTCAGGATCAAACGGAAGTTGACTCAAGTGTCGGTTGGAAAACTCGCGTTGGGTGCCCCATTTCTCGCGTTCTTCGCGAGAAGTGGGGATTTTGGTTGGCTGTACTGGAATACTCATTACCCTACTTTTCTAACGGCAGCCGGCTCTTCTTCCAGTCCCGCCTCCGTCTCCTCGATGATGTAATCAACCACTTTCTTCAAATCCCCAGTCTCCTGGAACACACGCAGCTGCCGGTCGGCCCCGCTGCCTTTTTCCAGAATCGTGTGGATGTAATTCAGCTCCTCGCGCGAACCCAGTTCATCCACCACATCGTCGATGAACTCCAGATACTCGTGCACCAGGTCCCGCGCCGGTACTTCTATCTGCTTGCCGAAATCGATCAGCTTGCCGTCCAGCCCGTACCGCGACGCCCGCCACTTGTTCTCCATGATCAGCGCTCGACGGTACAGCCGGAATCCCTGATTCGCGGTATACAGCTTGTACAACTTGGCCACGGTGGCCTGAATCAAAGCCGCCAGCGCGATCGACTCATCCGCCCGCATCGGAATGTCGCATACCCGGAACTCAATCGTGTTGAAGAATGGATGCGGCCGGATGTCCCACCAGATCTTCTTCGCGTTATCGATGCAGTTGGTCTTGATCAGCAGCTTGATGAAATTGTCGTACTCGCCCCAACTGGGAAAATAATCCGGAATATTGGTCCGCGGAAATTTGTCAAACACCTTGCACCGGTACGACTTCAGCCCGGTGTTCATCCCCAGCCAGAACGGAGAATTCGTCGACAGTGCCAGAATGTGCGGCAGAAAATACCGCGCATGGTTCATCATGTGGATCGCCGTCTCGCGATCCTCAATCCCAATGTGCACGTGCAGCCCGAAAATCAGGTTGGCCCGCGCCACCAACTGCAAGTCCTCAACAATATTCTTGTAGCGCTCGTCCGGATGAATCGCCTGCTCCCGCCAATCTCCAAACGGATGCGTCGCCGCCGACGCCAGCCGCAGGCCGTTCTCCTTCGCCAGGCGCACCATGTTCCGCCGCAGTTTCTTGACCTCGGCCCGGGCTTCCTTGATGTTCTGGCAGACCGATGTCCCCACCTCCACCACCGACTGGTGCATCTCCGCCTTCACCCGCTCCTGAAGGATCATCTTCCCCTTCTCCAGGATTTCGGCATGAATATGCGACCGCAGATCCCGCGTCTCGGGATCGACAGTCTGATATTCCTCTTCAATTCCGATGGTAAAAGTAGGCTGCATAATAGCGAATAAAGGTGTATGTGGCGCGGGCACTCTTGCCCGCGAAAATCTAACCGAGAATCCCAACCCCCGGTGCCCCATTTCTCGCGTTCTTCGCGAGAAGTGGGGAGAAACTAGGCCTTAACAGTATAGCGAATGATCGAAAATCCGGACCGCGATCACATCAATCCCACTCTTCGTTTTCCTTGACCCGCGCCCGCACGATCTTCTTCACCAGTGCATCCGGCAAAGGCTTATCCGAAGGAAACTGAATCGTGCCCTTGGAAGTCCGGTAGCCCTTCAGTTCCTTCTCGAACTGGTCGAGCACCCCCGAGCCCGTGGGGAACAAGCTGCAATGGTTCTTGAACGCCGCATACCCCACCAGCATTCCGTTGTACTTGAACATCGGAATCCGATAGCTGATCACCTCGGTGGTCTCCGTCGGCACCACCGACTGAATCACCGCCCGAATGTGTTTCAAGGTCGAGCGCGCCGGCTCCGGCACTCCCGCCAGATATTCGTCCACGTTCTTCGCAGGTTTGCCTTTCATCGCCGAATCACGACCTCCGGATTTTGTGTTTCAGAATGGTGACCTATGTCGGGACATCCGCCCCCTGCTGTCCGCCGAGCGAAGCTCGGCAGGTTACTGCCGATCCCTACTTCGTCCCTTTCCCGCGCTTCCGCGCTGCCACCCACTCCGGTTCCCCCTTGCGCGCCGGTTTTCCCGCCCCAGCCAGAAATCCCGCCCACCGCAACTCCTTCACCGGACTCTCCCCGCTCAGCGCCATCTTCACCGCCATCTCCGCCACTGCATTCACGATCCAGTCAAAATTCTCCTGCCCCACGGAAGTAATCTCCGCGTCCGGCGCCGGATTCAGAAAGTCGATCGCATACGGTACTCCACCCTCTACCGCAAACTCCACTGTATTCAAGTCGTATCCCAACGCGCGGCACAGCGACAACGCATCTTTTTCAATTCGAACCCTTAAAGCCTCAGTCGACGGCGGCGGATTCCCCTTCACATAGCGCTCATGATGCGGCGCCTTCGGGTCGTACTTCATGATGTGCACTTTCTCCTGCCCCACCACGTAGCACCGGTAATACTCGTCAAACTCCACGCCGCGCTGCAGCGTCATGCACAGCCGGCCGGTCTGGTTGTAATGCTGAAAGAATTCCTCCGGCGAATGCACCTTGTATACATGCTTCCACCCGCCCCCGGAATAAGGCTTCAGGAAGGCAGGGAAGCCGACGTAGTCAAACAACTCCTGCCAGTTCAGCGGGAAAATCAGATTCCGCATCGACTGGTCGGTCGTCCCCTCGGGATGCTTGTTGTGCGGCAGAATCACGGTCGGCGGAATAGCCACGCCCATCTTGTGCGCCAGCGCGTAGTTGAAAAACTTGTCGTCCGCTGTCCACCAGAACGGATTGTTCACCACAATCGTTCCGTGCAGTGCCGCGTTTTTCAGATACGCGCGGTAGAACTCGATATCCTGCGAAATCCGGTCGATGATCACGTCATACTTCTTCGGCTCATCCATCCGGATCCCGCCGATCTTTACAAACTCCGCCTCAACGCCGTCCACCTTCATCGCGTTAATCTTCTCCACCAGCGCCGGCGGAAACGTATTCTCCATCCCAAACAAAATCCCAATCTTCTTCACGATACAATCTCCATTCCAAAAAATGTCACATTCCTAAAATTGTCATCCTGAGCGAAGTAAGTGCGTCGCTAAGCGAAGCCCTTACGCAGTCGAAGGATCCCTACCCTCGTAATCCTGATCGGATCACGGGAAGGCATTCTCCCCGTGCCGCATCCGGCAGCGGCTAAAGCCTCAGCCCAGGGAAGCCCCAATCGGCAGGCCTGAAGCCGTGCCCTTCCACGAAACCTTAAAAATACTTCGCCGCCATCCTCTGCCACAGCGGCCAATCATGCTTCGAATTGTCGTTCCAGACGTCCAGCCAGTGGGGAATTGCTTTCCCATTCAAAATTGCCGAGAACTTCACGTTCTGATCCAGGCACATGTCCCAATCGGCCGACCCCAGCACGATCTTCATCTGCCGGTAGCGGCTCAAGAACCAGTCATCCGTCATATTCGGAATGAAGTCCGGAGGGTTATTGAAGTAACAGTCGTTGTCGTAATATCCATCCAGAAATTGGTGGATATCAAACGCCCCGCTCATGCTCACGCAGTGGGTCACCACGTCCGGATGCTTCAGCGAAAAATTCACCGTGTGGTACCCGCCAAAGCTGCAGCCCGTCACCGCCAGTTGCCATGCCTGATTCTTCCAACGGATAAACGGCAGAAACTCATGCAGGATGTAGCGCTCATATTGCAGGTGCCGCAGCACCCGCACCCGCGGATGTACGCCCTTGTTGTACCAGCTCTCCGTATCCACGCCGTCCGGACAAAACACCTGCAGCTCGCCGCGCTCGATCTTCGGCGCCAGCACCCCAATCATCCCCCGGTCTTCATACTCGAAAAACTTTCCCATGGAAGTGGGAAAGACGAGCACCGGCGTCCCTGCATGGCCGAACACCAACGCCTCCATGTCCCGGTGCAGTTCCTGGCTGTACGCCTTGTGATATTCGCGATTCATCGTAAAGGTGAGAAAGCAGCCCTCGTTGAGCGTTGCCGGCAACGTCTCTTCCCGCAGCCGAAGTATCTTACCCGATGAAAGCCCGAAACACCCCTCTGTTGATCTTTCTGCCTTCCTGGGCGAATTCCAAATAAAAAACCCGCCCCTCAGCGGAGCGGGTCTTCTGATCCAAACCCCACAATCCTAGCCGCCGTTCGAACAGACGGTCAGGCCAAAGGGATTATCCTGAAACGTCAGCGCCCCATTCGCCGAGGTGCTGGTAGGCGCGCCGAAGTACGGCAGGTACGTCAGGTCCTGCAGGTTGTAGGTGAACCCGCCCAAGGTGTAAGGGAAAGCCCCAAAATTCGCGAACCCTTCTTCCGGATCTCCCACTTCGAGGATTCGATTACCAGTGAGCCCGCACTTGGCGGGGACATTGGTGTTGTTGCCCTTCGGATCGTCCGCCCACTCGCCCACTTCGTGCGACAAGGCGGATACATCCTGCGCGAACGCGCCTACCTTGGCGATGTAGGTGAAGTGCGCGTAGGCCTGGGTGCCGGTGAAATTATGATATCCCCCGATGCAGCATCCGCCTCCTTGGGTCAGATACGCGCCGTAGGTGACGAAAATCGGAAGCGAATCGGGCACAATCTGCGTATGGGCGGCCATGTAGGCCTGCAGTTGCGCGTCAAAATAGTTGATGTCGGCCAGTCCAACCCTCACTCCGCCGATCGTTACCACCGAACCGTCGACCTTGGGAACCGTCAGCGTCAACGTCGGCAGGATCTTCGGCGCCCCCAGCAACAGGTGATATCCCGTGTGCTTGGAAACCGTGCCCCAGAAGTTGCCCCGCTGGAAGGCGTCGATGTACTGCGTGTTCCCCAAGTCGGTTCCGCCCTGTACGAAGTCGATCCCGCTCTTGAAAACCGGCGACGCGATTGTGTTCTGCAGAACCGTCTGGCCGTTCGTCAGCTTGTGCGCTGGTGTGAACGTCACCGTTCCGGTGCTGGTCACGTACACCAGTTTGATCGGAATAATGAACGTCGGAACCGTAGTCGATGTGCCCGTCGAGGGAGCGGTCCCCACCATCGTGTAAGTGAAAGTGTGGCCGCCAAATACATAGGAGCCATTAAATGTGGGCAGCGGGGTCACAGGCGCTTCCGTCTTCGCAGGTACACCGGGTTTCAGGTGCGCGTTCATCGGCCGCCACTGAATGGTGTCTTCCTGGGCCAGTGCGGTGCCCGTTACGCAGGCAACCGCGGCGACTGCAGCCAGCAGGCTGAGGGCAGTAAATCTGTGCTTCATAGGGTGAAGACTCCTTAAGGGTGATCGAACACAAAAAGGTTCGTGGATTCGAACGAGGCGGTTGGGATCCAGAAGCCACAGTCCTCTGGACGCAGGGGAAACAAATCCGTCCGATTCTGCTTCCCTTCGATCCCAATGTCAACTGTGAATATTCTTGCAACTGTTGGCGCCTCGGCAGCCTCCGCCACTTCGGAATCGCGTGTGCGCACAAAAGGCCGCTCCGTGCGGAGCGGGCCTGCGACGAGGGAAGAAGCTTCACGAATGAGTCAGCGGAAAGAAGCAGGACAGTCGATTGGCGTTCGTCAGACGTAGAACGGCCTACGCTCTGGCGGCCACCACCGCGCGCGAAAAACTACTTCTTGTACCAGAAGATCGCCAGCGCCACCAGAGCGACCGTAATGATCCACAGAATGATGTCTTTGCTGCGGCTTTTTTCTTCTGCCATAAAAGCAGTACAGCACACCTGAAATCACGGTTCAAGTGCCGCGCCGATTTCCCCCCAGCGCTGCTGTCCCGCATAGGTCAGGTTGTATTGCGGCGTTTGTTCCGTGGCAGCATCCACGGCATGAATACACGGATGTCGTCCGCATCTGCCTCGGTCAACTGAATCCCGCGCAGCGTGGACTGCTCGGCAAACGTGACGTTCTCCACGCGCTTTCCGCCCGCCGGTTCGCCCGTCCAGCGCGGCTTTCCACCCTTTCCCTAAATGTGCAAAGTCTTGCGGCAGGCCCGTTCGCCTCCTCGTAAGTCCGCGAATTCCAAGCCCTTTAGGTTGGTACCGAGGTTGCTTTCATCTCTGGTGGATTCGGATAAAACGCCATGAAAATCACACTCTTCGTGTTGTTCATACTCTGTGCTGCCGCGGCCTTCGGACAGACCGCCGCCGTGCTGCCCAACCAACCGCAGATCGTTGAGGTTCCCGACCATCCCCTGCATGCCGAACTGCATGCCCTGGCGACCGAGCATCCTCTGGTCGGCGGCGGGCCAGAAGCCTATACCTATGCCAAAGGAGAACGGCCGCTGTGGGAGTTTGGCCCGGTTCTTCCGCCGCCCACGCCTCTGGGCGACGTGGCCCGCGCCTACCGCAAGGAAAAACAGGCCGCCAAGAAGGCGGAAATCGTTTTCGAAAAGCAAGGCTCGTAGTTCCGGTTTGGTGGCCGCCGAGCGCCCGCTCGGCGGTCGTTTGATTCTTGCGCTCCCGTCCGCGAACGTCCCTCCAGTTGCGCGATAAAACGATTGCCTCCTCGTAAGCATCAGACCATAAGCATCCGAACCATAAGCATCCGACAATTGCGCGCATGATTCCGGGAATCCAGGCGCTCGCTGTCCGGTGGGATTGGCGGGAGTGTACACTGCCCACAAGGGAGGGAAACGTATTGATGAAGCCCTGCAAGGCGCAACTGGTAAGCATTTGTTTATTTTTCCTATTTCTTCTGGCCGCGGTTCCGGCCTATTGTCAACGAGGGAACTTCGATCTCAACCTCGGCGAGACCAAGGACAAATTCGGCTCGTTGCCGACGTCCACGGGTCTCGAGTTCGACATCACTGGCCAGTACACGGTGATCCAACGCTCCCCAAAGGGCGGGGGCGCAAGCATCGTGACGGGTGGCGAAGTGCGGGTTTCCGGGGATCATTCGAATCATGCCACCGAGTTCGCGGTCTACGGTGGTCCGGCCTTCCAGACCCACAATTTTTCCATCGGCGTCAACGCCCAAGTTCGCAAGATTTTTCTTCCGCCCTCGACCGTGGATAACCAGGTCTTCAATCGGGGCAACTTCGAGCTGTTTCAGTTGCCGCTGGTGATCCGGTACAGCTTCCTTTCCTCCAAGCGCGCTTTCGTGCAGGTGCAGGGCGAGCCGGAATTTACTCCCCGTTTTCTTGCCCCGAAGACGGGGGTCTCGTTGCCCAAGCCGAACTTTGACTATGGCTACACCGTGCGGGGAAGCGTGGGCTACAGCTTTGGCAAGTGGTATGCGCAAGGCACCTACGAAAACCGCTACTTCAAATTTCTTTCGAACCCCGGCAATCCCAACAACCTCTACAACTGGAAAAACGTGATGGTGACCGGAGGCGTGGGCATAACGTTCTGAGAGCAGGTGTGCACTGTTAGTCCGCGATCGGCCAGACATGATCAGGCCGGACGTGATCGGGCAGTACCGCGAGCTCTGGCGATGACTGTTTAGCCGGTCGATTTCGAATCTCCGGTGTTTTGTAGCCTGGCAAGAACTCCTTCCGTATCAGGTCGCTGATGTTCTGGCGGACTTTCTCCGGGCTCAGGCTGGATGCGGGCTTCCTGGGCGGGCTTGCGAGGGTTGCTTCGGGTGCGACTTTGGATGTGACAAGGGCACTTCCGGCGGCGGCGACCGCGGAGGCCGGATGGCTTTCTTGCTCGGGTCTGGATACTTCATTTCGGCCCAGCGCATCCATTTGGCGTCTTCCTCTTTTTTCTTGCGAGCGGCTTCAAGGTCTGCGATGGCGCGGTCGGCGGCGGTTTGCACTTCGTCTTGCTCCTCTTCGAAGTCTTCATCGTCCCAGAGGTGTGAATCAAGCGGCGTGTCGGCAACGGTGCGCGGGTCGAGGACGACCTCGTGGAGAAAGGGCTCGAACCTGGTCATACGGAGGTTGGTGCTGGCGGTTTGCAGGGCGTAGAGCAGGAGGCTGGCGGTTTTGTGGTCGAGTTGCTGGGAGATAAGGAGGCGCATGACCTGCATGAGAGCGATCTGGATGGAGTTGGCGTCTTCGAGGAGGGGGAGGACGAAGGTGGCGACGCCGCGACGGGAGCGGTCGGCGCTGAGTTTGATTTGCTCGTCCTGAAAGCGTTTGTGAAAGAAACAGAAACGGTTGCGGCGCAGGGCGGGCGAACCGCACTGGGTGCCATTGATTTTGAGGTGCTGACAACGATTTGGATAATCTGGCATTTCTGCTCCTACCCCCCTCCCCTGCCGGTCTATTGGAATCATCGGGTTAGCGGGGAATTGTGGATTTAATCTATGGGCTGCAACAAGTTACGGGCAAAGACGATTATATCTTTGATGAAGTATAAGTGGTACCATGCTTATATATGGTACCGCTGCAAATCACACACGAAATCGACTTCGGCGCTTTCATCCGGGGAGGCGCATGACACTAATCCCCGCGTTCGCCTGCGACGGCGGTTTTGTAATTCACGCCGACAGTGAGGAGAACTGCGGGGACTTTCGCAGATCTGTACAAAAGATCATTCCCCAAGACATGGGCCGCTTGCGTGTAATCGTGGCGGGCTCTGGCATTGGAGTTTTGATTGATAGCTTCACCGCAAAATTGAAAGAGCGTCTCGACAGCGATAGCGCGGCGGACATTCAAGATGTGAAGCGGTTGATGGAGCGGCGATTGCCGAACTTTTATAGCACCGATGTGGCGAACTATCCGTGCGCCGACGCGGAGAAACTCCACAAGTTCATTGTTGCGGCGTTCTCCCCAGTCGATGGGAAATTCGCAGTCTGGGCCGCGCCCTACACAACCCTGATTCCCGTCACCTCTTACGAATTGGCTGGCGTGGAAGATAAGATTTACGACCATTTCGCGCAGCGTCTCTATCGACCAGACATGACCTTTCCGCAGGCAATCTTGGCTGGACTGTATCTGCTTACGGTTGCCGAGGCCACATCGAGCTTCGTTCGCGCTCCATATCAGGTCGCAGTCGTTTCCTCCGCTGGCATCGAACTAGAGGAGGCGCATAAAGTGAAAGCACTCACGGAGCGTCTTGCCGCATACCAGAAGCACGTAGACGCGCTATTCTTACAATGCTCCGACGTGAGCATCTGCCTCCCTGATTTCGAGGATTTAGTGGAGGACTTCAAAAAAACCGCCTCCGCTTTGCACCGTGAACACCTAGACCAAAGAGCGGCGGAAATGAGCATCGCGGAATTGCTGACGTTCGACGCAAATCCACTAAGACCCATCGGCCATTTCACCTACAATGCCGAAGGCAAATTCTCAGCTATCCATGATCGTGAGGAGATCGCGAAGCTGAGACACGACTTCCGCGACTCCAAAGAGTTCTACGAGGCCATGAAGAACAACTTCATAGTGGGGCAAGGCCAAAGCCACAGATTGATGGCGTGTAAGACTCAATCCTGTGATGCTGGGACGTTCGCAGGGAAACTGATTCGCGCTGAGAACGGAACACCCATAGCGGTCGAGGGTGCATGTCCAAAGTGTCATCAGTTTCAGCGCCAGGAATTTACGCAGTCAAGTTCTCAAACGTCAGAACAGGCGCGGTGACCATGTGGCGCAGCGTGTCTACGAAAAGATCAGGATTCTTGCGGCGGTTAAAGCGGAAGGTCATCTCGTGCAGGTAGGATTCAAGATGCTTCGCGCTGATCTTGTGCCACGTACCCATGATGCCGCGCTTCAAGAGCGAGAACGCAGATTCGACGGTGTTCGTATGGATTTCGCCTTCGACATAGACCTTACTGCTGTGATTGATACGCTTATGCTTCGTCTCAGCGACAGCCGCTTTCTTCATGGCGAACGGATAGGAACTGAAATCGTCGGTCACGATAACGTCAACATCTTCGGAGATATTCTCGCGGATGTAGCTTGCCAGTGTGCCCGACTTCACGTCACTGGCATGGAAGAATCGAAGATCGCCGCCGCGTTGCCGAATACCAATCACAATTTCTTTTCCCGCTCCGCGTCCGCGAAGGCCCGCGCCTTTGTGTTTTCCGCCCACGTAGGTCTCATCAATCTCGACGGTGCCATCGAGCATCGGAGTGTCGGTCTCTTTCATCGCAGCGCGGATTCTGTGGCAGAGATACCACGCCGTCTTGTAGCTGACTCCGAGTGTCCGCTTGATCTGATTCGCGCTCATCCCTTTGCGTGCTTCGACCAAGAGCAGAACGGCCATGAACCATGTTTCCAGCGGAAGATGAGTGTCGTGGAAGACGGTCTGGGTCAGTACACTAAACTGATAGCGGCACTCGACGCATTCAAACTTTCTCTGCGTCGCTACTTCAAACACGCGCTTGCTCTTGCATCGGATGCACTCGACGCCCATTGGCCAGCGCAATCTCTTGAGCATGTTGCGGCACTGTTCGTCGGTCGAAAATATCTGACTGAGGTCTGTGAGAGTCATGGCTAGTAAACCTCCGAAGCAAAACGCGGCAAAGCAAGAGAAGCATCCGCTGATCATGTCCCGATGCGAAAGCTCGCAACTGGGCTGAGAAGGCAATTATTGCGTCAACTGAGGGATAGGAGTCCCGAATTGAATATCGGTAAGTTGCGGAAGGATTGAGGCTTATCTTCATTGCACGAAAACGATAGCACGACTTCTATACTTCGTCAAGGGAATAATCGTGCGGGCAAAATCTTGATTGCGTGGGAGTTAGGGAGTCAAAACCCCCACTTCTCGCGCAAAAGGCGCGCGAGAAATGGGGCACCCACCCAGAAATCTCATTCTTCTGAACACTGACCTCATGGCCACCGTATCCCACTTCTCGCAAAGTGCGCGAGAAATGGGGCACCCGCACTCATCACTACTTTCTGGTTGCTGGCCATGAGGTCAGTATTCGGAATGGAGATTTCTGGGTCAAGGTTGTATGAACATGGGAAGGGTGTGGAAAACTGTGAAAACTCCAGGCGAGGAGGGTAGTGTGCTAACACTTCTTTGGACAGTGCCGCCCTCGGCAATGGCTTGCGTGATATATACTCTTAATATATACTTCTTGCAGAGGCTCCCCATGCCCAAGATCGACATCGCCAAGCTTTTCCAGAACGGCCGCAGCCAGGCGGTCCGCCTACCGAAGGAGTTTCGGTTTGAGGGGGATCGGGTGCGCATCCGGCGGGTGGCGCAGGGTGTGCTGCTGGAGCCGCTCATCCCGGACACGGCGCGCTGGTTTGAGGAACTGGACCAGTTCAACTCCGAGCCGTTTCTTACTCCGGACCCCAGCCGCGGACGCCGCCAGCCCGTCACGCCCAAGCGGAAGATTTTCTAGGTATCTTGTCCCGGGGAGGGACGGTCGGGGATGACCTCAGGGGCTAAAGCCCGCGTCCTTGTTGGCTTATACGGCACGGCTGAAGCCGTGCCCTTCCCGTGGTTTTTGTTTCCCAAGTTCTTCGTCTCCGGGCTCGTCTTTCCCAAGGTTGTCTTCTCTAGCAGACTGCTGAAGAGTTCTTCCCGGACGCTGCGATTTCATTCTGCGGCTAAAGCCGCGATTGATTTCGTACGACTTAGCGGCGCGGCTAGAAGCCGCGCCCTTTCAAAATTGCGTAGAACTGGCTTAGCGGCACGGCTGAAGCCGTGCCCTTCCACAAATTCTTCTGCGTAGAACCGGTTTAGGAGATAACTTTCGCTTGGACTACCTGCTCGATACGAACGCCTGTATTGCCCTGATCAATGGCCATCCGGCCACGGTTCGTGCGCGGATGCAAAAGGCGACCAGCGGGGGTGCACACGTTCTGGTGTCATCGGTGGCAGAGTTCGAACTCTGGTATGGCGTCGTCAAGAGCACGAAGCAAGAATTCAATCGCAAGCGGCTGGAGACATTTTTGGCTGGCCCGATTCTTGTGCTTCCGTTCGAAGATGCCGATGCGCGCGTCGCGGGATCGGTACGTGCCGCGCTCGAAGCCGCCGGCAAGCCGATCGGAGCATATGACATTCTGATGGCCGGGCAGGCTTTGCGGCATCAGTTAACGCTGGTGACGGCCAACGTGTCGGAGTTTTCACGGGTGAAAGGGCTTGCCTGGCAGGACTGGGCACGGCCGTAGAGTGCACCGGATCCCACTTCTCGCAAAGTGCGCGAGAAATGGGCCACCCGCGGGAAACCAAGACGTTTACTTTCGAGTCGGGGAACTGCCCACAGCAGTTCTGAGAGTCGCGGAGGCGGGCAGGAGTGCCCGCCCCACACTTGCGGGTGCTCCTTTGCTTTCAATAGCTTAGCCCCGTATAATCCCCCAAAGCGCCGCTAAACCCCAAAATTGCACCGTTCGTTGGGATATGGATGCACCATTCCTTAGGGCTCCCATAGGATAGGCGCAGATCAATACCCAGGGAAAAGTGTAGGTAGGGACTCAGGTCGGAAGACCCAGGAGCCATTCCCCGGGAAGAGCCGCAGGTTTTGGGTCATCTTCTTTGGGTGATCTTCCAGGTTCATCCAAGGCGAGGCCAAAAGTAGTAGCAACTTGCAGGTTAAGGGATAGCACTAACTGGTAGAGGTTAGAGCCATCCGAATGAAACGAAAGCCAGAACCAGCAAGCCAAAACCAAGACGTTTTGGCTAGAAGCTAGAAGTGACAGGAGCTAGAAGCTACCATGCGCAAGCCGATCAAGTACGTTGAAAAAGCAGTCGTCATCGCCGCCAAGGGGACTTGGGCAGTATTCGAGCGCTTGAATCGCATCAAGCCGAATCCGTCGCCCACGCCGAAGTGGTCGGAAAAGCCGCTGCTCAAGTCGTACGAGAAGTCGAAGCCGCCGCTGGGCTGGCCGCGTACGACCGATTCGCTGTGCCCGAAGTGCGTGCCGGAGATCCGGCAGCAGATTCTTGACGGGCACCTGCCGCATGAAGTGCTGATGAACGAGAAGGTCGGCGAGATCAAGGCGCAGATCGTGGAGCGCGACGGCAAGATCCTGATGGTGAAGGATTGCCCGACGCATGGCCACTTCGAAGACGTCATGTCGATCGACACCGAGTTCTCCAAGCATCTGGAGGAAGTATTCCCCGGACGCGACATCACGGCGCACAACGATGAGAAGCTGCATCATCACGGATCGTCTACGGTGAAATATGGACGCGGCTCGGTGCTGACGATCGACCTGACGAACCGCTGCAACATGATGTGCGATCCCTGCTTCATGGACGCCAACCAGGTGGGATTCGTGCACGAGCTGACCTGGGAAGAAATCAAGACGATGCTCGACAACGCCATCACCATCAAGCCGCGGCGGCAGATGAGTGTGCAGTTCTCCGGCGGCGAGCCGACATTGTCGCCCTACTTCCTGGATGCGGTGCGTTATGCGCGCAAGGTTGGATACAACTCCGTGCAGGCCGCGACCAACGGCATCGAGTTCGCGAAGAGCTTTGAATTCTGCCAGCAGGCCGTTGAAGCCGGCATGCGCTACGCCTACCTGCAGTTCGACGGCATCGGCAACGCGGCCAACGCGCATCGCCTGGTCGGCAACCTGTTTGACGTGAAGTTGAAGGCGATCGAGAACCTGCACAAGGCCGGCGTGGAAATCGTTCCGGTCGTGACCATCGTGAACGGCATCAACAACGAGCAAGTGGGGAGAATCATCAAGTTCGCGCTGGACAATCCGAAGACGATCAGCTTCCTGAGCTTCCAGCCGGTCAGCTTCACGGGCCGCGACGAGGCCGTGACCGACGATCGCCGGGCGGCGCAGCGCTACACGCTCTCACACCTGGCGCACGACGTGAAGAATCAGACAGGTCTCGGCGAGCCCACCCGGGACTGGTTCCCGATTTCGTTCATGGGCACGTTCAGCGACTGGGCCGACCTGATGCACGTCAACGACGTGAAAAACGACTGGGGCCAACTATCTTGTGGTTGCCACCCGAATTGCGGGACGGGGATGGCGGTGATGATTGATAAGGAAACCAAGGAAGCTGTGCCGGTCACGGCGTTCTTGAAGGGAGATCAGCTCGCGAAGGATATTGCGAAGGTGAATGATGCGGCGCGCGGGAAGTTCCTGACGGTGGTTGGAATGGCGCTGTGCCTGATGAAGAATTACGATCCGTTCCAGGCGCCGACGCACTTCAAGATGATGGACCTGTTGAAGAAGTTCGATAAGAACTTCAATGCGACGGGAAAGAATTACGGGAAGGTGGGTCCGGACCGCACGGTGGAAGACGTGATGAAGCGGCGGCAGGACCGGTGGAACTTCCTGTTCATCGCAGGCATGTGGTTTCAGGATCTGTTCAATTACGACTTCCGGCGGACGGAGCAGTGCATTATTCCTTACGCGACGCAGGAAGGGGAGATTTCGTTCTGCGCTTATAACACGGGCGTGGGATGGCGAAACATTATCGAGAAGATGCACATGACGGCCACGCTTACCAAGTGGTACGAAGAGCACGGGCGGCATGAGATTTTCGCGGGCGGCAAGAAAGTGGATATGGAAGACGCCACGCACTCGCTGCTGCTGCGGGATGATCTGGTCACGACCGAACTACAGCATGATCTGGATAGCAAGGGCATCGCGAAGAACGCTCGCGAAGAGAAGGTGCGGGCGCGCGACGCGAAGCAGAAGCTGGATGCCGATGCGAAAGCCGAGGCGCGTGGGCCGCAGATCAACGATGAGGCTTACAACGCACGCATGGCCGCGATGTATCGCGAAGTCGTGCTGAAAGAGAAGCCGGTGGTAGCGGAGAATGGATTCATTCCGCTCGGGGCGCTGACGAAACCGAACGGCAACGGACACGGGCACGCGGCGCAGGCTGAGAAGCCGGAGATGGCGGAGCCGGTGGCGGGAGACTAGAACAGCGCTCTTAGCTCTTAGCTTTTAGCTTAAAACCAGACAGGCCGCCTTCCAGGCGGCCTGTTCTTTTTGTAATGGAGTGGAGTTCGCAGGATGGAAGTTCGGTATTGCGCAAAGCCCCACTTCTCGCGCAAAAGGCGCGCGAGAAATGGGGCACCCGGCTTGCTCGCGCAAAAGGCGGGCGAGAAATGGGGCACCCGGGATCAGCAAGATTCTATTTTCTGCCGAAGACTTCTTTGAGGAGGTCGGTGGTTTGGGCGGCGGGGTTTCGGCGGATCTTAATTTCTTCCTGTCCGAGCATGTAGAACAGGCCGTCCAAGGTCTTGTCGACGACGTATTTGTCGAGATCGAACTCGCTGGCGATGGCGCTGCCGCCGGGGGCGCTCTTGATGACGTGGTCGTATTTCTTAATGACGCCGACGCGCTGCATGGAGCTGTGCACGATGGGGGAGAAGGCGGTGGTGAGATCGGCGGAACTGGTGTGCCGGAAATAATCGGTGGCGGCGGTGGGACCGCCGGTGAGGATGCGGCGGGCATCGTCGAACGACATCTTCTTCAGGGCGTCGAGGAAGATCTGTTTGGCTTGAGGGGTGGCATGCTCGGCGGCGCGGTTCATGCCGACTTCGAGTTCGTCCACGGAGTCGCCTTCGCCAATTAAGCGCATCGCCTTGCCGACCGACTGGATTTTCGGCGGGAGAAGAATCCGGATGGCCTCGTTATTGAGGAATCCATCGGTTTTTCCGGTGAGAGAGATGGCCTTGGTGGTGCTGATTTCGAGAGCCTGCTTGAGGCCGGCGATGATGGTGCTGTTGTTGAGGCCGGAGGAGTCCCGGCCCTCGATGGCGTCATCCGCTTTCTTGAGAGTTTCGTCGAGTTGAGCGGAAGCGAAGGCGCAGCAGCAGAGCGCCAGGGCGATGGTGAGCAGGGAAGTGCGCATGAGTTTTCTCACTGGGATGATGAGGATGATTCTATCAAGACGGCTGGGTTGCGGTGTTTGCTTTCGGGCGTCCGGGAGGGGCGATGGATTTCGAATGAGGTGAAACGAGATCGATTTGAGGAATGTGTTCACCAGGCGAAAGCACATCTACAGGGCGCGGTAGACTAGGTTCGGAAGGCGCTTGAGGTCGATTCCCAGGATCAGGCGGCATGGATCGAGGACGGGCACCGGGCGCTTCCTCCGGAGTTCCATGTTCAGGTCACTCGCATTGCATGTTGGCTGGATCGGTTGGCTGTGCTTGTTATGCAGTGCGCTCGCGCCTGGCCAAACCAGCGCCCGCCTGCAGACATCCGACACGGAACTTGTGTTGGAGGCTGGCCCGGAGGCCCCGCGTCTGATTTCACTGAGTGCTCCCGGGCATCCCAAGTGGGAGAACCGCGCCTCCGAAGGGTTGATCGCATCGGTGGAAGTTTCGGACCAACCGGCGCCTCTGCGTTGGACCTTCAACCGCGACGCCAGCCAGATCGGTGAACAGCGAGTTGCCTTCGTTTACGATTCGGCTTCGCCCCATCTGCGGCTGACCTGGGAGTGGCGCACCCGTCAAGCCTATGGCCCGATCGAGCATCAGATTCGGATCGAGAATCTCGACACCCGGGAAATCTGGATTCCGATGCAGGATAGCCTCGCCTTCAATTGGCAGGTCGATCCGCAGACGCGGCTGGAACACGTTTTCGTGGAGAAAGGCGCCGATACTCCGTCGCCCATCGGCACGCACCGGGTAGCGCTTTCTGATGGGTACAAGTGGACGGGCACGTCGAGCACCTACGGAGATCTACGCGAGAACGAACCGCGCGAAATCATTCCGTGGGCGCTGGTGCAGAAAGAAGATGCGACCGGATGGTATGCAGGGATCGAGTTCAGCGGCCGTACGCGAATCTCAGTGGCAAGGGAAGGGAATTCGCTGCAGGGGGCGATCGGACTCAATCCCGATCCGAGTCCATTCCGCAGCCGGCTCGCGCCCGGAGAAGTGTTTGAGACGCCGGTAGTGTTTCTGGGTGGTTGTGACGGCGGGCTGGACGGCGCGGGAAATGTGCTGCGGCGCTGGGTGCGGGCTACGCTCGGCAATCCCGAGACCTGGAAAGATCCCAACTACCCGCTGGTGACCAACAACAGTTGGGGCGGTGGGATGGAAGTGAACGAAGAAGTCGCTGGGCACATGATTCGGGACTCCGCCGAACTCGGCATGGAGATGTTCCACCTGGATGCCGGCTGGTTTCGCGGTGTGGGCGACTGGTATCCCAATCCGCAGAAATTTCCTCACGGTCTCGCGGCCATCGCCGATGAGGCCCACCAGCACGGGCTGAAATTCGGGCTCTGGGTGGACTGGACGCAGGCTGGGTTGTCGTCAGAGGCCGGAGCCCTGAATGCGCGCGATCCTAAAGTTCGCGACTGGATGGTCACGGACCTGCCCGCCGACTGGAAGCCGGAACCGTTCAAAGGGCAGACCATCGATCTCGGGGTTCCCGAGGCCAAGCAATGGGCGCAGCACGAAGTCGAACGCATGGTCACCGATTACCATCTCGACATGCTGGAGCACGACGGTTACCTGGTGGCGCACGGGTGCGATCGCAGCGATCATCCGCACGCCCCACCCGATCCGCTGAACAAATGCATCTACAAGTCGTGGGGTTCGTACTGGGTGGACAGTTCAAATTCCACGGACGTGAGCTACCACGCGGTACGGGCCTACTACGACATACATTCCAAGCTGCGCCACGATCATCCCGGACTGCTGTTAGAAGTGTGCGCCGACGGGGGCAGGATGGTCGATTTCGGCAGCGCGGCTCATGGCGACTATTTTTCCATCACCGACACGTACGATCCGCTCTCGAACCGGCGGGCGTTTTACGACACCAGTCATGTGCTGCCCGCGGCGATGCTGGAAGTGTATGTGGAGAAATGGCCGACGCCCCGCATCGAAAACTTCCGCTACATGTTGCGCAGCGGCATGATGGGATGGCTGACCATCATGCTCGACACGACTGCATGGTCCGCCGAACAACACGCCGAAGCCAGGAAGGAAATTGACCTGTACAAGAAAGAACTTCGGTCGTTCGTTCGAGATGCCAGCCTGTACCATGTTTCCCCGCGGCCCGACGGCGTCCACTGGGACGGGATCGAATACTGGGACTCCACTCGCCAGCGGGGAGTGGTGTATGCCTTTCGGGGCACGATCGAAAACGAGGATACGCATTCGTATGCGCTGCAGGAGCTTGAGCCCGCGGGCCGTTACCTGCTCAAGTTCCACGATCACAGCGCGCCCGACCGGACGGTCACGGGCCGAGAACTCATGACCCAGGGCCTGAAGGTGAGGCTTCCCTGGCAAAACAGTTCCGAGCTGATCTTCATCGAGGGCGCGCCATCGGATAACCAGAAATAGATGTTGTTCTCTATGGATCAAGGGCAGGTTGGGCAGGCCGCCGTGCGGGTAGCGAAGTATCCGAAAGACAGTTCACCAGAAGTTAGGGAATCGGTCTCGATGAAATACCCATGCCCGGAATCGATAAGATAAAAAGCCATCGAGAGGGTGCTGGGATTGGTGCCGGGCGTAGGAAAGAAGCTGTTGGCCAGCGCGCCCGTGAAACGTCCGGTGCCGGTAACCGTGCCGAAGGTGCCGGTGATCGGAGTGTTGGGCAGAGGAGAGAAACTCAGATTGGTATCTACAACGCCAGACAAGGTGTTGGAGGCACCGTTTACACTGATCGGTCCCGTGGCGTCATTTTCGAGCGGGCCGACGCCCTGAGTGAAGGACAATCCATACTTTCCGTTGAATGAAAATGGCGGGGCAGCTTGGGGATTGGCCAGCCCCACTCCCAGCGAGCCATGGGTGGCTTCGGCATCGAGAACGAGTGGAGGATTTCCATTTCCCGTAAGATAAAAAATTAACTCCGGTCCAAGCACATTACCACTGAAACTGATCTGCGAATCGACCCGGCCGGTGCCGGTGGAATCCAGGGTATAGGTTCCGGTGAATGAGTCGCTAATCTGGACACCAATGCCATCCAGAAGTTCGTCGATATATCCATTGTTCAGGTTGCCGCTGGTATCGGCCGAAAATACTCCCACAGAAGCTAAAGAAGTGGGGAGGAGGCTCAGGTCCTGCCCTAAGATGTCGAACACGTAGTTTCCGGCAAAGGACTGAGTACTGGTAAACGTGCCCGTGGCAGCGCCTTGAGCGATAGCAATTCCAGAAGTAGAACCGAGTCCCGTACCTGAGCCGGTATTGTCACTCTCAATCAGCCTCATGTGCTGCGCGTCGACAATGTATCCGGTGAACTGGATGGGCTTGGGGGAAAAAGCGGCGGTTAGATTAAACTTCACCGATCCGAGTGAGTCTGGAGCGGTCACAGTGCCGGATATGGTTGCACTTGGAAACACGGTGCCCGCATCGTCCTGATCGGCCACGCTGCCAGCGCCTGAAATTGTTGCTGGAGAATCAATTTTCAAGACGCCGCCTAGCGCCATGGGTTGAGAGCTGACGTCGGTGCCATTGACCGCGAAGGCATAGCCGCCCGTGGGCGCAGTGGTAGCCGTCTGCAGGTCGAGCGTACCGGAGGACGTTTCAAAGCTGGGTTGAAGGTTGGGATTATCAAGAGTCGCGATGAGGGCCTTGGCACTGGAGAGGAATACAAGACTCAGATTTTCTACACCTAGTTGGCCAATATTCTGGTCCGCGGTGTTGATGGTGAGTGAGCCGCGACCATCCGGCCCGATGTAGTAGGAGCCACCCGTGATCGGATCGGTTACGGATAGTAAGGAGTCGCTATGGGTTTGCTCACCGGATGTGATTCCGCCGTTACCATCGAGGATGATGACGCCCGCCAATTGAAATGGTCCGTTCGCATCAATCCCTGATGTCGCGAAAACATAGGTGCCTTTGAGGTTGCTGGCAAAGCCGGTGACGGTGAGTCCAGCGACGACATTCTTGCTGTGATCGGAGGTGGCGAAAGCTTCAATGGTGAACCTCTGAGCGTTTCCGGAGATGACGGGAGGAGGGGTATAGGTTGCTGCGGTGCCGCTGGCGGTGTGTAAGGGCAGGAGGGTGCCACAGTTGGTAGTGCTCTGGCATAGCAAAGACCAGTCCACGCCCGAGTCGCTTGGGTCGTTGGTCACGACCGCCGTGAGTCGGGTGGTTGCGACGAGGGAAATCGTTGTGGCAGGCGCCGGTTGAAAAGCGATGGAAACTGGGGTCGAAGGTGGCGGCGGAGGATTTTGTACATTGGTCGTGCTGGTTCCGCATCCGGCGAGAATCGCGATCATCGCGGCGGCGAGGAGAGACAGCAGCCATCTTCTAAGAGGTTGCGGAAGAACGTGCGGTTCTACGAACAAAAGACCACAGGGGCTGAAGCCCACACTGATTTCACATGCCTTACGCGGCCCTAGAAGGGCCGCTCTTCCACGCTTACGCGGCCCTAGAAGGGGCGCTGTTCCACACATACGCGGCTCTAGAAGGGGCGCTGTTCCACACTTACGCGGCTCTAGAAGGGCCGCTCTTCCACAGTGGTGCACGCATTTGTCGCTTTTTCGCAACCTCCTAAGCAACACAGCCAGCCTCCTGAGTAGCGACGGTCATAGCCCGGTGCCTCGCAAATGAATGGTCTGGGTTTGTTGAATCGTATAAGTAATCGTGATCGTTCCTGGGTCGAATCCCACGATCTTGGGCTGGAACGAAACGGTCATGGTGCAACTGGCGCCGGGAGCCAGGCTGGAGCCGCAATTGTCAGTTTCTGTGTAGTCACCTTTCACAAGCATGCCCGTAAAGTTAAGGGTTGCAGCTTTAGGATCTTTTGGGTCGTTGAACAGAGTGATGGTCTGGGGAACGCCGGTCTGACCATGGGTTTGAGTTCCGAAATCCAAGCCTGCGCCGGGAGTCATTCGGAGGGAGCTAGGCAGGTTGGCCGTCAACTCGACCGGGAAGCGGCCGCTATCGATTTCGCAGTTCGAGGTTGTGGCGCTGTTGCACTGCTGGGAGTTGAGTTCGAGGAAGTAATCCAACCCGGAGGTCAAAGCGGTACTGGGCTGCGGAGCAAACGTAATCTGGAGGCTGCAGGAAGACTGGGGCAAGAGCAATGTTCCCGAGCAATCATCGGCGGAAATCTGGAAGTTGGGCAGCTGGCTGGTGAGATCGCTATCGCAGTTGTAGTTGATGGTGGTCGAACCATTGCTGGCAATTCCGGTGTCGACCTGCAAGCCTGCGATCAAGCCCGGAGCCGGCGGCCGCGGCAGGGTAAGAATTCCCACCGCTGGGTTCACGCAGGGACTATTCGGCGCCGGCAGAATCTGGACGGGAGCGCTGCCCTGGTTGGTAAGACGACAAAAGTTGAGGCGCACTCATTTCGCCCGGCGCTTCGGCTCCGAAATCGAGTTCGGGAGTCGAGGGCACGATCGCACTGAAAGCTTGGCCGCTGATGGGCACCGCAAATGCCGTCAGGTTGTCCGCGCTAGTCGGACTGTTCACCGTTAACGTCGCAGTCAAGGGAAATGGACATGCGGATGGCGGCTCGCCTCCGAGTGCCGTTGAGGGCAGCCAGGGACAGCTTTGCTGTGGCGAAAAGGCGATCGTAATGGAGCAACTCTGCTGGGGGCGAGGGAGAACGAGGATCCAGGGGGAGTTGCGCAATTGTCTTGCTCGGTGAAACTCGGAAGGCCATCAAAGTCGCTGGGCCCAAAGGGCTGGTAACCCCGGGCTGGGGGTTAAACAAACTAAGCGACAGCGACAAACCCGTGAGAGGAGTGCCTGAAAGATTGTTGTTGGTAAGCGTGATGGTTTGGGTCGTGGGAGCTGATCCTACCTGTTGGGCGGGGAAACTGAGAGAAGCGGGAGACAACAAGATCGGCTGCGTGCAACTGGTCGAATTCCCCAAACCCAAGCAGACATCCCCTACGTCTCCAGGAACGTTTCCGCCCGGGCAGGCGCCGGTGGTCACGCCATACCCGTTCGCTCCCTGCAAAACGGCTCCGGAGGCAGAGGAGATGACGGCAACAGGGGCGGGCGAGGGGTTGGAAAGGCCCGCCGGGGCGCCAATCCGGCCCACGTTCAATCCGTTGCTTGCAATCAGCTGCAGGATCACGGAATTGCCGCTGATCTGGCCATTCACGGAAGCACTCTCAAGCAGGGATAGCCTTGAAAGTTCAAGTGCCGGTGACGGTCGCACTGCTGGCTCCGATATTTGCTCCTTGGGTGAGCGACCCGGAGACCAAGAAGTCTTGATCCCTAAGCTTGGGATTGAGAGCGCTATGAAAATTCCCCTGGATGGTTCCAGTCAGCGCGGGGACGATCGCAGCGCTCCATTGCAGTCCGGCTTGGGCAGTTCCGCAGCCTTGGCCGTCGGTCGAGGTGTAGGTACCCATCATCGTCGAGCCGTCCGGGCTGAGCGCGCCGTTTAAGGTGAAGGTCTGGGGACCTGCAACCGCGGTCAGGTTTACAGTCTGGCCAATGACGCTTCCTGTGATCGGAGCCGATCCACTGTTGCAGATCGTTGGGGAACCTCCCGGTTGTGCGGGCAACAGGATCGTGTAAACGACCGCCCCGGTCACGGTGGCATTGTTCTGCAACAGAAATCCGCCCTGCAAGCCACCCTGGAATGAATTATCGGAGGGAGTTGCCAGGGTGAACTGCCAATTGCCGGGAAGCTGCCCGGTGCTCTGCGGCTGACTGGAACTTCCATTGCCCCCGCAGGCAGACAAGACCATCAGACGCGGCCAGAAGAAAGAACAACAAATCTTCCCTGGAACTCCAGAAGAGAAGTGACGGGAACAGTTCGAGATTTACGGAGTTGCGAGTCGAGCCGCCTTGCAAAGCGGCCAGTTTTGGATCTTTCCATGATGTCACCGAGCTCAGAAACTCCACTTCAGACCAAACTGCATGGTTCTGCGGACGATGTGCATCGAGCGGGTGCAAAAAGGACGCTCCCGTAACGCAATCTGCCCCGCTGCCCTGAAATCCGGCGGAATACACGGGGCCGGCATAGCAACTGACAACGTTGTTTCCGCTGCTGCCCGGATTGTCCGGGTTGTAGAGTTCGGAACTGAGTGTGATTGAAGAGATTGAAAAATTCCGCACGAAATTGAAGCTCACTGGACTCCGTAACTTTGAAGTGCTTCAGCAGGGCCACGTCGAAGTTCAAACGGCTAGGATTATTCAGAAATTGCGACCGGCATCGCCGAAGGTCAGTCCACGCGGCGCCACAAATTGCGATGGATTGCCCAGGAGCGGTCCAAAGCTTTGAAGTTGTTGTTGAACCCAGGGTGGGGCAAACGCATGGGCCACATCGGGATAAGAGGATGCGATGCCGAGCCCGCTCGAAACCCCGGCATTGTCGGTGAGCGAAATGCCGGTATTGCCCGCGCTATTGATTACGGTAAAAGGCGTGCCCGATTGATAGAGAGTGACTCCCGAGATTCCTGCCAGCCGCCGAAGATCTGGTCCATCACTTTCGAGCAACACTTGGCCAGCGGCTGACGCATCCTGTCCATCCTGGTTCAGTGGTTCAACGGCGGCATCCCAGAACCAGCGCGCAAAATTCGGAATCTGGTACAGGTAGCTGAAAGTGAGCAGATGGCGTTCATCGAAATTTGAGCTCGCCCAATTGGCGTGCAGATTGTAAGAATCCACCAGCACGGGATCACTGCGGTCGGAAGCATTGTCGATGGAGTGGCTGTAGGTATAAGAAAGTCCAGCGGTGAGAGGTCCCCGCGCTCGACGCAGCGTGAACTGAAGCGCGTTATAGCTGGAATCGGCTACATTTTGCAGAGAAAGAATTTTCCCAAGCCCAGGATAGGGACGCGGGAGGGAATTAACATTTGGAATGTTGGGATTTGTGCAGGCCGCCTGCATGTACACATAAGCAGGACTCTGCGCCGTTACGATCGTTCCGCTCTGCAGCAGGAACGGGAAGTTGTTATTTCCCGGACGGTCGGCGGGATTTCCCGAGAGAGGGACGGTGCAATCCGCCAGCGTCAGCGGCTCGTTCGGACCAAACGGATTCTCGCTGAGAGGGAGCGGGTGGCAACTGGTTGAGCTGGCGCTCGAGGGTCAGGTGCGTTCCCTTGCTGCCTACATACGCAACATTGGCGACAACATCGTGAGGGAGTTCCCGCTGTATGCCGAAGCTCCATTGCTGAGCGTAGGGCCAGATTGCCTTGGTGGGAATTCCGGTGACGTCGAGAGGAAAGGCGGAGCCGGAGGGAGGAGCGGGATGCGGCGAGTTGGGCGATGCACAAGCGGTGTTCGTGGGATCAAACGCCGCACCCTGGCCGACATTGCCAATGCAGGGATAACTGGCGGGGAGCGACTGCGTCATGCTGAGCACGAGCAGGCGAACTAGCTTCCAGAGAACCGGTATTGGCTTCGTTGCCGGTGCCATGCTCGAAGAAGATGCCATAGCCTCCGCGAATCGAGGTCTTGCCGTCCCCGATTGGATCCCAGGCAAAGCCAACGCGGGGCGCGGGATTAAAAAGATGCCCGCTCATGCAGCCTGAGGGAGTACCGTTCACGCCGCATTGCACCAAGCCGAGATCGGTCACTACTCCGGGATCCAATTGAAACGTGTTTGGGTTGAATGCCACAGGGGCCGAACCGGCGTGTTGGTCAAGCAGCACACCGTAAAATGGATCAACCGCAAATCTGGTGGATTGAATTTCGCCGCCTCCCAGTTCCATGCGTTGTGATATTTCTCGCGGTAAGTTCCAAATAGGCTGACTCTCAGACCCAGATTCAAAGTGAGCGTGCGAGTTATTTTCCAATCGTCCTGGAAATAAGGCTCCGCGATCTGGTAGGTCTGGTGATAGCGGCGTTGGGCAGAATCCTGGGTGAAGCTCTGAATGTTGCTGGTCGTAATCCCGTTATTGACCGATTGGAGCAGGAAGTCAGCGAAGGCGTTCCCCGTGCTGTGCGCGAGATTGCTGAACGTCAACAGACCTTGAAGATCGCCGGAGGCAGCTCCAATCGCGTTGTTGGTCTGATTTCGCTGAGCCAGTACGTATTGGCCTCCGAACTGCAGTGTGTGCTTTCCAATGGATTTGCCGATGTCATCTCGCACGGCATAGGTGGGATTGGAATGGCTCCAAGGCATGTAGGAAGGATCTTCCGCAAAGCCCCGGCCGCCGTAAGCAGCGTTCGTGCCCAGGACGGCAATTCCGGGCATCTTCCCGCCGAAACCGTTGTTGAAGATGTAACCCATCGCGCATTGCGGGATACCACTGACCGGGTCAAGGCTCAGTTGAGGATTGCATTGGCCGGGAATGGCGGAGTCCGGGACCAGAGGCTGATCCAGCGAGGGATTGCGCTGGAACTGCGCGTTCCCCGGCCCATTCTGATCTACCAGTGTGATGTTCGAGTTGACATAGCTTAGGACCAAATCGTTGAGGAGCGTGGGTGAAATCGTTTGGGTCAGGCGGGCCACCAAGCTTGTACCGGGGCCGACGAAACGGTTCTGTATGGTTGGAAAAGTGGCAGCCGAGGGATTCGTGCTGTGCAGAAAGCTCCACTGCGGGGCCAAGACGGTCGTGTCCCATGCGTCATGGATATAGCGAAAGGATGCCCTGATCTTCTGGGTGAACATTTGATCGACGTGAAACAACTCTTCCCGCCAATAGGTGGAAGGAGAAATCGCGGCGTTGTAACAGTGGTTTGGATCGGTGGGATCCAGGTTTGCCACCGATGAAATTGCAGCCGGTGGGAGAATTTGGCAATGGAATGAGGTTGGACTGCAAGATCGCCAAGGCATTCTTGTCTACGCCGAACAGCGCTGGTCCAAGCGATGTTTGCTGGCCTTGCAGGTTGTTTCCTGGAAAAGGCTGGAGAGCCTTAGGATTCGTATTTGTGCCTGGCCGCGCCGGGCAATCGGGAAACTGCTGGCGATCAAAACCGAGGGCGCTGGCAGTGCCGGCTAAGGGGCAAACATCGCTGAAGTCGAATACTTGCGAGACGAGTCCATTCGCATTCGGCGCGCTGAGATTTTCCTGAATTCCCTGGGCGGTCATGACCAGGCCGCGCTCTTTCAAGGAAGGGACGGCCTGGTTATAGTCGGTTGGAGTCTTCTCCAGACGGATTTCTTCGGAAAAAAAGAAGAATGTCTTGTCCCTTTTAGTGTTGTAAATCTTCGGAATGGTGAGGGGGCCGCCGATCGTGCCACCGAAATCCTGCCGGCGATAGAGCGGGGCCCGACCCGGAGCGTCGAAATAATTGCGGGCGTTGAAGGCTTCATTGCGGATGAATTCGTAGAGGCTTCCGTGCAGCTTCTCAGTTCCGGATTTCGTGGTCACCTGTACCGTGCCGGATGCGGTGCGCCCGAATTGAGCACCATAGTTCGAGGTCAGGACCTTGACTTCCTGAATGGCATCAAGACTGGGATAAACCATGAGCGTGCTCGAGGCGCCGTTCAGGCCGGTATTGAGGACGTCGCTGCCATCCACCTCGAATGTGTTGTACTCGACGCGGCCGCCATTCACGCTGTATTTGACGCTGCCGACTACGCCCACCTTGGCTTCATCCTGTCCTGTCTGATTGCTGACGCCGGGAGCGAGTGCGATCAACTGCGTGAAGTTGCGGCCGTTGAGGCCGATGGACACGACTTCTTTCTCGGTAATTGTTCCGGAAACGCTGGCGGTCTCGGTTTCTACTTTCCCGACGCTGCTGGATTCGACGTTATTTCGGTTTTTGCACTGGCCGGCTCCAAGGAGGCGTCTAGAGTCAATTCAAGGCCAGCGGTAACGGTGATGTAGTCCATGGTCTTGCGAGCGAAGTTCGGCGCAGTCACCGCAAGGTTATAGGTGCCAGCATCAAGGCCGGTGAAAGAGTAGGCGCCCTTGTCGTCGGTCTTGGTTTCCTGCTTAAGACCCGTGCCGTTGCTCAAGACTACGGATGCGCCGGTTACCACCGCCTGAGTCTGGTCCGTGATGGTTCCGCGAATGGCCGCCTTGCCGTTCGCTTTGTTCTCCTGGCCTACGCAAACCACGGCAATAGGAGCACGAGCGCGCCGATCCAGCCGAAGCGACGAAGATCGCGAAGCCAGACAGATATCACGAATGCCTCTCCGGTCTTGAATCTGGAGGGAAGGTTTGGGAAGCGAAGGCGGATAGTACAGGAAGCGAAAGCCGCGGAATGTTAAAGGAACATGAAAGTTTGATGAACAGAATGTGAGCGATGACCGCAATCGGTCCCGTAAATGGAGTCACGAACTTTTCACGAACTCTTCATCTTGGCGTAACAGGCAAACGGGTATGCTCCCCCTGCACTTCCAAGTAAGTTTTGTTGTGCGCCTCAAGCCCGAGTAACAAATCAAGTGAATCGTGCAACCGCGGCTGTTTCGTTGCAGGAGTTTGCGCGTGTGGCGAAACGCGCCGCACATGAACTGAAAGTGACGTTTCAAACCCGAGATCCGAATGTAGAGAGAGGAACACCTATGACGCGTATGAAATCAGTCTTCGCGGCGCTGTTGTTTACCGCAATGCTAAACCTCGCGCCTCAGGTACACGCCCAAACCGTCAAGGTTGTATTTGCGGGCTCTTCCGCCATGTGGCAGTCGATGGCTCTGGCCGCTTATAAGAGCGGTGGTTGTGTCTCCGGAGGAACGGCGCCTTGTTTCCACTACACCGGCAAGAATTTTAACCTCACGGACGGCCGGCCTACGGTGTTGGGCGGCGCCTCCGCAGTCGATCTGGGAAATGTGTGGATCGTCTGGGATAGCAATACGACCTCCACGAACGTGTGGGCTTACATCAAAGTGGACTCCGCTGTGGGAGATCGCTGCTACTTCGCGCAACCTCATTGCAACGTGAATATCAGCAGCTTTCCCGGCTCCCGGCGAATCTGATCGCAGTCCAATCTTTGGGGTGACAACTCCGCCGATTCAACGCCGCCGGCTGCGGTCGTCTGCACTCTTCACGAGCGGGTCTCTTCTGGTCAGTGCGGCGGCCACCGACATACGCCCGGAAGATGCACTGTTCGCGACCTGCCGGGCTAACTCGAAACTGGGTGGTGGAGCCGATGGGCTCGCTGGTCTTGGATACGGCGTTAACACTTCAGGCGTTTGCCCGGTGAAAGGGGCGAACGCTGGCAAATCTGGAGGGCGCCAACATTCTTAGCGCTTACCCAGGAAGCACGAGTACTGCCCACGTTCTGGCGTTCACCATTAACGGCAGCGGATCCCTTCACCGGAACCGCGGTCCCGCTCGCCAACACCACGTCCGTTGGGGCCTCTCCGATCATTTTTATCACTCAGCGCACAGGCGCATTAGCCACAGTCACCAATGCCAGCGATGCCGAACTGCAGAGCGCATTCAGCGGAGCGAACTGCAACGCCAGCGCATTCGGCGCCCCCAGCGCGAACATTCAGGTGTATCTGCGCGAGACGCTGTCTGGCACCATGAATACGACGGAATACACGGTGTTCCGTTACCCGAACGATTCCGGAATGAGCCAGGAAACCGGGGTTAACGCGGTCAATCCACTCTGCAAGCGCTTGCACCGCGGGCGGATCACGCTATCGCGCCGTCGGTACCGGCGAAGAAGTGAATTCCGTCCAAAACTCAGTTACGAACCACGGGACCGACGGCATCGGCTACACGTTCTTCAGCTACGGCAACGTTTCGGGCATTGCCAACAGCGCCAGCTATGGCTACCTCACGCTGAACGGAATTGATGGAATCTTCCACAAGTATGGAACGACCATCGATCCCGGTCAGCCATCCATCGCTGGTGCCTTACCGGGGAGCGCGAATCTGCCGGCAACCTGCGCTGGCGGCGCGGGCAGCTTTCCTTGCGCGGAAGGGAAAATCTGGAGCGGCAACCTGTCGTTCCCGAACCTCCGCAACGGCTCTTACCGGGCGTGGTCCCTTCTGCGGATCGTAAGCAACGGAACGGCTCTGGCCAGTGCCAACTTACTGGTGACCGGCGCGCAGAGCTACGCCGTCAACACTGTTCCTGACTTTGTGCCTGCGTTGAAGGTGACGGGCGGTGATCCGGGACTTGCACTGCTGCGTTCGCACTACACGCAAGCAGGAGTAGCTCCGGTGAACATTGCAACCACCGGCGACAAAGGCGGCGACGCGGGTGGCTGCATCCTGACCAGTTCCGGCGCCGTGACAACTTCGGACACAACCACCAAGCTTGCCCAGGCACTTCCGGGCACTGCATGTGTTTCGGTTCCGTAGTAACACCTGCTGGCTGAAGTCGAGAACGAGGGCGGGCGCCCGAGCAAAGGCCCGCCCTCTTGAACGAAGCGGGCGAGCTCCGAGGGAACCGGAGTTCGCCTCTCTTCTCAGCTTTGGGGTATGGGTTAAATCGCAGTGGCGTCTCAGGCACTTCAGGGGGTGGGGAGGAAGATGCGTCGCAGGTTACAGTTATTGGACTTCATCAAAAAACTAGCTCTGGAGTTTACCTTTCTATTCTTAGCGCAGATCTTTTTTTCTCAAATGAGCGCCGCCCAGTTTGTGCCGGCGTCGCCGCCGATCGCCGATCCCGCCGATAGGCGGTTCTCCGGCGTTCATGAAGATTGGACCTCGCCCGCACTGAAAACCAGCAATCTTAAACCCGCGGAGCCGCTGGTCGGCTACATCACGGATTACCCAGGCTACACGGAGGAACTGGTTCAGGTGCAGTGGAGGTTCGGCGATCCACTCGACCTATATGTGTTGAAGCCCAAGGGTGCCAAGAAGCCTCCGGTCATTCTGTACCTATATGGTTACCCGGCAGACACGGACCGCTTCAAGGATGAAGGCTTCCAAAACGCGGTCACCAAAGATGGTTTTGCCGCAGTAGGTTTCGTGTCGGCTCTTACCGGACATCGCTATCACGATCGGCCGATGCGAGAGTGGTTCGTCAGCGAACTACAGGAATGCCTGGCGACCTCGGCCCACGATGTGCAAATGGTGCTGGACTATCTTGCCACTCGTGGCGATCTGGACATGAGCCGGGTGGGACTGTACACGCAAGGATCGGGCGCCAGCATCGGAATCCTGGCCTCGGCAGTCGATCCGCGAATTAAAGTGCTGGATGCGATGGATCCCGTGGGGCGTGTGGCCCACTTGGTTGGCCAGTTCTCCCTTTCCGCCCGAGGATGAGCGCGCGAAGTACGTCACCCCAGAATTTCTAGGTAAAGCTGCAGCCCTCGAACCAGCTCGACTGGCTGCCAAAGATTCAAGCGAAGAAGTTTCGTCTTCAAGATGCAATCTTTGAACCCACGACACCCAAGGCGGCAAAGGAGAAGTTGCGGGCAGCTGTTCCCGCCGGTGCGACCGTCGTGATCTATAAAACGCCGGACGAGTTCAACGCAGTCGTACGCAGCAAAACGGAGCTCGAATGGATACAGCACGAGCTTCGGTCATTGCCAGATCTTTACTCTTCGAGCGTCAACGTTGAAACAAGCTGTCCTAAGGACTGAGCCATGCCCTTGCCGATGTGTATTTTCAGGTTTTCGAGCGTAACTCGGAGGCAGATGATGAGGAAGCTGCTCGCAGGGATCTCCGCATTGTCCCTCTTATGGCTGGTATCCCCAGCGCGGCCAGGTCACGCGCAAGAGGCGGCAGGAGCGGTAAGCTCAGCACAGCCGTTAAACTACGACCTCTCACAGGAAGTTACGCTCAAGGGTACGGTCGCAGGCGTGCTCACGAAACCGTCTCCGGGAATGCTCGCTGGCTCCCACCTCCTGCTCTCAACTCTCACCGGTCTTACGGATATGAGTCTGGGCGCGTTCGGACTGCGAGGCGAAGGCGCGCTCTCGGTCGGCGGGGGCCAGCAAGTTGAGGTCACCGGCGTCATGAAGGCATTTAAGGGCAAGGCCGTCCTTTTGGCCCGGGTCGTGAAGGTTGGCGATCACGTATATGCGATTCGAAACGAGCACGGGATACCTGTAACGCCTCAGGCACGTGAGCGTGCCAGCCAGAACGTCCAAAACGGGGAGACACGATGAACCGCAATGCTTGGGGGAAAGGGCTCGCGGTAATTTGCCTGTTGGGGCTGACGAGTTGCACATCGGCGATTCCGCACACTCCGATTGACAACTCCCTTCCGGTTGAAATAATCGCCGCGACCAGCGGAACACCACAAAGCCACGCGGTGAACGGGATTTTTGGAGCGGCACTGGTCGCGACCGTAACGACCAACGGAGCGCCCGCCAGCGGTCTGGTGGTGACGTTCACCGCTCCGGCGACAGGGGCAAGCGCCACGTTCTCCGACACCGCCTCAAAAACCGCAAGCACAACTACGGACGCCAACGGCGTAGCCATATCGCCGGCATGTACCGCGAATGGGACTGCGGGCACATACACGATCACGGCCACGGTTACGGGAGCGCCCGCGCTGGCCACTTTTACTCTTACGAACACCACGGGATCGCCGGCGGCGATTACGGCCAGCAGCGGAACCCCCCAAGCCGCGCCCATCAACACCGCGTTCGCAGCCCCGCTGGCAGCGACAGTCTTGGACAGCGGTCAGAACCCCGTGAGTGGCGCAATCGTGACATTTACGGCTCCGGCGAGCGGAGCCAGCGGCACATTCGGGAACGGAACCGCGACCGAGACGGATACAACCAACGCGAGCGGCGTGGCTACCTCGACGACCTTCACGGCGAACGGGGTGTCCGGCGCCGATGTGGTGACGGCTACGGCGGCGGGAGTGTCGGCACCCGCCAACTTTAATCTGACCAATGCATCAGGCGCCGCGGCGACAGTCACGGCGGCCAGCGGAACGCCACAAAACGCGACGATTAACACGGCATTCGCATCTCCGCTAGTCGCGATCGTGCTCGACAGCAGCTCGAACCCAGTGAGTGGTGTAGTAGTTACGTTTAAGGCGCCGGCAACGGGCGCCAGCGGGACCTTCGCCAATGGAACTGCGACGGAAATAGATACGACCAACGCAAACGGCTTGGCTACCTCGACCACATTCACCGCAAACGGGACAACGGGCGGACCTTACACGGTAACGGCCACCGCTGCAACCCTGGCGTCGCCTGCCAATTTTAATTTGACGAACCGCGTCGCTGGGAACAGCTACGTGTTCTACCTGAGCGGGCAAGAATCCCCGGGGCTCAACTTCTATGCCCTTGCCGGGGCGGTGGAGATCGAGCCCAATGGCAACATCCTGGCCGGCGAACAAGACTATAACAACGCGCTTGGAGTAACCTCTCCCCAGCCGTCGGGCGACGCCATCAGCGGCGGAACGCTGTCGGTAAATGCCACCACCGGCCAGGGAACACTCACGCTGATCACGAACAACACCAGTCTCGGGGTGGCAGGGGTCGAAACTCTTGGCGTCCAATTTGTGAACAGCAATCACGCGCTGATCATTTCGTTTGACGGGGTGGCCACGTCCAGCGGAAGTTTGGATTTGCAGTCCTTGCCAGGCGCGCTGAGCGGCGGTTATGCCTTCACCCTGGGCGGCGTGGACAACTCCTCGAGTCCGGTTGCATTTGGAGGCGTGTTTTCCATCAGTGGCGGCACCGGCTTGCAGAATGGTTCGGTGGACGAGAATGACAATGGAACGGTGACGCTGGCAACGCCGCTGAGCGGAACGCTTACCACGTACGACTCCTTCGGCCGCGGCACCATCACGAGCGACCTCAATTATGCGGGCACGGCGATCGCGCTGAACTATTACGTTGTGGGTGGGGAAGCGATCAGGATCATTGACGTGGATAGCAGCGATTCGGCGGTGGGTTCGGCGTTCGGTCAAGGCGTAAACCAGACCAGTGCCAGCAACGCCTCGCTGGGGAATTCCGTGTTCGGTATCGGAGGCAGCCCTGACCTGGTCAACTACGCTGCGGCCGGCATGCTAGTGACGTCGCCCTCGCTCGGTGCCTTCTCCGGAGTAGCAGACGACAACGAGCTGTTCATCTATAACATCCAGTTACCGGCGGCGGTGATCTCCGGCACCTATTCGATTGCCAGCAGCGGATACGGCAGCCTGACAATCGTGCCTGGAGCTTTGGGAGACGTCAGTGCCCTGGGCGTCTACGTGACGGACCCGAATCTCAACCTGAACGATCCGAATAATACGACTTCGGGGATGGGCGGCGCGCCTTGTTGCCGATATGGATGGTGCCCTCGCCGGTGGAGTTGGATTCTTAATTCCACAAACTGACACCTCGGCTGCCAGCTTTACGGGCAACTATGCCTTTGGGGCGCAGGCTTTTTCCAATTCGTCTGAGTTCGACCTTGCTGCGCAGGGATCGGTTACCGGCGGCGCGTTGAGCGGAACTGGGCTCGTCAGCGATCCATTTCTCACCTTCGGAGCCAGCGCAACGAACTCCGGCGTCACATTCTCGGGAACTCCACTTGCGGACACGAGCAACGTTGGACGCTACAGCCTGTTCTCGACAAATCCGACGCCCAATCCGCTCAACGTGACCATCAACACCACCACAACACCTTTCGACGTGGCGATCTATCAAGCGAGTGGCGGACAGTTGCTCTGGATGGACGAAGATGTCAGCGGCGTTTTCTTTGGCGTATTGCAACAACAGGGATCGCTCAGTGGCATACCGGGGTCGGGTCAAGGGGGGACGGAGGCGATCACGGCCACCAGTGGGACTCCGCAAAGCGCGATGGTCAACGCAGCGTTTGCCGCGCCACTGGTGGCTACGGTGACGACCAACGGATTGCCGACCAGTGGGGTAGTGGTGACATTCACGGCTCCAGCGACGGGGGCCAGCGGGACCTTCGCGGGTGGCAGCAATACGACCACGGCCACGACCAATGCGAGCGGCGTGGCGACCTCGGCGGTATTCACGGCCAACGGAACTACCGGCGCTGTACACGGTGGCGGCTACGGTGGCGGGAGTGTCGACTCCGGCGAACTTCAGTCTGACAAACACCGCGGCTGCGATCGAAACGATCACGGCCACCAGCGGAACGCCGCAAAGTGCGGTCATCAACACAGCGTTTGCCGCGGCGCTGGTGGCTACGGTGACGACCGGCGGATCGCCGACCAGCGGCGTGGTGGTGACGTTCACGGCTCCGGCGACGGGCGCCAGCGGGACCTTCGCGGGCGGCGGCACTACGACAACGGCCACGACCAACGCAAGCGGTGCGGCCACCTCGTCGGTATTCACCGCCAATGGAACCGCCGGGCGCGTACACGGTGGCGGCTACGGTGGCGGGAGTGTCGACTCCGGCTAACTTCAGTCTGACAAACACCGCGGCCGTGAGCGAAACGATCACGGCCACGAGCGGAACTCCGCAAAGCGCGGTGGTCAGCACAGCGTTTGCCGCGCCGCTGGCAGCAACGGTTACGACCGGCGGATCGCCGACCAGTGGCGTGGTGGTGACGTTCACGGCTCCAGCGACGGGTGCCAGCGGGACCTTCGCGGGCGGCAGCCATACGACCACGGCCACGACCAATGCGAGCGGCGTGGCCACCTCGGCGGTATTCACCGCCAATGGAACGACGGGCGCGTACACGGTGGCGGCCACTGCGGCGGGAGTGTCGACTCCGGCCGACTTCAGTCTGACGAATACGGCGGGCGCCCCGGCAACGGTCGCGGCTACGAGCGGAACGCCACAAAGCGCGGCGATTAATACGGCATTTGCAGCGCCGCTGGTGGCGACCGTGCTCGACAGTGGGTCGAATCCGGTGAGCGGTGTAGTGGTGACGTTCACGGCTCCGGGGACGGGCGCCAGCGGGACCTTCGCGGGCGGCAGCCATACGACCACGGCCACGACCAACGCCAGCGGAGTGGCCACGTCGGGGGTATTCACCGCGAATGGAACGACGGGCGCGTACACGGTGGCGGCCACGGTGACGGGAGTGGCGACTCCGGCCAACTTCAGTCTCACCAACAAGACGGCGACCTATGTGTTCTACCTGAGCGGGCAAGAAGCGGCCGGACCGGATTTTTATGCCCTTGCCGGGGCGGTGGAGATCAATGCTAGTGGCAGCGTCCTGGCCGGCGAACAAGACTATAACAACGCGCTTGGAGTGACCTCTCCCCAGCCGTCGGGCGACATCATCAGCGGCGGAACGCTGTCGGTGAATGCCACCACCGGCCAGGGAACACTCACGCTGATCACGAACAACACCAGTCTCGGGGTGGCAGGGGTCGAAACTCTCGGCGTCCAATTTGTGAACAGCAAACACGCGCTGATCATTTCGTTTGACGGGGTGGCCACGTCGAGCGGAAGTTTGGATTTGCAGTCCTTGCCAGGCGCACTGAACGGCGGCTATGCGTTCACCCTGGGCGGGATGGACAACGCCTACAGCCCGGTTGGATTCGGGGGCGTATTCTCCATCAGCGGCGGCACCACGCTGCAGAATGGTTCCGTGGACGAAAATGACAACGGAACGGTGACGACAGCGACGCCGCTGAGCGGAACGCTTACCACGTACGACTCCTTCGGCCGCGGCACCATCACGAGCGACCTCAATTATGGGGGCACGGCGATCGCGCTGAACTATTACGTTGTGGGTGGGGAAGCGATCAGGATCATTGACGTGGATAGCAGCGATTCGGCGGTGGGTTCGGCGTTTGGCCAAGGCGTAAACCAGACCAGCGCCAGCAACGCCTCGCTGGGGAATTCCGTGTTCGGTCTCAACGGCACTTCGTATCCGGCTAACTACGCTGCCGTGGGCATGTTCTCTACCAGCAACACGTCGTCTGCTCTCGCTGACTTCTCAGGGGTGGCGGATGACAGCGAACTGATTGGCTACCAGTTGCCGGCGGCTCCGATCTCCGGCACCTATTCCATTGCCAGCAACGGATACGGCAGCCTGACCATGGTGCTTGGAGATCTGGGAGATGTCAGCGCGCTGGGCATCTATATGACGGACCCGAATCTCAACCTGAACGATCCGAATAACACGACTTCGGGGCTGGGAGGCGGCCTGATTGCGGATATGGATGCTGCTCTTGTCGGTGGCACCGGAGTCCTGATCCCACAAACAGACACCTCAACTGCCAGCTTTACGGGCAAGTATGCTTTTGGGGCGCAAGCGTTCAACTTCTCCATCTTCGAGTTTGACTTTGTGGGGCAGGGATCGGTAAGCAGCGGGGCTTTGAGCGGAACGGGACTGGTCAGCGATCCATTCCTTACCCTCAATGCCAGCGCGACGAATACGGGTGTTAAATTTTCGGGAACTCCGCTTGCGGACACGAGCAACGTTGGACGCTACACGCTGTTCTCGACCAATACGACGCCGAATCCCCTCAACGTGAAAATTAAAACCACCACAACACCTTTCGACGTGGTGATCTATCAGGCGAGTGGCGGACAACTGCTCTGGGTGGATGAAGATGTCAGCAGCGCGTTCTTTGGAACATTACAGCAACAGGGATCGTTGACCGGCATACCCGCGGCAAGAGCACCTTCGTCGAAAATGGAACCGAGAGCGAAACAATAGCGTTCGATAGCAGAGCGTAGACTACGGCAACCGGCGCGACTTGAGGCGGTCCGAGGTCAAGAAATGCCATCGCCCGCAAGGGCTTTCAACGCTGCTCTGAGGCAGGCGCTTCACGGGGTAATATCCCCTTAAGACGTATTGACGGTGCAGTCTCATGAGATTTACCCGTGATTGCGGCACGCTCGTCACCGACAAGTACTACAATCGGTCAGAACCGCGGCGCTTCGCCCTGCAAAGAGCGGCAAGTCGCATGGCGCCCGTCTGGTTTCAATTCGCTCGAAGAGGTGCCGCATTACATGGTTCGGTCTATGAATCCGGGGCTCTGCCTGGCGATTATCATCATAGGAACAGCAGCAGCGTCCTCAAAAGAAGTCACCGATTCCGCAACCGTAGTGCTTCACGAGAACTGGCGCATCCAGCCGTCGTCGGAAGTGCAGGCAAACGGTGCGGAGATCTCGAAAAATGGGTTTCCCACGAACGGCTGGTATCCCGCAACCGTGCCTTCGACGGTAATGAGCGCCCTGGTCGAGGCCAACGTGTACCCGGATCCCTATACCGGCATGAACCTGCGCTCCATCCCCGGCACGACCTACCCGATATTTGAGGACTTCTCCAATATTCCGATGCCGCCAGGCAGTCCCTTCCGGCAATCGTGGTGGTACCGCACCGAATTCAAGCTCCCGGCAGAATACAGCGGAAGAACCGTGTGGCTTGGTTTCGACGGCATCAACTACCGGGCGAACGTGTGGATGAACGGAGTGCAGGTCGCCTCCGCAGACGATCTGGCGGGCACTTGGCGATTGTTCAACCTCGATGTGACGTCGGCCGCGAAGCCCGGCCAAACTAATTCGCTCGCCGTCGAAATATTTCCTCCTCAGCCGCGCGATTTGGCCATCACGCTGGTCGACTGGGCGCCAATGCCTCCCGACAAAGAGATGGGCATCTGGCGCGAGGTGCACATCACCGCCACCGGTCCCATCGCTCTGCGCTATCCGGCTGTGCTGACCAAGGTCAACCTTCCTTCGGCCGACCGGGCCATGCTAACGATAAGAGCGGAGCTGACCAATGCCGCTGACAGTCCCGTCGAAGCGGTGCTGAAGGGGCGCATTGAGAATCTCGCCTTCGAGCAGGCAGTGCGCCTCGGCCCCAAAGAGACTCAAGTCGTCCACTTCACGCCAGAGAAATTCCCGCAGCTGGCGATCGCCAATCCCCGCCTGTGGTGGCCGGTCCAGGTCGGGAAGCAGGATCTTTACCCACTCGACCTGGCGGTCGAGGTGCAGGGACAGGTTTCCGACGCAGCGCATATTCGCTTCGGAGTACGCCAAGTCATTTCGAACATTGACGAGAAAGGTCACCGGATCTTTCAAATCAACGGCAAGAACATTCTCATTCGAGGAGCGGGCTACAGTTTCGACCTGCTGCTGCGATCGTCACCGGAGAGGCAGCAGGCCGAGCTCAACTACGTGCGCGATCTCAACCTCAACACGGTGCGCCTGGAAGGGAAACTGGAGGACGAGCACTTCTTCGACCTCGCCGACCAGATGGGAATTCTGGTGATGCCCGGCTGGTGCTGCTGCGATCAATGGGAAAACTGGCCGGCGTGGGACAAGGAAAATGAAACCATTGCAGGAGAGTCACTGCGCGACCAGATCCGGCGACTGGAGCGCCATCCCTCTGTGATCAGCTGGATGTATGGCAGCGACTTCGCGCCGCCGCCCCGGATCGAGAAACTGTACCTGGGAATTCTGCAGGAGTTGGAGTGGCCGAACCCCTCGATCTCGTCGGCGGCAGGCCGCACCACTACGGTGGGACCGAGCGGCGTGAAGATGACCGGACCTTATGAATACGTTGCGCCCTCATTCTGGTATCTCGACACGCGGCACGGCGGCGCATTCGGTTTCAACACAGAAACCAGCCCCGGCCCGGCGATTCCGCCGGTCGCGAGCCTGCGGCGCATGCTGCCGCCGGACCATCTTTGGCCCATCGATTCCGTGTGGGAATACCACGCGGGCGGAATGTCACATACGCTGAACGTATTCACCGACGCCCTCAACGAACGTTACGGGCCGGCGAAGTCGGTGGAAGAGTTCGCGCTCAAAGCGCAACTCCAGGCCTATGAAGGGCACCGCGCCATGATGGAAGCCTACGGCCGCAACAAGTACACCTCGACCGGAATTATTCAATGGATGTTAAACAACGCCTGGCCGAGCATGATCTGGCACATGTATGACTGGTACCTGCGTCCGGCGGGATCCTATTTCGGGGTTAAGAAAGCGTGTGAACCGCTGCACGTGCAGTACTCCTACGACGATCGTTCGATCGTGGTCGTGAACTCCTATTACCAGCCGTTCGCCAACCTGAAAGTCACCGCCAACGTGTACAACCTCGACATGACAAAGAAGTTCTCGAAAGAGTCCGAGGTCAGCGTGGGTGCGGACAGCAGTACGCGAGTGTTCACAGTGCCTGCAATCGATGGGCTCAGCACAACCTATTTCGTCAGCCTCAGTCTTGAATCGGCCGGCCAAGTCAGGAGCAGAAATTTCTACTGGCTTTCCACGCGCGAAGAGACAATCGACTGGGGCCGGCAGGAGGAAGATCCTACGGGCGAATATGACATCTCGACCTGGGCTCCCACCAAGACTTTTGCCGACTACACCGAACTGAATCAGCTGCCGCGGGTCGACCTGGACGTCACTGCCCAAAATAAGACTGCCCAAAATAAGGAAGATGGCCAGGAAGGCTCGACCACAGTTACCGTCCACAACCCGACATCGACTCTAGCCCTTGCGGTGCACCTGACGGTCAACAAATCCTCGAGCAACCGGGTCAGCCGCGAGGGCAACGTGGACAATGAAATTTTGCCGGTGCTCTGGCAGGATAACTATTTCGCTCTGCTGCCCGGGGAAACGCGCCAGGTGACCGCCACATATCACGTTGGCGAAAAGAGCAAAGCAACCCCAAGCGTCGAAGTTGATGGATGGAACGTCAATCGCAAGACGGCTGACGCTCAGCAATAAATTTTCCGAGAACCCAACTTTAACCAGGGAAAACAAGGGCCAAATTCAATGAACTCTCGACCACCTTCCGAAGCGCATCGCCAGGACTTGGACAAGGTCCTTCGCATACTGCAGGAGGCGCCTGCCATTGACCGCGAGTACATGGCGCCGCGTGAAGAGTTCCAGGCACGGGTTCGCCGTATCAACCAGGCATTGCAGCAGCATGGCCATACGGTCGGTCTCGTTTTTTCTGACGAGCAGTATGCCGGCGACGTTCCTTACCTCGGCGGAAACACAAACATCTCTATCGAACAGGTGGCAGGCATTATCGGGCCCAATGGCTTTCACGTCGTGGCGGGCCTGGAGGGTGGCTATGTAGCCGAGCAACTCGCGGACCGTGCCGGCGCCACGGTGCACAAGGTCGAACTGCTGCAGTTGGCCGACGAGAAGTATCCCATCCGGGCGGAACGACTGGAGGACGTCATCAAAGCGGCGGCTGGCAAGGACGTCGACCACATTGCTCTGCTGACTCCGCGCCAGGTGATCCCCGCGGGCCTGGTCGAATACCTGCAAAACATTTACGGCCGCGACGGCGTTGTCGATGCGCAGGAACTGTACTTTCGCGTTAAGTACGAGAAGAGCGAAATCGAGATGCGTCTGATTGCAGATGCGTGCAGCATCGCGGATGCCATGTTGCGCGCCATGCTGGCGGTTCTCCGCCCCGGACGTCTCGAAACCGAAGTCGCGGCCTGGGGCGCCTGGGTCGGACGCATGCTGGGCTCGGAGCGCGACGGCTTTCAAATCATGGTAGGAGCCAACACCGCCAACCGCACGCTGATCGGTCCAGCGCTGAACCGGCCAATTCACGAGGGCGATTGGGTTCACCTCGGCGTCGCGCCCAAGCGCGATGGCCTGACCGCGTGCATTCGCCGTTCTGTGATTGCGGTCGACTCGCCCAGGAAGGTGAAGCTTGAGCAGAAGTATTGGTTTGATCTGGTTGAGGAAGGATACGACGTGGGCGAGCATTGGTATCGTGAAATTGCGGGCAAACAATTACCCGCGCGCCTGCAAGAACAGTCCCTTGTGGACTTCTTTGCCGGGCACTCGCAAGAGATCTCGCGTAGGATTGGCCGGCAGATTAACCTCGCGCAGCAGAAGCCCTACACTGGCACGCACAACTCCGGCTACACCGAATGCCAGGAGTTCTTTGGCGCCATCACGCTCGACAGCCAGGAACCGTTAGGCAATCAGATTGTGACCATGCTGGACGTGGCGTTGCGCGGAATCGGAGACCGATGGAATGACGTCGTGATCCCCGGCTTCGATTTCTGCGTGGTGGAGAACACGCTGGGCAAATATGGCAAGCGCGTTGAAACCCTGACGAAAGTGCCGATCAACGTGCAAGAGTTAGTAGCTCTCTAGCTTGGCGCAGCGGCAGGCTTCGGTTGGGGCCGGGGTGGAAGCCGCCAGGCGCGATATACGTCGTTTGTGTCCGCAAGTTTCTGGACTAAGGAGAGACCATGTCACGATCGGTTGAATCGCAAGGAGGCTTTCTTTCCCGCCGCGGCTTCTTTCGCTGGGCCAGTTCGCTGGCCGCGGCGCTGGGCGCAGCGCCTCTGGTTTCCTCCGCCAAGGCTCTTTCATCGTCAACGGCATCATCGTCAACGGCATCATGGGCGGCGGCGGCAGAGGGTGAGGATTACTATGCGAAGCTTGGCGTTTCGACGATTATCAACGCCGCCGGCACCTATACCACGCTGACGGCTGCCTGCATGCCCCCGGAGGTTCTGGCGGCGGTGCAGAAGGCTGCGCTTCATCCGGTGCGTTTGCACGATCTGCAGCAGAAGGCAGGGGAGTACATCGCGCGTCGCCTCAGGTGCGAGGGGGCAGTCGTGACTTCAGGGGCTTCAGGAGCGATCAGCCTGGCGACCGCCGCTTGCTTGCAGTATGCCAACAACATCAACATTTTGGACATGCCGCAGGCGATTGACGGCATGAAGAATCAGGTCATCGTGCAGCGCGCTCACCGCTATGAGTATGACCGCGCCATGTATCTCTGCGGGGCGCGGGTGACCGAGGTAGTCACGCTCGACGACTATAAGCGCGCGTGCGGCGCAGGGAACGCGGTAATGACGAATTTTTTCAATGCTGCGGAGGACGAGGAAGGGATCGCAGCGAGCGCACAGATTGGCCGGGAAGAGTGGCTGCGGGTGGCGCACGAGTACAAGATTCCGTGCCACCTGGATGCAGCCGCGGACATGCCTCCGATCTCGAATCTATGGAAGTACACGGGCATGGGTTTCGACCTGGTGGCGTTTTCCGGGGGCAAGGGAATTCGCGGTCCGCAAAACGCGGGCCTGCTGCTTGGCAGGAAGGTTCTGACGGACCTGGCCCACGCGAACAATAATCCGGGAGACGGAATCGGCCGTGGCATGAAGGTGGCGAAGGAACAGATTGTGGGCATGGTTGCGGCGGTCGACTGGGTTCTCTCGCACACGGAAGAATCGATGCAAGGCGACTACCAGAAGCGGGCCGATCTCATCGCCAATGCTGTGAAGGGCATCCCTTCGGTCAGGACGGAGACGGTGGTTCCAAGGATCGCCAACCATGTTCCACATCTGCTGATACGCTTCGACCCGGCGATCACCGGCATCACCACTGGCCAGATTGTTGACGTTTTGCGCACGGGGACGCCTTCGATTGAACTGAACCCGAACACCGGCCAAAAACCCAACCAGGGCATTCCGGCGGATGCCAACACGCTCGTGGTTGGGGTTTGGATGTTGCAGCCCGGGGAAGATGCGATCGTGGGCGAGCGAATTCGCGCAGCCCTCACGAAAAAGTCCTGACATTCAAAGCCCGGTCATCCCGCCATGCCAGGGCTAGGATAAAACGTGTGCCGCGCTGCTACTGTTTTTGCCGTATCCAAGCCCTGCGAATCGCTTAGGGTAGCCACCGTAGGACGATTTTCCCGCTTCGTGTCGAAATTCCACACCTGAGAGGCCCCAGGGGCTTTGTTGATGCTGGCGGCAAGCCTCTGGAAACAGTGCCCTTCCGTCCGATCCGCCCAGTGGCCACCTCGGTGCATTTTTACCCCTGCCACTCGCATGCAAGATTTCGTGTTCAGGAGGCATTTTTGCTTATGAAACGGACAGGTCCGGCAATTCAATACTGGCTTGCAACGTTGGCGCTTGGAGTCCTAGTGTCGGTGGCGCCTGCGCGGGCTCAATCCTCGAATACGGTGTCGCAAGACGGCGACGCCGATCTGACTCGGCAGCAGTTAGCGGCCTTCGATCATTTTCTCGACGGCCATCCCGAACTCGCCGAACAGATTCGGAAAGATCCCTCTCTGGTGAACAGCCAGGAGTTCGTTGAAAAACACTCCGATCTTCAGAGCTATCTGCAGGCCCATCCTGAAGTCAGGGAGGATCTCAATCGGAATCCGAACGCTGTGATGCATCAGGAGCAGCGCTACGATCGGCGCGAAGATCGCAACGGCGATGGCGACATCACCCGTGGCGAACTGTCGAACATGGACCGCTTCCTCGATAGTCATCCGGAGATCGCTGAACAGGTGCGCAAAAATCCGTCGCTGGTCGACAACAAGGAGTTCGTGGAGAACCATCCGGCTCTGCGCGAGTTTCTGGCCAGCCACCCTGGCGTGCGCGAGGAGATGAAAGAGACCCCGAACGCGTTCATGCACCGTGAAGAGGGCTTCGATCAACGGGAAGACCGGCGCGATCGCGACGTGACCCGCGGTGAGTTGGGCAACATGGATCGCTTCATGGACGGCCATCCCGAAATCGCGGAACAGTTGCGCAAAAATCCGGCGCTAGTCGACAACAAGGAGTTCGTCGAGGGCCACCCCGCTTTGAAGGAGTTCCTGGCGAACCACCCCGGCGTGCGCGCAGAGTACAAAGAGAACCCCAGCGCATTCATGCGGCAGGAACAACGCTTTGACCGTGCCGAGGATAACGGGACGCGCCGCGACACGACGTAACCCGCGGTGAGCTTTCCAGCTTCCACGAATTCCTGGAAGGTCACGGTAGCATCTCCAGCGAACTTTCGAAGAACCCATCGTTGGCGACGAACGAAGAGTACCTTGAGAACCACCCTGCGTTGGAAACATATCTGAAGGCCAATCCGAAGGTGCACGAGGAATTGGGCGAGAACCCGCAGTCGTTTCTGAAGTCGGCCCAACAATTAGAGTCGACGCCGAAGGGCATGCCCAAACCTCTGGCTGAACCGAAGTCGAAATAATGGGCTTGCTCGCCCCCGCGTTCGCGTTCACGGGAGGGTTGTTCTGCCGGCCCTCCCTTGTTTCCGTGGAAAATACGCGGAAAAGGTATGACGACCAATTTGATCTCTCAGGGAGGTGCTCATTGAATGGACAAACGTTACTGGTAGCATTGTGCACGCTGACTCTTGCGATTCCAGCTATTGGGCGAGACAAGAAACACAGCGATCGCGCGATGATCGAGAAAATGGAGGCAGTGCCCTGCGGCGCAAAAGAACGCGGGTTGACCGGCTTGGGAAGCGTTTTCGCCTCGATCGGCGCCACGGCCGTGGATTCGGACGAAAAACTTTGCCCGCAGTATATGCTCCGTACCGACGACATGGAGTATCATGTTCGACCGCTCGATCATAAGCATCCTGTGATCCTTCCCGTCGGCAAGGAAAGCGAGTTCAGGATTTCCAAGGATGTGATGGAGATGCGCGTTCCCGATGGCGATCACAAGAAGCGCCGGTACCAGGTAATCGCCATGAAACCCATCGACCATTCGGCAGCCGGGGACGAGCAGACCAACACCAAGTACGAGTCCCACAAGGGCTACGTGGACAAGCCACCCGACGCCCCGAGCAACGCCCAGAAAACCGGCGTCAAGGCTGCGGAACCCGTTTCTCCCCCGCACTAGCTAGTTCGCGGATCGGGGCATGCGAGTGTGGAAGGCTCCAGTTGTCTCGGCTGTGCTCTGTGCGACAAGCCGCCTTATCGAGGTGATGGGGCGCAATTCATTTTGCAAACACCAAGGCCGCCTGGGCAGGCGGCCTTGGTGTGATAGGCGTCCCGCGTATATCAGCCGTATTGAGCTATTCACGCGCGCCGCCGGTTTGCAGGTATTTCGCTGGAGGGTTCGACTGTCCGACCTTGACAACCAGGCAAACAAGAGAATGCTACGGGGAGAAAACCTAGGCGAAGGATTTGTAAGGGCTCACGAGACGCATGCCCGCGGAGACGCCGAGGCAACGAGTCGCCAAGCCGTTGTTTAAAAAGAGTGCCGCCTGTCCGGCGCAAGGAGGCCGCATGCGCAAGTGCGCCCTATCGCGCAGGGACGACAGTGTTGACGCCGTCCTCGCGAACATCGCCGATTGGGTTTGCCTCGGGTTGCGTTTCAGCGCTGTGGAGGCGCGTCACGAACGACAGACAGCGGTGTGGCAGCACTTGGTTCCGTCTTGATCAGGGGGCCGGCCAAAGGAGCGCCATTCTTGACCAAATCGGTCTTGATTTCAACCTTCTGACTAGCAAGCGGGTCGATGTTCGTCTCAAAAGTCTGGTAGCCCGGAAGGGCGACTCTGATCTGATGTGGTCCCGGCGCCACTAGCATCCCTCGACCCATACCTTCAAACTCCCCGACGTGTCCCACGAAAAGGCCATCCAGAAAAACTGCGGCCCTTGAAGGGTTGACCGCGATCTTCACGGTCGCCATCACATCAGGAAGCGGTCCTGTAGGGGCCTTCACCATGGCCACGCGAACGACCTCCTTCTGTCCGGGCTGGACAAGAATTCGTTCGGTGAAGTCTTGGTACCCGTCCTGGCGCACAGTAATTACGTGTTCGCCTGGTAGAAGAAGAACCTTCTTCGATCTCTTGAGTTCTTTCAGGTAGCCCACGTACGCTCCGTCAACCCAGACCCCAGAAGTCTTCTCGACATGAGATTTTCCTTCAAACTGAATCTCTCCCATCACATCGTTTTCAGCATACATTGGGGCAGGTAGAAGCAAAGCAGAAACCAAGAGCAATACCCACAGCAATGGACCTACTGTTCGGATTGCTTTTTTCATAGTGGCCTCCATACTCGTGAAAATAAGTGTGGAGCGGAGCAGCGAACACCGGCAGTCCGTCACGCTGCTCGCTCCTCTGCTTCCCTTCGTGGCCGCATTTCTGACATGCGCCAACGATTGATTTCCTCGGGCGCGTCTTTTTGTTTCGGATTGAAGAGAATAGACAAAACTGACCCGATACCCAGGCCAATCAAGAGGAACGTGATCGCAGAATCCAAGTCGTACTCCGGTTTATTAGTTGCACCTTCCATAAGCACCTCTTCCATGAGTTCATGCAAAATGCGAAGCAGGGAACCACTGATTGTGTCTGCAAGAATCGTGCCACATTATCAAAACCCTTTGTTTTCCGGTCGATGCATGAACCGCAAGGACATGGCGCACGAAATTTCGACCACTTCAAAGACAAAACTCCGCGCGCCGACGGGTGCAAGCGGAGCGCCAGTGGTGCGGCTCAGAGTGCGTGGTATCTAATGCGAAAGCGGGGAAGGGGATCGGAGGGGGACGAGCTTGGTTTTCGGAAGGAGCACTAGGCAGCTACTTCCGCTGCCTGCGCTATTCCCAGGCCTGCGGCTTCTCTTGCTCCGGCACGACGCAGCAGTTCAACGGCGCCGGTCGCCATGCCGCTTTCCTGGCACGCCACGAATACCAGTGCGCCCACATCACAGAGTTGGCGGCCGAGCCTCCTAGCCTCGTCCTCGGAAAAACCGAGACCTAGCAGGGCCCGTGATCCTCGAGACATAGAAGGAGAATTCTGTTCAGTCACCAATGCATGGAAGAACGTTTGCGAACGAATGAAGAAGCCGATGGTGGGAATCACCACGGCGCCGAATTCTGAAAACCAGCCGATCATCCGCGCGCTGGTTGCACTCTCTTCTGGTTCGACATCGAGTATCTTGGCATCGCGCACAACGGTGGCAACGGGGTGAGCCGGTGAAAGCACGATGCAAATATCTTCATTGGCGAATCCTCCGCGATTCAGGGCATAGACGACCTCGGGCAAAGCAACAGTGCGAGGATACATCCCGTAGGCGGCGGTTCCAGTAACGCTCATTGAGTTGATCTCCGCGCCGGATCGCGAGGAAGGATGAAGGGACCTTCTACGGCACGACCGGGCGAACTTGCTTTACCTTACAAACGTTTCGCTACAACGACACTCGGGTAAATCGTGTAGGAGCAAAGGAAAGTGGTGAGGCCTGGTGTTACCGCGATGATTCGCCGCGGCGATAACTAGTAGCAACGAGCGCCACATCGTGATCCAGCACGCCATCGAGGCTTCACTGTAGATATCTCGTCAAATTCCGTTAGGACAAAACTTCGAGGGACTGGGGATGCATTTCACAGTGGGTTCGTCGTCGGCGCCTTTCAGAGCACTGGAAACTCAAGGCGTTAGTCGGTTCGCTGACATTGGCAATCCGGATGCACTTTGGCTGTGATGTGAGGTCACAGGTACTTTGGCGACTCACAAATTGTCCTTTCGGAGGTAGAACAATATGAAACGGCTTCTCTCAATCGTTGCACTGCTCGGCCTGTTTGGGCTCGGAGTCAATCTGTTTGCCCAGCAGGCGCCATCCACGCCGGGCCAAGCAAGCTCAACCCCACAACAGCAGCAAACCGAAGCCACCAACCCGCAGCAGTCCGCGCGCAGCTTCGAGGGAAAGATCGCGAAGGCGGGCGACCAGCTCGTTCTGCAGGAGAGCTCGACTCAGACTGCCTACAAGCTGGATGACCAGGACAAGGCGAAGCAGTTCGAAGGCAAGAACGTAAAGGTGATGGCGACGGTGGACGCGAGCACGAACACGCTCCACGTAGTTGAGATCACTCCCTCCGAGAGTCGGTAGCCGTTTGACCAAAGTAGGTAAAATGGCGTGTCGACCGTGCCCGCTGTGAGAAGTCACAGCGGGCTTTTTTTATGTAGATCTCCCTCTTTAGAATCGTCGTTTGGACATCCGTCGTTGTTTCCTGGCTGAACGTTTTCCTGCCTATAAGACCGGGCTCAAGTGGGGGCTAACGCCCGCGGGGAAAGGAGCAGGCCAACGCAGGCGAGGACTGGAGTTGAATGTCGCGATCGCGCGCAAGCTATATCAGAGGGGAACAGACGCGGCCACCATTCTTAGGGCGGTGCGTTTTCCTCGCCACACGGCCTAAGAGAGTAATTCAATCTTGACGACACGAATCGTGTTGCTGGTGGTATCGAGAGTTCCGATCACCTTAACTTCCTGGTTCTCGTATTGTTTTACGCCGCCTTGTTGGTCCAGCTGGTAAGTGGTGTTGCTCGCCACCTTCAGGACGTAGGTGCCACCGTCCTTCACGATCTTCCCGGTGAATGACTGGGTTGCCGGGGGCTGTTGATTCGGAGGGTTGCCGGGCGGTTTCGGCTGCTGACCCTGCGGATCGGGTTGCGGTATGGGCGTATCCCGTGGCGGGAGGGGCTGAGGCGCCGGTTGTGGCTTCTGCAACCACGACCAGGCTATAAGCTGACGCGTTGCCAAGGCATCCTCGGGGAACTGCGGGGTGAGTTGTGGCTCTTGTCCAAACGCCAAGGGCGTCACTGCCACAAGAAGACCAGCGAAACAATTCGTCATTCGATTCATACATCAACCTCCGAAGGACGAAGCAGCCGGTAAACCAATGGGCAATCCGAGTGCCACCCAAGTCATTGAGTGAGCAGCGCTTTTCCAACCTGGAGGCAGATTCGATGCGAAGGTTCTACACCATCTATAGCACTTTTACTCCATCGACCTTTCCGGGCCTATCGAGTGTTTCCTGTAGAGGGAAGCGTGACGGCTCAAACAGGTCGAGTTGGGGGACGAAGGTTGAGGGCGTCTCTTGAGTGTAGGAGCGCTTGCTCATCTGCCGGAGGACACTGCAATGCAGGCCGGCCGTATCTCCCAGGCCTGCCCGGCGCAGATTGAGTGCAACGGTGTGTTCCCGGACCTGAGGTGCGCGTCTTCAATGAGTCCCAGGAGTTACGCAATGTCGAATATCGCGTCAGGTGGCCCCGGACGCATTCGTCCGGGGAAACGCTCGCTGCGTGGACGAAGCCCAGGTATGCGCCAGGCGCATGACCCGAGGGACGGACTGTCAAGGCTCAAAAAACCTGGACAATACCATTGCGCACCGCATACCGAGTCAGATCAGCGACGGAGTGCAGACCAAGTTTGCGCATCAGGTTGGTGCGATGGGTTTCGGCGGTTTTGACACTGAGATTGAGTGTGACCGCGACCTCCTTGCTGGTCTTCCCCTCGGCCAGCAACTGAATCACTTCACGTTCCCGTCCGGTCAGCAGATCTCGGAAGTCATCCCGGTTTTCGTCGCCGTCGGGTCGATTGTCACGATCAAGAAATCCTTCCAATACCATCCGACTGACCCTGGTGGTGAAGAACGTACTCTGAAGTTGCAAGGCCTCGACGGCAGAGACCAGGTCACGTCCCGCATCGGACTTGAACAGGAATCCGCGCGCGCCGGCGCGCAGCAACTCGCGCACGACCTGATCGGAGTCGTGCATGGTAAGAATCAGGATCGCAAGGTCGGGCGAGGTCGCGAGAATCTGGCGGGCAGCCTCCAGTCCGTTCAGGTTGGGCATGCCAACGTCGAGCAAGACCAGGTCCGGCTTCAGTTTGTGGGCAAGTTCGACGGTCTCACGTCCGTCTTTTGCTTCCCCACAAACTTCCCACTCGGGATGACTCTCCAACAGCGCGCGGATCCCCCGCCTTGCCACCTCATGGTCATCGGCAATCAGGATTCGAAGCATTCTCCACCTCCTGAGAGTTGGGTTTTGTGCATACGGACGCGTCGTCGCCGTGGGTGCCAATCGACGTCCACGCAAGTCAAGATCAAAGCACAAGCCTTGCCAAACGTGTATTTTGTTGCATTTAAATGACTTCATCCCGTTGGTACTTTGCGCCTCGTGTAAGTTTTTCCAAATCGAGCCGGAAAGTAATCAAATGAGTCGAGCCGGGAGAGAGAGCGAGAGAGAGAGAGCAAGAGATGTTTCTGGAGCCACAGGGCAGTACGCATTTCGGAATCTTGCGGCGATTACTGGGGGGTCGTGTCTCTTCCCGCAGAGTCCTGGAGAGTAGACGCAATCACGCGGACGGTTGCGTGCGACATCCGCAGCCAATATACGCTTGTCTTCAAGCCACTAGACTCGGGCCCCCAGATGGGATATCAGGCAATTCCGGTGGAAGCAAAGGGGCGGAACGTGCGCGGCTGATCGTGCGCACTCGAAGCGGATACTACCCGGGTGAAACCGTTCGTTGATCGCACTGGCTCGCTCGAAACGTTATGCCGCCGTAGGACCGGTGGGTGCCTTCGGTGGTGGAGGGATCTCGATCTGTATGAGATTGTTCTTGATGGCATACACAACAAGATCCCGGATGGAGTGAAAGCTCAGTTTCCGCATGATATTGCTGCGGTGTGTTTCGACGGTTTTGGTGCTCAGGTTCAGAAGACAGGCGACTTCCTTCGAACTGTTGCCTTCCGCCAGCAACTGCGTGATCTCCCGCTCGCGTGCGGTCAACGTGGGCAATTTGGGAGGCTCGCCGCTGGCAACGAAGTGTCCCTTTTCCAGAAAGCCGGCCAGCACCAGATCGTTTACTCGGGGAGTGAAGAACATGCGCTTGTTCTGCAGCGCCTCGACGGCTGACACCAAATCCCGGGCAGCGTCCGACTTCAAGACGAAGCCCCGAGCGCCGGCGTCCAGAGCCTCACGAATGACCTGATCGGAATCGGTAATGGTGAGCACAATGATCTTGAAATGAGGGTTATGCTGCAACAGTTGCCGGGTGGTATCGAGGCCGTTGAGATTGGGCATCCCGATGTCCACGATCACAACATCAGGCGTCAGCTCCAGGGCCTTCTGAAAGGCCTCACGGCCATCAGCGGCTTCGCCGCAAACTTCCCACCCTTCGTGTTTCTCCAGTAGGGCGCGCAAGCCGCGCCGCACAATCTCATGGTCGTCGGCCAATAAGATTCTCAACTTCATGATTCACCCCTATCGAGCAAAGGTGGACCGCAACTTCGCTTAGGTGCAAGGCCCTCAACGCCATCCCACCACATCCCGTCCAGTCAGCGCGGTAAAGACCCGATGTTGGCTTACCGCTTCCACGGCCGCCAATAAATCGCGAGCGGCATTGGACTTCACAACGTATCCCCTGGCCCCGGCGTCCAAGGCCTCGCGCATCATTTGCGGAGAATCATGCTGCGTCACAAAAAGAATCTCTAGTTGGGGCGCCTGTCTCCGAAGCAAACGGCAAGCTTCCAGCCCGTTCATTTTCGGCATAGTGACATCGAGCACCATGACGTCGGGACTTAGATCCTTGGCTTTTTCTAACGCCTCGGCCCCGTCTGACGCTTCTCCAATGACCTCCCAGCCAACGCGCCCTTCCAATAAGGTTTTCAATCCTTGTCTTACCACCGGATGGTCATCCACCAGAAGTATGCGAATTTTCATACGGGTTTCGCTTTCCCTGGGGCGACCGACCACGCCATTCGCCACATTTTAGCTCAGCCCCCATGATATGCCGACCATGCAACAATCCCGATCTTGCGATTCGGCATACCCTTAGAATCCCTACCTCAGCCTACCGTTTGGGTCTGCCGCGTCCTATACAGGGAATCCTGTAATCCAACCTCTCATTTCTCGAATTTGGACCTTGGGCAAGCTGGGACACGCCAGCGATCTAATCGGCCGACGTTGTCGGAAAGTACGTTTGATCGCGTAATAGCACTTCGACCGCCTCAATCACTGAGCCGATGTCCTGCTTCGCGCATGCCCCGCGGACGCCCGCGAGACGAGCCGCGTCGGCCAGCTGTTTCGAAAGGTGCAGGGTGACCATGAGGATTGGAACCTTCGGAAAGAGCTCACAAAGTTGTTTAGCGACATCAACTCCGTTCAGATCTGGCATTTGATAATCCAGGAGGATCAGGTCGGGACGAGCTTCAAGCGCTTGCTGCAGGGCCTCGTCGCCGTTGCGCGCTTCGCCGCATACTAGCCATGATGTCTGTTGCTCAAGGATCGCGCGCAGGTAGCGCCGGACTGAGGGATTGTCATCGACAAGAAGAATACGAACCACGAGTCCTCCCCGCTGGCCAGATACCGGGGTTTGCATGTTATAGATCAGGACCTAGGCGTTTTCAGCACGAAAGCACCTACGACGGACGTTCCTCAATCACGGCCAAGTACGGGGCGCTTCGCTTTAAGCTGCTTCATTACCGGGCCGCCCGTCCCTGGCTCTGCTGCCGATAACCATTGCGCTCTGCACTGCGATTGCACAGTTCCCTGAGTTCTGCCTTCCCTTGCTCGACTTAGGGAAGGCGCTCCTGGTCAGGCACGGTGGCCTGGGTAAGCAGTCTCGCCCCCTGATGGGCGGACTCGTTTTCCACTGGTCGTCGCCGTATTTTCCTCCTCGGGAACAGCAGGGCGCGCATTTTCAGTTTCGCCTTGTGCAACTGAGATTTCGAATTTCCGATGGAGCAGTCCAATAACTGGGCAATCTCATGATGTTGATATCCCTCAACCTCATGCAAGGCAAAGATCGTTCGGCAGCCTTCCGGAAGTTCCTGCAAAGCACGACGCAAGGCGATACGATCGATCACTCCGGTGAGGTCTGGGTCGCTCTTGCCAAGGTCGCGACGCAGGGAAGGCGACTCTGGATTTACCGGCTCGTCCAAGGAGACAGTTTGAGGAGCCTTGCGCCGGCGAAGCTTCATCAGGACGGTATTCACCGCAACACGATAAAGCCAGGTCGAAAAGGCGGCCTCTCCGCGAAACGAACTGACCGTACGGAACACTTGCAAGAAGGCCTCCTGGGTCAGATCCTCTGCCTCAGCGACATCTTTCGTCATGAGCAGACACACGGAATAAACGCGATTCTTGTGTTGCTGAAACAACGTTGCGAAGGCTTGCTCGTCGCCCGACTGCGCGCCCTTTACCAGGTTGATCTGGGAATCGTCGCGGCCGTTTACGTTGGTCGCGGGGATGACGTTCGCTTCTGCCGCAGAAATCGCACAAGTCGCCACGTTTGATCTCCTTTTCGATACTGGAAAGTCGCTCGCATGTCGGCAACGTCCGCGAGCATGCATGACAGATTAGAAAAGGCACGACTGGTCTTCTATCGGGTGACCTCTGTAAACAGTTGCAGGAGACGCTGTAAGTCTTTCCAGCTCAACCAGCCCTAGACCAGTGCCGAGGCGGGAGATCCTGATCCCCGCCTCCGCCCCGGATTACGCGGTTGGAAATCGGTAAGACATGGGATCCGGAGAGGGTGGGATCAGCGTCACCGTTTGCCGCTGTGCGACCTGCGGCACAACGTGATGCCGCGGCGCGGTTTCTTCTATTCATCGGACCCAGTAACAGCGCGAGAACCCTCCTGAGGATCGAGTCCGCACCTGGGACGGAGCGGTCCGGTGAGGCGTTTCCCGGGCAGCCCTACAGGTTCCACGGTATTGGAAGTTTCGACGTGGAGAACTAGGCTGCCATCTCTACTCGACACCACACCCCAGCAGGTGCCGGTCTTCTGGGACGGATCGGCATCTGCACCTTCCTGAAATAAGGTCCTCATGCAGCGCAAGGAAGGGCCCCACGAGCCTTCAAAGAATCGACGTGGGCGCGCAGAATCCAAACACGAGATCTCGTTCAACTGGTCAGTTGTCCTGCTCAGTCAACCTCGACTGGAACCCGTAGGGCGCGGGAGATTTCACGGTAGCGCAAGGGATCAAATGGACGAGTCGCAGGTGGCCGCCTGGCAGCGCCGGAATAGAGGGGAACAACGCTCCCGTCCAGAATCGGTGAATGGTGCGGGGAGGTTTCGTTCGCCACTCAAGCCGTGACGGGCTGGCTCAGCGGCTCATGTCGCCGGGAGGGGATGACAACCTCAACGATGGTACCGGGATTGGCATTTGCCAATCGCAGACTTCCCCCGAGTTCCGAGACACGTTGCTTCATTCCGCCGATGCCGACGCCAACACTCTCTGGGCGCAATTGGATCACCTGCTCTTCGATTCCCTTGCCATCATCGCGCACGGTAACCACGATGCGGTCTTCATTTTCTGCCAGACGCACTTGCCCATTGCGCGCTCCGGAATGCCGGAACATGTTGGTGAGGGCCTCCTGGATGATGCGAAAGACCGCGGTTTCAAGATCGGGCTTGAGTCTTCCGAGACGAGGAGGCTCGACCTCCAAGTGAATCTCAATGCCACTTCGTTCCGAAAGCCCGTCCAAATACCAGCGCAGCGCAGAGACCAGACCAACCTCGTCGAGAAGAGGAGGATGGAGAAGATGGGAAATCGTCCGAACCTGTTGGATGGCGCGGTCGATCAGTTGGCTCGCGTCGGCGGCGGCTTCCCGCATGGCAGGCGAGGAATCCTTGGAGAGGATACCATCCAGAATCATCTTGGCCGCGGCCAGCTCTTGTCCCAAGCCATCATGAATTTCGCGCGCTATCCGGCGACGTTCCTCGTCTTGCATAGTCATCAGGCGGCTGGAGAGGCGTCTGAGTTCAGCCGTTCTGATGTCCACCATCCTCTCCAATTCAATCGCGCTCTCACGGATCGAGCGTTCCAGCAACTTGCTGTCGTGGATGTCGGAGCAAGTCCCATACCACTTGACGATGCTCCCGTCCAGATCTCGAAGCGGGACGGCACGAGCCCGGAACCAGCGGTACTGGCCGTCAGCCCCCCGGATACGGTATTCGGACTCATAGGCGTCACCGGATTGCACGCATCGCATCCAGCGCGCCAAACTCTGTTCTACGTCATCCGGATGCAGATACTCCATCCACCCAAGTCCAACGGCGGAGCCTGCCGCAGCACCGGTATACTCGTAAAATCTGCTGCTAATGTAGTCCCTCGCGCCGTCCGATTGCCGGCTGAAAATGATATCGGGCGCGGTTTGCACAATGGCATCCAGTTCCTGGTTTCTCTGGGCAAGGTCGCTATTCAGTTTCTGCAGCGCCAGCGCCTTATGTTCTAACTCCAGGGTCCGCTCCGCGACCCGCTCTTCCAGTTCATTGTTCAGCCGCTCCAGTTGCAGGTTGTTTCGGTGCAACTCGGCGAATACGCGCACTTTCGCACGCAAGACTTCCGGGACGATCGGGACAGATAGATAATCCACCGCACCGTGCTGGTATCCCTTCAGGCGGTCGAGGTCCGTCAAGTGCACGGCGGAAACAAAGATAATCGCCGTTTTCTGAAACCGTGGATGCTGGCCGATCATCTCAGCGAGTTCAAAGCCGTCGATCTCGGGCATGCTTACATCCATCAATACGACGGCCACGTCATTCTTGAGCAGTTTCTCGAGAGCATCCTTGGCAGAGGTTGCCTTGATCAGATTCTCGCCCAGATCAGCCAGGATAGCCTCATAGCTGAGGAGTTTGCCTGGCTGGTCATCGACCATGAGAACGTTCATTCTTTCGTGGACGGTCATGATTTCTCTCAGCCACGCATCGTTGTGCTCGCGCTGGTTATCTTACAATCTCCACTCGTTATCTGTGCAGCCACATGCGCAACGCGGAGAGCAGTTGCTCGGTATTGACCGGCTTCGCCAAATACTCCGACGCTCCGGCTTCCAGACACTTTTCGCGATCGCCTTTCATCGCTTTCGCCGTCAAGGCGATGATCGGCAGCCTGCGGAAGGCAGGGTTCTGCCGGATGACCTGCAGGGTGGCGTAGCCATCCATCTCGGGCATCATGATGTCCATCAACACGATCGCGACATCAGGAGTGGACTCCAGCACAGGAATCGACTTCGCGGCCGGTTCCAGCCGTCAAAACTGTCATTCCCCGGCGCTCGAGCACGCTGCTGAGCGCGAAAATGTTACGTATGTCGTCGTCGACGACCAGCACTTTCTTTCCCACCAGAGCCTCATCGGACCGGTGTAGCCGATCAAGCATTTCCTGTTTGGCCTGGGGAAGGTCTGCAACCACGCGATGCAGGAACAGAGCAGTTTCATCCAGCAAACGCTCAGGCGACTCTACACCCTTGACTACGACGCTGCGGGCCAGCGTGTGCAAGCGTGCGTCTTCCTCGGACGACAACTCTTTCCCGGTAAACACGACGACGGGCAGATCGCCGACCGCGGGGACATCCCGCATGCCTCCAGGACGTCGAAGCCGCTCATATCGGGCAATCGTATGTCGAGCACGACGCAGTCGAACGGGACCTTGCTCATCAGGGCAAGAGCCTCCGCACCTGTACCCGCCGTGGTGACATCAATGTCGTCGTAACCGAGCAATTCGCGGATACTCAGTTGTTCTGCCGGATTGTCTTCCACAATCAACAGTCGCTTGCGACGTTGCGCGGCATAGTCTTTAATGCGCGACAACGCCGCATTCAGTTCTTCCGGGCTCGACGGTTTGGTCACAAACGCAAAGGCGCCGCGGGCAAGACCATGATGCCGGTCTTCGTCCAGGGTCAGCATTTGCACCGGAATGTGCCGGGTGGCTGGGTCCTGCTTCAAATGGTTGAGCACGGTCCAACCCAGCATGTCGGGCAGGAAGACATCGAGGGAAATTGCAGTGGGGTGGAATTCACGAGCCAGCGCCAGGGCTTCTGCGCCGCGCAGGGCCACCAGAACCTTGAATCCTTTATCCCGGGACAAATCACAAAGCACACGAGCATAGTGCGGATCATCTTCGACAATGAGCAACACGGCGTCGTCAGGCTGCAGGTGGTTGCGGTCGTCGGCAATCTGCTCCACCGGGCGTTCGGACACAACGGTGTTCGAACAGTTGAAGCGGCAGAGCAGGCGACGCTGCTCTCCAATCTGCACGTGGCCAGCTTCGACGCGGACGGCCCAACATAGGTCAGGGGCAGATAGAGCGTGAACGTGCTGCCCTGGCCGGGCGCGCTCCGCAGCTGGATTTCGCCGCCTAACAAGCTGGCCAGTTCGCGGCTGATGGCGAGGCCCAGTCCAGTTCCGCCGTACTTGCGACTGGTGCCGGCATCTGCCTGCTGGAAGGCCTCGAAGATGATGCGCTGCTTATCGAGAGCGATTCCGATGCCGGAATCGGTCACCTCGAAGGCGACCACCGAGGCCGCGGCGCTGAGGATCGGATGGTCTTCGCTCCATCCTTTTGCGGCCACTGACACGGCAAGCCGAACCGAGCCATGCTCGGTGAATTTGAAAGCATTCGACAGCAGATTCTTCAGCACCTGTTGCAGACGCTTCGAGTCGGTGACCAGGCTGCGACGTGAGTTGTGGATCGGTCTGCACCTCAAACGCCAGTCGCCGGTTTTCCGCTTCATGACGGAAGGGCCGGGCGACCATGTCGAGCAGACTGGCGAAGAACACCTCCTCCGCCTCGACCGAGACGGTGCCGGATTCGATCTTCGAGAGATCGAGAATGTCGCTGATCAAGTTCAGCAGGTCGGTGCCGGCGCCGTGAATCGTGCGTGCGAACTCAACTTGCTTGGGCGTCAAGTTGTGATCCGGATTCTCGCTGAGTTGCTGGCCCAAGACCAGAATACTGTTCAGTGGCGTGCGCAACTCGTGCGACATGTTGGCCAGGAATTCGGACTTGTACTTGGAAGTGAGAGCGAGTTCTTTAGCCTTCTCCTCCAGAGCGCGGCGGGCTTGCTCGATTTCCTGGTTCTTGCGTTCCACCTCTACGTTCTGTTCGGCGAGTTGCTGCGCTTTTTGCGCCAGCTGCTCGTTGGTCTGCTGCAGTTCTTTCTGCTGGGTCTGGAGTTCCGCCGCAAGTTGCTGCGACTGCTTGAGCAGTCCTTCGGTTTGCATCGTCGCTTCAATGCTGTTCAGCACGATGCCAATGCTGGCAGTAAGCTGCTCGAGAAACGCGAGGTGCGACGCGGTGAAGGTGTTCAACGACGCGAGTTCGATGACGGCTTTGACCCGATCTTCGAAGAGTACCGGCAGGACGATGACGTTCCGCGGAACCGACTCAAACAGCCCGGAACGAATGGGAACGGTGGATTTCGGGCAGGTCTGAAATCAGCATGCGCCGTTTTTCTGCCGCGACCTGTCCGACCAGGCCATCGCCGATCTTCAGACGGCGCAGATGGCCATTCTCGCCATCGTCGGCAAAAGCCGACAGCAATACCAGTTCGGCTGATTCCTCAGTTTCCATTTGGTAGATGACACCCTGTTGCGCGTTGACCAGGAGAGCGAGTTCCGAGAGCAGCATGCGACCGACGGTCGCAAGATCGCGCTGGCCTTGCAACATTCCGGTAAAGCGTGCCAGATTGGTCTTCAGCCAGTCTTGTTCGGTGTTGCGGTCCGTGGTAAGACGAAGATTGTCAATCATGGTGTTGATGTTGTCTTTCAACTCCGCCACTTCTCCGCTGGCCTCCACCTGGATGGATCGTGTCAGGTCGCCTTTGGTCACGGCGGTGGCGACCTCCGCGATCGCCCGCACCTGGTTGGTCAGGTTGTCGGCCAGCAGGTTGACATTGCCGGTAAGATCCTTCCAGGTGCCGGCAGCGCCCGGCACATTCGCCTGGCCGCCCAGGCGGCCTTCGACACCCACTTCGCGTGCGACGGTCGTGACCTGGTCCGCAAACGTGGCCAGCGTGCCCGTCATATTGTTGATGGTTTCCGCTAGAGCTGCGACTTCGCCCTTCGCGTTCACCGCCAGCTTCTGCGTGAGGTCGCCATTGGCAACGGCGGTCACAACTTTCACGATACCGCGCACCTGCTCAGTGAGGTTGACTGCCATGACGTTGACGTTGTCGGTCAGATCTTTCCAGGTTCCGGCGACGCCCGGCACTTGCGCCTGACCACCCAGTTTCCCGTCGGTCCCGACTTCTCGGGCCACGCGGGTCACTTCCGCTGCGAAGGCATTCAACTGGTCCACCATCGTATTGATAGTGTTCTTCAGTTCGAGAATTTCACCTTTCACGTCGACCGTGATCTTGCGCGATAAATCGCCGCGCGCCACAGCGGTCGTAACTTCGGCAATGTTGCGCACCTGGCCGGTGAGGTTTCCAGCCATCGAGTTGACTGAATCGGTGAGATCTTTCCACGTACCCGCCACGCCGGGAACCTGCGCCTGTCCGCCAAGTTTGCCTTCCGAGCCGACTTCGCGGGCCACGCGGGTCACTTCGGCGGCAAATGCGTTGAGCTGGTCAACCATCGTGTTGATGGTTTCCTTGAGCAGCAGGATCTCGCCGCTGACGTTCACCGTGATCTTCTTCGAGAGGTCGCCGCTGGCGATAGCTGTCGATACTTCCGCAATGTTGCGCACCTGGCCCGTCAAGTTACTGGCCATCGAATTCACTGAGTCGGTAAGGTCCTTCCAGGTTCCGCCCACGCCGGGCACCAGAGCTTGGCCGCCCAGCTTCCCGTCGGTTCCTACTTCGCGAGCCACACGCGTCACCTCGGAGGCAAACGAGCGCAACTGGTCGACCATCGTGTTAATGGTGTCTTTGAGTTCGAGAATTTCGCCCTTCACGTCGACCGTGATCTTGCGCGACAAGTCGCCACGCGCCACGGCCGTCGCCACTTCGGCGATGTTGCGAACCTGGCCGGTCAGATTGCTGGCCATGAAGTTCACGTTGTCGGTCAGATCCTTCCACGTGCCGGCGACACCGGAACTTGAGCCTGGCCTCCCAGTTTGCCTTCCGTGCCCACTTCGCGGGCCACGCGCGTTACTTCACCGGCGAACGCGTTGAGCTGGTCCACCATCGTGTTGATGGTGTTCTTGAGTTCGAGAATTTCGCCTTTCACGTCGACCGTGATCTTGCGCGACAAATCGCCGCGGGCCACAGCGGTTGTAACTTCGGCGATGTTTCGCACCTGGCCGGTCAGGTTGCCGGCCATGGAGTTCACCGAGTCGGTAAGGTCTTTCCACGTGCCGGCGACGCCCGGCACGTTAGCCTGTCCGCCCAACCGGCCTTCAGTACCGACTTCGCGGGCCACGCGCGTGACTTCACCTGCGAAGCGATTGAGCTGATCGACCATCGTGTTCAGCGTTTCTTTCAGCTGCAGGATTTCGCCGCGCACATCCACCGTGATCTTTCGCGACAAATCGCCGCTGGCAATCGCCGTGGCGACTTCGGCGATGTTACGCACCTGGCCAGTCAGGTTGCTGGCCATGAAGTTCACGTTGTCGGTAAGATCTTTCCAGGTACCGCCGACACCGGGCACTTGCGCCTGGCCTCCGAGTTTGCCTTCCGTACCGACTTCGCGAGCCACGCGCGTGACTTCACCGGCGAAGCCGTTCAACTGGTCCACCATGGTATTGATGGTGTCTTTTAGTTCCAGAATCTCGCCTTTCACATCGACCGTGATCTTGCGCGACAAGTCCCCGCGCGCCACGGCGGTGGTGACCTCCGCGATGTTGCGGACTTGAGCCGTCAGGTTGCCGGCCATGGCGTTCACGGAGTCGGTGAGATCTTTCCAGGTGCCGGCGACTCCGGGTACGACGGCCTGGCCGCCGAGTTTGCCGTCGGTGCCGACTTCGCGTGCCACGCGGGTCACTTCGGATGCGAACGACCGCAACTGGTCCACCATCGTATTGATGGCTTCCTTGAGCTGCAGAATTTCGCCGCGTACATCGACCGTAATCTTGCGCGAAAGATCGCCGCTGGCTACGGCCGTGGCGACTTCCGCGATGTTCCGCACCTGGCCTGTAAGATTGCTGGCCATGAGGTTCACGTTGTCGGTGAGGTCTTTCCAAGTGCCGGCCACGTCGGGCACTTGCGCCTGGCCGCCCAACTTGCCTTCAGTGCCTACCTCGCGCGCCACCCGAGTGACCTCGGCGGTGAACACGCCGAGTTGTTGAATCATGGTGTTGACAAGATTGGCGGAACGCTGAAACTCGCCTTCCAGGGGACGCCCATCCACGTCGAGCCGCACGGTTTGCGTCAGGTCGCCTTGCGCAACGGCCGCGATAGCCCGCGTGACCTCGGCCGTGGGACGGAGCAAGTCTTCCACCAGCGTGTTGACAGAAACCTCCATCTCACCCCAAGCGCCTCTGGACTCATGGAACCGAGTGCGCTCTCTCGTCTTGCCTTGCTTGCCGACCACGTGGCCGACGCGCTTCAGTTCGTGCGCCATGTGTTGATTGGCAGCGACGATCTCGTTAAATGTGTCGGCAACTTTTCCTGCCAGCCCAACCCATGTGCCCGGGAGGCGGACCCCAAAGTCGCCATCGCGCATCGATTGCAGGCTGGCCAGTATGACGGCCAGGTCCAGGGATCCATCCGCGACTCCGGATTTTCCGTTGTTATTAGCGATCGCTGGCGGAAGCTTCTCATCGCTGTTAGGAGCGATTTCGCTGAGCGCGGATCGTTTCATGGTCTCTCCCAAGCATTAATCAAATTCAGGGCTGCCATCGGGCAATTCGTGCCAGCTGTGAGTTCTGTGTGGTGCAGGCTCGCATCTCCTGCGACGGGTCCAGTTCACCGCTGAAAGGGCGCATCAACACCCCAGCGGGCCCAACCCAGCCCAGCACCGCCCTTGCCACTGGAGCTTTCCCGTGTATTGGTACCACGATCGCTGAAGGGGAGGCTCTAAGGTGTTTCCTGTAGGGAACGGGCACAGCCCTACCGCCGATATTATGCCCGAATCGGAGCTTGCTTTCGTGTGCGAAGGATATTCAGCTCCGGCTAGACGTGGGTCCAGCTTTGACGGATCGCAGGTTTGCGGGTGGGGCATCGCCGGCTAGCAGATGTCCCACCCGCGCGCTTGGCAAGTGGACGACTATGGCTTCCCTTTGGGAGGCTTGGGCTCAGGGCGGGTCTGGGGTGCTTGTTTCTGCTCCAGCCTCTGTTGCTGATCCGTGTGCCTTTGCTGCATTTGCTGCGTCTGCTGCTGGTGTCTCTGCTCAGTCTGTAGCTTTTTTGCCTCGTTCGCATTCTGTTGTGCCAGCCGTTGATGATCCCTCTCTTGCTGCTGTTGAAGCTTCTGCCGTTCCTGCTCCTGCTTCTGCTGAAGCTTTTGCTGTTGTTGCTGGTATTTCTGATCCGACCTTGGGATTTCCTGTGCTGGGGGCAGCGGGGACGTTGCATGGGAGGAAGGTCATGGGGATGATACGGGGGTTGCCGGGCGGCCTCCATTCGCCATTGGCGGGCGCGAGGCTTCGGAATTGCTGGGAGGGGTATATGGTCCCCCGGCCTGTCGTGCGGGCACGGCTTCGTGGAACTCTCCCGGCCTGGCAGTAGCAGCGACGAGAGGCTTGCCGTGATTGGCCGATGCCTTCAGCTCGGGGTTGTTGCGGGCCGCCTGCATGTGCTGAGTCTGAACGGCCACCGGCGGGAGATGCCGTTCCCGGGCCACCGCTTCGTCTTGGGCCGTTGGGCGGGCATTGATCCCGCCGTTGCCGCCGTTGTAGCTGACTCGATTGATGGTGGTGGTGTTGTTGACGACGGTTGTGTTGTAAACGTTGTGAATGTTGGTGACGTTGACATTGGTCACCGCGCGATTGTAGAAATAGCGCCCGTTATCCCAACGTCCGCCTTCGAAACCTTCTCCGAAGTAGCCGAAGCCATAAACGATCCCGCCGTAGAATCCGACATGCGGGCTCCAATAGCCACTATAAAAAACAAACCCACCATCGGCCCAAGCCCAATACGGCGGGGTCCAGAGCAACCCCACTTCCGGAGCTAACACCCAGGTGCCTGGCACCCAGTAGTAATCCCCGATCGTCGTCGCTCCATGCCCAGAAGCCGGGCGTCCAGATATAACCTTCACCGGGGCAGATGGGCTGCTCGTAGACGGGTAGAGCGGGCGGACCGAAGGTGACTGAGATGCGGACCTGCCCGAAAGAAGCTGACGACAGGACCAGGGCGACCATTGCGATCAACAGTGCACGAATGGAACGAATATTCATTTGCTCTCTCCTGCCCGATCATCCTTTACCCGATGTTGCCTTGCGGCTGCGGGATTGGTTTGGCGCGAACGACCGGGACGACCTTGGCGAGCCGTCCGTTGCTTTGGCCCGTCACTCCATTTGCCGACGTTTTCTCCAGGGCGGCTGCAAACAAACGCTCGTCGGAAGGCTTAGAAATGAAACTTTGCTAAAAGGTTGTGCGGAAAAACGATGCCCAGAATAGGTGGCTCAAATGCAACACCATAGACCCGCTCGGAATTAGTTGCCGGAGTGACGGTATCGGTCGACTCCCACTACGGCATTCACAGTATTGCCGACAGGACTGGTGTCCGTTAGGTTGGCCCATGTAAGGAAACGGACTTGGGTAGTCATGGGTTAGCGTCGCCTGAATCGAATCGACGTTCGACCCTCACGACTATCCATTCCCGGGCTGGAGCGCCTCGGAAGACAGCGCCGGGTGGGAGACTAGTTTCGCAAAGGAGACCGAAATGAGAAAACTGATAACGATCGTCTTCGCGCTTAGCCTGCTGACGACTCTTAGCCTAGTGGCACAAGACAGCACGAAGCAGGACAGCATGAAATCCGATACATCGGCGAAAGCTGCCAGCCTCTCAGGGAAAATCAGCGATGACGGCAAGACTTTCGTGAGCGACAAGGACGGCAAGAGTTGGACTATTAGCAACCCGGATGCGGTCAAAGGGCACGAGGGACACCATGTCACGCTGAAAGCGCGCGTTTCCGCCGATAAGAACGAGGTGGATGTCGTGTCGCTCAAGATGGCGGGAGACAACATGAAGAAGGATGACCACGCGCAGAATTGATCTCGACACGCCGGTTTGTCCTGGGCCAGCAATCCTGCTGGCCCCTTGTCATTTTTGGTTGGCTGTGGGGAGGGCGAATACCAACCCATTTGGCGCATCCGCGCAAGGATGGGCACGCTGTAGTTATTCATGCGCTCGGGCCGCCGCTTCAGGGGAGCCGGCAGAATCGCCGCGAGCCGCGCCGCCTGTTCCCGGCCTACATTCCGGGCCGCGGTTCCGTCGTAGTAACGACAAGCCGACTCGGCACCATAAATACCAGGACCCCATTCGACCACGTTGAGGTAGATCTCTAGAATGCGTTTGCCCAGGACGAATTCGGCCACCGGTACCAGTGTGAACTCCGCACCCTTGCGGAGGACCGAGCGGCCCGTTCCGAAAAACAGTTTGCTTTACAAGTTGCTGCGTAATGGTGGAAGCTCAGCGAGTGCGATCGCCTTCCAAATCGTCTTCGGCAGCGATTTGGATCTCGTGCCAATCGAACCCATGGTGCTGGTAGAAGCGCGCATCCTCCGCGGCCTGCAGAAGCGATCGCTGGGCGGGGTTGGGCAAGTTTTTGTTAACATAGGTGAGCCTCTACAAGGATCTAAACACTGGTTTGATCCGCAGTAGAGGAAGCTGGCCTTCGGGATTTCACCGGTATTGTCTGTGGCACACGTTCGCCAGCAGACTCGCGATGGCTGGAGTCGATCTGCTGACGATTTCCGAGTTGATGGTGCTACCCGCCCCGAAACGCTCGAAGAGGCAGAAGAGGCGGTCGTGCATTAAGTTACCTGCAATGTTAATGTTGTTCAGGGTGAGGGCGCGTAGCTCAGTTGGTAGAGCAATGCCCTTTTAAGGCATGGGTCGCAGGTTCGAGTCCTGCCGCGCTCACCAAGAACTCTTTTCGGTTCATTGGATTGCATCACTCCCGGCGTTTTCTGCCAGGAGATTCTGACCCACACCCAACCCACAACTCTCAAACCAGCGCACCTGCACGCCCTGCATTTCCGGAGTCACGACCTGAGCATATTTGCGCAACATGATCTCTGGGCCCGCGTGACGCATGTTGCCTTGTGCGGTCTTCACATCGGTCTTGTCGATCGAGACCATCCAAGTAGCCATGCTTGAGCGCAGAGAGTGAAGCCCGAAACGCTGCCCCTGGGCAATCTGAATGCCTGCTTTCAAGGCAGCTGGACGCAGGTGATCGGTTACGAAGATTCCCGCGCACATTGGAATCTTCCCGTTCATCTTGAATGAAGGGAAGACCCAGTCATCATCCTGTGCGTACGGCGTCATCCGACGCCATTGACGCAGGTACCACGCCAACTGCGGAGACATTGCGACCGGAGCTTTCGAGGCCTTGGTCTTCGGTTTGTCGATACATGCCGCTGTCCAACGACGCTCGATCTTGATTTGGTTTTTTCCCCAATCGATGTCGCGCCATTTGAGGCCACATGCTTCGGAAGCCCGAATCGCGGTTGAGGCACAGACCAGAACGAGCATCTGGTGCATCGGGTTGGGCAGCAGCATGATGATTTGCTTCACCTCCTCCGGATCTACGATTACCGGAGCGTACTCTGATCCCACATCCTCCAGCCTCCATCCAGAAGCCGGATTCGTGGCCACAAGACCCTCGAACTGTGCCCAGTTGTAGATGGTCCCGATCATCGTCTTGATCTTCGAGATGGTTGGCCCGGCAAGCTCCCCGTCATCCCGCAGCAGATACAACCAGTCGCGAATATCCCGTTTCGTGATCTTTTCCGCGACCTGGTTGCCCCAGTGTGGCATGATGTAGTTCTTGACGTAGGACTTGGTGCTTGCTGTAGTCGTCCTCGCGCGACGAGAGTCTTTGACCGCCTTCCACTTGCGCTCGGAGATGAAGTATTCCAGCCCATGTACCTTGCCCATGTATTCAGCCAAGATTTTCGTCATCGTGACCTCGGGCCCTGCATCCCTGTTGATGAACGCTCGCAGACCCAGCCGGTCTACTTCCTTCCAAGCCTCCTCCTTCGTTGGAAGGTCGGTGAGAGAGCCGATAATCGAGCCATGCTCGACCTGCCGACCATCTTTGCAGATGCGGAACCTAAGCAACCACATCCGACATTTCTTGCCTTGGTTCAGACGCCAAACTTTCTTTAAACTCCCGCTTTGGTACGCCATCACTGGCCTCCTTTGCGGGAGCCGCCGCCGCCGATTGTACGGCTGCTGCCACACTTTGCGCTAGGACCGCTGCCGTTGTTGAGCATCCAGTCGCGAACTTCGCTGAGAAGGAAGCGCCAGGTCTTGCGCTGTCCGAAACCAAGCGGGTACGCCGGGATCAAGCCACGAATTGCGAGTTTGAGAATGTGTTTGCGTGAGAATGAAAGGAAATGTGCCGCCTTGTCCGCGTCTACAAACGGTTCGAATGGCGCCCGGGAAATCTCATTTCCAAGGGGTTCCCGAAGCAAATCTGTGTTGAGTTCGCTACGGTTTGGCTGTGAGCTGTCTAAGATCAAGCACAACTACCTCGGTTAACGTCCAAGGGACATCCCGTCCCCCTCCGGTCGGGCGGCTGATGAATCTTGGCTGGATCGTTGCAACCCTCGCCCGGTCATCCCCGTTCATCCCAATCTGGCGGACGCAATTGTGGGCGTCCCGCGCTCGGAACTTCTGGTTGAGCAGCCAGCCGCCTTTTTGAAGGCTGGACGCTGGCGGCTCTTCTGGTTTGCATCAGGCGCTTTTGGCTCCCCGCGTGGCCGTGGGTCGCAAGAAACACTCGATAATGATAAATACCAAGTTCTTTGCTATTTTCGCTGACTATTTATCGCGGAGCGGCCGCTCGGCCTTCCGCGACTTGGGAGGAATTGCAGACTCAGACCGCAGGCTTCACTTCAGCCTTCTTTCTGCCCGGCTTTTGGTGTCGGGATTTCCAGCATCGTAGCGAGGTAAAAACCGAGTGCTTCACCGCGTTTTTTCCCCGATCTCGAAACGCGGGACACACGTTGCTTGATCACCTGCAAGTAGCCGTCGATACCCTCGTCGGATCCTGGCACCAGTTCGGCAGCATAGGCAAATGCCGCAAGCAGGACTTCGAGACTCCGCGCAAAGGGCGTCTCTACAATCTGCTTGCGAATCCCGTCTTTTTCCTGCCACAGGATGAACGATTGCAACTCAACTCGGGCAGATGCTCCTTTGCTCGCAATACTGTCTAGGACCCTCTTAGCACTGGTTAGCTGAGATTCAATCTGCCACTCGATTTGCTCAAACGCTCCAAGCCAGTAATATGCCCACTCTTGCATCCAGCTTGGCATCTTCTCCCGCTGGTCTCTCACAAGAAATCTGATTGCCGCGTATCGGTTCACTTCCTGCTCCAAGTACTGCCTCGCTTCACCAAGATCAGGTCGCTCAGCATTCTTGACGATAACGCGCCATGCTGCGATGAGCTTATGTGCGTGAACAGCCCGGTCGAACAGGAAATCGGCCAGTGCTGGAGGAACATCAAGAAAATCCGGGTCCTCTTGCTCTAGGAAGCTCCTCAGCCGTATGCCGAAGTTCTTTTTGTCAAGGCTAACGGGAAGTCCCGATTGGGCGATCACAGCACGTGCAGAGAACAGATGGTCAACGTACAACCCCGGTAATTCATCTCGTTCATCCGCACGCAGCAGTCTGTCGATCCGATGGAGGTAATAGTCCCCGCCCTCCTCATCCTCCTCTTCGATGACTCGGGAGCCATCATCTTCTTCCGGGTCTTCCTCATCGTCGACAGAATCTTCGCCGTCTGGTGCGGGGGGAAGGTTCTTATCGACCTCGTCCTGATCGCCCATGTTTTCGTGCCACCCCACTCTGTCCTTTGTACTCCCGTAACGAATTGCGAACAACGTTACTTCCGGGTTTCGCTCGCGAAAGACCTCGCTGCCGCCAGTTTAGTAACGCGATGTTGCCTGCGAAAGCCTTACGAGTTCCGATTGGCGTTACGTAACGCATTTTGTGCGCTGGGTAGTCGTGTGGGGGAGTTCTCGCGACATTTTCATTGTTTCCAACATGGGCGACCATCGCTCTTGAGACCAAGAAAGGAATGCCATATGAAACAAACAACAGAGCAAGAGATGAGTTCAGATGCGTCGGTGGCCGAAGCATCAACCTCGTCCTCGCTAGCGCCTCAGGCCGCAAGGCCAGCACTTCCGGAAGCAGCAACCGATCCTGGGACATTTGTCGCACCTTTGCTCAGCCCAGAAGTCATTTCGAAGTTGAGTAACGGCGACCTGATCGCCGTATGCAAGTCTCAATACAACTTGACGGCTTCGTCCTACTCAATATTCCGCAAGGACAAGGAACTCCTCGCCGCGATCTACGACGAGATGGTTGACCGCTTCCGCGACGAAAACCTGAAAGGGGATAAGCGGGACGGCAACCCAACCTTAAAGCAGGCGTTTGCGCTTGCGGGTTGGAACTATGACGCGGCACGCAAGTTCCGCCAGCGGCATGAACAGGACAAGAAACGTCGCATGCTGACGGCTTATGAGATCCTCCGAAGCCGCTGAAGCTCTCCGAAGGCGACACGGTCAAGGTCAAGGGCGAGAAAGACCCCACAGTATACGTCGTCATGAATGTACACGAATCAGCGCCAAAGGCAGACATCGCGCCGAGGGACAATGCCGATGCGAACACCGTGACCGTACCGACAGAGTCACTTGACGATGGCCAACTCCCCGGTCAAGAAGGTGAAGGCGGGCGACCGGATCCTGTGCGAGGACACTGGGGCGGAATACCAGTACGGAGGCAATGGCAAGTTCTCCCGCACGAAGACTCCAACCGTCCTGGAACAGAAGCACCAGCGTGTGATTGCCAACATCAAGGCCAAACAGCAACAAGAGAAAGCGAAAGGCGAAGAGAAGGAGCGCCAGAAGGAACTGCGCCAGGCGGAAGGAGCCCGCCGTGATCTGGACAAGTTGGCAGAGAAAGAACGCCGCAAGGCTCAAGTAGAGGCGAAGAAGCAAGCTGCACGCAAAAAGAAAGCGGAGTCCGCAGCAAAGAAGACCGCACGAACGAAAACTCAGCCGGCCGCGAAAACCACTGAGAAAGAACAAGTGTTGGTTGCCCGCATCGGCGACACAAACGAATTCGGTGTTTTTCCGCAATCGAAAACTGAACACACCCGTGCCAAGGCATTGGCAATCGGCCCGCTGCAGTACTGCGAAGCCGAACGCGACCGCATCAACGGTAGCCGTGTGGCCACAGCCGAGTCGTTTGGGAATTTAGTCGGCGCGGTGAGTGGAGAGCGGTCGCGTGAAGTACTGGAAGCGTTGTAGGTCGAATGGCGACGCAGGGGGCCCATGGGAGACTTCACGAACATTACACTGAACGGGAAGCCGCTGGTTGATTTTCTGCTCGACCAGCAGCGTCGAGAAATCGAGATGCACATCGCGTCTGAGGTGGCCGAGCTTCGGCGGAGTCTAACGCGGGCAGGAGCACGCCTGTACCGCTCGCCGCCTCGAGACGAGGGAGGAAGCCGATGGAGATTCGTCCATGGGTCGTCGCTGAGATCAAGGCTCTCTCAGCCAACCAGTCGCTCACCGTTGATGACATTGCTTTCCGCGCAGGACAGCCCGCAAAGCTCGTTCGCCTTTGCCTCAGGCAGGAGGGGATCAGACGCAAGCCTGGTCGCAAGAAGTCTGTTGACCTGCCTAGAGCCGGGGAGCAAGCGATCCCGCGGCTTAGACCGGAAAAGGGTTCGATGAGCGACTGTAGAACTGCCTAGTTAAATCGCCTCGGGGGAGTTATCCCTAAGGCAGATCGCGGCCACGTGGAGCAGCTCTGCCGACTTGTACAACTAGGTCGTGAACGAGCATGTATGGTGCGCCGGAAGATTGCTCGGAACGGACCTTGGTCAGTCCGGACTAAAGTAGGCCGCGGACTTCCCACAAAGGCAGCGGCGTTGCGGCCGGAAAGACCAAACGCCACAGCAGCAACCATCGATGTTTGCGCAGTGACCGGCGCCACGGCTATCGGACCGCCAAGGAACTGGATCAATTGGCAAGATCCCGTTCACGAATAGTACTGCGTCGAAATAAGGAGGAACAGCAGTGGCAATTGGATCGACTACATTTTGGACGTCTTGGCCGGCAGCCCGGCTGAGATAGATCAAGTTTCTGAGAGGCTAAACAAGCCTTCCCGTGAACTCGCAACGTGGGTTGCCAGCAAGTTCGGGGACCCCGTGGATGATGTCGAAGACTTCCTTCAGCAACTACTCACATTGAAGACCGACCAAGACCTCCGCTTTCTGCATAGCGAGATCAACAAGGCACGGCGGTTCACCCTCGCATTCAAAAAGTACTCTGGCATCGTCAACAGTCATCTAGTTGAAGTTTCCGAAGCCTTTCCCCGGGCCGTATTCCTCATCGAATACTACGACATGCAGTGGAGCTACTCGGGAAGCGTGTCATGCGTGCCGGGCAGGTAGTCCAAGAGATTCACGATGGGAATCAACAGGCCCAAGCAATGGATGGGTGCTGGTGGATATCTTCGCGCCATTCAAAGCCGAATATGACCTCGAAGTCGGTTTCGGGACCTTGTGGCAGCAATGGCTGTCTGATCTTGGTACCGCCGTTCAGGAGTTGCGGGGGTGAGCAGATGACTCCGAGGAAGCTATAGGGCGAGCGGAGGAAAGATGGCGCCAGCACCGTGCCGGGCATTTGATCGATCGGCGAGCGACATGGAAACCATTTACTTGCTTCATTTCGAAAGCGACTGGGTCGTAGCCGTCATTACCTGGGTTATACAACGAACTTGGAGCAACGCCTCAAGGATCATCGCCTCGGCCGGGGCGGCAAGACCACCGCGAGGTTTCGGGCAGCGGGTATCGGCTTTGAGCTGGCTGCACAGTGGGCCGGCTCACCGGATGATGAGCGTCGGCTAAAGACTAAGAACGTGGCTTCGATTTGCCCGATTTGTAGGGAGGAAAAAATGACTGTACTGGAAGCACTACAACAAGCCGCCGATGTCGCCACAAGGAAGGTGGCCATGTCCCTTACAGACCTGGTAAAGACGACCAAATGTCGCATTCCCGAGTGAGGCAACAGTTGAAGGAACTGCTCGACGAGGCCAAGATCGCGATCGTCAGCAAGGGCGATGCCGGTCAGAACAAAACGGTCTACCAGCTTGCACTGTGCGTGCCTGTGCGTCCAGCTGTGCGTGAGAACTATGCGCAACACAGTGTTGCACAGTTAAATCGCACAGTGGAGCAAGATACAACTAGATTGCTGATTCTGTTGCACTTGACACAGTGCCACGCACAGTGCGGCACGCACAGTCTCAAACAGCTCAGCTCGAGGGGGTGATGTATCCGAGCAGGGCGAGCACGGTACCGGTCATCTTCAGCTGGCGCCCGGGCAGTTGGACCCTAGAACCGCAGCCCTGCCTCCGATCTTGTCTTACTTCAAGGACGTTCGCGATCTAGGTTGCTGCCTTGACCTGACATGCCACTACATTGTTCACGTCCGATCTGTGATGAACGTGCTGCAGTACCCGGCATGGGCCTTCGAACACTATCCCTCAGGCATGTTGTGCGTCCGCCATATACCGTACAACGATTCGCGCATCAAGGACGTCTTTCATGCAGTCTTTTACTTTAAGGATGGGCTGCGACACGACGGGGCCTCCAAGTGCACCTGCCCCGACCACCGTCTATGCGTATGGTGAGCGCCGGGTTCCCCGGAGCGCTAGAAAACAGGCGAAGGTCCGCGACTGCCTCCACGAGTACATCGAGGCCCTCTACGACATACGTCGCTTCTGCCCTGAGTGCGCTGGAGCGCCCGTCCTTCCGGCTCGATTCCAAGGATTCGATTACGTCCCTTATGAACTGACGGCGGGGCGTACTGGCACAACGGCCGGCCAGGAACACAGTATTGAATTAGCAGGAGGAGCAAATGAACACGAAAGCTGAAAACTTTGCGATTGTCCCGGCGACCGCTGCCACCGGACAGCCAAGCACGGAACCAAATCCTTCAACGATCGAAACATCGACTTAGTTGACCTTAACGACGACGACTTGGTCGAGACACCGGAGGAAAAGGCTCTCCGCGAGGCCAAATGGCGCACGCAACTGACCGAGCGGTGCCGGTACGCACGCAGAAGTTCCTGGAGCCCTGCCCGACAAGGACAAGCTGGAACTGGTCCTCTTCGCCCTCGCCCGCTACATGCAGGCAAAGGGCCAGAAGGTGCAAGACGAGTTCGTGCTGTACACCTGGCACAAGGCCACATGCGGCGAATGCCAGGTGGACGAGGACGGCAGCATGGAAGACCCTTGCGATCGCTACGTGGAATTTACGGAACGCGACCGGTGGATGAGGCCGAACTTCCCCGTGGACCAGGTAAAGGAATGAGCGACCAGAACCAGTGTGGGCCCCACCCACCTGCAGACGCCGCACGACGGCGCTGACAGGTCATCGACGCACGCTGGCACGGGTTGAAGTCTCTAAGTCATTTACGGTACGGACCAAACCGATCAGGACGGTATTGAATGGTAGGTAGCAATTGCCACAGGAAGGATGCAAGTAGCTAATTATGTCAACCGTAACGGATTACAAGGAATGCAAACAGTGCGGCTACGAATTTGGAGTCTATGAATTCAACTGCCGCACGAATGAATGGGAATTCGATTGCTTGCGGTGTGGGTACACGGAATCTCAACAATGGATAACTGATGACGCCGGGACCAGGATCGGTTGGAAGCACGAGATTCTCGAAGGCCATGGCGCCGTGTGGGTTACGGGTCCCGGAAATGGCATATCCACCGCTTTCGGCCTGCGGTCCGCACAAGAGGTCGAAGACTCCGCCGAGAAGATGCGTGCCAGCATCGCAAAGCGTGAGATAAATCCGCGTTCCTCATATGTCACTAAGTGGAATCCAAAGCTGAAGCGCGCCGAGCTTGCGGCCGGTTCATGGTGCCAGGACGGCGAAGTATTCGGTGCCCAGCCGATTGACATGACAACGTTTCCAGTCGATATGATCGGCCCGGAGGAGGAATAGGAAGATCGACGACGTCAATAGTCGCGTACCGGCGCCACGAGTTCATGCCGAGGCCCGGGGATAAGGGAAGCACAAAAAGTTTGGGGAGCGACTGTACCGCACCTGTCTTCAGAAGCGCGTATTCGACGGGGTTAGCGGATGGTTTCTGTTCTGGGTCTTTTCGCACCAG